>CAWBRF010000023.1:0-124494 GCA_963791075.1 uncultured Planctomycetia bacterium
TTCAACCAGTGGCACGACATCGGCTGCAACATCCGCAAGCGCCCCCCGAGACGTGGAGCCGGGGCATTGGGGCTGCCGGGTGGTCTTCTGGAAGCCGCTGACCAAGACGGTCATGGACGACCAGACCGACGAAGACGAGGACGAGGAGCGGTTCTTCGTCCTCAAGACCTTCACCGTTTTCTCCGCCGACCAGGTGGAGGGGGACAGGGCGGGCGAGTTCCAGGTGCATGAGGACGAGGGGCGGACCGACGCCCAACCCGACTTCCAGCCCGCCGAGGAACTGATTGCCGCCACCCAAGCCGACATCCGCTTATGGCGGCGACCGCGCCTATTACCGCCGACCGCACCCCGCCGGCTCCTTCCCGAACCACAGTGAAGGCGACTTCCTCTGCATCCCGCCCAAGACGACCTTCAGCCCGCCAGCAGCGTTCTACGAAACCATCGCCCATGAGGTCAGTCATTGGGCGGAATGCCGGACCGGCTGGGACCATGACAAGCACGGCTACGCCTTGGGCGAGCTGGCCGCCGAGATCGCATCCTGCTACGTCGCCGCCGAACTCGGCGTGCCGCAGGGCGAGGGACTGGGGAACCACGCCGCGTACTTGAAGAACTGGCTTGAGGCTCTGAGGAACGACCGCAACTACATCTTCAAAGCGGCGAAGCAGGCATCGAAGGTCACGGACTTTCTTCTGGCATTCGTCAAGAAGCCGGAACCTGAAACCGTGGGGGCGATGCCGTGAGCGAAGAAACCATCGTCATCTTCCGCAAGGACAGGACGGGCTGGAAGGACTGCTTCGCCCTCTTCCCCGAGCTGCCGAGCGACGAGTGGGGAAACCTCTGCACGGCGTACCAACGGGTCGGGCAGCACTGTTCCGCAGACTACCACGGCTGCATCGCCAACAGCGACCCCGCCGCCCCCGAAGAATATGTCGACCTTTACGAGGAACTTGAGCGGCGCGGCTACAACCTGACCGTCCGCCGCCGGGCGACCCCCGAGATGCACGAAAAAAGGCGGCGGATTGCGGCAGAATGGAGAGTCGCAGCGACGGGTAGACAAGCAGCCTCGGCTGCGAGATGACGGTTCTCGTATTCCAGGCGAACCGGCACAATCACGTTCTGATGAAAGGAACCGAACATGGCATGCGTCCCCACCTTGGCAAGAGACGAAGCCGATTTTCTTGTTGCCAATTACGGCAGCATGGTCGCCCTCTCCCCCATGACGGCGAAAGCGCGGGAAGCGTGCGGCGACGGCACGATTGCCTTCGAGGATTGGCAAGTGATGGGCGGCTCCGTCATGGTCGATCATCGCATGGCCATCGATCTGCTCGACCACCTGCGGGACGATGGGTTCGTCATCGCCGAAGAATAGTCCTGACACCGAAAGGAAGCAGAAAGGAACTGACCCATGATGAGCCTTGAAGCCCTTGAAGCCGTCAACAACGAGATCGCGCAGGAAGCAGCCCGACTAGGGCTCGTCCCCTACGTCCCCTTGAGCGCCGACGAAGCAACCACGCCGTTCTTCTGTCCCAACATCGGCACGCTGAAGCCTCGCGGCTGGCGGAAGACGGCGCAAGCTGGTTCGTGGACAAGACGGGGCATGGTCTGAATTGGGAACCCGCCCTGACTTGGCAGCAGTTCCGCCGGCAACTCGCAGGATACCTCCTGCGTCATCCGACGCACGGGTTTGCCATCGTCGAGGAAGGTAAGTTCCAGGTCGTCGTGTCGGCATGGCAGATTGGTTAGGCCGTATAGGGAAAAGGCGTTCGACCACGAGCAGGAGACTTGACCGTGACACTGCACATCGAACTCAAGATGGACAATGCGGCGTTCGAGCCGAATCCCCTTCCGGAGGCGGCTCGCATTCTTCGCAAGCTGGCGGAGGGCATGGAGACCTATACCGCCCGGCAGTACAAGGACTGGGTGTTGCAGGACGTCGATGGCAACACCGTGGGGACGGCGACGGTCGGTTAGGCCGTATAGGAACGAGTCGGAAAGGAGACGAAATCATGTTGTTCGACGTTCCCGTCAATCGCATCAGCACCGCCAGAAAAACGGTTCGCGTCGAGGCGGACAATCTGGAGGAAGCGGAGAAAAAGGCGCTGGAAGCCGCCCGGGACGAAAACTTCAGTGGCTGCATCGTCGAGTACGAGTTCGAGGCGACTGGCTCGCCAATCGAGGTCGCCGACCCGGGCGTGCCGGTCCACCCTATGGACGTCGCCCCCGAAAAAAGCTCCTGCGAGCAGTGCGTCTTCTGCGACAAGCCGATGCCGGAGGACTTCGAGCAGGTCGCCGACGACGGCTGGCATCCCGACTATTGGGAAGGCGAGCGGCATTGCGACGGTCCCGTTTGCCCCGAGTGCCTGGAAAGGTACTGCAAGCTGGACGAGTCCGGTGAGTTCGTCCTCAAGGAACTCAAGGGCGAGTTCGTGAGCCGTCGGCGCAGCGGACCGGAATTCCGCAGCGCTTGCATCGCGAACGCCAGAACCCGTATGGTCAAGGTGCTGGAGACCCGTGAGACAAACGAGGGCGTGGGCGAGCCGGAGGAGGAGTACGTCGTGCTCGACGGCACGAGGTACGAAGCCGCCAACATCGGCGAGCGGTGCGCTTACACCGTCGTCCAGCAGAAGAAGATGTTCTTCTACGAATAGGACATCCGCATCGACCCCGACGAGATCGAGTTCTGACAAGAGGAAACCAAGTCATGCTGGTCAACAAGATTACTGTAGGCTTCGTCGTCCAAGTCTTCGACACCGAGAAGAAGCGGTTCGTCAGCCAGGAGTTCGTGGCGGGCGACCAGTGCGACTACGAGGACAATGGCGAGCCGGTAGACCGTGAGATGCTGGAAGTGGACGGGAAGGAGGCATACCTGCCCTTCGACATGGTGCAGCCGCACGGCTCCGAGGAAGTCGCAGGCGAGACGGCGAACGGGCATGTTGAGTTGTATATGAAGAGTGAAGGAGGGAACGACGACATGAAGAACTACGCATTGGATATCGACGGGCAGGCTTTCCGCGCCGAACGGGAGATGCTCTTGCGGCTTGCCGACCATGCCCGGCGAAAGCAGCCCTGGCAGCCTGCCCCGGGCGACGGAGAGCTGCTGGAGGGGCTGGCCGCGCTGACCGACGAGATCGCTGACCAGGCTCACGATCGGCACGGCATCGACTGCCTGCTGGAAGACGACGACCGGACGGAAGCGAAATGGCGGAACTTCTACCGCTGTCCGCAATGCGGGCATGAGTGGAAGGACGACTGGGACAGCCAGTGCGACGACGATTGTCCCAAGTGCGGCTGCCGCCACGTCTCCCCCTACAAGTCCGAGGAGATCGGGCAGACCGACATGCCACAGCACTGCAAGACCGTCCGCCTCCCGGTGGAGATCTCCTTCACGACCGACCCCGCCGAGCTGGACGACCGCCGGGGCGAGCCTGCGCCGACCAGGGAGAGCCTCCTCGCCTGGCTCCGGGACGCACTCGTCCTGGAAGTGGACACGGAAGGCAAGGGGCAGCCCGATGGCGCCGTCTTCGCCAGCGCAGGCGTCGACTGGGATGCGGTGACGTTGATCGAGGGGAGCGACCACCTTGGTTAGGCCGTATAGGGAGCAGGGTGAAAGGAACACGACATGACCAGGACCGTCTTCGCCGCCGACCTTTTCGTGCCGACGCCGCACTCAACCACCGAGGAGAAGTCGCGTTTCTGCGCCGCCTTCGTCAGGTTCGTCCTGCGGGGGTTCGACCGCAAGCTCTTTAAGCCCGACTTCTACCGTCGTCTTTCCAACATCTTCGGGCACATCGCCAACTACGATGCCGACGGCTTCTGGGAAGTCTGGTTCTCCACCCCCGCGAAACAACAGTGGTTCATCCGATGCATCCACGAGCATGTTCCCGTCGGCGACCCCCGCTTCTGCTGGTCCGACGTCGAGCGGGAGCTGAAGTCGTGGGCGGCGACCGAGGCGAAAGCCGTGGAAGCGATGCTGCGGGAGAACGAGCGGAACGCCAAGAAGGCGGCGAAAGCCGAGAGCGACCGCCGCGCCGCCCTGGCCAAGAAGACCCACCAGAAGTTCAGGGTGGTGGCCAAGAGCACCAACTTGGGTGGGTTCGGACTTAGACAGTATATATTGGCGCCGCTGACGGCACCGCCTGGAAGGTCCTCCGGTGCTACCTGTACCCCTGGGAAAGAGGGCAAGTCGTCGACGTTCCGCTGGTCAACGGCGAACCCGACTGGTGCGGTATCCCCGGAGTCGAATGCCCGGAGCGGATGCCGGACTGTCAGCCCGTATAAGGGGAAATCATGCGAGTGAGGTTCTTCGACATCGACTGGGACATGACCGAGGAGACCCGCACCCCGCAGGACTGCGGCCTGCCGTCCGAGTGCGTCCTCGAAACGGACGACGACATCGACCTGGCGCAGGACGGGGCGGACGTGCTCGGCCAAGAGTACGGCTGGCTCGTGAACGGCTGTTCCTACGAGGTTGTCGAACGGAAAGGGCAGGAAAATGGCTGACAATTTTCCCGGCGAAATCACGATCGGCGGCAAGGTTCCCGCCAACTTGCTGGAAGAGTTCCTGGGCGAACTCGATTCCACGGGCGCCAAGGTCGGCGGCTACGACGGCGCGGAGTTCGATGCCAAGACCGCTCACGACCTGCGCCAGGCCCTGGACGAGAACGGGCATCTTTTCCTTGCGGACGCCGAGGCTCGCTACGGGCAGTTCGAGGAACTGGAAGCCTTCTGCGTCCAGCACGGCATTTCCTTCGACCGGCATTCCGACGCACGTTACGAGTTCGATGCCGAGAACGTTTATTTCCGTCCTGGCATGAAGGGGCCGCTCGTCGTCCGCTCCGACAACGACGGCGACGACCTGCTGGACATAAGCCTGGTCCGTCCGATCGCCCGGGAACTGGTGGGGGTGGTGGCGGCGGCGGCGACGAACAGGAAGAAGCTGCTGGCCGCCGTCACCAAGACCATCAGGGCGCTGAACAAGCTCTTGCAGCCCGAGGTGGAGCCGTTGCCGCAGTTGCAAATCATCGGGGAGTGATGGGATGGATTACCTGCCGCCGGGATACATCCAGCGAGTCGGCGACAAGCGGTTCCCCCGCTTCGTCATCCGTGACGGCCTGAACCAGGTGTGGACCGGCGAGGGTCGGTGGAGCAACGATCCCGCCAAAGCCAAGCTCTTCAAGCGTGAGCTCGACGCGGTGGAGGCAAGAAACCGCTACTGCCTTGGCGGCGACGAGGCGGACACGTTCACGGCCACGATCATTCTCACCGTCCATGCCCGCCGTTGGTCGAAGAAGGAACTCGCCCGCCATCTGAAACGACACAAGAAGTTCTGCATCGGCGGGCCCGCCGGGAAAGAGGGAGTCCTGCTGGAGATCGTCCCTGACACGTTGAAGAAGGTCAAGCGATGAAAAGCCTGCTGAGTCTGTTCACGGGGAGCTGGAAGAAGAACGGCAACGTCGCTTCCGCCGCCCCTCCCCCCGTCGTTCCCGTCCCCGCCGTCCCCGACTTTGCGCCGACCGCCCTCGAAGAACGGCAGCGGCTGCTTGCCCATCACGTCCGCTTGGTGGCTCGCGGGATGGCGAACGGGCTGTGCGTGTACGGCTGCCGTGGCGGGCTGGGAAAGACGAGGGTGGTGCTGGAGACGCTGAAGGAGGAGGGCGTCGAGCCGGTGATCCTGACGGGGCACTGCACGCCGTTGGCGATGTATATGTCCCTGTACGAACATCCCGAATCGGTCGTCTTCCTGGACGACTGCGATGCCATGTTCCGCAACCTCCCCGCCCTCGGCATCCTGCGAAGCGCGTTGTGGGAAGGGGAGAAGGGGAACCGCCTCGTCAACTACAACTCGTCCCAGTTGAAGATCCCGTCGTCCTTCCGGTTCGAGGGTCGGGTCATCTTCGCCGTCAACGCCCTGCCGCGACAGAACCATGCATTTGGCGCCGTCCTGAGCAGGGTGGACCAGTTCGAACTGTCGGCTTCCAACGAGGAAGTCCTCGTCATGCTGCGGCAACTGGCGGCGCAGGGATTTGAGGAACTGAGTCCCGACGAGTGCCAGGAGGTCGTCGATTTCATTGGGGAGTTCTCGGCGAGCCGGGAGCTGTCCTTGCGGCTGCTGGAACCGAGCCTGCGGAAAGTCATCTACGCGCGGGAAGCGAACGTGGACTGGCGTCAGCTCGTCGCCAGCCAGCTCCACGAGATCGGTCGAACCGCTGCCCCCAAGGTCTCCGACTCCCGCCTACGACCTGGAATGCCTGCGACAGGTCGTGGAGGATTATCCCCAGAACGTCGCTGACCAGGAGGCGGCTTTCCGGGCCATGACGAGGCGTTCAAGGGCAACGTTCTTTAGGTTGAAGAGGATGTTGGGCGAGCAGGTGGGCACGGCAATGGCGGCAATGGGAGTAGGTTGAGCTGTAAGGGAGCCGCCAGGATACATCCGAGATGACCACGCACCTCGCACGATACTTTCAGAAGACTCGGCTCCAAAAAGGGCTGAAGCTCAGCGAGGTCGCCCTGCGCCTGGGCTACCGCCGCACCAACAGGAGCCTCTCGCACGGCTGCAACAGGCTGCAAAGGTTCGAGACGACTGGCGACATCGACAGCCAACTGTTCCAGAAGCTGATGGCGGCGCTCGACGTTGACCAGGCGACCGTGGACGGACTCTTGCAGGAGGACCTTGACGACTGGCTGAAGTGGGCGAACGAACCCGTCAAGCCCTACCTCGTCGTGCGACTGATGCCGGCGATCTACTCGCAGGCGGGACTGCCCGACGAGATCCAGTCCCCCGAGGCAGCCGAGCGGTACGCCAGCGAGTTCGCCAAGGAGCGTCGGCGCCAGGTCTGCCTCGTCCTGTCCCGCCGGCTGTCCGTCTATTTCGCCGAGGACGGCTCCTTTCAGTACGCCAGCGAGGCTGTCCCCGGCGGCGGGCCGAACCAGCCCTATGCCAAGATCGGCGGGAGACGGTGCCTGGTGTGTGCCACGGAGCGAGGCATCGCTTTCCGGGAAGTCGCATGGTTCAAGCGTCCCCAGCCCCGGGAAGGAGGATGACGGCGATGCGGCGTTTGGGCAAGAACGTCGTCCGCCCCCAGGACTCGGCGTTCTTCGAGGTGGTCGTCAACGTCATGGTCGTGCCCAAGAACGGGGAAATGACCGCCGGGAAGCTGGGCGGGGCAGCCGTGGAGGCGGTGGCCAACGCGGTCCGCCACGCCGAGGAAGCCGGATTCCGGCACCGCTTTGCAGGGCAGGTCTCCCTAGGCGCGGGCACGGTGGAACTGAGGCACCAACTCGTCGCCTACGGTTAGGTTGTATGGGAGCCAGGCAGTTGGAGGAAAGGAGTGTCGTGATGTCTGTCGAAATCCCTGAAGTCCGTGTCGCCGAGCCGAGTGTCTGTGGCGCCGTGGCCGTCTTCCCGCTGTTCTCCGAGCGGTCGCTGCTTGCCGACAGGCGCTGGATTACGTCCTCGCCCACGAGGCGTTGGAACAGGGGACCCTCACGGTCACGGAAGCGTCCGAGGAAGGCATCGTGGGCACGCTGTTGGCGGATAACGGCGGCGACCAGCCGGCGCTGTTCGTGGAGGGCGAGGAGCTGAAGGGCGCGAAACAGAACCGGGTTCTCGGCGAGTCCGTGCTGGTCGCGGGCAGGAACCGGACGCACGTTCCCGTCTGCTGTGTCCAGCGGGGGAAGTGGCAATACTCGACGCGGCAGTTCGGGGCGGGCTCCTGCTGCCCGCCGACGCTGCGGCGCCTGCTGAAGCAAGCGGGCTACGGCGACCCCGTATCCGCGAGGCTCCACTCCCAGACAGCCGTGTGGCGGGAAATCCGGCGGAAGCACCGGGCGATCGGGACCACGTCCGAGAAGGAAAACATGTTTGACGCGCTGGAGTCGCACCGCGACGCCGTGGAAGCCCTGCGAAGGACCCTGTTCTACGTCGAGGGCGCCTCGGGGATGGCCGTCGCCATCGGCAATGTCGTGTCCGTGGACGTCTTCGACAAGGCGGCGACTTGCCGCAAGCTCTGGGGTCGGTTCGTTCGAGGGGATTTTCCTCGACGCCCTGGAAGTCGGCGACACGGGACGCCGGGCGGACGGGAACGAGATTCTTGGTTAAGTTGTATAGGATGAACAGCGTGAGGTGGCGGGAAGTCGAGCCGCGTCGTCGGCTTGGGCGAGGCGTACCGTGCGCGAGAGGAGACGACAACACCCTGGCGACCGCCCTGGTCGTGGACGGCACGTTGGTGCATTTGAGTCTGTCGATGGCGATCTGATTGAATAAAGGGAAACCGTTCCCAGGCAAGCAGCCCGGGAACCCATACAACCGTGAAAGGAAGAACCATGCCCAAATTCGAGATCCGCTGCAACACGGAACGGGTTCTGGAGGTGGAAGCCGACGACGAAGCGTCGGCCTTGAAGATCGCCGAACAGACCGACTACTCCGACTGGGACTCCGCCGACTCGCCCTACTCGGTCGAGCCGCTGGACGCCTCGGACACGCCGGACAATACGGCTCCGCATCATGCCCGGGCGGTGGAGTGCGGGCCGGACACGCTTCGGATCGATCCGCAACTGTTTCGCGTCCAGCGGGAGTTGCTCACGAAGATCGCCGACCTTGCCCGGAAGAACCAACCGTACGTGCCGGCATCGGGCGACAACCGGCTGTTGGACGGGCTCCTGGAACTGACCGAGCCTTGCTTGACGCGACCGAGACCGGCGGGAGAGTTGGTTAGGCCGTATAGGGACAGTGTGGGCGAACGACCCGACACGAAAGGACCAACATGGGTTTGACCATTCATTATGGGCTGGCCAGCAGGACCCGTTCGACCGAAAGAGCCAAGGCATTGGTCGAGCAAATGCGGCAACTCGCACTCGACCTGCCTTTCGAGTCGGTCGATGACAAGGTGCAGCACCTTGGTCCCGACGTGTGCCAGCGTCCCCTCGACGAACTGCGACCCGACGAAACGCTGTTCTCGACCGTCCTGGACGGTTGCAAGCACGTGTCTATCCCCTGGCATCGCAAGCAGTCGGCAAGCGTCACCGTGCAGCCCTTGGAAATCCTTTCCTTCTGGACGGTGCCCGGTCCGGGCAGCGAGTGGGCGAGCTTCGGCCTTGCCCGCTACCCGGCCGAAATCGAGGTGACTTACTGCCCAGGGACGACGACCGCTTCATCAAGACCATCAAGAGACGGTTGCTCGACCCGGTGGCAGTTCGACTGGAAACGGTGGGAACGGTGGCTGCGAGTGCAACGGCCACGACCGTTGGGAGTATCCCGAGGACGAGAAGTTCCAAGAGAAACGGAAGGTCAAGACCGGTCTCGGCTCCAGTTGGCGGTACTCGAGCTTCTGCAAGACCCAGTATGCAAGCGACGGCAGAGTGCGGCGGCATCCCCAACTTCATCCGCTGCCACCTGTGCGTCATCCACCTGCTCGACCGGATCGCCCAATTGCCGACGATGAAGGTGGAGATCAACGACGAAGGGAAGTACGGGCGGTCATACTACACGGACGACCCCTGGGCGGAAGCGGGTCTACACGTGGCACGACGGCAAGTACGACGTGAAGGCCCTGGTGGAGGAGGTGGGCAGTTGGAACGAAATGATCGCCACGAGTCGGGGGCAATCAACGACGATGCTCAAGGCGAACGGGTCGGAGCTCAGCTTGGAATCGCCCATCTCTGAGTTCCCCAACTTCGAGCAGCTTGGAGTTCAAGGGGCAGCAGAACCACCAGTACCTTGCCCCCTTCCTGAAAGCGATGAAGCAACTGGCTGACCAACAGCGGGCGAAGGGCGCAGTGGCGACGGCGGATTGAACGAGCCGTTACGGCGGCGTGTGACTGAAAGCGACGAAAAGGATGCAAGATATGAACAAGCCCAAGTTTCACCTCGGTTGCAGCTCGTCGCCACGCCTGGCGCACTGCGAGCGTTGCAGGAGGCGGGGCAGTCCCCGTCGTTCTTCCTGGAGAAGCACCTCGCCGGGGATTGGGGCGAGGTGGACGCCGAGGACCAGAGGGCAAACGACGAGGCACTGGTAAGGGGGGAGCGGTTGTTGTCGGCGTACCGGACGTTGCGGGGCGTGCGGCTGTGGGTCATCACGGAAGCCGACCGCTCCTCGACCTGCTGCCTGCTACCCGAAGAGTATTGAACGAACTTTCCACACGAAAAGGAGTCCATCCATGAAGTACGAAGTCAAGATCAGGTTCCAGGGGCATGTATCCTGGGTTCCAGCCGATGCCAACAACGCCGCCCAAGCAAAGGCTCTGGTGCGGCAGCAGTACGGTCCCGAGGTCGAGGTTCTTACTGCAAGCCAGCGGACAAGAAGGACTGAGGGCAATGATACCCCGGAGCCGCAGTTCTGGACGCGGGAACTTCCAAGCGGACGTTCACGCTCTTGCCGAGAGGCTGGAAAGCCTCCTGCTGAGCCTGCGCGACCGGGAAGTGGGTGGAGAACTCGCCAACGGGATGGGCGAGTCCCATTTGGTCGTGCAATCCCTCCAGGTCGTCGCTGATCGGCTCACGGGCTTGGAAAGGGTGGCAACCGACATCCATGAGCTTCTGATCGGTCAGCGGCAGGAGAAGGAATGGTACAGCACGAGGGAGCTGGCGGAGATCATGGGCAAGAGCGATTACACCATTCGGGAACGCTGGTGCAACGACGGACGGATCGAGTGCGAGAAGGACCCGAACTCCGGCAAATGGCGGATTCCTGGACAGGAGTTTCGACGGCTACGGGCAGGAGGCAGCCTGTTGCCCAAGAGAAAATTGTAAACGGTCAGTATCCGCCACAAAACGCCCTCGGAACCCCTGAAAACACGAGACTTACGACACGACGATCTGGAACGACCGAAGCAAAAACGACACTTTACAGCCATGACCACGAAACATACCGCCATCTACCTCCGTGTCTCCAGCAAACAACAAGACCATGCGAGCCAGCTCCCCGACCTGGAACGCTGGGCGGCTGCCCACGACGGTCAGGTTGTATGGCATCGGGACAAGTTCACGGGAAAGAGCATGGACCGCCCCGGCATGGAGAAGCTGATGGAAGACCTCCGTACGGGCAAGGTCGAGCGCATCGTCGTCTGGCGGCTCGACCGACTGGGGCGGACGACGAGGGGGTTGTGCCAGCTCTTCGAGGAATTGGGGGAGCGGAAGGTAGACCTCGTTTCCCTGCGAGACGGGTTCTCCCTGGCGTCCCCGGCTGGTCGCCTACAAGCGAGGATCCTTGCCTCGGTCGCCGAGTTCGAGACCGAAATCAGAGCTGAGCGGGTCGCCGCCGGTCAGGCGGTCGCACGTCGCAAGGGAAAGAAGTGGGGCGGGTCGAAGCCCGGCTGGCGGTGGAAGGTCAGCGACGATCAGGTGGCTGCGATCCACGAGATGCGGGTGGCGGGGAAGAAGGTGACCCACATCGCCCGCGTCACGGGATTGAGCCGACCGACCGTGTACAGGGTTCTGCGGCAGTGTGGGTGCGCCGCCAAGTGACCGCCGAGGATTTGGGGGACGGTGAGAACGCCATCTTGGCACGCCAGGCTGCCTGGTCGTTGCGTTCATCGGTTAAGCTGTATGGGCGACGAGGGGACTTGCGTTGCCGGAAATGGGGAAACTCGAACGCTTTTCCCTGGGATCTGGTTCCATCCATGGCGGGGCTTCTTGGCGGTCAGGCCCTCCGCTTCTTCTTTGCCGAGTCCCGGGACTCCTGGTCTCAGCGGCATCATGCCGGTCACGACAGCCGACTTGTCGTCCCCTGCGGAATGACCTTGGCCGTGCCCACAAAGCCGGCTTGCCGTTGCCAGTCTTGTGGTGTATACTTTGTGTATACGACACTCGGGAGCGAACCATGACGAAGACACTGATCCGACACGGCAACAGCCTGGCGCTGGTGATTGACAAGCCGATCCTCGATATGCTGCACATCTCTGCCGACACGCCGCTGGAATTGACCACCAACGGGGACTCGTTGATGGTATCCCCGGTCCGGGACAAGGCTCGCCAACGGAAGCTCCGCGACTCCCTGGACAAGATCAACCGGAAGTTCGGTGACGACCTGAAGCGCCTGGCGGAATAGGCAGTCATGGCGGACTTCCTCAATTTGGAAGACGTGCTGAGTCTCCACGCTGACCAGGTCGCCCTGTACGGCGGCGACAGCGGCGTGCGCGATCCGGGTCTGCTCGAATCGGCCCTTGCCCAGCCCCGGGCAACGTTCGGCGGCGAATTTCTCCACAAGAATTTCTTCGAGATGGCCGCCGCGTACCTGTTCCACATCGTCCGGAACCATCCGTTCCTGGACGGCAACAAACGGACCGGCGCCGTTGCCGCGCTGGTCTTCCTGGACCTCAACGGCGTCGAGATCGACGCCCCCAAGGGCAGCGTCTACGAGATCACCCTGTCGGTGGCAACGGGCGAGGCTTGCAAGGCGCAAGTGGCGGAGTTCTTTCGCTTGCATGCTCATTGACCGTCCTTGGCAATAGCCTGGACCGTGAAAAACTTCCCACAACGGGAAGTCGCTGGTTCCCGGCGGGCAAGTCCGTGTTCGGACTCCGAACATCCCTGCCCTCGGATTCTCGCCAGGCGACATCTGCCCCGCCGCGGGCTCTCGGCGCAAGTTTTCAAGGAAACGGAATGGCGCAGCCTGCGCCTTTTCTGACCCGGGCACAAGTTTCGCGCGAAACTTCCCGCCGAAGGAGCCGTCCGGGGCGGGCGGTAACCTGCCTATCTTGCCGTTCGGTCGGACGCCCGACCGAACGGTAAGATGGGCAGGACGAGGTGGGCAGGCGGAGCACTCGCGCCTCGGTGCCTGGGACGGCTGCCTCTCTGCCGGGGCAGGACTTGCCGTCGAGAGTGTTTCATCCGCGTCCCGTCTTGACCGGTTGGGACTTTGACTCCGAGAAGGCAGTCCCGAACTTGCTGGCGGAGTCCTGATCGGGGACGACCAAGGTTTCCGGCGCGGCTCGACCGTATGACCGCGGGCTTGTCAGTAGTCCCGCATCGCAATAAGGCTCTCAAGATCGTCCGCGTCGTCGGGGAGATACTGTCTCACCAGTCGGCGCGTCACGTCCAGCTCGGCGTCCGTCATCCTCTTCAACACGCCGAGCACGTCCGTCTCGTCCTGAGAACCGCTGGAATCCCACAGCTTCGTGACGACCAGGAACGGCGCGGCGACCATCGGGCCATGCGGGGTCCGCACTGCCTGCGCAATGGCCGGCGCGACCCACCGCTGGTCAGGAGCGACCACGTCAATGCGCATGCCGTCCGGCGTCACGCCGCCGTAGCCGCCTGTCCTCAGCGGCGACACTTGCCGAAGATCGAGCTGCGTTACCGCCGTCCGCGAGTCTTGGGGCGACACCAGGATGTCAACGTCGTCCGTCATGCGCGGTCTGCCGTGAAAGGTCACTGCATGACCTCCGATGACGGCATAGGGCGCCGTCAGGACCCGCAACACGCTTTCTACGGTTTCCATGATCACGAACCTGTGTGACAGCAGGTTGTCCCTCTTGACCGCGTCGTCGCCTTCCGCCGACGGTCGGCGTTTCTGCTCCCGACGCTTGAGATATTCCAGAAAAGTGAGCCTTGCGGTTTTGCGTTGAGCGTCCATTGTGTCTCCCCTCGTCCCCTGACTCGTGCCTTTCGGGGCGGCTGAAGGGGACGGTCCTGTCTTCGCGGGCTTCGCCGCGAGAGTCGGGACGGCCCCCGAACGGCCGCCTCCTCGTACAATCATATTACCAGCTAACCGAAGTCGGGGCGAGGGGCGTAGAATTCCTCGCCGTCCGGATCGCGGTACTTCCGTTCGGCGTCGATCTTCATCTTCATGTTCAGCCCGAGGAAAAGCGGGAATTCCTCCATCGGCGCCCAGGCGGCGTCAATCCCGCGGGCAACAGACCACGGGCCACTCCGCCAGCAGGCGACAGGTCCCGGCGGGGACCTTGTGGCGGGTGCCTTCGGGATACCTGGGCTCGATCTCGTCAAGCTCCGCCAGGGAGTAGGCACGAAGGAAGTCGTCCTCCCGCGCCTTCCTGCCTTCCAAGGCGTTCCAAGGCGAACGCTCTGGCGGGATGAGCGTGAGGACGAGTTCTCCCTCCGCCCCCCAGTCCGAGTCATGGACGCAATAGACCGTGCCGTCGCCGCACGAGACCCTGACCCCTTGCAGCCCGTACCGACATCCGCCACGGCGTTCGAGTTCCTGTTTCACGGTCGTGCCGATCATGTCCGAGTTTGTCATCTTTCCTCCCGTCGAATTGGTCTGTGGTTTGGCGGCGTCAGGTCGGTCGTCCACAGGCGCAAGGGGCCTAAGGATCCCTACTCTTTACATTTGTCTTTTGGCGCCTCCTTTCACCCCTCTTACTCAAAGTTCAACACTATAGGAGGTCTGCTTTCTATGGCCCCTTAGGCCCCTGTTTTGGCTTTTTCCTCGGGATCCACGCCGATCGACAGGGGCCATACAGGGGCGCAAGAGGGTCAAACAGGGGCCATACAGGGGCCATAATAATCACCCTTGCGCCCTGTCCTTTTGACCACTATGAGCCTCCGTCCGTTTGATTTCGTGTGCTTCACCTCGATCCCCTGCTGTCGCATGGCCGTCGCGTCCCGCTTCAGGGCGTTGGCTAGGGCACGGGGGCTGTCGGGGCGGTGCTTGCCGTCCCACGCCAAGAACGCCGGGAGGTCCTGGAGCGCCTTGAGCAGCTCGGCGCTTGTCCCTTGCCACTGGTCCACTCCCTTCCGCTCCTTCATGTACTCGGTCACGGAGTGGCCGTCCAGGAGCTGCCGGACGCCGGCATACGTCGGGCTGGACTCCAGACCGATCTCTGCCGCCTGCCGGACGTTCTCGCGGTAGACGTTCGAGCCACTCCTCCGAGCCCGTGCATCGGGTGACCCACAGGCGCAGTCCGCCATCCGGGGCAGGCTGCCGGGGTTCAGGTGCGTGTTCCGCAACCCCGCCGAGAGCTGGTCGAGCAGGGCGCCGAGGACCCCCGGCAGCACCTTCGCCAGCCGGCCGTCGATCTCCGACTTCGTGAGCCGCTCCCCTTCCGGGATGACCGGCGGGCTGATCATGATGGCACGGCTGACGAGGTCCTGGCTCGTGGCGGCGTCCGGGACTCCGTTCAGCACGACAGGGTTCCGCAGGTCCACGACGTACTGCTCCCCGTCCGTATAGAGCTCGTCGCGCCTTGAGGCCGCCGCCGGTCGAGACCCGGCAAAGCGCGTCGGAGAACCACTGGGGGATAAAGGACACGTTGTCGTAGGCGAGCACGTGGGACTGCCTGCCGTCGGCCGCAAGATCCTTCTCGTCCCGTGGCGGGCCGGACAGGGCTGCGAGCTTGAGCGGATCGACGACCGTCCGGAGGATCTCGCAGAGGGTGCTCTTCGCCGATCCCTGTTCGCCTGCGACGGCGAGCACGAGGTAGGGGGCGAGTCCCCGCAGGGCGCAGAGGAGCCATCCGGCAGTTCGGCTTCAGGACGTACTTCATCCACGAGGTATACCCATGTCGCCAGTGCCTGCCGGGGTCGATCTTCCTTTTCTTCTGGAACCACCCCTCGGGCGGTTCTTGCGGGATGAAGTTGCAATCCAGGAGTCCGACGTGTCTCAGTTCCCGGTCCGCTCGGGCGACGGCGTCCCTGCCCATGCCCACGGCGCGGGCGACCTGCCTTCGGGACGGTGCCTGCCGCTGGAATTCGTTCTGGCAGCTCCTGAAGGAGTAGACGACGAGTTCACTGAGCGAGAGGCGGGCTTCTTCAAGCGGATGAAATATCCACGCGCTGCGCTTTCGCTGAAGAGCTTGATTTATTGCCCTTCGGGAGACTATTATATCCATGTAAGGTGCGTCGCATAAAAAGTGCCTTCTGTTGAAGCCTTGAGCCAGTCGGTTACGTCCCGGCTGGCTCGCTGGCTTTCCGGGGTCAATCGTTCTTCGGGACGACCCCATGCCCGTCCTGCCCTCAGTCGTCGCCCGGGATATTGTTCTCCCGCTTGTAGATCAATCCGAGGCAGAACTCCTTTTGCGCGTACGGGATCAGCCCGTGCTGAATGAGACGTGTCCGCCATTCCCGCAGCTTTGTCGCCTGCGTTTCCGCGTCCCATACCTCCCGCCATGCGGTCAGCCACGACGTGTCTTGTGGCATGTTGGGTTCAACCTGATTCATCTGCTCGTTCATTTCCGTTGTCCTCTTCTGGCTGTGCCGGATCTTCCGGCTGGTTATTTCGTCGCTCCGCAACACCCTGTATTGAGCCGCCGGTAGTCCCGATACCACTTCTCGATGATCTCGACCTGTGCCGTCGTCCACGTCTTGCGCATCGAGCCGTCTCGCAGCGTGCCGTCCGGGATCCGCCCGGTGCGCACGAAGTACTGCACCTGGTAGTATTGCAGTCCGAGGCGGCTGGCGAGCCGGGGCAGCGTGACGCGGTTCTCTGTCATGTTCATGGTTCTTCCCTCCAGATTGAAGTAGTGATCCTACCGTGACTTTCTTGGGGGAAGTTTTGCAAATGTTTTCCCGTCGCCGGCTCACGGGGGACTTCGCCGGTGCGTCCCCGGAATCCGGGGACGAGAAGTACTTCCTGACGAGTCGGGAGGGCTGAGGGCGGGAGGGCACAGCCTCGCCTCGACGGCAGATCGGTCGAGCTGTATGAAGGAGAACGGGCATCTTCGGAAGCCCAGAATCCATAATCTATTTCGCCATTTCCCTGGCGATGGTTCCATCCGACGCCCTTTCCATGCACGCACGGTCGCCGTTTCTTCTTTGACGAACCTGGGACTCCTGCCATGCATAACCGCTTCTCGACCCGGCACCCCGATACGCTTTCTTGATGCAACGCTGGTGGCCTCGGCAAGCGGTGAGGGCGGCAGAGATCACTCACGGTTGTCGCTGCTAGCGGGATGTGCGATAATGCGTCGGGGTACCGCGGTAGTAGTGCTTGCCGACGGGGCCGCAGCGGTCGCACAAAATCCATTCGAGTTGACAGGGGGGGGCATCATGCCTGTCGTCTTGCGCCGAGTATTCAGTGCTTGCCGCCTTTGGGCGATTCTTGCCTACAGCTGTTTCGTCCTGATTGCAGTGGTTCCACGGCTGTCGCAGTTGGCGGAAGCCCAAACTGCCGCAAGCCCGTCCCGTCACGGTCACGCCGACGCCGCCGCGCAATCGTCCGGCGACGGCACGGCGCCCGTGGAGTTGCTCCGGCAGCTCGCTGACGACAAGCTTTCAGCGAAGCAGTTCGCCGCGGTGACTGCCCGGGCGCTGCGGGCCCAGGCAGACGACAAAACGGCATGGGATCCCGTTTGGGGCGACTTCATTGAGTCTGGCTCACAAGCGAGGAAGGCTGCCGGCGGACGCCTGGGGCAAGTACGTGCTGGGCGCCGTGCGGCTGGAGGTGAAAATCGCCAAGGAAACCAAGCGGGCCGACGGGCTGGCGGTGTGGCATACGTTCACAATTCCCCGTCGGCGCGGGTTTTGGCCTGACAGCGTTATGCGCGGTTACCGCGAGAGCGACTTCTCGGGCATCAAACTCAATCCCTACCGCGGCACAGGCTATCGGGTTGTGTACGACTACGTTTATGCGCACGGCCAGGGCTGGAAGGAAAAACTCACCGACGCCGAATATGCCGCCTTGAAGCCCGGACCGCAGACGTACCACTATCGCTACCACATGGAATTCCTAGGCGACCCACCACCAGACAACATCGCCCACGCCAAGCCGCTCGCCGAACGAGTGATCGAGGGCACGCTTCCGTGGACGCTGCTGGCTGACGACAAGCCTCTGCCCACGTTAGAAGGCGACGAGGCGTTGCGCTCGGCTGTGGAAGGGTGCCTGCGCGCGACGGCGTCACGGGACACGCGAGACACATCGCTCGTGCACGTGGTGATCGACGCGAACAAGCCGCCAGTCGGGATCGCATTTGACGTTTCGCTCCGCGCGGGCGGCCGCACACAGTCGCTGGGCCCCGTGGCTTGGTCGAGTGACACAGAGTTGTCGCGTTGGTCAGACATCGACATCGACGTGCCGCCAGACATAGCAACCATCGAGCTTGTTTTCACCCCCAGTGTGGCGGCGGCGGCCAGGTTGAAACGCCGGGACGCGGTTCGATTGATGGGGCTGAACTCGATTTGGACGGGAGAGGCGCTATCCCAGGAGGTCCGAATTGAATCCCGGCAGTCGCGTCGGAGGGGCGGGGTCGTGCCGCCCACGGCCGAGCAGGTGCGCGAGGACCAGACCGAACAGTTGGAGGGCCGCGATCCTGCGATTGAGCGGTTCAAGCGAGACGGCGACCTTGCGGCGGCGCGGCGCCAACTTGAACAAATCGTAGAAAAGGAACCGAAGAATGCGGCGGCGTGGTTCAATCTCGGGTGTCTGGCCATGATGTCCATCGACTCGCGCCATGCCGCGGAACTCTTTGCCAGGTTTCCACTCCCACCATCATCTGAATTATCTGAGCGACCACTCATCGCTGACTGGCGCCATGCCGCGGAGTGCTTTGCCAGGGTTCGGAAGATTGATTCGTCTTCACCTTTGGCGGA
Source organism: uncultured Planctomycetia bacterium (assembly GCA_963791075.1). Lineage (GTDB taxonomy): Bacteria > Planctomycetota > Planctomycetia > Pirellulales > Thermoguttaceae > CAWBRF01. The sequence goes on from CAWBRF010000023.1 coordinate 18,482, forward strand.
CAAGGCCCGGCGACAGTTGCGGCGAATTGGGAGTTACTGCGTTCAACTCGCCACGGTCAACGACGTGGAGTCGCTTTACGACCTGGGAGTCATGTACGACCGCGGCTGGGGGCCCAAGCCAGATCGACAGGAGGCGAAGAAGTTCTATCGAAGCGCCGCGATGTGCGGCAGCGACGACGCAAAGCGCCGATTGGCCGCCATGCAGGAACAAGATCTTGTGGCAGGGCCGGGCAATCCGAAGGCGAAAAAGCGGTACGAAGAGCAGGCGTTGGAGATGCATCGCAACGCCGCGGTGCGCGGCCCGAGTCCCGGCAAGACGGCCTCGCCGCCGGTCGATCCGCGCAGGCCCGCAAAGATTATCAGGATTGGCTCGAACAATACGCCGAATATGGGCTGGATAAGCTCAAACTCGCCGTGATCAGCGTCGGGGACGAGGCGAAGTCCGCCGACTCCTTCGGAACCGACGTTTCCAGGGAGACTTGCAAAGTGACGATCGACGAGGCGATCTCGGGCCCCGCTCCCCCTCGCCTCCGCCGCTACGTCGCGGAAAAAAGCACCCGGACGGTTGCGCCGGCCGATCGGAAACGGCTCGACGAATTGTTGGCAAAGCTGCCGGACGACGGCTCGCGTCTGCCTCCCGCCGGGCGGCGTTTGATCGTCCAGGCAAAAGCGGGCGGCAAATGGACGGCGCGAGTGTACGACCGGGCAAATGCGCCTGACGAAGTTCTGGAAATACTCCGACTCAGCCAGTCGAACATATCCGCATGGACGTTGAGGTTCGAGCCGCAGCATAAGTTCAACGCCCACGAATCCGGGCACGGTGGGTGCTTAACCGTGACGCCGGACCGGAAACAGATCATCTTCACTAACCGAGACTCGCTTCAGTTCTGGAACCCTGCGACCCACGAGTCCCTCGGCGAAGTCCACTTGCAGTATGAACCAAAGTCGATCGCGTTCAGTCCAGATGGGTCGTTGGCGGCGCTGGACAACTGGGTTAACATTGCGGCGCTGGGGACCCGGCCATGGCACCAAGCCTGGGATTCCTATCGTTCGAGCTTCGCCCACGGAACGCAAGTCCACCTGTCGAATCCCTATTTCACAGGCGACGGAAAACATCTCGCGCTGCAGTCCAGCGATCCGAAAGAACCGCTGTATTTCTTCGATACGCGGTCCTGGAATCGCGTAGGCCGGTTGCCAGACGTGCCCGAAGGCGCATCGCAGTACATGCCCGCGATCAAGAAGCCGCGGGCGGTGATAAGGGTCAAGAGCGGCGCCGTTGCGCTCTGGGACACGCAGCGACATGCAGTTGTCGCGGAACTGGAACACAGCGACCCTGCCTCCCGCGTGGTCTTCTCGCCTGACGAATCGCTCGTGGTCGTCGTCGGCGTAGAATCGACATATTATAGGCACGGGGGTGCGCGTGTTTGCGTTTGGAAGACGGACACCGGCAAATTCGTTCGTCAGCTCCGGCTCTTTGAGCAGGAATGTCCCACTCAGTGCAGTCCTTGATTTGGTCGCCCGACGGGCGGTACGTTCTCGCGGCGACCATGGACGGCAACCCTGGGTGCGCCTTCGACCCGGCGGCAATCAGCATTCTGGAACGCCGAGACGGGGCGGCATCGCGGCGAGTTCGTCGGCTCCTCTCAGAGCATCAACGGCATCGCTTTTCTGGCCGACGAGGGCACGCTGGTTGGCGGCTCCATCGACGGCGCCATCCGTTTCTGGGACTTTGCAGCGGCGATGAAACAAATCCGCGCACTCGACGATTCGTTGCACAAACCATGAGGATGCCGCGGACTAACCCGTCCAAATTCGCTGCGGAGCGGCCAACTACTTCGCAACAACGATCGGCTCGGCCTCGATCGCGTTGACGTTCGCAAGCGGCGGGACGGTCAGCAGCCGCTCCTTGGCCCCATGCACTTGGAGCTTGTGGGTTCCCGCATCCAGCGGCGGAATATGGAGCACTCCCGCGCCGTCGGAAAGAAAAGCGTGCGGCCACAGTTCGTCCGCCAGCGGGCCCTCCGGGCGGGCCAGTGTCGCCTGCGCCGGGCACAGGCTTTCCCTTCGGGTTGACCACCTTGACAACGATCGCCGGCCCCGGCGGGCCGATGTCGAGCGCAAGCGGCTTCGTCGCCGCGCCGGCGGCCACTTCCAGACGGAGAGACGGCGACAGCCAAATGTTGTCCATCGCCGCTTGCACGCGATATGTCCCTGGCGTAAGAGCCAACAATGTGAAGCCGCCGTTCTCGTCGGGCGCAACCGTTCGGCTCAGCCAGCGGTCCAGCTTTCCCTTCCCTTCATATTGCGCGACAACAACAAACTGGCTGCGGCGGCCGCGGATTTCCTTTCCGCCGACGGTCACTTTCCCGGTCGCGGACAAGGGCGGGGGCAAAACGATCTTCAGGCCCTTCGCCTGGGCGTCGCTCTCGATTGGCGCAATCGCCGCCCCGCAAACGCCGGGCAGCCAAGCGACGAGCACGGGCGCGGTCGGACTGCCCGGCCGCGTCTGATTCGACTCGTTGCCGGAGTACCAAGCCCCGCCAACGACGATTCGGCCAAGCGCATCGACCTCCCCCGCGCCGACCGGCGGGATCGTCTCGGGCACGAAATAAGCAACCGCGGCGCCGTAGGCCGGGGTCTTGCCGTCGTTCAAGAAGACATGCCCCTGGCCGGCGGTCGGCGCTGCGCCGAGCATGCTGATGCCGCCCATGCCCATAAACGCCTGTTGTGGACCGTGCCGTCTTGACCCCTTCGGAGGCTCTGCTGGAATCGCGAATTCCACGTCCACGATGCGGTCGCTGGAAACGTCGACTTCCAGTCGCGGCCAGTCGGGCAGGTCCCAGCCCTCGCGGCCGCCAAGGATCGTCGTCTTTCCTTCGGGCAAGGGCCCTATGAGGAATTTGCCGGCCCGATGGTTGTATCGCGTTACGAATCCCAAGATGGAGTGCGACTCGCCGCAGAAGACGTAGCAATCGGCGAGCCGAATGCCGGCGGGCGGCCGCAGCGTTCCGCGGATGTAGCTCGTCCGCTTCGCCCGCATAACAACGCGTGTTTCCATGCCCTTGGGCGTCGTGATGTGTTCCATCAGAACGATCAAGCGGCCCAGGAGATCCTTGTCGGCAGGGAATGCTGCGTCGTCGGAGCCGAGATCGGCGAAGGTTTGTTCCGCCGGAAAGGCTTCAACTGCGTGTTCGCTGGGCTCGATCCCCTCGAAACGCACCTCGCCATGCTCGTCCACGCTTCCGGCAAACGGCGGTATCGTTGCGAACGGATTGCGGTCCACAAGGATGGATCCCCGCAACGGCTTGCCGGCGGGGTCTTCCAGCCGCACCACGAGCGAGCCGAGACGCTGCTCCATCGTCGTGAGGACGACGCCCGGCGTTTCGGACAGAAGCGGCGAGACGCCGATCGTCGCGGTCACCGCCTCTCGCGGCAAGTCATCCGAGCTTTGGCCTCGCTGGCCAGGATCAAGAACTGTGAATTCGATGTGGTGCAGTCCGGAACCGCAGAGGGAGTAGAGCCGCCCGCCGCTCTTCTTGGAGTTTTCATTTGCGGCGGTGAACCAAGCGTCGGATTCTGTCGGAAACACGGATTTCGGATCTCGAATACGGCTGGCCATCGGCCCGCTGCACCAGGATCGACGCTCGATAAAGCTGCTGTGGCGAAAGGACGATGCTCAGCTTCCGCGTTTGGCGCCCCTCGACGGCGACGTTGCCGATCTTCACAAAACGGCACTTGACTTCGTCCCGGAAAGGCGTGTCGAGCAAGTCAACATCCTGCTGGCCTCCCGCGACTGCGACACGGTACTCGCCGGGAACAAGATCGGCAAAACTCGCAATGCCTTCGCTGTCGGTCGTGACGGACGGAGTCAGCAGCCCTTCGACGCCCTCGCGATTAGGACCGCGCTCGCTGCCAACGTAGTGCTTGTCATAAATGCTGGGGCCGTGGTTGCGGCCAATCGTCACAACAGCATTCTGCACCGGCTTGCCGTCTTCTCGGACGACGACTTCCAAGTTTCCTCCTCGGGCAGCAAGCACAAGATCGTAGGAGGGCAGATTTACCGGTCGCGGATTCTCGTCCATTTCATTCGGGATAGGGCTCAATATCGAGGCCGATGTGTAAGGGTGGCCCGGCTTATGGGCGATGATCGTTCCGTTGAAGGCGGAAACACTGTCCGAACCGCGGAACTCCCAGTGTCCTGCTTTGTCGGTCCTCACCGACAGGATCCGTTCGTACATCCGTATCCCACCGTAAAAGCCGATCACTGCGAAGACATCGGCCCCTACCACCGGGCGGCCCGCCTCGTCGTACACGGTTCCCGCGGCCCAGAGAATCTGCTTCTCCTTGCCATGTTTCATGCCAAATGTCATCGCGGTCTGCCGCGATGGCTTGCTTTCGAGCCAATGGACAATCACCTTCCGCGTGCGCTGGCCGGGGAGAACGGCAACCTCCATTTCGCTTCGTACATAGCGTTTGTCGGGGCCAATCGACACAGTGTATTCGTCGGCCGGGAGATTTTCGGCGGTAAACCGCCCTGCTTGGTTCCATGACGCCTTCCATTTGGTGGCGCATCTTCGAGATCTCGACGTAGCTTCCCGCATGAAGCGAATCTTTGGCGACGACACCTTCGATCGAGCCAAACGGGACCAGCGGCGGCAGTGCCGGGCGAGCGGTTGTCCCGCGGATTGCCTCGAAGCGGCCTGTCGCGCCGTAGCCGACGCCCTTGACCATCACGGTCAGCCGCTGTAGGCCGATAGACCAAGAGAAGCGAACACGCCCCGCCGCGTCGGTTTTTCTTCGTAATGGACGAAGGCGTCTCATCGCGAAAGGCGTGCAAGCCCGAAGCAATCTCGACTTCCGCCTTGGCAACGGGTCGGCCGTCAGGCGACCGCACGACCAACTCGACCGTCGCCCCTTGCAAGTCCTTCTCTTCCTGAGCCCAGCCGAAGCCAGAAGAGACCATGCCAACTGTCCAGGCCGTGGCCAACACACCGGACGCCAAAAAGGTCCGTTTCACGACACGTCTCCCCCGATGGTTGCATCGGTGCTGCCCACTTCAAATAGCGATCGGGCTGGGGCGGTGCCGCATTCTCGAAAGCCGCCAGCGCGAAGTACGGTTGATTGTACCAGGGGTTGGCCACCAAGGCCATCAGCATGGCAGATGATTCTGCAGGTCAGAACGGCTGGCGGGCGAGCTGGTTGACAGCAGGGCGTGCCGGGAGGACAGGTGGGGCTGGTATCTTGAGTTCAGCCGCCTGGTGGATGACGAGGGGCGGAACCCCGCCGCGTTGGACGACAAGCTGCGGCAGAGGATGCGCGGGGAATGGAACGGCGCCGCGAAATGAACATGTCCGGGAGTCCCAGGCGAGCAGCTTGGAGATCGGTGCGGCCCCGGCGGTTGACATGACCGGATCTCCGGGCCAGAATCAGGCTATTGTCATCCGTGGGGCGTCCCGGGGATAGCCCGACCGCCAGGAACGCTGCGAACCCGTCCCTCCACGAATGGCACCCGGCGACTGATCGAATCCTCAGGAGGAGAACCATGTTCGCGAAATCAAGGATGATCGTATTCCTTCTCAATTAGATTCGAGCGCTGAGTCATGAACGATTTCAGATTCTTAGGGAACGACGAAGAACCGCAGGGCTTCAGAGGGCGAGATGATCATTTGCGGGCGCTGGATCGGGCGATGTCGCAAGATCACGCCGCGATTCTGGTTCACGGTCCAGGAGGCGTGGGCAAGACGACACTGGTTCGTTGCTTTGCCCGTCGACTATTGAATGACGATGGGATATCGGCTGACGATCTGTTCTGGTTCTCGTTTGACTGGGACATTCGCACGGCGGAATACGTGATCAACCACCTCGGAATCGAACTGCTCGGAATCGAGTTCGTGCTCGATTCGATGGAGAAACGAATCGAAAGGCTGGCCGAGGCACTTCAACAACAGCGCTGCCTGATCGTCTGGGACCATCTTGAAGTCGTCCGTGGCATGGAGAGCACGGAGGAGCCGGCCAGATTTCGGTCAGAGGATCAACAGTATTTGTTCGAGTTACTCAAGAAGTTGCAGGGAGGCAAAACGAAGATATTGATCACCAGCCGTAGCGAGGAATCGTGGCTAGGCACTCAGCACTGCCTTCGGATAAATCTGACTGGCTTTGAAGGCGAGGAGCGTTGGGAATATGGTCGCACGGTTCTGTCGGAACTGGGGCTGCCTGCCGATCGCACGGACCAGCGGTTAGCTGAGTTGCTGGATCTGACCGATGGTCATCCCATGGCCATGAGGATCATGCTTCCCGACTTGGAGGACCATTCGGCCGGAGAATTGTGCAGGACCTTAGAGACGAACCTCAAGTCGATCGAGGAGGGAGCCAGCGCGTGCGAGAAGAAATTGCTCGCGACGCTGCAATACGCCGTGCAATTGGTTCCCGAGTCCGCGCGCCCCCTGTTGGCGCCGCTTGCACTTTACGAGCGATTCGTTGACGGGGACGACCTGGAAGCCATGGCGGCTCAGTCGGACAAGGCCGTGACTCGGGCCGAGGTCGATGCACTCTTGGAGACGCTGGCCCATGCGGGGTTGCTTGATTCTTGCGGCGGATCGATCCACAGAATTCATCCGATTCTAAGCCGTTACCTACGAAGCTGTAATTTCGGTCATTCGGTTGAATCTCGGCAGCGTGCGTTTGTTCGACGTAATGGCGAGCCGTGCGTCCGGTTTTGTATTCGTTAAGGCGTTCAGGGGACAAATTCCATTCTACTTCAACGACTTGAATTATCAGACGGCGTTGGAGTTGGCTGATCGTCTGTGTATGGATTGTCATTTTTGCCGTCTGCTTCCCTGGTTGAGCACCAATACCCAGAATAAGCGAGACTTCGACGAACGAGTCCGCGGGTATCAAAAGGCGGCAGACACGAAGCCACCGGTGGATGATCCAGAGGCCAAAGCGGCCCGGTCCCTTAAACTTGGCATGATTGCGTTGCAACAGCGAGATTTCGATGCGGCCGCGGATTCGTTTCGCCAGGCACTCGATATCGCCCAAGGGATGGACAACGAAAAAGTCGAAGCAGCCGCTTCGCACGCCTTGGGCTGTGTCGCTCAAGAACAAGGAGACTTCGATACTGCTGAGACGTTGTGTCAAAAAGCACTGAGCATTTACGAGAAACGGGACAACGAATACGAGGCGGCAACAATCTACGGCAATATCGGCTTCATCGCCGGGAAACAAGGACACTTCGACGCCGCGGATCGATGGATTCAAAAGGCGCGAGCAGTCTTCGAGCGTCGGGGTGATGAATCCGGCATCGCGAAGAGCTATCAGCGCTTGGGTGTCCTAGCACATATCCAACGAGATCTCCATGCCGCTGTCGAATGCTACAAGAAATCCCAGGCAATTAACGAAGCGATAGGAAACGAACACGGCGCGGCGCAGGTTTACCATAACTTGGGAATGGTCGCGACGGAACAGCGAGACTTCGACGCCGCCGGCGAGTGTTTTCGAAAGGCGCTCGAAATCACTACGAAACAGGGCAACCAGCATGACGCTGCCCACACATATGATTGGCTGGGTTTCCGTGCCTATAAGAAACGAGATTTCGACTTGGCGGAGCGATGGTGTCGAAGAGCGCTGGAAATAGCGAAACAGCACGATAATCAATCTGCCCTGGCACATGCCTCTCTCGACTTGGGAACGATCATAGAGATACGAGGAGATTATGACGGGGCCGAAAAGTTGTACAGCAGTGCGCTCCGGTTCTTCGAGCAAAACGACAAAAGTGGTGCTTCGGCCACGTACCATCAGTTGGGGATCATCGCGCAAAGGCGGGGTACTCTTGACGCCGCCGAGACGTGGTATCGCAAAGCACTCGAAATTGATGAGAGACTCGGTGACGAACACGGCGCGGCCATCAGCTACCAGAATCTGGGCGTTGTCGCCCGGCAGCGAGGGAGCCTTGAGGCTGCGGGGAAGTGGCTAAACAAATCGCTCCGCATCAAACAGAAACAGGGCAGCGAACTCGGCGCGGCATATACTTATCACCAGTTGGGTAGGGTTGCAGAAGAGCAGCGTGATTATGACACCGCCGAGACGTGGTATCGAAAAGCGATCGACATTATTGAGAAACATGGCGACGAACTCGGTGCGGCGCCAAGCTATTTTTACCTAGGGCAAATCGCCCAGGCACGGCAAGATATCGGGGCCGCCGAGACGTGGTATCGAAAAGCGATCGACATTTACGAGAAGTATGGCCACGAACTCGGTGCGGGACCAACCTATTTTTACCTAGGGCAAATCGCCCAGGCACGGCAAGATATCGGGGCCGCCGAGCTGTGGCATCGAAAGGCGCTCCCTATTTTTGAGAAGCACGGCAATGCAGAGGGCTTGCTCTCTCTGGCTGCGGCCGCTAGCGAGCGGCGCGACTTCGAGACCGCCGAGAAGCTGTGCCGAAAATCGCTTGATATCGCTAACACAAAAGAGGGTGAGCGATTCGAGGCGCGCACTTATCACCAGTTGAGCTGCATTGCCGCCGAACAGCAGGATTACGACACTGCGGAACAGTGGTTTCGAAGAGTGCTAGAGATAGACGAGAAACACCGAAAAACGGACAAAGCAGTGTGGACCTGTTATACCCTGGGAAAAATCGCCCAAAAACACCGCGACTTTGGCATCGCGGGCAAATGGTTTCGGAAATCACTCGAATTCAATAAACACGCAACATGGTGGGACTGGCTCATTTTCTATGTCCGATCGTGGTGCCATCAATGCCTTCGTGTCTTTGTGAAATAGCGTCGCTCAACCTGTCTGAGGTTACTGAAATGGATTTATTGCGCTCTGGCCGCCGCGTGGAAGGGTACGGAGGCGCAGACCTCTGCGCTTCAAAGTGAGCCTGCTGGATTGGCGCCTGCCACTTTTCACGGTGAAAAGCCGGAGACGCCTTCGCGACAACCCGGAAGGACGGAAAAAGTTCGGGGCGAACCTTTTGCCGCTTACGGGGTATTCCTGGCATGGGCGATGTTTCGCGGTTTCTCGGTGAACCGTGAGTTCTTCACCCATCCCCCGGGATCTCCACCCCGAACTCCTTGGCAATCCGCCGCACGAATGGGCGGCACTTCTTGGGGACCCGGGCGTGCCAGCACTCAAGAAACTCGAAGAACGTGCCTCGCGAGAAATCGTCCAGTGCGGCGATCGCCTCCCAACAAGTTAGGTCCGCGTCGAACAAGGGCAGGAGAGCGGCAGCCACGATCCTGATCCTTTCCAGTTCGCCGGGGTCTCCTTGGAGGAGTGGCTCGTTCTCACGGTACCACTCGGCGAGCGTCGTGCCGGGCGGGAACTGTCCGATCATCTCGTCGGCGCCCGGCGTATCGCGGGGGCGTAATCGCTCCACTCGGGATAGGACGGTCGAGCCTCCCAGGTCTCCGACATCCGCCGCAGGGCGAGCGGGGCGACGATCTCGGCGACCACGTACCCGAACCAAGCGTGCGGTCCCGTGGGTTCGTACTCCTCGTTATCCTGGACGGTGGAGCGTGGACTCGCCCCGATGGTCGCCCGGACCTCCTTCTCCGTCCACCGCTCCATGAACTCTTCTGTATCTTGGTCCCATTTTCTCATGCAGTATTTATGCTTGGAGGGGGCGGATTCTGCCGAAGCCTCGTCCTTGGGGCAGCTGCGTCCTTGCCGTTGTCGCCCTTTATCGCCCACGCCCCCTCACGCCCTGCTTCCAGAACAGTTCGAAGCCGCTCGGAATGAGCTCGGAGTCGAAGGGGCAAGGCGGTGCTTGAGCCTCGCTGTGGAGGACTTCTGGAAGTAATGTGGCGGTCGCCTATGTGCCAGGGCTGGAAGCGAACTGAATCGTGGTGGCTACTTCCTGGGCTGCGGATGCCGTCCGCATCGGGGATTACGTTCGTCGCTGGCGGCAGGGGGTGCGGAGCGGGCTGGACGGCTATGAGTTTGCCGTCGTCAAGCCTTCGCCCCACGCCGCCGCAGGTAAACTAGCCCTAGTCCCAGCAGGGCTGAACCCCTCAGCGATCCCACGGCTTGCAGCTAAGCCGTTTCCGTGGCTGGGGTTAGGGGTAGGCAGCGGTCAGATCGTCCAACTTCTCTCTTATAAGATGAATCTTCGCGCCGTCCAACTCAATATAGAAGTCGATGAGCCGAAGAAAGGGACCGTATTCGTCCTGCGAGTCCAAACTTCGACACAAATCTGCGAATCGCACATCCTTGTCGCTCTCCGCAAAAAGCACCCCTATGACATCTTGCGAAGAGTCCCACAGTCCGTCATCGTGAAAAACTTCTCTCACCCGAAGCAGGTGCTTGTGCAGGCTGTTGCTATACTTCGGATCAAGCTCGCTGAACGGAAGGCAGTCAAGGATTTCCCACGAACTCTTGATGTAGCGGCACGTATAGTAAAGCGTGGTCAGGGCGAAGATTCCCTCATAAGAACACCAAACCGGGAAGATGTCGAGTCGTTGGTGCCTTTCAGCATGTTTCTTGAGCGTTCGGAGCCATTCGCGAACCTGATCATACGTCCCGTTCGTGAACTTCTCTTCAAGCTCCAGAAGGCGTCCGCTCAGCGTGAGGGCACGTTGCTTGAGAGGGCTTGTGTACCTCTCGCGTAATGTTCTAGCGCGCGATTTCTCCTGAAGTGCAAACTTGATATGTTGGCTTCCAGCGAAAAAAGTCAGAACACCCGTGATCAGCGAGGGGATGCAGGTCAGCACGAGGGCTGCGCCAAGTGAAATCTGCTGGCTCATCGTGAACGTCATGTGTCCATCTTACCGCTCTTCCAGTCAACCAGTGTGTTGATTCGCGACACACTGCACGACAGTCTTTTGGCTCGCTTCCCGACACCTCCAGCACCCATAAGCAAACGCGATGAGAGAGCCAATAGCGAGCAGGGTGAGGGTCGAAGGCTCCGGCACGACAATCTGCCCGACGAACCCGTGTTCCACGCCATCGACCAAGCCGATGCCGATGAACTCATCGCTGTTGTTGATGTCGTTGGCGGCGGTGAGCGAGGTGAAGGGCGAGCCGGTGGGAAGATAATCGTTCAGGTTGTAAAGCTGACCAATGCCGGGATCAAAAAGACAAGCTTGTGAACCGGAATATCCCACGAGATAGGGGTCTGCGTTACTGTTTAAGCCCAACACGTCCGAGGTTGGATCTGACTGCGATAATTTGCCAATCCACTCGTAGCCATCAGCAGATGACCAGTACGCTCCCAGTCCAGAATCCTGCCCTGCCAGCAAATTATTATTGTTAATAGCAACCGGATCAAAACTACTAAAACCACCGGTTACATTCCCTGTGCTACCGCCTTCCCAAAGGAATCCACCAGTTAGTTGCCCGTTTGAAGCGGTTGTTAGTCCAACCACCCAGCCGCTGTTGTTGATTCCAAACGATTCGGTGTCCTTGGTCGGAAAGAGCGAGCGAGAACCCTGGCTTCCCCACTCTTCCGATACAGGGCTTGAGCCAGTTTCGGTATACCCAACAATGTTGCCAGAACTATTGATACCGTTGGCGACGGAGGTATAGGTCTGTCCCGCACTCAGGTCGGTCGCCGTTCCGCTCGTCCAACTGAATGCGTGCTGGAGTCCGCTGGAGTTGTCGAACCATCCCACCACTTCGCCGTTGTCGTTGATGGCGTTGGCACAACTCTGCGTCCCACTCGGCATGGCAATCGAAGCCATCGTCCCGCCCTGCCACAGAAACGCCTGCCCCGAAACGTTTTGCCCGACCACTTGCCCGTTGTTGTTGATGGCATTCGGCACGACGCCCGCGCCGAGATCGGTGAGCGTGATGCCGCCAATGGTGATTGCGTGGGCGGCAGAAGCCCAGCACAGAAGGGCGACGAACAGCGTGGCTCTTGCGGTCTTCATCGTGGCTGCCCTTTGCTTTAGGGAATCGGCGAGAAGCAGGGAGCGGCTGACTACCACCAACGGGTTGCCGTCATTATGGTTAGAAAACGTGGCGTTGTCAAGCAGGAGGGGATGCCCCTCGCTGAGGCGGATTTCGACGTATGCGAAGGACCGAACCGCTGGAGCGGCTACGGAACAGGTCCCGGAAGTCATCCAAAGTCCGCTTATCGTCATGGTCGGGTGGGGAATGACGGGGTTTCTGACTGGTGGCTCTCCACCGCGAGCCCGGAGACGACCGGCATATTGGCACGGCGGGCGATACCCAAGCAGTCCCCCCTCACGCCCCCACCGCCTGCCTCGCCGCCGTCGCCGTTCGCCTTTTCTCGACCGTCTCCCCCTCCACTGCCATCGCCTTCTCGATCCTCCGAAGAAACTCCGAGTCGCCCAAAGACCGGGCATACTCCTTCGCTAACATCTTGATCTGGCAAACGACCTTCTTCACGATCCACTTCCCCGGCGAGCCGAGGGCAGGGGAGCCGACCAGCGATTTCGTCTCGCCGCCCCCCAACCGCACGTCGAGAACCGCCAAGCCGATGTCGCCCAGCCGCCTGTGGACCAACCGCCGGAAGTCACGGACGACCTTCTCGCCCTCCATGTCGTCATCGCCCGTCCCTGATCGGGCAGGCAGGTCGGCGGCAGCGGCAACGGTCGGCAAGAGCCGGCGGCGGTTCCGTTCCTTCTCGACCATGTTGCGGACGGCGTTGGTGACGCTCGTCCTGAAGCGGAGATCCATCGGACCGGAAACCCGCTCGTCGAAGCCCGTGAAGAGCCGCCCCATGAGCAGCTTCACGGCAATGTCGTGCGTCCGTTCCTGGACTTCCCGCTGGTCACGGAAGCCAGCGTGCCTGACCGCAACGGCGATGTAGCCCATCCAGCTGAACCCCCGCATCCTTTCGAGGATCTGCCGGTGGGCGGTGTTGGATGTCCTGGTGATGACCTTCTCCAACTCCTTGTCGAAGAGAGCGTCGTATTGCTCGGGGTCGAGCCCGTAGTAGGTTTCGTCGAGGAGGCGAAGTTGCGACAGCCACTGCCAGAAGGTCAGCATGAACTATGTAGGGTCGGCGGGGGCGGGAATCCAAACACCTGCGTATTTCGGCTATACTTGAGGTATGCCCACAGCCTCTCGCCAAACCGTTCAGCAGAACGGCAACGCCGTGAACCGAATTGCCGTGACGATCGTGGCATCGGGTCTATCGCTTGCCTCCGTCCTTGGTTTGGCGGCAGAACCCAGCCCGGACGAAGCAACGGCGATTGCCGAAATTAGAGAACTGGGCGGCAAGGTCACCGTCGATGAAAAGAGCCCCGACAAGCCGGTGATTGGCGTGAACCTGGCGGTGACCAAAGCGACGGACGCTGTACTGGCTCGCCTCAAAGGTTTGACTCAACTCCAATCGCTAGACCTGTGGGGAACCAAGGTGACCGACGCTGGGCTGGCGACACCTCAAGGGGCTGACCCAGATCAACATGTTGTGCCTCGGGGATACCAAGGTCACGGACGCCGGGTTGGAACACCTCACAGGGTTGACCAACCTCACGAAGTTGTACCTCGTGAACACCAAGGTCACGGACGCCGGGCTGGTTCACCTCAAAAGGTTGACCCGACTCCAATGGCTGGACCTGGGGCTCACCGAAGTGACCGACGCCGGGCTGGAACGCCTCAAGGGGTTGGTTCGACTCCAAACGCTCAACCTGTGGGGAACCAAGGTGACCGACGCTGGGCTGGCAAACCTCGAAGGGCTGATGCAACTCCAGTCGCTGGTTCTGGGGTTCACCAAGGTGACCGACGCTGGACTGGTTTACCTGAAGGGGTTGACCCAGCTCCGCAAGCTGACCCTGGGAACAAACAAGGTCGCCGACGCCGGACTGGTTCACCTCAAAGGGTTGACCCGACTCCAATCGCTAGATCTGGGGAACACCAAGGTCACCGACGCCGGTCTGGTTTACCTCGAAGGGTTGACCAGTCTCCAATGGCTGAACCTGCGGGAAACCGAGGTGACGGACGCCGGGCTGGAGCATCTCAAAGGGCTGACCCGACTCAAGACGCTGTACATCGGCGGCACCAAGGTCACGAAGGCTGGGGCGAATGGTCTTCACCAGGCTTTGCCGACCTGTGCCGTGCGCCGTTGAGGCGACCGATGGTCGTTCGTGGTGGCAACACATCCCCTCTTGTTCGGCGCGGGGCAAAGGATCCGCCAACCACCAGCGTTTCCGCGATCCTCTCGGCAAGCCGCCCAGGCGTGGCGGTCGTGATTGGCTCCCATGGTCGACGAAATCAATACGTGTACCGCACCTGGAAGTCGTCTGGCTGCCCAGGGTGGATACGGTGCCGCTCGCGCAGCAATTCCGTGATCTCGGCAATGGTCTTCGGAACCTGCTCCATGCTGATGGCAGCAACGACGATCCCGTCCGCTTTGGCGTATCGGACTGGCTGCGGCGAACTTTTTGAATGGCCTGTTCCGCCGTTTCCGCCAGTAGGAGTCGGGACGCCGGCGGCAAGGGCACCGCCCAGTCGGCTTCTGATCGCCGTCCAGGGCGCCAACACGAGGTCGTCCTGGTCCCTACCCGTCATGTCCGCGCCCCTGCGGCCAAGCACGCCGACCACCGTGAAGGCGACATTCCCGACGCGGACTTCCTTGCCAAGAGGCGATTCGCCGTGGAACAGAGTCCGCCTGACGGTCTCGCCTACCAGGCAAACCCTGCTGCCGCTGCGCACGTTGAGATCGGAGAAGACCCTGCCTTCCGCCAGGCTGCCCCAATCGCGGGCGGCCAGGAAGGCGGGCAGCGCCTTGGCGGCGGCCAGTCTGCCCGAGTCGAGAACCGCTAGGAAGGCGGGCGTCGTCCCGATGACGTTCGATGCCTCCGAAATGCGCTCGCCGCAGGCAATCTGCACCCTGGCCCGCACTACTGGCGCCGCGGTACACGCCGCAGGGCACTGCCGAGGAATCTCGTCGGCGTCCTGGGGCGTCAGTGTCGGCGTGCTGCTACCGCCGGGCGAGCCTGAACTGGGAACAACCTCCAGTAAGGTCGTGCCGTACGCGGCGCGAAACACCTGCTCCGACAGTTTCGGGATACTCAGTGGGGCCTCGCATCCTGTCCGCAAACTGCCTTTAATCGTCGGGCCGTCAACGGCCACAACCACTGATCTGGAGAAGTCGGTCGCCTCAATGGCTGCTTGCAGTGTCTGGGAGAGTTGCGGTGGCTTGCCGCGATTGAGAAGCCCCTTCAGCGCCTTCGCCTTTGAACAGACCACGACTAGTGCTTAGTCACATCTTGATCTTGGGATAAACCGACTTCAGCTTGCAGCGGGCGTCGTCGATCTTCATTTGCCAATCAACACCGCGCTGAGTTTTGTTGACATCGTTGGACCATGCACGAATCTGCTCACGAAGTGATTTCAAGTCACCTATTCGGCGTCTCCCCATGCACTGGCGTGTCATCGAGTCGAGTTCATTCTCGGCAATGTTCAGCCAGCTTCCGTGCTTGGGCGTGTGGCGGAATTCAATGCGGCGGACGCACTTGCAGCTTGGGCTGCTGGGAACGCTTCGTAAAACGCCCCCTTGGTGTGCGTATTCAGGTTGTCGCAGACGAGAATCACTTTTTCACACCCCTTGTAACGGCCATCGAGCAGCCTCGCCATTTCCACCGCCCAGTCCACTTTCGTTTTCGACTGCCGCGCCGTTGCCATCCGCCATCCCGAGAGCGGTTCCGTGAACATGAAAATATCCGCCGTGCCCGCCCGCTCGTACTCGTAATCGACGCGCCGGGGATGTTGCGCCGTGGCCGCGATTGACTTTCTGGTCTCCTTGACCAATTGCACGGGCTGCTCGTCCATGCAGAGCACCGGGTTTGTTGGATCATACGGTTTGGCATAGGTTTCCAGCACTTCTTCCATGTTCGCCACGAATTCGGCATCGGCCTCTGGTGGAATGACCCAGTACTCGATCTTGCGATTGGTCATTCCATTTTTTTTAGCGTGCGTCGCACCGTCTCGTAACTCACCGCATCGACGATCTCCAACTCGACAACCTTGCGAGCCAGCAGTCGGAGCGTCCAGTTGGCGTAGCCTTTCGGCGGCGGCCCAAGGCGCATGGCAATAAGCTTCGCCTCTTGTTCTCCGTCAAGCAACTTTGGGGTGGGCGGATCGGCGCGTTTCTTTCCCTCCAGCGTCTCTTGAAAGCCGGTTTCGACAAATCGTTGACGAATCCCCTCGAACCGTCTGGCGCCGACAGCCGAAGGCTTCCGCGATCCGGCTGTCGCTCCAAGCAGGACCGTCCGCATCGGCCTTCAACAAAATCTGGGCGCGTCGGACCTTCTGGCCGCTGCCTTTGAGCTTCTTGACCACCTCTCGCAACGTATTGCGTTCTTCCTTGGATAAGCGGACAATAAACTTCTTCTGCATGGGACACCTCCTTGTTCCACGCAGTTTCCCACAAAACCGCCCTACGAACAATCCCAGTTTCTAGGCGTGACCAAGCACTAGCGTGCTTTCCGGCAGGCAGATCGCCAAGCCGCGTTCGACTTTGTCGCCCGGAGAATCGGTGGGACGTGTCTCCTCGAAGACGGCAGCCCCTCCAGTACTGGCTTCCTCGTACTTGACGCCCTTCCCATGAAGCTCACCCCTGATGTTGGAGGTGATTTGGGCGGCGATTGCCGCCTTCTTCAAGCGGATCGTCAGGACCGCGACCAGGTCGTTCGGCTTGCCGCCCAGGGCAATGGAGAACCGACTAACGTCGGACGGCGACAGTCCGATTCTCGCCTCGAAGTCCTGTCCGTCGTCTTCAAGGCTTGCGGCGGAACCGTGCATGACTTCATCGACGTTCACCGTCGCGATGGTGCGGCAATCGTCGGGCAGGTAGCGTATGACCTCCGGGATGCTCGCCGTAGCGTTCGGCGGCTTTCCTGCCGTGCAGGGCGCAGGATTCCCGGCTACACCCGTTTGCAACGACGACAAGCATCACGCACCAGACGGCAGTCCTTTTCATTGTGGGTCGCCTCACAAAAGCGTCGGTTCAGGCGTTAACGGCTCGCTCATGGCTGCGATATCGCCTCGTCCGGGAGCTGCGAACCGGCTGCCTCGCCCGCCGTCAGCGTCTCCACAATCCTCGCCGCGAGCCGGTCGATTGTGACGGTCGTACTCGGCTCCGTGACCAGGTCGGAGCAGGCATTTGACAACATCAGGTTGAGTCCGTGATCCTTGCCGCCCCGGAAGTCGCTCCTGACGCCGATCACTCTTTTCCCTCGCCCACGAGCGTAGCCCATCTCGAAGCTCGTGCCCGAGTCGGCATCCGGTCCGTCCAGGATGGCAACGACGACATCGCAACTGTCGAGCGCCTTCATCAGGCAGGCAAACATCCTCTGGGAGAAATCCGGCGAGTCCTGGAATTCCTTGTCGCACCGCTGGGGAAGAAAGATCTGGAGGGAGGGACGTAGCCGCATCAGTTCGCCAACGAGCTCCTCGTTGAACCGGCGTTCCGCCAGGGTGAAGACCGGGCCCGCCAGGTAGATCATCATCGCCGTCGCCCTTCGGATCGTGCCGCACGGAAGCGACCAGTATAGGCGAGACCGGCCATCGGCTCAAGGCGTTCGCTTGCCCAGCGCGCCTGGATCGACGGTATCCGCTGGCAAGGCGACGGCAGGTTTGGTATCATCACCGTACGAACGCTTTTCGAAACGAAATCAGAAGGAGCCGAACTATGCCGCGCCGGCTGTTTGCGCCGTTTGCCTTCGGTCTGCTGCTCGTTGCCTGCGAGGTTTGCCGCGCGGCTGGCGAGGACGACACACCGACGCCGGGAAAGAGCAAGATCATCCCCGCGGCCAGCCTGAAGGAAGTCGAGACGTTTCGCCGCAAGGTCGTCTTCTTTGCCAAGGACGTCGATCTGCCTTGCCTGCGGCTACCCGCGCCCGGCGAGCGGACTCCGGGCTTCATTTTCACCACCGGAGCGATCCGGCTTATCGCGTCGCAGCCATGTTCCGAGCACATGGAAATGACCAACGACAGCGAACTCGTGTTCGTCGTCCACAAGATGGCGATTCGCATCAATCAGGGGGGAAAGGCGGAAAAGCTCTTCGCGTTGTCCGAGTTGACGCTGACCGGGGCGCAGCCGCCGTCAAAAGGGCTTCATTTCGAGAACCTGCTGGGGGCGTCGCCTGCGGCAAGTGTCGTGTACGTCGGCCTTTCCAATGCGCCGATGGAATCGGGACAGTCGGTTTCTCCGAAAGTCTACTCTTACTTTCTCGGCAGGCTGGATATCCCCGCCCGCAGACTCGCGCTCGTGCCGTACGACGATTATCCTTACGACGTTGTGCTCGACGCCGAGGAAGAGAAGTTCTACCAGGTTCGTTCGGCGACCGCGGAAGCCCGCACGGTCAACGGCGAGACGGTGTATGACGGTCACGAGGGGTTCATCAAGTGCCGCGACTTTGCGGGCAAGACGCTCAAGCAGTGGCCCTTGCCGGGGAACATCGCCTCGGCGGCGCTATCGCCGGACCGGCGATCGCTCTTGCTCATTCCCGCTACCGGCCTTATGGAGCGTTCCGACGCGAAGATCCATTTCGAGCTCCTCGACGTGAAGACGGGCGATTGCGCTGACTTGCCGATCACCGGCTGCGGCGCGGCGGCGTGGGGCACGGATCAGACAATCTACTATCTCCGCGAAACGTCCAACGACGGCGTTCTGGAAACGAAGCTCTTTCGCCGCCGGCTCGGAGAAAAGAAATCGACAAGGCTGTTTCGCGTCTTGTGCAAGACGAAAGAGACGAACATGTACCTTGCGCGGGCCCCCCGTCTCTCGGCCGATCGCTCCTGGCTGACATGGCAGTTGCCCGTTGAGGACTATCGCGAGTCGGGCACAATCCTATTGGACGTCACCAGCGGGGAGTATCGCATCATGAGGGGGCATTGGGAGGGCGTACAATGGACCCCGACGACGATCTTCGTCGGCCGTTGACGCGGGCAGGGAGTAGAACGTGTCCGTGGAAAAGGCAGGCAAAGAATTGCCCACCTTTTTCGCCACGTGCTCGCCAGGGATTGCCAATCGTACCCGGAAGCCGTATCCAAGACGACCGACAGCGGGCACGGCAGGTCGTCCGGCGGGCGGCGAGGCGGGGAGTATTCGTCGGCGCGACCAATTCATCGCTGCAACAGGAGCAGCACTCCGGCGGCGACGGCCAGCAGGGACAGGATCAGGTTGGCATGAGGTAAAGTCGTCGCCGTCAGTGCCAACAAGCCGGTGGCGATCAGCCAAACAGCCAACAGCCGTTGGCCCCAGGTCGCTCGGGTCTGCCATAGCCACTTCATCTTCCCACCTCCCCGTTGTCGAGCCAGTGTCAGAACGCCTGCCGGACAGCCGCCGCCCTAAATCCTTATCGACGGGCGTGACGAATCCCCGGCTGTCGGGAACGACAGTCGTTCATCCGTTATTCTATGGAGCCGGTACAGGGGCGGGGCAATTGCCGTGTCGCTCCCTTTTTGATCCGCCCTTTCGTCCTCCTATAGCACAATCTTGTGCTAAGCGCCCAGCTCGTCAGCCCGTTGTGGGGCCGGCGGGCACAGGTATAATTGTGGCTACGTCCCGGAGGAACCCCATGACCCACACACGGTCGATATCGGCGGCGACGGAGATGGTCCTCCTGGACGTGATGGCAGCGGCTGCGACTGCTCCCGGCTCGTCGGCTTGCGTGCCGCCAAACGGCAGCAAGACTTAGGCCAAGTTGACAGAGGAAGGTGATCATGGAATTGCGCGGCAAAGTGGCGTTGATCACCGGCGGCACCAAGGGGATTGGGGCGGCCGCCGCGGCAGAGCTCGCTCGGCGTGGAGCCGACCTAGCCATCGTCGGCCGCCACGATGACGACTCGGCCCGGGCCACGAAGTTGCAGGTGGAATCGCTTGGCCGGCAGTGCCTGGTCGTGGTTGGCGACATGGGGAGGGCGGAAGACGCCGTCCGCGCCGTCCAGCAGACGGTCAACCGTTTCCTGTCGGTTAACGTGTTGGTTCACTGCGCCGGCGGCGCGGTGGCGGGCGGTCTGCTGGACCTCGATCCCGCGGCTTGGCATGCCGCCTTCGACGTCCACGTTCACGCCCTCTATTATCTCTGCCGCACGGCGGTCCCGTGGATGAAGAAGCGTCAGGAGGGAGCCATCGTGATGATTTCCTCGGTGGCGGGCCTCCGTGGTGTGCATTTCAACCTGGCTTATCAGGTGGTCAAAGGCGCGCTGCCGCAGTTCGCCAGGGCACTGGCCCGCGAGGTCGCCGACGACAACATCCGCGTGAACTGCATCGCGCCAGGCATTATTCGCACTCGCTTCCACAAGGACATGACGCCCGAACAGAAGCGGCACAACCTCGACAACCGCATTCCGTTGCACAGGGAAGGCACTCCGGAACAGGTCGCCGCGCTGATTGCCGAGGTCGTGACCAACGACTACGTCACCGGCGAGACGTTCACCATCGACGGCGGCTTGACCATGCGAATCGCGTAGCGGAAGGCGGCGGATCGCCTACTTTCTCCGGAGACGGCTCGCCATGTGTTGGGCGGGGTCTCTCGGTCGCACGCGAAAGCCAAGTCCAGGACGACCCGGAGCGGCTCAGCGGCATCGTCGTCCAGCGGGCGGCTCTGATTACGGGCTCTCGCTGGCCGAATAACGGGCCTCTCGGTGGCCCTCCGCAGAACCTTTCTTTCCGGTTAGCCACGTTTTTCTCCCCACGCAGGCTTATTTACAGTGTCGATAGGGCTGCTAGACTAAGGGGGTACAAAGGGTAATTCAATGGCGTTCGACATTCTCTGCCCGCATTGCAATTCGCGATTTCATGCCTCCGAAAGGTGGGCTGGCACGCGGGCCAAGTGTCCAAAATGTTCGGCGACGATCAATCTACCGCCAGCCGCTCCGAAACCGGTGTCCCCGCTCGCCGCACTCAGGGCACCAGTATGTCATGGCGTCGCTGGCGGATCGCAGGGACCACCCACGCTGACCAAGCCGTCGATGGCGAAAAAGGTGGCGTCCGCCGTAAAGAGTCTTTTCCCTTCCGCCGCGAGCGACTTTGTTAAGAGACTCCAGACCACGTATCGCTCTTGCGACCCGCGCCGCAAAATCATTATCGCCGTTTCGGCCATTGCTGTCGCGGCTCTGTGTGTGGCCATGACCGGCCTTGCCATTGACCTCGTGATGCGAGGGACCGCTCAACCTTCCGCGGGACGTGCCGAAGGCACCGAACAAGTCACCCACCTCCAGCAAGAGCTTTCCGAGTTGAGACAGGAGGTTGCCAAGGAGGGTCAGCGGCCCGAATCGAAGGCAAAAAGGGAGAATGGGCAGCCGCCAGCGAATCAAGTTGTTCAGGAAGCCGGGCCACAAGCGGAGGCAACCAAACCTGCTCCAGTAAGCGTGCGAATGGAAACGCAGCAAGAAGCGGCGACGATGGGATTGGAGGATCTGATCGAGAAGGTTGAGCCATCCGTGGTGCAGGTGAACGTGACCATGCTAACGGGAGTGGCCACAGGGAGCGGATTTGTGCTGGATAAACGCGGAACCATCATTACCAATTACCACGTGATTCAGGATGCGACCGCCGGCACGGTGGTCTTTTTCGACAAGACGGTCGTGCCGATTGCGGGTTATACGGGCGTCTGGCCGGAAAAGGACATTGTGCTCCTGCATGTGGATTGTTCGTCCGAAAAGTTGCACCCGCTTACCCTGGCAACGTTGCCGCCAAGGGCGGGTGAGCGGGTCGCGGCGTTTGGAAGCCCGCTGGGCCTTTCACGATCGGTGTCTGAGGGAATTGTCAGCGCAATACGGCAGGCGAAGGAGGTTCGGATGACTGTTCCCCAGGCGGCGGCATTGGAAGTGGACGCCCTCTTGATTCAAACGACGGCGCCGATCTCGCACGGCAACAGCGGCGGCCCATTGGTCAACGCAAAGGGCGATGTCGTCGGCGTCAATACTTTGACGTTCCAAGAATGGGGCGAAAATCTGAATTTCGCCGTTTCGTCGGCGGATGTTCAACCGGTCCTGTGGGAAAGCAGCAAGAAGCCCTATCCGCTTCCGATGGGCAATGCGGACCAAACGGCAGGCAACAGAACGGCCCAGTTCATGCGTCGTGGCGAGGCCCACGGCCAAGCCGGCAATTGGGACGCGGCGATTGCTGACTACAGCGAAGCCATCGGTCGCGACCCGAAATATGCCGATGCTTACTGCGCCCGCGGTTTGTGCTTTGGATGCAAAAGGGATTGGCCTTCAGCCGTCGCCGATATGACGCGGGCCATCCGGCTCAGCCCCAACAATGCCCGGTACTATTACACTCGGGGACTCATTTACAAAGCGATGGGCCAAGAGTATCCAGCGAGCAAAGACTTCGCAAAAGCCAAGAAACTGGGGTACAAACCTGCGAAATGAGCATTGGGAGGGCCAGTGCCACCTTGCACGCGCCGCGCCAGCCCCGGGGATGGATGTTCCCCGCGGACTCTGTTTTCGGGGGTGGTTGATGGCCCTGCTTGCGGTGTTGCCATAATGGGCGTTGTCACCATCTTTTCTTCAACCGCGTAAAAGGATCCGAATCATGCGACACCATTTTCTGACGATCGTTGTGCTCTCTGCAATGGTCTGCCTCGCCATGCCAGCCAACCTGAACGCCCAATATCGAAGAGCACGGCCGGCAAGTGGAAGAGATGCTGCTTCCTCGATCGATCGCGGTTTTGACGGCTCCAGAGATGCTGAGCTTCGCAAGAATCGCGAATGGGATGTGAAAGTTCCTTGTTCCAGGACGGAGACTCGATACCATACTCAGATGGTTGGATCATTGAATGACAACAAAGTTGGTTCACGTACGGTTCCCCATGAGGTCGTGGTTCATTTTGCGGAGATGGGGCAGATTCGGGCCAAGTTTGTCGGGTTGAAAGGGACGACAGTAACGCTGCTTTATGAGAGCGGATCCCTTCCGAGCCAAAGATCCGTGAACTATCGAAAGGGAGTCGAGTATAAGTTTCAGATTTCGGCCTTCTCTCGGGAGGACAGAGCTTTTTTCCAGTGGGTCAAAGAGACTGCCAAGAAAAAGAATGCCAAGGGCTTGTTCGAATTGAACGCCCTTAGCAACGTCGGGACCGAGGGGGTGTTAACCGGCGAGATCAAGCTAGTCAAGGCGATAAACAGTGAGACAGCTTTGATGCGGCAGGTCTATGACACCGATGCCGGGACGATCTCTTGGGACTTCACGCTCAAGATTCCTACAAAAGACATTCCCGAAACATTCCCCGGGCTTTTCAAGGTCACGAGCAAAGACGTTGTAGAACGCTCGGAAAACGAATCGCAGCCTGTAAAGCGGACCCACCTCGGGGGCTGACACTGGTTTGTCAAGCGAAGCCCTTGGATACAGTCTGAAGATCGTGCCGTCATCTTGGGGGTGTGCCCACGGAGGCGTTCGATCTGCGTACTTACGCATTACGGGTTCCAAAGCGGCCCTGCGCCGCCAATGGCAATCACCCAAACGGCTACGACTATCATAAAGGCCAGAGCGACGATAAGATTGATGGCCAGGTAAATCCAGCAGGTGCGAAGAGAGTCTAACGCCTTTTCAAGGACCACCGGTACTGCACTGTAACGCAGACTGGCTACACGGTTCGCGTAGTTGGAGAGAAGAAGGCCGCCTATCGAGACATCAATGCCGAAAATCAGATTGAAGAGTCCCCCGGCCACCACGGGCGGCCAATGGTTACGTGCGCCGTAGATAAGCGATAGAATGCCGCCCAAAATGACGAGTCCTGCGTAAACGAAGGAGACAATTGCGACGAATACTACCCAGGAGTGCGAATTCGCGGCCGCCTTGCAAAGGCTTACCGGCAGATTGCCACGTCGCTCCGCCGTGCTCGCGACTGGCTCAGTCTGCGCCGCTTGAGGCCACGATGGGCCCTGGGGCGGTACGAGGCCCGGTGCTTGCTGCGCAGGAATCCACTGCCCCATCCCATCGGTCCAAACAAGATCGTCACGACCGACATTCCCTGATGCTACCAATTGTTGCAAGGTGGCTTGGTCCACCGGACCAGTTTCACAACCATCCTTGCGATACCACCATCCCCGTCCCGATGGAACTGAAGCTCCCGGGGAAAATGGAGCCATACGCACTTCTCCGACAGGCTCCTGAGCGCCGGCACCAGGCAACGCTTCGACAAGGAACAGTTCCGGATAGGTAGAGGCACGGACCCAGTTGGCGGCGTCTTGCGAGACCTCGTGAAGTCGGCTTAACTGGCCGCGTCGGGACAGCGATTGCAGTTTCTCCTGGTCGTAGGGACCAAGAATCTTGCCACGAATGCGAATGTACAGTTGGTTTTCCACGATCGATCTCCCGCTTGTCAACTGATTCTGGACTGATTGGGCTTACTGTGCAGCCAAATAAATGGGTCGTCCCTCCAACAATGGCGAGCCTGCCTTAGCTTCAATCGTGGCTGCCCTATGATCAAAATGGCCTACCTCCACAAGTTGCGGTTTTCCTGTCGGTGAGGGCCGACTAGCCACCAGAAGCCGGCCCGATCCATCCGGCGTCTGCCCCATCAGGCATTCCCACCGATCAGTAGTCGCTCGATGCAGCCAACCGATCCAGCGGTACAATGGGAACCGGCATTTCCGGAGGCTAGCTAGATCTTGCCGCACAGCAGTCACCGGCTTGTCGATGTCGGGGAAATCATGAAGCTTATCCCCGGTCTCCGCCCGAGTGTCGGCGATCTCCCGGTCGTCGGGATCGAGCCAGTTGATTTGTACCCGAATTCCCTCCTTCTTAAACCATTCCAAATGGCCGCCAAACGCCTTTTCCAGAGCGTGGCTGCCGCGGGCACCAACCGTGAGCAGTTCATGAAGAATATCTGCCTTCAAGATCGGATCCATAGACTGATTCGCGTGGGCCACGGCAATCATCCGACAAAACGAGTCCTCCCAATTCGTGTCGCCAAGCCCATCAAGGATGGGAATGATTTCCTTGGCGGCGGCCACTTGCGGCGCCCGAGCCACGGTGGCATTGCTGGCTTCTGAGTCCGGCAACCGCTTCCCTTTTGTTTTTCCGTCAAAATTGACGGCATAGATGAAAGATTTATCTGGATCCGGCTTGGAACGCTGAGGCACGTAATACCGTTTTCCGTCGCCCAATTCCACAACCCAGACTTTGGTCATCAACGGATCGGCAAATAGCTTCTTCAATGAGTCCACAATCCGTTCTCCCTCGCTGTCCCGAGCGGCAATTGCTTTCAGATACGGAAGCACCTGCTGGAGACTTTCACCCTCTGCGGTACCGGAAAATGTATCAAGCAAGGCTTCGACTCGCGAAACCTGTCCACCAGCCACCTTCGGCTGAAGCCCCACAATGCCGCCTTGCCGCAACTGCTCAGCCACCGCATTCCAGTCGGCAACCGCTTGCCAGCACAGCGACTCCTCGCAAACGCGTCTAAAGTCGGTCGCACGCCCGGCCTTCGGGTAACGATCAATGTACGCTTGCAGGGCCTTGACATAGTTCTGGATGTTGCCAACGGCGCTCGTGACTTCCCGGGCATCGTTCTCCTGCTGTTCCTCTTCCTGCCAATTCTTCGTTAGTGCGGACAGTCGGTCGCTAAGGGCCGCGACTCGCGAGCGCAATCCGGGGCTGACACGGCTGCTGTCGGTCTCCCATTTCTGCAAATCCGCCTGACAATCGTGAACCTTAGCCTGTCGAGCAGCGGATTCCGCCGACTTGTCTCCTTCAAGTCTCGTCACCCGGCTGTCCAAATCCTCGCAGGCGGCAAGAAAAGCCTGATCTTGCAACTCTTGCCATCGTTTCTTCACTTGCGAGGCAAACTCGACTGCTGCGGCGAGTTCCGTCCGCTCTTCGTCCGTTCTAGCTTTCGCCGCACCGCGTTCCAGATTCCCTTGTACGGTGTCCAACTCATCCCGCTGGCGGTCGAGAACAACCTGTCCCGGCTTCTCGGCCAGCGACTTCCGCACCTGCTCAAGTAAATAGTTCGCGGCTTTAACTTCCTGGGAGAACGTAGCCAGTCGAGTCTTGTCCTTTTTCTCAGCTTCCTCCACAGCAGCGATCTGTTCTTGTATGCGGGCGTCCTTTTTGATGTCCGGCGCCAATTCGCTCAACAGGGCCTTTGCTTGCTCCCACTGGCCGTGCTCTATCATGGCGGAACACCTGGAAACTGTTGTGGCCACCTGGCGTTCGTATCGCTGGTAAGAAGCTATCGTGCCGATTGTGGCGATCAAGATGATTCCGACTGCCGCAATCGCGGCAAGTTGCAGCAGCCGTCGGCGCAGGGCTGCACGCCGCAATACGGAAAGGGTGGCTCGATAACGTTCTTCGGTGGCGGCCGGAATTTTGTCCAGCCTCGCGGCCGAGAGATAAAGGTCTTCGAGGCGCGAGGCAGACCGCTCGTGATCAATGGCTTCCGCCAACGCGTTGGTCGCCGCTTCATACTCATGGCGATGTCGCTGTTTCTCGTCCTCGCCTTTAAGCCACTTGAATACAGAAGCGGCCTGGAGGGCAACAGGCGGCTGCGGTTGGAAATTGGACTCGGCTATGATTCTGTTCCAACGATCGCGAAGTGTTCGGGCAGTCTCGGCGTTGAAATGCGATTCGGCGACGGCCAACTCCTTGGCCAGTTGCTCCAACTGAGACTGTACCGACCAGTAATGCACTCTGGTCTGCGTCTCAGCGACCGCCTTAACGAGTTCTTCTGGAGGCGGATTTCGCCAGTCCGGACTGGAAAGTTCGGCGTTGAGGGACGCCAACGTTGCCGCGTCGCCTGAACGCGTGGCCGTTTCCACCTCCGTGCGGATCTGCCGCTGCCGCTCCTTCTCGAAGGTTTCCAAATCCTCTAACCAGATCGGATTGTCGAGATCCAGTTCGGCCAGGCGGCGGAGAATCTGGATGCGTGCAGAGAGCGATCCCCGGGCCAAGGCCAGCAGGCGGTGCTGCTGCAACAGCGTGGCCAGCGGCTGATCGATTGCATAGGTTTCGTTCAGGCTTGCGGCAATCTCCAGTAGCGGCGCGGGAGGAGACGCAAGACCGCAACGCCTGGCCGTCTCCGCCCATTCTTCCCGCTCGGGGAAATCCAACAAAGCTACCCCTTCCAGCAGGTTCGGCTCGATGTTGCTGAGCTGGATGGCTTCGCTGCGCAGGCCCTGCCGCAACAGCGTCCCGCATTGGTGCAGCCGCTCGTTCACTTCATCGCAAGCCACCGAGTAATCGGCGGCTGCCGCTCGCAGAAAATCAAGCCCGTCGCTGTCGGAGCAACTGAGCGAACTGCGAACATCATCGACAATGCGCTGGTAATCGAGCATGGCAGTGTAACACCCTCCAAGAGTTTGGGTGCCCAGCTCCTTGGCTATTGGCCTTTTGGCTGTCAGGTACCTGGGCCAAAATCATACGTCGTACTAACCAATTCAACTATTTGTCCACTAAATTTGAGATAAAGGCGAAAATCGAGTTCCATTAGCTTAGAGTCTTTTAGCTCCCCAAATGCATCCTTAACCTGTGTCAGCCCTAGCACGCGTTTCGTTTTTTTCTCTTTTGCCGCCTGCGTTGCTCTCTTATTCTTATCAAGAGCTTGGCATCCCTCTCGCATGTTTCCACAAGCTGTGCGATGTCTTTCGGAAAAATCCGATCTGGGTCGCAATTGTCCTTTCCCTTCCCAACGCCCTCAGCCAATGCGCCCGCGTACGTAAGCTTGAAGTACGCATACGATGGCGGTCCGTTCCTAGAATCGGTGACTGCACTCGCGCCGTCACGCGCGACATTGGCTTCCATCTTGAAAATAAGGCTTGCTTTAGACTCTGGGCTTGCTTGGTTCCCTGGCTTATTGGGAACAAGGTTCGGAAAGGATACAGTAAACTCGGCTTCCACCTTTCCTTTGATCATCCTTTTTTTCAAAAACTGCCCAGGCGGAAATCGTAAGTCCAGATACACATCTGCGTTTGGAGGAAGGTCGTCGATTTCGAGTTTGGTTGGCGCCGTTGTTGATGACGCCGACACTAAGGCGGGCCAAAGCTTGAGCGAATCTGTAGATGTCCGCTTCCTTAGGTGAATGGTCTTCTTCCCACAGTGCGGTGCTGTAATTGTGAGGAGACAGTATCGGAGCAAGTTGGCGTGCTCAAATCGATTTTCTATCCAACTGAACGTAAGCTGTCCGTCTTGAATAAATATTTTCGCAATCGTGGCCGACGAATCCGTGTCCCGAGCCGCAACGCATTCCCACGAATTCCGATCCTTCTGCTTCAACTCAAACTTCGGCAAAACGTCGAATGCAGCGATCGCAAATTTAACGTTGTCTACCTTGCCTAGCAGGCCCATCGGGGAGGGCTTGTCGGCGCTGGATGGACCTTTCCACCTCGGCAGAACGAATGGATCCTGTATCCTGGCGAG
Organism: uncultured Planctomycetia bacterium; assembly: GCA_963791075.1. Classification (GTDB taxonomy): domain Bacteria; phylum Planctomycetota; class Planctomycetia; order Pirellulales; family Thermoguttaceae; genus CAWBRF01. Next base: position 46,764 of record CAWBRF010000023.1, read on the forward strand.
TTGGTCCGTTAATAGCGTTGGATTTTGCAAGGTGTGAGTTTTTATATTGTCCCCGCTTTGTTTCCCTTGTAATGCAACGTCAGCAGGCGAACCCCGTCCGCAATTCTTTTCCGGCGTCGGTCCGCCAGCGGCTGGTGCTCGTTGTGATTGCGAAACCGGTTGACTCTTTCCGGCTGTTCCGCTCGCTATGTGTTGTTCGGGGCGTTTCTCAGTTTGGTCATGTCCCCCCTTATGCACCACCGTTACCCCCGTCCCTACATCAGAAATCGCTGGCACTGTCTTCGTACCGCCCGGTTGGTCGGCGGGCTTCTCCCTCTGATTTTTCGCCCGGTCTCGCTCTATCAGTTGCCCGGAGTCCTTCGATAGCCCTCCTGGAGTCAGCATAACCACCGCAGTTGACACTGGTTGCTGAGTACCACTGTTGGCAAGCCAAAGAGCAAGCCCACCCCCAACAATCAACAAGACCAAGACCACGATTCCCAAGACCCAGAGCAAACGGGACGGCTGTTTTCGCTGCGGACGAAATTGTAGGTAGGCTGGAGGGCGCACAGAAGCTACAGACGGGGGCGGTGTCAGCGGGTATCCGCCGCCGGCAACAGGCGACGCCAGCGGGTATACGCCGGCGGCTGCACTACGCCGCAGTTGCGAGTCTTCACGGAGCGCCTGCTCAAGTTCCATTTCGTTCGGCGGCGGCGCCTTTACCACAACCGCACGCGGTGCCTCGCCAGTTCGAGCGGCCTCGGCGTAGGATCCTCCCGGCGCTGGTCCCAGGGGCCGGCAAAGATTAATCAACAAGCCCGCTGACGAGCTTTTTCGCGTAGTGGCCGCTTCAGGCGTGCCCTCCATGACGCAGCGCCATTGGCAAGTGATGCCCGGCGGCAACTTGGTGAAGTAGGTGCTAAACGTTGCCCGCCAGCGGAGTTCCACGGGCAGCAAAGCTACCGATTCGGCCAACAAGCTTAGAACATCGGTTCCCGGCTGGAAGATCAACACCGCTTGTTGATTGGCTGATCTTGCCGCTGTTTCGGCAAGCACCCCGCCCCAACCAGCATCGCCAGTGAGCCGCTGCCAGGCATGGCACACGCGGGGTGGGCAATCGCTCATTGGAATGGCGGGGCCAGCGGGAAAGTTGCAAGGTTCACCTTCCCATTTGCTCCGCATGAAGCCGGGTTTCGCCAGCAGCCAAGCGGGCCCAGCCGGGGGGACTTCAGCGGCGTCGAGCACGACATGATGGGCGAACTTGTTTGTGCGTTGCGTGTAATCGAGACCGGCGTCGCACACCAGGGACAACACATGGCAACGCCGGCCTCCCACCGAAATCACCAGATGCGAGAACGCGATCGGATTCCGACTTGTCTGGGAATTCTGCGGCGGATAGACGTGGCGATAGCCGCTGAGTGATTCGAGTTGTTGCGTCAGGTTGGGCGGTATGCCGCGAGTAGACGCCACGGTGCAAAAGCCTTGACTCCCCGGCTTCAGTCCTCGCGGCACGGACGTGTAGATGAGTTCGAGGCTCATGCTGTCCAACCTCAGCGCGATACGCCACGGACACGATCTCGATCGCGTGTGTCGTCGCCGCTCGACCAAGGCGATTGCCCGGGTGAGCCCGCCGATTTCCCAATAGTTTCCGGTTTTGCGATGTACGGAACCAAGCCCCGCATCCATCGGCTCATGCTGTACAAGACGGGGACCTCGGCCCAGACGGGCTTAACATCCCGCGGCCGGAAGCCCATTTCGCCAGTCTGCGGATTTCGCTCGGGGCTACGGCCCGTCGCGCTTACGGGAATGTAAATCACCTGGCTGGCAAAACTCTCGGCTGTCGCCACGATTTCCGGTGAAACTTCCCACAACAGCGATCGCAGCGTCTGCGACACTGTTTCAACCAAATTGCAATCGACCGCAGCGACTGACATATTGGAATTCTTTATCACAGGATTGGGAATTGCGTGGCTTGAGAAACTCTTCAGCAGTGAAAACCAAGCGTCCAACTTTGTGACCAATACGATCAAGGGCCGTGGATGTTTTTGGTTCTGCCCAAGGCCCGAGAAATGACGGACACGGTGGCTGGCTTCCGCCAGGATCGTTTCTTGTCGCACCGGCCGTTCACGTTCGAGTCGTTCCGACCGCTCCAACATTTGCGGATCGTGAGTCTTGCCCTTGCAAAGCTTGCGAAAACGCATGTCTTGCGTCGGGTCAAAGAGAAACATGAGCACTCGCGAGAGCGCCAGGTGACGCGTCACTGGACTGGCGGCGCTGTCGGCGCCGGGCAGAAAGCTTTCGCCGGCATTGTCATACAAACACAATACACGGGCCGCTTTCGCAACCTTGCCGTGATTAGGATGCCCGTCCAGGGGCGTGACTGAAAACACAAACGGACGAGGATAGCTGACCCGCTGATCGCCAAAGAGCACTGTGTCGTAGGCGTCACCCTGCTCCTCAGTCTTCGCGATGACTACGAGTTCATTTTGCCTCGGATTAAGGAACTGAAGCGACTCATATTCTTGCAGTCGATGGTTCAAGATCGGATCGGCATCACTAAACCCAAGCGAAAAATACTTGGGCAGGACCTTGCGGAGACGCCAGGTCATGGCCGCCAGGAAGTAGGATTTTCCCGACGCCGGCGCCCCGAGAATCGACAGGAACTCCGGCGGCATTTCGAAGAAGGAGCGAGGAACCGGCAGATAACATTTAGGACAAGCCAGTTCATGGCACGGAAAACCACGAGCGTCGATGGCCGCCCCCTGTAGATCGAACCGGCTGGGCAAGAATCGCTTTTGATAGTCCGGCCCAAGGCGAGGATCACCGACCAAATCGGGATGTTGAGTAACCCAAAGCGTCTGATCGGGGGGAAATGTGTTCCAACAGTGTGGACAAGTCACCCGGGTCTGGATTTGGATTCCCCCATCTGGAACGAAGCCGGCACTCATGACGGAACTCCATCTGGGCTTTTATCTGTGATCAGCACACTCTATGCCGTGATTCTCCCCTCCGGTCACACGCGATGCCTCAAAGCCCTGTTCGCAACTGGCGATCGGGGAGAATACCCCTGGTCGAGCATATTTCGCAGATCGCCAGCCTCATGCATAAATTCAAGTCGCTCCGATTCTACCCCACCGGCATCCCGCACGCAAGTACCACCGCTGGGCTATAACGGTCATCTGCAAGGGGCGCATGCTTTGGGGCACCGATTGCCTGGGCCGCATTCGTCCAATCCGCCAGCTTCCGCCCCCCAACGGTATGCCTTCACACGATGTTGGATTGCCTTGCCGGTCATGTGCCGCTGAACGAGCGCGTGCAAATCAAGGCCGCCGCAACCACTTGTCCCCCGTGTCGTCATCCGCATGGAGGCGATCAAATACGGGCGTGACCCTCGTCTTCGAGGAGTTCATTATGCCTGTTTCCTTCAACGATCCGGACGAGTCAGTCTTCCTGGAATTAGCCAATGTCGATCGCCCTCACCCCTTCCTCATCGCCCCCTTCAAGTCCGCCACCCGTTCCGTCAGCACCTCTCCCTGCTTCTCCAGCTTCTCCGTCGATATCCGCAGCCGACCCAGGATCTTCTCCCCGTTGTTCCTGATGGTCTCCGTCCAGCCACGGATCTCGTCCAGCTCCTTGACCTGCTTGGCGATCTCCAGCAGCGCCCCGTCGATGGCGGTGGGAGCCAACCGCTAGCCATTCTACCAGCCCCGTCGGAAGCAAGGGAGAAGGGGGACGAGGCAAGCAGGCGATGTTTCCTTAACTCTTGGGGTCGGTCCCGCCGGACGAAGCCCCGGACGACGTCGGCGGGTCCCTCGTCGGCAACGGGCTCCGGACGCGCCGCAAAATCCGCTTGAAACGCTCGCAGCCGATCTGTTAGGACCAAGGCATCACCATTTGCGAACGCTTCGAAACGGCGTTCAAGGAGCAAAGATCATGATTGCGGAACAGACCAGGGATTTTGTGGCTGGCTTGACGGGCGATCCGGGCTGCCCGGCCAATCTGGGAAACGCTCTTCGGGACCGAGATGAGGCACGACCGACGGCTGACCAGGCTGATGTTGGAACCGTGCGACCAGGAAGAGGCACGGCTGCCCCAAAGGGAGGACGAACGACGAGAGTCTGCGGCAACTGCAAGCTCTGCTGCTACATCTTCGCCTTGGACGGCGAGTTCTTCGAGGCGTTGCATGGACCGGGCGGCAAGCCCAAGCGGACCTGGTGCAAGCACGCCAAGGGGAAGGGGTGCGCCGCCCACGACCAGTCCCGCCCCGAGGTCTGCACGGGCTTCCTGTGCGACTGGATGCTAAACCCCGAGGTGTTCCCTGACGCCTGGCGACCCGACCGCAGCGGCGTGCTGCTGGTGACGCGCTGGGTCGAGACCTCACAAGGCGTGACTATCCCCGTCGTCCAGGTCAGCGAGCACTACGCGGGGCTGATCGACAAGAGCCGCATCACCGACATGACTAACGCCGTTTGCATCGTGAACTACGCCCACGAGCGGGGATCCCGCTTCCGCAACGTGCCTTACGTAGACGGCGAGCCCGACCCCGTGATTGCCAAGGCGCTCAGGGAGCTGTGCGGCTGCGATGCCGACATGGCGCTGGTGCCGATGCGAAGATGACGGGGCGGCGGGGGGCTCGTCCCGTGAGATCGGCTTGAAGCGTTCGTAGCCGATCTGGTAGGCCGAAGGTATCGAACTCGCGAACTCAACAACAACAAAAGGAGACTGAGCGATGAACGTCAAGGAGATTACGAAGATCAAGGAACTGCTGCCCGGCAATCCCGAGGGTTTCCTGAAGGAGTACTTCACGGATCTCGTCCGGCGTAACGAAGCATGGCGGGCAGCTTTGGCGCCGGGGACCCCGATCCGCTCCCGTGACCGGACGAAGATCGGTCAAGTGACCGACGAAGAGCGGGAGTGCGACATCGAGGACTGCTGCGGATACATGTTCCAAGTCCGGTGGCAGGACGGGTTTCTGGGCTGGGTTTGTATCACCGACGTCGAGCAACTGGAAGACGGCAGCTGGGCGCTCGTCGATCGGGGATAAGGAGATGAGGACGGCGAAGGAACGCCATTGCCTTCCCTCGCAGTAGTCCCAGAATCTCCACCCGCAAGCCCAGGCTCGCCGCCGCAGGAAGGGTCTCCCGAGGAGACTGGTGCGGAGGGGTTTTTCGTCGGCAGTGAATCCGTGACAATCGCTATCGGTCGTTGCGGAGTTCGTTCCAAGGCATCGCAGGCGGCGCTGGCTGCCCGAGATTTCACGAAGCCGGAATCCCGGAATCTCGAACGGAATCCCCTGATGCCCGGTTCCATCAGGCGGGGACAGTGGAGGCAACTGCGGCGGCTCTTCTTTGGGGCGGCTCGGAGGGGACTGGGAATCGCCTGTCGAGCGGGCCATGTCGTGGCGTCGGGGGTTCCGTCTCGGACGGCTCGGAGGGGGCGGCTCTTTCTTTGGGGCGAGGGGGACGGGATTCGGAATTGCCGGGAAGCGGGCCGTGACGCCAGTGGGCGACGCGGGTAGTCGGCGTCTTCATCGTGGAGAAGGACTCAGCATCTTGCCATCATACTTGATAGGTTTCGCCGATAGGAAACCGCGGGTATTCTTGAGGAAAACATGGAATTTTTGGAAGTTACCTATCAAACGCGCATAAAGAAAGCCTTACGTAACTCGTTGTCACGCAAGGCTTTATAAGTCGGGGCGAGAGGATTCGAACCTCCGACCTTCTGAACCCCATTCAGACGCGCTAGCCAGGCTGCGCCACGCCCCGCTGTCCGGATGAAGGCGGGTTGGCCCGCCCACAACCTCGCCTAAGTATGGCAGATTCCAACCGCTTTGGCAACGCCCAGCGGCAAAAAATGGATGTCCGGCCACGCACGGCCTCGCTTTCTGTCGCCAGTATGCTACAACAGGCCAGAAGCGGACAAAATTCGCCAGAGCGGTGTACGCAAAAAGGGCAGGGGCCCCCGACGGCAATTCGCCTCAAAAATGGTCCGCCAGCCCGGCCCTGATCCATTGACCCTGACCATTCACGGCTGCCCAAATTCGTCAGTTTCACCCTTCCCAGGAGTCTCAGCTTTGCTCGCCTTCTCCGACCGCCTGGAGGCGGCTGTGCGTCGATGTGGAAACCCCGTATTGGTCGGTCTGGACCCGCGAGCCGACATGCTGCCGGCCGGCCTTGCGCCCGCGGAGCCCGGGGCCAGTATGAAGGACGTGGCGGCGGCTTATGGCCGCTTCTGTCGCGAGGTGATCGACGTTGTTGCCCCGCTCGTGCCGGCGGTCAAGCCGCAGGCGGCGTTCTTCGAGCAACTCGGTCCGCCCGGAATGGCCGCTTTGGCCGAGGTCGTCGATTGCGCCCGGCGGCAAGGGCTGCTGGTCATTCTCGACGGCAAGCGGAACGACATCGGCTCGACCGCCGCGGCCTACGCCCAGGGCTACCTCGGACCGCAGAGCACTGGCGAGCGGATGCCCTGACGGTCAGCCCGTACCTCGGCGACGACAGCCTCCAGCCGTTTGTTGACGTGGCCGGCCAGCGGGCGGCGGGCGTTTTTGTGCTCGTGAAGACCTCGAATCCCGGCGGGCACATGTTTCAAGACCTCGTGGCCGACGGTCGGCCGCTGTATTGCCATGTGGCGGATTATGTCGAGGGATTGGCCAGTCGGACGGCGGGCCAATGCGGTTATGGGGCGATTGGGGCCGTGGTGGGGGCGACGTATCCGGCCCAACTAACCGAGCTTCGCGCCGCCATGCCGCACACATGGTTTCTCGTCCCGGGCTATGGGGCCCAGGGGGGCGCGGCGGCCGACGTGGCGGCGGCCTTCGATGAGCGCGGCCGCGGAGCGATCATCAACAATTCCCGCGGCATCATCTTCGCCTACAAGCGCGCTCCCTACGCGGAGCGATTCGGGCCGTCGCGTTGGCAGGAGGCCGTCGCGGCGGCCACGCGGGAGATGATCGAGCAGCTTCGCGCCGCGACGCCGGCGGGACGATTGTAGTTTGCCGTCAATTTTCGTCCGGCGTCCGCAGCCAGGGGCGGATCGTCGGCTCGTAGGAATGAATCTCGTCGGCGCGGAAAAAGATCTCCATTTCCCGCTTCGCGGCGTCCGGGCCGTCGGAGGCGTGAACGAGGTTCATCTGCTGGCTGGAACTGTAATCGCCGCGAATCGTGCCGGTCGCGGCCTTCAGGCCGTGGGTCGCGCCAACCATGTCGCGAACGACGCGAATCGCCTCCGGCCCCTCGACGATGGCCGCCACGACCGGCCCGCCGGTGATGAACCGTTCGAGCTGCGGATACCACGATTTCTGCGCGTGTTCGGCGTAATGCCGCCGGGCCAACTCCGGCGTGATGCGGATCAGCTTCATCGCGATGATGTTGAAGCCTTTGTCCTCCAGCCGCGCAGGACTCGGCCCATCAGCCGCCGCTGCACGCAATCGGGCTTCAAGAGAAGCAACGTTCGTTCCATTTTCGTCTCCACAGTCAAGTTGAGAGGTCCAGTTTACCCGGCCGAGGGCAGCGTGTCGAGGGAGGCGGAATTCCGATTTCTTCCACGTCGTCTCGCTCCTTGCCATCCCGCGCCAGACGGGGATAATGGGCTCGATGGGGCAAAACATGGCGTCTGCGGAATCGATCGAAACCATCTTGGGCCGGCTCAATCCGCAGCAGCGACAGGCCGCCACTCACGGCGACGGCCCGCTGCTGATCGTCGCCGGGGCCGGCACCGGCAAAACCGCCACGCTCGTCGAGCGCGTGGCCTGGTTGATCGCCGAGGGCGTCGATCCGGGCAAGATCCTCCTCTTGACGTTCACTCGCCGCGCCGCCGCCGAAATGCTTCGCCGCGTGGACAATTTGTTGCGGCGTCTGGCGGGCAGCGCGGCCGCCGAACCGCCGGCACGCGAGATGAAGACGGTTTCGGGCGGGCGAGTCTGGGGCGGCACGTTTCACGCCGTCGCCACGCGACTGCTCCGCCGCTACGGAAAATCCGTCGGCCTGCCGCCGGAATTCACCATCCACAACCGCGCCGACGCCGAAGACCTGTTGAATGTCGTCCGCACCGAGTTGGCGCTGGCGAAGACCGACCGCCGCTTTCCCAAGAAGGGGACGTGCATGGCGATCTACAGCCGCTGCGTCAGCGCCCGGGAAAAGCTCGCCGAAGTGCTGCAAGCCCACTTCCCCTGGTGCCGGCAATGGGAAGAGGAGTTGCGGCGGCTGCTGGACGGCTATGTGGATCGCAAGGAGGCCGACGCCGTGCTCGATTACGACAACCTGCTTCTGTATTGGCGGGCGCTGCTGGCCGATCCCGAGGCCGGCCCGGCCGTCCGCGGGCAGTTCGAGCGAGTGCTCGTCAACGAGTATCAGGACACCAACGCCTTGCAGGCGGAAATCCTGCATCTGCTCTCGCCGGAGGGCAAGGGCCTGACCGTGGTGGGCGACGACGCCCAATCGATTTATTCCTTCCGCGCGGCGACGGTCCGCAACATCCTCGACTTTCCCAAACATTATCCAGACGCGACCGTTTTGACGCTGGAGCAAAACTACCGCAGCACGGTCCCAATCCTCGAAGCCGCCAACCAGGTCATCGCCTTGGCGCGCGAGCGGTTTACGAAAAACCTTTGGTCGGAGCGGACGGCCGGCAAGCGGCCCGTACTTGCGGCCTGCGAGGACGAGCGCGATCAGACGCAGTACGTGATCCGCCGCATCTTGGAGCATCGCGAGGAGGGCGTCGAGCTGCGTCGGCAGGCGGTGTTGTTTCGCGCGTCGCACCACAGCATCGACCTGGAAGCGGAGTTGACCGGCCGGAAGATCCCCTTTCACAAGTATGGCGGGCTGAAGTTCGTCGAGACCGCCCACGTCAAGGACATGTTGGCCTTTTTGCGGCTGGCGGAGAACCCGCGCGACTCAGTTTCCGGCCTGCGGGCGCTGCTGCTTATGCCGGGCATCGGACCGGGAAAGGCGGGAAGGCTGATGGAGATGCTGACCCGCGCGGAAGGCAAGTTCGCCGTGTGGGCGGATTGGAAGCCGCCCGCCGCGGCGGCGGCGATTTGGCCGGAGTTCGTCAAGCTGCTGGCGGACCTGGCGGCGACGATGGAGGACCTGTCGGCGCAACTCCATCGCGCCCGATGTTTCTATGCGCCGCTGTTGGAGGAGCGATACAACCACGCCGGGCCGCGTTTGCGCGACCTGGAGCAACTGGAGAACATCGCCGGCCGCTATCGGACGCGGCAGCGGATGCTGCGGGAGATGGCCCTCGATCCGCCCAGTTCGACGCAGGACCTGGCCGGGCCGCCCCGCTTGGACGACGACTATCTCGTGCTGAGCACAATTCATTCGGCGAAGGGGCTGGAATGGGACGCGGTCTACGTGATTCACGCCGCCGACGGCAACATCCCCTCGGACATGGCCACGCAAAATGCCGAGGAGATCGAGGAAGAGCGGCGGCTTTTTTATGTCGCCCTGACCCGGGCGAAGAATTCGCTCTACGTCTGCTGGCCGCTGCGCTACTACTATGCATCGCATCCGGGGACGAGCGACCGCCACGGCTACGCGCAGCGGACGCGGTTTCTTCCCGAGCCGGTCGCGCGGCATTTCGAGCAGCGGATTGTCAGTGCGTCGGAGGAGGGCGAGGATTCCCGCGGGATATTAGTAAGGGGCGCGGACGCGAGCCGGGATGTTCGTCGGCGGACGAAGGACTTGTGGTCGTGAGCGTGGTCCCCTCTCCCAAGGGGAGAGGGTTAGGGTGAGGGCTTTGGCCGAGTCGCGGTCTACCGTCACAAGTTTGGCGCCACCGATTTCCGGCGACAGCGCCGCGGCGGACAGGCCATCGTCATCCAGAGGCAATCCGATTGTCGGCCCCTTGCCGCGCCGCGAAAGACCTTTGCCCGCCACGTCGAATGAACTCGGGGCCGGTCAGAACCGCAGCCCTCACCCTAACCCTCTCCCGGAGGGAGAGGGGACCGAAGCTCGCCATATCCGCGGGGATGATTCTTGAACCACTTCCACGCCGTGGCAACAATCGCGTCGATTTCAGTATATCGGGCGGACCAGCCGAGTTCGCCGCGAATCTTGTCCGCGTTGGCGAAGAGGACCGCCGGATCGCCCGGCCGCCGGGGGCCTTCGAGGATCGGAATTTCCACGCCCGTCACCCGCCGGGCCGCACGGATCACCTCGCGCACGGAATACCCCTTGCCGATGCCGAGGTTGTAGAATCGCCCGTCGCCGGGCCGCAGGGCCTCCATCGCCAGGATGTGGGCGGCGCACAGGTCCTCGACGTGGACGTAATCGCGGATGCACGTGCCGTCGGGCGTGGGATAATCGGAGCCGAAAACGGTGAGCGCGTCGCGCTGCTTCAGGGCCGCCAGGAGCAGCAGCGGAATGAGGTGCGTTTCCGGCGTGTGGTCCTCGCCGAGCGAGCCGTCGGCCGCGCAGCCGGCGACGTTGAAATACCGCAGGGCGACGAAGGAAAAATCCGGCTCCGCGGCGGCGTAGTCGCGCAGCACCCGCTCGACGCACCACTTCGACCAGCCGTAGGGGTTGATCGGCGACTGCGGCATGGTCTCGACGATCGGCGCGGCTGCCGGCTCGCCGTAGGTGGCGCAGGTGGAGCTGAACACGAACCGCCGGACGCCGGCCGCTTTCATCGCCAAGAGCAGGCTGACGGCCCCGCCGGTGTTGTTGGCATAGTAGGCCAGGGGGTCGGTCACCGATTCGCCCACATAGGCCAGGGCGGCGAAGTGCATGACGCAATCGACCTTGTGCCGGCGGAGCAGATCGGTCAATCCGGCGGTGTCTCGCAACTCCACGCGAGAAAAAGACGCCCGGCGATCGACGGCCTGGGCGTGTCCGCGAAAGAGGTTGTCCACGGCGACGACCGCGTGTCCGGCGTCGAGCAACTGTTTGACGGCGTGCGAACCGATGTAGCCCGCCCCGCCGGTGACCAGCACATTCATTCGCTCGCCCCCTTGCCGAAAGCGCCTGAGCAAAGCTAGATTTAACAGGGATTGCAGCGGGTTTGTCAACCGGGTCCCCCAACGAAAGGGTGGGGAAGATGATGCGGCGAATCCTCGTGACTGGGGCGGCGGGGCAACTGGGCGGCGAGCTTTGCCGCATGATCGGCGCGGACGCCGTTGGGGTGGACATCGACGCCTTCGATCTGACCGACGGCCCGGCGGTCAGCGAGGCGATGGAGCGGATCCATCCGTCGCTGGTGATTCACTGCGCCGCCTACACCCGCGTCGATCAGGCGGAAAAGGAGCCGGATCGCTGCCGGGCGGTCAACGCTACAGCCGTGGAGCACCTGGTCGCCGGCTGCGCTAGGGTGGATTGCCCCTTGGTGCAGATCAGCACCGATTATGTCTTTGGCGGGCCCGCGGGCGACGGCCGCCCGCACCGCGAGCAGGACTCGCCGGCGCCGCAGGGGGTCTATGCGAAGACGAAGTGGGAAGGGGAACTCGCCGCGGCCAGGCATCCAAAGCATTGGATTGTGCGGACCTGCGGCCTGTACGCCCGGCCGTCTGAGGCTGGGGCGCAAAACTTCGTCAAAACGATCCTTCGCTTGGCGCACGAGCGCGACCGGATTCGCGTCGTCGCCGACCAGCACTGCACGCCCAGCTACGTGCCGCACGTGGCCCGGGCGATCCTGTACCTTGCGGGCGTGGATCGGCCGGCGGCGGCGCCTTGGGGCATTTATCACGTCACCAACCGCGGCGCGACGACATGGCACGAGTTGGCCTGCGAGATCGTCCGGCTGGCCGGCCTCGGCGGGAAGGTCGTCGTCGAGCCGATCACGACGGCCGAATTCGGCCTCCCCGCGCCCCGGCCCGCGTACAGCGTGCTCGACACGACCGCCTATCATCGTCTCGGCGGCCCGGCCATGCCCGACTGGAAACAGGCAATCGCCGAGTATTTTGACGAACTTCGCAAGGAGGGAGCGACGCGATGAGCGAAACGGCCCAAACCAAAGTCGCACTCGTGACCGGCAGCGGGAAGCGCCGCGTCGGCAATGCCATTGCCCAGGCACTGGCTGAGAGCGGCCACGCCGTCGCATTGCACTACAACAACTCGGCCGAGGAGGCCCAGCAGACGCTTGTCGGCCTCCGCGCCAAAGGCGTCCGCGCGGAGGCCTTTCAAGCCGACGTTTCCGACGAAGCGTCGGTCGCGAAGCTGTTTCAAGCGGTTATGAAAACCTTCGGGCGGCTCGACGTTCTCGTGACGGCCGCTGCCGTCTGGGACCGCCGCAAGCTGGAGGAGACCACGGCGGCCGACGTGCGGCGGGAGTTCGAGATCAACGCCCTGGGAACGTTTCTCTGCTGCCAACAGGCCGGGCGGATCATGGTTGGCCAGCCGGAGGGCGGGGCGATCGTCGCCATCGGCGACTGGGCCTGCGCCGGCCGTACGCCAATTACGCCGCCTATTTTCTTAGCAAGGGGGCGATTCCCACGCTCACCCGCGCGCTGGCCGTCGAGTTGGCCGCGCGGAACCGGGCGATTCGGGTCAACTGCATTCTTCCTGGCCCGGTGATGCTGCCCGAGGACCTCTCGCCGCCGGAAGTGCAGGGCGTCGTGGCGGGAACGCTGCTGAAGCGACTCGGCCGGCCGGAGAACATCGCACAGGCCGTGCTGTTCTTTGTCGAGAACGATTACGTCACCGGCGCGTGTCTGCCGGTGGACGGCGGGCGGACGATCGCGGAAGGCGGGGTGTAATGGTCTCATCTCCCGCCGGGAGAGGGTTAGGGTGAGGGCGGCGCCGCTTTTCGCACTGGCGGCGGAATGACCTTTCGTCCGCTTTCGTTCTGTCTCCGTTTCGCATCCTCGAAAATGCGATCCAGGTCAAAGTCCATCGCCTTTGCGAGTTCCTCCTTGATCCTTCTGACCTCGTGGAGGACCTCGTCCCTGCTTTCCCTTTCGTTATAGACGGCCATAGGATCAACCTCCGAGCAATTCTTCGGGTGTGCAAAGGATCGGGATCTCGAAATCGAGTTGCGCCACGATCTCACCTAATTCTTTCATTATCGCCGCATTGGCGATGTGCTGGCAATTCCAGGTCAACAGGAAGTCAACATCGTGGACTGAGGCGACGGCGATATGGAGCGCATCGCGGGCAGCCCTCTGGGGGAGCAGTCCGGATCGCATGATCTCTTTCGAAAGATCACGGGCGGGGTCGGTTAACTCGAGTAGCGGGGGGTTCTGAAGAAAAGTCAATCGTCTCTTTGCCGCGTCCGCGTCTCCCGCCGCGGCCTCGTCAAGGACGACCTCGGAAACACAGAGATCGTAATTCTGCCGCCTCTGGTTCCACCAGTCGTGGGTCATTTGTTGCCTCGCCGCCTGAAGCAGGTCGCGGCTCGGCCAGGCGGCCAGGTAGCTTGGAATGGTGGTTTCGATGTAGACGCGTTTAATCATGGTTCAGCGATACCGCTCGCCCTGTGTTGGCGGCCTCCACTCAATCTCGCATTTCGGCAACGCCCTCCGGAGATTCCTCACACCGTCCTCAGTGACTCGCGTTTCAGCGAAGCTCAGGCCTTCGAGCTGTGTCAAGCCTTCGAGGTGTTTCAGCCCCGAATCCGTGATTGGGGTGCCAGAGATACACAGCTTGCGTAGTGCGTTCAACCCCTTAAGGTGTATCAGGCCAGCGTCCGTGACCGCAGTGCTGAAAAGGTACAACTCTTTGAGTTGCGGCAGTCCGTTGAGAATGTTCCAACCCGGCGTCCGTGACTTCGCCGCCGACAAGCAGGATACTGAGCCGGGCCGATCCCTTGAGAGGCTCCAGTTCAGCGTCGGTTCCTACGCGGTGAATTGACGGGTGGAATAGAGGGAAAGCCAGAGCGGTCACAAGCACAATGTAGATTGGCAACGGGATAACCGCCCACAACATTTTGCGCTTCCGACGAAAGGCGGACACCAATGCCATCCATAGAGGAAGGAAAAGCAGGTAGCCGGCTGCCGCGAGCACCAGGACGCCGCGGATATTTGCCGGCCCATCTCGCATGACAAAACGCTCCCGCTTCGGCGATCCGAAAGGATCGGCTTTCAATGCCGCCCAACAACCTTATGGGCGCGTCGAACATCAACTAGTGCTTAGTCACGCCTAGAAACTGGGATTGTTCGTAGGGCGGTTTTGTGGGAAACTGCGTGGAACAAGGAGGTGTCCCATGCAGAAGAAGTATATTGTCCGCTTATCCAAGGAAGAACGCAATACGTTGCGGGAGGTGGTCAAGAAGCTCAAAGGCAGCGGCCAGAAGGTCCGACGCGCCCAGATTTTGTTGAAGGCCGATGCGGACGGTCCTGCTTGGAGCGACAGCCGGATCGCGGAAGCCTTCGGCTGTCGGCGCCAGACGGTCGAGGGGATTCGTCAACGATTTGTCGAAACCGGCTTTCAAGAGACGCTGGAGGGAAAGAAACGCGCCGATCCGCCCACCCCAAAGTTGCTTGACGGAGAGCAAGAGGCGAAGATTATTGCCATGCGCCTTGGGCCGCCGCCGAAAGGCTACGCCAACTGGACGCTCCGACTGCTGGCTCGCAAGGTTGTCGAGTTGGAGATCGTCGATGCGGTCAGTTACGAAACGGTGCGACGCACGCTAAAAAAAATGGAATGACCAATCGCAAGATCGAGTACTGGGTCATTCCGCCAGAGGCCGATGCCGAATTCGTGGCGAACATGGAAGAAGTGCTGGAAACCTATGCCAAACCGTATGATCCAACAAACCCGGTGCTCTGCATGGACGAGCAGCCCGTGCAATTGGTCAAGGAGACCCGAAAGCCAATCGCGGCCACGGCGCAACATCCCCGGCGCGTCGATTACGAGTACGAGCGGGCGGGCACGGCGGATATTTTCATGTTCACGGAACCGCTCTCAGGATGGCGGATGGCAACGGCGCGGCAGTCGAAAACGAAAGTGGACTGGGCGGTGGAAATGGCGAGGCTGCTCGATGGCCGTTACAAGGGGTGTGAAAAAGTGATTCTCGTCTGCGACAACCTGAACACGCACACCAAAGGGGCGTTCTACGAAGCGTTCCCAGCAGCCCAAGCGCGCCAGTGCGTCCGCCGCATTGAATTCCGCCACACGCCCAAGCACGGAAGCTGGCTGAACATTGCCGAGAATGAACTCAGTTCGATGACACGCCAGTGCATGGGGAGACGCCGAATCGGTGACTTGAAATCACTTCGTGAGCAGATTCGTGCATGGTCAAACGATGTCAACAAAACTCAGCGCGGTGTCGATTGGCAAATGAAGATCGACGACGCCCGCTGCAAACTGAAGTCGGTTTATCCCAAGATCAAGATGTGACTAAGCACTAGAACGAAGATTTGGACAAGCCAGACAGCCCTGACAACTGCCTGCCGCTCATTATACGCCCTTTGGGGACGAATGCCAACGGCGCCCGTCGCGAAGCGACGCGGGTTGAGCGGGAGCAAAGGAAACCGCGAAATCTGGTGGTCGGCGCCTCGGCCCGCCAGCCCTCACCCTAACCCTCTCCCGGAGGGAGAGGGGACCGGACCGGCACGCCTATCCCCGCCCGCGCAGCCACTGGTCCACTGCCGCGGCCATCTGCCGGCCTTGCTGAATCGCGTGAACCACCAACGACGCGCCGCGTACCGTGTCGCCGGCGGCAAAAACGCCCGGCTGCGTGCTCATCCAGCGGTTGACGACCACGTTGCCGCGATTGTCCAATTGCAGACCGAGTTCCTCAACCAGTCCGGCGTGGACCACGTGGACGAAGCCCATGGCGATCAGCACCAGGTCGGCCGGCAAGGTGAAGTCCGTACTGGGCACTTCCTTCATGTCCCAGCCTCGCGGGCCGGGGACCCACTCGATGTCGCAGCAGCGGAGTTGTTCGACGCGGCCGCGGCCGACGAGTTCCTTCGTCAGCGTACTCCAGCGGCGTTGGCAGCCTTCCTCTTGCGAGGACGAGGTGCGCATGATTCGCGGCCACTGCGGCCAAGGGGTGTCCGCGTTGTGGCCTTCCGGCGGCTTGGGCAGGATTTCCAGTTGCGTGACCGAGGCGGCCCCTTGGCGGATCGACGTGCCGACGCAGTCGCTGCCGGTGTCGCCGCCGCCGACAACCACGACATGTTTTCCTTTCGCGGTGATTGCCGACGTGTCGCCGTTGCCCGGGAGGTCGCCGGCGACGCGGCGGTTCTGCTGGGCGAGAAAATCCATCGCGAAATGGACGCCGGGCAAATCGGCGCCGGGGACGGCCAGCAGCCGTGGCTCGCCCGCCCCCATGCACAGACAGACGGCGTCAAACTTCGCCTGCAACTCCGCCCCGCGCACATCCTTGCCGACGGCCACGCCGGGCGCGAAAGCGACCTCTTCCGCGGCCATCTGCGCCAATCGCCGGTCGAGGACGTGTTTTTCCAGTTTGAAGTCCGGGATGCCGTAGCGCAGCAGCCCGCCCAGCCGTTGGTCCTTCTCGAAGAGCGTTGTTGCATGGCCGGCGCGGGCGAGTTGCTGTGCGGCGGCCAAACCCGCCGGCCCCGAGCCGATCACCGCCGCCGTCCGCTTGCTCTTTGTCTTCGGCGGGAGAGGCACAACCCAGCCCTCCTCAAACGCCCGTTCGGCGATCTGATACTCGATGTGCCGGATCGTCACGGCCTTGTCGTTGATCGCCAGGGTGCAGGCGGCCTCGCAAGGGGCGGGACAAATGCGGCCGGTGATCTCGGGAAAGTTGTTCGTCGAGTGCAGGTTCTCCGCCGCGTCGCGCCAACGCCCGCGGTAAACCAGGTCGTTGAACTCCGGAATCCGGTTCTTCACCGGGCAACCGACGGCGTGACAGAAGGGAATGCCGCAGTCCATGCAGCGCGAGGCCTGCTCGTTGAGCGTCTGGATCACCAAGGGCCGATCGATCTCGTGCCAGTCCTTGATCCGCTCGCCAACGTCGCGATGCTCGACTTCCACTCGCGAAAACTGCCGAAATCCCGCCGGATTACCCATGGCCGAACACCTCTTCCGTCGCCGCGGCTTCCTCGCCGCGGGCCTGTTCCCGCTGGCGGAGACGCTCCAGGGCCTTGCGATAGTCGATGGGCATGACCTTGACGAACTTGCCGGACATGTGCCGCCACTGGTCGAGAATCTGCTGGGCCTGCTTGCTGTGGGTCCAACGAAAATGCTCGCTGATGAGGTGGTGGAGGACGTTGAAGTCCTCCGGCCGCCAGAGCGGCTCCAAATCGACCATGTCCAAGTTGCAGAGGGTGTCGAACAATTGGTGCTCGTCGAGGACGTAGGCGACGCCGCCGCTCATGCCGGCGGCGAAGTTGCGGCCGGCGCTTCCAAGGACAACCACCGTGCCGCCGGTCATGTACTCGCAGCCATGGTCGCCGACGCCCTCGACGACCGCCACGGCGCCGCTGTTGCGGACGGCGAACCGCTCGCCGGTCAGCCCGTTGATGAACACCTCGCCGCCGGTGGCGCCGTAAAGGAGCGTGTTGCCGACGATGACGTTTTCCTTGGGATCGAAGGGCGAGCCGGGCGGGGTCTGCACGACGATCCGCCCGCCGGACAGCCCCTTGCCCAGGTAGTCGTTGGCGTCGCCCACCAGCCGTAGCGTGACGCCATGGGCGAGGAAGGCGCCGAAACTCTGCCCGGCCGAGCCGCGGAAGGTGAGTTCGATTGTGCCGTCGGGCAGTCCCGCGGCGCCGTGCCGCTTGACGATGCGGTTGCTCAGGATCGTCCCCACCGTGCGGTCCACGTTGCGGATGGGCAACTCCAGCCGGACGGGCGCGCCGCGATCGATGGCCGGACCGATTTCCTCCAGGATCTTCCAGTCGCGATGATCCCGGTGCGTGTCGCTCTGCGGGCGGACGCAACGCAGCGCGCAGCCGTTGGACTGGTCGGCGGGGGCGAAAATCGCCGAGAAATCCAGCCCCTTCGCCTTCCAATGCGCGATCGCCTTGGCGCAACTGAGCCGGTCAACGCGGCCGACCATCTCGTCGAACGTGCGAAAGCCGAGTTCGGCCATCAGCCGCCGGGCCTCCTCGGCCACAAAGGTGAGAAGCGGACGACGTATTCGACCTGGCCGGCAAACCGTTTCCGCAGGTCCGGCTCCTGGGTGGCGATGCCGGCGGGGCAGGCCCCCAGATGGCACTTCCGCATGAGGATGCAGCCCAGGGAAACCAGCGCCGCCGTGCCGAAGCCGAACCGCTCCGCGCCCAACAGGGCGCCGACGACCACGTCGCGGCCGGTCTTCAATTGCCCATCGACCTGCACGAGGATCCGGTCGCGCAGGCCGTTGAGCACCAGCGTTTGCTGCGTCTCCGCCAGGCCCAATTCCCAGGGGCAGCCGGCGTGCTTGATCGAGGAGAGCGGGCTGGCGCCGGTGCCGCCGTCGTGGCCGCTGATGAGGACCTCGTCGGCGTGGCCCTTGGCCACACCCGCGGCCACCGTCCCCACGCCCACCTCGGAAACCAGCTTCACCGAGACCTTCACGCCTGGGTTGGCGCACTTCAAATCGTAAATCAATTGGGCGAGGTCTTCGATGGAATAGATGTCGTGGTGCGGCGGCGGCGAAATGAGCGACACGCCCGGCGTCGAGTGCCGCAGCCGCGCAATCTCCTCGGTGACTTTGTAGCCGGGCAATTGCCCGCCTTCGCCCGGTTTGGCCCCCTGGGCCATCTTGATCTGCAAGATCTTCGCTTGGGAGAGGTACTCCAGGGTCACGCCGAAGCGCGCGCTGGCCACCTGCTTGACGCCACAATTGGCCGAGTCGCCGTTGGCCATCGGCCGATAGCGCGCCGGGTCCTCGCCGCCTTCGCCCGTGTTCGCCATTCCTCCCAGGCGGTTCATCGCCATCGCCAGCGTTTCGTGCGCCTCTTTGCTGATCGAGCCATGCGACATGGCGCCGGTGTAGAATCGCTTGACGATCTCGCTGGCCGGCTCGACCTCGTCCAGGGGGACGGGCTTTCCGGCGCGAACGCGAACAATCCCCGCAGCGTACACAACTGCTGGCCTTGCTCGTTGACCGCGCGGGCGTACTCGGCGTAGGCCGCCGGATCGTTCTGGACAACGGCGTGCTGGAGGTTGGCGACGGTTGTGGGATTCCAAAGGTGGTTCTCGCCGTCGAGGCGGAAATGATAGTCGCCGCCAAAATCCAGGTCGAGCGCCGCCGGCTCGCGCCGCCGGTAGCCGTTGCGGTGGCGGGCGACGGCTTCGCGGGCGATCGCGTCGAGGTCGACCCCTTCGATCCGCGACGGCGTGCCGGTGAAGTGCTGCTGGATGAGTTCTCGATCCAGTCCGACGGCCTCGAACTGCTGCCCGGCGTGGTAGCTGCGAAGGTCGAGATGCCCATCTTGGACATCGTCTTGAGGATGCCCTTCTTCAACGCGGTGATGTACTGGTCGCAGAGTTGATCGGCGCCGAGGTCGGCGGGGAGGTCGCCGTCGTCGCGCATCTTGTTGATCGCCTCGAAGGCGAGGTAGGGATTGACGGCATTGGCGCCATAGCCGCAAAGGAGGCAGAAGTGCATCACTTCGCGGGGCTCGCCGCTTTCGAGGATCAGACCGACTTCGCCGCGCAGCCGCCGCCGCATCAGGCCATGGTGCAGCGACGAGATGGCCAGCAGGCTGGGGATCGGCGCCATCTTCGCGGAAACGCCGCGATCGCTGACGATCAGAATCGACGCCCCGTCGGCGATCGCCCGCTGGCCGGCGTCGACCAACTGCGCCAAGGCGTCGCGCAGATGCTCCCCCGCGCCGCGGTCGCACGCCGGAAACAACGCCGGCAGCGTCGTCGCGCGAAAATCGCTCCGCGTCACCGTCCGCAGCCGCTCAACGTCCTCGTCGGTGAGGATCGGATGCGGCAGCTTCAGTTGCCGGCAATGCTCCGGCGTCTCGTCGAGCAAGTTTCGCTGCTTGCCGGTGAACGCCATCAGCGACATCACCAGCCCTTCCCGCAGCGGATCGATCGGCGGGTTGGTCACTTGGGCGAACAATTGCTTGAAGTATTCGAACAACAGCCGCGGCCGATTCGAGAGCACCGCCAGCGGCGTGTCGGTCCCCATCGAGCCGACCGGCTCCTGGCCGTCGCGGGCCATCGGTCCCAGCACCATGAGCAACTCTTCGCGGCTATAGCCGAACGCCCGCAGCCGCGACGAAACCGTGCGGCGATCGATCTCGATCGGCTGCGAGGGCTGGAACAGCCCGCGCAGCTCGATGCGGTTCTCCTCCAGCCAGCGGCGATAGGGTCTTTGGCGGGCGATCTTGCCCTTGATTTCGTTGTCGCCGACGACGCGGCCCTCTTCCGTATCGACGAGGAACATGCGGCCGGGCTGAAGCCGCCCCTTCCGCTCGATCCGCTCGGGCGCGAACTCGATCACCCCCGCCTCGCTGGCCAGAACCACCAGCCCGTCCGTCGTAATCACGTATCGGCAGGGACGCAGACCGTTGCGGTCCAAGGTGCCGCCGACGAGGCGGCCATCGGTAAAAACCATGGCCGCCGGACCGTCCCACGGCTCCATGATCGAGGCGTGATACTCGTAAAACGCCCGCTTGTCGGTCGAGATGTGGTAGTGTGGGCCGAACGCCTCGGGAATCATCATCATTAAGGCGTGCGGCGCGGAGCGGCCGGCGCGAATCAGCAGTTCCATGCAGTTGTCGAAACAGGCGGAATCGCTGCCGCCCGGCTGAAGGATGGGGAACAGGTCCGAGATGTCCCCGCCCAGGCTGGCGCATTTCATTGCGCTTTCGTAAGCCTGCAAGCGATTCGAATTTCCCCGCAACGTGTTGATCTCGCCGTTGTGGGCGATCATGCGGAACGGTTGGGCCAGCCGCCAACTCGGAAACGTGTTCGTGCTGTACCGTTGATGGACCACGGCAAGGGCCGTCTTCATCCGCGCGTCGCCCAGGTCCGGATAATAGGCAAACAACTGCGGCGCCAAAAACATCCCCTTGTAGCAGATCGTCCGGCACGACATCGAGGGAACGTAGAACTCGTCCGCTGCCGGGCCAAGGGCCTCGACGACGCGGCGTTCGGCGCGTTTGCGGGCGAGGTAAAGCCGCCGCTCCAAGTCCTCGTCCTCCCGGCCGTTGCCGCCGATAAACGCCTGCCGCACGATCGGCTCGGCGATGCGGGCGATCTGGCCCAGGGAGCGGTTGTCGCCGGGAACGTCGCGCCAGCCGAGCAAGGCGAGCCCTTCCTTCTCGACGGCCCAGGCGAGGATTTCCTCGCACTGTCGCCGCACGGCGGCGTCGCGAGAGAGAAAGAGCATGGCGGCGCCGTATCGCTTCGGCCCCGGCAGGGCGAAGCCCAACCGATCGGCCTCATCCGCGAGAAACTCGTGCGGGAGCTGCATCAAAATGCCCGCCCCGTCGCCGGTCGATTCGTCCGCCCCGGCCGCCCCCCGGTGCATGAGGTTCAGCAAGACCTGTTTGCCGTGCTCGACGATGGCATGATCGCGGACGCCCGATATGTTGACGATCGCGCCGATGCCGCAGGCATCGTGTTCCCATTGCGGGTCGTAAAGCCCTTGGGCCTTGGGAGGTGAAGACATAGAGCTATCGCCAGGGCTCGCCGGTGGAGCCGCAAATTATTGTTGGAAGGAGTCGGTCGGGTAAAACTTGGGCCCAGTTCAATCGCGCACGGCGGGTGAACGCATCATCCTATCGTATCATTAGAGCGACTAATGTCAATGGGAAGACAGAATTAGTTTCGATTGCATTTTCACACAGGGGGGTGCTTGAATTTCCGCGGAATGCCGAATCAGCGTTGCAGCACCCCTGCGAAGATGGGGCGCAGATCACGGATGCCTCGGCGAAATCGGCCCGAGAGCAGGCTACTTGCCCTTGATTTGCTGCACGGACTTCTCCGCGGCCGCACGGACCTCCGGCTCGGGGTCCTGGGCAGCGGCGGACTGCAAGGCGGGAAGGAAATCGCCGGCGGCGGGACCCAGCCCGCCCAAGGCTTTGGCGGCGGCCTCGCGAATCCACTTGCTTTTTTGTCGCAAAGCCAGTGCCAAGGCGGGGGCCGCCGCCGAGCCCCGCGGACCAATTTCGCCCAATGCCTTGGCGGCTGTCGCCGCGTCCGACTCGTCGTTCCCCTGGAGTTTCTTCACCAACTCTTTGATTTCCTCGCTCGCTTGGGTCAATGCCTGCGCGGCGATTTCCGGCAGGTTGATCTGATTCAAAGCGGCCTGTGCGGAACGGCGGACAGGCTCACTTTTGTCTTTTTGGGCGATGTTCGTCAGGCGAGCGACTGCGAGCTTGGCCGAATCGCCCATTCGCCCGAGCGATTCCGCCGCCCGCCGCCGCGTCATGGGGTCCGGATGCTCCAACGCCTTCAGCAAGGCGGGGATTTGGGGAGCGGCGTCCGCGCCCATGTTGCCTAGGGCCTCGGCGGCGTACCATCGCACGCATCCGTTTTCATCGCTCAGTGCGGCGGCCAGCGGCGCGACGGCCCCCTTGGCCTGCGGGCCGAGCTTCATCAACACCAGCGCCGCGCCGCGCGGACGTTGGACCGCTGCGAGCCGATTGCCTTGACGAGGGCGTCCACCGCATCCGGCCCCACGCGGGGAAACGCCAACCCCCCCCGAGTGTGCCCCAGGTTCGTCTCTTCTGCGTCGCCAAAGACGTAGCAATGGTCCAGGGCGGCAGCCACCGCGTCCGGTCCCTTGGCCAAAATCTTTTCCGCCGCCGCCAACTGGCCTTCCTTGTTCGTGTCGTCGTCGAGTTGACTGAAAAGTTGATCTAGGCCGCCGACCTGACCTTGGTTGCGATTGACCATGGGGCGAAGCTGCTGGGCCAGCAGGACCGCGGCAATCAAGGCGACCAGATAGATGTTCAGTCCGATCAGCCAACGGATGACGGCAGACCTGTTCATTGATGACAGACTCCACGTCAGGGGGGGAGGCGCTCGCGGAGAACAGGATGTCGCCGGACAAGCGACACGGCCGGAGTTTCCCGCGGCCTTCGTGAATGATACCACGATACTGCAAAATCCGATACGGCAAGAACGCCGCTTTTCACGGCATCCGCTAATCTATAGCTTTGGAGAATCGCTTTTTGGAACGTCAGATCACCGGCGGCGCGTCACTGCCGGGAACGAAGCTCGATGGCGTGGCGATAGGAGTCGAGCGTCCGGCCCGCGATCTGGTCCCAGCCGAGGATCGCCTCGGCCCTCGCCCGCCCGCGCGCGGCCAAGTCGCGCCGCAAGGCATCGTCGCCAACCAGTTCGATGACCGCCTCGGCCAGCGCGCCTGCGTCGTTCTCGGCGACGACGCGACCGGCATCTCCGACGTGGTCGGGCAGGCCGGCGCGGCGAGTGCCGATCACGGCCGCGCCATGCGCCATCGCCATGCCGGCGGGGTACCCGGCAAAGCTCCCAGTATAGGGGAGCACGCAGAGCAGCGCCCGCTGATACTCGCCGACCGCCGCGTCGGGCGCGATCTGATTGAGCCAGCGCACGTTGTCGCCGAGCCCGGCCTCGCGGCTTGCGCAAGGCTTGGTTGGGGCTGGTCGCGCCCCAGTGGCCGTGGATCGTCAACCTCGGCGCCCGCGCCGAGGCGGTCCTTCAGCAGGCGCATGGTCTCCAGAAGCGTGTCGAAACCCTTGCCTCGCTCCAGAAAATGGCCGCCGTAGAAGATGATCCCTTCGCGAGGCCCGTCGACCAGCGGCCGGATCTCCACGCCGTGCTGCACGACGTCGATGCGCTGGCCGTCGACGCCGAACCCGCAGAGGCTGTCCTTCATCTCCTGACAGTGGACGATGATGCGGTCCGCCAGATTGTATCGGAGGTTGCTCTTCGGAAAGGCGAGCTGGCAGGAATCCAGCTCGTGCACCGTCACCACGCGCGCCGCACGCGACGGCATGCCGAGCCAGTGGAAGACCGTGGCGGACCCGGTCGCGTTCAGGATCTGCTGGAAGTGGAGCACTTCGGCGGCGCCGTCGCGGCGGTGGAGTCGGCGCGTGCGCTCCCAGCAGAGGAGGCTGCGCAGCCGCGTGCGGAGCCAGTACTTGAGCGCGTTGGGCGACTTGTGGAAACCAACGTTAGGCAGCTCGAAGTACTCGCAGCGTCGATCCTGGAACTGCCTGCGCACCTCGATCGGATCGCCGCAGCCGCAGTTGGTCGCAATGATGCCGACCTCACTGCCGAGGCGGCGCTCAAGGGCGCGGCGGAGTCCGTCGGTGTAGGCGCCATACGATGTGGCGAACCAGCAGGAGATGATCTTCACGTTCATCGGGTGGGCCGCCGCGGGATCGCGGGCGCGAATTGTGGGACCAATCACCGGGTTCCTGGTCATGTCAGGCTCAAGCGGTGAACACATTGCTGTTTTTGTTCCGTTGTTGATTGTTGCACACTTCGACGCGCTCGGCCCCGGGAAACCGGGCTCCCGCGACCAACCTTCGGTCGGCGCCCGGCCCTCGTTCGACAAGCAGTGCGGGACTCAATCGCGCCGTATTTGCCTGATTTGCGCGAGGCGGAGGCATGGCAATGTTGGCGCGGCTGGACATTTTGCAAATGCGCGTTCCCCCCGTCTCCGCCTGCGCGCCGCGTGCGGTCTCGCGGCGCGTCAAGTTTCGCCCCTTTGCGAACGATCGTTCTCCAGGAGTTCCAGTTTGTCCTTCATGAAGCGCGCCACGGCCTCTTCGCAGCAAACGTCGTTCCACCACTTTCGCGTTTGCAGGTGGAGCGTCTCCAATCGTTCCGGTTCAGACAGCAGATCTTGCACGACGCGGCGGAGGTTCCGCCAACTGTTCAAGACGATGATCGGCGATCCCCGGTAGAACCGCGTATCCGGCAAGGGCTCGGAGATGACGACGCAGCCCGCGCAGGGCCTCGTAATGCCGAAAACTCTCGCGGCTGGCAAAACCGGAAGGACACAGCGCGATTTTCGCGTCGTACAGCGCGCGACAGTAGTCCTCGCCCGACATCCCGCGTTGAAACCCGTCGGTGAACCGGATGTAGGAGGCGGGAAAGACGCGCGAGCAGTCCTGCGGCAGCCATCCGGCGCGATGCATCAGCCGTAGCGTCCATCGGGCGCGGCAGGGCAAGCGTCGGAGCCAGGTCAGTTCGCGGTAGAGCGGCTGGCGGTTCGCATTGAGGTTGCCGGAAAAGAAGACGTTGATCGGGCGCTCGGCCGGTAGGCGCATCGGTCGATCCGTGAATCCCGCCGTGCAGCCCAAGGGAAGCGGAAGCAGGTTGCCCGGCAGGCCGCGGTCCGACGGCAGGTAACACTTGAAAATGGCGAAGAACTTGTCGCAAAGTTGTCGCGGCACGCGACTCATCTCGTCGGAGATGTAGAGCAGAACCCGTTTTCGCGGGCCGGCGGAGGGAAGCGCGTCGGGCGGAGCGGCGTCGTCAACGCAGGAGTGCAGCACGAACTCGTACTCGCCGACGCGGCCGCCAAGCTCTCGTTCGAGGCAAAAGAGGATGCGTTCCAAAAAGCCCTTTTCCTGCAAGTCGTCGTAGCCGTAGACGGCGTGACGAAAAGTGTGCCGCAAGTTTTCCACGATGAGCGACATGATTGCAGCCGGTGCGTTTCTCTTCCTGCGCGCGTCGTCAGCACGCGGTGACGCGCAAGCCCTCGCGATTGACGGAAAAGTGGAAGAACCGGGCGCGAGGATTCGGCGGGCGCGATTCCAGCTCCGCGCGCACCGCGGCGGCGGCGGCCGGCGACCGGCAGCACATCAATAAGAAGCCGCCTCCCCCAGCCCCCGTGAGCTTCGCGCCGTGGACATAAGGACGCAACCGCGCGAGCAAGGATTCGACGACTTCGCTCGTGCAGTGCGGATCCAAGCGTTTGTTCAGCTCCCAGGCGGCGTTGATAATGGCGCCGACGGCCGGCAAGTCGCGGCGCACCAGCGCCGCGGCGGCCTCCGCCGAAAGCGCCCGCAGTTGCGCGAGACTGGCCATCGTCGCGTCGTCGCGATCGAGATATCCGGCCACCACGCGCTCGAGGATGTTCTTCGCAAGCCGCGTAATGCCGGTATAGTACAGCAGAAGCTTGCGCCGTCGGGGGCGGCTTCGAGCGCGTCGTCGGGCAAGAAGCGAACGGCGACGTTGGGGACCATGCCGGGCGGGGCCGTGAGCAGCTTCGTCCCCTGGACGACGCCGCCGACCTGGTCCTGCCAGCCGCCGCCGGTCGCCATCGATTGCTCCAGGCGGAGCACGCGGTGGAAGAGTTCTCTCTCGTCGTCGGCGCGGCCCATGACGCGATCGAGCACTGCCAATACGACCGCGCCCATGATGCTCGACGTGCCCAGCCCGCTGCCTTGTGGAACCGCGGCGAGCGTGGTCACTTCCAGTCCGCCGCCAAGCGACGCGAACATCCGCCGCAAGGGGCACGGCCCGGAGCCGGAGACCGCCCCGGGACCAAAGCATGACAGAACCAGCGCCGCCTTGACAATCGCAAACTCGGAAGCCGCCCGGCGGAAGTCCGTAAGCTCTTCGATGCGGGAAATCTCCGTGCGCGTGCCGCGATCGATCGACGCGATGCGCACGAGCGGTTCGTCAATCGCGCGGGCGAAGACCTGGACCGGCGGTTGCCCGTTCAGGTTGACGGCCGCGTTGACGACGCTGCCGCCGAATTCCAGAGAGTACGGGGGCGTGTCGGTCCAGCCGCCGCAGAGGTTGACGCGCACCGTGCGCGCCCCCAGACGATCTCATCGCTTCGCAACGTGTTCGTCGGCGGCGCAAGGCGGGACCCGCTGTCGAGCACGGCCGCGGCCAGACGCGCGAAGGCGGCCGTGTGGAGGCGAGTCGCCCAGTCGCCGACGCGCACAACGTCGCCGGGCATGGCGCTGAACAACCGCAGCCACGCGGAAACCTCCTCCGGCAGCCGGCCGGCCAGGTCGGGAAGCATCTCCGCCAGAGGCGCGCTCTCGTCGTCGGCAAGCCGCGCCACAGCCGAGCCCAAGGCATGGAGCATACGGGCAATCTCAAGAGATTCCAACCCGGACGCTTGCAGCTTGTCCGCCGCGCGTCGATGCGCGTGGACCAGCAATGCGGAAACCCAGCCCGACCGATCCTCCGCGTCCGCGAGCAATTGAGCCAAATCGGCCGCGGAAAAAAGGCTTTCGCGGGCAAATAGGCGGTTGACCGGCTGCGTGAAAGCGTCGGACAAGGCAGCGGAGTTTCCCCCGCTTTCGCGCGATGTGCTGCAACGTTCGTGCGACAGCATCATTGGCCTCGCGATCTCTCGCCGGGCGACGTTCCGCAGCGCTCTTTCGCGAAGGAGAGCGCGGGCGAGTTTCGCCAGAAAAAGGGTGTTGCCCACGAGATACCTCCGCCAAAGCCGTCGCGGCTCCTGGGCCAGGCGGTGACACCATTCCAAGCCCCATCGCTGCATCCAGCGGGCGCGCGGCGTTCGCCCCGCGTGAAAGTCGAACGCCGCGCCGACACATAGTTGCACGGGCACGATCCGCAGACGGTGTTCGTAAGCGAATAGGTCCTGCTTGGGGTATCCCAGACCGAGAAAGACCATGCCCGCGCCGCTCTCGTTGATCGCCCGGACCGCGGCTTCGTCCTCCTCGGGCAATAGCGGGCGAAAAGGCGGCGAATAGGCCCCGGCCACCTGCAAGCCCGGAAACTGCCGCTTCAGATTGATTTGCAGCGCCTCGAGCACGTCGGGCGCGCCGCCATAGAAGTAGACCGACACGCCCTCTTCCGCAGAACGGCGGCACAGACGAAGCATCGTCTCCGGGCCGCAAACTCGTTCCCGCAACCCGGCCCCGTGCAGGAGATTCAACGCCCAACGCACGGACTGACCGTCCGGGGCGACAATCTCGAACGTATTCACCTTGCGCACAACTGCCGATCATTGCTGCTGGTGACCACGCCGTACGCCGGATGGAAAGAGACGATCGCCGGCACGCGATGTCGCGCCGCGTTGAGGATCAACTCCACCGTCTCCTCATAGGTTGTCGCACTCATTTGGACCCCGAACACGTCGCGTTTTTCGGGCCACGCGATCGGAGTCCGAGAACTGACGGCTAACATCGGCCGGCTCCTAGTGACTGAAGGCGCTGCGCGGGGCGACCAAAACCTGCTCGTAAATTTGCACGAGCTGGCCGTAATTGATTTCCGCGGTGTATTTCTCCTCGAATTCCGCGCGCGCTGCGCGGCGCATGTCGGCAAGCTTGCCGGAATCGGCGGTCAGCAGCCCGACCTTCGCGGCGAGATCAGTCGGATTGCCGGGCTCGAAATGGAGGCCCGTCCGCCCGTCGTCCACCAACTCGATCGACGGCCCGCGTCGCGTGGCGACGACCGGGGTCCCAACGGCAAAGGCTTCGATGATCGTCCGCCCGAAGGTTTCATACCAGGTCGAAGGAAAGATTAGGCACGCGGCGTCGCCGACGATCGTCATGGCGTCCTCCAAGGAGGCTCGTCCCAGCCACTGGATGTTGGGATTCGCCCGGGCCGCGGCCTGGACCCGTTCGGCCAGCGGGCCGTCGCCGAGGATTTTCAGCCGTATCGGCCGGTCCAGCAGCGGCCACGCGTCCAGCAGCGTGGCGACGCCCTTTTCCGGCGCAAGACGCCCGACAAACACGGCGTAACCGCCGGCCCCGGTCCCGGGGCGGGAATCGCATCGCACGCAGTTGGGCTTGACGACGATCTTCTCGGCCGGAAATCCGCGCTCGACGAACTGCCGCCGCGAGAACTCCGAAAGTGCGATGTACCGATCGACGGTCCGCGTCCACGTGCGGATCAAATTGTGCCACGAGAGCATCGCCAACAGCACCGCCGTCGCCGGCCGGCTCCGCCGGTAGCCCGCGCTCCAGAAAAACTGCCAGGAACTCGCGCGAATCGGGCCGTCGCCGTTGATTTCGCCGTGGGCCAGTCGGTTGCCGACGGCGCCGAGCAGGCGATAGTTGTGCAACGACTGCACGACGGGCACGCCCTCGGCGCGGGCCGCATAGTACGCAGCGGGCGAGATCAAGGGGAAGGTGTTCGTGCAGTGCATGATCTGCGGGCGCTCGCGGCGAATCAGTTCGCGCAGTTCGCGATAGCTCTGCGAGTTCCAGAGGGTGCGCCGGGCGAGCTGCAAGCGGGGCATTTGCGCGACGACGCGGTTATGCAACGTGTAACGCACCACCTCGTGGCCGTGCTCTTCGAGCATGGCCGCCTCGTCGGCGAAGACCACGTCCTCGCCGCCGGCTTGCAGGTAGTAGTTGTGGCACAACAGGACTTTCATCAGCAGCCGCTCCCAGAAGCGAATAGCTGGCGCTCTGCTTTGGGCGATCAGCTCGTTGGCGACGCGCCTTTTGCGGAAACAGCCGCGGGGCCAGCAGGAAGGCCGTGCTGCGGAAGTAGCCTTCCGCCCGCCACAACTTGCATGCCGTCCCAGCGCCTCCGCAGCGTTGCCCGACAAGCGCGCCGAAGAAACCGCGGCAGGTGGACAACCGCCGCCTGCCCCAGCCGGGCGAGCAAAAGCAACAGGCGGACGGCAGGACCGCACTCCTTCCAATACCACCGCGCCGTGTTCCAACCGTGACGCAGGCAAACCCAACTAAAGTAGTCGTCTTGCAGGCGGTAAGCGGGAATGACGTGCTGCACCACGGCGTCGGGCGTGTACCAAACGGCGATCCCCGCCCGCCGCATGTTGAGGTAGAGCCAACTGTCCTCGCCGCAAATGGTCAAACTTTCATCGAAGCCGCCGACTTCCGCAAAGACGTCGCGGCGGATGAGGATGTTCCCCGTGTTCGGCAACATTTTCCGGCCGTAACGGTCTGGGCCGACCGCGCCGCCGCAGTCCTCGCCCAAGAGCAGGCGGCAGAAATGCGGCAGGGGACGGAATCGGCCCTCGGGCAACAGCAACGTGCGGGCGCCGGCCGCCGCCCGCACGCCCCGCACGCGGACCAGCGTCAACAA
The DNA here is from genome assembly GCA_963791075.1 of uncultured Planctomycetia bacterium. Taxonomy (GTDB): domain Bacteria; phylum Planctomycetota; class Planctomycetia; order Pirellulales; family Thermoguttaceae; genus CAWBRF01. Next base: position 76,526 of record CAWBRF010000023.1, read on the forward strand.
CTCCAACAGCCACCGCGGTTCGGCCAACTGGTCGTCGTCGAAAAAGGCGATCCACTCTCCCCGGGCCTCGGCGATCCCCCGGTTCCGCGAAAGCGGCACTCCCAATCGCGGCTCGGCGACGCAACGGACGGGAACGGGCGACTCGCGCGAGATTGCCTCGACCACCGCGGCGGTATGGTCCGTCGAGCCGCTGACGACGAGCACTTCGTACGCGAAACGCCCCTCGGTCTCCAAGGCGATGAGACTCCGCAACGCATCGCCCAGCGAATCCGCGCGGTTATACGTGCAAACGACAACGGTGACGTCGAGGGGCGTCATAGCGGAGACCTCCAGGAATCGTTGGACAAGGGCTTCGCCAGAGCGGCGGCGCCGTCTGTCGCCGACGCGTCGCCGCCGGCGCCGGCCGGCGACGCGTCGTCCGCAACCAGCGCCAGGCGCGCCAAGCCGCACGCGGCAAGAAACGGAACGCAGCCGGGGCTGGCAAAGAGCGGTTCCGACAAAGACTGGACGGCGCCGTACGTCAGCAGGGCGAAAAGGAAGTCGCTGCCGGCGTCGCGGGCGTGACGGCAGCCTCGCGCGGCCCGCGCCAGGCCCGCCGCCGCCGCCAGCGTCAAGGCCACGACCCCCACCAAGCCGGTGTTCACCAACGTTTCCATATAGGCGGAATGCGCGTGCGAAACGCCGGAGCCGACCACGGACGACGCCGTCTCGATGTGATCCGCATCCCAGAAGGCGCCGTAACCGAAGCCGATCCACAGCCGGTCCTTGACGGAATGGAACAGTTCGACCCAAAGGGGAATTCGCCCGGTGAGCGACTCCGCCGCTTCGGACCGGCCCATCAGCACGGCATCAAACAGAGTTTCCTCCGTGTGCGGGCCGCTGAACTGGACGCTAGGAAAAGGGCCAAGGCGGCGAAGCCGGCGGCGATTGCCGCCGCGAACCGCGCCCGGGGGCCGCTGCGCACCCAGGCCAACGCCGCCAGCGCCGCAAGGAAGCTAAACAGCGAGGTGCGGGATTTCGTCAACAACAGAAAGGCGATGCCCGCCGCCGATAGCCCCAGCCAGAGGATTTTCGGCGGCGTCCGCCGGCTCAGCAAACAGATTGCCGCCAGGCAAATCGCGGCGCAATACGTTCCCTGAAGGTTCGGATGCACCGTCCCCGCAAAGCGAAAGTCGCTCTGCCAAGGCGTGAAAGAGTTCAGGCGAATTTCCAACCCGAGGCCGAGCAGCACATACGCCCCCATGATCATCAGCGCGATAAGGCAGAGCTGGCGAAGCGAGAACTGCCTGCCGACGCCCACGGCGCCAACGAAGCAGAAGACCAGCGGCCCGAGCCGCCGGACGGTCAAGGCGACGTTGCTGGACCACAGCGCGCTGGCCGCGCACCACGCCAGGCAAAAAAGCAGCAGCGGCGGCAAGACGCCGTGCACGCAGAAGGGCTGCCGCGCCGTCGCGCGAGGAACACGACCCCCAGCAGGCCGACCAGTAGGAACCCCAATCGCCGCTGGGAACTGCCTTCCGCGGCGGCGGCTTCGATGTCGTCGGCCTGTTGTGCGAAGTCCTCCATTTGCGGCCCGCTCAGGTAGTGTTCCGTGAGGATAAAGGCGCCGCCGATGACCAGCGCCGCCAGCAACACCATCGCCGCGCCGGCTTGAGGGAAGGAATCCGAATTTGTCGTCGTCGCGTGCATAGCAGTTTTTCCGCCGGCTAAGCCGCCTCCAGCCTGCGCGGGATGGTCTTCAAAGCGACCGCGAGCGCCCAGGATCGCATGACGCAGCCCGCCGCATTGCCGGCCAGCGTGGCGGCGGCGGCGCCCAGCGGTCCCCACGACAGCAGACAGAACAAGACGACGAGCGTCACGACCAGGCTGCACACATCCGGGAGCATGTTCGCCCGGGGACGTTCGATGACCAGGAGTCCGCGGCCGGCATTGTTGCCAATCGCGTTGACGAAGACGGCGGCGGCGAGAACGACGACGATCGGTCCGGCGCCGCTATAATCCGCGCCGTAGACGAATCGGACCAAAGGGCCGCCGACGGCGACCAACAACAGGCAGAACGCGCCTGGGACCGCGCAAAACAAGAGGGCGGCGGTCCAGAGGATGCGAAGCAGTCGGGGGACGCCGCCGGCGGTGAAGGCGTGGGCCGCCTTCGAGGTGAGAAAGCCATCCAGGCTGGCGACGAACAGATTGGAGATTCCCGCCATCGTCGCGCAGGCCGCGAGCAGGCCCGTCGCCGACTTCCCGTACGCCGCCATGATGACCCAGGGGACGAGGCACGCGGCCGTCGAGCCGACGAGGTTGCTGGCGAGAACCCATTTGCTGAACGCCCAGTTGTGCCGCCAATCCGCCAACGCGTGCGCCCGGGCGAAGCGCAGCGGCTGCTGCCTCGTGAGAAACCAACCCAGACACCCCGCGGCGCACGCCGCGCCGATCACCAGGTAAGCGGCGGGGACGGTGAGCAAGTGGAAGCAGCCGAGGAGCAAGAGGCCGCCCACTTGCACCGCGGCGACGACGGCGTCGAGGGCGGCGGCGGCGGCCACCTGGAAATGCGCGATCGAAACGAGGCGTACGAACCACCGCAAGAGCAGGAACGGCGCGGCGCCGAGCAGGGCGGCCGCCAAGGGGGTGAAATCGGCCGGCCCTGCTCCGCAGACGCTTGCCAGCAGCAGGACGAACAATCCCGCAGACCAGCCCCGAGAGTCCGATCTGGTGCAGCAGAGCGCTTCCCGTGTAGGAGGCCAGGGCGCCGCCGGAGCGGCGGCTGCAATAGATCATGTACGGCATGGAGATCGTCCGCTCTTGGACCGCTTGCACGAGGAGCAAGACGTTCCAGACAAGGTAATAGACGCCCGGCGCAGTCGCGACCCCAAGTGACCGATGATGACGCTCGTGGCAAAGGTGGCGCCGCTGACGATGGCCTGATCGAACATCGCCACGACGCCTTTTTTCGTGGTGGCGTGGAAGCAAGCGGCCCGCCAGGCCGCGCCGCGCGGCGCGGCCGGCGCAGCGCGGGACGCCGCCGGCGGCATCTCCAGCACAAGCGTGTTCATCGGTGGCGCCAGTCTATCGGGCATTGCAGCTTGATCGGAACAGTTGGTGGCGGAGCTTTTGCCCCCAGCCGTACCATCCTCCCAGTTTCGCGGCCAGCGTTGCGCTCGTGTCCCAGGGGAACACGTTAAAGCGTCCCCAATGGAATGGGTCGCTGTGCAGGTCGATCAGCGCGCTTTCCGTCGTCAGCCCGCACGCCGCGCCCGCCGCACGCGCCGCCGCGGCCAAGTCCTCGCCGGCAAAGCCGCGGTATGGGCTGCCGTAACAGTAGGCGAATGCCGCCGCTTGCCGGCCGAAGCGGTCGCAAATGAATTCCACCGATTCACGCAGGTCCTGGAGAAACTCCTGCGGCCGGCCGCGGAAATCCTGGTGCGTGCTCGTATGCGCGCCCATCTCCACCAGGCCGTCCGCGGCCATCTCCCGGCACTCGGCCAGGCTCAACGGTCGATAGGCTTTTGTCGGCAGCCGATCGCGATGCCGATTGGCCCATGCGTCCCAAGGAAACGGCGCCTCGCTGTCCAGATAACCGGTGGCGAGAAAGACCGTCGCCGGCAGGTGCAACTCGCGCAATGCGGGCCAGGCGTGCTCGTGGATCGCGGCATAGCCGTCGTCGAACGTCAGGACCGCGGTCTGCGGCGGGACCGGCAGTCCTTGGTTGCGGCATTCAAGAACCTTGCTCAGCCGCCAGAAGTTGAACCCGCGCCGCAGCAGGCCCGCAAGCTGCTGGCGAAACCGCTCGGGAGCGACGTTTTGCGTGGGGGCGGGCATCCGGGATAGTGCGGGGCAACGCGGTGGTAGGTGATCGCCGCCAGCCGCCCGCGGGCGCGGCTGCCGAAGAGCGCGTGCAGCACGACGCCCGCCGCGCTCACGCCGCGAATCGCCGCAAGGTTCGCCATTTCCTGCCAGGAGGGCCGCTCGCAAGGCCACACGAGCTTTTTCTCCACGCCCGCCGCGGCATCGTCGCTCTTCGCAAGCGAACAGCTATTGCTCATCGCGAGCCTCTTTCTCCAACAGGAGACGGTAACGCTGCGCGCGTGTGCCGACCAATCGCCGGAAAAGCGGCCCAGCCCAGGCGCAGCGATGATGCTCGATGGTCTGCATCGTCCACCAATAAGCCCGCGCAATCTGGCCGCGCAGCGTTCGCCGGAAGAGATACAGGTTGAACACGTCGTCGCGCGAAGGCCGCCAACCGTTCATCCACGGCATGTCGGTGGTAAAGTTGATGCACTTGAGGGCGGGATTGGCCGCCGACCGCCGGAAAACGTAGTCGAGGAGCACGACGCCGGGGGATAAGTGTGCAAACGCCTGGTCGTAACCAAGCTTGGGAATATAGACGGTGTCGCCGGTCAAAAGCGTGTACTGCCCGGCGATGGGCCGGCCGCCGAGGCGCAGCAAGTGGATTTCGCACCGGCCGCGATTGCCAAAACGCCGCATGACCTGTTCGTAGAAGAGTTTCATCCGCGGAGAGAAGAGGATGGCCGTCCGGCTGCCTTGCGCCCCCTTCCAATTTGCGGCCTCCACTTGGAGGAACTCGTCGTAGGCATTTTCCAGCTCCTGCGGCGTGGACGCGGTCGAGAAGGTTGCTCCCGCCGTCGCCGCCAGGCAATTGCGGTTCTTCCGCAGTCTCCGCGCGAAGTTCCGCGACACGCGCTTCAGCATCTGTTCCTCGGGAACCACCGGGCACCACGCGCAACCGTTCACGTGGGCGCGCCAGCGGCTGAAACCCGCTTGTCCGGCGATCGCCGTCGCGCACGCGCTGTCCGCCGGCGCGTTGACCATGCGGATGTAGTGCCATCGCGGCCCGGCCGCGCGGGACAACTGCTCCAGCACCGCCGGAACGTAGGCGGCGGGATCGCTGCCGTCGGCGACGATCCAGTCGCCCGTGGGCATGCGCGCGTCGTTGGCCATTTCGAACGCGGGAATTTTCAGGCCCCACGCGCGCCGCATCGATCGCTCGAAGGGAAGGATCGCCGCCGTGCGATCGCCTTGCGACACGACGCAAAAGCAAACGTCGTCGGGCGGGTCGGCGCACGCATCCATATAGGAAGCATGCCAATCGAGGAAATTGTCCAGCCGCTCGGCGTCGAGCGTGGTCGCCAGGCGGCTGCGATCGGCGATGATCTGCTCCAGCCCGGCGCACCCCAGAGCACGCGAACCGCCTGCTTGCCGGCGACGGAGGATTCGCTAGACCCCGCGCACGCATCGCCGCCCGGGTCCCAGGCGACAGCAACCGGCGTCGCGGAGTTCACTGAGGCAGACTGCATGGATCGCTCCTGGAAGCCCCGATTCTTGTAATCGCTATTCCGGGTGAGGTTGAAACCAATGGCGCGCGTCGCGCATGACCGCCTGCCCCGGCCGGCGCAGCGGCGAAGCGCGAACAAGCTCGCGGGCGCCAAGCCAGCCGCGCCGCAGCGAGCCGGCCACCAAGCGGCGGTCAACGGACCCCTCGGCCAGTTGCCAGGCGGCGGATTGCAGGCTGGTCTTGTAGCGTTCCCGCCCTTTGCCCAGGTCGATCTGCCGCAGCCCCAGGGCCGCGGCGGCCCGGGCGAGTTCCAGCCAGAGAATCAGCCCCGGTGAATATTTGGCCAGCGCCGGGTCGTAGACGGGAAACCAGACGTGCAAAATGCCGCCGCTGCGCATTCCCAAATGAATCGCCGCCGGGCGATCGCCCGCCCACAGCACCGAAAGCATGCCCGCAAACGCAGACGATTGCGTCTTCCGAATCCGCTCCAAGAGGGCGACGGTCCAGGCGGGAGCGAGGAAATTGGTCGCCTTGATTCGCCGGTACTGTTGCTTCTTCCAGTCCATGAGCAACGCGAAAACGCCCGCGTCGCAAGTGTGCGGAACCAGGCGCAGGGGGCCGATTTCGCGCGCGATCTTCCGCGCTTTGCGATCGGCTTGCGCGAGTGTGCCGCGGCCGGCCTCGTGCGTCGTCTTGCGATACGCTTCGTAGCCGCCGCGGAGGTCCATGTAGGGCGATTCCCAGATCACGCTATGGTACGGCTGGAAAAGCCCCTGCGACGCCAGCAGGTGGTTGAAATGCCAGGCCGCCAGAGAGCAACCCCGCAAGAGCTGCTGGGCGTCGATGGAAACGCCGCGCCGCAAGACGATCCCTTGGAAATCGCACAGCGGGCCGCCGACCGGCACGGCCACGTTGCCGCGTTGCCGCTGGTAGGGAAAAAAGCCAACCGGCTCGTCGCCTTCCCGCAAAACCGCCGTCTCCACGTCGTCGCGCACGGCGGCAACCGCCTGCGTGAACTCGGGGCGGAAGAAAGGGCTCTCCAGCGCGGGGTCGGCCGCGAGCACGCGCGACCATGCGGCCAAGTGTTCCGCAGTCAGCCGGTCGGCCGCGAGAACTTCGATCTTCATCTCCTCAACGTCTCCTCATCGAGCGCTATGGACATTCGGAAGCCTTGCCCGCGAGCCGCCGGTCTCGTCGATTGCCTATTGGGACGCGCGGTGCAAAATCACGGCAAGCATTGTGGCGAGGATCAACCGCACGTCCTTGAAGAAGGAGCGGCACTGCGCGTAGCGAAGGTCCATGCGCATCCATTCGTTAAACGGCACTCGCGACTTGCCGTAGACCTGCCAAATGCAGGTCAAACCGGGGGTTATCTCCGTGCGGCGGCGCTGCCAAGGGAGGCAGAAGCGAGATTCCTCGCTGTCCATCGGCCGCGGCCCGACGAGCGACATCTCGCCGCGGAGCACGTGCCACAACTGCGGCAATTCATCGATGCACGTCAAACGCAGGTAACGGCCGATCCAGGTGATCCGCGGGTCGTTCCGCAGTTTGAACGCCGGGCCGTCCTGCTCGCTGCGGGCGAGCAAATCGGCCTTTCGGGCCAGGGCGTCGGCCTGCATCGTGCGGAACTTGTACATGACGAACTGTTTTCCGCCCAAGCCGTCGCGCACCTGGCGGAAAAACAGCGGCCCGCGCGAGGTGAGCTTGATCAAAATCGCCGTCGCCGCCAGCAGCGGCGCCAGGAACACGAGCCCCGCACACGCGCCGAGAATGTCCATCGCCCGCTTCCACAGCGGCAGTCGCTGGATGAAGAAAACCTCCATCGAGGCGACGGGGCGACGCCGCACGGCCGTGCGCCGGCGAATGCCCAACCGCCCGGCGCGATTTTCCTCCGAACCCATCCAGTCCGCGGGATAGCTGTAGACCTTGCACTCCGGCAAGGGGACGTCGGCGGGGAAAGTGCGGCAGAGGTCGTCGGCGACGGTCCAGGCGCCCCAGGCGGGCGTGCCGGGCAAAATGACGCCGAGCCGCCGCCCGTCGAGCCAGCCGACGTCGTCGGTCACGCGCAGACGCCGCCGAACCGTTCGTGCCAGGTGCGCCAGCGTCGGCTGTCCCGACCGCCAGTCGTTCACGCCCAACGCCAGCAGGGAGAAGCCATCGCCCAAGCGTTCGGCCCTTGCCCGCTCCCGGGCAAGCGTCCTGCGAAACTTCTTCACGCAGGGGAGACTGCGGAGTGCGTCTTCCTCGGACCGCTTCGGCAACCATTTCGTCAACCAGCGGATCGCCATGCTTCCCTCCTCTTCCTTTTCCATATCCTTGGCGATGTTGCGCGGCGTCATTCTTCGCCGATGCGCACGTCATCGCGATAAACCCAGCGAGGCGCGGGGCTGCGATGCTTGTTCAACACGCCGCCGGCCAGCCGCGCCCAGCGCCGACGAGCAAGTCGCGCACCCGTTTCGCGGTGTCCGAGCGGACCCGCTCCGCTTCGAAGACCAAAAGCACGCAGTCCAGCAGTCCGGCCAAATGGGCCATGCAACTGGCTTGGCTTGCCGGCGGCATGTCGAAGACGACCAATTGGTAATCATTGGCCAACTCCTTGACGAGCGGCTCCAAGCCGGCGGAGTCGTAGATGCCCGCGGGACTGCTCTGCGGCTTGCCGCCGGCCAGCACCCAAAGATTGGTCGCCAGCGAGGGTTGAATCGCGGCGGGAAGCCGCTCTTCGGCGCGAAGGCACTCCGCCAGACCCGGCGACGATTGCACGCGGCAGAAGCGCGCAAGCCGGGCTGGGCGACGTTCGCGTCGACGAGCAACACCGGCCCGGCCTCCTGGGCGGCCGCAGTCAGCGCCAAGTGGGCCGCCAGCGTCGTCACCCCTTCGCCGGAATGGCAACTTGTCAGCCCGAGCGTCCGCACGCCGTCCGGCCCCTGGGCGGGCCACCCCAGCCGGCGCAAAACGCCTTCGCAGGCCGCGCGCATCGCTGGACTTCCGCGCCACGGCGGCGCCGGCCTCGCAATCGGTTGTTGGGAAAGTTGGGTGATCATCGTCTAAGTCCTCCTTTCACCCGGCACGACGAGATGCCTGCGGCGCACTTGGGGAACGGTCCCCAAGGCGGGCATGTCCAGTTTGGTTTCGATGTCTTCCGGCGTGCGCAGCGACCGATCGCGGCCGTCGGCGACGACCGCCGCGGCGACCCCGCCGATAATGCCCAGCAGCAACCCCATCGCCAGGCACAGGGCTTTTTGCGGCCGAATCGCCCGCGGCTCGTAGCTCGCCGGCTGAACGACGCTGAGGTTCGACATCCGTTCCCGCTCCATGGCCTGGTCGATCCGCGCCCCCTCGACATTGGTCGAGTATTTGCGGTAATTCGCTTGGCAGAGTTCGACTTCCCGCTGCAACTGGGCAATGCGCAACTCGTCTGCGCCAAACGTCTTCAATTGCTCGCGAAGGTCGGCCGTCTGGCGACGAAGCACGCCGGCGCGGGCCTGCAACGACGCCAACCGCGGCTCCTCTTCCAAGAGCGCGGCATGCACGTCCTCGAAACTCCGGTTCGTTCCCGTCGTCGTCTGCGTGCGCGTCGGCTCCTGGCGTTGGAGAATCCTCTCCGCCTCGACGATTTGCTGGCGAAGCTGTTGCATTCTTGGATGCGATTCGCTGTAGCGGGAACTTGCCTCCTCCGCCGTCAATTGCAGCGCGTACAGCCGCTCGCGCATGCGGTCCGTCCCGTCGTTGCCGACGCCCGTCGTCTTCGCGACCACCCGCGTTTCCGGCAGGTCCGACAATCGCTGCCGCATTTTCTCAATCTTCGCCTCTGAAGCCGCCATCGCCGTGTCCGCCTGGAGCAGATCGTCTTCCATGTGATCCAACCGGCTGACCAACGCCTGCCGCTGGCTGTCCGGCGACAGCAGCCCCGTGGAGGCTTTCAGGTCGCGTAGGGCGGCCTCCTTCGCGACCACATCGCGCGAGCCGCTCGGCCTGTTCCGCAAAGAAATCGTGCGATCCTTGCGGCCGGTTGAGTCGCGCGTGCTCGGCGGCATAGATAGTCAGCAGGCTCCCTACGACGGACTGGCAAAGCTCCGGCGAGCGGCCCTCGAAGACGACTTGCACGACGTTCGACCTGTGCGCCGCGGCGACGCGAACGCCGTTGGTCACCAACTGCACGGCCCGCTCGCGATCGGCCGGCGAGTCTCCCTCGAGCAACTGGCCGACGCCGACCGCATCGACGACCTTCTCCATCACCGAGCGGCTTTGGAGAATCTCGACGATGGAGTTCAGTTCGCTGTCGCGCGAAATGGGCGCCGTGACGACGGACTCCTGGCCGAGCGTGACCGTCGCGTCGAGAGTGGCGTTTTCGCGGCCAACCCGCACGAGAAGCTTGCCTTCCGACCGATAGCTCTTCGGCCAGAGGAATGTCGCGGCCGCCACCGCGGCCGTGATTGCCGCGCAGCACAAGACCGCCTTCGTCTTGTGCCGGAATACGGCGCGGCAGACGTCGCTGAGAACAGAACCCGAAGGGATGGCTGCGTTCGGCATGGGAGGCCTCCTGGAACGGGTGACTCTTCGTAAGTTCGAGGAAAGTAAAGTCACGTCCCTGCGAGAGACGCCGCGCGGGCGGATTTCGACGTTCAGTTCCCGACGCGGCCCATGCCCTCCTTGCACTGCCACTTTTTTAATGCGGTGTATTAGTTTATTCAGATGCCCCGCAAGAGTCAAATTCTGGGGTTCGCGCTTCTAAGGAGCGCTCCCGCCATAGTAGGAATCTCTCTTCTATGCGTTAGAGGGGGGTAAGGGCGGTGGTGGACAGTTGCGGCGAACCCCCTGACGGCAGGATCGCTGGACATTTGCCGGGAGAGACGAGACTGTGTCGCACTGGCGATGTGGAAAAAACACAGCCCAATTGCGAGGCGGTGCGCACGGGAACGCGATCGAAGGGCTTGTTCGCCGAACGCCGCGCTCGGAACCGGGTTCCTTCCGCCCGCTCCGCCCCGCGAAGCTGTCCGAAGATGCAGTCATTGCTTCCACCCCCACTTTCTGTAGTGAATTGAGACTCCCATCGCTCCGATAGCCACGTCGGTGGTAGAATTCCCTAGCGGGCGGATTCCGTATTGGAAGGATGCTGCTTTTTTTATTACATGTCGGGCGGGAGCGAACCAATGAATCCTGCGGCGGGCACAGTTTCCAACGGCGTCGGCGAGGCGTGCGAAGACGTCGAAATTCAGGGACACATCATCGACAGCCTCATCCTGCCGAAAATCCTCGATCACATCCTCAACAACGGCGGGACCTTTCGCATCAAGCGGATCGCCATCGGGCAGTCGCGCCACGATCCGAGCTACGCCGTGCTGCAAGTCCGCGCCAACGACCGCGACACGCTGGATCGAATCCTCGCGCAGATCGCCGACCACGGCGCCGTGCCGCTGGCAAAACAGGATTGCCGCCTGGCGGAAGCCGACATCGACGGCGCCTTTCCGGAAGGTTTTTACAGCACCACGAATCAGCGGACCGAGGTGCGGTTGGAGGGCCGCTGGGTCGCGGTCGAGGACCAGGAGATGGACTGCGGCATTCTCGTCGATCCGACCGCGCGCACGGCGCGCTGCCTGCCGATGAACGATTGCAGGCGGGGCCAAATGATCGTCGCCGGGCACTTGGGCGTGCGCGTCTTTCCCGAGCAGCGATCGCGCAACGTCCAAGATTTCGCCTTCATGGACAGTCCCGTCTCGACCGAACGGCCAAAGGGTCTGGCCATCCGCGAGATCGCCCGCGACTTGGCCCAGCATCGCCGCGCGGGCGGGAAGATTCTCCTGGTGGGCGGCCCGGCGATCATTCACACCGGCAGCGGCGAGTTCTTGCAGCGGTTGATCCGCATGGGCTACGTCAACGTGCTCTTCGCCGGCAACGCCTTGGCCACCCACGACATCGAACAGGCCATGTTCGGGACCAGCCTCGGGGTGTATCTCGACCGCGAGGGACTGGCCGAAGCGGGGCACGAGCACCACTTGCGGGCGATCAACCGCATTCGCCGCCTCGGCGGGATTCGCCAGGCCGTCGAAAGCGGCGCGCTCACTTCCGGCGTCATGCGCGAGTGCATCCTCTGCGGCGTTGACTTTTTGCTCGCCGGCAGCATCCGCGACGACGGACCGCTCCCGGAAGTCATTACCGACACGCTCGCCGCGCAGGAGAAGATGCGGGAGAAAATCCGGGGCGTCACGTTTTGCCTCATGGTCGCCACGACGCTGCACTCGATCGCCGTCGGCAACCTGCTGCCTTCCTGGGTCAAAGTGGTCTGCGCCGACATCAACCCCTCGACGGTCATCAAGCTTTCCGATCGCGGCTCGTTCCAGACGCTCGGGCTGGTGACCGACGTCGAGCCGTTCATGCGGGTGTTGGTTGACGAGTTGGCGGCCTTGGAAGCGACGGAAGGAAAGTGAAGCATGGCGCGATCGCCGCAGATTCTCATGTGCCCGCCCGACTTTTACGGGATCGAATACGAGATCAACCCGTGGATGGATCGCCGTTGCCCCTGCGATCGCCCGGCGGCGGTGAAGCAATGGAACGACCTGCGGCTGCTGCTGGAGCGCGCCGGGGCGAAGGTCTGGCAAATGCCGGCCGTCGCCGCTCTGCCGGACCTGGTTTTCACGGCCAACGCGGCGATGATTTACGGCGGCGAGGCGATCCTCTCCCGCTTCCGCTTTCCGCAGCGGCAAGGCGAGGAGCCGCACTGCCAGCGGTGGCTCGCCGAGCACGGTTTCCATGTGCGGCAACTTCGCGCGACGGTGTTTTTTGAAGGGGCGGGCGACGCGCTCTTCTGCGGCGACACCCTGTTTGCCGGCTACCGCATTCGCAGCGACGCCCAATCGCTGCAAGAGATCGGCGCCCTATTGGGCTGCCGCGTAATTCCGCTGGAGTTGGTCGAGCCGAGCTTTTACCACCTCGACACCTGCTTCTGCCCCTTGGCGGCCGATATGGCGATCTATTATCCCGCGGCCCTGGACGACTATGGGCAAAAAGTGTTGCGAGAGTCGATCCCCCGGTTGATTCCCGTCAACGACGCTGAAGCGCGGCGGTTCGCCTGCAATGCCGTCCTTGTGGGACGAACTGTGATCACGAACACGGGCTGCCCGCAGTTGCACGAGCGGCTTCGGGCGGAAGGCTTTCAGACTTGGGAAACGCCGCTGGACGAGTTTGTCCGCGCGGGGGCAGCGCGAAGTGTCTGACATTGCGGCTGGACGGCGAGGAAGCGGCGTCGTGGCGGACTTCGCTTGCGGCGGGGGGAGTAAAGGAATAAAGGGCGCATATATTGGGTAAGTTGAGACACTACCAGCCACACCGTGTTACGCAGACTACCCAGTATATGGGTGTCCCCTTTATCCTTCCTCCCCTTTATCCTTTTATCCTGCGCAGCACCGGCATAGCCAGCGCCACGCGATGCTCAATCGTTCGCCGCTCCCTTGGCCTGCTGCATCTTCTGGACCAGCGCCTTGCTCTTTAATGCTTCCGCGTTCGTCGGGTCCAGTTCGAGGACCTTTTCGAAGTCGGCCAGCGCGCTGGCCAGCTCGTTATCGCCGTGATCGGCGTCTTTCTCATTGTCGAGGTTTTGCTCCGCGAGCTTGAAATACGCGAAACCGCGGTTCGAATAGGCGGCGACGAAACGCGGATCCAACAAGATCGCCTGCGTGTAATCGATGATCGCGTTGTCAATCTTGCCCAGCTTGCGGAAAGCCAGGCCGCGATTGTAGTGGACTTCCGGGCAGCGCGGATAGGTCAACACGGCCTCGTCGTACTCGGCGACGGCCTGATCGAATTTTTCCGCCTTTTGCAGCGCGATCCCCTTGCGAAAATGCGCGGCGGCCTCCGGCTGGCGCTTCTTCAACTCCGCTTCCAAGCGGTTCGACCAGTTTGCCGCGGGAGTCGGCGTCCGCGGCCGGCCCCCACTGCCTGTAGCTCTCGACCGGCCGGGGATCGAGGCGAAAGACTTCCTTGTAGTCCGCCGCCGCTTTGTCCATGTCGTCCTGCATCGCGTAGGCAATCGCGCGGCGGAAGCGAGCCTCGCCGTCCATCGCGTCGAGGCGGATTGCCTCGCTGAAGTCGGAAATCGCCTTGGCCGGATCGCCCTTGCGGGCGTAGGCGTAGCCGCGGCGGATCCACGCGGACGGCTCCTTCTTCAACAACTCCACGGCGCGATCCAAATCGACGAAGGCTTTTGGGTAATCGCCCTTGATGGCGAAGGCGAAGCCCCGCTCGCGATACACCTCGTTGTACGCGGGATCGAGCTTGATCGCCTGCTCGTAATCGGCGATCGCCTTATCCCAGTCGCCCTTGCGGGAGAAGCAGAATCCGCGGCTGAAATGGCTCGCCGGGTCGTTGGGGTTGATCTCCAGGGCGTAATTCAGGTCGCTCATGCCGCCGCCGAGGTCGTAGAGCATCGTGCGGGCGTAGCCGCGCTCGCACCAGGCGTCGGCGTCGCGCGGATCGAGCTTCAGCGCCCGGTTGAAGTCGGCCACGGCGTTGTCCCATTGCCCCATTTGCGAGTAGGTCATGCCGCGGCTGGCGTAGGCCGCCTCGTCCTTCGGATCGAGTTCGACCGCCCGGTTCAGGTCCTTCAAGGCTTCCTCGAACTTGCCGTTCATGGTGCTGATGAAGCCGCGGTCGCGGTAGGCGTCGGCGTACTTCGGATCGAGACGGATCGTTTCACTGTAATCCTCGGCGGCCTTGTCCATGTCGCCTTTGCGGTAGAAGGTGAAGCCGCGGTTGAAGTGCGCCGTCGCGTCCTTCGCATTGAGCTTCAGCGCCTCGTCCAGGTCGGCGAGCGCCTCCTCGAACTGCTCTTTCATCGCATGGGCCAGGCCGCGGCTGCTGTAGGCGGCGGCGGACTTTGGATCCAGCCCAATCGACTTCGTCATCGCCGCGATGGCGTCGTCCCACTTCCCGTTGTTCATGGCGGCGACGCCCTGCCGGTAGGCTTCGATGGCCGGATCGACCGGACCGCCCGACTCGTCGGTCTCGGCGGCCCCTTGTTGCGCGGTTCCGCCTGTTGTCCGCGGGTTGCCCATGGAGCCCTGCTTCTCGCCGCCGGGGCCAGGCGGCTTAAAACGGGACCCGCCCCCGGGCCGATACTGGGCCAGCGCGCCGCTGGCCGCCATCCACGCCGCCAACAGCAGCGCAACGCTTGCGTTCTTCATCGCTTTTTCGCTCCACCGATTCGAGTTCGCGCGCCTTCGCTCAACCTATCCCATTTTCGCGGCAACATCAACCCCGCGGGGCATCCGCTGGCACACCGGGCAAAAAAAGCTCGACCGCCCGCTCTGAACGATCCTCACGATCTCGCCCTTGTCGCAGCGCAGACACGGCTGCCCGGCGCGTCCATAAACGGCGTGAAATTGCTGGTATCCGCCGGGCCGATCGCGGGCGACGCGATAGGCGCCGTCGCGAAGCGTCGAGCCCTCGCGCTCGACGGCCGTCGCGAGGATTTTCCGCATCGCCGCGTGAATCTGCTTCCATTGTCCCGGCCGCAGGCTGCGGCAGGGCAGGGCGGGGTGTACGCCCGCGCGGTGGAGAATCTCCGAGGCGTAGAGGTTCCCCACGCCGGCCAACGCCCGCTGGTCCATCAGTGCCGTCTTGATCGCCCGCCGGCTGGCCTGCAACCGCTCCCGCAGCGTGTCGGCGGACAGTTCCAAGGCGTCCGGGCCAAGCCGTTCCGGACCGTAGCGCTGGTGGAACTGCGCCGCGGTCGTCAGCCGCACCACGCCCAGCCCGCGCTGGTCCCAAAAGAGCAATTCGCCCGCCGAAGAGCCGGAAAGCTCGAAGACGAGGCGGACGCGGCGCGCATCGGGCGGATCGCCGAGGAGGATCAGGCCGGTCATGCGCGGTTCAAGGACGATGCGGTCGCCGCTGTCCAATTCGAGCACGACGCGTTTGCCCACCCGGCCCACGGCAACGATCGTCCGGCCGACGACGCGGCGGCGAAACTGGGCAAGCGGGGGAATGATCGCGATGGCCTGGAGCCTCGACCGCGGCTTGCGAAGCCCCTGGACGCGGCAGCCGGCGATGGCCGCAATTCCCCGCCGCATCGTTTCGACTTCCGGGAGTTCAGGCATGGGGCGAAAGGGGCTGCGGCGCCAACGCCTCCACGGTGATTTGGAAGGCGTCCACGGGGGCCTGCCCCTTTTCCCACGGACGAACGTAGATCAATTGGATCTTCGTCGCGCCGGCGGCAACGGCAAGGAACTTGAACCAATACACCCCGCCCGCCCCGGCCGCGGCCGAATTCGCCGGAGGAACATACTGCGGCTCGGAGAGCAGCCGCACCGACTGCCCGGCGATCGCCGCCACGCGCCACTCGAATCCGGTGGTCGGATTACCGGGCAAGCGAATGAGGATATACTGTCCGACGGGCACGCGGGCGCGTTTGCCGCTGTCGCTCTTGGCGATTTCGAACCAGGCGGAGCGGGACGCCGGCCGCGGGGCGGCGGACGCGGCGACGGTTGGCCAGCGCAATTCCCGTCCCGGGCTCTTCGCTTGCCGCGAAGGAAACGGCATCCAGCCGTGGAGGCCCGCCGAGGTCTGCGGGGCGCCAACCCAATAGATCGCTCCCCAGGGCGTGCGATAATAATCGTTGATTTGCCCGAGCGGCAACTTCCGCCCGTCATAGTACAACCATCCCGATCGCCCCTCGCTGCGCGTGCCGAAGTCGTTGATTTCCAGGCGGTACTGCCATCGGCCCGACAGGTATGTGCCCGGCTTGTTCGGATCGATCGGCTTTGCCGCCGGCGACGTCGGGGGCGCGGCGGGCGGCTGGCCCGCGCTGGGCGGAACGGCCGGCCCGGCGGAAGATGCAGCGGCTTTTGGCGGCGACGAAGACGAGGGGAGCGCGTCGGCGGCCGGCGTGACAATCGCCTTCTCGCTGGGGAGCGGTTCGGCGCGGTCGTCCAGCGGCGCCAGGCAATGCTCGCAACGGTGCAGCTTTTCGCTGCACTTGGGGCAAAGCTTCAGGGCCCCGCTGCCTGTCGGCGCGCCGCACTGGCTGCACGTGCCCGCCGAGTCAACAAACATCAGGTCGCGGCACTTCTCACACAGCGCCGCCTCAACGCAGCGGCAGCAGCCGGCGACAACCACTGCCCCAAAGAGCAGCCAAAAAGCTTTCCTTGCCATGCTCCGACTCCTAGTTCGTCTCGTGGAAAGCGATTGTCCGTTGGCGACGCTCGCGAAACCGCAAGCGGCTCGCCAGCCGCGGCAACAACTTGCCGGCAGAGGCAAGTGTCCAATGCCGTCTCCCTTCTCCAATCCCTAATCCCCAATCCTTCTGGACAACTCACTCCAAGGTCTTCACGATCACCACGGTAATGTCGTCCTGTTGCGGTTGCTGCCGGCAGAAGCCGAGCATTTCGTCGCGCAAGGTCCTGACGATCTGCTCGCTCGGCTTGTCGCGCTCGCTGCGGATCGACTCCAACGCCCGGCCGACGCCGAAACGGACCCGGCCGGGCGACTCCGCTTCGACCAATCCGTCGGTGAAGAAGGCCATGATGTCGCCGGGCTGCAACGTCAACGGCGGCGCGGCGGCCACCACGGTGTCGGCCTCGACCCCCAGGGGGATGCTCGTGCTGTCGAGGATGGTGACGTTTCCCGCCGCGTGGAGCACGTATCCGCGTTGTCCGGCGCTGGCGTAAACGATCGAGCGGTCGCGGGGATCAAGCCGGACCAGCGCCAGGGTGACGAAGTGGAAGTCGGCGGTGTCCATCACGAGGACGCGGTTGGCGCGGGTGAGGATCTCGCCCACGTCGCTGCTGGCCTGGGCCAGGGTTCGCAGGCACGCCCGCGTCTCCGACATCAACAGCGCGGGGCCCATGCCGTGGCTGCTGACGTCGCCGAGGACGATGCCGAGGCGCCCGTCGGCCATGGGGATGTAGTCGAAATAGTCGCCCGCCGCGTCCTTCGCCGGAAAGAGCGCACCGGCAATGTCAAAGCCGGGCATCGCGGGAGAGTGCAGCGGATAAAGCCGCTGCTGGATTTCCTGGGCGGCGCGAAACTCCTCCGAAGCGTCGCGCAGGGCTTGCTCGACCCGCCGCCGCCGGCTCCGCTCGATCGCGTAGCGAATCGAGCGCACGAGCAGATTGTCGTCCACCTTCCCCTTGACGAGATAATCCTGGGCGCCGGCCTGGACGGCCTTGACCGCCGTCGTCTCGTCGTCATAGCCGGAAAGCACGACAATCGGCACATTGTTCGCGTTGGCGTGCATGACGAAGAACGTTTCCAACCCGCGGCTGTCGGGCAGGGAGAGGTCGAGGAGGATGATGTCGAAGGGCGATTCCGCGCAGCGCTCGACGCCGGCGGACAGCAGCTCGACGTGGACCAACTCGAACGGCCCGTCCCAGCGGTCGGAGAGCAGATTGCGCATGATCCAAACGTCTTCCGGATCGTCTTCGACGAGCAAAATTCGGATGCGTTCGTGCCGCATTGCGATTCAGCGCCTCTTATGCCAAGCCAGGCGGCTCGACCCATTCGAACCAGTACTGGCTGAGAATCTCCATCAACTTGACCAGATCGCGGAAGGTCACCGGCTTGGTCACGTACGAATTCACCCCCATCCGATAGGCGTAGCGGATGTCTTCCTTGTCCGTCGAGGTGGTAAAGACGACGACGGGAATCTGCTTGAAGCGGGAGTCGCCCTTCAGTTCCCGCAGCGCCTCGCGGCCGTCCCGCTTGGGCATCTTCAGGTCCAACAAGATCAAATCGGGCGGCGGGGCCTCCCGCCCGCTGGCATACGCGCCGCGACGGTTCAGATAGTCCGACAATTCCTCGCCGTCGCGGACGATGCGAAGCTCGCAGTTCTGGCGGCTCTCGACGAGGGCCTCGCGGACCAACAGGCAGTCCTCCGCGTCGTCCTCGGCCATGAGGATCGTGCGACTTCTCGCCATCGCTTATCCCTTTGTCTTCCGTTGAACAACCGGCAGCACCACCTCGAAGACGGCCCCCTTGCCCGGCGCGGCGTGCGAGGAAATGGCGCCGTTGTGGTGCTCGGCGATCTTTCGGCAGATGGCCAGCCCGATGCCCGTCCCGTCGTAAACGTCCCGAGGATGCAGCCGCTGGAAGATGCCGAACACCCGCTCCTGGTGCTGCGGATCGAAGCCGATGCCATTGTCTTCGACGGTAATGCGGCACATCTCCGCCGCCGCGGAAATTTCGCCGCGGCGCTCGCGCGAGCCGACGTAGCGGGCCTCAACCTTGACGATCGGCGGCTCTTCGACGCGGCGGAACTTCAGCGCGTTGCCGATCAGGTTCTGCAACAACTGCCGCATCTGCAGCGGATCGGCCTGGATCGTCGGCAGCTTGCCCACCTCCACCCGCCCGCCGGACTGCTCGATCTGCACCTCGAGGTCGGAAACCACCTCCTGAACCACCTGCGCCAAATCGACGGAAACGAAGTTCTTGCCGCGGCTGGTGACGCGGGAAAGGCTCAACAGCCCGTCGATCAAGGTCTGCATCCGCGCCGCGGCGTTCTGCATCCGCTGCACGCACTCGCGGCCGGTCTCGTCCAACGCCTCGCCGCACTTCATCTCCAGCCGATCGCCAAAGGTGCGAATCTTCCGCAACGGCTCGGAAAGATCGTGCGAGGCCACGTAGGCGAACTGCTCCAGGTCCCGGTTCGATCGCTCCAACTCCGCGGCGTAGCGGGCTTGCTCTTCTTCCGCCCGCTTCCGCTGGCTGATGTCGCGGACGAAAAACGTCATCACCGGCAAGCCGTGTTCGTGGCTGATGGTCATGGTTATTTCGGCGGGAAAGCTCTCGCCGTTGGCGCGAATCGCCGTGACCTCCGCGCGCTTGCCGAGCATCGATCCCTCGCCCGCCTCCAGATAGCGCTCGATGCGGCGGCGGTCGCCGGCCCCGACCGAGGCGGGAAAGAGCACGTCCGCCGGCCGCGTCCCGAGCACCTTTTCCCGCGGATAACCGAACGTCTGCTCGGCGGCCCGATTGAACTCCGTAATCACCCCCTCGTGATTGATCGTGATGATCGTGTCCAGCGACGATTCGAGGATCGCGTGCTTTCGGGCTTGCGACTCGGCGAGGCCCTCGCGGAGGCGGTCCCACGGCGCGGCGTCGCGATGGACGATCGCCAGGCAGGTGGGCATCTCGCCCTGCGGCGGCTTGACGCGGAACATGATCGTCTGCACGGCCGATAGAACGCCGCTCTTGCGATTGCGGATCTGGCTGCGGCCTTCCCAATGCCCGGTCCGATTGACCGCCGGCACGCCGACGTCGCGCAGCTCCTTCCAGGAATCGTCCGCGTAAAAGTCGTGCAGGCTCTCGGAAACGATCGGCTCGTCCTCGCCCATTCCGACCATCCGCCGGGCGGCGAGGTTGAGATAGAACGGCTCGCCGTGCGAGGTGGCGAGGCAAACGAAGTCGGCGGTCGAGTCCGCCAGGGCGCGGCAAATCGAGTCGTTGTTCGCGATCAGCGCGTCCAGCAGTTCGCTCATCAGCTATTGTCTCGGCAGCGGCGCGCGAAAGGTTTCTCTCTCTCCCTCGGGAGGAGGGTTGGAGCGAGGGCCGGCGGCCTATCCAACTCGCCCCTGCATTATACCTCCCGCCGCACGCCGCCCAAACGGCAATCTTCGCAGTTTATCTCTGGCCGCCTTCCCGATTCATCGAGCCGTCGAATCAAAATTTGTCGCGGTCGCCGCTCGGGGAATTTCGATTCCAAAGCATCCGCGGGCCAACGACAAAATCGGCAATTTCTTCCTGCGTCCATTTGAAGAGGCTGCGGATTTCGTCCTTCTCGATGTTGTACATCAACAGCCAAACGTCGCCGTCGGTCTTGTCGCTGTCCCGCACGGCGACGCACAAACAGCCGGCCGGTCCGAAGGAGAGCAAGCCGCCGCGGTAGAGGCCCTTGTTCGGCGGCAGCCGGAGCTTTTTGAGCAGTTCATTCCCGTCGTAGCCGTAGATTTGGTTGGGCGGTTGGGTCGCCGCCCAGCGGGTCGAGGTCGGATCGGCCGCCACGCCGCCGTAATTCGGCAGCAGCGGCGCATGGGCGCTGGCGTCGTCGCCCGAGCAGCGAAACACGCCCGCCCGCCCCTCGAAGCCGTAAACAACCGACTTGTCGGAAGCGACGGCGACGGACATTTTTTGGGCGTCCCATTTCTGACCGGACAATCGCTGATAAATCTTCGGCTTGACGCCGGCGGTGTTCGTGAACGCCAGCACGTTGGCGATGTTGTCCGCCACAACCACGGTGTCCGAATTCGCGGGAATGCCAACGTCGACCGGATGGACCAGCGCCGGGTCCTTTTCCAAAATGGTCGAGAGCTTTCCCGTGTCGTCGATTTCCATGATCTTGCCGCCGTCGCGCGGAATCGCCAGCACCAGCCCATGCTCGCGGTGCAAGGCGATGCCCGTGGCCGTGTACGGCAGCTTCACCTTTCCGAGGATCCGCCCATTGTCATCGGTCTGATAGACGACGCCTGGCGAAGCGTCATCGCCGCAGGAAATGTAGAGAACGAAAGCGGGGACCTCTGGATTGGGCTTCGGCGTGCGGAGCATTGCGGCCAAAGACGGCTGATCGTCCTGCCCTGGTCCTTGCCCCAACCCACTCTCTGGCCCATAGCCCGGTCCGCGACGAGAACGCCCCCCCGGCCCCCGGCCCTCTCCGGGGCCCGGCCCGCCTCCCGGCCCCGAACCTGCGCCCGGTCCGGAACCTTCGCCTGATCCCGGTCCATTTCCTGATCCGGACCCCGTTCCTGTCCCGGCGGCAGCACCCTCGCCCGATCCCGCGCCGCTGCCATTTCCCGGACCATTGCCCGATCCCGGACCATTCCCTGATCCTGACCCCGGTCCTGTCCCGACGGCAGCACCCTCGCCCGATCCCGCGCCGCTGCCATTTCCCGGACCATTGCCCGATCCCGGACCATTCCCTGATCCTGACCCCGGTCCTGTCCCGACGCCAGCGCCCTCACCCGATCCCGGACCATTGCCGCTTCCCGGGCTGCTCCCCGACCCTTGGCCGCTGCCAGCACCTTCACCCGATCCCGGGCCGTTGCCACTGCCAGGCCCATTTCCCGATCCGCCGGGTCCATTTCCCGATCCGGACCCATTTCCCGATCCAAGCCCACTTCCCGCTCCCGAGCCGGCGCCCAGTCCGACGCCCGCGCGTGCTTGACCTCCATTTCCGCCGGCGACGCCCTGTGTGCCGGTCCCCGGGCCGGCGACCGTCCCGTTGACTCCCGGGCCGCTGGCGACAACCGTCCCGCCATGGAGGCCGCCGTCCAGGCCGCCGACCGTTACGTCGATGCGCGGAATCCCCCGAGCCGCTGGCGACGATGGTCCCGTTTCCAAGGACGCCGCCATCGGTGCCGCGAACGGTGACATCGACGCGCGACGAACCGTCGGGAGCAACATCCACCCGGCCGGCCCCCGGCTGAACCACAACCGTGCCATCGGCGCCAACGCGGCCTTCGAGGACAACCCGGCCGCCCTGGCGAACGACAACGCTTTCCGGCTGCCCGGCGACAACATGATCCGGCTCACGGACGACAATCCGATCAATCGTCCGCGTCGCGACATGGTCCGGCTGTCCAACGACAACATGATCGGGCTCATGGATAATGCCCTGCTCCGGCGGACGCACAACGACTTGGTCGCGATTTTCAACAACAACGCGACGCTCCGGGACGTTGGCAGCGATCGGGACGCGTTGCGCGGGCAGCGACGGGGCTTCCTCCTGCACGTCGGCCTTCGCAACGGGCCGAGGGGCCGCCGCGGCAACGAGCGGCTCGCGATGCCCATTGCCGTCGAGGTAAAGCCCGGCGAGACTCCCCCAACTCCCTTCAAAGATCACCAGTGATCGGGCGTCGTTCCAGCCCCAGAGTTCGCCGACCTCATCGCCGCGCTGGTTGACGACGCGGAAATTGTGTTTTTTTTGCGACTCGGCCGGCGAGCGGAAGCGCACTTCGACGTGCAGGTACTTTTGTGGGGTCAAGTCGGCGGCCGCCGCGGCCGCGTCGTGGACGTTGCTCAGTCTGCTCGCCTTGAGGACATGCCACGGCGCGGAATCGTTTGCCGGGCCGTCGGGCGGGGCCGCTGCACAGATCGCGGCCCAAAAAGGGCCGCCGCAAGATTGATCGCCAGAATTCCGCCGCTTCTCATCTGTCCGGCTCCTTTCCAGGATGGTTCCGCAAAGGACGCCGCCAGCCAAGGGCAGAACCGCCCTCGGAGATCACGCGCGCCGGCGTCCCGAGTCCCTTGCCCGCTTTCAGTGTAGCAGGAATCGGCCGTTTCGACAAGAAGGGAAAGCCCATCCCCCCACCGCCGGCCGCATCGGTCCTTGACCGCGCCCGCCTTCCTGGGGATACTGCGGACAAGCGGCGGCAATAGTCTGCCCACGGCCGACGAGGACCGCCCCGGAAGAACCCTTTGAAAACACCGGACGCTATGAACGCAATCAACACCTCCCGACAACAGCTTGACGGTTTTCAACGCGACTTCGACGCCCTACGGCAGGAGGTCGCCAAGGTCGTGGTTGGACTCTCCGGCGTAATCGACAACATTCTCATCGCGGCGATCGCCGGCGGACACGTCCTGCTGGAAGGGTCGCCCGGATTGGGCAAAACCGCGCTGGTCCATTGTCTGGCCGAGGCGGTCGATCTCTCGTTTCAGCGGATCCAGTTCACGCCCGACTTGATGCCGTCGGACCTGATCGGCACATTCGTGGTCATGGAAAACGCCCAGGGGCGGCGGACATTCGAGTTTCAACAGGGACCGCTGTTCGCCAACCTCGTGCTCGCCGATCAAATCAATCGCGGCCTGCCGCGGACGCAGGCGGCAATGTTGCAGGCGATGGAGGGGGAAACGATCAACGTCGGGCACGAGCAGTTCCGCCTGCCGCAGCCGTTCTTCGTCTTCGCCACACAGAATCCGGCGGACACGGAGGGCGCATTTCCCTTGCCCGAGCCCGAAATCGATCGTTTCTTCTTCAAGTTGTCTGTCGCGCCGCCGGACGTTTCCCAGATCGAGATGATCTTGGCGCGGACGACCGAGGGCGAGCCGCCGCCGGTGAAGCGGATTCTCGACGGCAAGCGGTTGCTGGAGATGCGGCGATTGGCCCGCTCGATTTCCCTCGGTCCGGAGCTTCGCCGTCTGGCGGCGGCGCTCGTGGCGGCGAGCAATCCGGACGGTCCGCAGGCGCCGGCGGAGATCAAGCGATTCGTCGGCTGCGGCAGCAGTCCGCGTGGGGCTCAGGCGATCGTTTTGGCGGCGAAGGTCCGCGCCGCGGCCGCCGGACGCGACGCGGTGGACCGCAACGACCTCCTGGCGGCGGTCTATCCCGCCTTGCGGCATCGGATGACGCTGAATTTCGAGGGCCAGACGGAGAATGTGACGGCGGACGCCCTTGTCGCGGCCTTGTTGAAGGGCGTGGCCGGGGCGGAGGGATAGTCCATGCCGTTGCCGCTTGCCGAGTTTATGAACCGGATCGGACGACTGTCGCTGGCGGCAGGGCAGGGGGGTTGCCCACTGCTGACGGCCCCGCGCGAAATGCGGCCCCGAGGCCGCCGGCCGCCGCGACTACGCCCCGGGAGACGATTATCGCCACATCGACTGGGCGTGGTGCGCACGGCGCGATGAGTTGCAGACGCGACTCTTCCCGCCCCCCGCCGAGCCTTACACCTATTTTCTCTTGGACTGTTCGGCAAGCATGGGGGGCCAGCCGCCGTCGAAATTCCAGGTCGCCGGCCGGGTCGTTGCGGCCCTGGGCTATGCGGCCTTGTGCCGCGCGGACCGCTTGGAGGTTTTGGGCTTTGCCGACGGGTTGACGGCCGCCTCGCCGCCGCTGCGCCACAAGAGCCGCTGGGTCCGGCTGCTGGAGTTTTTGGCCGCGCTCGACCTTCAGGAGCGGCAGACTGATCTGGCCCGCGCGGCGGAGTCGTTCGCCCGGAGCCGCCCGCGCCGCGGGCCGGTCGTGGTCGTCAGCGATCTTCTCGACCCCAGCGGTTTCTACCGCGGATTGGAAATCCTTCGCCGGCACGGCTACTGGCCGCGCGTGGCGCACGTGTTCGATCCGCGCGAAGCCGAGCCGGGCGCAGTCGGCAACGTCGAGTTGCTCGATGCCGAGACGGGCCGCTGCCGCCAGGCGACGATCACCCCGCGGATGCAGCGGCGCTATCGCGAGCTTGTCGCCGAGTTTCACAACTCCGTGCGGACGCACTGTCGCCGGCAAGGCATTCCCTTGGCGCAGATCGACTGCACCGCGCCGGAAGGGGAGATTTGGTCTGCCCTGCAATCCTCCCCTCGCCCTTTGGGAGAGGGGACCGTGTACGAACCGGTCGGGATCGCTCGATGACAACCTTCCTCAATCCGCTGGCGCTCGTCTGCGGCCTGCTGGCCCTGCCGCTGGCGGCCATTTATTTGCGGAAACTACGCTGGCGGCGGCGGCCGGTCGCGACAAGCATGTTTTGGGATCGGGTATTCGCCGAGGACGGGCTGCGACTGCGGTGGCTGCGACGGCGAAACGCCGTGTCGCTGCTGGTGCAGTTGGCAATTTTGGCGCTGCTCGTTCTCGCACTGGCGGAACCGCCGCGGCGGGAACTGTTCGCTGCCGGAGCGTTGGCGATTGCCGCGGCGGAGTGGGCTTTGTACCATCGGCGGTGGCTGAACTGACATGACCCTGGCCGGCTGGCAATTCGAGATCGTTCGGCCCTTGTGGCTGACCGCATTGGCCATCCTGCCGGTGCTCGTCTATTTCGCCGCGGCGACTTGGACTGGCCACGGCCCGGTTCGCCGGCTGGCGTCGTTGGCGGCGCGTGTGCTGCTGCTGACGCTCATTATTTTGGCTTTGTGCGACGTGCGGCTCGTGCTTCCTGCCGCCGAGCAGCGTTCGCGGCCGGACGCATCCGCCGCCGCTGCGCAGCCGGCCATCACAGGGAATCGCGTTCTGCTAGTCGGCGGCCGCCCCGCGTCGGCGGCCCCATTG
Source organism: uncultured Planctomycetia bacterium (assembly GCA_963791075.1). GTDB lineage: Bacteria > Planctomycetota > Planctomycetia > Pirellulales > Thermoguttaceae > CAWBRF01. Next base: position 101,770 of record CAWBRF010000023.1, read on the forward strand.
GCGGCGGCGCTTGCAAACCGCGGACTGAGGATCGAGGTTCGTCCGTTGGAAGACGCACCCGAGCAAGCGAAGGGCTTCGAGCCGTTCGACGCGGTCGTCCTGTGCGACGTTTCCGCGGCCGCACTGGGGGAGAAGCGGATGGAGGCCCTCCGCCGCTACGTGCGGGACTTTGGCGGCGGGCTGGCGGCCATCGGCGGCGAGGCGTCCTTCACGCCCGGCGGCTATCGCGATACGCCCCTGGAAGACATCTTGCCCGTCTGGTCCGAGGCGAAGAAAAACAAGCCGCGGCCGACGCTCGCCATCGCCCTGGTCTTGGACTGCTCCGGCTCGATGGAAGGCAAGAGCATCGCCTTGGCGAAGGAGGGGACGCGACGGGTGGTCGAGATGCTCGGGCCGCGCGACCAGATCGGCGTGGTGGCCTTCGAGGAGCGGAGCCGCTGGGTCTGCCCGCTGCACGCCTGCACCGACAAAGCGGAAATCCTTCGCCGGGTCGATGCCGTCGCCGCCGGCGGCGAGACCGACATGTATCCGGCCATCGACAAGGCGTATCTCGCCCTCCGCGACGCCTACGCCGATCGGAAGCACATCCTCGTGCTCACCGACGGCGTTTCCGCCCCGGGCGATTTCGACGGCCTGGTCAAATCGATTGCCGCCGACGGCATCACTTTATCGACCGTGGCCATCGGGCCGGAGGCCGCCGGACCGCTCCTGCAAGAGATGGCCGAGAAAGGCGGCGGACAATACTACGCCTGCGACGACGCCGGCCGGCTGCCGCAAATCTTCGCCCTGGAGACGGGCATCGCCGGCAAGTTGGGCGTGACGGAGGCGGCATTCTTTCCGCTTCTGCTCCATGCCGGGCCGACGCTGGCCGGGTTGAACCTCGATCACATTCCCACGTTGCTCGGCTATGTCGAGACGCGGCCGAAACCCGGCGCCCGCGTGGCGCTGGCCGCCAAAGACGGCGACCCGCTGCTGGTCTTTGGAAGCTGCGGACGCGGCGCGACCGCCGCCTTCACGTCCGACGCGACGCCCCATTGGGCGGCCGCGTGGCTCCGCTGGCCGGAATTCGGCCGATTTTGGGAGTTGGTCGTCCGCCAGACGTTGCGCAAGCCGCCGGCAGCGCCGCCGCCGCCCGCGCCGCCCGTCCCCTCGGTTGCGCCCTCGCCGCGAACGTTGCCCCTATGGCGGACCCTCTTGGCGGCCGCCGTGGCGTTATTCGTCCTGGACGTGTGCGTGAAACGGCTTTGAGGCACATTCTACTGACGCCGGTCGAGAACGCGCCAACACCAGGCCCGCCGCGGTCGCCTCCGCCTGAACATCGCCGGGAAACGTTTTCTTCGCGGGCAACTCCACCGACCGGCCGCCGCACGCCGAAAGCATGTTTTCCAACTGCTCCCACTGGGCCAATCCCATCGCCTGCATCGGCCAGCCCTGCCGCCGCCATGCGAAGATGAGCAACTCGCGAAGCAAATAGGGCGACTGACCGGCCAGTGGGGCGGCGTCGATGCGGATGGCGTCCGGACCGGCGGAATGGACGCAACGCGCGGTCAACTCGTCCACGAGCAACTCGATCGCCGCCTGGGACTGGCCGGCCAGCGCGCCGAGACGCAACAGGGCCTCGACCACGCCGGCGTTGTATTGCGAGGCCAGCAGCGGCAGCAACTCGCGGCGGATGCGGTTGCGCGTGAATTGCGTGTCGCGGTTGCTGGAATCTTCGCGATACGATTGTCCGAGATCGTTGAGGTACGCGACGAGTTCGCAGCGGCGAAAGCCCAGCAAAGGCCGGATCAAGGTGATCGGCCCGAGCGGTCGCGCCCGGGCCATCCCCGCCAGTCCGCCCACGCCCGTGCCGCGAAGGATGCGGTGCAGGATCGTTTCCGCCTGATCGTCGGCAGTATGCGCCGTGACGACGTAACGCGCCCCGCGGCGAGCGGCGACCATTTCGAGGAATTCATAACGGGCCTGGCGGGCGAGGTCTTCCGAAGGGGGAGGCGAGGGGAAATGCGGTAATCCGAGTAAGGTGGGTCGAGCACACCGGGCGCCAGCCAGGTCGCGGGCCCCACCATCCGTCTCCGGCGGGTCTGGGTGGGGCTCGCTGCGCTTGACCCACCCTACTTTTTCCGCCTCATCACAACGGAGGACAATTTGCCCATTTTGCCATCGTCCGACTTCGCACGGCACGTCCAGGCGGCGGCAAAGCTCAAGGACGTGGGCCTCGTCGGCGTCGGATTCCTCGCCCCGGAGGCGATGGTTGAAATGGGCGGCGACGACCCTGCCCGCACGGATCGGTTTTTCCCCTGCGCTTACCGCAGCCATCGCCCGCAGGAGTGCGACGCTGTCCGCCCCCCCGGAGATTGCCAGCAAGACGGTCAGCTCCCGCCAGAGTTCCGGCGGCCAGGCGGCGGCAAGTCGATCTTCCAGGGGATGCAGCGTTGACACGAGCAACTCGCCTCCAGCGAGCGGAAGGGGACAACGCCATTTTTGTCGCGTCCCCGGGTTGGCGTTCTCATTTTTGCGGGAATCCGCCGTCGCGTCTAGGGCGCGGCCCCACTAGTCCGCCGCTTTGCTCGTTTCTATAATGCGGGATTCTTTCCCGGAAGGACTGCATGACGAAGATCGCGGACCAGAAGGTCTTGGTGCTGGATTTCGGCTCGCAATACGCGCAGTTGATCGCCCGGCGGGTCCGCCAGCAGCAGGTCTACTGCGAGATCGTTCGCCACGACATTTCCGCCGCGCGAATTCGCGAGTTGGCCCCGCGGGGATTGATTCTTTCCGGCGGACCGTCGAGCGTCTACGAGAACCGGGCGCCGAAGTGCGATGTGGAAATCTTCCAACTCGGCATACCCGTCCTGGGCATCTGCTATGGAATGCAGTTGGCGTGCGAGGCCCTGGGCGGCCGTGTCGAAAGCGCCCCGGCGCGGGAGTACGGCCGGGCGCAGTGCCGCTTGCTCGGCGAGAGCGAGCTGCTGGCCGGGCTGCCGCAGGAGATCCAGGTGTGGATGAGCCACGGCGACCAGGTGACGGCAGTCTCCGACGATTTCGTCGCGTTGGCCGCGACGGACACGTGCCCCTTCGCCGCGGTGAAGCACCGCCAACTGCCGGTCTTCGGCTTGCAGTTTCATCCCGAGGTGACGCACACGCCGCTGGGGACGAAGATTCTCGGCAATTTTCTCCGCGCCGTTTGCCGCTGCGCGGACACGTGGAAACTGGGCGATTTCGCCCGCGAGAGCATCGAGGCGATCCGCCAGCGCGTCGGCCAGGGGCGCGTGATCTGCGGCCTGTCCGGCGGGGTCGATTCCGCGGTCGTCGCCGCCTTGTTGGCCCAGGCCGTCGGCAAGCAGGCCTCGTGCATCCTCATCGACAACGGGCTGTTGCGCAAGGACGAAGCCGAGTCGGTCATCGAGGAGTTCAGCAATCACTTCCAGACCGATCTGCACGTCGTTGGCGCGGAGGAGAAGTTTTTGGCCGCTTTGGCCGGGGTGGTCGATCCGCAGGAGAAGCGCCGCCGCATCGGCCACGCGTTCATCGAGTGTTTCGCCGACGAGGCGGCGCGGATCGAAGGGGCGGAGTTCCTCGCCCAGGGAACCCTTTATCCCGACGTGATCGAAAGCGGCGGCTCGCCCGACGGCCCGGCCGCCACGATCAAGCTCCATCACAACGTCGGCGGCCTGCCCGCCGACCTCGCCTTTACGCTCATCGAGCCGCTCCGCGACTTGTTTAAGGACGAGGTGCGCGCGTTGGGCCAGCGGTTGGGACTGCCGGAGGACATCGTCTGGCGGCATCCTTTCCCGGGGCCGGGGCTGGCGGTCCGCTGCGTCGGCGAGGTGACGAAACAGCGGTTGGACATCCTTCGCGAGGCCGACGCAATCGTCGTCGCCGAGATCAAGCGCGCCGGGCTTTATCGCCAAACCGCCCAGGCCTTCGCCGTCCTCCTGCCGGTGCAGAGCGTCGGCGTGATGGGCGACGCGCGAACCTACGACAACGTCGTCGCCGTCCGCTGCGTGCAGACCGAAGACTTCATGACCGCCGACTGGAGCCATTTGCCCTACGAACTGCTGGGGCGGATCTCGACGCGGATCATCAACGAGGTGAAAGGCGTCAATCGCGTCGTCTACGACATCAGCTCGAAGCCGCCGGCGACGATCGAGTGGGAATGAGGCGAGACCACGCTGAAGTTCGCTTCGCAGCACAAGGAGGAGAAAACGGTCTGGCCGTGCGCTCGATTGCGGCCGCTTGACAATCATAATGGAAACAGCTATACTATATTCCAGAGCGCGGAAAACAGGACAATCGGTCGATGATTTCGAAGTTTTCGCTGCCGCAACACGGAACACCTGTTCAACGACCGATCGGCGGGGAGGTTTCGCGCGATTGAGCGGGCGGCGCGGCGGAAGCTGGAGATGCTCCATGCGGCCGAACGGTTGGAGGACCTGAAGGCGCCGCCGGGCAATCGATTGGAAATCCTCAAAGGAAACCGCGCCGGCCAGTGCAGCATTCGCATCAACGACCAGTGGCGCATTTGCTTTGCCTGGAAGGGCAAAGACGCGTTCGGCGTGGAAATCGTCGATTATCATTAAGCGACGCCTTGAATCGCGGAGGCAATTATGCCGAAGAAACTCAATCCCATCCTCCCCGGCGAGATTCTCTGGAAAGAGTTCATGGAGCCGCTGGCGATCAGCCAGAACAAATTGGCCCGGGACATCGACGTTCCCGTCACTCGCATCGGCGACATCGTTCACGGCCGGCGCGGCATCACGGCCGATTCGGCTTTGCGGCTGGGCGTCTATTTCGGCACGACTCCCGAATTCTGGCTCAACCTGCAAACGCGCTATGATTTGAAGGTTTCCAAGCGAAAATTGCTGCCGGCGATTCAAAGGAACGTCCGCCCGTTGGGGAAGGCGTCGTAGGGCCGCGTGCGGTTGGTTGCGCGCGGACTGCAATCCCCGACTCGCGCGAATGCGCCCCGGCAAGCTGGGGAGGAATTTCGGGCGGAATTCCGGGGACACGGAATTCCGGGGACACAATGCCTAATCGACCGCCTTCCAGTCGGTGATTTTGTTCCGCCGCAACTCCGCGCCGAGAAGGCCGATTTGACTGAGTTGCTCGGTCAAGGCGGCCTCGGTCTGCAGGTCGTCCCGCCAGATCATCACCTTCTTCTCGTTCGGAAGGCTTTCGATGCGGAACTGCCTTTTCACCAGGGCGGAAATCTTCTCCCACGGCGAAACGACGGCAACGAGTTTGTCGGTTTGTTTCTCCCTCTCACCCATGACAGACGCCTCCACGGTGGCCAACTATCGCCGACGAGAAATGAGCAACAAGAAAAACCATACAGAAGTTTACGCGGGCGTGCAAGGAGCGGCTTGACGCCTGCCGAAAATGGGCCTACCATGACGAAAGCTCCAACCTTCGCCAGCCCCTTTTCTTCGCGAGCGTTCGTCCATGGCAAAGCGAAATCCGCCGGCAACGCCGATGCTGCCCGGGTTCGAGCCGGAGCCAGAACCGGGACCAAAACGCCCCGCGGAACCCGCGGCGACAAGACCCGCGCCGACGCCCGCCGAATCCGCCGCCGCGATTGCCGCCATGCTTCAGCCCGCCGGTCGGTCGCCCGGTCCGCAGCCGGAAAGTCTGGCGGGCCAATCGGTTTGGGTCATCGACGCCCATTCGCTGATCCACCAGGTCTTTCACGCCTTGCCGGAGATGACCAGTCCGCGCGGCGAGCCCGTGGCGGCGGTGTACGGCTTCACGCGAGACTTGTTGTACCTGTTGGAAGCGAAGCGGCCGGATTTCTTGTTTTCTGCGTTCGACATGCCGGGCAAAACGTTTCGCCACGCGATGTACGCACAGTACAAGGCAAATCGTCCCGCCATGCCCGACGATCTTGCCCCGCAGATCATCGCCTGCCATCGGGTTGTCCAGGCGTTGGGGATTCCCGGTTTGGGGCTGCCGTCGTTCGAGGCGGACGACCTGTTGGCCACGCTCGCCCGGCTCGTCGAACAACTCGACGGACATTGCGTGCTGGTCACCGGCGACAAGGATTGCCGGCAATTGATCACGGATCGGGTCAAGCTCTACAACATCCGCAAGAACGAGGTCTTCGATCGCCAATCGCTGCGCGACGTTTGGGGAATCGCGCCGCACCAGGTTGTCGATTTTCTCGCGATGGTCGGCGACGCGACGGACAATGTCCCCGGCGTGCCGCTCGTTGGGCCGGTCTATGCGCGGCAACTGCTGGAGAAATACGGCAGCCTGGAAGGCGTCTACAAACACGTCAATGAGCTTTCCGGCCAGACGCGGCGAGAGAACCTCGTGAAGTTCAAGGAGCAGGCGCTGTTGAGCCGCAAGCTGGTGCAATTGGACGCCCACGCCCCGCTCGTGATCGATTGGCGGGCGGCGCGGCTGGACGGCTCCGACCGTCGCCGCGCGTTGGCGTTGTTCGAGGAGTTCGGTTTTCGCAGTCTGGTGGAGAAATTTTCCGCGGCAAGCGATGGGCCAGCGGTTGACGCGGAGACCGCGCCGCCGCAGCCGCCGAAACATCGCCTCGTCGATACGCCGGAAAAATTCGCCGTGTTTTTGGGCGAACTTCGCCCTCAGACGCGCGTCTCCGTGGATACGGAGACGACCAGCGTCTGGCCGCGCTGGGCCGAGATCGTCGGTTTGTCGGCGGCGTGGAACGATCACGAGGGGTGGTATCTGCCGCTCCGCGCCCCGGCGGGCCAGCCGCATTCTCGACGCCCAATCCACACTCGACGCCCTGCGGCCGATCCTCGAAGATCCATCGATCGAGAAGGTCGGGCAGAACCTGAAATACGACATGATCGTCCTTCGCGCCGCCGGCGTCGCGATGGCCGGCCTCTCCTTTGACACGATGGTGGCGAGTTACTTGTTGGACGCCGGACAGCGAAACCACAACATCAACGACCTGGCGAAGCGATACCTCAATCATGCGACGATCAAGATCGCCGAGTTGATCGGCAGCGGCAAACATCAGAAGCGGATGGACGAAGTCCCCGTCGCGCAGGTCGTCGACTACGCGGCCGAGGACGCCTGGCTGCCGTTGCGTTTGCAGCCGATCCTCGCCCGGAGGCTTGCGGAAGACAAACTGACCGATTTGCTGGTCAACGTCGAGTTGCCGCTGGTCGAAGTCCTCGCGGAGATGGAGTTCAACGGCATTCGCGTGGACACGGCCCGGCTGGCCGAGTTGAGCCGCCGCTACGGCGAACGGATGAAGGAGATTGAGGAGGAGATTTACCAATTGGCCGGCTACCGCTTCAACATCGCGTCGCCGAAGCAGATGCAACACCTGTTGTTTGTGGAGAAGAAGCTGCCGGTCGTCAAGCGGACAAAGACGGGCCCGAGCACGGACGTGGACGTGTTGGAGGCGTTGGCGCCGCAGCACCCGTTGCCGGCAAAGATCGTCGAGTATCGCCAATACGCCAAGTTGAAGGGGACGTATGTGGACGCCCTGCCCGAAATGGTCCATCCCGCCACCGGAAGGGTCCACGCATCGTTCAATCAGGTGGTGGCGGCCACGGGGCGACTCAGTTCGAGCGATCCGAACTTGCAAAACATTCCCGTGCGAACGGAGGCGGGGCGGGAAATCCGCTCGGCTTTTGTGCCGGGCGACGACGGCTGGCTCCTCCTGGCGGCGGATTATTCGCAAATTGAACTGCGAATACTCGCCCATTTCTCCGCCGACGAGGAGTTGTGCGGGGCCTTCCAACGCGACGAGGACATCCACGCCCGCGTGGCCAGCCAGGTGAACAATGTCCCCCTCGAAGAGGTGACCGCCGCCATGCGGCGGCAGGCCAAAGTGGTGAATTTTGGGGTGATTTATGGGCAAAGCGCCGCGGGACTGGCGCGGAATCTGGGGATCGAGCGGGCGGCGGCCGCCGAGTTTATCGACAACTATTTCCGCCGCTATCCGCGAATCGAGGTTTTCTTGGCCGCGGTACTGGCGGAATGTCGCGAAAAAGGTTATGTTAGCACTATCTTGGGGCGACGGCGGGCAATTCAAGGAGTTCGCGCCAGCGCCGGCCGCTCTCGGAACCTCGCCGAGCGGACCGCCGTCAACACGGTCATTCAAGGCTCCGCCGCGGACCTGATCAAACTGGCGATGATTGCCATCCACCGTCGGCTGCACGCAGAGAAGCTGGCCGCGCGGATGTTGCTGCAAATCCACGACGAACTGATCTTTGAAGTCCCCGCCGGCGAGGTCCCGACGCTGGCCGCGCTGGCGCGGGAGGAGATGGCCGCCGCCGCCAAGTTGAACGTTCCGTTGAAGGTGGATCTAAAGGTCGGGGCGAATTGGGCCGACGTGCGGGCGATATGAGGAGGCAGTTAGGACGGATTGCATGCAAGTGATTGGCCTGCTGGGCGGAGTGGCCAGCGGCAAGAGCATGGTGGCGGAGCAATTGGCCCGGCTCGGCGCCGGCGTGGTCGACGCCGACCGCGCGGGACACGAGGCATTGCGCCTGCCGCACGTGGAAGCGGCGGTGCGACGACGCTGGGGCGACGCGGTCTTCGGCGCGGACGGGCGGATCGACCGCGCGCGGCTCGCGGCGATCGTTTTCGCCGCTGGGCCCGATGGGCCGCAAGCGCGAAAACACTTGGAACAACTGACCCATCCCGAAATCACCCGCTTGATGAGCGAACAGTTAGCGGCGATGGCGGCGGCGGGCGTGCAAGTCGCGGCCATGGACGCCGCATTGATTTTGGAGGCCGGCTGGGATAAACTGTGTGGGAGGCTGGTGTTTGTCGCGGCGCCGCGGGAAGTGCGGCTTGCGCGGGCCCTGGCCCGCGGGTGGAACGAGGAGGATTTTGCGGCTCGCGAGGCCGCCCAGGAATGCCTGGACTCCAAGCGTCGCCGCGCCGATGTGATTATAGACAACTCCGGGCTCCCGGAACGGACCGAGGCTCAAGTCGAGCAGTTTTTTCATTCTCTCGTTGGCTGACCGCTCTTCGCCGCCGCCCGCACGGGCTGACCAGTTTCACACTTTCCTAAAACCTGCAATCCAACTATCCCGCCGCTGGCGCCTTCCGCGCCGGCATTGTTTTCCTTTCAGGAGTTTGATCAGCATGGCCTATCCAAAGGATTCCCAAAACAATCGCAACGACCGCGACCCCCTGCCGCCCGGCGAGGGCGCGGAAACCGAATACGGCCTGGACGACGAACACGACCCGCTCTCGCTGGCCGAGGAGATCGCCGCCGAGGGGGGCGTCGTCCGCGATGAGATCCACGATCGCTACGAACAAATCAAGCAGACCGGCGACACCCACATCGCCGAACTCCAGCGGATGTCGATGGCCGAGTTGATCGAGGAAGCCCGCAAGGAGAACCTCAGCGACTACGCCGGCGTCAAGAAGCACGACCTGGTGTTTCGGATCCTCAAGGAGCGGGTGAAGCTCAACGGGCTGATGTACGGCGAGGGGACGCTGGAAGTGCTGCCCGACGGGTTTGGCTTCCTTCGCAGTCCGGACTACCATTACCTTTCCTGCCCGGACGACATTTATGTCTCGCCGAGCCAGATTCGCCGCTTCGGCTTGAAGACGGGGGCGACGGTTTCCGGCCAAATCCGCCCGCCGAAGGAGAACGAGCGCTACTTTGCCCTGTTGCGGGTCGAGGCGATCAACTACCAGGACCCCAACCTCCTGTCCAACAAGGTCTCCTTCGACGACCTCACGCCGCTCCATCCCGACGAGCGAATCCGCATGGAGACCGCCGCCGACGAGACGGAAATGCGCGTCGTCGATCTGATCGTGCCCATCGGTTTCGGGCAGCGGGGGCTGATTGTCAGTCCTCCCCGGGCGGGAAAGACGATCCTCATGCAGAAAATGGCCAAGGCGGCCCTGACCAATTACCCCGACCTCTACGTCTTCATGTTGCTGATCGACGAGCGGCCCGAGGAAGTGACCGACATGGAGCGGCAGGTGAAGGGGCCGAACTGCGAAGTCATCAGCTCGACGTTCGACGAGCCCGCGGCGCGGCACATCCAGGTGTCCGAGATGGTGCTGGAAAAGGCCAAGCGGATGGTCGAATACGGCTACGACGTGCTGATCTTCCTCGACTCGATCACGCGCTGGCGCGGGCGTGGAACTCCGAATGCCCCAACTCCGGCAAGATTCTCTCCGGCGGCGTCAACGCCAACGCCTTGCAGCGGCCGAAGCGGTTTTTCGGCTCCGCCCGCAAGGTTGAGGAGGGCGGCTCGCTGACGATCATCGGCACGGCGCTGGTGGACACGGGCAGCCGCATGGACGAGGTGATCTTCGAGGAGTTCAAGGGGACCGGCAACCAGGAGATCGTCTTGGACCGCAAACTGGTGGACCGGCGGATTTGGCCGGCGATCGACATCAACCGCAGCGGCACCCGCAAGGAAGAAATGCTGCTGGACCCGGAGGAATATCGGCGGATTTGCATTTTGCGGCGGGTGGTCAGCGACATGAATCCGCCCGAGGCGATGGAGTTGCTCGTCACGCGGCTGCAAAAGACGAAGAGCAACGCCGAGTTTCTTATGAGCATGAACATGAAGTGACGGGGGCGAGGAGAAAGAAGAAAGGAGTTAGGAGTTAGGAGTTTAGAATGCCTGATCGCCGAGCGTCGAGCAGCCGCATCGAGACGTTCAACTCTTCCAATGTGCTCGGGTTGTTCCTCCCTTCTAACTCCTAACTCCTTTCTCCTTTCTTCTCTGCGAAGGCATTGCGATGGTTCAAACGTATCGAGGAGAACTTGCCGCCTGCGACGGGCGAATCGCCGTCGTCGTGTCGCGGTTCAACGAATCGATCACCTCCCGGCTGCTGGATGGGGCCGTGCAGACGCTCGTCGCGCACGGCGTGGCGCGCGGAGAACATCGACGTCGCCTGGACGCCCGGGGCGTTCGAGATTCCCACGGTGGCCGGCCGCCTGGCCGCCGCCGGCCGGCACGCCGCCATCCTCTGCCTCGGCGCGGTGATTCGCGGCGAGACGACGCACGATCAGCACATCAATCGTGCCGTGAGCGTCGCCCTGGCGGAGCTTGGCGCCCGCTACGGGCTGCCCGTGCTCTTCGGCGTGCTCACGTGCAACACTTTGGAGCAGGCGATTGTGCGTTCGGGAGGGCAGGGGGCCACCACCGGCAAGGACGCCAACGTCGCGCGGGCCGGCAACAAGGGCGTCGATTGCGCCGCGGCTGCGCTGGAGATGATCGATTTGTTGAAGAAATTACCGAGCATTTGAGGTCCTGGATGGCCCGACGCAGTCGTGCACGAGAAGTCGCCTTCCAAGTGTTGTTTCAAGACGACATGAGCGAGCGCGTCAACCCCGCGGTCGGCGAGGCCCTGATCGCTCAGCGTTTGAAGGCGGAGGACTTGGCCGAGTTCGCCCGGCAACTGGTTGCGGGAGTGCGGCGAAACCGCCCGGAGTTGGACCAACGGATCGCCGCGACGGCGGCCAACTGGAGTCTGCATCGCATGGCGGCCACGGACCGCAATGTGCTGCGATTGGGGGCGTACGAGATTCTGCACGCCGACACGCCGCCGCGGGTGGCGATCGACGAGGCGGTCGAGTTGGCCAAGCGTTTTGGGGCCGCGCAGTCCGCGCAATTCGTCAACGGCGTGCTCGACCGGCTGATGCACCTCGGCGACGCCCCGGAAGACGCCCCCGTCAAAACGCCATAAGCATTACCCCTTGCGAGCAAATGCCCCATGGGCCTTTTCGACAAACTCAAGCAGGGTCTAAAAAAAACCCTCTCGGTGCTGCACACCGACATCCGCGACATTTTCAAAACCGAAGGCCGCCTAGTTGACGACGCCTTCCTGGGCGAAGTGTTCGAGATGCTTGTGAAGACCGACATGGGCGTAGAGGCGGCCCAGGAAACGGTCGATGAAATCGGCGCGAGTTTCCGCGCCCGCGTCGTGCAAAAGAGCGAAGTCATCGATCACATCAAGCGGACGCTGAAGACGCTGCTGGCCCAGCCCGCCGAACCGATCCACTTTGCCCCCAGCGGCCCGACGGTCATCATGGTCGCCGGCGTGAACGGCTCGGGAAAGACGACCTCGATCGCCAAACTGGCCGCGATGTTCAAGGCGGAGGGAAAGCAGGTCGTCCTCGCCGCGGCCGACACCTTCCGCGCCGCCGCCGTCGAGCAACTGACCATTTGGGCCGAGCGGCTAGGCGTGGAAATCGTCACCGGCGCGTCCGGCAGCGACCCGGCCAGCGTCGCCCATCGCACCGCGGCGCGGGCGGTGGAAATCCACGCCGACGTGTGCATCGTCGATACCGCCGGACGATTGCAGACGCAGCAATCGTTGATGCAGCAGCTTACGAAGATCCAGCGGGTGTTGAGCAAGCAGATTCCCGATGCCCCACACGAGGTCCTCCTCGTTTTGGACGCCACCACGGGACAAAATGGCATCAGCCAGGCACGGCACTTCACCGACGCCGTGCGCTGCACAGGCATCATCCTCGCCAAACTCGACGGCACGGCAAAAGGCGGCATCGTCGTGGCCATTCGCAAGCAAGTCGGGCTGCCGGTAAAGTATGTCGGCGTTGGCGAAAAAGCCGAGGATCTGGCCCTCTTCGAGTCCGAGCCGTTCGTCGATGCGATGTTTGAGGACTTCGCCGGCTGATGCGGCGGCGGCAAAGCCTTCCTGCGCGTCAAAGCTTCACAAGAGACGCGCCTATTTTGTCGCTTCGAGCGCCTCTTGCGCATTTTCCCATGGATCGGACTGTGCTAACAGTTCGATAGCTTAAGTGTTGTGACCGCTACGCGCGGCGAGCCCAGGAAAGGCCACAGTCTGCGCGTGGGAGCGGTCGTGCAAAATTCAGTCAGAATTCTTGCCCTGCGCGAGCACGGGCGATCCCCTCGTTTTTTGGAGTCCCAGAAATGAGAAACATCCTTCTTACAACGATCGTCGGCGTGTGCGCCGTCCTTTGGGCCGGCATCGCCGCCGCCCAAACCGCCACGGCCTACGGCCCTGCCTCGTCGTCTGCGCAAACGGCCAGCAACGCTGCCGGCTATCTCTCCTTCGCGTCGGACGACGCCAATCAACCGCCCGCCCCGCCGGCCGCGACCGCCAAGGCCGCGGAAAAGGCAGACGAAGAGAAGAAGGATGAGGAGAAAAAAGACGAGGCGGCCCCAGAAGAGGAGAAGCCGTGGAAGCTCTTCGACTGCTGCTGGCTGGAAGAGAACCGCATCGACGTCCGCGGCTGGCTAGATCAAGGCGTCACGCTGAACTCCGAGTCGCCGGCGAATCGCTACAACCAACCGGTCGGTTACGACGACCGCTCGAACGAGTACATGCTCAACCAGTTGTACTGGATCGCCGAGCGGACCACCAAGGTCGAGAACGATTGCGGCACGGATTGGGGTTTCCGCGTCGACCTGCTCTACGGCGAGGATCGCCGCTACACGACCGCCGCGGGACTGGACTCCTCCTGGAACGACGACGAACCGCTCTACGGCCTGTCGATGCCGCAGATGTACGTCGATCTGGCCGTGAACAAGTGGATATTCCGCTTGGGCCACATGCTGGCCCCCTGTGGGTATGAGAGCGTGATGGCTCCGGAAAACTTCTTTTATTCCCACAGCTATTCCTTCCTTTACGGCCAGCCGACGACGATCACCGCCGCGGAGGGAATGTACAAGATCGACGACCAGTGGACGGCCAACGCCGGGGTGTTCACCGGCTGGAACGACTGGACCGACGAGACGAACCGCTTGAATTACTTCGGCGGCTTCAACTGGACCAGCAAGGACGACGAGTGCCACAAGGACCACAAGCAGACCTTGCTGTTCGAGACGTTCCTCGGCAACACCGATGCGAACAATCCCACCGCCAGCCGCTTCCACTACGACATCGTCTTCACGCAGCAGATCGGCCCGAAATGGCAGTTCGCCTTGGAGAACAACTTCGGCTACGACAGCGGCATCATCGACAACGGCAACGGCACGTTCACCCACGGCACGTGGGCCGACATCGCCCCGTACTTCATCTACACGATCGACGATCAATGGTCGGCCGGCTTCCGCTACGAGTGGTTCGACGACAACGGCGGGGCGGTCGTGGAGTCGGTCGGGCCGCCGGCGATCGGCCCCTATCCGGGCACTTTCCAAGCCTGCACCTGGGGCGTGAATTGGAAGCCCAACAAGTGCAGTTGCCTCGCCAAGAACCTCGTCGTCCGCAGCGAACTCCGCTACGACTGGGCGAACAACAACCTTGCCGCCGGCCAGCGGCCCTTTGACGACGGCCAAAAGAACGAGCAGTTCCTCTGGTCAACCGATTTGATCGTTCGCTTCTAACCGCTCTGCGGGGGAGCGTGTTTCTGGATACCTCCACTGACGCGGGGGGCGCCCATGTGCCGCGGGCATTGGGCGCCCCCGGCCTTTTCGGGGGGATTGCGAACCTTTCCCGGGGACCGTCCCCCTTGAACGTCCGCCGCAAGACGCTACGATGCCCTGGTTGACATTCGATCCGCGGCGCCAACCGACCACCCAGGAAGACATGCCATGAAGCTGATCATCGCGATCATTCAGCCCCATCGGTTGGAAGCCGTGAAGGCCGCCCTGGCCGACGTCGAGGTGTTTCGACTGACCGTCATGGACGTGCAAGGCTTTGGCCGCCAGCGGGGCCACACCGAGGTCTACCGCGGCCACGAATTCGCCGTTAACCTCTTGCGGAAGGTGCAACTGATGATCGCCGTCAACGAGGAATTCCTCGAGCCCACGATCGACGCGATCATTCGCGGCGGACGGACCGGGGCCTCGGGCGAGATCGGCGACGGCAAGATCTTCGTTCTCCCCCTCGAAGACTGCCTTCGCATCCGCACCGGCGAACGCGGCGGCGAGGCGATCTAAAGGAAGGAATTGGGAATTGGGGATTGGGGATTAGAAGAGACAGGACACGCATCTCGGCGGGGAGGTCGCGATTCGCCCTAATCCCCAATCCCGAATCCCCAATCCCTAATCCCTCATTTCCTCCCGCCGCGGCAGGACGCGGCAGAGCAACACGCCCCCGAAATAGAGCACCGTCAGCGGCAGCGCCATCAGGCACATGCTGTACGGATCGCCGCTGGGAGTGAGCACCATCGCCACGATGAAGATCGACAAAACGGCCACCCGCCAGGACGACAAGTACGCCTGGATGGTGAACACGCCGATCCGCTCGAGGAACAACATGACCAGCGGCAATTGGAAGGCGATGCCGAATCCCAGCGGCAGCATGAGGAGAAAACCGACCCATTCGTCCATTCGCAGGAAGGGATCGATCCCCTGCCAACTGTTGAAGCCGAGGAGGAATTTCAGCACCGGCGGGAAGACGAAAACGAACGCCATCACGGCCCCGATGAGAAACAACCCCAGGCTGGCCGGAAGGAAGATGTGGACGTATCGCCGCTCCCGCGGATACAACCCCGCCGCCACGAACGACCAGATCTGAAAGAAGACCCACGGGCTGGCCAACACGACGCCGACGACGAGCGAGGCCTTGAGGTAAATCCCAAACGATTCCTGGGCTTTCAGGGTGATCATCTTCGCGCGGGGATCGTCGGCAATCCGCCGCCAGAGATGAATGGGCTTCAGTTGATCGGCCAGGCCGGCTTGCGGGGCGACGACCGGCGGGGGCGGGGTCGGCGGCCCTCCTTCTCCTTTGCCAACAGCGCCCACACTTCGCGGGGATTGACGAGGACTTCTTCGTACTCTAGATCGTTCTTCGCAATGTCTTCCCGCAGGTCCTTTGCCTTCTCCGGCAGAACGTAGCCCGCTGCCACAAGCTTGGCAAACTGCCCCTGGACCTTCTCAAAATTCTGCGCGACATAGTACTCGTTCAGGGCATCGAGCACCGGCTTCTGGATAAATCGCACCACGTAGCCGCCGACGGCCAGCCCGACCAGGCAGCCGATCACCAGCCCGAAGATCGCCTTGAACAGGCACGCCCGCAACTCTTCGAGGTGCTCCCCGAAGGTCATCGTCGTTTCTTGGAAGAGGTCTTCGTTGCGGGGGCGCATGCGCCGTAGGGATGGGTTTGGTTGGCTCGGCAAACATTCTATAATAGCCTTGCCGCGGGACCCGTGCAACGAACCACCCAAATAGGGGAAATACAAAATACGAATATCGAAATCCGAAACATATTCAAAATGCGAAATTCAAAGGCCCGAGACGCCGTTTCTATCGTTGGGACTTTGGTTTTGGATTTGTTTCGGATTTCGTGCTTCGGATTTGAAACGACGCCATGCCGCCTCTTTATCCGCTCCGCTTTCATCCTCTGTTTCGCCGCTACTTATGGGGCGGCAGGCGTTTGGCAACGCATCTCGGACAAGCCCATTGGCCCGGAAGGCGATTACGCCGAAAGCTGGGAGATCTGCGATCGCGGCCGCGATCAAAGCGTCGTCGCCGGCGGTCCGTTGGCCGGCGCAACCTTGGCGGAGTTGGTCGCCGCGCGCGGCGCCGACCTCTTCGGCCGGCATCATCCCCAAGCGCGATTCCCGCTGCTGATGAAGTTCCTCGACGCCGCCCGCGACTTGTCGGTTCAGGTCCATCCCAATGACGCCCAGGCCGCCCGACTCCGACCGCCGGACGCCGGCAAGACCGAGGCTTGGGTTGTGCTGGCCGCCGAGCCCGGCAGCACGATTTACGCGGGCCTGGCGTCGGGCGTGGACCGGCAGACATTGGCCGCGGCCATCGCCCAGGGGACGTGTCAAGAATTACTCCATCGCTTCCTCCCGGCGGTCGGCGACTGCGTCTTTCTTCCCGCCGGCACGGTTCACGCCCTTGGCCGGGGGCTTTTGGTGGCCGAAATCCAGCAATCCAGCAACGTCACGTATCGGTTGTTCGATTGGAACCGCGTCGGCACCGACGGAAAACCGCGGCCGTTGCACGTCCGCGAGGGCCTCGACGTGGTCGATTTCGCTTGCGGGCCGGTCCTTCCGCAGCATCCCCAGCCGACCGGGCGAGCCGGCGTCAGCCGCTTGGTCGATTGCGACAAGTTCTCTCTCGATCGCCTCGAAATCGACCAACCGACGGCAGTTGGCGGCGACCGGCGCTGCCATATCCTCTGCGTGCTCGAAGGCTCCGTCCGCTTGGACGGCGATCCCATGCCATCCCCACTATCGCGGGGATCGGTCGCCTTGCTGTCGGCGTCGATCGGGAGCGTGCGCGTGGAACCGCGGGGCAAGGCCGTTCTGTTGGACGCCTATTTGCCGTGATGCGGCAATTCTCGCCTTCTTTCCAATCGGGAAAACTCCTATAATTGCCGCCTCTGCGTCCCGGTCCCCTCTCCCTCCGGGAGAGGGTTAGGGTGAGGGCTTGAGGCGGCGATGGTCCTGCTAATCCATTTAGCGTATAAGGATTCGCGGCAATGAAGATTTCGCGCGGAGCGGTCATCGGCCTCTTGAGCGCCACGGTCTGCTGCGGCTGCCTCGCGCCGCCGAATATCACCCACCCAGGCTCGGCGGAATATCAGCAGAAGCAGGCGGAGAAGTTCGATCCCTATCCGCTGACCGACACGGGCGTGCCGGACGGCGGGCTTCGTCCACAGGGTTTCGAGACTCCGCCCCCCGATGTCTTGCGGGGCCAGCAGCGCATTCCCTGAGGCGGGGACGTCATAGCTTGGGCGCCACTGCTGGCTTGTTCAGCAGTGCTCCTCCATTTTACCCATGCCACCGCCAACCGGCACTGCTGGACAAGCCAGCAGTGGCGCCCCATGTCTCACGCGGGCGTTCCAGACGGTTGACGACTCCCTCCTTGCGGGAAGCCGGCGGGCGGCGTAGGCTGGGATGTTGTAGTTGCACGCAGCGTCTGTTGCGCATGGTCGAAAAAGGTAGGGTGGGTCGAGCGCAGCGAGCCCCACCATAACTTCTTCACGGATTCTGGTGGGGCTCGCTGCCGCTCGACCCACCCTACAGTGCTTTGCGGGCGATGCCCACACCTATGGTAAAATCGAATCGCACGCGTCCGAAACAGGGCCTTTCCACGGGTAGTCAACCGTCCGGCCGGCCGCGCCGCCCCGCGCGGCGCGCCGCGGCAAGGCGCCGCCGCGAAAGCCCGCGGAAAATGCCCAGCCGCATCCGGCAAGGCGAGCGGCTGCAAAAGGTCTTGGCCGCCGCCGGCGTGGGCAGCCGCCGCCAGTGCGAGGAATTGATCACCACCGGCCGCGTCGAGGTCGATCGCCGCGTGGTGAGCCGAGTTGGGCACCCGCGTCGATCCGGCCACGCCAGGAAATCCGCCTGGACGGCGAAACGCTGACCGCCGCCCGGCACGTCTACTTATGCCGTGAACAAGCCCGGCGGCGTGGTCTCGACGCAATCGCGACCCGGCGGGACGGCCGCGGGTGATCGACCTGGTGCCCGTCGCGCGGCACCCGGCTGTTTCCCGTGGGACGGCTCGACCTGCACAGCGAAGGGCTGATCCTGGTGACCAACGACGGCGAGTTCGCCAACCGCCTCACCCACCCCCGCTACGAAGTGCCGAAAACCTATCCTCGTCCAGGTCGCCGGCAAGCCGGAGCCGCGAAGTGCTGGAGCGAGATTTGCCGCGGCGTCCACCTGGCCGAGGGGCTCGCCCGGGCGGAAAAGGCGGCCGTCAAATCGCATCACAAAAACAGCACGCTGCTGGAAATGGTGCTGACCGAAGGGCAGAACCGCGAGATCCGCCGGCTGCTGGCCAGGGTGGGCCACAAGGTGCTCCGCCTGGTGCGGACGGCCATTGGTCCGGTGCGGCTGGGCAAACTGCCCCCCGGGGCGGTCCGACGACTCAGCCGCGAGGAACTCGACGCCCTCCGCCGCGCCTCGCACAAAGAAATGCCATGAGCCATCAGCCCGACCCGCTATGCCGACCGCGCCTGGCAGGGAACTGTCCGCGTCGTGGAAAACGTTTCCGCTGGCGCGGGACACCTATCGCATCCGCTTCGAGTGTCCGGACATCGCCCGGCGGATCGTGCCCGGCCAGTTCCTCATGATGCGGCTGGCCGGTGGCAACGATCCGCTCTTGGGCCGGCCGCTGGCGCTGTACGACGTGGCGAGCCTGGACGGCCGGGCGAGCCGGCGGCGGTGGACATCGTCTACCAGGCCGTGGGCAAGATGACGCGGCGGTTGGCCGCGGTCGCGCGCCGGCGGCATCATGGAGGTGTGGGGGCCGCTGGGCAACGGCTTTCCGCCCGCGGCGGCCGAGCACCTGGTGATGGTGGCCGGCGGCATCGGCCAGACGCCGTTTCTGGCCTTGGCCCGGAGTACCTCGGCCTCGGCCGCTACGGCGATCCGCCGCGGCAGGTCCCCACGGCGCGGCAAGGTGACGCTCTGCTACGGCTGCCGCAGCGAGGAATACCTGGCCGGGGTGGAGGATTTTCGCCGCGTCGGCGTCGACGTGCGGCTGAGCACCGACGACGGCTCGGCCGGCCATCGCGGACTGGTGACCGACCTGATCGCCCCGGCGGTCGACATCCGCGCCGCTGTCCGCCGGATCGTTTGCTGCGGTCCGGAGGCGATGTTGGCGGCGGCCGCCCGGCTGGCCGAGCGGTTGGCAGCGCCCTGCCAGGTCTCGCTGGAAACGCCCGATGGCCTGCGGCATCGGCATTTGCTTCAGTTGCGTGGCGAAGATCCGCGACGCCGCCGGGCATTGGGACTATCGCCGGACGTGCGTCGAGGGGCCGGTCTTTGACTCGCAGGAACGTCGCGTTCGAGTAGCGCGACTCAAACCAACTCCGGCACGGGCTCGGGAGCCTCCAGCGCCTCGACGAATTGGCGGATGTCCCGGCCATCGACGGCGACGATCGACAAATCCGCGTGCAGCGCCAGATCGATTTCCTCCAGCGACGGATGCGCAAACCGCTCGCCGTTGGCCGTTTGCAGGCATTGCACCTTCGGGCGGGTGGGCATGTCCGGGCTGAAGTCGACGACCGCCGCCTCGACGCCGTCGGACAGCGTCACCAACTGGCCGATGGGAAAGGGCGGGACCGTGCGGTAAAAGATTTCCGCCACCTTCGGATCGAAGAACCCCTTGCAGAAGCGGCGCAGTTCGAAAGTCGCTTGGACCGGCGGCTTCGCCCCGGAATAGCACCGCGCCGTCGTCGCCGCGTCGTAAACGTCCGCCATGGTGGCGATGCGGGAGAAAACGGGAATCTGCCGCCCGGCCAACGGCGACAATTCCTCGCCGGTGGCGCGGTTGACGCGGCTTGGATATCCCTCGCCGTTGTATCGCTGATGATGGTTCAACACGATCTGCGCCGCCGACGCCGGCACGCTCCCCTTGACCATCTCGTAGCCGACATAGGCGTGCGTCCGCATCACGGACATTTCCTCCGGCGTCAGCCGGCCGGGCTTGTTCAAGATTTCCTTGGGAATGCGCATCTTGCCGATGTCGTGCAGCAGGCAGCCCAGGCCCAACAGGTGCAATTCCTTCGCCTCGTGCGCCGGCTTGTGCCGCCGTTGTTCGATCAGATACCGCTCCAGCTTCATTCCCAGCAGCAAAGCCAGATAGCAGACGTTGGTCGAGTGCGACATCAAATAGTTGTCAAAGGCGTCCAGCTTCTGCAAGAGGATGTCGCTGCCTGCACTGCCCTTGAGAAAATTGAAGAGCCCGACGATCGACGACTGAAAGTGGACCAAGTCGATCTCGGCGGTCGTGTCGCGGACGATCGTCTCGAAGTTCTGTCGCACGTGGGCGTAGACTTCCCGTTGATGGTCGGCCAGGCCCTCGTCGATGACGTCCTCGAGGAACTCCAATTCCCGATGGCGAATCCAGACCTCGAGGATTCCCAACTGCTTCAATCGCGGCACGAGGTCCATGGGGATTTCCACGTCCCGCTGGAGGAGATAGCGGTACGGGTCGTGGGGAAGCGGGATCGGTCGGGCCAGCACCATGCCGGGCCGAATTTTCACGACGGGAACTCGCAGCATCGCGCGACCATTGCGGCGGAGATTGTGTGGACTATTCGCTAAGCAAAGCTAGCTTACATTTTCCGAACGCACAAAGTTCCGCGACTAACGTTCGTAGCGGTTGTAGCGGCGCGGCCGGCAAGCTGTGCCGCTGCCGGCTTGGCCAACAGTGTTGATCCGCCAGCGGGCGCGGCAGCTGCCGGACAAGCCAGCCGCGACACGCGGCCTCACGCCGGCTGCAAGATGTGCAGGGCAACGCCCACGCGCATCATCTCCGTCGCCTGGAAGAACCGCTTCATATGGGCTGTCGCCAGATGGGCTTGCAGCGCGGCCAGGCTTTCCCACTTCTCCACCACGATCACGGCGTTGTCGCGCAGCGGCGGCTGGCCGGGAATCCCGCTGGAAACGTCGATCATCGGCGCGTATTCCGAGCAGCCTTGTTCCGCCAACACGGTGGGCGCGAGTCGCCGCAAAACGGCGAGAAACTCGTCGCGGCGGCCTTCGGCCAGTTCAATCGTTGCAATCACGCGGATCATATCAGGACGCTCCTGGGTTAACAAAGGATGAAGGCGGAAGGATGAAGGATGAAAACGGTGAGACGGGTGTGGAACAAGGCAAGGAATGAGCGAAGGTTGCAGGGCGCCAACATCCCCTGCCGCCAACAATGCGGCGATCGCCTCCGACGCCCTTCCTCCTTCATCCTTCCGCCTTCATCCTTTCTGCCCTCGCCCGCTGCAAACAGAACTTCTCCAGCAGTTTCCCCTCCGGTTCCACGCCGATCCCCGGAGCAGACCAAAGCGGGACTCGGAGCACGCCGTCGGCCTGCCGGACCGGCGGCAAGGAGTCGGCAATGTCCGCGGCCAGGGCGTCCTCCGCGGGAAAGCGATCGGCCGGATAACTGCAATTGGCCTTCGCGGCCAGCGCCAACGCCAGCCGCGTCCCCACGGCGGTCTGCGGCGTCGCCCCAACCCAACACGGCGTGCAATGCTCATGGCAGGCGTCGTGAATGGCCGCGGCGGGGGTCAGGCCGCCGACTCTTCCCAGTTTGATGTTCACCCAGCGGCAACTATGCAGATCGAGGGCCATCTCGGCCTGCGCCGCTGTGGCGATGCTCTCGTCCAAACAAATCGGCGTGCGGAGGTTCTCCTGGATCATGGCGTGGCCGACCAGGTCGTCGGCGGCCAGCGGCTGCTCGATCATCGCCAATCCGAAGTCGTCCAGGCGATAGAGCATCTCGGCGTGTTCCAGACCCAAGCGGCCGTCGAAATCGACGTGCAGCGTCAGCGTGGGAAATTCCTGGCGGACGACGTGCAGCATGTTGACGTCCCACCCGGGGCGAAACTTCAATTCCACGCGGGGAAAGCCGGCGTCGCGGGCCTGTCCGATGGCCGCCACCAAGGCGTCGATCGAGTCCATCTGGTCGAAGGAGGCGCCGACTTCGACCGCCTCGCGGCAGCCGCCGAGCAACGCGTGCAGCGGCCGATTTTGCAGCCGCGCGGAGAGGTCCCACCAGGCCCCATCGAGGGCCGCCTTCGCGGAGCGATTGCCGCCGAAGCGGTCGAGCCGCGCGGCCAGCTCGTCGCCGGAGTCGATCGCCGCGCCGACGACGGCAGGCGCGAGCCAGTCGCGGAGGCAGAGCCAGGCCCCGCCGGCCCATTCGCCGCTGGCCTGTGGGGCATTGCCGGGGCTGGCCTCTCCCCAGCCGCTCGCCCCGCCGCCGTCCATGCGCACAACGACGGTCTCCAGGCGGTCGTGCGGCAACGGCGTTTTGCCGGCGCCGCACGACCGCCTGGAGACCGTCGTTGTGCGCATGGACGGCGGCGGGGCGAGCGGCTGGGGAGAGGCCAGCCCCGGCAATGCCCGGCAGTGAGCACGGCGGGGCCTGG
>CAWBRF010000024.1:0-222509 GCA_963791075.1 uncultured Planctomycetia bacterium
GTTAGGGCTGAGCCCGGGCGATCCCGACGACAGAAATCAGGCCACGTATGCCCATTATTACCATTTTTGGAGCTACCATCCGAGCGTGGCGGGGTTTCTCTGGGCGGACGGGAGCGCGCGTTTTCTCAATTACAGCATCGACTTCGCGACCTTTCAGGCGATCTCGACCCGCGCGGGGGGTGAAGCGATCGACCTGCCGTGAGCGCGGTGCGGGGGGGATTGGAGCGGACACGCGCCCCTTCGCGGCGTCCCACGCGGCGCGCGTCACTCGAAAATCCCCGCCCCGAAACTCGGTTTGCGGGCGTGCGGCTGCGGAGCGGCCGTGTGCTGACCGGTGGCGAGCTTGTGCGGTCCCTGCGGCTTCTCCGCGGTTTGAATCTGCGCCGCGGAACCGTCCATCCGAGAACCCGCGTGCGCCGCCGCCGCCCAGGGGGCGACGTCTTCCAAGTCGATGTCCTCGTAGGTCGGAACGTAGCCGGGCAACTTCGCGCGGGCCTTCTCCTCCTCATACGCCACAATCACCCGCTGCTGGATCATCTCGCGGCAGGCCGAGTTGATCGGATGGGCGATGTCGGCGTAGAGCTTCGCGCGGCCGTCCTCGTCCTTGATCGCGGACTGCTCCTTCAGCCGGGCCCCGCACTGGTTGCAGTAGGCGGCGCGGAGGTGATTCTTACAGCCGCACTGCGGACAGTGGGCGGTCAGTTTGCGGCTGGGCATGGCCACAAACGGCCCCGTCCCGCCTTCGATGATTTTCAAGTCCCGCACGACGAAGGCGTCGTCAAAGGTGATTGAACAAAAAGCCTGGAGCCGCTCTCCCGGCTCCTCCATGAGCTTGACGCGAACTTCGGTGATCTCCACGGCGGGCCTCCTTCCGCTGCGAACGGTCGAGAATGATGCGGACCTTCCTCTTGCACAACGGTTGGCGTCATTTCAAACCGCGCACAGCATCAAAGCATTCAACGGCAGGTTTGTACGGCAAAAACGCTTCCGATGCCTCCCGAGAGCAATCGTCGCGCCAGTCGCCTTGCATGACGGGCGTGACGGCATAGCCCAAAGTACGCTGTTCCGCTTCCACTCATCCCATGTCCGAGAAAATCTTGATTTGCAAACGCCTCGCGAAGCCTGGCGATCCACGGCGAGAGTTGTTCTGCCGCCGGTTGCAGCCGGTTCCACAGCAACTCGCCTCCCCGCGCCCGATCTCCGCAGCGAAGCGCATCGAGCAACGGGTCCAAAGGGCGGGGCCGCTCGGCCGGGCGACACGCGCCGTAGACGGCCGCCGTGGCCAATCCGGCCGGCGGACGCGCGACAACAAAGTCCAACACGCCCAGCCCGCCGACGGGCTCGATCCGCTCTCCGCGTCCGCGACAGACGGCCGGTCCGCCGCTGAGGAAGAACGGCACATCGCTGCCCAACTCGGCGGCGGCGTCGGCCAAGTCTGCGGCCGAAAGGCCCAATTTCCAAGCCAAATTGGCAGCGACCAGGGCGGCCGCGGCGTCGCTGGACCCGCCGCCCAATCCCGCCGCCGCCGGAATCCGCTTGACCAATCGCAGGCGAGCCCCCAACGCGCAACCCGCGCGGCGGCGAAGCAAATCGACTGCCCGCATGGCCAGATTCTCGGGACCGCGGGGAACGGAATCGAACCCAGCGCTTTCGGGCCCACCCACCGTTGTGGCCCATTGGCACTCAAGCGCCAACTCTCCGCTTGGGTCCTCCTTGAAATACAGGGTGTCGTACAGGTTTATCGGGCACATGAGGGTTTCAATCCCATGATACCCGTCAGTGCGCTTAGAGAGCACCTCGAAGAACAAATTCAGCTTCGCCGGCGTCTGAACGACAACCTCCACCGCAGACCGGTGGACTTCCATCGTAAAGAATTCCTCACTGCGGTGACGTCGCTGTCCAGAGTACGGCGAGGCGGATTTCTCGGTCAACCGGAGAGTATTAACATAAAGCTAATGCGCCCGCAATTCTAGCGATCGCGCCGGATTCCGTCAATCGGAGGCAGACGGTTTTACAAATAGGGTGGCCTTCCACAGGGCGTCCGCCGGTGGCCGACTGCGGTAAAAGTCTGCGCAGACTACGCAGCTTCGCCATACTCAATTCCCCGGCGTACTATGCCACACAGTCGCCAGTCCGCTCGTTGCAGTGGCTTGCGAAACCGCAAGCGATGGGGACCGCTTGCGGTTTCGCGAGGCGAGCGACACACTTGGCTTGTCATTTCGCCCGTCGCCGCCGGGCGCGGACCGCTTCGATCGCCATCGGCAGCACGGAGATGAGGATAATCACCGGCACGATGAGGCTGAAGTGCGAGCGAAACGGCTCCCGGGCGCCGAGGAAATGGCCGCCGAGCAGGAAAATCGCCACCCAGCCGATGCCGCCGGGCACGTCATAGGCGAGGAATTTGGCATAGTGCATCCGGCCGATGCCGGCCACGAAGGGCATGAAGGTCCGCACGATGGGAACGAAGCGGGCCAACACAATGGCTTTGCCCCCGTACCGCTCGAAGAACCGGTGCGTGCGGTCGAGATACTCCTTCTTCAGGAAGCGAACTTTGCCGGTGAAGGCCCGCGGACCTACATAGGCGCCGATCCAATAATTGACATTGTCGCCGACGATCGCCGCGGCGGAGAGTAGGGCCAACAGGGTCCAAACGTTCAAGTGGCCCGCCTCGGCCAGCGCGCCGGCAGTGAACAAGAGCGAATCGCCCGGCAGAAACGGCGTCACTACCAGGCCCGTCTCGCAGAAAATCACCGTAAAGAGGATCAGGTAGGTCCAGGCGCCGTAGTGCGAGATCACCTCGCCTAGCGACTTGTCCAGGTGGAGGAGATACGGTTCGACGAAGCCATGATAGAGCGATTTCAGCAGATTCACGGCGGGGCTCAACTGCGGGTGAGCTTGTGGAATCGTTCCATCAGATCGCGGGTGATCGGGCCCGGCGCGCCGTCGCCGATCTCGCGGGCGTCGACCTTGACCACGGGGACGACTTCGGCCGCCGTGCCGGTGAGGAAACACTCGTCGGCGACGTAGATGTCGTGCCGCGTCAAGGCGACTTCGGCCGTCGGGATTCCGGCCGCGCCGGCCAATTCGAGGACGGCCTGCCGCGTGACCCCTTCGAGGATGCCGGCGTCGGTGGGCGGGGTCAGCAACCGCCCGCCGCGGACGACAAACACGTTGTCGCCGGTGCACTCGGCCACTTCGCCCTTATGGTTGAGCATCAGCGCCTCGACGCAACCGGCCAGAGACCCCTCGATCTTCGCGAGGATGTTGTTCAAGTAGTTGAGCGACTTGATCTGGGGGCTGACCGCGGCCGGATGGTTTCGCAACGTGCTCGCGGTGACGATCTCCAACCCCTTGCGATAGAACTCCTCGGGATAGAGGCTGATCTTGTCGGTGATGATGATGATCTGCGGACGCGTGCAGCGGTTAGGGTCCAGCCCCAGCGTGCCGCATCCCCGCGTGACCACGACGCGGATGTAGCCGTCGGCGATGCCGTTGACGGCCAGGGTTTCGCGGATGGCCGCGGCCATTTGCGGCTTCGTCGTGGGAATGATCAGATGGATGGCCTTGGCCGAGTCCCACAGCCGGTCGAGGTGGGCATCGAGGCGAAAGACGTTGCCGCCGTAGCTGCGGATGCCCTCGAAGACGCCGTCGCCGTAGAGGAAGCCGTGGTCGAAGACGCTGATCTTCGCGTCTTCCTTGTCGTAAAGCTTGCCGTCGATGTAGACCTTCAAGGACATGGGGATTCCTACTTGTTTTCAAATCGGCGATTCAAGGTCCCCCTCTCCCTTTGGGAGAGGGCCGGGGTGAGGGGAAGAACGACTGGCGCATCTTCATGACAGGCGGTACATGATACTCCAGAACGGGAAGTGCGAGGACAGCGGTGCAAACAGAAAGAAGCAAAGGCAAACCACCAGCACCGCCGCCGAAACAAGCGGCCCTATCAGCTCATGCCTTCTAAATGCCATGCCCCCGATGATTGCAAACGACACGATGCCTGTCGCCACGTATCCGGTCGATCCAAACATGATGAAGAATGCGGTTGTGTTTGGGAGGCTGTCAATCCCCATTTGTCTCATCACGTAGGCCGCGCTCCCTGTCGCTATTCTCGCGACAAATCCTCCGGCCGGGATGAGAATCAGTGCGAGAACCGCCACAACGAAGTATGCACGCGACCATCCAGTGTCATTCATGCTGCGATTCGCTCGGCATTGAGAGGTTTGGACCAAACGGCCGGATCTCCACCGGCCCCGCCCTCACCCTCTCCCGGAGGGAGAGGGGACCGTACGCTCACCCCTCGATCCGGCCGGCGGTGAGGCGGACGATCCGGTCGGCCTGGGCCGCAACGGCCTGATCGTGAGTCACCATCACTATAGTGAGACTTTGCCGGCGGTTCAAGTCGCGGAGAATGCGAATGATCTCCTTGCCGGTCTCCTGGTCCAGGTTGCCGGTCGGCTCGTCGGCGAGGAGGAGTTGCGGCTGGGCGATCAGCGCCCGGGCGATCGCCGCCCGCTGCATTTCCCCCCCGGAAAGCTCGCAGGGACGATGTTTCAGGCGGTCCGCCAGTCCAACCATTTCGAGCAATTCGGCCGCCCGGACGCGGTGCTCGCCGCGGCGGCGAAGATACGCCCAGACGCCGCAACGAATCATCAGCGGGGCAAGCACGTTTTCCAGCGTCGTCAGTTCGGGCAGGAGGTGATAGAACTGGAAGATCATGCCGATTTGGCGATTGCGCAAGGCGTCGCGGGCAGAGGGGGGGAGGTTGTCGATCCGCCGGCCGGCGAATTGGATTTGCCCCTTGTCCGGCGCGTCCAGGGTGCCCAGCAGGTGGAGCAGGGTGCTCTTGCCGGAGCCGCTTTGCCCGACGATCGCCAGGAATTCGCCCTTGGCGACGTTCATGCACTGCGCCGCGGAGGACGGGGACGACGACCGGGCCCTTGCGATAGCTTTTGTGCAGATCGCAGGCTTCGACTTCCGCGGCGACGGTCCGGCCGTGGCGGGAAAACACTGCGGCGCGGCCGCGCGTTTCGGCGCTGCTATTCATAACGCAAAGCCTCCACGGGATGCATGCTCGCGGCGCGCAGGGCCGGCAAGACGCTGGCCAGCACCGCGATGCCCAACGCCCCGGCGACGATCGACGCGACCGTCAGCGGCGAGACCAGGGTGGGAATTTTGTAGAAGTAGTAGATTTCCGGATTGAAGACGGGGTGGCCGGTGAGCCGGCCCAGGCCGTCGGCGATCGGATTGATGTAGCGGACGAACAACAGCCCGCCGATCATGCCCGCCCCCGATCCAACCAGTCCCAGCGAGAGTCCGTAGGCGAGGAAGATCCCCATCACGCCGCCGGCCGAGGCCCCCAGCGACTTGAGCACGCCGATGTCGCGGGTTTTTTCGACGACGATCATGAAGAAGATGGCGAGGATGCCGAAGCCGGCGACGGCGATGATGAGGAAGAGGAGGATGTTGAGGATGGCGGTTTCCATCTGCACCGCGGCCAACAGGGCCCCTTGCTTGTCGCGCCAGGTGTAGACGTTGAATTCCGCGGCCAGCGCCCCGCGGAGCTTGTCGCGGACCGCGTCGCCGTCCGCGCCGGGCTTGAGCTTGATGGCGATGTTGTTGATCATGCCGACGCCGGAGGTCGGGTCGATCATTCCCCGCAACTCTTGCAGCTTGCGGATCGGCGCGAAGACGAAAGTGGCGTCGTACTCGGCCATCTTGCTCTCGTAGAAATCGACGACGGTGAAGTTGTCGCTGACGGCCTTGGGGGGGACGCCGGCAGTGGGAAAGGTCAGCTTCACGTCGTCGCCGGGCAGGGCGAGGAAATGGTCCTCGCCCTTTTGCGTGCGAAAGCTCGCCATGGCGATGCCGAGGATCACGCCCGTGTGCTGCTCCTTGCCGGTGTCGAACGTTTCTTCCGCCTGACGCGCGGCGAAGGGGTTGTCGGCGTCGGATCGCGGCAGATTCTGGTTGGCTTGCTCGAACATTGCCCGCTGGTACGCCTCCTCGCGGCCGATGTCCCGGCGGCGTTCCCAGCCGGCGCGCAGCATTTGCGGCCGCTCCGGCGATTCGTCGCCGCCTTGATGATCGCGGAGGTCGAAGCCGCCTTCGGGGAGCTGGAAGAGATCGGGGCCGTGCGCACGGCGATGCCCCGGATGCTGCAAATACGTGCTGAAGTCGCTGACGCTCGCCTGCGACGCCGCGTCGACGCCGATCAACTGCACCTGCCGCGTGATCCAATTGCCGCCGTAGCGAAAGCTGAGCATCGCGGGGACGACGACCGTCGGCGTCATCCCCTCGATCTGATCGCCGGCGATCTTGCGAATCTGCTCCATGCGGGCGTCGGCGTCGCGGACGCCTTCGAGGCTGCGGGCCTCAACGATCACGTCGGAGAGAATGCTGTGAATGCGGCTCTGCATCTGCGCGGTGAAGCCGGACATCACGCTATTGACCACGATCATCACCCCCACGCCCAAGGTGACGCTGATGATCGAGGCCAAGGCGATCCACCGCGTGCGAAGATACCGCCAGCAAAGAAGGAGCTTGTACATGTCGGCAATCCTTTGCCCAAGTCGTGTCTGGCCCCGCCCCGTCCGGTCCCCTCTCCCTTCGGGAGAGGGTTAGGGTGAGGGCGGACCCGCTGTAGGTTTCGTTCGTTTGGAAGGTGGTGGGGCTCGCTGCGCTCGACCCACCCTACCTCTTCTCGCTCACGTCGCGCCTTCCGGCCGCAACAACGGAAACAAAATCACCTCGCGGATCGTCGGCGAGTTGGTCAGCAGCATGACCAGCCGGTCGATGCCGATGCCCAAACCGCCGGCCGGCGGCATCCCGTGCCGCAGCGCCCGGAGAAAATCCCGGTCCATCTTCGCCATCGACTCTTCTTCCGCCATGCCCGCCAATTGCTGCGTGAACAATTGCTCTTGCAGGTCCGGATCGTTCAACTCCGTGTAGGCGTTGGCGACTTCCATCCCCTGGATGAACAACTCGAAACGCTCGGCGATCGCCGGATCGGCGGCCTTTCGCTTCGTCAAGGGGCAGAGGCTGGCCGGGTAGTCGGTGACGAAGACCGGCCCGGCGAGCCGGTCTTCGACGACGGCCTCGAAGACCTCGTTCTTCACGACGTCCGCGTGTTTTCCCTTGGTTTCCAGGCCGATTTTTTCCGCCGCGGCGCGGAGTCCCGCGGCATCGTCGCCGGCCGCGCCGATGCGCTCTTGCAAAAGCTCGTCGTAGGTTTTTCGCGCAAAGGGCGGGGTGAAGTCGATTTCGCCATCGCCCCAGGGAAGCTTCGTCCCTTGGCCGGTCGCGGATCGCCGCGACGATCAGCTTCTCCGTCAGGTCCATCATCGAGCGATAGTCGCCGTAGGCCTGGTAAACTTCGAGCATGGTGAACTCGGGGTTGTGCCGGGCGTCAATCCCCTCGTTGCGATAGACGCGACCCAACTCGTACACCCGCTCGACCCCGCCGACCAGCAGCCGCTTCAAGTGCAATTCCAGCGCGATCCGCAGAAACAAGTCGATGTCCAGCGCGTTGTGGTGGGTGGCGAACGGGCGGGCGGCCGCCCCGCCGGCAACGGCGTGCAGCGTCGGCCCCTCGACCTCGACAAACCCCTCGCCGGCCAACGTGCCGCGAATCGACTGCACGATCTGCGTCCGCCGCAGGAACCGCTCCCAAACGCCCTCGCCGTGGATCAAATCGACATAGCGCATCCGCTGCCGCATCTCGGGATCGGTCAGCCCCTTGTGCTTTGCCGGCGGCGTCTCCAACGATTTGCTGAGGAAGTGCAGCGATTCGGCGAAGATCGTCAATTCGCCGGTCCGCGTGCGGCCCAATTCGCCGTCGACGCCGATCAAATCGCCCAGGTCGAAACACTGCGCCAAGGCCCAACCTTGCTCGCCGACCTGCCGCTGGCCGAGCAATACTTGCAGCTTGCCCGTCCAGTCGCGGATGTCGAGGAAGATCGCCTTGCCGGCGCGGCGTTGGAGCATGATGCGGCCGGCGGCGCGGACCTTCGGACCGTGCTGCCGCTCGTGCCGCTCGCCCTCGGCCGGCGGTTGGACGACGATTTCGCCTTCGCGGGCGCGAATCCGGGCGATGGGCTCGTGGCCGTCGAATCGCTGCCCCCAGGGGTCGAGCCCGAGTTGGCGAATCTTCTGCAACTTCTCCCGCCGCGCCGCTTCCAGCGCCGCTCCGCCAGTCGCTTCCTCTTCAGGTGGTTCGGTCATGGAAACTAAAGGGTTGTGCAAGGACTCGGTGTTCGTCTGCCGCAACGTCTCGCATCGCCGCCCGGTCCCCTCTCCCTTTGGGAGAGGGTTAGGGTGAGGGCCGCGCTTTTCGGCGGTTCTGCCCTCACCCCAACCCTCTCCCAAAGGCTGCACTTTATGAAAACCTGGGGGAGGGGTTGGTATTTTCGTATTTTTTTTATGGTTTACGTAAAAATGGCTCTCCGAACACACGCAAATCCTTTGCCGAGAACCGTGTGCAGGAGAGCCAAGGATGGCTGGTCAAGCGTTTGCAGGAGCCTTCGGGCGTCCTCCGGAAGATTGGGCGGAATGGGTCACATGGCTGCAAATCGGCTTGCACGGCCGGTCGCGTTGGCGATTGCCCCTGGTTTTGACCGGGCTGCTGATGGCTCGGGGACGCCGCACCGTCAGCAGTTGGCTGCGGGCCGCCCAGTTGCAAGCCGACTACATCGACTATTATTACTTCAACGGCAGCGTCGGACGCAAGAGCAAAGAGGTGGCCACCCGGCTGTTTCAACTCTTGTTGAGCCACCTGCCGCTGCCCGAGCGGATCGTCCTCGCCTTGGACGACACGCCCACGGCCCGCTACGGTCCCAAGGTCGAAGGCGCGGGGCTGCACCACAACCCTACTTCGGGACCCGACGACCACAAGTTTGTCTACGGGCACGTTTGGGTGACGTTGGCCTGGGTGGTGCGTCATCCCTTGTGGCACACGATCGGCCTGCCGCTGCTGGCTCGGCTCTACGTGAAAGCCAAGGACGTGCCGCCGTTGGCCCAACGGTATGGGTGGGTGTTTCAGACCAAACTGCAACTGGCGATCGATCTCATCCAATGGGCCGCAAATACGCTCAAACCGTTGGGCAAGCCGCTCTGGCTGGTCATGGACGGCGCCTACGCCTATCGGCCGTTGTTGAAACCGATTCTGGCCATGGGGATCACCGTGGTCAGTCGCCTGCGAAGAGACGCCGGCTTGCGAACACTGCCCCCCCGGAAACGGCGCGGGCAGCGGGGCAAACGCAAGTACGGAAAGGAGAAAATCAGTCTGGCCAAGCGGGCGGCGCATCCGGCCGGTTGGCAGGCCATCGAAGCAGTGCTCTACGGCGGGCAACTGGCGACCAAGACGTACAAGACCTTCTTGGCAACTTGGCCGGTCGTGGGCGGGGTCATCCGCGTGGTGCTGGTGCGCGAGTCGGGTGGGCGTTGGGACGCGTTTTTCTGTACCGATCCGACGGCCACGGTCCGTCAAATTTTGGAGTGCTACGCCGACCGCTCGGCGATCGAACAGATATTTCACGACATCAAGGAGATTTGGGGGGCAGGACAACAACAGGTCCGCAACCTTTGGCGAAATATCGGCTGCTTCCACCTGAACCTTTGGATGCACACGCTCGTGGAAATGTGGGCTTGGCATCGCCTCGCGGAAGAAATCCGCGACCGGAGCGGCTCGCCATGGGACGACGCCACCCGTCGTCCGTCGCACGGGGACCGTCGCAAGGCCTTGCGCGACAAGTGGTTCGACAACGTATTTTCGGCCGCTCTGGTAAAACACAAGATACCTAAAGAAATCCAAAACCTACTGAACTCCCTCGCCCGCTTGGCTGCTTAACGTCTCATGTCTTCATAAAGTGCAGCCTCAGGGAGAGGGGACCGATGAATAACTCTCTCCCGGCGGGAGAGGGGATCCATTACTTTTCGCCTCGCCGGTACTGGTCGAAGCGGATCGGCCGGAACGCCTTGATGTTCTGCTGCACCGCTTCGACGCGGTCCATGTCGGCCTTGGTCAACTGCGGAACGAGCCGATACTCACAGCGAATCGTCGCCTGTCGCTCTCCGCTTGGGCCCTTTAAGGTCGCACTCATTTGAACTTCGGCGGGAATGGCGTCCCGGCGAGCGATCGCCTCGTCAACCTTCATCCGCGCAAACGGCGGCCGCGCCTTCGGGTTCAAGCCCGCATTCAGCCGCGCGTACCAATCGGAAAACTGGCGATATTGCGCGACGATGTCCTTGTCGGCCGCCGCCAACTTGACCTTGTACGTCACCCATGCGCTGCTGAGCGTCAACTCCGACGCGCCGCGGTCGAACGACTCTTGAAACAACGGATTGCCGAAGAAATTCATCACCGGGCTCGGCTGCTCCATCGCCAAGTGCTTTTGCCGCTCGTTGAACGCGACAACCTCCTTCGTGGACACTTCGGCCGTGACGCGACGGACCGAATCCAGCAGCAGAAACCGCTCGTTTGCGGGGTCGAGCACCACTGCCTCGGCCGGCTGATCGAGAAAGTCGTAGACCTGTCCGCCGGCAAAGATCGTCGTTCCCTGGCTTTCCGCTTCGGCGGCGTTGCCGCTAAAGACCTTGTTCTCGACGCGGAAATCCTTCCCCCAGGCAGTCGCGGTCAGCAACGCGACCCCCAGGAGGGCGGAAACTGTTCGGGAGTAGATTGGCAGCATGGGTAAAATGCCATGGAGTTTGCGGATCGAACATGAGGGACTCATTGCGGAGCTTACCGCAAGGTCCGGCGGTATGTAAAGCGCAATATTAGCGACTCTGGGGGGATTTCGGCCGATATGGTTTGTTGACACCTCGGGCGGAGCGTGGTAAGGTGCTGGTTTCGCCAGCGGCGAATGGGGGATTAGCTCAATTGGGAGAGCGCTAGCATGGCATGCTAGAGGTCAGGGGTTCGAGCCCCCTATCCTCCACTGAAGAGGGCCTTGCACAACGGGGAGTTGCGCAAGGCTTTTTTTCAAGCTGCACGAAACTGGGGATGATGGACATCTTCCTCGCCAAGGCGGTTCGGCCTTTTCAGGACCTGGCGAAATGCCCGCCGGCCATCTGGCTCGTCATCGGCGCAGTTCGTCCTCGATTCGATCGCCTATTTCGGCGTTCTCACCCTGATGACGGAGTACCTCGGCAAGGACCTCCGCTGGGGCGACGCCTATGCCGGCGTCGCCGTCAGCCTGTTCACGATGCTGATTACCTTGACCATGCTCGGGCTGGGGAGCGTCGTCGAGGGGTTTGGGTTGCGGCGGGCAATCGTCGGACTGCTGGCGGTCGCGACAATCGGCCGCGTTGTCTATTGCCTCGCGCCCTGGGGGCAAACGCCCGCCGCAGCCGCTGGCATCGTCATTCTCGGCCTGATCATCGTCGCCTGCGGCAGCGGCGTCCTGCAACCGGTTTGCTACTCGGGCGTCAAACAGTTCACCGACGCGAAGACCAGTTCGATGGGCTATGCCGCCATCTACGCCCTGATGAACCTGGGCATTGTCGTCATTGGGGCCCTTTCGGCGTGGGTTCGCCCCGGCGTGCAACGGATTCTCGACCACGCGGAAGTCGCCCTGCCGGCCAACCCGTTGCTCCTGGCGGTGTCGCGGATCTCCGGCAGCGGCGTGCAGGCGGTCAACTGGCTCTGCGCGGCGATTACGGCCCTGGCCCTGGCGCTGACGCTCCTGTTTTTCACTCGCCGCGCGGAAGCCGCGCGGCTCCGGCCGGAGACGATCGCCCGCTCGGGCCAGCCGCAGTCGCTGGCCGTTCGCCTGACGAGCTACATTGCCGACGGCCCGTTCGGCAACGTGCGATTCATCTTCTTCATCTTCATGCTCCTGCCCGTCCGCACGCTCTTCGCCCATCAATGGCTCACGATGCCGGAGTACATTCTTCGCGCGTATCCGGGAAGGGCGGCGGACAACATGGAGTTGCTGATCAACTGGATCAATCCGGGGATCATTTTTGTCGGCGTTCCGCTGTTGACGGCGTTGACCCGCCGCGTCAACGTGTACACGATGATGATCGTCGGCTCGTTGGTCTCGGCGGCGCCGACGTTCTTGCTCTGCGGCGGGCCCAACCTGACGCTGCTGATCGTCTATTTCGTCGTCTTCTCGATCGGCGAAGCCTTGTGGTCGGCGCGGTTTCTCGAATACGCCAGCGATCTGGCCCCGCCCGGCCGCATCGCCCAGTACATGGGCATGGCGTCGATTCCCTGGCTGTTGGCCAAGGGGACGACCGGCTTGTACTCGGGCGTGATGCTGGAACGATTCTGCCCGGCAAAAACGCCGCCAGACCAACTTCACACCGCCGCACTCTGGTTCATTTACGGCTGCATCGCCATGCTCTCGCCGATCGGGCTGTGGCTGGCGCGGAAGTGGGTCGCCGGCGGAATGCAAAAAACATAACGGAAAGAAGGCGGCCACAAATGAGCACAGAATGAAACACAGATAAAGTCAAATAACTGTCTTCCTATCTGTGTTTCATCTGTGTTCAATCCGTGGCTCGCCCTGTTCTTTCTGCGTCCATTTGCGGTTCCCTTGCCCGATTATCCGATCTGAGAGCGGTTCCCCATGTTGAAACAAAACTTCCTTGAGAAACACGCTTTGGCGGTCTTCCTCCTGCCGTTTGGCGTTTATATGCTGGTCGGTTCGCTGGAGCCAGCGGCGGGCCAGACGGCCGCTGCCCTCTTTCCGCCCGCCGTCCCCTATGCCTGGTATCCGCTTGTCTACACGCTGAAGATCGCCGCGACCTTGCTCGTCCTCGGTCTGGTGGGGGCGGGATTTCGCCAGTTCCCGCTACGGCTGAGTCCCTGGGCGATCGTTGTCGGCGTCGTCGGCGCGGCGGTCTGGATCGTTTTGGCAAAATTGGGGCTGCGCGTCCAAGCGGCGTTGGCCGACGCGCCCCTTCTGCAAAAGCTGCTCGGCTACGGCGCCCGGCCGGCGTACGATCCCTTTTCGCAATTGGCGGGCTCTCCGGCGATGGCCTGGGGCTTCTTCGCCGTGCGGCTGACCGGCCTGGCGCTGGTCGTGCCGGTGATCGAGGAGGCGTTCCTTCGCGGCTTCGTCATGCGGCTGGCGGTGCAACAAGACTGGTGGAAAGTACCCTTCGGCACGCTCACATGGATGGCGGCCGCGGCGAGTGTGGCCGTGCCCGCCGTGTGCCATCCGACGACGGAGTTGGCGGCGGTGATCGTCTGGTTCTCGATGGTCACGTGGCTGATGGCGAAGACGAAAAACTTTTGGGACTGCGTCGCCGCCCACGCCGCGACGAATCTCTTGCTGGGGATTTACGTCGTCGTCGCGAAGGACTGGGCGCTTTGGTAGGCGGACGCCTGCAAAGCGGCCTCGCGCCGGAGCGAAGATTCACCACGGAGACACGGAGGACGCGGAGCGAAGAGCAAGGCAATCGGAGCAGCCGCAGATGAAACACCGATGCGGAGTCTTTTTCTCTTCTTATCTGTGTTTCATCCGTGTTCATCCGCGGCCCCTGCCTGTTTTTTCTCCGTGATCTCCGCCTCTCCGTGGTGAGTTTTTCGCTTCAGTGCTACTGCGCGGCCCGCTTGGCTTCCCAGTCCCGACTCTGGGCGCCGGCGCGATCGGACTCGATCTTGCCCTTGATGACGTCGCCGCTGACCTTGCCCGTAAAGGTCATGGTCATCTTGTTGCCATTCCGCTCGCGGACGATTTTGAACGACAACTCGCCGTCCTTGTACGCGGCGTCTTGGATCGGGTTTTCCTTGCCGTTGGGGCCAAGCATGGCGCCGGTGAGCTTGTCGCCGTCGAGTTTCAGTTTCAGGGTCGCTTCCCGGGTCTGGCTGTTCCGGCCCGGGACCGTCCACTTCCACGTGCCGGTGGGGTTGGGTTTGTCGTCGGCCATGGCCTGGGCGGCCGCGGCGACGATGACCAAAACAAACGTTGCTGCCAAGAGTCGCTTCATCACATATCCTTCCATCGATAAGCAGACGGGGAAGGGTCTCGTCGCCAAGACGAGGGCTTCGCCGTCGATTGTTCCACATCCGGCGACCGCTTGCGATCGCACTATTGTGCTAACCCAAGTTACGGAGTTGTGGGAGTCGATTCGTTGACAGCAAAGGACTTACGCTCAGTTTTTCGCCAAAGTTTCCACTACATTTGCGCAAACTCGTCGATTCTCCGAAGGCGACGCGGCAGGGGAATCCCAAGACGGTCCAACAGCACTTTTTGGGCCTCGTCCGGCTCCGTCACGCATCGCAGGCGAACCGTTCCGTTGTAAAGACCGTCCTTCGTGCGGGTGGGAAGCACCACGTCGCCGCTCTTGATCTTCGACAACTCCTCCAGCAACGTTCGCGGCGCATCGCCCAAGCCCGACCGCTGCATCCATTGCCCCAACGTCTTCCATAAAACGTAAGCCAGAAAGCAGACCAGAATGTGGGCCAACACCCGCTCGGTTTTGTGATGCCATATCGGCCGGATTTCCAGTTCGTTCTTCGTGATCCGAAACGCCCATTCCGCTTCCGTCAACTGGATGTAACGCCTCCACAGGACCGCCGGATCGGTCTCCTGAAGATTGGTTCGCAAGAGGTAGCAGCCCTCCGACAGCGCCGCCCAATCGTTCCAGCGATCGTTGCGAGTCCAGGCGACGCGCAGGCGAGCCTTGCCCTGCGGCGGCGACAACCGTTCGATCTTCACGTCGAACGCCCCGGCCGCACGCCAGTATTGACACATCAGCCGGCCCAGCCGCCGATTCGCCGTCGCCTCGTCTTTCAGCCGTCCGCTCTCCGCCGACGCTTGCATCTTCCGCAACGCCGTCTCCAGCCGATCGACGAACCGTTGGTGCATCGCCTTTTCCTTCTCGCGGCGATCCATGCTTCGGGCCAAAACGAACGTTTCCGTTCCATCCGGTCCCGGAACCAACTGAACCTCAACGCCCTCCTGAACTTCCCGCCAGTCCTTGCGAGTCAAATACTCCTCGAATTGCCGCAACATGGCCTTCGGCGTGCCCACGATGTAATGGCCCTGTCGTTGCCGCAAAAACTCCAGGTTTTCCTCGCTCACCATGCCGCGGTCCATCACCCAAACGCGATTCGCGTGGCCATATTTCCGCTCCATCGCTTCGACGATCTCTTCCACCGTCGTCGAATCGTGACGGTTGCCGGCGAAGACCTCGTAGCCCAACGGAATGCCCTCGGCGGTCACCACCAGGCCGATGCAGACTTGCAGGCAGTCGGGCCGGCTGTCGCGCGAATAGCCGCGCTTTGCCAGGCCGTTGCCGCGCACTCGCCCTCGAAATACGTACTCGTCACGTCGTATAGCAACAAGTCGTACTTCAGGTCGAACAGCGAGCCAAGGCGTTCTTTCAGATGCTTCTCGATCCGCGATTTGTGCGGCAGCAGCCAATCCAAACCCGCGTAGAGGCGGTCGGTGCAAACCTTTTCCATCGGCACGCCCAACAGGTCCTCCAACGCCGTGCCGCGATACCAAGTCGTCTCGATGTGCAGTTCGCTCGACGGCCTGCAAAATCGCGCGATGGTCAGAATGGCGGCCACGACCGGCCAAGGAACGTCCTCGCGTCCGGGCTCCGCCGCGTTCTGCAAGAGCGAGTCCAGACCCAGCAGCCGCCACAAGCCCAAGGCCATCCATACGTCGCCGAAGTCGCGCAAACGTTCGAGGCGAATGCCGTTCAGATTGACCAACACCGGCTCGTCGTTCGACGGATCATTGTAGTGAGGTGGATCGAACAACGAGGGCTGTGGCCGTTGTTTTCCCGAGAGACTTCGGCCGAGTTGCGCCCAGCCGGATTTTTCGCTGGCGGCCAGTTCGCCCAGGTAGGCGACGATTCGTTGGCGGGACCCGCGTTTGGTGCGGATCGACTCGGCCAGCGCCCAATAGGTTCGCTTTCTGCCTCCCGAACGTCGTTCGTAACGTCGCAGAAACACGGCCGATCCCTCGCTCAGTGACGAGCTACAGGATCGTCTTCCAGCCGACATTTGACAAGCTCGCCCGGCTCGGAATTTCCACTACAACGACTTTCCGCCGCCGACAGCCCGAAATTATTGGACTTACGTTGCTTTCCTCAAGAAAACCGCCACCGAACCTCACACTGCTTCGTAACTTGGGCTAATTTGCAGAAGCGGGCGGTTGGGAGACAGGTTTGCCGAGGAAATGATTTTTCTTGCCGCGGCGTTGGGGCAGAGGAAAATACACAGTATGGGGGTGTCGAAACCTTTCGCGGACGGCCGAAGCGATCGGCCGCCGCCGCTGGCTACGTCGTTTGCGCAGACGATGTCCGTTCAATGCTCGCAATGTGCAAAAGCGAACAGATGATCGCCCGATCCGAATCAGGCACGCCGATCACCAACGTGGACTTCAGAAGGATGGCGAATTCCGGATGGGGAATCTGGTAAACGTCGCCATTGGAAAGCCGGACTTCCAGCGGCTCGAAGGGCTGACGCCGCAGCAGTTCGCGGATCGTTTCGGCGTTCATCGTTGCTGCCCGTTGGAAAGGGCTCGGGGGTTGAAGTAATACATTATACGGCGGCCACCCGCGGAATGCGCGACGAAGATTCCCCCCTCACCCTAACCCCTCCAAGAGTGGGATCAGACCATGACCGGGCAAAACTCACATTGCGTCAAGGAAACTTCACTTCGCGGCTTTCGTTGTCGCGGCAGTCGATGACGACGTGTTCCGGACCGACGTTCTCCGCGGCGACGATTTGCACGAGCATCTTCCCCTCGTTTTCCAGCCGGGCGATCTCGTGGCGCTTCTTGTTGTTGAGATAGTCGGCCACTTCCGTGGCGACCGTCACATTCACCCGGGCGATCTGCGGCCGCTGGCTGGCCAGCAGCAGCAGGCGGACGACTTCCAGGGCCATGCTTTCCGGCGTTTTGACAACCGCGGCCCCGTGGCAGCAGGGGCAATCGGTGTAGGCGCTCCGCTTCAGGCTGGGGCGAATGCGCTGGCGGGTCATCTCGATCAGGCCGAAGGGGCTGGTGCGGAGGATTTTCGTCCGCGCCGGTCCCGCTTCACCGCGTCGCGCAGCGCCCGCTCGACGCCGCGGCGGTGCTTCTCCTTGTGCATGTCGATAAAGTCGTTGACGATCACCCCGCCCAGGTCGCGGAGGCGGATTTGCCGGGCGATCTCGCGGGCGGCCTGGAGGTTCATCTGGAAGGCGGTCTCTTCGGCGTCCTCGGCGCGGAAGTTGCCGCTGTTGACGTCGATGGCCACGAGGGCCTCGGTCTGGTCGATGACGATCGACCCGCCCGCCTTCAGCGACAACTTGCGCTGATGGATGCGGCCGATCTCCTCGTCGAGGCCGTGCTTGAAGAACAACGGCTCCTTGCCCTCATAGAGCTGGAGACGATGGACGTACCGCGGCATGACCAACTGGAGGAATTCGCGCGCGATCGTAGGCCGCCGCCTCGTCGATGTAGATCGCGTCGACATCGCTGCTGAAGATGTCGCGGATGGTGCGGATGATCATGTCGCTTTCTTGGTAGATGTCGACGGGGGCG
Organism: uncultured Planctomycetia bacterium; assembly: GCA_963791075.1. Lineage (GTDB taxonomy): Bacteria > Planctomycetota > Planctomycetia > Pirellulales > Thermoguttaceae > CAWBRF01. The sequence goes on from CAWBRF010000024.1 coordinate 17,487, forward strand.
GGCAGCTTCTTGATCCGCCGCACGATGACCTTCCACAGCCGCAGGAGGTAGGCCAGGTCGCGGGAGAGTTCGCGTTTGGCCCGGTCCGAGCCGGCGGTGCGGACGATGAAGCCGACGCCGCGGGGCGGATTCAGTTCGATCATGATGTCGCGGAGACGGCGGCGGACGTCCTCGTCTTCGATCTTTCGCGAGACGCCGATCCGCCCCAGCGCCGGCATGAGCACGAGGTATCGGCCGGGGATGCTGATGTAGGTGGAAAGGGTCGGCCCTTTGGCCCCGATGCCCTCCTTGATCACCTGCACGAGGACCTCGTCGCCGCGGCGGAGGATCTCCTGGATGGGCGGCTTGAAGCGGGGGCGAAGGCCGCGGCGGGGCGCGCACGGCGGGCCGGGCTCGTCGTCCAACTCCACGTCCAACTCGTCCTCGGTCCCGTTCTCGGCGTTGGCGGCGGGCGGCGGGCGGCGCGAAGGCCGCTGTTGGCCCCCGGGGCCGATCGGCTTGTCGGGATCGTATCCGCCCTGGCGGAAATACTGCGGCTCGAACGTCGCTGATGTGCAGGAAGCCGTTGCGGCCGACGCCGAAATCCACGAACGCCGCCTGGATGCTCGGCTCCAGGTTGACCACCACGCCCTTGTAGATGTTGCCCACGTAGCTGTCTTGCCCGGCGCGCTCCACGTAAAGTTCTTCCAGCACGCCGTCTTCAACGATCGCGATCCGGCACTCTTCCGGCTGCGAAACGTTGATCAGAATCTCTTTCTTCATGTTTTCGCTTTCTTGTTCGGCGCGACCAACAAGAGGCATTCGTTTGCTGCACGCATTGTCGGGGAATCGCCGTCATTGGTCGATCTCCACGGCGGTGCGCCGGATGTGGACGCCTTCGGACTCGAGAATCGGCGAGTTCCAACGCGGCCAACACGTCGCGCGGGCCGCTCCGCGCTTCCGGACCGGCGCGGAGACGCATCGCCAGCGCGTTGTCCGACAGGCCCAGGGCCAGCAGGTCGGCGCGGAGGTCGATGGTCGCGTCTCGACCGGGGCGACGCCAGGGCAGCAGCGCGCGGCCCACAGGCGGGCGATGCGCTCCTCCAAGCCGGCGCGGCGCGGGGGCGGGACGCGAACCTCGTACGAGGCGGCGCCGGCCGGGCCTTCCGCCCGCCGGGCGGCAAGACTTCGACCGACCGGAATGTAAGTCCCGGCGGGGCCTGCCGCGCAAGCCGCGGCGACAGTTCCTCGCCCTCGGGCAGTTCGGTCAACTCCACCTCCATGATCTCGTCTTCTCCCTCAATGCCGACCGCCAAGGGCAGCGGAAGGGTCATCCGCGGTTTCGGATGAAACCCCTCGCTCAGGGCCAGCCCCAGCCCGGCGCGGCGCGTTAGCCGTTCCAGGCAGCGCATCAGGTCCCGATGTCCAATCAGGCGCAGGTCTCCCTGCTTGCAAAATCGAATGCGAACTCTCGGTCGAACCATGGGTTCGAACTTCTCACTCGCCGCCGCCCGTGGTTGCGGGCGGCGGACAACAATTCTCTCAAAAGGATGAAGGAGGAAGGATGAAAAACGACAACCGCCGTTAACTCCTCATCCTTCAGCCTTCATCCTTTCATTTACGCGCCCACTCCCGGAACGTTCTTCTTCAGTTCCTCGCGGAGATAATTCTTAATGTCGCGGGCGTTCTCCATGAGCATCGCCCGGGCGGCCACGGCCTCGCACTGCGGCACGCTCACCTGGCGGCAGACGTGCTTGATTTCGGGCGCCGCGCTGGGCGTGACGCTGAATTGCCGCAGTCCCAAGCCCAACAAAAGCATCGTGTAGATTGGATTCCCGCTCATCTGCCCGCACATGTTGCAGGGAATCCCCTTCCGCTTCGCCGCCTGGATGGCCATGGAGATCAGCTTCAGCACGGCCGGGTCGGACGAGTTGTACAGGCCGACCACGTCCTTGTTGCTGCGGTCCACGGCGAGGGTGTATTGCACCAGGTCGTTCGTGCCGATGCTGAGGAAATCGACCTCTTCGACGAAGTGGTCGATCATCATCACGGCGGCGGGGACCTCGACCATCATGCCGACGGCGATGTCGCGATTGAACTCGACGCCGCGCTCGTCGAGGTCTTCCATCACGTCGGCGACGACCATTTTCGCCTGCCGCAATTCCATGAGCGTGGAGACCAAGGGAAACATGATTTGCAGGTTTCCCTGGGCGCTGGCCCGCAGCGCAGCGCGCAACTGCGTGCGAAACATCGCCAAGTAGCGAAGCGCCAGGCGAATGCTCCGCAGTCCGAGGCAGGGGTTGCGCTCGTCCTCCGGCGGCGGCAGGTGGGGGACCTTGTCGGCGCCGAGGTCGAAGGTGCGGATGGTCACCGGCCGGTCGCCCATGGCGTCGACGACCTGGCGGTAGGCGTGGTAGTGGATTTCCTCGGTGGGCTCGGTTTCCGCGCCGAGGTAGAGGAATTCGGTGCGGTAGAGGCCGACGCCGTCGGTTCCGCGGTCCAGGCAATGCTGCACCTCGTAGGGGAACTCGATGTTTCCGAAGAGGCCGATGCGGACGCCGTCGGCGGTTTCGCAGGGCAGGTCGCGCAGCGACTCCAGCCGCGCCGCGAGCGTGCGGATTTCCTCGACTTCGTGGCGATAGCGGGCCAACGTCTCTTCGTCCGGCTGAAGGATCACCAGCCCCTTGTCGCCGTCGATGATCACCGTGTCGCCGCCGGAGACTTCGGAGAGGAAGGGGCCGGTGCCGACGACGGCGGGAATTTCCAGGGCCTCGGCGACGATCGCCGTATGCCCGCCCGGTCCGCCCACTTCCGTGACGAAACCGCGCACGTAGCGGCGATCGAGGTTGGCCGTCTCGCTCGGGGTGAGGTTGTGGGCCAGGACGAGCACGGGCGAGGTGAGGTGCGAGATTCCTTCCCGCCGCCGGCCGAGGATGTGGCGGAGCAGCCGCTTCTCGATGTCGAAGATGTCGTTGGCCCGCTCCGCCAGGTGCGAACTCTCCAGCCGCTGGAAGACCTGGGCGTAGCGCCGCAGCGTGCGGCTGACGGCGTATTCCGGCGAGTAGTGGCGGTGGCGGATCATGTCCTCCAGCTCGCGGCGGAGCTTCGAGTCCTGGAGCATTTGCAGATGCGCCTCGAAGATGGCGCCGTACTTCTCGCCCAATTCGCCGGACACGGTCTCGCGATGGCTGGCGATCTCCGTCCCGGCGGCGAGGATCGCCGCGTCCAGCCGCTCCAACTCGTCCTCGACCGCGTCTCGGGAAACGAACCGCCGAGGAATGCGAAAGCCCTCGGTGTCCATCACCAGCGCTTCGCCAATGGCGACGCCCGGAGAAACGGCGATCCCTTGTAGTTTTTGCATGTGTTTCATCAGGGGACAGTCCCATTTTCGGCGGACGAAAATCGGGACAGTCCGCGTGGATTTTGCGCGATTATTCCTCGTCGAACTTGTCGAGGAACATCTTCTCCAGCGTCCCCAGGGCCGCTTCCGCCTCTTCGCCGCTGGCCTCGAGCGACAACTGCTCGCCCGGGCCCGCGCCCAAGGAAAGGAGTTGCAGGACGTCGGTCGCCTCAACCCGCTCGTTTCCCTTGACGATCGTCACGCGGGCGCGGAGGCCGCGGACCGCCGCGGCGATCATTGTCGCGGCGCGGGCATGGATGCCGGCGCGGTTGGCGACCATGACGGTTCGAGTTGCAACGAGTTCGGACATGGTTTGGCCCGGAATGACGCAGCGGGCTCGCTCACGAGCCAAACTGATTGTTGTCGGCCTCGTCAAGGAGTGTTTGAATGTCTTCTGCGCTCTTGGCCTGCTTCAGGAAACGGCAGAAGGTGTCGTCGCGAAGCTGCCGCGAGATGTTTTCCAACGCGCGGAGATGGTCGCCGGGCCGATCGGGCGGCGAAATCAAGAGGAAAAACAGGTGGACGGCCTCGCCGTCGAGGCTGGCGAAATCGACCCCCGCGGCGCTGACCGCCACCGTGCCCACGAGGCGATCGACGCTCGGGTGCTTGGTGTGGGGGACGGCCACGCCGCGGCCGATTCCCGTGCTTCCCAGTTCCTCCCGCTTCAGGATGGCCTTGACGATGCTCTCGCACTCGTTGGCCTCGACCTTTCCCGCCGCCACCAGCGCCTGAACCATCTCCCGGATCGTTCCTTCCTTATCGGAAGCCTTCACCTCGGCGCGGATGGCGCCGCGACATATAAAGTCGGCAAACTTCATGCACGCAATCTCCCTTCTTCGTTCTCACGGTTGGCTCGCCATCCTCGGCAAGGTCCGACGCGATCCGCCCTTGGCCACCCCCGCGCGGAACGTCACGAATTGCTCGGACCGGACTCCTCGGGCTCTTCCGCAGGCGGCGGGCCCGCAGCGCGATGGCGGTCCTGGACCTTGTCTTTGTACTTGCGCAATTGCTGTCCCATCTTTTCCACAACCTCGTCGATCGACGCCATCAACTCCAACGAGCGGCCGATCGCCAAAAAATCGTGTTTGTGCTTCGCCGAGACCCGCAAATCGACGTTCGGTGCGTCCCGATGTTCCAAATCGACCGTGACCTCGATCGATGCGAGGCGGTCGTAGAGTCGCGTCAACTTTTCCAGTTTCTCGCGGATTTTCTCCTGGGTCTCGTTGCTGAGGTGGCCGTGACGGGTGGAAATATTGATCTGCACCGATGTCAACTCCTTATCGAACCTTCGGATACAACCACGCCTCTCTCAGTTTAGCTTTCCGCCGTCTTGGCGTAAGGGGGGCGGGGGAAATGCGGGATGAGGGATTGGGGATTGAGAGTGGAAACTGGACCGTTGCAAATTGCCGGTTCGAGTTCCCCTCTCAGGATGGGGATCATGGGCCACCTTCTGGCCACTGCAAGCTTTCTTCCCAATCCCGACTCCCCAATCCCCAATCCCCCTCCCCCCGCCTATGCCTTTCCCGTCGAAACCAGGCGAGCGAAATGCTCGAACGATCGGTCGAAGGTCTGCTCCGCGGCGTCGGGAAAAAAACAGCCGGGCAACTGCCGCGAGCGAAGATGATAGCGCAGACACTCGCAACAGACCCCTTTTCGCGAACACGGCGCGTAGCTGCAATTGCACCCCTGAGAATTCTCCGCTTTGCGGCACTCCATAAACACCCCCCCTCCATTGCTTTTGCTCGAGACTTCGGTATGATCGAATTTTGCGGCTTGCGACCACATTTTAGTGGAATGTGCCCGATTCGGGAAGATTTGTTTGCGCGACTCGTCGTGTGGCCCCGGCATAGCCGGCGGCACGCGCCGGATGTCGTCCAAAACTGAGAAAACCCCCCATTTGCGAGAGCGGTCATGCCAGAGAAAGCCATCCTGACTGTCGGCGACCAGACGATCGAACTTCCCATCCTCGTCGGATCGGAAGGCGAACGCGCCGTGGACATTACGCGGCTGCGCGAGCAGACCGGCATGATCACCTACGACCCTTCGCTGGGCAACACGGGCGTTTGCAAGAGTGCGATCACGTTTATCGACGGGGAGAAGGGCATCCTCCGCTATCGGGGCATCCCCATCGAGCAGTTTACGAAGAAGCCGAATTTCGTCGAGGCCGCCTGGCTGCTGATTTTCGGCCGCTTGCCCCGCAAGGAGGAGTTGGACAGCTTCAGCGCCCGGCTGACGCGGAATGAATTGCTGCACGAAGGCCAAAAACACCAGTATCAGCACATCCAGACGGACGCCCCGCCGATGGCGATCCTGTCCGCGACGCTGAGCAATTTGGCCTGTTTTCATCAGGAATTGATCGCCATGGACGGCGAGGGTTCGTTCGACGAGGCGGCCGCGCGATTGATCAGCAAGGTCCGCACGATCGCCGCGTTTTCTTACCGCCGCTCGCAGGGGCTGCCGTTTATTTACCCCGACCCGAATTTGCGGTATTGCGCCAACTTCCTCCACATGATGTTCTCGATCCCCTATCAGCAGTACATCGTGACGCCCGAGGTCGAAGACGCCCTGAACTTGATTTTCATCCTCCATGCCGATCACGAGCAGAATTGCAGCACGGCGACGGTCCGCGTCGTCGGCTCGGCCCGGGCGAACCTCTTCGCCTCGTGCGCCGCGGGCGTCAGCGCGCTGTGGGGCCCGTTGCACGGCGGGGCCAACGTCGAGGTCCTCGAAATGCTCGAACGCATCCATCGCGGCCGCCTCTCGCCGGAGGACTGCATCCGCGACGCCAAGGACAAGGCCAATCCTTTCCGCCTCTTCGGCTTCGGCCACCGCATTTATCGCAACTACGATCCGCGGGCGAAGATTTTGAAGGAGGCATGCGACAAGGTGTTTTCGCAACTGCGGCGGGCCGATCCGCTCTTGGACATCGCGCGGAAGCTCGAAGAACTCGCCCTGGCCGATCCGTACTTCATCGATCGGAAGCTGTATCCGAACGTCGATTTTTACAGCGGCATGATCCTCCGCGCGATGGGCATCCCGACGAACATGTTCACCGTCTGTTTTGCGATTGGGCGGTTGCCCGGCTGGATTGCCCAGTGGAAGGAGCAGCACGAAGACCCGACGAGCAAGATCCTGCGTCCGCGGCAGATTTATATCGGCCCGACGCAGACGGATTATGTGCCGATGAAGGATCGGTGAGGGGGGCGTGCTCGGTCCCCTCTCCCTCCGGGAGAGGGTTAGGGTGAGGGCCGAATTAGGCCGGGCGCCATGCTCGACGTTTGCGCCGGCATGTGAAGCGGGATAGGCTTCGGGAACAGTCGCGGGCGGCGGCGACGTTGACATGCCAACGCAAGCGCGGGGCATGCGCCGCTTGACCAACCCAAAAATCGGAATATGGAGGCCGTAGGGTGGGTCGAGCGAAGCGAGCCCCACCATCGTATTCCCGCGGGCTTGGGTGGGGCCGGGCGCCATGCTCGACGCTTGCGTCGGCATGTGAAGCGGGATAGGCTTCGGAAACGGTCGAGGTGGCGGCGACGCTGACATGCCCACGCAAGCGTGGGACATGGCGCCCGCTTGACCAACACAAAGATCGGAAGGCCGTAGGGTGGGTCGAGCGAAGCGAGCCCCACGATCGTATTTCCGCGGGCTTGGGTGGGGCTCGCTGCGCTTGACCCACCCTACCAGAAAAACTGGAGAACTCGCCCATGCCCGAAACACGCTGGTATCACTACGTCGCCTACTTCTTCGGCGGGGCCTTTCTGTGCAATTTCGTCCCGCACTTCGTCGCCGGAATCTCGGGGAGCCCATTCCAAACGCCGTTCGCGTCGCCGCCCGGCCAAGGGCTGTCGTCGTCCACGGTGAATGTGCTTTGGGGCGCGTTGAATCTCTTGATTGCGTACCTGCTGCTTGTGCAGACGGGGAATTTCCAACTGCGCGAGACAAAACACGTCGTGCCCTTCGCGCTGGGCGGGTTGGTCATCGCCGTCATGCTCGCCCGCGCATTCGGGCGGCTGCACGGCGGGCTCCCCTGACAACCCGGGGCGTCGCGCAACGGGCCTTATCAATGCAGCGCCAGCCGGGTGCCATGCTCGACGCTTGCGTCGGCATGTGGAGCGGGGTAGGCTTCGGGAACGGTCGAGGTGGCGGCGACGCTGACATGCCGACGCAAGCGTCGGGCATGGCACCCCAAGGCGCTTGACCCCCACAAGAATCAATGCAGCGCCAGCACATACGCCCGCCAGCGCGGCTCGAACTGGCCCAACGTCATGCCGACCAATCGCTCGAAACGCGGCACGGGCCCAAGCCGCTCGGCCGCCGGCGAAACGTACTCGGCCAAGGCCGGATTGCTCAGCAGCCGCTGCTGGAAGACAAGATAATAGGCCAATCCCCAGGCGTAGGCGTAAAGGCGGTCCGAGGCGGCCGCGTCGGAGCCGTGCAATTGGAGAAACGCCGCGCCGTCGGTCGCCAGCAGTCTTTCCAAGCCCAACGGCCGTGGGCCCGACAGATCGGCCTTCAATCGCTTCAAGGCGGCCGCGTTGGGGGCGTCCACCCGCAGCGTGTCGCCTTCCAAAACGCCGCTCTCGAACATGACGGCCAGCCCCTCGTTGAGCCATCGCGGCGTCTTCCATTTCGCGTGGGGAAAAACGTAATTCTCCAGATAGGCGTGGAACGTCTCGTGATAGATTCGCGCGAACATCTGGCCGGCGCCGGCTTGAAACTCCTGGGCGGCAAGCCGCTCGCAACGATCCAATTCCTTGTTTTTCGCCGTGTAATCCTTGTTGAAACGGCCTCGCGCGATCGCGGCCAGCGCGGCCCGCGATTCCGGGGGGCGCGTCGGCGGTTATTTCCGCCAGCCGCGCCCGCAACTGCTTCTTCAACGCCTCCAGTTGAGCGCGGATTTCGTCGCTCTCGCGGTTGATTTTTTCCATCCGCGCGGACAGCCGGGCCAGATCGCTCCCCACGGCGACGACGTTCTCGTCTTCGAGGAAGCAGGCGAGGTTGCCGATCTTTACGCCGCGCGCGGAAAGAAATGCAAGATATTGGTCCCTCGACCGGAAGACGACCAGCCGCGGCGGCTGCGCCGCGCGGGTCCGCGGCACAAGCGCCTGCCGATAGGCGGCGAAAATCTGCTCCACGCGGACGATGATCCGCCGCGTCGTGCGCTCGTCGGCCGTGCTGTCGAGGCTGAACCACTTGCCCGCGTAGTGCCGATAGCGGTTGCCTTCTTTTTCCAGCGGCGCCAGCGCGACGCCGTCCATGCGGCCGGATTCGATCGGCACGCGGTTGACCAGCGCTTCGATCTGGCGGCGGAGATTCGCCTCTTCCGCCGCTCCCGCCCGCGAAAGCGACGCCACGGAGGGGCGGTCGAAGGCGCGGATGACCAGGTGCGTTGGGCGTCCGGGCGGGGATTGAATTTCGATGAGGTAGACCCAGGCGGCGTCTTCCGATTCGATCAGGCCGTCGTAGCGATGGCCATTGAGCAAGCAGACGCGGTCCATCGCCGGCGGTTCGCCGCGGCAGCTCGCGGGAGACATGGCCGCGGCGGCCAGGCCTGCCGCCATGAGGATCGACCATCGCGTCATGTCCCTTGCTCCCGCTTGGCTTGCCGCCGGATTCCGATGTTCTATTCTAACTCCAAGTTGCCTTGGTGGCACTGGCTCTGCCAGTGTTTGCCTCGAACGGGGAGATGGAAGCCGCCGTCTCGGCCGATGTCACGCTTGCGGATTTGCGAGCTCGCCGCCCAAGACCGACCAAGGGGCAGTGCGTCGCGAAACCGCAAGCGATGAGGAACGGCTGCAAGCAGCTCCCGAACCGTCGTCCATCCGAAGCAGAGCGTTTTTTCCTCCTTCACCCTCCTCCCCAAAAACACTGGCGGAGCCAGTGCCAGCCAACGCTTGACTGCCCCCCGAAGGTCGAGGAGAATGACTTGCTCTCAGGACCGACGCGACCCGAGTTCCCAAAAAACGCCTTCCATGCCCGAAAAAAACATCGTCCCCGACGCCGCCGGCCGCTTTGGCCCCTTCGGCGGCCGCTTCGTGCCCGAAACCTTAACCCAGGCATTGGAGCAGTTGACCGTCGAGTATGAGCGGGCGGTCGGCGATGCGGCGTTTCAAAATCAGCTTGCCCAGGCTCTATCGCCACTACGTCGGCCGGCCGTCGCCGCTGTACCACGCCCAACGGCTGAGCCGTCAGTGCGGCGGGGCGCAAATCCTGCTGAAACGCGAGGACCTCAACCACACCGGCTCCCACAAGATCAACAACACGCTCGGCCAGGCCCTGTTGACGCTGCAAATGGGCAAGCGCCGCGTGATCGCCGAGACCGGGGCCGGGCAGCACGGCGTCGCCACGGCCACCGCCTGCGCCGATTTCGGCCTCGATTGCGTCGTCTACATGGGCGAAGAGGACATCCGCCGCCAGCGGCCCAACGTCTTCAGCATGAAGCTTCTCGGGGCCGAGGTCCGGCCGGTGGGCAGCGGCTCGCGAACCCTCCGCGACGCGATCAACGAGGCATTTCGCGATTGGATGAGCACTGTCGAGAGCACGCACTATTGCCTCGGCTCGGTCGTTGGGCCGCACCCCTTCCCGCGGATCGTCCGCGATTTTCAGTCGATCATCGGCCGCGAGACGCGGCAGCAGTGTCTCGAACAACTCGGCCGCCTGCCTGACGCGGTCGTTGCCTGCGTGGGCGGGGGGAGCAATGCCGCGGGGATGTTTTATCCGTTGGTGGACGACGCCGGCGTGGAATTGATTGGCGTCGAGGCCGGCGGGCGATCCAGCCGCGTCGGCGATCATGCGGCGACGCTCTGTTTCGGCCGTCCCGGCGTGCTCCACGGCAGTTTCAGCTACGTCTTGCAGGACGACGATGGCCAGAACGTCCGACGTTCATTCGATCTCGGCCGGACTGGATTATCCCGGCACGGGTCCGGAGCACAGTTATTGGAAGGAGACGGGCCGGGTCAGTTACACATCCGCCCGGGACGACGAGGCCTTGGCCGCATTTGATGTCTTGGCGAAGACGGAGGGGATTTTGCCGGCCTTGGAGAGTTCGCACGCCGTGGCCGAGGCGATGAAGCAGGCCGCCCGGCGAAGCGCGGAGGAGACGATTGTCGTTTGCTTGTCCGGTCGTGGGGATAAGGATGCGGCGGAGATCGCGCGGCTGCGCGGGGTCGAATATTAGCAATCAGGTTCCCTCTCCCTCCGGGAGAGGGTTAGGGTGAGGGGAAGTGCCGGAGGACGATCCACTTCGCTGGGCGGGCGGTCGCGAGAGTATCAGCCTCGTTGTTACTCACAGATCGATGGGCAAGCAATCGTGAGGGGCGTTTACGCCCCTTTTCCGCCGAAGGCGGTCTTAGGCCCGACGTTTACGTCGGGTAAAATTGGCCATCCTCCTGCTCTCGTTTTTCCGTGCCCGCCTCCGGCGGGCACGGAAAAACGAGAGGGAAACTGTTGACGCGCAGTCGCAAACCCGTGCTAAAGCACGGGCCTAAGACCGCCTTCGGCGGAGAGGGCCGTGAACGGCCCTAACGCGGACGCCACGATTCTCCGACAAGGCCATGTTCGATGATGCGATTCAAGATGACGACTCGCTCCTCGAACAGCTTGCCCCGGAACAGGGCCGCCAGGCGATCGAGCTGCGATTCCGACAAGACTGGGTTGTGGAGGATCACTTCATGACATTCAAAGCAGAGAACTCGGCTACCTTGCCGATCTTCAACTTCCATCTCAACCCACGCTTCATCGGACAAATTCTTGAACTCCGGGCGAGGCCGAGCACCACCTAAATGCCCGTAATGCGCCTCCGACTTGGCATTGGGGTCGTTTGTGTTTGCCCCGACCGGAAGCCCTTGTTCTTCTGCCAGCTTGTTGTTTTTCCCGTAGCGTAGCGTTTCCCCGCAAAGAAAGCATTTCCCCGGAAGCTCTGTCGCCATTTTCGGTCCTCCATTAATCGGTTCGGCCAACCGTGAATGATACAATTTGTGCCTTACAAAGAGCAAGCGACCGGAGCCGTCGATGGCCACATGCACCGTCGCGGTTGGCTATGCGGAGTGGACGCCCCTTCGGCGCCTTCCCTCACCCCGACCCTCTCCCGAAGGGAGAGGGGGACCATTTGCAAAGGCCGCCTCGCAAACCGCGCCGCCTGTCAAATTGGCAGGCTCCTGTGCCGCCCAGCGCCACATTTTGCCAGCCTTGGCGGTCTGGGCCGACGCACGAATCGCCAGCCAATTTCCTAACCCCTTGCCAATCCACGCCTTGCCGCAACGCACCTCTTTTTGGCGCAGCAATTGCGTCAAGGCGATAGCTCAGCGCCGGCTGTGCGCACTATTGGCAGATTGTTCCTGGAGTTTGGGAGGCAACGCATGGCAAAAAAGAAAGAATCGACTTCCTCGGGGGCTCATTTCAAGATTCAACCGCTGGGCGACCGCGTCGTCGTCGAGCGGGATGAGTCGGAAACCGTCACGTCCGGCGGCATCGTCCTGCCCGACACCGCCAAGGGAAAGCCCACCCGCGGCAAGGTCATCAGCGTCGGCGAAGGCCGCCTGCTGGACAACGGCAAGCGCAACCCTCTCCAGGTCAAGGTCGGCGACCGCGTCCTTTTCACCTCCTACGCGGGCGAGCAGTTCAAGCTGGGCGACCGCGAACTGCTGCTGATGCGGGAAGAGGACATTTTGGCGGTCTTCAAGAAGTAAGCAGGTCCGCCGTTTGAGAACGTGCGCCACTTGGACAATTAAAACATTTCCCCCTTGGGCAAACCGGCTCGCGCCGGATCCTCGCCCAGGAAGAATTCATTCGAAGGAGAATCCAACTCATGGCCAAGATGATTGCTTTTGACCAGGAAGCCCGGGACGCGTTGCGACGCGGGCGTCACCAAGCTGGCCAAGGCGGTCAAGGTGACGCTCGGCCCCCGCGGCAGGAACGTCATCCTCCAGAAGAGCTTCGGCTCGCCCACCGTCACCAAGGACGGCGTCACCGTGGCCAAGGAAGTCGATCTGGAGGACGTGTACGAGAACATGGGCGCGCGGATGGTCCGCGAGGTCGCCGCGAAGACCAGCGACGTGGCCGGCGACGGCACCACGACGGCCACGATCCTGGCCGAGGCGATTTTCAACGAGGGGCTGCGGGCGGTCGTCGCCGGCGTCAACCCGGTCCTGCTGAAGCAGGGCATGGAAAAGGCGGTCGCCGACATCACCGAAAAGCTCAAGAGCATGTCGATCTCCGTCCGCAACAAGAAGGAGGAGATCGCCCAGGTCGGCTCTATCGCCGCCAACAACGACGCCGAAATCGGCAAGCTGCTCGCCGACGCCATGGAGAAGGTCGGCAAGGACGGCGTGATCACCGTCGACGAGGGCAAGAGCCTGGCCACCGAGGTCGAGTGGGTCGAGGGCATGCAGTTCGACCGCGGCTACCTCTCCCCCTATTTCGTCACCGATCCGCAGAAGATGGAGTGCCGTTCTCGAAGACGCCTACGTGCTGATCTACGAGAAGAAGCTCTCCAACGTGAAGGAGATGGTGCCGGTGTTGGAGAAGGTGGTCAACGCGGGCAAGCCGCTGTTGATCGTCGCCGAGGACGTCGACGGCGAGGCCCTGGCCACGCTGGTCATCAACCGCTTGCGCGGCACGATCAAGGTCGCGGCGATCAAGGCCCCCGGCTACGGCGACCGCCGCAAGGCGATGCTGGAGGACATTGCGATCCTCACCGGCGGCACGGCCCTGTTCGAGAGCCTGGGCAAGAAATTGGAAAACACGACGCTGGCCGAGTTGGGCCGGGCGAAGAAGATCGTCATCGACAAGGACAACACGACGATCATCGAAGGCGCCGGCAAGAGCGCCGAGATCAAGGGCCGCATCGAGCAGTTGCGGCGGGAGATCGAGAACACCACGAGCGATTACGATCGCGAGAAGCTCGAAGAGCGGCTGGCGAAGCTGGCCGGCGGCGTGGCGAAGATCAACGTCGGCGCCGCGACGGAGAGCGAGATGAAGGAGCAGAAGGCCCGCGTCGAGGACGCCCTGCACGCCACCCGGGCCGCGGTCGAGGAAGGCATCCTCCCCGGCGGCGGCGTGGCGCTGCTGCGGGCGTCGGCGGCGGTGAAGCCCAACGGCCTGTCGCAGGACGAGGAGGTCGGCTACAAGATCATCCTTCGCGCCTGCCGCGCCCCGCTGACGCAGATCGCCGACAACGCCGGCCAGGACGGCGGCATCGTCTGCGAAAAGGTCTCCGAGGCCAAGGGGGCGATGGGCTACAACGCCGCCACCGGACGTCTATGAAGACCTGGTGAAGGCCGGCGTGATCGACCCGACGAAGGTCACCCGCACCGCCTTGCAGAACGCGGCCAGCGTGGCCACGCTGCTTTTGACCAGCGACGCCTTGGTGGCGGAGAAGCCGAAGGAGGACAAGGCCCCCGCCGGCCCCGGTCCGGGCGAAGACATGTACTAACCGGTCCCCTCTCCTTCCGGGAGAGGGTCAGGGCGAGGGCATCCAGAAGCTGAGGTGAGGGCGGCGACCCGCGACGGTTGCCGCCCTCGCCATTTTCTCGATTCTATTCGGATTGCCGACGATCTCTGTCCCCGGTAGACTGTCGCATGTTTTGCGCGACGGACCACCCAACGGCGAAGCGATGGAACACCCACTGGAAAGACAGTACGGGCTCTCGGCATACGAGTTATTGGATGCCCTGAACAAGCGATTTCGGGCCAGGGTCACGTTGGAGGGGGCCGTGGCGGAGGTCCAGATGGAGAAGAAAATCAAGGCCATGGTCGGGAGTGGCGTAGATCGTTACGAAGCCCATGACTTGGACGGCCGTCCCGATTTCAGTATTTGGCTGCCCAAGGCCAAGAAGCCGCTGCTCGCTGAGTGCAAGAATGTCCGGGACCGCGACGAAGCGTATCGGGAGGGCGGCAAGGTCGTTGCCTACAAGGTAGAAACACAGAAAACACGTGCCTCGAAGGGGGACCCGACAAGCCGCTTCTATGGCGCTGACAAATTTGATATACTGGGCGTCTGTTTAGGCAAGAAGACCGGCGACTGGTCGGACTTCATGTTTGCCCGCGTGGCCGATCTTGCCAGACATGAAAAACACGCCGGCAAGCTGGCGGTCTTCCAGCGTGTGCCCTTACCCGAGTCGGAAAGCCTTGCTCCCTGGTATAATGACCTTGGAGAATTGTTGAGACAATGCACTTCGACCCGACCTACGAGACGAAACTAGGGAAGGCTTATTGCGCCGACAGTTTGGATTTCATGCGGGGTAGTTGTTCACGCGGTCGCGGGGAGCGACCGCGGGGCCGCAGAAAAGAGGGAGAGATAGCGGGGAACGAGTGCCGTCAGGGGCCTGATGGCAGCAGCGAGGGCGGCAGGGTGCCGGAGAGATAAGCTTGGACCGAGTCCAACAAGAACTGAAAGACCGCGCGACCCTGTTCGGCGCAGGTGGCGATCACGGTCCAGATCCGCTCGCACCAGCGACAACCTTTTTCGCTCCGCGTTCCCTGGGTGATTCGCCGGTCGATCACCACGAAGCGAATCGCCTGTTCCGCAAGGTTGTTCGTTGGGTCAACTCCCGGGGTGGTGATGAAGCGGAAGTACGACTCCCCGTTCTCGCGGAACCGTTTCGCCATGTTCCGCGCTGTTTCGTCTCCGGCACGCCGGTCGTGGCCGCCTTCATCACTTGCTCCCGTGCCGTTTCCAACGCCTTTTGAAAATCCGCCGCGGTCATCTGCTCGCGCCGATGGATGACGGCAAACAGGTCGCGCAGGGCGTCCCGCAGCCGTTGGCCGTAAGCTTGATTTTCCGCTCCCGGCAGCGTCAGCAGAAACTTCACGTCGCGGATCAGGTGGGCCATGCAGAACTGGAGCAGCACGCCGAACACGCGCATATACTTGCGGTAGGCGCTGAAGTAATCGCAGCCCAGCACCCCATTGAACTCTTCGCCGAGCACCTCCACCAGCACTTTCGATCCCCGCGACTTGTCGATGCGGAAAAGCGTGTAAAGCTGGGCGCGGAAACACCAAGTCCAGAACTTCTCACGGTACTCCTTGTGCCCCGTCTCGTCAACGTTCAGCACGGGTTCGCCCGGCAGCCGCTCGAACAACTCGGCATACGCCTTGGCCAACGAATCGCTCACCTTGCCGATCAATTTCGCGAGGTAGCCGCGGGAAATGTCCACGTGGGCCACGTCGCGGAGGAACTTCCAGATCGTGGAGAACGAGGCGTGGCAGACGCCTTTCATGAAGGCCACCAGGGCCGTCAGCCGCGGGCCGAACAGCCCCGCCTTGACCACCGCCTCCGGCAACGGCGCGTAGTGGAACTTCTGGCAGTGCGGGCACCAGTAGGCCAAGCCTTGATGTTCCGTGACGATGGTCGGCGTGGCGATGATTTCCACCTGTTGCAGGACGTTGGGCGGACGATTGGCAAGCCGAAGCGAACCGCCGCACTCGGGGCAGCAATCCAGCGTGTACGGCTCGAAACGGTTGACGGCCTCGGGCGGAAACGGCGTTCGCGAGATGTTGATCATGTCCTGGCTGCGCCGCCGTCTGCGCTTCTCGCCGTCCTTGCGCGGCGGCTTGGGCGGCTTGACCATATCGCTCGACGGCGGTTTGGAGGAGGTGGAGGAGTTCTTCAGCGCCGCGGCCAATTGCTGCTTCAGGCGTTCATTCTCTTCGCGAAGGTGCGCGTTCTCTTCTTCCAGCGTCGCGATGCGTCCCATCGCCCCAGCGAACTCCTTCTCCAGCCGCGCCATACGCTCGGCTAGCAAATCGCGTTCCGAATCGTGGCTCGCTTCCCGCAGCTTCATGGGGCGGAAAGATACGCTTCCGGCCTCATGGGAACAAGATCAACCGGCTGCTCGCCTAACAAGAATTCTGGCGGATTCTTGCCGGGGGGGGGCTTGACAAGCCAAATTCCGTCGATCAAAATCACATTCGTTGTCCTGCCGCTGAGGGGTTCGGACAGGACGATAGTCGTAGGAACCCCGTGAACGGTTACGAATTCTGGCGGATTCTTGCCGGGGGGGGGGCTTGACAAGCCAAATTCCGTCGATCAAAATCACATTCGTTGTCCTGCCGCTGAGGGGTTCGGACAGGACGATAGTCGTAGGAACCCCGTGAACGGTTACCATGCGGGCCATGCCCGGCGGGCAAGTCGCCTTGGTTTTCACGTCCCCCCCCTACGCGCTCCATTTCAAGAAAGAGTATGGCAATGCGGACCAGAAAGAGTACGTCAAATGGTTTCTGCCGTTTGCGGAGCAAATCAAGCGGGTTTTGACCCCGCACGGAAGTTTTGTCTTGAACGTCGGCGGCAGTTGGACGCCCGGGGCGCCGATTCGATCCCTCTATCACTTCCGCCTCTTGCTGGCGTTGTGCGATGAGTTGGGCTTTGAGTTGTGCCAAGAATTCTTTTGGTACAATCCCGCCAAGATGCCAGCGCCGGCGGAGTGGGTCAACGTGCGTCGAATCCGGGTCAAGGATTCCGTCGAGTACATTTTTTGGCTGTCCCCCTCCAAGTTTCCCAAGGCCGACAACTCCCGCGTCCTCCATGCCTACAGCAAGGACATGGAACGGCTGATTCGGCGGGGGATCAAGCAAACGAAGCGCCCGTCCGGCCACAACATCACGCCGAAATTTTCGCGCGATCGCGGCGGGTCGATTCCCGCCAACATCATTCAGTGCGGAAACAACGAAAGCAACAGCCACTACATCAAGCAGTCTAAGACGCTCGGCAAGAAGATTCACCCCGCGCGGTTTCCGGCCGAACTGCCCCGGTTCTTTATCGAGTTTCTCACCGAACCAGGCGACGTGGTATTAGACCCCTTTGCCGGATCGAACACCACGGGCGCGGTCGCTGAGCAATTGGGGCGCAAGTGGATTGCAGTTGAAAAGAGCCGAAGCTACGCCAAAGATTCGGCACTGCGTTTCGAGCGTCGAGATAACAGCCGCGGCAAGGCGCAGCCACTGCTGTTTGACTTGTCTGTCGGTTGATACTGTTGGCGGGCGCAGCGAGCCTCACCGCGGGCAGCCTATCCCTTTGCTTCGCCGCTCGCCGCTGCCTTTTTCTTGCCGCAGCAACAGCAGCAGCATCCGCCGGGAAACAGGCCGCAAAGCTTGAATCGCCCCGGACCCGTGAAGACCAACGCCAAAAGCACCACCCCCAGCGTCAGCGGATACTCCATGCCGCCCTTCGTAACGCTGAAGCCGTTGTGCAGGTGGACGGTCAGCACAGCCATGGCCATGTTGAAGGCCATGGGAATGGCGGCCAGCCGGGCGCCGCAGCCCACAATCAGGATGATCCCCCCGATGAACTCCGTGCCGCCGGACAGATACGCGCTGACTTCCGGGTAGGAGACGTTGTGGCTAATGAGAAACTTGGTGAATTCCGCGATGCCGTGGCCGCCGAACCAGCCAAAGAGCTTTCCGCCGCCGTGATAGATAAATACGGTGGCCAACATCAGGCGGATCAGCAGCAGGCCGAAGTCGCCGCATGCACAAATGCCGCCGGGCCGATCGCCGACGCTGCACGAACCTTGGTCGGGTGCGTTCATACGAATGTCTCCTTTGGGTCAGGGAATTATTACGGCCGAAGGGGGAGTGTCAAGGGAATTTCGGAAAACGATTGTTCCGCCCAGTGGCCATCGGGCATCGCTCGATCGTCGCCAAACCGTATACTGATAGAGATCGGCAACCGTGCCCCTGAAAGAAGCGAATAAAGTCGCCGCCTCCCAAGCGAGACATTAAATTATCTCATATTGCCTATCCTTCCCAGAATAACTGGAGTAATTGGCGTGATTATGCAGCATCGGATTCGCGTCGGCGGCGACAGACTGGTCTTCAGCGCGGCCCATTTCATTCTCCTGGAGGGCGGCGTCTGCGAGCCGCTCCACGGCCATAATTATCGCGTCTCGGCGGAGATCGCCGGCCCGCTCAATGCGGCGTCCTGCGTCGCCGATTTCCTCGTTGTGGAAAACGCCCTGCGGGCGGTCCTCGATGAGCTCGACCATCGCGTCCTCGTCGCGACCGGCCAAGCGGCGATCGAGGCAACGACGACCCAGACGGAAGTGGAGCTTCGCTTCGCCGGACGACGCTGGATTTTTCCCAAGTCGGACTGTTGTCTCCTCCCCTTGCCGAGCACGACCGCCGAACTTCTCGCCGGACACATCGGACGCCGGCTCGTCGAGAAGCTTGCCGCGGCGGGCATTCCGCAGCCGGAGATCGTGCGCGTCGAAATCGAGGAATCGCCGGGACGCGCCGCAATGTGCGAACTGCGCGGGTCAAAAGACGGAACCGCAGATCAACGCAAATGAACGCGGAGAAGACAGAGGAAGCTAAGGATGGAACACAGATGAAACACGGATAAAAACCAGTTGTTCATCTTTCTCTGTCTTTTTCTCGCTTTCATCTGGGTTTCATCCGTGTTCATCTGTGGCCGCCTGCCCGGGCGTGTCTGTTTTCGCGTTCCTCTGCGGTCCCATCTTTCGATTCCGTGGCCTGGAAACCGCGAGAATCGTTTCGCACGGCGCCGTCCGCACAATCGGCCCAGCCGCACGACGCGGCAATTCTCCCGCCGGTTTGACCGCATCGAGCGGAAACGTAATCTTTAGCTATAAGGACCGCGTTAACGCCAAGGACGCTTGCTCCGCGAGAACCAGCCATGCGCGTGGAATACATCAATCCCTTCATCCGCTCGCTCGACCACACGTTTGCGACCATGCTCGGTTGCCAGGTGCGGCGGGGACCGCTCGCGTTGAAGGCGGACTGCGTTCCCAACCACGAGATCAGCGGCGTCATCGGCCTTTCGGGCAAGGCCCTGGGGACCGTCGTGCTGAGCTTGTCTCGCGAACTCGCCTTGAAGGCGGCTTCCGCCATGTTGATGGGCGAGGTCTCGGAGATCAACGGCGACGTCATCGACGCCGTGGGCGAGTTGGCCAACGTCGTCGCCGGCGGGGCCAAGCGCAACTGGAGGAGTACAACCTGAACACCAGCCTCCCCAGCGTGATCACCGGCCGCAATCACAGCGTCCGCTTCCCTTCCAACGTCACTCCGATCACGGTGCCCTTCGAGACCGACTGGGGCCCACTGGCCTTGGAAGTCGGCTTCGTTCCCGTCCCCGAGCCGGCTTCAATGTGAAAGGATGAAGGATGAACGTCAGCCTGTCTTCATCCTTCATCCTTCCGCCTTCATCCTTCCTTCCAGCCCCAGCAACTCGTCCAGCGGCCGAGCCGTGCGGCGAAAGTCGGCCGCCGACATCGCCAGCGTGTCCCAACTGGTCGAGATCGGATGGGCGAAGGCGGCATAGTCCGACAGCCGCACGGCGACAAACCCATAGCGCTTTTCGCGAAACTCGAACAGCGCCTCGGCGGGCAGCGGCGCGCGATGGCCGAGGATGTTGTAAGCGAAGACAAACAGCCCGCAAAAACTCTCGCCGAAGAGGCGTTCCCACTCCGCCAGGCTGCGGAGGTCGTCGCGGGTGGACCAGTTCTTCCAGTATTGCTTCTGAACGTCTCCGCTGGGAAATCTTCGGCCTTTGACGTCGACCAGCCAGGTGATCTGTTGCGGCGTGGAGACGATGAAGTCGAGGCTCTTGATCGAGCCGCCGTCGGAGAGCAGGCTGCGTTTGGCCTCATCCACGGCGACGTACGGCACGCCGCGGCCGCGGAGGTATTCCTCGAACGCCGCCTCGTAGTGGTTGTCGCGATTGGCCATGGCGGATGCTGGACTTCCTCGGAACTTCGCTAACCGTCGGGATTTCCGAATTGTTCCTTCTTAGCCCATGGGACTAATTCAACCGCGCCGACGAAGCGATTCGGAACCAGCCGATTGGCGTACATCCCGTTGTGTTCGCACAGGCGAAGGAGGACCAAGTCGATGTACCATAACGACAGGTTGTTCGCCTCGTAGTAGTGCATGCCGCCGGTAGGTGGTGGCTGGGCATTCGGGTGGACAAGGGAATTGCGGATGCCCGTTATGGCATCCATGCCGTCCGCCGGTTTCCTTCTCGCGCCTTCGCGAAGCGCGGACAAATTTGCAGGGATCTCTACCGGAATGCCCAACGAACCCGCCAAGAGACGAAGTTTGGCGGCAGCGTCAAGCCCACCACGTTCGAATTTCTTTGGCGGGGCCATTTTGCGGTCCCGGACGCAATGAGTCCACGCAAGTAATTCCAAGGCCGTCTGAGCGAGGATCAAACCAGCATCGACGCCAATCCCGACCCCGCGGTCACACGCTCCACAATACCAATAGATTGCGTGGGTCAATGGCTGGTGCCAGAGAGGGCTTTTCCAGCGGGCAAGGAAGCCAGGAAAGACCAGGGAGAGCAATTCACCATGATGTTCGTCGAACCATGAACACGACCCGTTCCAAGGGCCTCCGGCGGTTCGCGGCAATCCCCATTGCTCGAAGACCCGATTCCCTTCAGTATTGAACCCAACAGGCAGCGCGAGACCTACCCAACGGCCTAGGGCGAAGGAGAGGAAGTAGTGCAGACAGGCAAGCAGGTCATCGAGATCCTCACTTGAAAATTTCGTTCCGTCCTCGCGGACGACTTGCCCCATGTGCGTGATTGCGTAGCCACCTTGACCCTTCAGTGCCTCTTCCAAATCACGAGTGCGATCCGTGGCTGCGATAGTGATGACCCAACCATCTGCTTTGAGCACGGCCCGGCCACACCCACGAAAGCCTTCCAGCGGCGGTTCGCCCGTTCGGAGGACATAGCTTTCGGGCCCGAAAAAATCGGGGAAGTTGAACAAGTGGAATTTTGCAACGGAGATGGCGTCCGATGGCCTCGTGACCGTGATTGCTGATCGTGTCGGTGTGAAGACAATTCCGCCGTAGCCCCCGCCGATGGCTGAGCAAAAGACGTCAACGTTTACCTCCCTTTCGGTCAGTGTAAGTTTTACGCCGCGGCCCACTTGGCAATACGACGTCATCACGGCGCGCCACGGGTCGCTGTCTTCCAAAGGGACGACGAACTGAAGGCCGTGGCGAGGCGAGAACCCCAACGTGACGCTGGCCGTTTCCTTGCCTCCGCCCCTTGTTCGTCGAACTGGACCTCAACCCGCCCAAGGTCGATTTGCTGGTTTGGTTCAATCTGCGAGTAAATAGGGCCAATAAGCGGTTTAGTAACTTGAATTCGGTTGCTCATCGGACGCCCCCCATGCTCGGCCGGGCAAATCTGCGAGCGGGGTGTGGCAGCGTCTTTCGGCGATTCAGCCCTCACCCGGCCGCTGCGCGGCCACCCTCTCCCGAAGGGAGAGGGGACCTCGCGCGACAACTCACTCACTCCCCCTGCCCAAGAATCCTTTTCACCTCCTCGATCACCGCGGCCGCGTCATTCGTCAGCGGCACATCCTGCTGCACGGCGCGGCGAAGGTCCTTGATCTGACAGACGCCGGAGTCGAATTCGTTCTCCCCGGCAATCAACGCGATGCGAAACCCGCGGCGATCGGCGTATTTCAATTGCTGCCCAAGCTTCTTCGGCTCGGGAAAGACCTCGACCCCAATCCCCGCCGCGCGCAACGCGCCGGCCAGCCGCAAGTAGTCGTGCAAACGCGAGGCGTCGAAAAAGGGAATGAAAACCGGGGCGGGCGTGGAAACCTTTTCGATCATCTTCAACTCTTCCATCGCCGCCAGCAGCCGATCGAGCCCCAGCGACGCGCCGATGCCGGGCAGTTCCTCGGCCGTATAGAGCGCGGCGAGATTGTCGTACCGCCCGCCGGAACAAACGCTGCCGATGCCGGGCAGGGCGTCCAAAAAGTCTCCAGCACCGTGCCGGTGTAGTAATCCAATCCCCGGGCGATCGAGAGGTCGAGGCGAACTCGCTCGGCGGGAACGCCGCCCGCCGCCGCGCCGGCGAGAATCTCCTTCAGCCGGTTCGCCCCGGCCTGTCCCGCCTCGCTGCCGGCCACCAGCGGATCGAGTTGCCGCAACACGTCGTCGTTCGTGCCGGAGATTTCCGCCAGGCGGAGGACTTCGCGGGCTTGTTCCGGGCTGGCCCCCGCGGCGGCGGCCATTTCCTCGGCCACGCGCTCCGCGCCGATCTTCGGCAACTTGTCCAACGCGCGGAGGACCAGCGCCGACTTCTCGGCCAATCCCAGCCGCTCCAAAACCCCGCCGAGCAACATGCGGTTGTTCAGCCGGATGGAGAATTCCGAAAAGCCGATTTGGCGGAAGAGGTCGTGGACGACCAACACAGTTTCGATGTCCGCGGCGACGGATTTCGAGCCGATCGTGTCGAAGTCGCACTGCATGAATTCGCGGTAGCGGCCCCGCTGCGTGTTTTCGCCCCGCCAGACCGTGGCGATGTGATATCGCTTCAGCGGCGTGCCCAACTCGCCGACGTGTTGCGCGGCGAAGCGGGCCAGCGGCACCGTCAGATCGAACCGCAGCCCGACCCAGCGGCCGCCGTGGTCCTGAAACTTGTAAAGCTGCTTGTCGCTCTCCTCGCCCCCCTTGCCCGCGAGAATTTCCAGATATTCCAGCGCGGGCGTGTCGATGGGCATGAAGCCGTAGGAGCGATAGACCGCCCGCGCGGCGTCGATCAGCCGCTCGCGGGGAATCATCATCTCCGGCGTGTAGTCGCGGAAGCCTTTAAGGTGCGCGGCGCGATGCGTTGCGTCGTGGGCCGGGACTCCGAAACTTGCGGCCGCGCCGCGGACCCAACGTCGCTTCCGCGTACTCCTCGATCTGCTCGGGCGTTTCGAAATATTGATCGTACACCCAGTTGTCCTCGTATTCGCAGTTGGTCGTCGAGTACGCCCGGCAAATCTGCGGGCGGGTGTGATAAATGCGCGCAGAGGTTGTCCGCTTGCAGATGGCGGCAGGAAGTGTGCACCAGGAGATACCACGTCCCCTCGTCGGTAAAGACGCTGGCGCGATCGTGCATTAAGAACCAGCGGACCGAGTCGAAGTCTTTCCACGTCGTCGGCTTGTCGATCGGCAGGGCGAAATAGTGGCAGCACTTGGCCGGGCAGTATTTGCACAGCACCTCGCCCGGCGAGATGTCCTCGCGATGCGGCTTGGCTCGCGGTTTTTCGGGCGCGGTCTTACTGGCGGCAAGTGCGGTCATCGGGCGATCAAAAGGTAAGTGCGGCGTCGTGGACGGGCGGCAGATTGTAGGGTGGGCCGAGCGGAGCGAGTCCCACCCTACGTATCTCCGCAAGGCAAACTCTCTAGGATAGCAAGCCTGGCCGGCCGGGAGAAGGCGCCCATTGCCGCGGCGCCCGGCATGGGGTACGATTTTCCCCATGAAACCGATCCCGATTCTTCGCCACGTGCCGCACGAGTCGGCGGGAACGCTGGAAGACGCCCTGACCGCCGCGGGTTTGACGTTCCGCTATGTTGATCTGTTCGAAAAAATCCCCGCGGACGCCGAACTCGACTTGACGGCCGCGCCGGGGTTGGTTGTCATGGGCGGGCCGATGAACGTCGATGAAACGGACAAATACCCCTTTCTGGCCGCCGAGATCAAGTGGATTCGCCAGGCGATCGCCGCGCGGACTGCCGACTGCTGGGCATTTGCCTCGGCGCGCAATTGCTGGCCAAGGCGTCCGGGGCCAAGGTTTTTGCCAATCGCGTGAAGGAAATCGGCTGGTATGTGGTCGAGGCGACGCCGGAGGCGAAGGACGACCCGCTGTTTGCCGGCTGCCGTCCGTCGATCGAGGTTTTCGAGTGGCACGGCGACACGTTCGATCTCCCCCGGCGCCGTTCACCTGTCCCAGAGCCCTTTGTGCAAGCAGCAGGCGTTTCGGGTCGGCGATTCCGCCTACGGCCTGCAATTCCACATCGAAATGACTGCGGCGATGGTGGACGATTGGCTTGCCGTGCCGGACAACTGCGGCGAGCTTGCCGGGCTGGATTACATCGACACGGCGGCGATCCGGGCCGCCGCGCCGCAAAAGCTGCCCCGTCTCCAGGAATTGGCACGGCAAGTGCTCGGCCAATTCGCCGCGATGTGCCGGGCGCACGGGTGAATCGAACTCTGGGGTGGGGCCCGCCGCGACTGAGTCGCCCTACTTCGCCGGCGACACGACTTCGACCGTGACGTAGACCTCGGCGTCGCCACGCGCGGCCGAGGGCACGCGCCGCGGCGGGGCCAAAGTGGGCTCGCGACTGGACGGCGCGACATTTTCCGCCGCGTCTGCCGACGCCGCGCGCGACCCTTCGCACTGCCGAGGACACGCAGGCGGGAGGACGCATGACCGGCCGCGTCGCCAAGCCGCCCTGCAATCCGAACCGGTGCTTGACAGCACTGCTGCCACGACAAACGCGATCGCGCCGCGCGAAAAAATTTTCACCGAGTTTCCTCCCACTTGACAAACTCGAAATGCACGAAAAAAGGGGCGTCTCCGGGACAACTTCCAGTATAATTGGAGCCCGCCGACAAGCAAATTCGCGAGAACTTTGGCGACGACTCCTTGACAGAATTTCTCGCGCAGACAATGGCAAGCATGTGCCGCGCATCGCATCGCCGGAATCGAGCAAGCGGGTTTTATCGCGAGCGCGGAGGTTGGAGACAAAATCATCGCCAGATGCACTTAACGAAAGTGTGGGCGCAACCGCAGGGAACGACAGTCGGCGGCGGAGGAACGCGGCCCGGACGGCCCCCCCCACCCTTTCGCCATACAGCGAGGATGAAGGCAGAAGGATGAATGCCGGCCCTTCATCCTTCTGCCGTCACCCTTGATCCTTCATCCCCGTGTCCGTTTGCCTTATCGCGCTCGGTTCCAACCTCGGCGATCGCCGACGAACTCTCGATGAGGCCGTCGCGCGGTTGGCGCGGCGTCCGCAGTTGCGCGTGTTGGCCCAAAGCCCCTGGATCGAGACGGCGGCGGTGGGCGGGCCGTCCGGCCAAGGAGATTTCCTCAACGGCGCGATCCTCCTGGAGACGTCGCTGCCCCCGGAGGCGGTGTTGGCGATCTTGCAGGAGATCGAGGCGGCGCTGGGGCGGCGGCGGGAGGAGCGTTGGGGGCCGCGAACGATCGACTTGGACCTCTTGCTCTACGACCGAGAGGTGCGGCGGACGCCGTCGCTGGAGCTGCCGCATCCCCGCATGACCCAGCGGCGATTCGTCCTCGAGCCGGCTGCCGCGATCGCCGCTTCGATGGTCCATCCCCTGACGGGCTGGACGGTGCAGCAGCACCTCGATAATCTGGAAAGGATGAACTTGAACGCCGCTTTGCAAGTGTTTGCCACGGTCGCCGAATTCGCGCGCTGCGCTGGCGCCGTTGCGTCGCGCCGGGCGCAAAATCGGCCTGGTTCCCACCATGGGCGCGTTGCACGAAGGGCACCTCAGCCTCGTCCGCGCGGCGAAGGCCGAATGCGACGTCGTCGTCGCGACGATCTACGTCAATCCCAGCCAATTCGCGGCCGACGGAAGACCTGGCGAAGTATCCCCGCACGCTCGACGCGGACCTGGCGAAGCTGGCCCAGTGCGGCGCCGATTTCGTCTTCGCCCCGGCGGACGCGGAGGTGTATCGTCCCGGGCACGCCGCGTGGGTCGAGGTCGGCGGGGCCGGCGAGCCGTTGGAAGGCGAGTTTCGGCCCGGCCATTTCCGCGGCGTCGCCACCATCGTGCTGAAGCTGTTCCAGATGGTCGGTCCGGACGCGGCGTACTTCGGCCAGAAGGATTGCCAACAGGTCGCGGTCGTCCGCCGCATGGTCGAGGACCTGAACGTGCCCGTCGAGATGCGCGTCTGCCCCACGGTTCGCGAGCCGGATGGGCTGGCCATGAGTTCGCGGAATGCGTATCTTAGTCCGGCGGCGCGGCGTCGGGCGGGCGTGTTGTGGAAAAGTCTCCAATTGGCCGAAGAACTCGTCCGCCGCGGCGAGCGCAACGCCGCGGCGATTTTGCAACAGATGCGGGCGGTTGTGGAAACGGCCGGCGACGCGAGAATCGACTACATCGCCCTGGTCGATCCAGAGACGTTTCAACCGGTCCAGCGGATCGAGCGACGCGTCTTGGCGGCCTTGGCCGTGCGGATCGAGAACACCCGCTTGATCGACAATTGCACCTTGGAGCCGCCGGCGCTGTAGAATGAAGGAATCATCGCGTCAGTCCCCCTCTCCCTCTGGGAGAGGGCCAGGGTGAGGGGAAGCGTCGCGGAGGTCGGATTCGAACGCTGGAATCTTCGCAGGGTCCCCCTCGCCCCAACCCTCTCCCAACGGGAGAGGGAGACCTTGAATCGGCAATTTGCTGAAGTCTATCAAGAGTTCATACAGTCCAGAAAACTACGTGCTGCAAACCCTCTTTTACATCCCGGTGCAAGTGGGCGGCCTGCCGATGTTCGGTTTCGGGCTGCTCTTGGCCGTCTGGACCCTGCTGGGCGTCGTGCTGATGATTTGGCTCGTGCGGAAGCAGGGCCTTGTCGCCGACACATTCGGTTATCTGCCGCTGCTGCTCGTTGTCGCGGCCGTGATCGTCTGGGTGCTGCCGGGCATCTGCGAACCGCCGCACGGATTGCCCATCCGCGGCTATGGCATGATGATCCTCCTGGCCGTCGCCTGTGGCACGGGGTTGGCCGTTTGGCGGGGGCAGCGGGCGGGCGTCGATCCGGAAGTCATCTTTTCCCTCGCGTTTTGGATGATCCTGCCCGCCATCGTCGGCGCCCGGGCGTTCTACGTCACCGAATATTGGTGCGAACAATATTGGCCGCTCTATGGAGCAAAGGGGCTGGCGGCCCTGATCCTGGGCGTGATCGATGTGACCAAGGGCGGGCTGGTGATTTACGGCGGATTTTTCGGCGGCGTCCTGGGCATGATCGCCTTCTTCGCGAAATACCGTTTGCCCCTGCTGGCCACCGCCGATCTGGTCGCGCCCAGCCTGATGCTCGGACTGGCCATCGGCCGGATCGGCTGCTTTCTCAATGGCTGCTGTTTTGGCGGATTGTGCGATCTTCCCTGGGCGGTCAGCTTTCCGGCAGGAAGCCCCCCTACGTCAGCCAGGTCGCGCGCGGCATCATGGATGGGCTGGTCTTGAGCGGCAATCCCAAGGCCCCGCCGGTCGTCCGCGCGGTGCTGCCGCACTCCCCAGCCGAATCCGCGGGGGTCCGGCCTGGGGACCGCCTGCGAAAGATCGGCGCGTACGACGTGCAGACCGCCGCTGGCGCCAGCAAGATTCTCAACTCCCCCGAGATTCTCCATCTCCGCTTCGATGAGCATAAGCCGCTGAGCTTGGAATTTGAAAATGCGGGCGTTGTTCGGCTCTCGGCAGTGGCGCTGCCGGATCACAGCCGTCCCATCCATCCTACGCAGCTTTACAGTTCGATCGGCGCTTTCCTGATCTTCCTGCTCTTGCTGGCTTACGATCCTTATCGCCGTCGGGAAGGCGAATTGTGGGCGTTGATGTTGACGGTCTATCCGGTCGCGCGTTTCCTGGAAGAGATGATTCGCACGGACGAGCCGGCGATCTTCGCGGGGATGACCATATCGCAGAACATCAGCCTGGTGTTGCTGCTCTGCGCCGGGGCGATGTGGCTGTATGTGCTGCGTCAACCGAGGGGGGTTGGCAAGGGACGGCCACGGAGACACTACCCTAACGAGGGGGTTTGACAAGCGTTTCGCGAAGCGGGATGATTAGGGGTGGATGGCTTGGGCCGGCGGGAACTTTTTTCCGCCCGAAGACGTCCCTATTGCGTGAGGCCGCTGTGAACGAGGACGCCGCACTGATTGAGCAAACCCTCACGGGGCGCCCGGCAGCGTTTGGCCAGTTGGTCCTCAAATATCAGGACCGCCTGTACAACACGGTGTATCACGTCGTTGGCAACGCGGAAGACGCCAAGGATGTGGTGCAGGACGCCTTCGTCCAGGCATTTGTGAAATTGGCGACGTTTCGGCAAGACGGCGCGTTTTTCGGTTGGTTGTATCGCATTGCCTTCAATGTGGCGGCCACCCGGCATCGCCGCCGCCATCCGACCGTCTCCATCGAGTCCCTCCGCTCGGCGGGCGGCGACGACCCCGTCGCCAGCGGCAACGGCCCGGTGGAAGAAGCCGAGCGCGTCGAACACGGCCGCCTCGTTCAGAAGGCGATCGCCGCCTTGGAGGAGGAATATCGGGTCGTGCTGGTCTTGCGGGAGATCGATGGTTGCTGTTATGAAAGCATTGCGGAAATCCTCGATTTGCCGCTGGGGACCGTGCGCAGCCGCTTGCACCGCGCACGCTTGAAATTGCGAGATTTGTTGCAAGATGCGATGACCGTTCGTCAGCCGCGAGTGCATCATGGACAAAGTGCCGCAGAGCGAACTGCTTAGCGCGTATCTTGACGGCGAATTGACCGCCGCCGAGCGCGCGCAAGTGGAACAACTGTTGGCCGCCGATCCGGCGGCGCGGCAGTTGCTCGAGGAGTTCCGCGCGCTGGGCAAAACGCTGCAATCGCTGCCGCGGGAGAAGCTTGGCGAGGACCTGGACAGCCGCGTCCTCCAACTGGCCCAGCGCCGCATGGCGGCCGAAACGCCGCAGCAGCCGCAGGAAATGCGGTCGCCGGAAAAACAGTGCGCAGAGCCGCCGCAGCCCCTGCGGCGAAACAGCGGCTGGCGCGGCACTGTCCGCGGGATGTTCAGCCGTCAGGCGATCGTGTGGTCCGGGCTGGCGGTGGCAGTCGCCGTGATGATGACGGTTTGGAATCACCCCCGGGAAACGCGGCGCATCGCCATGACGCCTCCGCCGGCGGCGCCAGTTTCGGCGGCCGTCAAACCGGCGGAGCCAGCGCAATCTTTGACGATCCAAGCGGTCCCCGAGCCTGCTATGCCTAAGCTGGCGATGAACAACGACAATCGGGACCGACTCGCAGCCGTCCCGCCCCCGGCCTCCGCTGGCAGCTTGTCGGGCCAGTTTCGCTTTGCCGGGGTGAGCGAGGAAAAGGGCGCTGCCGCTCAAAGCATCGGCGGCGGCCTGCGTCGCGGGGCCGCGCAAAACGCGCCTTTGCGCCAACAGGTCCAGGCGCAAAATGACCTCGGCGAAATCGCCCAGCAAACGCCCGCCGCGCAGCAAAAGGGCGTGAAATCGCTCTTGGCCCGGTCCAACGTCCAGGTCCCCTCCGCTTCTTCGCTGGGCCAATCAAGCCAGCAGTTGCGTCCGACGAATGCCGGAGTTGACAACGAACGCGCCTTGCGGAAAGCGGCCGAGCAGGCCACGTCGCTGCCTCCGGCCCAAGGCGTTCTCGTCGTCTATTGCGAGGTCACTCCTGAGGCCGCCCACCAGCAGACGTTTAACAGCCTGCTCACCCGCAATGGCATGAGTCCGACTTCCGCCGGGGAAAAGGTCGCCGCCAAGCCGGAGCAAATCTACGTCTCTGCGACGATCTCGCAGATCGAGGCGCTGTTGGATCAGATGAAGGCCAATCGCGACGCATTCCCCGCGGTCAAGGTCGCGCCGGCGCCCGGCGTGGGTTGGCAGGCGGACATCCTGCAGCACAAACCCGTCGGCAAGAGCGAAGCCCGCGCGAGGAAAACGGAGCGAGCGTTGGACGATCTCGCGGCGTCGAGCAAACCGCAACATTCGCCGGAGAAGGCGTCGCCGCCGACGTCGTCCGCCCCGTCGGCGACGCCGAAGCCGGGGAAACACGCTGCGAAACGCGATGATACCGCGGATTTGTTGGCCGACGGCACACCGGCGGCCCCGGCGCACGTGCATCGCGTCTTGTTCGTCTTCCGCGGGGTGGACGACGATTCGCCCAAGCGCGGCGGCCGCTAGTGCCCCGACCGGTCTGAGTTGACGGGTGCCATGCTCACGCTTGCGTGAGCATGACGCGACCGAGGGGCATGGCCACGCAAGCGTGGCACATGGCACCCAACGTGTCAACCGAGGCCGGTTGGTCCACTAGGGATAGTTCATTATTCTTGCAAAAGTATGGCGGCACAGCGAAAGGAAGCCCCCGCGCCGACCAGCGACAGCCCGCGGCTGCCGGCCGCGACGATCGTCGCGGTCATGGCCGGCGTTGCCGCGGCGTTGATCGCCGCCGGATCGGCGGGCGCGATGGCTGCGCCGTTGGTGATCGCGATATTTTGGATCGCCTTGGGGACGGTGGTTGCGGCGTCCTGGCCACGACAGTGGCCGGCCGCGGAAAACGTCGTCCTGCTGGCCGTCGCCCTGGCTGCCGCGGGGTGGATCACGGCGTCCAACTTCGCCTTGCTCGGCGTTTTTGCCGCGGCGATGGTGTTGGCGGCCCTGGCGAGGGTGCATCCGTCACCATCGAGCGGAGCAATGTTGGCGGCGGCGATGGCGGTTTTGGCCCTGGCCGTCTTTCGCACGGCCTACAACTCGATTCCCGCGGTTTGGCACGTCGTCTTCGCACTATCTCATCTCCTCGGCCGCCTGGCCGGCGCGATTGCCCAGCGCCCGTTGAACATCGGCCCCAGTTTTGCCGCCATCGACGGCTTGGCGTTGATCGTCGCTTTGGCCGTCGCTTGGTTGGCGTTTACGTCGCCGCCGCGAGCCGGTCGGGCGATCGGCGCGGCGGCGGCGATCCTCCTCGGCCACCTCGCCTATCTGATCCTCCTCGCGGGGCGGAAGACCTTGCCGCCGCGCTCCCCAAAGTCGTCGTCCCGGACGTCACCGACATGTCGCGCGTGGGGACATGGGCTTGGGGCAACGCCCTGCGGACCCTCGTTCCCTGGAACCTGCCCGCGGCGGCCGTCGTCATCGACACCCTGATCGCCGGCGTCATGCTGCGAACTTTCCGCGGAAGGACCCTGGCGCCGCCGCCGTCGCCCAGCGATAGGGAGCCGCCGAAACCGGATGCTCCCGCCGGCGGCGGCGGGCTGCTTGCCGACGCCCTGCTGCGGTTCGGCCCGGCGGTCTTGGCGATGGCCATTCCCGCGCTGGTCGCGCTTGCCGTCGGCCGCGCGGACCTGAAGGACCGCACGCTGGTTGTCTACGACGCCGGCGGGCTGGATTGGTCCAATCCGGGACACAGCCACAAGACTCCGCCGTACGCGCGGACGTTCGGCATGTTGCCTTCGTTGATCGAGAGCCTTGGCGGCCGGCTGGTTCGATCGCGCGAGCTTTCCGCGGACGACTTGAACGCGGCCTCGGCGCTGATTCTGTTGTCGCCGGGCAAAGCGGAGCGGCATTTGTCGCCGTCGCAGCGCGATCGGGTGTGGGAATATGTCCGCAACGGCGGCTCGCTCTTGGTTGCCCACAACGATTTCGCCGATGTGCTCGAAGCGGCGGGCATGGCGATTTCCGGCGAGACGATCACCCCGATCGTGAAGAACTGGGAGGAGGCGTGCCTGGCGACGCCCGGCGCGGCCACCGTCGGCGTGGACGCCCAGCGGAACGGATTTGGGTTGCACCAGCCCGCCGCGGTCCGCGTCGGTTGGACGGCCAGCCCGTTGTTGATCGCCCGCTGGGCGTGGAACGACGCCGGCGGCATGGCTTCCGCCGCGGCGCCGCGCGCGGAGGCCGCCCATCCGCTGTTGGGGCAATATGCGTCCGGACAGCCGCTGGGCGACCTGCCGGTGGCCGCCCAAGGGCGACTCGGACAAGGCCGCGTCATTGTCCTCGGCGACGACGCAATGCTGACTAACGACGGCATCCCCTCGTCGCACGTCTTCGTCGCGCGTTTGCTCGCTTGGCTCGCCGCGCCCTCGGGCAGCCCGCAGGACGCCTGGCGGCAGGCCCTTGGGCTGCTCTCCGCGATCGGGCTGATCGGGCTCTTGGCCTGGCGGCCCAACGCCTTGCAGGTTTTCGTCGCCGCGGGGGCGATGGCGTTTTCGCTCGCCTACTGCGAGAGCGTCGGCGCATGGGCGCCGATCCTGCCCGACGACCGCTCCCATGCGCAGAATCACTTGGCCTACATCGACGCCTCGCATTCGGAAGCGTACAGCCGCGACCTTTGGAGCGAGGACGGCTTGGGCGAGCTGCTGCGGACGCTGCGGCGCGAGGGCTGGTTGCCGCTGCTCCTGGACGCGGTCAACGCCGAACGCCTGGACCGCGCCGGCTTGCTCATTTCCATCGCCCCGGGGCGCGCGTTTTCGAGCAGCGAGTGCGAGACCGTGGCGAGTTTTGTTCGCGGGGGTGGAACGCTCATCAGCACGGTCGGGGCGGAGTCCATCGAGGCAAGCCGCGATCTTCTTGACGAGTTCGATCTCACAGTGACGCCCGCCCCCACGCCCCCTTCGGACAAGAGCCGCGAGACGGAGCCGCTGGGCTGCTTCTCGCAAACCTACTTGAACCAGGGCGATCGCAAGGCATACGTGCAATTTTACGCCGGTTGGCCGGTCGGGGGCGCCGGCGTCGAGCCGCTGGTCAAATGGTCTGGCGGAAAATTCAGCGATTCCGATCAAAGCCACGAATGCCCGATCATCGTCGACAAGCGAGAAGGCGGCGGACTGGTCGTCCTCGTCGGCGACAGCGGTTTCGCGATGAACAAAAACATGGGCTTCGAGTTGGGCAGCGTGCCGGAGAACCTCGCTTTCTGGCAATGGCTGCTCGCGCCGCGCCGCAGCAGCAGGATTGGGTCCCGCCGGAGCAGGGCCCGACCGACGAACCTGCGGAAAACACGATGATCGGCGTGGACAAAGAGCACCCCTCTTCCCCTGGGAGAGGGCCGGGGTGAGGGGAACCCGGTGACGGCTCCATTTTTCGGTTTTCGATCCTGGTCGAGCTTCCCCTCACCCCAACCCTCTCCCAGGGGGAGAGGGGGACCATATGCACGAGTTCATTGAGGATTGAATGAGATTGATGCGCGTTTGGATCGGTTTGGCGTTGCTCTCCGCGTCGTGGTTGCTGGGCGTGGGCCTGTACGGCCCGGCCGACTTCCACGCATGGATCGCGTTGGTCGCCCTGGGAGCGATGTTCTTGCTCGGGGCGTCAGCAAGCTTGGATTTTCCGCGAAAGACCCCCCTCTCCCCCTGGGAGAGGGTAGGGGTGAGGGGAGCTAAAGGAGACGCCGATCTGCACGATTCGGCGCCTGTTCCAGCTTCCCCTCACCCCAACCCTCTCCCGAAGGGAGAGGGGGATCGCCTGCACATGCCCCGCGGCGCCGCTCTGGCTGCTGCGGCGATGCTCCTGCCGGCGATCTATGCCATGGCGTGGCCATATCGCGTCGGACCGCTCCTGTTGGCCGCCGGATTGCTCGTCGCCGGGTTCGCTACGCGCGGACGATGGCTCCGCGCGATCGCAAGCGCGGCAATCGCGTCGGGCGCCGTCCTGATCGCCCAAGGCGTCGCCCTGGCCCTGTACATCGTCGGGACCTCCCGATCGCACGACGCCCCGTGGCCCATCCCCCAATGCCTCGCGGCGATCATGAGTCTCTTCGGCGCGGAGACGACGGTGCACGGGCCGTATCTCGTCTTCCAGACCATGCGCGAGACGCATCGGCTCGCCGCGACGTGGGACCTGGCCTTCGATCCAGTGACGCTCGGATTCCTCCTGGGCGGCCTGGTCCTGTTGGGCGGCGAGGCGTGGCGGCGCCTTCCTCCGGAGAATCGCGGCCGGGTGTGGCGACGGGCGGCCGCATGGTTGGCCGCGATCGTCGTCTGCTGGCTGCCGGTCCGCGCCGCGGTCTTGACCGCCGTCTACGTCCATCGCGTCGAGCGATTCCCCTACGACTGGCCGCTGCACGCGATGAACCACTATTTTTCCCCCTGGGTCGCGCTGCTGCTCTTGGCGCCGCCGGCGCTGTTGGCATGGCGATTGGTTCGTTTGCCGGCCAGTCCCCCGCCCGAGGACGCCGCGACGCGGAAGGAAAAGCCGCGGGCGACGGAAGCGGTCGCGGTGGATTCCACGCGGCGGATCGCCGCGCCGGCGGTCGCGTTGGCGGTGGTCGGGGCCGCTCTTTGGCCGCGTCCGCCTATTGGAGCCCGGTCGGCCGCGCAAGGCGGGCCGGGTGAAAGTCGTCGATCGCCATTCGACCTGGTCGCCCTTCTGGCGTCCTTACGACACGACCGCCTACGGCGAGGCGGGGAGCTACAACTACGGCGCCGCCTATCGCTGGCTCGGCCAATACTACGAAATGTCGCATCTGCTCGAAGCGGACAAGATCGACGACGAGACGCTCTCTGGGTGCGACGCGCTGGTCATCAAGATTCCCACGGCCCGCTACACGCTCGACGAGGCCGCGGCCGTCGTGCGGTTCGTCGAGCAGGGCGGCGGATTGCTGTTGATCGGCGATCACACGAATCTCGATCGCTCCGGGGCCTACA
This sequence comes from uncultured Planctomycetia bacterium, assembly GCA_963791075.1. GTDB lineage: Bacteria > Planctomycetota > Planctomycetia > Pirellulales > Thermoguttaceae > CAWBRF01. Next base: position 51,984 of record CAWBRF010000024.1, read on the forward strand.
TGAACGACATGACGCGGTCGTTCGGCTTCGTTTTTCGCGACAACCTGTTGTTCGGCACGGCCGGCTGGCCGTACGACGAGCACTACGAGGCCGCGGCCACGCCGCATCCGGCCGTGCAGCACGTCCCCTGGTTCGATTTCGCCGTGTCGTGTTCGGTCGAGCCGGGTTGGAGTTGGGGGCGGGCGGCGATTCTGCAGACCGGCCTGTGGAACATGCCGCCCGACTACCACATGAGCAACTTCCACCCCGTTCCGCAGCATTGCCCGGAAATGCGCGTGCGGGGCGTTCATCCAAGCCTGGGCGACCCACTACGGCAAAGGCCGCGTGATCGCCTTCACCGATTCGACCATCTTTTCCAACTTTTGCCTCTTTCAGCCGGGCAAAATCAATCTGCTCTTGGACATGATCGAGTGGCTCAATCATGCAAACGCGTGGATCGATCCGGCGCCCTGGCTGGGGCTGTTGGGATTGATCGTCCTCGGCGTGGGCGGATGGATCGCGCGCCGCGGGTCGACGGCCTGGTTCCTGCTGTTGGCGGGCGCGTTGTGCGGCTGGTCGGCCGGCGAACTGGCCTCCGGCGCCATGCAGCGCCGCGCGGAGCCGCTGCCGCCGATCTTGCGGCCGCAGTTGTGCGTCGTCCTCGACCGGACCACTTCCCGCGTCCCCCTGGCCCAAGGGGCCTTCAACGAAGACAAGGAGGGGATTGGATTCGGATTGTTTGAGCAATGGATTCCGCGGTTGGGCTACTTCACAACCCGCGCCGCGGACGCCGCGGCCTTCGCCGGCGACGCCCTGGTCGTCATCTGTCCCAACCGGCCCGCCGATGCCAAGTTTTCCGAGCGGCTGACGCAATACGTGGACGGCGGCGGCCGGGTCTTGGTGATCGACTCGCCGCAGAACGCCAGATCGACCGCCGACAGCCTGCTGCGTCCGTTCGGCCTTTCCTTCCTCCGCGGGCGATCGCGGCGGGGCCCGCTGGCGCTGGCCGATTCCTGGCCGGGAACTCAGATCGATGGGGCTTGGGAAGTCGCCGGCGGGCAGGCGATCGCCTGGCTCGGCCGCCGGAGAGTCGCTGCCATGGTCCGCCGCGGCAAGGGCCTCGTCATCGCGATGGGCTTCGGCTCGTCGTGGAACGACGCCGCCTTGGGCAATGACTGGGGAGCAATCCCCGACGGCGCGACGCTGGTCCGCTACGACGCGCTGTTCGCCATGTTGCGGCTGCTCGTGGAAGACAAGCCGATTGCCGCGCCGGGGCACAACAAGGCCGAGGCCCTTTGGCGGCTGCGATCCCAGGGCGAGCGCGAGAGCAGCGCGGCGGAAGAACCCCGCGCGCGGCCGCTCGTGCGGCAGCGGTAGGACGGCGAAGGCTCAGCGTTTCGAGAACTGCGTGCCCCGCCGGGCGCCGCGGAGACCGTACTTCTTTCGCTCCTTCATTCGCCCGTCGCGCGTCAACAGGCCGGAATCGCGAAGCACGCCCTCGACTTCCTGGCTGTACTTTTTCATCGCCCGGGCGAGTCCCAACTTGATCGCGTCGGCCTGGCCGGTGATCCCGCCGCCGCCGACGCGGACGACGACGTCCACCTCGTCGCGCTTGCCCGTCTGCACCAGGGTCGCCAAGACGGCGTTGCGCTGTTGCACGTTGTGGAAATACTCTTCCATCGGCCGCTCGTTGACGAGGATGCGGCCCTGGCCGGGACGAATCCGCACGCGGGCGACCGAACGTCTTGCGACGGCCGGTGCCGAGGATGTCGTTCTTGGCGTTCACTTTGGCGATTGTGGCTTCTGGCATGGATTTCCTTCGCTTGATTCGTATTCGCGGGTCGGGCTGCGGCCGGCGCGGCAATCATTTCTTGACGGCTTTGACGCCCAACTCCTTCGCCTCCGGCTGCTGCGCCTGATGCGGATGCTGGCTGCCGGCGTAAATCTTCAACTTGTTGATCATTTTGAAGGCGAGCTTGTTCTTCGGCAACATTCGCCGCACCGCCTCGCGGAGAATCAGTTCCGGCCGCCGCGACTTCCGCTTCGCCGCCGTCTCCGACTTCTGCCCCGGGTAGCCGGTGTACCAGGTGTACCGCTTCTGATCCCACTTCTCCGGGTCGCTGAAGATGATCTTCTCGACGTTGACAACGACGACGAAATCGCCCGTGTCGATGTGCGGCGTATACGTCGGGGCGTGCTTGCCCATGAGGATCATGGCGATGTCGCTGGCCAGGCGGCCGACGACCTTGTCCGTGGCGTCGACCAGCCACCACTTGGCCTCGAGCTCGCCCGGCTTGGCCATGTACGTCTTTGTCATCGCTAGCATCTTAGAGTCTGCACGGTTTGAATTGCTGCCGCGCGGTCGCGGGAGAAGAAGGTTCGCATCCTTCTTGACCGCCGGCCGTATGGAATCGCTCCCGGGGAAACCCGCAGTCTACTAATTTTTCGGTTGGCTGACAAGGCTCGCCCAGCGAGTTTGCGAAGATTCGATGGGGAGTTTTGCAGGTCGCTGGGTTGTGGTTCCCGCTCCCTTCCGGAGAGGGGACCGAGCACAGCGCAGGAACGTCCCAAAAACGCAACCTACAACAAGGGGGGATTTTCAATTTCCACGGCGAATGCGATAATCCGTCTCATCTAGCTGTCGAAATTCTAGCCAATATGGGTTGCTTGGGGAGATTATGAGAGTTGCAGTTGCTCAAGAAACGTTTCCCGGCGAACGACGCGTGGCCCTGGCGCCGGTGACGGTTCCTTCGCTGACCAAAGCGGGCCTGGAAGTCCTGATCCAAAGCGGGGCTGGCCAGTCGGCGGGCTTTCCGGACAAGCTGTATGTGGACAAGGGGGCGAAGATCGTCGCCACGCGAGAAGAGGCGTTCGCTGCCGACATCCTGCTTCAGGTCCGCGCGGCGGGGGCCAACCGCGAGACCGGCGCGGCCGATCTGCCGTTGTTCCGCGCGGGACAAGTCGTCATCGGCCTGTGCGATCCGCTGGGCGAACCGCAAGCTTTGGCGGAACTGGCCGCCCGCGGGCCGACCGTCTTTGCCCTGGAGCTTTTGCCCCGGATCACCCGGGCGCAGAGCATGGACGTGTCTATCGTCGCAGGCGACGATTGCCGGCTATCGTGCGGTGCTTTTGGCGGCGACGACGTTGCCGAAGATGTTTCCGATGTTGATGACCGCCGCCGGCACGATCGCGCCGGCGAAGGTTTTCGTCGTCGGGGCGGGCGTGGCCGGATTGCAAGCCATCGCCACGGCATCGCGACTGGGGGGCGTCGTCTCCGCCTACGACGTGCGTCCGGCGGTGAAGGAGCAGGTGCAAAGCCTCGGGGCGAAGTTCGTCGAGATGCCCCTGGAGACCGCCGCGGCGGAGACGAAAGGCGGCTATGCCCAGCAAATGGACGAGGAGTTCTATCGCAAGCAGCGGGAATTGATGGGCCGGGTGGTCCGCGAGAGCGACGTGGTCATCACGACCGCCGCCGTTCCCGGGCGAAAAGCGCCCGTGCTGGTCACGGCGGAAATGGTCGCCGGCATGGCGCCCGGCTCGGTGATCGTCGACCTGGCGGCCGAACGCGGCGGCAACTGCGAGTTGACCCAGCCCGGCAAGACCGTGGTTCACAACGGCGTGACCATCCTCGGCCCGCTGGACGTGCCCGCCGACATTCCCTGCCATGCCAGCCAGCTTTACTCGAAGAACATTTCGACCTTCCTGCTCTCTTTGATCCGCGATGGGAAGCTCCACTTGGACATGGAGGACGAGGTGGTCAGGAAGACGTTGGCGGCGCGGGACGGACGGGTGGTGGAAAACAAAGGATGAAGGCGGAAGGATGAAGGATGAATGCCGAAAACCGATCATCCCTCGTCTTTGCGTCCTTCGCGCTTGATCCCTCGTTTTTCATCCTTCCGCCTTCATCCTTCATCCTTTCGCTTGCGCTGTTGGCGGCTGCGGCGGCGTTGATGCTCTGGCACACGTTGGCGTGGCGTCGATTTCGGCAAACGTCCGCGGATGGACGCAATCTGAACTTCCGCCATCGCCAATTTCGCCGCCGCATGTACACCAGCGCGACCTTCGCGGCGATCGCCCTGCTCCTGCCGCTGGGCGAGTTTCTCGTCCCCCGGGTTCACTCGCGGACGTTCGGCCTTCTTTACTGGGCAGGCGTCTTGCTCGGCCTCTTCTACATCTGCTTGATGGCGGTCCTCGACATGTTGGCGACGAAGTTCCACTACAGCCGTCTGCAACAGGATTGCCGCGTCCAACAGGCGCGGCTCCAGTCGGAACTGAAGCGAATCCAGCGGAAAGAGGGCAACGGCCGGGGGTGACGCCGGCGCGCCAAGAACTTGACCGAAGGCGATCGTTGTCGTTTCGCGCGGCGCGAAGCGGCGGCCTCAGGAGCCGGCCTTGTCCGCTTTATCCGTCTTCTCGGCCGCTTTGGACGCTTTCTTATCGGGGTGCGCCGATTTCTTCGCGCCCTCGCCTCCGCCGATCGTTTCGTGGGCCGTGATCGTCACCTTCTCCGCGCCGACCTTTCCCCCTTGCGAAAAGCCGCTGCCGGCAATCTTGTCGCCTTTGCTGACTGCGGCAAGGTCGGCCGCATCCACCTTAATTTCCGGATTGTCGCCCAACTCGGCTCGAACCAACGTCCTGCCGCAATTGATCGTCAACGCGCCGGCCTTGCAACTCTTCACGTGTCCGCGAACGAGGCAATCCGCGGGCAGCTTGACGGCGACAACCTTCGGCTTTTTGTGTTCCTTGGCGGGCGCCGCCTTCGTTGTCGTCGTGGGGGCGGCAAAATCGAAGCCGCCGGCGTCGCCGCTGGAGCCGCCGCCAGACCCCGCGGCAGACAGACCACAGGGCTTCTCCACGGTCGGCGTGACGACGCTCAGTTGCGTCACCTTTTCCTTGACCGCGCCGCCCTTCTCCACGTGCGCGGTAAACTCCACGCATTTGCCCCGCTGGATGTATGCGGGCGCCGCATCGCCGATCACGTGCACTTCGCTCTCCGGACCGATCAGGATCATCATCGGCTGATTCTGCGCGCTGCTGATGCGGATCCAGCCGGACCCGACCGACTCGACGATGCCGTCAATGTTAATCGGCGTCGGCGTCGCTTGCGCCGCCTGTTGTCGATGGTGTTTCGGGTACTGCCCGGATGCCGAAACAGACATCGCTAGAATCAGGGACGCAATGAGCAGGGCGCGGGTGGACATGAAAGCACCTCTCCTTCCAATTGTTCCCAGCAAGGGCGGGCGGGGCAGACGTTGCAAACCTCTTTCATTAGAATAGCCGTTTTTCACGCCGTTGACTAGCTTGACGCTAACAATTTTCCCCCTGCGGACTTACAATAGGGGAATCGATCCCCCGGCGGCGCCGGCGAAAGCAACCTCCCTCAGCGGTGGATAAGCCTTCGGAGGCATTCGCTTCCCCGCCTGCCGATGAGCCCTTGGAGCGATTCGATGCCCCCGGAAATGCAGAAAATCACCGTCCCGCAGTTCACCGCTCAAAAAACCGCCGGCCAAAAAATCGCCATGCTGACGGCCTACGACTATCCGACCGCCCAGTTGGTCGATGCCGCCGGCGTCGAGGGGGTTTTGGTCGGCGACAGCCTTTCCATGGTTGTCCAGGGCCATTCGAACACCCTCCCCGTGACCCTCGAGGAAATGATCTACCATGCCGAGTTGGTCGGGCGGGCGGTGCGGCGGGCCTTGGTGGTCGTCGATATGCCCTTTCCCAGCTTCCACCTCGGCGTCTACAAAGCGGTCGAAAACGCTGCCCGCATCCTCAAGCAAACCCGTTGCCAGGCGGTCAAACTCGAAGGCGGCGTCCAGCAGGCCGAGGTCATCGCGGCCTTGGTCTCGGCGGGTATTCCGGTGATGGCGCATTGCGGGCTTCGGCCGCAGAGCATTCATCAGCTCGGCGCTTATCGCGTGCAGCGAAACGAGGAGCAATTGCTGGCCGACGCCCAGGCTGCCGAGCAGGCCGGGGCCTTTGCTGTCGTTTTGGAGTGCGTGCCCGTCGAATTGGCCAATCGCATCACCGCCGCCGTTCGCATCCCGACCATCGGCATCGGGGCCGGGGCCGGCTGCGACGGCCAAATCCTCGTGCTCCACGACCTGCTCGGCCTCTTACCCGGCCGGACGCCGCGGCACGCCAAGGCCTATGCCGATCTTGGCGGCGCGATTTCCAAAGCCGTGGGCCAGTATTGCGATGAGGTCCGCCGCGGGATTTTCCCCGGCCCGGAACAGACCTTTCCGTAAATCATCATGAATGCCTCAAAAACAGGAACGCCGTTGCCGAACGCCATTGCGATCGTCGCCGTGTTCTTCGGCTCGATTTTCGTGGTTTTCGACGGCCATTCAATCGCGAAGAGCACGGCTGCCCAAAGATGGCCAACAACGGCTGGCGTCGTCCTCAAATCGCAGGTTCTCTGGGCGGACTATTCCGCCGGCCGGCCGGGCACTCATCAGGTGCAACGGGCGGAGGTGCGATTCCGTTATGAGGTGAACGGCAAGCCTTTTGAGTCTGAGAATCTCAGTTTCGTATCCGGCCAGATAGGCGGCGTCAGGCGTTTTTATCCGCCGGAGTTTGCCGGCAAGTATCCAGTCGGCGCATCGATTCGCGTCTCTTATAACCCAGCAGACCCCTCAGATGCCGCTGTGGACACTTCCTACAGGGATTTCGGCTTTCTCCGACTCGCTGGCGGGATCGTGCTGCTTGTCGGAGGCGTCTACTATCTCTTTGCGCACGGGAAGCGAAACCTGATCGCGGCGTCGAACTCTGGTTGACGCGAAATGCGATGTGCGGCTTGAATCGGTGACTCGCAGACGTCCCGTTCCAATCCCCAATCCCTAATCCCCAATCCCCCCCCATGCCGAACCGACTTGCCGACGAATCGAGCCCCTATCTGTTGCAACACGCCGAAAACCCCGTGGATTGGCGGCCTTGGGGCCCCGAGGCCCTGCAGGCGGCCAAGCGCGAGGCGAAGCCGATCTTTCTCTCCATCGGCTATTCGGCCTGCCATTGGTGCCACGTGATGGCGCACGAGTGCTTCGAAAACGCACACATCGGCCGCCTGCTGAACGAAAACTTCATCAGCGTCAAAGTCGATCGCGAGGAGCGGCCCGACCTCGATCAAATCTACATGGAGGCGGTGCAACTGATGACCGGGCGCGGGGGCTGGCCGCTGTCGGTCTTCCTCACGCCGGACGCCGTGCCGTTCTTTGGCGGCTCCTATTGGCCGCCGCGGCCGCGCCAGGGGATGCCGGGCTTTGAAAACGTGTTGACCGCCGCGGCCGACGCTTGGCGCAAACGCCGCCGGACGTTGCTGGCCAGGGAGAGCAAGTTCTCGCCGCCCTCCGCGCCGACGCGTGGGAGGGCGCCGCCGGCGAGTTGACCGATCAACCCCTTGCCGCCGCCGAAGCCGCCTTGAGCGAGGCGTTTGATTCCGCCTGCGGCGGATTTGGTCCGGAGCCGAAATTCCCCCAGCCGATCGGCCTCACGCTCCTGCTGCGCCGCTGGCGGCACAGCGGCAAGGCCGCACTGCTGGAAATGGTCGAGACGACGCTGCAACACATGGCCCAGGGCGGCATTTGCGATCAACTCGGCGGCGGATTCCACCGCTACAGCGTCGATCGGCAATGGCTCGTCCCCCATTTCGAGAAGATGCTCTACGACAACGCGATGCTTGCCAATTGCTTCCTTGAGGCATGGCAGGCGACGGGCAACGCCTTTTACAATCGCGTGGTTCGCGAGACCCTCGACTATGTGCTGCGCGACATGACGTCGCCGGAAGGAGGCTTCTATTCCGCCGAGGACGCCGACAGCGAAGGCGTCGAGGGGAAGTTTTACCTCTGGACGCCCGACGAGATCGCCGCCGCGCTGGGACCTGAGCGGGCGAAGAGGTTTTGCGCGGTTTATGACGTCACGGCGGCGGGCAATTTCGAGGGCCGCAACATCTTGCACGGGGGACTGTCCCAATTTTCATCCGATCGGGCACCGACCGAAGGTTGGTCGGGGACTGTCCCCTTTGGAAGCACGACCGAGTTGGACGCCGACTGCCGCCGGCTCCTGGCGGTCCGCGGCGCGCGGGTGCGCCCGGCGCGCGACGACAAAATTCTCGTCGCTTGGAACGGGCTGATGATCGACGCGCTGGCCCGGGCCGCAGCGGTCCTCGACGAGCCGCGTTACGGCGACGCCGCGGCCAAGGCCGCCGATTTCCTCCTCGCCGCGCTTCGCGATTCATCGGGCGGATTGCGGCGATCGTGGCGCAGCGGCCGGCCCGGCGGCCCCGCCTTCCTCGACGACTACGCCAGCCTCGCCAACGCCCTGACGACGCTCCACCAACAGCAGCGCGAGCAACGTTGGCTCGACGAGGCGGTCGGTCTGGCCGACGCGATTCTCGCGCGGTTCGCCGACGCCCGCGGCGGCTTCTTCTACACCCCCAACGACCACGAACCGCTGATTGTTCGCAAGAAGGACCTGGTGGACAACTCGACGCCCAGCGGCAACGGCCTGGCCGTCGCCGTTCTCTTGCGGCTTGGCGAGACATGCGGCCGCGACGATTATCGTCAGGCTGCCATCGCCGCGCTTCGCGTGCGAAGGCGTCATGCGGCAGTTTCCCGCGGCGGTCGGGCAGTTGCTCTTGGGGCTGGATATGGGCCTCGCGACGGGATGAACTGTGTGGGGGCTTTCCCGCTCGGCCCCGGTTTTCTCTAGCCCAGGCATTTATGCCTGGGAAACCGGGCCGGCGCCGTTCTGTACCCCGATTTCGCCGTTCCGCCGCCGACGGCGGCGGAACGGCGAAATCGGGTTGGCGCGACAGGAACGACGTTATCCCAGGCATAAATGCCTGGGTTAGAGAAAATGTGAAACGAAAACAGGGATTCTGCCCCATCATCCGTCGTGGCCGCGAAGGCTGAGGATCAATTCCACTTCGCCGACGGGCGTGTTGACGCGGCGGGCGATCTCCGCCGCATCGTAGCCGTAGTCGGCCAGCGTGTAAATCTCCTCGTGGCGATGCGCCCGCGGCGGGGCGACGGGCAAGGGATCGTCGCGACGCGATTCGCCGCCGGCCAACGACTGGGCTTGATGGCCCTGCGACGAGCCGAACCCGTCCGATCGCTGCAACGCCGCTTCGAGCCGGGCCGCGGCGCGATCCGCCTCGGCCGCCAACGCCCGCAGCGCACTCATCTTGCTGTCCAATTGCGCCGATAATTCCCGCGCCGTGTCGTACATCCGCACCTCCCAGCCGCCCGCCTCCTTCGGCCCTTCTGACGAAGATGCAACCCCGTGTGCCGCTGCTTGCTCGGGCGCCGTGCTCGACGCTTGCGTCGGCATGTGGGTTAGGTCAGACGCCGACATGCCCACGCGAGCGTGGGACATGCCACCGGATCGGGCCGCCTCCTCGCGCCGCTGCCGCGCATAATAGCGGCTGCTGCGAAACATCAACAGCGCCGCCGCCACGGCCAGCGCGACCAGCGCCCAAAAACTCGGGTCAGTGAGTTTCAACGCGGCGATCATCGGGACGGGGCCCTCCGAAAGGCCGCCTCCGCCGCTTCGTACACCTCGCGCAGCGGGACGCCGCGCTGCTGGGCGATGCGGCGGCACGACTCGAATTCGGGCACAAAACGCGGTTGATCGGCGGAAGGCCAACTCAGTTTCCCCTCGACCGGCCCCCAGGGCGTCTCAACTTCGCTGGCCTGCCGCGGCAACACCCGCCGGTCCGCCAGCCAACGCCGCACGCCCAAGGTCGGCGTCTCGCGAAAGAGGACGGCTTCTATGCTCTCGGCGTCGGCGGGGCGGCACAGGACGGAGAGTTTTACGCCGGGCCGATTCTTCTTCATCGCAATCGCGGCGGTGTAAACATCGAGGGCCCCGGCGGCCCAGAGCCGCTCGATGCAGTAGCCGACCAGTTCGCCGCTGGCGTTGTCGAGGTTGGTTTCCAGCACGCAGACTTGGTCCGCCGCGGCGGCCCCTTCCGCCGCTTCGCCGACTAACAGCCGCAAGACGTTCGCCTGTTGCGGCAGATCGCGGCCGCCTGCCCCAACGCCGATCCGCTCCAGCGTCATCGCCGGCGTCGGGCCGAAGCGATCGGCCAGCGTCGTTACAATCGCGGCCCCGGTGGGCGTGGTCAATTCCGCTTCGATCGACGACTCGGCCAGGGCGGCACGGCGCAACAATTCGGCCGTCGCCGGCGCGGGAACGCTGAACTCGCCGTGAGCGATGCGAATCCGCCCGCCGCCCGTCGGGATCGGCGAGGCCACGAGCCGCTCGGCGGCCAACAAGTCCCAAGCGACGGCCGAGCCGACGATGTCGGCGATCGAATCGGCCGCCCCGACCTCGTGAAAATGGACCTCCTCGACGGCGACCCCGTGGACCTTGGCCTCCGCCTCGCCCAGGCGGGTGAAGATTCGCCGCGACAGGTCCTTTTGCCGCGGGGAGAGCCGCGCGGCCTCGATCATCGCCAGGATTTGGCTCAGGCCGCGATGTTCGTGTTCGTGCTCGTGCTCGACGAGCACTTGCGTCGCCCGGACGCCCAGCTTGCGGACCTCGCCGCGGTCAGCCGGCAGCCGGGCAGGCCGAGGGAGTCGATCGCCTCGTTGATTTTTTCCAGCGGCACGCCGGCGTCGATCAAGGCGGCGAGCATCATGTCTCCGCTGGCGCCGCTGAAACAATCGAGGTATGCGATTCGCATTACGGTCCTTTCAAAATAGCGAGGCCGCAAGCAGCCCTCCCCAAAACTGGCAATCAGCAGGTACGATGCGAGATTTGCCAGCCAACAGAAGCGGCGGACTTCGTTAGGAGGATTCGCGACCATTCGCCGGACGACGGCGTATTCGATCGCTACGGAGGCCAAATAAAACGGAACGCATAGGACCATGGCGGCGGCAGGAATCATCCAACTTGGGGACGACGGGCCTACGGCATATAGCGACCCGTCGCCGCTTGCCATCCCTACAAGAAACGGCCACAGCAAACCAGCTTATCGGAATGCCCACAAGCGTTGACACGGCATTGGAAGCGGCGTTGACCACAAGCGACCTCCGAAATCCCAATCCCAAGCGGTTTCGCGCCACGAGCGATTCGATCAACACCACAGGAATGAACGCCAACCACATCACAGGCCAGAGGAACGCGAGCATCGGGACTCCGGCGTCAGCAACCAAGATCATCGGAAACCCCCGCGATTGAAAAATGCGGCTGGGCGGTGAATGGCGGGGCTCGCTGCGCTCGACCCACCCTGCCTCCCGCGTCAGAGGCGAATTATATCCTTCCGGCCACGCGGCGGCAACGCGGCATGGCCATAACTGCTTGCGGCACAATTCGTTAAGCGATCGCTCCCGCGGCGATTCTTGCGGCAGAATCCTTCTTGACCTGGGGGCCGAGCATCAGTAGAGTGCCGCCTCGCCGATACTCCATTCGCACGTTGCATCCATTTGGGTGGGGCTCGCTGCGCTTGACCCACCCTACACCGGCCGCCGCATCAGAAACAAGGTTCGCGCCATGAGTTTGACGCTCCTGGACAAGAAAACTCCCGCCGTTCGCTCCGCGGCCGCCTGGCGAGACTTGCCGCCGCGGATCAAGGCGCTGTACATCACCACGCGGCGACGGACGGGAGGATGGCTGGCCGAGGCCTTTGCCGCGGACAGCGCCGCGGAGGTTTTTTTGGAAGAGGCGGTCGGCGGCGCCGCGGGAATCGCCCGGCTCCACGACGAAGCCTTCGACGCCGTCCTGATCAGCCACGAGCCCGACGATTTGGACGCTTTGGCCCTAATCCAGGGCCATGCCGCCGGCGGCGCCGACGAGCCGATGATCGTGCTGGGAACGCAGAGCGAGGAGGAAATGACCCCGCTGTGCTACGAAGTCGGCGCCGACGCCTACGTCTGCGTCCACGCCGCCACGACGCGGAACCTCATCTGGACGATCGCCCGGGCGATCCAACGCCATAACCTCATCCGCGAAAACCAGCGCTTTCAACACGCCGAACAGACGCGGCTGCAACGCGAACATGAAGAAGCGACGCGGCTGATGCAAGAGCAATGGGCGGCCATCGAAGAGGCCGAGCGGCATTCCTCCGCGGCGGGCGAGGCGCCTTCTGACGCCAGCGCGTGGCGAATCCCTCTGCCCCAGGAACTGATCGGCCATTATCGCGAATTGCTGCGGACCTACGTCATCATGGGATCGGGCAATCTCAGCGCGGAGTTGCGGCAACTCGCGGAAACGCTGGTCGCCGCCGGCCTGACCGCCCGCCAGACCATGCGGCTGCATCTCGAAGTGTTGGAGGAACTGGTCCACGGCCTAGGGAGCCGGAGCACGCGACACGTCATGACCCGGGCCGACCTGTTGTCGCTGGAACTGATGATGCACTTGTCGGAAGGCTATCGCCGGCGATATCAAGAGCGGATGGATCCGCCGGCCCAGCGGATTCTGCCGGGTTTTGAGGGATAGGCTGCAACCCCGAGCCCACGGCGAACGACGATCCACCCGTCATGGGGGTTTCCGATTCTGCCCTTCCCCCAGGCGAGAGATTTTGGTAATTAACCACGCCTTATCAAAGCTAGATTATCCCTCTTTCGGGGGTACGAGTTATGAAATCGTTCTTTGTCCGTCTCACCGCCGTGGGAATGGTCGCTGCCGTTGCCCTGCTGGTCATCGCCCAGGCGCAGCGAAACAAATTATGGCCGGCCGCTGCCGTAGACGCGAGCACGGCGATCGCCGCTGACGCTTCCCTCCCCGCCGCGGCCGCGACGGACGACCCGGGTGTCAATCCGCTTCGGTCGGGGGCGCCCCAATCGGACATTGGATCGCCGCCCCTCGAACATCCGCTCCGCCCGGCGGCGGTGGATCCGTTCTCGCGGGTCAATTCCGCGGCGACGAATTCGCCGATTCAACCCGCCGCCGCCCAAGAGCCTGCCGCGGTCAACGATCCGCCTCCTGCCGCGTCCAACGACGGACCGGCGCTGCTGCCGCCCGCGAAGGCGCTCCCCCGCGCGGCTGCAAGCGACGACCGTTACACGGCCGCGAATCCTTATTCCGCCCCGCCGGCGGGAGGCTTGTCGCCGTTGCGGCACGGCGCGGCAGGCGACGAGCCGGGCCGGTTTCGCGCCGATCCCGCGGCGAGCCCAGCCTATGCGCCGGGGTCCGTTCGCCAAGAGCCGGCCGGATTGGACAGCGGCGGCGAGGGCGAAGGGACCGGCCAGCCGGGCGGCAAGCAGCTTGAAGGCCCGCAAACGCCGCAATTGACCATCCAGAAGATTGCCCCGGCGGAGATTCAGGTGGGCCATGCGGCGACATTTCGCGTCACGGTTCGCAATACGGGACAAGCGGCGGCGAACAATGTGGAGGTTCGCGACGAGCCGCCCCGCGGCGCGCGGCTCGTGGGCAGCGCGCCGCCGGCTTCACGCGGACCGCACGGCTCCTTGGTTTGGTCGCTGGGGACGATCGGCCCGAATCAGGAAGCGAGCGTCGAGATGCAGGTCTTGCCGCTGGCCGAGGGCGAAATGGGGAGCGTGGCCACGGTCCGCTTCGACGCCGACGCCTCCGCGCACACCGTCGCCACGCAGCCGAAACTCGTCGTGCAAACCAGCGGCGCCAACCGCGTGTTGATCGGCGATCGGACGACGCTTTCGATCACGGTTTCCAACCCTGGGACGGGCGTGGCCGCCGGCGTGGTGTTGGAGGAGCGGATTCCGCAAGGATTTCAGCATCCGGCGGGGAGCGAGTTGGAATACAACGTGGGCGACTTGCGGCCGGGAGAAAGCCGCAAGCTGCAGTTGCAATTGACGGCCGTGCAGCCCGGCGCGGCGGTCAACCTCTTGGCCGCCCGGGCGCGGGCGAGCTCCGCGCGGAGGACCGTTTCCGCCTGGAAGTGGCCGCGCCGCAGTTGGACGTCGCGATGATCGGCCCGCGACGCCGCTATCTCGAACATCAGGCCGTGTACCAGGTGGCGATTTCGAATCCGGGAACCGCGCCGGCGGAGCAGGTCGAACTGGTGGCGCAACTGCCCAGCGGACTGAAGTTCGTCAGCGCGAACAACTCGGGGCACTACGACGACGTCGAGCGGGCGGTCCATTGGCGGCTGGAAGAGTTGCCGGCCAACGAGCGCGGCGTGGTCGAGATGGTGGCTATGCCCGTCCAGCCCGGCCAGCAAAGCGTCAAGCTTCGCGGCACGGCGGTCAAGGCCGCCGCGGTCGAGAAGGAGCAGCCGGTGGTCGTCGAGGGGATCGCCGCGGTGCTGTTTCAGGTGGTGCAAGGCGCCAATCCGATCGAAGTGGGCGGGCAAACCTCCTACGAGATTCGCGTCGTGAATCAGGGCTCGAAGGCGGCGGCGAACGTTCGCCTCGCGGTCCTCTTGCCGCCGGAGTTGAAGCCGCTCTCCGGCGACGGCCCCAGCCGCTCGGCGATGGAAAACGGCCGCGTCCTCTTCGATCCTCTGCCGACGTTGGCGCCCAAGGCCGACGCGGTCTATCGCGTCCGGCGCAGGGTTTGCAGCCGGGCGACCTCCGCGTCCGCTGCCAGCTTTCCACCGACGAGATGCAAACGCCGGTGACGAAGGAAGAAAGCACCCGCGTCTATTCGGACCAGTAGAATCGCGGCGCGGCGGCGTCCGCCCTACGCCAGCCGCCGAATCCGTTTGACGATGTCGTCGTGGGTCAGCCCCGCGTCGCTGGGCACGATCACATAACTCGCCTTGTCGCCGCAGCAGTTGAGGATGATCTGCTTCGAGTTGGGCGTCTGGAAGCCTTCCGGACACGGCTCGTGGCCGTTGATCAGCACGGTTGCTCCGACCAATTCGGCAAACGCCGCCGCGTTTGCCTCGCGGTAGTCGCGTCCCCAGACCAACTCGAAGAACGGGGTTCGCTCGCCGAACTCCTGCACGTCGAGCTTCCTTTGGAAGATGTTCTTGTCGAAGCCTTTCGTGTCCACGTTTTCCGGCAGGGTGTGGGTGACAAACGCCCCGCAGGGGACCCGCAGGGCCAGCGGGCAACTCCGCAAGAACTCGCGGAAGGCGTCGCGAACCTTGTCCGCGGCCGGCCCGTACATCTGCTGCATCCCAAGGCGAAACAGCAGGTTGAGCATCTGTTTGTTCTTCTGGATCGGATAGTCGGTCAACTCCGCCATCTCGTGGTTGCCGAGGATGAAGTGAACCCGATTCGGATGCTTCGCCTTCAGGGCGGCGACGTCTTCGAGCATCGCGTGCGACATGCAACCGCCGTTTTGCGGATAGACCGGTCCGCCGTGGCAGACCTCCTGGAGGAGGAGGTGGCGGCGGGGATGGTTGTCCAAGGCGGCCAGACGGCGAATCAAGTTGAAGTTCCGCCGATGCCCGTGCAGGTCGCCGGTGATCATCACGTCGTCGGCCAGTTCGGGCGTGAGGACGACGACGTTCCCTTCCCGGCCGGGCGTCTTGCGGTTGGCTTCCGTCGCCTGGCCGAAAATCGCGATCGTTCGTTCAATGTACTGAATCGATGCAACCATGGGTCGCCGAGTCCATGTCGTTTTGCTGCGTCCGCGGAGACGGAAGCCGCAGAGACGCCATTTTGCAATTATACCCCGCGGCAGGGATTTCGCTGCCGGGCAAGCGTCTCTTGCCCCCCATCGGATTGACGCCGGCCGCCGGAGGAGGATAGGATGAGCAAATGCGGCGGCCGATCCAAGTCCAACTCCTCTTTCCGTTCCTTTCCGTCGTCCTGCTTGCCATTGTCCTGGCCAGCGGGACGATCGCCTGCCTGGGCGTAAACCGGGCGAATCGACGGCAGCAGGACGACCTCGTCCGCGTCGTCGCCACCCTGACCGACGCCACATTCCCGTTGTCGAAGGACGTGCTGCGGCAGATGAGCGGGCTGTCGGGGGCCGAATTTGTCGTCTTTGACGCCGAGGGCCGCCTCCTCGAACACACCTTGCCGCTGGGGAGCGACGAGTTGGAATCGCTCCGCCGGTTGCCGGAAGGGAGCAGCCCGCTCTCCGCGGAACCTCCAGCCCCGGCGGGAAAATCGGGAAAACCCAGCCAATCGCCGGTGATCGCCGGACGGACCTACTTGGCCTGGCGGATGCCGGTCACGCGGCGCGGCACGGCCGTGCGGCCCGACCGGCTGGTGGTGCTCTATCCGGAGGACCAATGGTGGAGCCGCCGCGCGGCAGGCGGTCTATCCGGCGCTTGCTGACCGGGGCGGCGGCGGCGCTGGCCGTGATCGCCGTCACCACGATCTTGCGCGGCGTTTCGTGCGGCCCATCCAGGAACTCGGCAGGCAGACGGCGGCGATCGCCCAGGGCAGTTCCAACCCGTGGCCGTCTCTCGCCGCGACGACGAGATCCGCGACCTGGCCCTGTCGATCAACCGCATGGCGGAGACGCTCGGCCGCTACGAGCAGTCGGTCCGGCGCAACGAACGCTTGCGGACGCTCGGGCAGCTTGGCGCCGGCATGGCCCATCAACTCCGCAATTCCGCCACCGGGGCGTGGATGGCCGTCGAACTGCACCAGCGGCAGTGTCCCGGCGGGCAGGACCAGCCGGCCCTGGAAGTGGCCGTCCGCCAATTGCGCCTGATGGAATCCTACTTGCAGCGGTTTCTCACCCTGGGGCGTCCCTCGTCGCTGGTTGCGGAGCGGGTCGAGTTGGAGCCGCTGGTGCGCGACGTGCTCGCCCTGGTCGGACCGGCCGCCGCCCACGCAAAATCGACTCTCCGCTTCGAGGCCGCCGAACCGCTGGCCGTGCTGGGCGACGCCGAATCGCTGCGGCAAGTCCTCGTCAACCTGATCCTCAACGCCATCGAGGCGGCCGAATCGCCCCGGCGGGCCGCCGCCGAAGGTCGTCGTGCGCTTGCTCAAGGAAGCCGAAGGCCGGGCGAGGTTGGATGTGTTGGACTCCGGCCCCGGCCCGGCGGAGGCCATCCGCGACCAGCTCTTCGAGCCGTTCGTCACGGAGAAGCCCGACGGGACCGGGCTTGGCCTGTTCGTCGCCCGGCAGGTCGCCGAGGCCCACGGCGGCACGATCTCCTGGCGGCGGAGCGGACGGCATGACGTGTTTCACGTTGGAACTTCCCCTCCATTCCGGGAGCGACGCCCATGGCGCATCTGCTGGTGGTTGACGACGAACAGAGCATCTGCTGGGGACTCGGCCAATTGGCCGCGGAAATGGGGCACACGTTCGCCTCGGCGGCCTCGGCCGAAGAGGGCCTCGAACTCGCCCGCCCAGCGCGCCCGACGTCGATCGTGCTCGACGTGCGTCTGCCGGGCATGGACGGCCTGACGGCCATGCGCCGCTTCCAATCGCTGCTGGGCGAGACGCCGATCATCGTCGTGACCGCCTACGGCGAACTGGCCACGGCCGTCGACCGCCGTCCGCAACGGCGCCTTCGATTACCTCACCAAGCCGTTCGACCTGAAGGTGGTGCAGCGGGCGATCCAGCGGGCGTTGCGGCGGCCGGCCCGCCGCGCGGCCGAATCGCCCGCCTCGCCCGGCGAGCGCGGCCGGCGGCCAGATCGTCGGCAGCTCGCCGGCCATGCAGGAGGTCTTCAAGCGGATCGCCCTGGTCGCGCCCTCCGACGCCTGCGTCCACCTCCGCGGCGAAGCGGCACGCGGCAAGGAACTGGTCGCCCGGGCGATCCACCGCTACAGCCGCCGCGCGGACGGGCCGTTCGTCGCCGTGAACATCGCCTCGCTCAGCCCCTCGCTGGCCGAGAGCGAGCTGTTCGGCCACGTCCGCGGGGCGTTCACCGGCGCCGACCAGGCCGCGGAAGGGACTGTTGGAGCAGGCCGACGGCGGCACGATCTTCCTCGACGAGGTGGCCGACATCCCCTTGGCGCTGCAAGTGAAGCTGCTGCGGACGCTCGAACACGGCGAGGTGCTGCCGGTCGGGCGCAGCGGCCCGTGCAGAGCGATTTCCGCATCATCTCGGCCACGCACCAGAAGCTTGCGACCAGCGGGTGGCCGACGGCGCGTTCCGCCACGACTTGTACTTCCGCCTGGTGACGTTCGAGATCGACTTGCCGCCGCTGCGCCAGCGACGCGAGGACATTCCGCTTCTGGCCGAGCATTTCGCCTTGGCGTTGGCGGCCAAAAACGGCTGGCCGCAATCGGCGATTTCGCCCGAGGCGGCGGCCGCATTGGAGAACCGGGCGTGGTACGGCAACGTGCGGGAGTTGCGCAACGCGGTCGAGCACGCATTGGTCCTCGCCCGCGGCGGCGCGATTGCCCCGGAGCACCTGCCGCCGCCGGTCCCGCCGACGATCTCCGCCGGCGGCGTGCGCGAAGAGGCCCTGGCGGAGATGGTGCGGCAATGGACGGAGTTGCAGTTGCAGGATTCGCGTCGGGAGGCGGAAAATCTTTACGAGCGGTTGTTGGCGGTCGTCGAGCCGCCGCTGTTTGCGGCCGTGTTGCGCATCACGGCGGCAATCGCATGGCGGCGGCGAAGCAACTCGGCCTGCACCGCGCCACGTTGCGAAAGAAGCTGAAAGAAGCGGAGACGGAGGGCGAGGAGAGGGATTAGGGATTGGGGATTGGGGATTAGTTTGACTGTGTATTGGTCTTGATCGATCGTAAGTTGTTTTGTAAACAGTCCTTCCACTGGATGGAACCCACGGGAAGGAGTAAGTCATGGATCGGCGATTTTCGGTGCGATATGGCGAACTGATGGCTGAGGCGGAGGTTAAACCCGAGGCCCTGGCGGGCGTATTGGAGCGGCTGAAGGCGTTCGTGCGACCGTTCGCTGCATCCCTGATCCACCCCGCCCAACGCGAACATGTTGAGGAATACGTGGCGGGCTTGGTTTCCAACGTCAAACGCAAAAACATCGAAACCATTGCCTACCTGCATGAGCAGGACCGGCAGCCGTTGCAGAAGTTCATCGGGCAGAAGGCGTGGGATACGGAGCCCATGATTGGGGAATTGGCCCGCCAGATCGGCGCCGCGTTGGGCGAGGCCGACGGCGTGTTGGTCATCGATCCCTCGGGGTTCGCCAAGCAAGGCAAAGGGTCGGTGGGCGTGGCGCGACAGTGGTGCGGACGTGCGGGCAAAGTTGACAACTGCCAGGTCGGCGTTTACCTGGGCTACGTCACCCGCAGGGAGCACGCCTTGGTCGATGCGAGGTTGTACTTGCCCAAGGAATGGACGAAGGACCGCAAGCGGTGCAAACGGGCGGGAATCCCCAAGGATGTTCGCTTTCGCACGCGCCACGAACTGGCTTTGGAAATGCTTCGCGAACACCGATCCGCGTTGCCGCACGCCTGGGTGACTGGGGATGATGAAATGGGCCGAAGCAGCCAATTTCGCGACGAATTGCGGGCGATGAACGAGCCCTACCTGCTGGCCGTTCCGTCCAACACGCTGGTCCGCGATCTGGACGCCGCGCCTCCGCCCGCCAGCGCGACGGGGCGACCGCCGAAGGTTCCTTTCCGACGCGCCGACGCGCACATGAAGGCCGCAAAGAACTGGACGCGGATCGCGGTCCGGCCGGGCGAGAAGGGGCCGTTGGTGGTCGAGATGACGGCGATCCGGGGACAGACGAAGCGAGGGCGTCGCAATGGTCCCGCGGAGACGTTGGTGATCTTTCGGGAACGACAAGGCGGCGAGACGATCAAGCACGACTACTGCCTGTCTTCCGCGCCTTTCGATGCGCCGTTGCGAGAGTTCGCCCGGGTGTTGGGCGCGGAACATCGCATTGAAGAATGTCTCCGGCGGGCGAAGGGAGAAGCGGGGCTGGCGGAATACCAAGTCCGCACGTGGAGCGGATGGCTGCATCATCAGGCGCTCGTCTTGCTCGCCACGTGGTTTTTGACGCAAGAGAAGCGGCGGGGGGAAAAAGGCGGCGCCGTGTCTCTCGCTCCAGGAGGTGCGACAGATCATTGGACAACTGCTGCATGAGGAACTGCAAAGCAACACGCTGGCTCACCTCTGCGCTCAGGCAACGCGGCTCAACCGTCGCAAGCAGGCCGCCCGCTTCTATCACTGGAAAAAACGCAACCAATTGCCACCATTGAAGAAACAACTCCAAATCTGAGATACACAGTCGAATTATAATCGAGACGCAAGCCGTTAGGGTTATAATTTTGCCCAAAAATCATTCTCCGATTTTCCCAAAATTTTTCCCCCAAAGGCCGCCTTCGGCCTCGAACCGACGGGAAAACAGGGGGAAAAAGGTCGCCGAGGAGGGCGTTTCCGGGCCAGGCGGGCGGCCGCGGGCAGGGCCGATGATGGCAATTGACGCAGATTTGCGGCTGTGATAGGAAATAGGGGGACGTTGGACGTTGGATTCGAATCGAGTCGCCATGATGAAGTTCAAAAACCGACAGATCGTGCTGGTGATCGACGCCACAAATTCCCACCAGCGGAAGATCGCGGAGGGGGCGGCCGCCTATGCGCACGAACAGGGGAACTGGGATTTTCAGGTGGTGCAGGCCCCGCTGGAACATCCCTTCTACTTGGCCCAGGACCCCATGGAGAGTGTACCGGTGCGGCGAAGATGGCGCGCGGACGGGATCATCGCCTCCTTCGTCAACCGCGCCGCGACCGTTCTGGTGCATAAGCAGAAAATTCCCGTCGTCGGGATTGAGGCCGAATATGGCTGGGCCGATCCGAGTTGGGGCATTCCCTACTTCACCACGAACAACGCGGCGATCGGGCGGTTGGCCGCCGAGGACCTCTTGTCGCGTGGATTCGCGCGGCTGGCTTTCTGCGGACTTCCGCACACGCGAATGACCGGCTGGTCGGCGCAGCGGCAGGCGGCGTTTGAACAATCCGCGGCGGCGGCCGGCGCCCCTTGTTCGGTCTTTGTCGGCGGTCTCTCGCGCGGCCGCAAAAAGACGGCCCGCACAATGAACTGAGGCAGTGGCTCGACTCGCTGGAGAAGCCGGTCGGACTGATGGTCTGCTACAACGTCCGCGCCCGGCAGGTGCTAATGGCTTGTCGCAGCCTCGGCATTCTCGTGCCGGAGGAAGTCGCGGTGATCGGCGTGGACAACGACGAGTTCCTTTGTGAACTGACCAGTCCGCCGCTGAGCAGCGTCGAGCAAGGGTCTCGCGCCATGGGCCGCGAGGCCGTGGCGCTGCTGGATCGGCTGATGGCCGGCGAGAAGCCGCGGCAATTGAAGTTCGTCGTCGATCCGGAAGGCATTGTCAGCCGGCGGTCGAGCGACGCGATGATGATTCAGGACGCCGACGTGGCCCAGGCGCTGGGATACATCCGCCAACATGCCGGCGAAGGGATCCAGGTTTCCGACGTGGTGCGGACGGAGGGGGGCTCGCGCTCGGCGTTGCAGGCGCGGTTCAAGGCGTTCACCGGCCGGACGATTCACACCGAGATCCAACGCGCCCAGATCGAGCGGGCCAGGCAACTGGTCGCCACGACCGACCTGCCGCTGCGGGAGGTGGCCGTTGCGGCGGGATTTCGCTATCTGCAACACATGACGACGGTCTTCCGCCTGCACACCGGCCAGACGCCTGGCGAGTACCGAAAACGCTCGCGCGGCTGAATCGGCCGCTGGCCGGCTTGACCGCCCCCACGGGATCGTCGCTGCTGGGGCCGCCACTGGCCGTCAGGCCGGCCGCCAGGACTCCCAAAACAACGTGGCCGCTGTCGATTGTGCAATGCGGCCATGTCGCCGATCCACTGCCGCCCTGGTGTCGATGCCCCGCCGACGCCCGCCCGCGACTTCGCATCGTTGGCGATTGATGGATTGACGCCGGAGTGTTGGGCCGCCATTTTCTGGAAGCCTGCGGGTTGGGCCAATCCGCCCGGCCGCCGTTGGACGCCCCACCCGGCCCGCGGCCCCGACGATCCGCCCTGGACGCCTCCGCCCGTGGCCCCGACGATCCGCCCGGCCGACCGCCGCCGCCGGGCCGCCACCACGTTGCCGCCGCTGGGCCATCGCTGGGAACATCGGAGTGCCGGGCCGATCCGCTGAACGCCCGGCCCGTCAACGGGTAAGATCGCGCCAGAGGATGAAACCGGCCGCCAGCAACGCCGCAAGGAGGCCACAACCGCATCCCGTCCGCTTAGGTGGTTCGGGGTCGGTGGCAGCTACGTAGGACGTGGCCAAATCTGTCCCGAGAAGGGTATTGAGAAGGAAGACATCTTCACGGTCTTGCCGGTCCATTTCAATCCTTGAAACCAGGCTCGGAACCTAGTGCCGCGAGGTCCCTCAATAGCCTCTCAATCCCGTGCGAAATGACCACAAAACAGGCATAATCACGCCGAATGATGACAAGTCTGAAACCGATCTTAAATCATTGTCCATCAACGCAATACGTTGCCAAATAACGACTTACGCCGAGTTTTTCCTAAAGTTGAGGGCCTGGGGCGTCTCAAACCACGGTGCCAACCAAATGCTGTACCTTTGAAGTTCACGACATTGATGGAATCCGGCATGGTCGTGGACACCACGATGAACACCAAGCTCTGCGTGTTGCCGGCGTTGCTGGACCTGGCCGTACCTGATAGTTGAACGGGAATTTTTGCGACAACGCGATCAAGGCATCGTGCCGCGCCTGCTGAAGCAGGCGCACGATGCCTTGGTGGCGTAACGTCTTATTTTCAAATTACTTACGACATAAGACGTCGGCTTGGCGATCTCACGTCCCGCCGTTCTTTTCCTTCGCCGGAGGGGGCAAATATTGGGATTGCTTTGCTCGATGAAATGCAGCAGGTGCCGGCGATTTATGACGCTTTTCTCCGAATCGCCGCCCGAGAATCGCCATGCGCCGTGGGGTGCATGTTAACGGCGATCACGCTTCCCAAGGCGGCCAGGCCCAACGCCATGCCACCCACGCTCACCACCGTGCCGACGCCAAACCGCTGGTGACTATCGTGCCGCTGCCTTGTCAATCGAGGAGGGCAGACACCCCAAACTACCACGGGGTGCCATTTTCACGATTGTACCCTGTGCCGGCCTCACTTCCAATAGAGGATGGGTGGCAGGGAACGCGGCAGAGGGGGCCCAAATCTCGTCTGGATAATCCCGTGGGGGGGTGCCTGGGGGAAAAGGGCTGAAGACCCTTTGGTCGAGTCCTCAATGGTTTGTTGGACATGCTGGAGGAGTAGCAAGCTGCTTGGCACTGGCCTTGAAAGGCTGTCGCTGGCCGCCGAGCGGGTTCTGCCGTTCGTGCACGGGCTGATGCCATACCTAAGAAAATGCAGCCCGCTCAATCGTGCCACGGACGTTGTGCTGCCGGTCGCACCTGCCACAGAGCTACGGGTAGCCCAGTGGCAGGTGCGACCGGCGAGCACGAATCCACGTTGACCGTGGCGTTACGTCGCCCAGTTCGCGAGCCGATCCAGAACGGCAATGCCCATCGCCATACCGAGCATTGCGGCGATCAGAGGACCGAAGCCGAGCAACGGAATTGTCAGCGCGGCGCCGGCGAGGACGCAGAGTACGAGCGTCGCGTTCTCGTCGAGGAAATCGAGAGTGGATCTACGCATAAATTCTCCTTGCGAAAATGAAAACTTTACCGGCGGCGTCGGCCCCGGTCGCGGCCTACATTGAAGCCCTTGCGGCTGCCGATGCGCTTGCCGGCCTTGTAGAGCCAGACGCCGACGCCAATCAGGATTCCGAGAACAACAAGTTCTCCCATTCTTCCTCCCTTCTGTGGGGGTTGAATCAACTGCATTGCCTCAGAATGCCGATGGCCACGTCCCGCTCCAAGTCAGGATCGTTAGTGCCAACGCGGACATCGGGCACGGTCGCCGTGCGGGTGTCTTCCACAACGGCTTCGGCCCAGGCGTTCTCCTCCTCATCGAAGTGATCCAGCCGCCCGGCGGCGACAACGAGAAGAACAAACGCGGAGCAAGCAACGAGAATCAGCGTGAGCATGGGAATGTCCTTTCGAGTGTGGGCGAAGCGTCAGAGGATGCTGTGGCGGGCGACAGAACGGGATCGGCAAGACACATTCGTTACAATGCCGTGAAGGCCGGCAGATTTTGATCACGAGATCAAAATGTTGGAATCTGGCTCCGAGATTCCTTCGGCGTCGTAGCAAGCGATTTAAGGCCCTGGGAGGCAAAGTGGCTCAGATGGCCATCTGAGCCTCAGAAGGCCCTCAGATCGACGTATACTACGTTTGGGGGGGTAAGATTGGCCTGCTTCCGAGATATCGAAGAAGGCGAGGTGTTGAGAACCCTTTTCAGGACTACTTAAAACCTCCTTGAAGAACAAAAATTTTTGCGAGTCTCTATCTTCCGATAGGAAGATAGAGACGAAAATATGCCTGCGTCCCGATTGCTTTTCACGACCGGCCCGGCAGGAATCCTGCCGGGCCTTGACCGATCCATTTGATCCCGTCGCTTACGCCACCGCGGGCCGATCGCCGACGAACATTTTCCAGTTCTCGGCCAACTCACGCCTCAACTGTGAAATCCTGCCGGCGGAGATGCCGAACTTCTGGGACGCCGCAGTCGTCGTTTCGCCGTTAGCGAGGAACTTGGCGATCCGCCGTTGTCGGATGGGGAGCGAACGCAGCCACGCCCTGACATCGAGCTTCGTCCGGACGACATCAAAAGGTCCACAGTGGCGATCTTCGATCACGACTTCCTCCCAGCAATTTTCCTCGTGGTCGTATTTGTCCAATCGCTCCACGGCGACGCCCTTCCGTCGCTGGCAGTAACCCGAAGACACATCCTTGATATTCAGGTGTCCGCCGACCAAGCGGTGGTCCTTGACTTGGGCGACGGCATAACGGGCCAGGACGGTCGGGTAGGCCAAAGCGACTTTGCCCAACTGGTAAAGCCTCGTGTAGGCAACGAGACTGTTGGCGACGCATTCGGCGACGGCTTCTTCCCGTGCCTCGGGCTTCAGATTCCGGAAGGAGATGCGGGCATGCAGGCGGATGGCGGAGAGCATGGCCAAAAAACCAACGTGCCAACCGGGCATAGCAGGTTTCGGCTGAGAGGCGATACGGATCATCGGACGGTTCTCCTTGGGTCTGGGACCATCCACGCGGGACGGTCCTGTGTCAAACAGGACCGCCCCGAACGTCGAGGCGGCCGCGATGAAACGCACGGTCAAGAAATGAAAAAGCCCCGTCTTGCCGGCCGGAGCCGACGAAACGGGACGATTTTTTCGCCCTGTGATAGCTAAAGCAGGTCTACTTTTTCATGCCCACTTTTCCGCTCCAATTCAGTTGGAGGGCCACTTCGGCGGCGATATGCCGTCCAGTTGGTGCGATGCTCAAAACGTCGGAGGGCGAATTTGCATCGAATGCACGCCTTCTGACGGCTAAGAAGGCTGGCAGGTTACAATGCCGCGAAAATGGCCGTAGTTGACGTGCCAGCCGCCACGAGGGCCGATCCAAAAATGAAAACGGCCGCGCAGGTAAGCATTGTAGCCTTCGGGACGGCGGCGTCCCGCACTGCACGGCCGTTCCTACTTTGATTGCCTATTTCTTACCGTCGATCCGGTCGGCGGTTGTTCACTTCCAGCTTCTTTCGGCTTGGCCAGCGAAGCCGTGCCGAACAGCCACTTACGCACATGATTGGTGACTTCGGTGAGCCGCTCGTCGTTAACCCGCTCCCGGTACGTCGCCGACATGTCGCCCGCGCTGGGCGCGTGGCCCATAATCGCCTGGACGGCTGCCAGGTCCCGCGCCCCCTCGCCAATGGTCTGAAATGTGTGTCTCAATGAGTAAAACGACAATCCCTTGCGTGATTTTCCCGCCCGCGTGGCGGCCCGCACGAACATCGTGCCGACCTTGTATCCGTTTTCGGTCAACATCGGCTTGCCCTGCCGGCCGTGAAACATTAGGCCGTCGTCTTCGGCCGGCTTGGGGCGCTTTTCCGCCAGTATGGCGGTCTTGATGGCCGCGACTGTCTCGGGCCAAAGCGGAATCCTACGCTCTATGCCTGTCTTGGGCCTGGGGAAGACAAGCCAGCCCGTTTTCAGGTTGACGGCGCGTGTCGGCAAAGCGCCGATGTCGCCGTTGCCCAGCCCACCATTGATGCCGAGAAGAATCATTGCCTTCCCCGCCGTCGGCGCCTCGTCCAGGATCGCCAGCAATTCTTCCCGTTCCACCAGTCGCGAGCCGCCCTTGGCCCGCTGCTGCCGTAGCGTCTTGGCGCTTGGCTTCTTAAAGCCCGGTCCGAATCGCGGCGGCCTGTCGGTTAGCCCTGCCTCAAAGGCGTACTTGAATGCGGACCGAACCCGCTGGATTTCGTTGCTTAGGGCGACTGGCCCGAGGCGATTAGCGGCCTGCCGGCGAAGCCGCTGGAAGTCGTCGGGAGTGAGGGTGTCAATCGGAGTGTCGCCGAACACGGCAATGAGGGATTCGCACGTCGCGTAGTATTGGGCGAAGCTCCGATAGACGATCTCGCCCGACTCCAAAAGGTTGCGCTTGAACGTGCAAAAGTGGTTTGCCAGGTCGCGGACGGTCACGCCGACCGGGGCAGCTTGGGGCATGCGGCCAGCGAGACGTTCATCCTTCTCGGCAAGCCACTTGGCCAGAGCCTTTTCGCCCTTGGGGTCGTCTGCAACCTTCCCGAAGTAGCGGAATTGGCCGCGAATCTTCTTCGCCCAGCGCCCGCTGGCGTGCGGGAACAGCGGGAAGTCTGGGTGCGGCTTTTTCGGGTGGTCTGCCTTGGCGCCAGTTTTTCGGCTATGCTTGGTCATACGACGTTTCCTTGGACGCTTGGGGGGGTCGGGTGTCAGAAACGGGTGTCAGCCGCTAACATCCTATCATATCCCAATCCTATGAAACGTCAATAACCCCCGAGAAAAACGGGGTTTTGGAGCGGTGGCCGAGTGGTTTAAGGCGCCAGTCTTGAAAACTGGAGCGCTCGCAAGGGCGCCGGGGGTTCAAATCCCTCCCGCTCCGCTAAGCGTCGTGTTCGAAGACCATCTCTTGAACCTCAACGCCGTCTAAGGCGGCCAGCTTCGCCTTCAACTGCCCGTAGACAGCAGGGTCGCCGAACATCTCCAAAAGGATCAAGCCGCGCGTAGAGCACCCCTTCTCGTCCACATGGTGCAGCCCGAGCCGGGTCTTGATGTTGCAGCCGTATTCCGTCAGCAATTTTTGCACGGGGGGAACATGCTGCGTTCGGTTCAAGACGTGTACGCCGAAGATCACGTGCGTTTCTTCCATCGTTCGAACTCCTTGAGATAAAAGGCAAGCGGCGGGGGTAGGAATTCTTCCTTCCGCCGCGTGCGTCATTCTACCATATCCAGCCCGCGGTCAAGTATGCGGCCTTGGCGGCCCGCCTACAGACGGGAACATCGAATGAGGACACCCGATATTCGCCGACCAAACCTCGGCGATGTGAGGACAAAAACGTCATATTCCGCAGCCGATTTGCCCGCCCTTGCCCGCCTCCCTATACTTTGTTGGGCTTGAGGAAAAGGAGAGCGAGATGAGCGGTCGAGCGCGCTACAGGATACTGACGCCCAACGGGCTGGCCTCCTTCGACGTGTTCACTGTGGCCGCGGTGCAACCGCCCGAGGCCAACGGCGATTGGCTGTTGATGGTCAGCGACTACAGCGGCGAACCGCTGATGGTTCACGCGACGCGGCTGATTCCGCTGCCCATGCCGATCTGCTCCGCCGAGGACAACAAGCCGCGAATCATCTGCCACACGTGCGGCCACGTCGAGGGGATCGACCTGGACAAGACCGAGTGTCCACATCGCCACGCCGCGCCGTGCGGCCTGTTCGAGGCGGCGGCGGCCCGCGCGTGAAGGGCGAAGCGGCCCGCGGCAAGTTTCACATTTCGTCGCGGGCGACGCAGCAGACCAACGACCGGCCTTCGAGCAGGACCAGGCCGTCGGCCGGGGCAGGCGGCCCTTGCAGATCGGGATAGATGTCTCGCGGCGTCGGCGCCGCCGTGTTGACGAACAGTCGCCACGAATACGGCCTGGCGATCTTCGGAATCACGAATTTGTACGGCTCGGCCCCGGAGTGCAGCATCATCATGACGTGGTGGTTCGGCGGCGCGGCCACGTCCGCCGGCGGCAGCGCCCCGAAAATGCAGACGAGGCTGCCGTTTCCGTTCGTCCAGTCCATGCGTTGGCCGTCGGGAAGATGCCAGCTTACATCGGGCATCCCGCCCGGACGCACGGGCAAACCCGTGAGGAAGTCGATCCGCCGCACGGTCGGTTCGGCGCGGCGGAACTGGACCAACCCCTTGTAAAAGCGGAGAAGTCGCTCCTGTTTTTCGACCAGCCGCCAGTCGAACCAGGAAATGGCGTTGTCCTGGCAATAGGCGTTGTTGTTGCCCTGCTGGGTGCGGCGGCACTCGTCGCCGAAGGACAACATGGGCACGCCCTGGCTCAAGAGCAGCGTCGCCAGCAGGTTCTTGATCTGCCGCTGGCGCACGAGTTCGACGGAGCGGCGCGTGGTCGGGCCTTCGACGCCGTAGTTGTAGCTAAAATTGTTGTTGTCCCCGTCGCGGTTCCCTTCTCCGTTCGCGTCGTTGTGCTTGTGGTTGTAGCTCACCAGGTCGTTGAGCGTGAAGCCGTCGTGCGACGTGAGGAAGTTGATGCTGTGGTAAGGCCGGCGTCCGCTGGCCTGGTAAAGGTCGCTGGAGCCGGCCAGCCGCGTCGCCAGCGGTCCGATCATTTGCGGATCGCCCCGCCAAAATCGGCGCACGTCGTCGCGGTAGCGGCCGTTCCACTCCGCCCAACGCAGGCTGCCGAACGTGCCGACCTGGTACGCGCCGCTGGCGTCCCACGCCTCGGCGATGATCTTCGTGTCGGCCAACTGCGGGTCTTCGCCGATCGTCTCGACCACCGGCGGATTCGGGACCAGGTTCCCCTCGCGGTCCCGGCTGAGGATCGAGGCGAGATCGAAGCGGAAACCATCGATGTGATAGTTGTGCACCCAATGGCGGAGACAATGGAAGATCATCTCGCGGACGATCGGATGATTCCCATTGAGCGTGTTGCCGCAGCCGGTGTAGTTGCGGTAAGTTCCCCCGCCGTTTTCGAGCATGTAGTAGACCCGATTCTCCAGACCCTTGAAACACAAGGTCGGGCCTTGCTCGTTGCCTTCGGCGGTGTGGTTGAAGACAACGTCGAGGATGACCTCGATGTCGGCGGCGTGCAGCGCCGGACCATCTCCTTGAACTCGCGGACTTGGGCCCCCGGCGCGATTCCCACGGCGTAGCCGCGGTGCGGCGAGAACAGGGCCATGGGGTCGTAGCCCCAGTAGTTCACCCGCGGCGGCGGCTGTCCCAGGCAATCGAGGATCGGGAACTCATGGACGGGCATCAACTCGATCGCCGTGACGCCCAAGGATTTCAGGTAGGGAATCTTCTCAATGACGCCGAGGTACGTGCCCGGATGCTTCACCCCGCTGGAAGCGGCGTTGGTGAAGCCGCGGACGTGCATTTCATAGATGATGGTTTCCGAGAGATTTCGCCGCAGGTGACGGTCGCCCTGCCAATCGAACTTGTCGTGAACGACGACGCACTTGGGCGGGCGGACGATGCCGCCGACGGCCGGCAGGAAGTCGCCGGCCAGGGCCTTGCAGTAGGGATCGATCAACCGCGCCTGCGGATCGAATCGGTGACCGCGCGCGGCTCGTGCGGCCCGTCGGCCTGATAATGATAGAGCTGCCCGGCGCCGATCCCGGGAATAAAGATGCTCCAGATGTCGCCCCAGCGATTGAGATCGGGGTCGAACGTGATAATCTCGACCGGCTCCGGATCACTCACCTTGTCGTACAACAGGACCCGCATCGCCGTGGCGCTGCGGCTGAAGACGACAAATTGGACCCCCCCATCATGGAGAATCGCCCCATACGGAAGAGGGTGCGTGAACCGCAGCGCGGAGTGTCGCTGCATCATAGCCGATGTCTCGATCGTAAATCCAGGCTGTAGGCCAACATCGGAAGCATAGCATTGATTCCCGTCGAGCAACATGCCTTACCTGCTGTAGCTGGGTCTTCGCTGAAAATTTAGGCAAGATGGGCGGCAGAGAACAATGACCTGGCGCCGCTATCTTGGTATTCTTCGGTCCCGTGGCCGAGGAAGCTAAAGCCGAGGGCTGCCCGTTCAGATGGCGACGATTCCACAGCGTGTGGGGGCGGGCACTGGGCAAGATAGCGCCGGAGAAGAGGTCTTAGGTCTTAGGACTTCGGACATGGCTTCTTGGAACGTTTGTCGCGACAAAGACCTGAGACCCAAGACCTAAGACCCAAGACCTAAGTGTGCCACGATTTCAACCGCATCGACCACATCCACCCCAAGTGGGTGGATCGGCGGCCATTTCTGCCCAAACTACTCCGCCTTGCCCTTCTCCTTTTCCGCTTCCTTGTGGAAAACGTTGTGGCAATCGTCGCAGCTTTCGGCCAATTTGGCCATCCCTTTGTCTGTGGCTTTTCGGTTGCCGGCGTGAATGCCCAAATTGACCGCCGCCGCCGCATCCCGCAATTCGTTGGAGAACTTCTGCCATTGGGCGACCAACTCGGGCGTCGTCGCCTTCGCCTCCTCTGTGTTGGCCAAGCTTCCCTGGGCGATCACGGCGATCACGGCGGACAGGCCGGCGGTCTCCTTGGCCTTCGACCTCAGTCGCGGGCCCTTGACGTACCGCTTCAACTTCGTGTTGACCAAGGGGACCTGTTTCATCAGTTGTTCGAGCGAGGCGACCTTCGTCCATTTCAAATCGCCCTTGGCCTCGCCGCCATTCACAGCGGCCTGCAGCTTTTCGGCGGCCTTCTTCGCTGCATCGAAGTCCTTCGCGGCGGCGACTTCCTGGGCGGCCCTGAGAATCGCCGGCGCGGCAGCCTTGTACCGATTGTCCTCGTCGTGCAGGCCCAACGCCAAGGCGATCACCGCCAACGTGTTCGACGTTTTGGCAATTTCGTCCTTCGTGTCCTTGTATTGGTCCGCGTCGGCCGTGTCCTCCTGGATCGTCTTCATGTACTGCTTCGCCTGACCGACAAGGTCCTCGGCCGGGGCGAATGTGGAAACCTTCGCCGCCGACTCCGCTCCGCTGGGGTCCTGCGACTTGGCCGGCAAGATCAACGCGAGGGTCAAAACGCCGGCAACGGTCGCCGAGGCCGCAACGGAGTAAGATCGAGTGGTCCACTGCATGGGATGTCTCCTTCAAAACGGGGGCGAAAGCCAAAAAGCTCAGCCCCGGGTGTGGCAGGTAAATGCGGCGGGAAAACCAGCAATCGCCCTCAATTCTGCAACTTCCCGCGTCCATGTCAAGCCTGAAGCCCCCAGCGGGGCCCTTTTTCCCGCAGGCCAACTTCGATTAGAATAGCACGCAACTTCACCGCGGACGACAACATGGCCAAAGCCACCTACAAGGACGCCGGCGTCGATCTCGACGTTTATCGCCAATCGATGGCGAGACTCCCGAACTTGCTGGCACGCACCTACACGCCCCGCGTTATCCCCCTCAATGGAGGATTCGCCGGCCTCTTCCAACTCGATTTCGCCAGCCGCCTGTTCACGCGGAAGTACGAAGACCCGGTCCTCGTCTCCTGCACCGACGGCGTGGGCACGAAATTGAAGGTGGCCATCGCCGTCGGCGTCCACACGACCGTCGGCATCGATCTGGTGGCGATGAGCGTCAACGACGCCCTCTGCTGCGGGGCCGAGCCGCTGTTCTTCCTCGATTACGTGGCCATGCCGAAGGACGATCCGGAACTTCTCGAACAGCTCGTCAAAGGGATCAGCGACGGCTGTCTCCAGGCCGACTGCGCCCTGCTCGGCGGCGAAACCGCCATCCTGCCCGACCTTTACGCCCCGGGCGATTACGACCTGGCCGGTTTTTGCGTCGGCGTCGTCCCGCGAAAACACGTGATCGACGGCACCGCGATCGCGGCCGACGACGTCGTCCTCGGCCTGGCCTCCACCGGCCTGCACTCCAACGGCTACAGCCTCGCCCGAAAAATCGTCTTCGACATTGCCGGGCTGAAGGTCGGCGACCACGTCGAGGAGCTTGGCCGCACGGTGGGCGCGGCCCTGATGGAGCCGACGCGGATTTACGTGCGGCCTGTGCGCCAGGTGCTTTCCTACTATCGGATCAAGAGCGTGGTGCACGGGATCGCCCACATCACCGGCGGCGGCCTGCACGAGAACCTCGCCCGGATCGTGCCGCAAAATGTCGAAGTGGTCATCGACCGGGGCAGTTGGCCGATGCCCCCCGTGTTCCCCTGGTTGCAGCGGCTGGGCGAGGTCGAGCAGGCCGAAATGGACCAGGTGTTCAACATGGGCGTCGGCATGGCGCTGGTCGTCAGCCCCTACTATGCCAACAAAATTCAGCAGCAGCTTTCACGGTCTGGGATCGAGAGTTGGCCAATCGGCCGCGTTCGCCGCGGGACCGGCGGCGTCCGCTGGAGCGAACCGGGGAAGTAGCGGCGAGCCATGGAAGTTGCGGTAGCAAGCGCCCGGTCCCCTCTCCCCCTGGGAGAGGGTTAGGGTGAGGGCGCGGCGGGTTGGCAGGCGAGTCGCCCGCCGTTACCATGGAAGCGTCGTCCAGCCGCGCATGACAAATATAGAAAGGGACAGTCGCATGTCGTTTTTCCCGCTGAGTCGCCGTCTCGGAACCCGCGTCGGATGCGCGGCCGTGGCCTTCTCGCTCGCCGTTGCCGCCCTGGCTGCGGAAGAGCCGAAGCCGGCGGCGGCCGCCTCGGCGGCGAAAAAAGAACTCGTGCCCGAGAAGCCCGATCCGTTTGCCGTGCCCGATGGAAATGCGGAGGAACTGGTGGGGTTTATCGACCGTCTCACGCGCCAACGGCCCAGCAGCGAGACCCCCGAGGCGGTCGCGGAGTTCCGCAAGAAGGTGTTTCATTCGCTGCTCGAGGCGGCGGAAAAAATTCTCAAGGCCAAGCCGAACGCCGAACAGGCGAAGGCGGGCGTCCGCTACAAGTTGATCGCCCTGCAAATGCTCGAGCGACTCGGCGACCCGACGGCGAAGAAGAAGCTTGCCGCGTTTCCCGCCGAATTGCAGAAGGCCGGCTTCAAGGATTTGGTCCGCGACGTCCGCATCATCCAGTTGCACGAGCGCCTGGATGAAGTCGCGTCGGCCAAGAAGGTCGATGAGAAGGCGCTTTCCAAGGTCCTGGGAGACATCACGGCTTGCATCGGCAAAGGGCCCTTGGACGGCGAAGCGGTCGAGTTGGCCATGACGACAACGAGCATGTTGGAGCAGGAGGGCCGGGAAAAACTGGCCATCCAGAGCTACAGGGATTTCGGCAAGTTGCTCGCGGCCAGCAAGGACAAGGAGATCGCCGTCTTGGGCGCGTGCATGCAGGGCGCCGCCCGCCGCCTCGGACTGGTCGGCAAGGAATTCACCTTGAAAGGGACCACCGTCGAGGGCAAGCCGCTCGATTGGAGCCAGTACAAGGGGAAGGTCGTGTTGATCGACTTTTGGGCGACCTGGTGCGGCCCCTGTCTGGCGGAGATGAACAACATCGCCAAAAACTATGAGACCTACCACGCCCGCGGCTTCGATGTCGTCGGCGTCAGCGTCGATCGCGACCGCGACGCCTTGGACCATTTTCTTGAGGAGCACAAGCACCCCTGGACCGTGCTGCTGGACAACTACGACGCGCGGGGGACCGACGAGTCGTTGAGCACCTACTACGGCGTCTTCGGCATCCCGACCGTCTTCCTCATCGGCCGCGACGGCAGGGTGATTTCGATTTTCTGCCGCGGCGAGGAACTGGGCAAGGAGCTTGCGAAGCTGCTCGGGCCGGAGGAGGCGAAGAAGTGACGCGCCCGGTCCCCTCTCCCTTCGGGAGAGGGATAGGGTGAGGGCCGTGGCGGGGTGGGAGACTCGCCATTTTACCAAAATTAGAATGTCCCCTTTTTGTCCCCCGAAGAAATAGCGACCGGTCCCCTCTCCCTTCGGGAGAGGGTTAGGGTGAGGGCGGAAGCGGAGGAGGCTCACCATTTTACGAAAAGCGGAACGTCCCCGTTTGCCCTTCTAGGGTTTTGAATCTCGCTTCTTAGGGATCTTCTTAACAGGTGGCAGCACGTTCCCTTTTCGGAGACGCAATAGCGACCACAGCAATTTCTCGCCCGACACCTGCCGCTTGGCGGCTTTATTAAACTGCTTTGTCAGGTTGGAAAGAGCCGCTGAATCAAGAGCCAACCGATCGACCGAAACACCAATTTTCGCGTATTCTTCTATTAAGATCGCGATCTCGCTACCCGACAGGGAATCACTGGCTCGCTTTAGCTCGCTCGCGATCTCTTCAACTCGAGAAAGCGGGTAGACCTTGAGACCGCTCAACGAGCGCGGCATCCGAATCGTTGACGGTTCCGTGACGACAACGTAGATGGGCTTATTCCAAGCCGTTGCTGCGCCAATCTCAAATGCCATCGACGCGGACGGTTCAGGCGTCGAGATGAGAGCAATCATGGCCTGGCTCTCGGCCATAGCTTGCCAAAGCGCCTCCTCGGTTAGCGAAGCAGTCTCGACCTGGGCATCAGTAAACACCTGAAGTTGGTACGCACGTAACTTCTCAGCAATCGTTTCGGCAAGCGTTGAATCTTGATGAGCGTGCGAGATGAAAACATCATAAGTGGTAGCCTTAGTTTCCACAGTGCTGCTCCGCGCGTTTTCTCAATTCGGCAAGAAAGTCAGGGCAATCATTGATATGGATTGCTTTTTTTGATTTGAGCATGCCAGGAATGGGGTCAACGTCCACGTGGCATAGGATAGGAGTGATGCGAATTGATTTGCTCCAGCCCCACGCCGCGCCGACCTCGATAGCCACCCACGTGCTGGCGACAGAGACGGGCGTCAGTAGCACAACCAGCTCCACGAGACCGCCTGATCTCGGCGCGGATCCGCTCAGGAATATCGTCGCCGCCGTCAATGTCACGGTCATCACGGAAGGTTGTTGCCCCCGCGGCTTCAATCTTCTCGCAGAGAATTCTCGCCAACCATTTGTCGGCCGTTGCATGGCTGACAAACACTTGATACGTTCTCGTTCTCTTCTTTGCGTTCGCCATTTGTTGAACAAAACACCGGGAGGAAACGGGAGAAAACGGGGACACCTTCTTTTGCTAATATGGCAGGTCTGTTCCGCTTCAGCCCTCACCCTAACCCTCTCCCGAAGGGAGAGGGGACCGCGAGGCTACAGCAGCCCATACGCCGCGAGCGTCTTGCGGAGCTTCGCTTCCTCGGCCGCCGTCAGCCGCGTCAACGGCATCCGCAACTCGCCCGTGTCGCGGCCGAGCATCTGCATCGCCGCCTTGATCGGAATCGGATTCGTCGCCAAACCCAACATGTCGCGGCAGAGCGGAAACAGTTGGTAGTGCAAGCGGCGGGCGGCGGCGAGATCGCCGGCGTCGAAGGCGCGGATCATCGCGATCACGTCGGCGGGCACGAGATTGCCCACCACGGAAACCACCCCGCGCCCGCCCAGCGACAATAGCGGCAGCGTCAGGCTGTCGTCGCCGCTTAAGAGCGTCAGGTCGGTGTTGGCCAGGATCTGCGATGCCTGGTCCATCGAGCCGGTCGCCTCCTTGACCATCGTGATGTTGGGCAGTTCGGCCATGCGGATGATCGTCTCCGCCTCGATGTTCTTGCCCGTTCGGCCGGGAATGTTGTAGACGCAAATCGGAATGTCCACCGCCTGGGCCAGGGCCTTGAAGTGCTGAAAAAGGCCCTCCTGGGCGGGCTTGTTGTAGTAGGGGCCGACCACCAGGGCGGCGTCGGCGCCGCTCTTTGCCGCCCAGCGAGTCAGCCGCAGGGCCTCTTCCGTGCTGTTCGAGCCGGTCCCCGCCATGACCTTGATGCGTCCGGCCGCGGCCTCGACGGTGGCTGAAATCACCCGCTCGTGCTCGGCGTGCGAAAGCGTCGGACACTCGCCGGTCGTGCCCACGGGGCAGACGCACGTGGCGCCGGCGTTGATTTGAAACTCGATGTTTCGTTGCAGGGCCTCAACGTCGACCTGGCCGTCGCGAAACGGCGTGACGATCGCCACGGTCAGCCCGGCAAACTCTTCACTGCGTGATCGCATCGATTCCTCTAGGGTTGAGCGACAAGATTCACCGCGGGGGGAGAAGAAAGGAGAAAGGAGTTAGGAGTTAGAATTTCTCGCTTTATTCCCACTTCTAACTTCTAACTTCTAACTCCTTTCTCCTTTCTTCTTCCTATATCAAGCATCGCATTTCGCGGACGGCGGTCTCCAGGCCGACGAGGATCGCGCGGGCCATGATGCTGTGGCCGATGTTCAGTTCGTGCATTGCGTCGATCGCGACGATCGGCCGGACGTTGCGATAGGTCAGTCCGTGCCCGGCGTGCAAGGCCATCCCGCCCTGGACCACCTGCTCCGCGGCCTTTTTCAACGCCTGCAACTGGAAGGTCTGGGCGCTGCCGGAGCGGGCCAGGGCGTATTGGCCGGTGTGCAGCTCGACGGCGTCTGCGCCGAGGCGGACGGCCGCCTCAATCTGCCGCGGATCCGGATCGAGAAACAAGCTGACGTACACGCCCGCCTCGCGCAATTGCCCGATTGCCCGCGCAAGGCGGTCTGGCTGTGATGTCGCGTCCAAGCCGCCCTCGGTGGTGATTTCTTCCCGCCGTTCGGGAACGAGCGTGGCCTGATCGGGCTTGGTCTGGCAAGCGATGTTGAGGATTTCCTCGTTGCAGGCCAGTTCGAGGTTGAGTTTTGCGGCCACCGTGTCGCGAAGGATGCGCAGATCGCGGTCCTGGATGTGCCGGCGGTCCTCGCGGAGGTGCAGGGTGATGCCGTCGGCCCCGCCCAGTTCCGCCAGCACCGCCGCCCAAACCGGATCGGGTTCGTAGGTCCGCCGCGCCTGGCGGAGCGTGGCGATGTGATCGATGTTCACGCCAAGTTCAGCCATGATGGTTCTGTTCCTGTTTCGCCAAAACGCTTTCGACGACTTCGGCCTGCGCGGCGATCCGCTCGATCCTCCGGGCCAGGTCGTCGGCAGTCGCCGCCGGGGCGGCAACCGTATCGACCATCGCGAAATGGGCGTGGCCGTCGATGTCCCGAATGGCAAACGCCCCGGCGCGAAGCGTCAGGTTTTTTCGCAGCAAGGTCTCATAGAGCCGGGCGTCGGCAGGGCCGCACTCCGTGTAGACCAAGACAAGTTCGTCGCCCGGCGTTTCGCCGCGACTGACCTGGACGGCGACGTCCTGGGTTCGCTCGGGCGACAAGCGGACGCGGAACCAAAACGACTTGCCCGACACGGTCGGCTGGACGCCGAGGCGCTCGCCCGCCTGGCGGATGCGGCCGGCGATGTCGCTGCCCGCGCTTGCGCGCCGGCCGAGGACGGTCCGCTGAGGCACGCCCGCCACTTTGCCGTATCGCGGCCGAAATCTTTGCCGGTAATTCGCCGCAGGGCCTCGCTGACCGCGGCGCCCAAAACGTTGCGGTCCAAGAGGCGGCAAAGCGGTTCGATCGCCTCGGCGGCGCGCAGCTCGCCCAACGACTGGACGGCGGCCCAAACGACCGACTCGTTTTCATGGTCCAGGCACTTCAGCAGCGTCGCCACGGCGCCGGCGGCGACGAGTTGCTTGCGCGCCGCCCGGCGGGTTGTCGGTTCGGCCAACTGGGCGACGAAAGCCTCACATTGATTTGCGGTCAGGGGTTCCATCGGAGACGAGCGAAACGGTGTCTTCAGAGCGGGGCAGGACGGCAAAACGGTCGGCCGACGCACCTGAGTATAATGGGGAGAAGCTTTGGACACGAGCCCCACCTCAGAATTAAGCCGGCTCACTCGCAAGGCTTGTTATCTCCTGCCAAAATGACATACATCCGGTTGCGGCCTTGGAATAGAGCACAACGCGGGAAGTTATTGCAACATTGCAACCGCTGGGCCCGCAACGCCTTGCGTCAATTGCCCGAACCATTGGCACGCTGCTTGCTTCCTTGGGCAGCAAACTGCTTTCGGCTGCCAATTGTGGTCGTGGTATGCCGTCGAAGGGTGATTCGCCAGCAACAGGAGGGAAACCGCTGTGGCAAAACAGATGGTCTTTGAAGACGAAGCTCGGCAGCCGCTGGCCGCCGGCGTAAGCAAGTTGGCCCGAGCCGTCGCCAGCACCTTGGGCCCACGCGGCCGCAACGCCGTTCTGGACAAGGGTTGGGGCGCGCCGAAGGTGACCAAAGACGGCGTGACCGTGGCCGAAGACGTCAGCCTCGACGACCCGTTCGAGAACCTCGGCGCGCAACTCGTCAAAGAGGCGGCCTCGAAGACGAGCAAGGTGGCCGGCGACGGCACGACGACCGCGACCGTGCTGGCCGAGGCGATCTATCGCGAGGGATTGAAAATGGTCGCCGCCGGCGCCGACCCGATGTCGCTGTCCCGCGGCATCCAGCAGGCGGCGCAGGCCGTGGTCAAGTCGATCCAAAAACTCGCCGTCCCGATCAACGAGAAGAACAAGAAGGAGATCGCCCAGATCGCCACCATCGCCGGGAACAACGACCCCTCGATCGGCGCCGTGCTCTCCGAAGCCTTCTTGAAGGTGGGCAAGGACGGCGTGATTACGATTGAAGAGGGCAAGCAGTCCGAGACGACCGTCGAGGTCGTCGAGGGAATGCAATTCGATCGCGGCTACCTGTCGCCGCACTTCGTCACCGACGCGGACAATTTGACCGTCGAGCTGGAAAAGTGCCTTGTGCTGATTCACGAGGACAAGATTTCCAACGCGCGAAACCTCGTTCCCCTGCTCGAGGCGCTGAGCAAGGCGAGCAAGCCGCTGCTGATCATCGCCGAGGACATCGAGGGCGAGGCGCTGGCCACGCTCGTGGTGAACAAGATGCGCGGCATTTTGAACGTCTGCGCCGTCAAGGCGCCCGGCTACGGCGATCGCCGCAAGGCCATGCTCGGCGACATTGCCGCGCTGACCGCGCGCAGCCGATCTTCAAGGACCTCGGCATTTCGCTCGATTCGGTGAAGCTTTCCGATTTGGGCACGGCGGCGAAAATCGTCGTCACCGCCGAAGACACGACGATCATCAACGGCGGCGGCCAGAAAAAGGCCATCGAAGGCCGCGTGGAGCAGATCCGCAATGAAATCGAAACCACGACCAGCGACTACGATCGCGAAAAGCTGCAAGAGCGGCTGGCGAAGCTCTCCGGGGGCGTGGCGCAGATCAACTGCGGCGCCGCCACGGAAACGGAAATGAAGGAACGCAAGTTCCTCCTCGAAGACGCCCAGCACGCCACGAAGGCGGCCCTGGAGGAAGGCATCGTCCCCGGCGGCGGCGTCGCCCTGCTGCGAAGCGAAAAGGCCGTCGATCAACTTCAACTCGAAGGCGACATGGCCCTGGGGGCGAAGATCGTCCGGAACGTGCTCGAGCAGCCGATGCGGGCGATCGCCGAAAACGCCGGCCAGGACGGCGCCGTGGTCGTCAATCGCGTCCGCCAAATGAAAGGCAAGAGCGAAGGCTACGACGCCGATCGCGACGAGTACTGCGACCTCGTCGAGCGTGGAATCATCGACCCGGCCAAGGTCGTTCGCACTGCCCTGCAAAACGCCGCCAGTGTTGCGGCCCTGCTGCTGACCACTTCCTGCCTGATCGCGGACATTCCCAAGGAAAAGCCCGATCACCCCGGCCATGGCCCCGGCGGCATGGGCGGCGGCATGGGCGGCATGGGCGGAATGGGTGGCATGGGAGGAGGCATGGGTGGAATGGGCGGCATGGGTGGCATGGGCGACTTTTAATACGGCCTACGCGGGCTAGCGGTGCGTCGTTTCACCCGCGAAAACGCATCCCTGCCGCCCGCGCACGGTAGACATCAAGCAACCACACTTGTTGAAAGGGAATTGAACAATGAAGGACATCAATTTGCGGCCGTTGGACGATCGCGTTGTTGTGGAACCGGTGGAAGCCGAAGAAATGACCGCCGGAGGAATCGTGCTGCCGGATACGGCCAAGGAAAAGCCGCAGCGCGGCACCGTCTTGGCCGTCGGGCCGGGCAAGCTGCTGGACAGCGGCGAGCGCGGCAAGCTTTCGGTCGCCGTCGGCGATGAAGTGATCTACGGCAAGTACGCCGGCTCGGACATCGAGCTCGACGGCCGCGACATCAAGATCCTTCGCGAAAGCGACATCTTGGCCAAAGTTGTGAAGTAACTGCCGCAGGACTACACTCGAACCACCAACCGTTGAGGACTCGCCATCGTGGCAAAACAACTCCTATATCAAGACGAAGCCCGGAAGCGGATGCTCCGGGGAGTAGAGAAGCTGGCGGACACCGTCGCCGTGACGATGGGCCCCACCGGCCGCAACGTCATTCTCGACAAGTCCTTCGGCGGGCCGACCGTGACCAAGGACGGCGTGACCGTCAGCAAGGAAATCGAGTTGGAAGACCGCTTCGAGAACATGGGCGCGAAGCTCGTCAACGAGGTGGCCTCGAAGACCTCCGACGTGGCCGGCGACGGCACGACGACGGCGACCGTGTTGGCCCGGGCGATCTTTCGCGAAGGGCTGCGGAACATTGCCGCGGGCAGCAATCCGACCGCGGTCCGCCGCGGCATCGAGAAGGCGGTCGGCGCGGCGGTCGCCCACTTGGCGACGCTCGCCAAGCCGGTGGCCAACAAGGAAGAGATCGCCCAGGTCGGCGCGATCAGCGCCAATAACGATTTCTTCATCGGCAACCTGCTGGCCGAGGCGATGGACAAAGTCGGCAAGGACGGCGTGATCACCGTCGAAGAAGGCAAGACGGCGGAAACGACTTACGAAATCGTCGAAGGGATGCAGTTCGACAAGGGCTACCTCTCGCCCTATTTCATCAATCGCGCCGCGGAGATGGACTGTCTCCTCGAGGACGCCTTCATCCTCCTCCACGAGAAGAAAATCAGCAACATCCGCGACCTGATTCCGATCCTGGAGAAAATCAGCCACACGGGGAAGCCGCTGTTGATCGTCTCCGAGGACGTCGAGGGCGAGGCGCTGACGACGCTGGTGGTCAACAAGCTCCGCGGCGTGCTCCAGCTTTGCGCGGTGAAGGCCCCCGGCTTCGGCGACCGCCGCAAGGCGATGCTCGGCGACATGGCCATATTGACCGGCGGCACGCTGATCAGCGAGGATCTCGGCTTGAAGTTGGAGAACCTGACGCTGGAGCATCTCGGCCGGGCGAAGAAGATCACCGTGGACAAGGACGCGACGACAATCGTCGAGGGCGGCGGCAAGCAGGCGGACATCAAGAGCCGCATCGACCAGTTGAAGCGGCAGATCGAGACGACCGACAGCGACTACGATCGCGAAAAGCTGCAAGAGCGGCTGGCGAAGTTGGCCGGCGGCGTGGCCGTGATCTCCGTCGGGGCGAACACGGAGACGGAAATGAAGCAGAAGAAGGCCCGTGTAGAGGACGCCTTGCACGCGACCCGCGCGGCCGCGGAGGAAGGGATTCTGCCGGGCGGCGGCGTGGCCCTGCTGCGATGCCGCGAGGCGGTCGAGAAGGCCCGCGGTTCCGCCCGCGGCGATGAGAAGATCGGCGTTGACATCATCCTCCGCTCCTTGGCGACGCCGATCCGGCAGATCGCCGACAATTCCGGCGTGGACGGCTCGGTCATTGCCGACGAAGTGGGCCAGAAGGCGGTCAACGTCGGTTACGACGCCAACGCCGGCAAGTTCGTCGACATGTACAAGGCGGGGATCATCGATCCGTTGAAGGTGGTGCGAACGGCTTTGGAGAACGCCGCCAGCATCGCCGGATTGCTGCTGACGACCGAGACCTTGGTCACCGACCTGAATAAAGAGGACAAGAAGGCCCCGCAGATCGAGGGAAGCGTGCGGTAAGGCGTGCGGTCCCCTCTCCCTCTGGGAGAGGGTTAGGGTGAGGCGAATCGCGGAAAAGGCCGGCCTCACCTCATTTCCCCAGATCAACCGCCTTCGTTGGCGACCGGGTTCGGAAACGCATCGCCGAGAAGCGCAGCCCTCACCTTGACCCTCTCCCGGAGGGTGAGGGGACTGTTTCCACCGTTGTCCGGTCCGGTGAGCGGCCTACAATTGACATGGGGCGGCATCGCCGGCCGCGCCCGCGCCGAACCAACCATGGCGACGATGGCCGAGAAACGCGATTATTACGAAGTCCTCGGGGTCCAGCGCTCCGCGAGCAACGGACAGATATCGGAGGCGTATCGCAAACTCGCCCTGATGTATCATCCGGACCGCAATCCGGGCGACGAAGAGGCCGTCGTCAAATTCAAGGAAGCGGCCGAGGCCTTCGAGGTGCTCAGCCACGCGGAGAAGCGGGCGGCCTACGACCGCTATGGCCACGCCGGCCTGGCCGGCGGCGGGGCCCCCAGTTCCACGACATCGGCGACATTTTCGCCGCCTTCGGCGACATCTTCGGCGAAGGACTCTTTGGCGATTTCTTCGGCCGCGGCCGCGGCGACGCCGGCCGCGCCGCGGCAGCGACATCCACTGCGAAGTGACCCTGGACCTGCTCGAGGCCGCCCGCGGGACCGCAAAGATCGTCCAGTTCGAGCGGCACCAGAAGTGCGAAACTTGCGGCGGCTCGGGCGCCAAGCCGGGAACGCATCCGGAGCCGTGCTCTTATTGCGGCGGCCATGGCGTGGTCGTGCAGTCGTCGGGCATCTTTTCGATGCAGACGACGTGTCCGTCCTGCCACGGCGCGGGCGTAGTGGTGCGGCATCGCTGCACGGCCTGCCGCGGCGGCGGCTTCGTCCCCCGGCGAGTCACCCGCAAGGTGGACATCCCCGCCGGCGTCGACACGGGGACGCAACTCCGTCTGCACGGCGAGGGCGAGCCGAGTCCCGGCGGCGGCCCGCCCGGCGATTGTTTCTGCGCCTTGCACGTGAGCGAGCACCCGCTGTTCCGTCGCGAGGGCCGGCATTCGGTCTGCCAGTTGCCGATCACCTATCCGCAGGCCGCGTTGGGAGCGGTTGTCGAAGTGCCGACGCTGGACGGCTGCGAAGACTTGACCATCCCCGCCGGCACGCAGCCCGGCGACGTTTTTACTTTGCGCGGCCGGGGCATGCCCGATCCGCGTCGCACCGGCCGCGGCGATCTGCTCGTGCAGGTGGTGATCGAGGTGCCGAAGAAATTCGGCCAACGGCACGAGGAGCTCCTGCGGGAATTGGCGGAGATTGAAAACAGCCAGGTCTCGCCCAAACGGACGAGCTTTCTGGAAAAAATCAAAGAATACTTTCACCCGGAAACGTAGCGATTGATTGGGAGAACCCCCATGGCGGAAAAGAAACCAAAGCAAAACGATCAGCCAGTCCCCGCGAAAGCAGCCACCGGGGAGACTCGCGACGAAGCGGTCGAATCGCTCAGAGAGGGAGAAATCGCGGCGGAACAGGCCGGTCTGCTCGAAGAATTGCGCCAGGACCTGGAGGCGGCCAAGGACCGGGTGCTCCGCAGCCAGGCCGAACTGGAAAACTATCGCAAGCGGGCCGCCGCGAAATCGAAGACCATCGCCGCTATGCGAATCTGCCGCTGTTGCGCGACCTGCTGCCGGTGTTGGACAACATCGAGCGGGCGATCGCCGCCGCCGACAAGACCCGCGACGCGGCGACGCTGTTGGAGGGCGTCAAGATGGTCCAGCAGCAGTTCGAGACGGCCTTGAAGAATCACCATTGCACGCGAATCGAAGCGATGGACCAGCCCTTCGATCCGCACATGCACGAGGCGATCTCGCAGAAGCCCAACGACCAACTTCCGCCCAACACGGTGCTGTTTGTCGCCCGGCCCGGCTTTCAATTGTACGATCGCGTCATCCGCCCGAGCCAAGTGATTGTGTCCACCAGCCCCGACGCCTCCTGAGGAAATCTGCCATGCCGACGTACGATTATGTTTGCGATGCGT
Source organism: uncultured Planctomycetia bacterium (assembly GCA_963791075.1). Taxonomy (GTDB): domain Bacteria; phylum Planctomycetota; class Planctomycetia; order Pirellulales; family Thermoguttaceae; genus CAWBRF01. Next base: position 95,641 of record CAWBRF010000024.1, read on the forward strand.
GTGAGCACCAGTTCGAGCTGTTTCAGCGGATTACCGAGGACGCCATACGGAAATGCCCGGAGTGCGGCAAGTTGAAGCTCCGCCGATTGATCGGCCCGGGAGCGGCGATCGTCTTCAAGGGCTCGGGGTTTTATAAGACCGACTACCGCAGCGAGTCGTATAAGAAGGCTGCGGCGGCCGACAAGGGCAAGAGCGGCGGCGACGCGGCCGCAAAAACCACGGAAAGCAAGCCGGCGGGAGACGGCGCGGCGAAAACGAAGGAAAAAAAGCCCGCGGGCGGTCGCAAGGGGCTGCGCGTGAGCAAAGTTCACTGTCCAACTTGCAAAAAGCCGTTTGATTCCGAGCACAGCTCGGCGATGCCGTTTTGCAGCGAGCGGTGTCGGCTGGTCGATCTGGGCCGCTGGCTGGACGAGAAGAACAGCCTTCCTGCGCCGCCGCGGGAAGATGCAGAAGATTTAGAGGAGCCGCCGCAGGAGACGGAGTAGGGCGGGGGCGGGATGATGCCGGCGGAAAAGGGGTTTCACGCAAAGGCGCGAAGTCGCAAAGACGCGAAAGAAGAAAAAAGGGAACGCTAATTCGCGCTGATTGACGCTAATTTCGGAAATCAGCGCAGATCAGTGGAAATTGGCGTTCCTTCCTTTCCTTTTTTCCTTTGCGCCTTTGCGCTTTTTGCGCCTTTGCGTGAGACATTCTTGCCCAAGAGCAACCGCTTCGGTTTGACCGGAGCCGGACAGGGGGGGCCTCGATTTCCGGCCGGGTGCCATGCCCACGCTTGCGTGGGCATGTTGAAAAGTCGCCGGGCAAACATGGGCATTGCGCCCATCGAATCAGGCGATACATCCACGGGATTTCCCGCCGGTACTATTTTCACACCCTTCCCAGCTTGCACGAATTCCCCGGATTCGTATAATGGCGGCGTTTGACATTTGCAGATTTCGGGGAGGATTCGGCCATGGTGGAGCCTGACAGCGGCGGGGTGCGGACGGTTGTTTGGGCGGAAGTGTGTCCCTGGCTGAGCATTCTGCGATGCTTTCGCATCGCGATCAGCCTCCGCGTCCTTGTTTTTGGGGCGGTGGGGATTTTTCTGACGTTAGTCGGCAATTGGATCCTCGGCAACACTTTCCATGCCGCTACGGACCTCGCGGATTGGCAACCAACGAGATTCGGCGAATCGTACTTCGCGGAGCTTGACGCCGCATTTCCGTCGCGACCGCCGTTCCTCCAGCCAGTCGGCTTCAAGCCTTCGGCACTCGAACGGCTCGGAGAGCCGTTTGTGTACACATGGTCCGAATTGAGCGACCCCGGCTGGCGACTCCTGAACACCCCTCGGCCAGGCGTGGTCTACGGAACGTCCCTCGCGTTGTACTGCCTCTGGACCTTGGCCGTCTGGGCGTTCTTCGGCGGGGCCATCTGCCGCATCGCCGTGGTCCAATTGGCCGCCGACGAGCGGGTCGGCTGGGCCGCGGCGCTGCGATTCGCGCGTCGAAAGTGGCTCTCCTATTTCGCCGCCCCCTTGTTCCCGCTGCTGGGAGTGCTCGTCGCCGCCGTCCCGCTGGCAATTCTGGGGCTGCTGATGCGCGGCAACGGTCGGCGTCATTGCTGGTCGGAGTGATCTGGCCGCTTGTTCCTCCTGGCCGGCTTGCTCATGGCCCTGCTCCTGTTGGGACTCGCCTTCGGCTGGCCGCTGATGTGGGCGACGATCAGCACCGAGGGCACCGACAGCTTCGACGCCCTGAGCCGCTCCTACGCCTACGTGTTTCAGCGGCCGCTCCGCGTGATTTTTTACGCCTTCGTCGCCGCCGTTTTCGGCTGGCTCGGCTGGCTGCTTGGTGGTGAATTTCGCCGCCAGCGTCATCTGGCTGACCAATTGGGCGGCCGGCTGGGGATGCGGCGCGGCCCATCGGATGGAAGCGATCCGAAGAACGGCGCTCAGCACGCCGGCAGCGCGGTCATCCATTTCTGGATCGTCGTGCGTGAAGTTTCTGGCCATCGGCTTCCGCTACGGATACTTCTGTACCGCGGCGTCGGCCATCTATCTGCTCTTGCGCCGCGACGTGGACGCCACCGAGACCGACGAGGTCTTCTTGGACGCCGACCGCAGCGAATCGCTCCGCGGCCTGCCCCCTCGGCGACCGACGAGGCAAGGGCGCACCGGTCGTGAAGGATGAAGGCGGAAGATGAAGGCATGAATGAGGAAGGCGGAAGGATAAGATGTCCGATTTTCATCCTTCCTCCTTCCTCACACCGCTCCCTGGCCCGCGACCCGTCGTTGATCTGAATCGCCTCCATCGCGGGGAGGATGAAAATCTTGCCGTCGCCGATCGTCCCTTCCGGACCGGTGCGGGCGACGCTGATGATCGTGTTGACCGTCCGCTCCAGAAAATCGTCGTTGACGACGATCTCCAGCGCGACCTTTCGCAAGCAGCGTCGTCGTGTACTCGTGGCCGCGATACATCTCCGTCCGCCCGCGCTGACGGCCGAACCCCTGGGCGTCGCAGATCGTCAGCCGCGTCACCTCGATCTTTTCCAACGCCTCGCGGACGGCGTTCAACTTGGTCGGCTGGATAATGGCGATGACCAGTTTCACACGCGTTGTCTCCCGAAGAAATTAGCGGACCGACTCCAAGATACCTGCTCCTGCGGCCCGTGCAAAGCCCCGCCGACGCGCTGCGGCGACAAAGGAAAGAAAAAAATCGCCGTCGGCGACAACACGACCTTGCGAGAAACCCTGGGGGTTTGGTACGCTAAAACCCGCTCGCCGGCAGAAAAGCGGCAGAAATTGGGAAGTGTCCCCTCGGCGCCGCGAAAGGGGACAGGTTCATGTCTTCGGGCGAGTGCGCCAAACGGCGCTATCGCCGAAAAATGGACCAGCCCCCGCCCAAGTCGCGGATTTCTGCCGGGCGGCGGAGTGATATAATGGATCGTCTTTGTTTTCACCGTGGAAAGGACCTCGCCATGGCGCATGGGTGTCGGCAATTCGGGCGGCTGTTCGTCTTCGCCGCCTTGTCTTTGACCTTTTTCTCCGCAGCATGGTCGCAGCCGCCGCCGGAGCCGCGAAAAAGCGGTCGGCGGCCTTTTGAGCGCCGCGGGCGCTTCCGGCGACGACGCCAATTCCGTCAAGATCACCGCCGCGTTCACCGCCTCGGCGGACGGCAAGGGCACGCTGTACGTCACCGCGAAGATGGCCCGAGGGTGGCACATCTTCTCGATCACGCAAAAGAAAGGCGGCCCGATCCGAACGGAGATCAAACTCACTCCCTCGCCGCAGTACAAGCGCGTGGGAGAGTTCCAGGCCCTCGAACCCGCCGGAGAAATACAACGAGCCGCTCTTCGACAACCTCGTCGTCGAGACGCACCACGGACAGGTCGTCTGGGCGGCGCCGATCGAACTGGCGGGCGACCCGGAAAAGATCGCGATCGCCGGCGCGGTCTACGCGCAGAAGTGCGAGGCGACAGGACTGCCGCATGCCGCAAGACTATCCGTTTGTGGCGCATTTTCGCCCCGCGGCGGTCGCGCCTTCGGCGGTTCCGACAGCGCCGGCGGCCGCGGCCATGGACTGGAACCGTCTGGCGACGCAACTCGGACTGGCCTTCCTCGGCGGATTGATCCTCAACCTGATGCCTTGCGTCCTGCCGGTCATCAGTCTGAAGGTCGCTGTCCTTCCTGGAGCAGGCGGGCGAAAGCCGCGGCCGAATTTTCGCGTTGAACGTCTGGTACAGCGTCGGGATCATGTCGGTCTTTATGGTGCTGGCGGCGCTGGCGGCCGCGCGCGAAGCAGGCCTGGGGCGAGCAATTTACGCTGCCCTGGTTCAAGGTGGCAATGACCGGACTGGTTTTTGCCATGGCGTTGAGCTTTCTGGGCGTGTGGGAGATTCCCATTCCCGGCTTCGTCGGCAGCCGGGCGGGGCGGCCAATTGCAGGCGCAAGGAAGGGGCCAGCGGGGCCTTTTTCAAGGGCGTTTTCGCCACGATCCTGGCCACGCCGTGCAGCGGACCTTTCCTGGGCCCGTCTTCGGCTACCTCCTCACCCAGCCGCCGCTCGTGGCCTATTGCATCTTCGGCGCCGTCGGGCTTGGGCATGGCCTCGCCGTATCTTGTCCTGGGCATATTTCCCGGAGCTGCTTGCGGTTTCTGCCCCGGCCCGGCGCGTGGATGGAAACCTTCAAGCAGGTCATGGGCTTCCTGCTCCTGGGCACGGTGGTTTACCTCTTCACAACGCTCAACGCGGCTTACTTCATCCCCACGCTGACGCTGCTGGTCGGCCTCTGGTTTGCCGCATGGCTGATCGGCCGCACGCCGCTGACGGTCTCTCCCCAGCGACGGGCGCCTGCCTGGGCGGCGGGCATTGCCGCGGCCGTCGGCGTGGGCGTGTTCGCCTTCACCATCCTCCTGCACGAGCCGCGGATCGCCTGGCAGCCCTTCTCCGAAGAGGCGTTGAAAACGGCCCAGGACGAGGGAAAGACGGTCATGGTCGATTTCTGGGCCAATTGGTGTCTGACGTGCAAGGCGAACCTCCGTTTCGCCGTCGAACACGGAGAAGGTCGCCGAGGTGGTCCAGCGGAACCGGGTGACGCCGATGTTGGCCGACTGGACCGACCGTTCGCCGGCGATCAAGCGGACACTCAACGCGTTGGGCTACAATTCGATTCCGCAGTTAGTGATTTATCCGGCCGGCGACGCGAAGAGTCGGCCGAAGGTGCTGAGCGATTTGCTCAGCGAGCGTCAGGTGCTTGAGGCGCTCGACCAGGCCGGACCGTCGCGGAAGTGAGCGGCGGCGGAGCGGACCCGTTCGGTCCCCTCTCCCTTCGGGAGAGGGTTAGGGTGAGGGCGGCTGGGCGGAAGAGACTTACTCATCTCGCCAACAGTAGAATTTCCCCTTTGTTCGCCGCTACGGAGGTCCAAGATGTCGTTGTGGCACAAGCCCGCTTCTCAGATCGAGTTCGCAGATATCGACGCCTTTTGCCGGACGATGCAGCCGGAAGGCGCCCGACTGGACTACAAGGGCATTTCGTTCCCGACGGACCTGGCGAAGACGATCGCCGCATTCGCGAACACGCTCGGCGGGCTCGTCATCCTGGGCGTTGACGCGGAAAATACGTCCAACAGACCGATCTGGCCACCGAAGCAGGGCTTGCCAGCCGAGCCAGGCTTATCAGAGCGCGTCGTCCAGATCGCTCAGGAGAGCATTTACCCGCCCGTTCGCGTCGCCGTCAGCAACGTCATTCCGAACGATCTGCTGCCGGGGCATGTGCTGCTCGTGATTCGCGTGAATGAAAGCCGCGAGGCCCCGCACGCCGTTGAGAAGAACCGGAAGGTCTACGTCTACAACCGCATGGAAAACAGGAACAAGCCGTATGAGCTTGCGGACATGGACCGGATTCAACATTTGCTCGCCCGCCGGCAGAGGCTGGTCGATCAGAGAGAATCAGAACTGCGTAAGAACCTGGCCCGCGGCCAGCGGGTCATGCACCCCAGCATCTGTCCGATCCGTTGGATCTCGGCCGGCCCCGTCTACCCCTGGCGCGACGTCCACGATCAGTACGAATGTAAGGTGTTCCACGAGCGGGAGCACCTGATGATCCAACCAGGACGCCTGAGCTATCAAACGGTTGTCGGAGGCTCGTTCTCCATCGCCCGACAGCAGGTAGAGGGCGGATCCTGGGTTTCCGTGGCGTGTTCGTCAGTCTCCGCTAACGGGACTCTTTTCGGCATGACCTATACGCAGGAAACCCTCGACAACAACCAGTCGCTCCTAAGGCCGGGCAGCCAGGAGCAGCGGGGGGAAATGTGGGTCGATATGCGGCACTTCCGGGAAATGACAGAACAGTTTCTCGGCAGTTGCCAGAGCTTCTATTCCTTTTCCAAGGATCCACCCGGCGAAATCATGCTCAGTGTCGGAGTGCAGAACGCTCTGGGAGTTCTCATGTTCGACAGCCAGAGCGGGCAGAAAACTGACTCCGAGTTCCTAGATCCCGAATATCGGATCGACCTTGTCCTTCAAAGCCAGGGGCTCGGGGTCCGTGTGCCCGAGGTCATGGCGATGTATAACGACATCATCTTCGCGTTCAACGCGAACGCCCGCCGCCGATGAAATTGAGGGGCGAAAGGGACATTCTGCTTCTCGTAAAATGGCAAGTCTCTTCCGCCGCTCCCGCCCTCACCCTAACCCTCTCCCGAAGGGAGAGGGGACCGCGAAGATCACCGCGCGGCCTTTTCTTCCTTGCCGGCCGCATCGGCGCGGTCGAAGGTGAACTCCCCGTCCACGTAATCGATCTTCACGCCGCTCCCTTCGCCGAACTCCCGCTTGAGGATTTCCGCGGCGAGCGGGTTTTGGATCCGCTGCTGGATCACCCGCTTCAGCGGCCGGGCGCCGAACACCGGGTTGTAGCCCTCGGCGGCGATCGCGTCCAAGGCCGCGGCGGAGACCTCCAGGGCGATTCCCCGCGCGAAGCTGCTTCTCCAACCGCTTGATCTGCAACTCGACGATGCGACGAATTTGCGGCCGCGTCAAGGGATGGAAAATGAGGATCTCGTCAATGCGGTTGAGAAACTCCGGCAGGAAGCGCGTCTGCAAGGTTTCGTGGACCGCCTCGCGAATCTGCTCCTCGCTGCCGCCCTCCTGGGCGATCTCCTGGATGCGCTGGCTGCCGATGTTCGACGTCATGACGATGATCGTGTTTTTGAAATCGACGGTGTGGCCTTGGCTGTCGCTCAAGCGGCCGTCGTCGAGCACTTGCAGGAGGACGTTGAACACGTCGCGGTGGGCCTTTTCGATCTCGTCCAAGAGGATCACAGCGTAGGGGCGGCGGCGGACGGCCTCGGTCAACATGCCGCCCTCTTCGTAGCCGACGTAGCCCGGCGGGGCACCGATCAGCCGGCTCACCGTGTGCCGCTCCATGAACTCACTCATGTCGAGGCGGACCATCGCGTTTTCGTCGTCGAACATCGTCTCCGCCAGGGCCTTGCACAACTCGGTCTTCCCCACGCCGGTCGGCCCGAGAAAGATGAACGAGCCGATGGGGCGATTCGGGTCTTGCAGCCCGGAACGATTGCGGCGGACGGCGTTGGCCACCGCCTCGACCGCCTCGTCCTGGTTCACCATGCGTTGATGGATGCGATCTTCCATCACCAGCAGCTTCGCCCGCTCCGTCTCGACCATGCGATTGACGGGGATGCCTGTCCAGGCGCTGACGACTTCGGCGATTTCCTCGGGGCCGACCTCCTGCCGCAAGAGCCGCCGGCCGGCGGGTTTTTCGCCGCCGCCTTGCCCCTCGGCCGGTTCCGCCTCCAACCGCCCGCGCAGCTTCTTTCGCTGCATTTCCAATTCGTAAAGCTTTTGAAAATCGCCCTCGGGCACGCGGCCGCCGGAGGACTGTTTCTCCTTGATCGCCGCGCCCAGTTGGTCGTATTGGCGATCAACGTCGGCCAATTGCTGGCGGACTTGGTGGACGTCGCCGAGGCCGGCCTTTTCGCTTTCCCATTGCTCGCGAAGGTCGGCCAACTTGCGGCGCAGCTCGGTCATCTCTTTTTGGATGTCGGCGCGGCGCTGCTTCGCGTGCTCCTCCGTCTCCTCGGCCAGTTGGCGATCGGCCAACTCCAATTGCACCAGCCGCCGCTGCACCGCGTCGATCTCGTGCGGCACGCTCTCCAACTCCATCGCCAGGCGGCTGGCCGCCTCGTCCATCAGGTCGATGGCCTTGTCGGGGAGGAAGCGGTCGGCGATGTAGCGGTGCGAGAGGTTGGCCGCGGCCACCAAGGCCGAGTCCTTGATCTTGATCCCCTTGTGATGGGCTTCGTAGCGGGGCTTCAGGCCGCGGAGAATGGCGATCGTGTCTTCGACGCTTGGCTCGCCGACCATGACCGGCTGAAAGCGGCGCTCCAGGGCGGCGTCCTTTTCCACGTATTTGCGATATTCGTCCAGCGTGGTGGCGCCGATGCAGCGGAGTTCGCCGCGGGCCAAGGCGGGCTTGAGCAGGTTGGCGGCGTCGGCGCCCCTTCCGCCCGGCCCGCGCCGACGACCGTGTGCAGTTCGTCGATGAAGAGGATGACGTTCGTCGCGTCGGTGACCTCGCGGAGCACGGCCTTGAGGCGCTCCTCGAACTCGCCGCGGAACTTCGTCCCCGCCACCAGCGCCCCCATGTCCAAGGCGACGACGCGCTTGTTTTTCAGGCTTTCGGGCACGTCGGCGTTGACGATCCGCAAGGCCAGTCCCTCGGCGATGGCCGTCTTGCCCACGCCCGGCTCGCCGATCAACACGGGGTTGTTCTTCGTCCGCCGGGAGAGCACCTGGATGACGCGGCGGATTTCCTGGTCGCGGCCGATGACGGGATCGAGCTTGCCCTGCCGCGCCCGCTCGACCAGGTCGATGCCGTATCGCTCCAGGGCCTGGAATTTCTCTTCCGGGTTCTGATCGGTCACCCGCGCGCTGCCGCGGATCGACTGCAAGGCCTGGAGCACTTCCTTGTCGCCGACGGCGTTGAGCTTGAGGACGCTTTTGGCCTTGGAATCGACCTTGGTCATCGCCAGGAGGAGGTGTTCGACGGAGACGAACTCGTCCTTCATCGCGTCGGCTTCGCCTTGGGCGGCCTCGAGCAGGCGGTTCAATTCCTGGCTCGCTTGCGGCGGGGCGCCGCCGGAAATTTTTGGCAGACGTCCCAGTTCGGACTCGACAATGCGGTCCAACTGGGCGCGATTGACGCCGATGCGCTCCAGCGCCGCGGCGGCGATGCCTTCGCTTTGCGCCAGCATGGCCGCGAGGAGGTGCAAGGCGTCGATTTGCGCGTGGCCGCGGTCTGCGGCGAGGGATTGCGCGGCGGCAAGGGCCTCTTGGGCCTTGATGGTCAGTTTATCGAAGCGGAATGGCATGATGGTTCTCCGGTCCCCTCTCCCTTCGGGAGAAAGTGAGGGCGGGCATGATCGCCGGCTCACCATTTCCTCTCCGCGTAGGGTTACTGTGTCGTGTTGTGGTCCCCTCTCCCTTCGGGAGAGGGTTAGGGTGAGGGCTGAACTGCGATCGGCTTTGCGTTCCCAAATGAATTGCCGTCGTCGCTCCTAAGATCCTCCGTCAACGCGTGGATCACTTTCTCACTTATTGGGTCAACACCGACTCCCTCTCGCGCCGTCGTCAGCAGTTTCGCATAAAGTACATAGATCTTTCCACACGCTTCGACCGATGATTTTTTCGCGTTGGGTGTGAACGCCGTTGTCGCTGCCGAGGCCAACACTGTCAGGAGTTTGGTGAGCTCAGCGTAGAGTTCGTTAAACTTATTCGGCAGGAAGATTGACGCCTGAGTCCTGCGGCATCAAACTTCTCCATCACGTCGGTAAGGATTTTCAATTCGCGTGGTCTCGCCTCCTCCCCGACGCGCGTGTTGGCCGGAGTGCTGGCAATCCACATGGAAGCCCTTGCCGCCCGGAGGGCTTCTGAATAAACGTCCAAATTTCGCAGCCAAAGTTCCTTCCCGTACGGCTCCCAGCGCGCCAGCCGGCGATACCACTCGGTATTGCGTGCGAGATAAAGGCTGGCCCAAAACGCCAACAATGAGGATAGAAGCCCGAGCAAGACCGGAACGACAACAGTCTGCCACCACCAAAACAAGTCATGTGCCGGAGACCCGGACGTAAACGTCAGTGAAAACATGCCTTCCTCCGATTGCGCGAGCCTCGCATCCCTCGCCGCCGATCCCAACTCGCAAGGCGAACGGTTTTTGGGCTGAGCCGGCCCTCACCCTAGCCCTCTCCCGAAGGGAGAGGGGACCGGGCGTTTCAATCCCACGCCACGCCGCCCAAACGAGCAATTCTCGCGTGACCCCGTCGAGATTGCCCATCACGTCGTCGTTTGTCACGCGGAGAACTCGCAAACCCCGCCCTTCAAGACACTTCGTTCTCTCCGCGTCCTGTAAAACCTTCTCGTCGTGGCTAAAGCCATCCACCTCCACGACGAGCCCGGCGGCGTGGCAGTAGAAATCGACGACGTATGGTCCGATCGGATGTTGGCGGCGGAATTTCAAGCCGCCGATTTGTTCGTTGCGCAAGGCGGTCCACAGAAGTTGCTCAGGCGACAGGCTGGCTTTGCGCAGGCCGCGAGCGCGGTCAATCATCCGCTTCGAGGGATAGTGGTTCTGCGTCAAAGAAACAACCCTCGCGGCACCGCAGCCCTCACCCTAACCCTCTCCCAAGGGGAGAGGGGACCGAACCGGGGACCGCCGCCACTACTCCTTCACCTCGAACTCGGCGTCAATCGCCTCGTCCTCTCCGCCGCCGCCGCTGGCGGCGCCGCTCGGCTGGGCGGTCGGGCCGGGCTGGGCCCCGTCGCCGCCGGCGGGCTTCGCCCCGGCCGCAGCGTAAAGCGTCCTGCTCAAGGCGTGCGTGGCCTGCTCCAACTCGTTGACCGCCGCCTTGATCGCGCCGAGGTCTTCGCCCTTGGCGACTGCGCGGGCCTTCTCGATCGCGCGATTCACCGCCTCCTTGTCCGCGGCCCCAAGCTTGGCGTCGTGCTCTTTCATCAGCTTCTCGGCCTGCCAGCACATCGAATCGGCCTGGTTGCGCTGCTCGGCCAGATCCCGCTTCCGCTTGTCCTCTTCGGCATGGGAATCGGCGTCGTGCCGCATCCGGTCGATCTCCTTCTCGTCCAGGCCGCTGGACTGCTCGATCCGCACGGTCTGCTCCTTGCCGGTGCCGAGGTCCTTGGCGGCGACATTGAGGATGCCGTTGGCGTCGATGTCGAACTTGACTTCGATCTGCGGCATGCCCCGCGGCGCGGGCGGAAGCCCTTCGAGGTTGAACTGGCCGAGGAGGCGGTTGTCGGCGGCCATTTGCCGCTCGCCCTGGTAGACTTTCACCGTGACCGCCGTCTGATTGTCGTCGGCGGTGCTGAAAATCTGCTTCCGTTCGGTGGGAATCGTCGTGTTCTTCTCGACGAGCTTCGTCATGATGCCGCCCAGGGTCTCGATGCCCAGCGAAAGGGGCGTCACGTCCAACAGCAGCACGTCGCGGACGTTGCCGGCCAAGACGCCGCCCTGGATCGCGGCGCCGACGGCCACGACTTCGTCGGGATTGACCCCCTTGTGCGGCTCCTTGCCGGCGAACATCGTCCGAACCAGGTCCACCACCTTGGGAATGCGCGTCGATCCGCCGACGAGGACGACCTCGTCGATCTCCTTCACGCCCATGTGCGCGTCCTTCATCGCCTGGTTGACCGGGCCGCGGCAACGCTCGACCAGGTGATCGACCAATTGCTCAAATTTCGACCGGCTGAGCGTCATTTGTAGATGCTTTGGCCCGGAGGCGTCGGCGGTGATGAAGGGCAAGTTGATGTCGCTCGACTGCGTCGAACTCAGTTCCTTCTTCGCCTTTTCGCAAGCCTCCTGGAGCCGCTGCAAGGCCATCGGGTCGTTGCGGAGGTCGATCCCCTGCTCCTTCTTAAACTCCTCGGCCACATAATCGACCAACACCTTGTCGATGTCGTCGCCGCCGAGGTGGGTGTCGCCGTTGGTGCTGATGACGCGGAACACGCCGTCGGCGACTTCGAGGACGGAGACGTCGAACGTCCCGCCGCCGAGGTCGAAGACGACGATTTTTTCCGCCTTCTTCTTGTCCAGCCCATAGGCCAGCGAAGCGGCGGTCGGCTCATTGATGATTCGCGCGACTTCCAGCCCGGCGATCTGGCCGGCGTCCTTGGTCGCCTGGCGTTGGGCGTCGTTGAAGTAGGCCGGCACCGTGATCACGGCCTTGTTGACCTTGTGGCCGAGGTAGGCTTCCGCCGACTCCTTCAGTTTCCTCAGGATCAGCGCAGAGATTTCCGGCGGCGTGAACTGCTTGCTGTCAACGCCGACCTTGACGTAGTCCTCGGGCCCGCCGACGACCTTGTAGGGGACGATCTTTTCTTCCGAGCCCACCTCGTTGTGGCGGCGGCCCATGAATCGCTTGATGGAAAAGATCGTCCGCCGGGAGTTGGTCACCGCCTGACGCTTCGCCGGCTCGCCGACGAGCGTCTCGCCCTTGTCCGTATATGCGACTACGCTCGGGGTCAGCCGATTGCCTTCGTGGTTGGGAATGACCTTCGCCTCCTTCCCTTCCATGACGGCGACGACGGAGTTGGTCGTTCCCAGATCGATGCCGATGATTTTTTCGCCTTGAGCCATGCGTCGATGCTCCTTTCTTATCCCTTGCCATCAAGCCGGATCAACCACCTGCCCAGCTCGGCTAGGTCAACACTGAGGATAATGCAAAGGGTGTGCCGCTCGGGAGGCGAAAGCCGGCGCCCATTCCTAATGACTTGACGGGACACAACTTACGACCACGCTTCGGCGATTTATCCCGGAGGCCACGGCGAATGTTGGCCCGAAACCTGCCATTTTCGACAGGCAGCCGAATCGCCATTTCCAGATACTGCCAAATTGGCAGCCGATCAGTTAAAGGTCGAACGAATGCAGGCTTGCGACGATCCACTCACGTCAAATTTGGTGGCCGTCACTTTTTGTTTCTCAGGACACCCACCACAAACTACGCCAATCGCGCAGTTATTCCAGTATATGGGTGTCCCCCTTACCCTTTCCTAATATCGCGGCGCGTCCTCGCGACTGGTCACGCGCTCGGCGGCGGCGTCGAAATCGTCGAAAATCGTCCACACCGGTGTCTCGCGGCGGAGCTTCGCGAGATACTCCTTAAATCGCTCTGAGACTTTCTCCTCGCGAATCTTCTTCTTGATTTCGTCCTGGACGTCGGCGAAGGGCTTCCGCGTAACCTCCTGGCGGTCCAAGACGCGGACAATGTAGAAGCCGGTCTCGCCCTCCAAAATGGGGCTGAGTTGCCCGATCGGCAAGCCAAACAGGGCCTGATCGACCTTTTCGACGGCGAAACTCCCCTTGCTGATCCAGTCGCGGAACCCGCCCGACAAGGCCGTCGAGCCGTCCGACTGCTCGCGGGCGACCTGGGCCAGCGGCGTCCCGGCGAGCACCTGGTTCCCCATGCGCGCGATGGCCGCGTAGGCGTCCGCTTTGCTCGGATATTTCGCGATCCGGACCATCAGTTCTTCCCACTTTGCCCGGCAAGGCGTTTCAAAGCGGCTCAGGTGCGTCTGATACCACTGGAGCATCTGTTCTTGGGTAATCTCCTCATCGGCCTTCACTTGCTGTCCCACCCATTCCTGCCCCAGCATTTGCTGCGTGAACGCCCGCTTTTCGTGCTCCAGCGAACTGCCCATGCTGCGGAGCTTGTCGTCAAGTTCCCGCCGCGACTGGACGCCGAGCCGCTTCATCAGCTTGTCCAACGTGGTCTTATCAAATTCTTTGCTTATCGCCTCTTCGATGGTCGGCAATCGCTCGTCGGGAATAGTCCGGCGGGCGTCGTTATACATCAATTTCGTCTCGACCTGGTGGTTCAACAGGTTCTTGATCAGCGTCCGGTGGGAGGGCAGCATCGCCGCGACGGGATCGCGATCGTTGATGTGGGCGGCGAAATCGTTGATCGCCTCCATGATCTGTTCCACGTTGGCCCGGCGTTCCTTCTCGTACTCGGCGGGCGGACGTTTTGCCGAATTCCGTTCGAGAAACTGGTCGAGCCCGGTGAGAATGTCGGCGCATTGCACGTATTCGGAGCCGATCCGGCCGAGAGCCAAGGCGCTTGCACAAAGATCGGGCGGCGGCGTGGGAAACGGCGCGCAGTAAATCGCGGCGGGGGCGAATTGCGGCGGTTGCTGGGGGTTGTTGGCCGGCGCCTGCGGGCCCGGGCTTGGCGGCCCGCCCGGCCACGACGACGGTCGGACCGCATCGCCCGGCGCGCTCGGCGGGCCCTGAAAGTAACCGCCGCTTTTGGCGGAAAGCGCCGGTCCATTGCCGGGCAATTGCTGCCCGGCCGCGCCAAAATTGCCTGCCGGATCGGCATTGCCGCCCGGAGCATAGTCGTCCGAAAGGCCCTCGCGCACGCAACTCACCGCCCCCGCCAGGGCAAACGTCAACGTCACTATCGCCCAGCTTCGCATCTGCACGAATACCATCCTTGGATAAGGGGCGCCAGGAACTCCGCCGGATAAGCGCTGCGGATTATAGTCGCCAGGTCACTTCGGCTGCAACAGCGATTTGACGCGGCTGCCGATCGCCTCCGGCGAGGCGGCGTCGCCGTCGAAAGGCAAATACGCGGTCCGGGCGTCGACGACGCGCAGCGCCCCCCCGCTTTGGGCGGCAAGCTCGTTCATCTTCCGCTCCGACGCGCAGCCGAACACGACGTATTGGTCTTCCAGATGGATCGTGTGGATCTGCCAGGCATGGGCGGCGATCCGCAACTCGGCCAGCCAAAGGATATGTTGCACTTCCGGCGGCGGCGGCCCAAAACGGTCGCGCAACTCCACGCCAAAATCGTCCAACTCCGTCCGCGTGGAAACCCGCGCCAGCCGCCGGTACAAGTCGATCTTCAGCCGCATGTCCGGCACGTAGGCGCGCGGAATGAAGCCCTTGCCGGGCAAATCCACGTCCACGTCGATCGCCGCCTTCACGGGCAAGCTCTTCAGTTGACCGACGGCCTGTTCGAGCAACGCGCAATACATCTCGTAGCCGACCGCGGCGATGTGCCCGCTCTGCTCCGTCCCCAAAATGTTTCCCGCCCCGCGGATCTCCAGGTCGCGCATGGCGATGGCGAAGCCCGCGCCCATGTCGCTGAATTCCTCGATCGCCCGCAGCCGCTTCGCCGCGCTGGGCGAAAGGTTCTTGTTGGGATCGAGCAGCAGGCAGCAATACGCGCGGTGTTTGTAGCGTCCGACGCGGCCGCGGAGTTGGTGCAGGTCGGCCAGCCCATAACGGTCCGCCTCGTCGATGAAAATCGTATTCGCGTTGGGGATGTCCAGGCCGCTCTCGACGATCGTCGTCGCCAGCAAGAGGTCGAAGCGATGGGCGACGAAATCGAGCATCACCCGCTCCAGCTCGTGCTCCGGCATTTGGCCGTGGGCGATGCGCAGGCGGGCTTCGGGAACGATTTGCCCCAGCCGCGTCGCAACGACGTGAATGTCCTCGACGCGGTTGTGGACGAAGAAGATCTGTCCGCCGCGGTTCAATTCCCGCATGACCGCGTGGCGGATTAATTCGCCTTGGAACCGCGCCACGCGGGTTTCCACGGCCAGCCGGTCCTCCGGCGGCGTTTCCAGGTTCGAGATGTCGCGCAGGCCCATCAGGCTCATGTGCAGCGTCCGCGGGATCGGCGTCGCCGTCATCGTCAACACGTCCACCGTGCGGCGGAACGCCTTCAGCCGCTCCTTCACCTCGACGCCGAACCGCTGCTCCTCGTCGATGATCACCAGGCCGAGATTGTGGAACCACACGTCCGGCTGGGCCAGCCGATGCGTGCCGATGACAACGTCGACCGATCCCTCGGCGAGGCGTTCGAGGGTCCGCGATTGCTCGCCGCGGGTCGAGAATCGCGAGAGCGACGCGATTTCGAAAGGATATTCCGCCAGCCGCGCCGTGAATGTGCGGAGGTGCTGCTCCGCGAGGATCGTCGTCGGCACGAGGACGGCCGCCTGGTAGCCGGCGTCAACCGCCTTGAACGCCGCCCGCATCGCCACTTCCGTCTTCCCGTAACCGACGTCGCCGCAGAGGAGCCGGTCCATCGGCCGCGATTGCGCCATGTCGCCGCGAATCGCCTCCATCGCCGCCAACTGGTCGGGGGTCTCCTGATACGGAAACGAGGCGTCGAACTGGTGCTGCCATTCGGTGTCAACGGGGAAGCCGATGCCCGGCCGCGACGCCCGCGCGGCCTGCAACTCGATCATGTCCGCCGCCAGGTCGCCGACCGCCTCGCGGACCTTGCCCTTCTGCCGTTCCCAAGAGCGGCCGCCCAAGCGGGCCAACGTCGGCCGGCTCTTGCTCCCGCCGATGTATTTTTGCACCAGCCCGATCTTCGACGCCGGCACGTAGAGCTTCGTCCGCTCGCGAAACTCCAGTTCGAGGTGCTCCTCAACCTGCCCGTTCTTCTCCAACAGCTTCAGCCCGCGATATCGGCCGATGCCGTGGCCGACGTGAACCACCAGGTCGCCTTCGTGCAGATCGAGAAAGCTGTCGATCGCCCGGCCCAATCGCCGCCGCGGCGGGCGCGGCAAGTCGCTGCGGCGAAACAACTCGCCGCTGCTGAGCAACACAATCCCCTCGGGCACGAGGCGAAAACCGCTTTGCAGCGATCCCAAGGGAAAGTGCAGGCGTCCGTGCTGGGCGACCCGCGTCGCGGCGAAGACCTCGCCGAGGCGTCGCACTTCGGCCTCGGTTTGGCAAACCAAGAAAACCTCCTGCCCTGCCCCGGCGTCGTCCAACTCGTCGCGAACCTTGGCGATGTCGCCGCTAAACCGCTCCACGGACTCGATCTTCAGGCGGCAAGTCGTCTCCAACGAACCGGCGGCAACCGACGAGGCCGTCACTGAGGGAAATTGATAAATTCGCCGCAGAACGTCGGCGACCGCGTGCAGGTCGTCGGGCCGCTCCATCCGCTCGCGATAATGCCTCCCCTGCTCTTCCAGCTCGCCCGGCTCCAAGAGCAAAAACCAACTATCCGGCGGCAGGAAGTCGGCGAAATGACCCCGGCCTTGCTGCGACCCCTCCAGCACCGTCATGTCCACAGTGTCGAGGCTGTCGAGGCTCCGCTGGCTGGAAGGCTCGAAGCGGCGGATCGACTCGATTTCGTCGCCGAAAAACTCCACGCGGACCGGCTGAAGCCAATCCAGCGCGAAGACATCGACAATCCCGCCGCGAATCGAAAATTCGCCGGGCAACTCCACCGCCGTCGTCGGATGAAAGCGGTTTTGGGCCAGCCAGCCGGCCAACTCCTCCAGCGAAATCCGCTCCCCCACGCCGAGCCGCGGGTCTGCCGGGCCAATGCCTCCCGCTCGGGAACCGGCTGAAGCAGGGCCTCAACGCCGGCAACCACCAGCGGCGGCCGCGCCGGCGTTTGCAGCGCCTTGAGCATCCGCAGCCGGTCGCCGGCCGCTTCCTCCGCGATCGCCCGTTGGCCGGAAAGCGATTCGCACGCCGGGAACTCCTCGGCGCGGACCCGCAAGAACAGGGACGAGATCCTCGACGAGGCCGTCCACTTCGTCGGCCCGGGGACAGACGACGATCAGCGGTCCCGGGGCGTGGGCGGCCAGCGCCGCGGCGGCCAGCGCGCACGACGATCCCCAGACTCCGTCCAAAGTCGCCGCATGACCGGCCAACAAACTGGCGACAACCTCGGCGAAGCCCTCTTGCCGCTCCAGCCGGCCGGCCAGTTCGAACAGCCGATCCGACGCGATCGTAGCCGCAGGGGCGGTTGCCATGGATAGTCAATTATAAGCCGCCGGCGGGGGAGCAAGAAGGCGGAATTGAGGCGGCATTGCGTGCAACGTCGCACGATGTTAGGGCCGTGAATCGCCCGTTGTTACGCACAAGTCGGAATGCCGTTTGTCGTCCCGTAGGGACGGCTGGCACTAGCCCAGCAGTTTACTGCTGGGTATTATGGGCAATCCAGGCGCCCGTGAGTCCCGTAGGGACGACTGAATGGCGAGGCGTTCAATCGTCCCTACGGGACTCAACGGCCGGAACCAGGCTGCCTCGTTTCCCCAGCAGTAAACTGCTGGGCTACTATCGAATGCCCCTACGGGGCAGAAACGCATCGGTGGGTCGCGACTTGTGTGCAACAACAAGCCGTTTACGGCCCTGCTAAACACAACCCGCACAGGTTGCCGAGGGCCCCACCGCGTTAAACGACTTTCCTTCTGGCCAACACAGCAGCAACGCGTAGGCAAAGGCGAGCGTTGCGAAAGCCGCGAACTGTTTCCACATCGTGCGGTCCTCCCGGGCCCGCAACCACCCCTCACAGAATTCCCGCGCACTTTCGTCCCCGGTCAACCGTCCACGGAGCGCGTCCGGCGGCACATCTGTTGGGATGTACTCGACGCTGCCGTCAGAAAACAGGATCCAGGCGTCGGCTGGGGAATGGTAGCTTGAAAGTGCCCGGCCTACCTTTCCGCGCAGAGAATTGCAGGCCTCATCGAGCGTCATGTCGCGGGGTTCCGCCCAACGAATATTCGAGCCAGCGATTTCGGCCACCAGCACGGCGCGACTGCCGCGGGCAAACATATTTGTTAGCTCCGCCTCCGACAGGCCCCATGCGGTGCCGGGGCCGGTGACAGCGACGTAGTCCGTGTAAGGAGAGGCCCGTCCCGAGGAACGCGACGGGCAAACGTACGCATACGGGCAACTTTTGATCAGCTTCCCGTTGTGTGGGCCGTCCCACGGTTCCTTCAAGCTGTACGCGAGTTGGCTGTCTTCGCCCAGAAACGGCAGGATGACCGCGCGCCAACTGTGCATTGGCTTGCCCTTTTTATCGGTTTTCATGGGCGGGGGAAACGCCGCCATGCGAACCCTCGTAGGTCTCCAGTGCCACACCGATTTGAAATAGCTGGTTCCGACATTGCTATCGCCGCATGAACTCGGCTTGGCCAGGTTCGAATACTGCACACGACAGGAGCAAGAGCACGAGCAAGGGACCAAGAATGAATGAGGCTCTGTAGAACCTGCCGGCCACTGACTCCGCGTTTCGGGCGTAAGCTGCGACCGCCAAGAGGATCGCGGCGTATACAACGCCACAGCCGCCAAACAGCCACAGTGAGGCGGCGACCACCACGAACGCTGGTAGCAAAATCGAGAGCCGGTATCGCATCACCTGTCCCCGGCTGTATTTTGGCAGCCCCTAGCTCCGCCTTCCGGACGAAGGCCGCGGGCCGCCGCGCTTGCCGCCGGAACCGCGGCCGCCATGTCCGCCGCGACCGCCGCGGCCGCGCGACTCGCCGTTGCCGGGCCGCTTCGCCCGCGACTCGAGATTCGCCGACACCATCACCCCGACCGCTTCGTCCCAGGTGGGAATGTTGCGCAAACCGGGCCGGACCTCGCCCTCTTCGCCCTCTTCCACATCCGAATCGGGCTCCTCCTCCATCGCGTCGCGCAAGTCCAACGACTCGTCGGCCGTCGGCTCGTCGTGAGTTTCCGGCTTCGCTTCGCCTGTTCGCCCCGCGCCGCGGTCGCGCGACGAGCCGCCGCGACGTGGACGGCGACGCCGGCCGCGCGTTTTGCGCGTCTCGCCTTCCGACTCCGCATCCCGCTCCGACGCAGGCTCCAAAGGCGGTTCCAAACGAATATCCTCGCCCTCTTCATCGCGGAATTCCAGCGAGCCTTCCTCCTCCGACTCCACAACTGCGTCCTCGCGCGGCGGCGCCTCGTCCCGCCGCTCGCGATTGCGCTCGCGCCCGCGGCCGCGACGCCGGCCGCGACGGTGTGGCCGCCGCTCGTCGTCCGCCGACGCATTCTCTTCCGCCGGGCCCCTCTCCTCGGTCGTCTCTCTGGCTGGGGCGTCGTATTCCGCGGCGGCCTCGCGAAACGGGGCAAGCTCGCGCAAAAGGGACCTCCGCGACCGGCCTTTCAACCGGCGGCCTGACTGCCGGCCTGGCCGGCGGCCTAACTGCCGGCTTCGGGCCGGCGCCGAGGCCTTCGGCGGCGCGGGCGGCGGCAGCGGGGTCACGCCCAAGGAACTGGCCAACTCGTCCCAGGCAGCCGGCTTGCGGGGCGGCGGAGTAGTCGGCCGCGAGGTTTTTGCCGCGGCCGGGCTCTTCGGCGGCTGCGCCGACGGAGGCGTCGGCGGCGATTTCGGTTCTTCTGGGGCAGGTTCCGCCCCCAATAATGATGCCAATGCCGCCCAATGACTGCTTTGTTCTGCCATGTTCTCGATCGATTTTGATTGCATATGGTGGGCGGGATTGAAATCCTCCTGCACACCCACCGCGATAGTGGTATTATAGGATTTTTCCAATCTCATGGGAAGGCGGGCGTGCGCAGCATGTCGGAGCGTCCACGGTTTCTATTTGTCACGTGCCAGGTGGGGGCGGAACGGGCCGTCAAGGGCGAAGTTTCGCGGCGTTGGCGGGATTTTGCCTTCGCCTTTTCGCGGCCCGGCTTCCTCACCTTCAAACTCCCGGAAGACAACAGCCTCTTGCCCGACTTCGATCTCCGCGCAATTTTTGCCCGCGCGTACGGATTTTCGCTTGGCAATGTCCGCGGCGAGGACGCCGACGCGATGGCGCGCGGCGTTTGGGAGCTTTTCGGCCATCGTCCCTGGCATCGCATTCATGTTTGGGAGCGAGACGCGACGGCGGCCGGCGAGCGCGGCTTCGAGCCGTCGCAGACCGCGGCGGCGGCGGCCGTTTACGCAGCCATTCGGCGACACTGCCCCCAACCCGAACGGCTGTCGCCGAAGGCCGACGACCTCGAACATGCGGCCGAAGCGGGCCAAATGGCGATAGACTGCATCCTTCTGGAGCCGGGACAATGGTGGGTCGGTTGGCATCGCGTCAAGTCGGTCCCCTCGCGGTGGCCGGGCGGATTGATGCCGTTGGTCTTGCCCAAGGATGCGGTCAGCCGGGCGTGGCTGAAGATGGAAGAAGCCCTCCGTTGGGCGGAATTGCCGATTCCGCCGGGGGCCCGCTGGGCGGAAATCGGCAGTTCGCCGGGCGGGGCAAGCCAATCCTTGTTGCAGCGGGGTTATCACGTTCTCGGGGTCGATCCGGCGGCCATGCACCCGGCCGTCTTGGGCCATCCCCGTTTTTCGCATATTCGTCGCCGCTCGCTGCAAGTCAGTCGGCGGGAGTTTCGCAAGATTCGTTGGCTGGCGGCCGATATGAATGTCGCCCCCGAGTACACTTTGGACGCCGTCGAATCCATTGTCGCGCATCCGGAGGTAAATATTCGCGGGCTGTTGCTGACGCTCAAGTTGCCGCAGTGGACGCTTGCCGAGGAGACGGCAAGGTTTTTGGATCGGATTGGCCAATGGGGCTACAACGTGGTCCGCGCACGCCAATTGCAGCATAATCGCCGCGAATTCTGCGTGGCCGCGCTGCAACGGCCGTTTCGCCGAAAACCACTGCTGCATTCGCCGCGATAGCCGTTGACTCATCGGCGCATCCTCTTTAGAATCGAGATTCGTAGGCGATTTTCACTGTTTACGGCAGCAAACAAGGCAAGCTGGGCAGACTTCTAGGAATCCGGCGCCTAGCCCGGGCAGATGGAACTACGCAGACTGGCGTCTCGGCGCGAGGCGTACATGGCCAGCGGGAGATATACATGAGATCGCGTTGGAGTTTGCAGGGGATCAGAGGCCTTTCGTTGAACGCGGCGCTAACAATCGTTCTCGCGGCGCTGCCAATCGTTCTGGCGACGATGGGCGCCGCGATGGCGAAAGAAAAAGATCAGCCGTCTGCCGGAGAATCGAAATCCGCGCGGGACCCGGCGGTGACGCAGGCGTCGCACGTGGCCAAAGCCCCGTTGCCCGTTGCCGGTCCCGATCCCGTTTACGGCAACCCGTTGGCCCCGGGGATGATGCAACTGGTGGAGAACGAGATTCGGAATTCGTTGCGGGCGCGGGGCAATTACGGAGATTTCGCCCGCTTCCAGGACTATTTGGCCGGGCGGCTGTACATCAGCACGGCGGCGTACACCGGCTCGGAATTGGCCGGGAACTGCCGCCTGCGATGGTACGATCATATGCTTCGCAATCCGCTGAAGGCCCCGGCGGAAGCGGAGGAGTTTACGCGCACGCTGCACCGTGCGATCGTGGACGATCCCTCCGGCCTTGGCCCCGTGCTGGCCGTGGCGGCGGAAAAGCTCAACGTCGGCAAACGCAAGCCGCGGCCATTCATTCCCGTACATTCTCCGCAAGAGGCGTTGGAAGTGGTGAAGCAGGCGTTGGTGGCCGCGCAGACGGCCTACGCCGCCGCATTGGCGCCGCTGAGCAAGAGCGAGATCCAAGAACTGCGGATGAACCTTTATCCGGCGATGGTGGGCCAGGCCTATGTAGGCCACACGCTTGGCGACCGCGGGACCGCCCGCCGGATGTGCGACTTGATCGAGAAGATGGACCGCGGGGCCTTGATCGACGCGGCCAATGCCCTGGTCCCAATCACCGATCCAAAACTCCTCGCGCAACTAAAGCTCTTGCCCGACGACGGCGACGTGTCCGTCCCGGGCGTGACGGGCCGGGTGGCGGCGAAAATCGACACCCCGGCCGGCGCCATCGTCATCGGCGGCAAGGGCAACAACACGTACCATCTCGACAACATGCCCGGCGTCGCCGCGGTGATCGACCTCGGCGGAGATGACGCCTACTACGACGGCACGGTCTCGCCCGATCGGCCGGTGCTGCTGGTCATCGACCTGGCGGGCAACAACGTGTATCGCTCGACGAAGCCGGGCGTGCAGGGCGGCGCGATTCTCGGCGTGTCGATGCTCCTGGACCTGGAGGGCAACGACGTTTTCCAGGCGGAGGACGTGGCGCAAGGCTCGTGCGTCGCCGGGGTCGGCATTCTCATCAAATATGCCGGCAACAACCGCTACCGCGGCTACCGCCGCGTGCAAGGGTCGGCGCTGGGCGGCGTCGGCGTCCTCATCGACCGCTGCGGCAGCGACGACTACCACGCGGCGTTGTGGGCCCAAGGGCACGGCGGCCCGCTGGGCTTCGGATTGTTGGAGAACATCCGCGGCCACAACCATTATTATTGCGGCGGCATGTTCCCCAACTCGTACAAGCCGGAAACGCCCGGCTACGAGGGCTGGGGCCAGGGCGTCGGCGGCGGCATTCGCCAAGTGGCCTGCGGCGGCGTCGGCGTCATCCTGAACGGGGCCGGCGGCAACGTTTACGAGTTCGATTATCTTTCCCACGGCGGCGGGTATTGGTGCGGCCTCGGCTTCGCCCGCGATTTTGGCGGCAACAACCAATGCCTCATCTGCCGCAAGAACTTCTACGGCGGCGAACGCACGGAACCGTTGTTTCAGCGATTCGGCTGCGGTTGGGGCTGCCATTACGCCCTCGGCTTCTGCTTCGCCGACGCCGGCAACAACGTCTACGAGGGGACGATCATGGGCACGGGCATGGCCTGGGACTGCTCCGTCGGCGCGCTGTGCAACTTCGGCGGCCACAACCGCTACTCGGCGACCGGCGGCTTGACCCAAGGATGCGGCGCCCAGGCCAGCCTCGGCATCCTCTTCAACTACGCCGGCGACAACGTCTACGAAGGTTATACCCAAGGCTATGCCTCGCCGGGCATCTCCTATCACCATTTGCCGGACTGCGGCGGGAACTTCAGCTTCCTGATCGACTACGGCGGCGGAAACAACACCTACGGCTGCGGGGCCGACAACAACGACATCACCCAGCGCGGGGCGGCCGGCGGCTTCATCATCGATCGCCCCAAGCGCTCCGCACCCGCCCAAACGGCCGCCAAGCCAAGCAACAAGACCGCTGGGCAGTAACGTGCGCCGCGAAGGACAGTGTTTCGCGCCATGGGACATAGGTTTCGATTGTTGAAACGATAGCGACTCTTAACGAGGACTCGTGATTATGCCTCTTTTTCTGCGACTTCCCGCCTTTTGCACCCTTGCCGCGTGTCTGAGCCTCTCGGGCGGAGTTCTCGCCCTTGCGACCGACGCAATCGCGGCTCAAACGCCGACGAAGCCGGCCGATGCGGAAAAAGAGGCCGCGAAAAAGACTGCTGCCGAGACGAAGACCGCGAAGGCGGAGGCGAAGCTGCCGCCGAAGAAGCAACTTACGCCCGAGCAGACCGCCTTGCGCGACCGCATTCGCGAGACGTTGGCCGGCCACTGGAAGCAGCCCTTCAACACCCGGGAAAGCTCGCCCGGCGACATTTTGAAATTCTGCCGGGCCTTCGGCTGCCAGACGGAGATCTATCATGGCGACGACGAGCAGCGGATCAACGGAGTGACCGCTTTGTGCTGGGACCTCCCCTGCGGCGGACGCCAGTTGCTTTTCGTCGACGACGGTCACATCGCCGCCCGCGTCGGCTACGGCCTGCAAGAGCGGCCTTCCGAGTTCCTCGCCGTGCTCGCCTTGTCCTGCGTGCCGTCCGACTATCCCCTTCGCGCCGGAAAGGCCGTCCGCACGGTGGCGGACCTCGTCGAACATGAGAAGCTGACGTGCCGCGCCGGGACCGACCTCTCGCGGAAGCTGATCGGCCTGTCGTATTACGTGGAGCAGGACGCCTGGAAGAACAACCTTGGCGAGCCGTGGTCGCTCCGCCGCGTCATTCGCGAAGAGCTTTCCCGCGCGTCGCTGTCCGGGCAGCAGGAGGTTTCGCGGCTGTTGGGACTGAGTTGCGCGGTTGCCCGCTGCGAGAAGCGCAAGCTTCCGATCGAGGGCGAGTTCGCGTCGGCGAAGACGTTTGTTGACGAATATCAAGACTACGTATTCCGCACGCAGGGGGCCGATGGAAGCTGGGCCCTGCGGCCCGCGCCCGGCCAGTACGTTTCGCGCGACTTCTCCTCGCAGCTTCTTGCCACGGGGCTGGTCGCCGAGTGGCTTGCCGTGAGCTTGCCGGAATCGCGGCTGGAAGGGGCCGCCATGGTCAAGGCGATCGACTTCCTCGACTCCGCGCTGAACGGTCAGCGGCAGCAATGGAACCTGCCGAGCTTGGGCAGCCGCGACCTCGACGCGACGACTTCCGCGCTGCACGCCTTGTCGCTCTACGACAAGCGGGTGTTCAAGCCCGCCGACGAAGAAAAACCGGCCGCCGAGCCGAAGGACAAGGACGCTAAGCCTGCCGTCGAGGGCCAGTAGGGGATTTTCGCGAAACCGACAAGCGCGCGGCGGTCGCCTTGGGCGTCTATCGTTCCTTCCGCAGCACGCCGGAATAGAGATTCCGCATTCCCTCGGGCGTTTCCAGCCGCAATGCGCCGTCGGGGGCGATGCCGCAGCAGCGGCCGGAAATCGCCGCGCCGCCTTGCTCGATCGTGAGCCGCCGGCCGCGCTGCAAACAAAGGGCGTCCGCCCGCGCCGCGGTCTGCTCCGGCCAGCCGGCAATCGCGGCATAGTTTCTTTCCAAGTGCTGCAACAGGAGCACGAGGATCGCCGAGTGGTCGTGCGTCCGGCCGGTCAAGTCCTGCAGCGTGGCCGCATTTTTTTTCAACTCCGGCGGGGCGTCGGCCAGCGAGTTGTTCGTGTTCACGCCGACGCCGACGATGTGCCGCCCATCGGCCAGGGTCTCGATCAAAATCCCCGCCAGCTTCCGGTCGGGAAACGATGGTCCCGTGCCGGCCGCCATCACGTCGTTGGGCCAGTGCAGACCGACGCGGTGCTCCGGCAGCAGCGGCGCGAGGGCGTCGATCACCGCAATGGCCGTCGCCAGGGAAACGAGGGGCGCGCTATTCGGCGACGGGACATGAAGATGCTCGGGGGCCAGTAGGAGAGTGAAGGCGAGGCTGCCGGGGCCGGTCCACCAGCGATTCCCCCCCCTGCCCCGCCCGGCCGTTTGCCGATCGGCGACGATCAGCAGCGGCATCCCCCCTGCCCCGTCGCGGGCCGCCTCGGCCGCGCGGTCATTGGTCGAGGCCAACGCCGCATGATGCTCAAAGCGAGCGACGAAGGTCTCTTGCAGGATTCGGGACTCGTCGAGGCAATTGGCGGGCATGAGGGAAACTGCGGTAAAAGGAGAAAGACTGCGCTAGGCCAGGTGCCATGCTCCACGTTTGCGTGGGCATGTCAACGTCGCCACCCCTCGGCCGTGCCGGGAGCCTACCACGCCTCACATGCCGACGCAAGCGTCGGGCATGGCGCCCGGCAACGAAGCAAGGCCGGCTGTTAATCTGGGTAAAATACCGCCTCTGCCGCAGAATCGATCTTGACGCACGTCGGCTTCCTTGATATTTGATTCGCCCTTGCGGTGGCTTTTCTTGTTTCTATCATTTCCGGCCTGTTTCCGAGAGGGGACCGGTGGGCAGGTTCATTAGGATCGCGTGCGTTTGCTGCGCGGCAACCCTGGTGCTGGCGTCGTCTGCGGCGATGGGGCAACGGGAGCAATTCCCGTCCGTGATTCCGACCCCCGGGCCGGCCGCATCTCCATCTCCGGAACCTGGCCCGCCGCCGACGTATGCGCCGTCGTTTCAGCCGGCGCCCTACGGCGCCCCGGCGCCGGCGCCGGCCTTGCCGCCCGACGCTGGCATGTATGCCCCGCCGCCGACCGCCACGCTCAACGGCACGATTCAACCGCCGCCGCCCACGTGGGACCCTTATGCCGCGCCCGGCGTTGGTCAGCCGGGCTTGATGCCGGGCAATTACCTTCAGTTGGGCCCCGGTGTGTCGTTTGCCCAGGTACAGCGTTTCCTCCAGGAAGTGCGCGTGGATTATCATTATTTCCCGGCGATGGGATCGCAGCCGTTGGGCATCAACGACCTCGAATTGACGAGCACCTTCGCCTTGCCGTTTCTCTACAATCGGCAGACGCCGCTTTTGATCACGCCGGGGTTTGCCGCCCATTTCTGGAACGGGCCGAACTCCACGGGGCCCGAGCCCGCCGACATGCCGCCGGAAACCTTCGACGCCTATCTCGACGCCGCCTGGAACCCGCAGGTCAACCAGTGGTTCGGCGGCGAGTTGGACGGCCGGGTCGGCGTCTATTCCGACTTCCGCGGGATCGACGTGCAATCCATTCGCGTGACGGGCAGCGGCCTGGCGGTCATCACGTTCAACGAGACGCTCAAGGTCAAGTTCGGCGTTTGGTATCTCGATCGCGTGGAGTACAAGCTGTTTCCCGCCGGGGGCGTCGTTTGGTCGCCCAATCCGGACGTCCGCTTCGACGTGCTCTTCCCCAATCCGAAATTCAGCCAACGCTTGACCACGTATGGCGACACGGAATGGTGGTGGTATCTGTCGGGCTTGTATGGCGGCGGGGCATGGACGATCAAGCGGGGCATGGACAGCCCCTTGTCCGGCTCGCTGGACTTGGTCGACTACAACGACATACGCATTGCGGTGGGACTGGAGTTCAAGCGACCGCGCGGACTGACCGGCCTGTTCGAGATCGGCGGCGCGTTCGATCGGCAACTCGACTACACCGATCTCAGCCCGCCGACATACCGACCGAGCAACACGATGTTCTTGCGCGGGAGCCTGGCGTACTGAGCTTCCCTTGCCGAAGGTCGAAGATTGTAGGGTGGGCCGCGGGCGCCGGGCGAAGCCTGGTCGCGAGTCCCACCATCAGCTTTTCGCGGATCTGGTGGGACTCGCTGCGCTCGGCCCACCCTACACCTGCGCGTGATCTAATGCATACAGGCAAACTCTGTTGGGCCACGGTCGCGCTGCTGGCTCTGGTCGGCTTGTCTGAGGCTCGGGCCCAGGCAGTACAGATGCCGCCGCCGGATATGGCGGTCGAGCCGCTCCCGCCCGTCGAGGACGATGGCGTCGCCGCGGCGGCGAGCGACATTCCGCGAGACGCCCGGCCGGGCATGTTTCAAAAGTTTGCCTTCCAGGGGACATGGCTGCCCGGCGGAGGCGATCGCGGCCTGGGGATCGCGGATATGGAGACCTGGATCGTGCTGGGGCTTCCCTTTCCGACGCGGGAATCGCCCCTGCTGGTCACTCCAGGCTTTGCGGTGCACTACTTAAGCGGGCCGGCCGACCTCGGGCTGCCGCCGCGGCTCTATGACGCCTATGCCGAGTTCCGCTGGCTTCGCCGGCTGACGCCGCAATGGGCGATCAACGTCGCCGTCACGCCGGGCGTGTACAGCGACTTCCTGCAAAGCCAAAGCCAGGCGCTGCGGATCACCGGACACGTCGTCGTCGCCTGGAAGTGGTCGCCCGTGCTCACCTTCGTGCTCGGGGGAACCTACTTGGATCGGCCGGACGTCCCCTTCCTGCCCGTGTGCGGACTGACGTGGACGCCAAATCCCGACGTGAAGTACGACCTGGTTTTTCCCAAGCCGAAGATTTCCCACCGCGTCTATTTCTGCGGCGCTTACGGCGAGGACGTCCAGGACTGGGTCTACATCGGCGGCGAGTTGGGCGGCGGGACCTGGGCCATCGAGCGGGCGGACGGAAGCGGCGACCTCTACAGCTATCAAGACATCCGCGTCTTTCTCGGCGTCGAGCGAAAGGCCTTTCGCATGGTCAGTCCGCGCTTCGAGGTGGGCTTTGTGTTCGGCCGCAAGATCACGCTGGATCAGGCGGCAATCGACGTGCTTCCTCCCGACACGCTGATGCTCCGCGGCGGGCTGACGTATTGAGTTGGAAGGATGAAAGCAGACCGCACCACCCTTGCAGAGGGGTAGAAACTCGCGCTCGTGGCGTTTGCCGGCCGATCTGCTATACTTCCGTTTTTTGCGGAGACCGATTCCCCATGACCGAAGATGTTTCTCTCGCTCCCCCGCCCGCCGCACTGCCCGCCTGGCAGCCGATCGGGGCCATTGACCGCCGCGTGCTGGGGGTGCTTGCGGAAAAGGCGAAGACGACCCCGGACATCTATCCCATGTCGCTCAACGCGATTTGCACCGGCTGCAATCAGAAGAGCAATCGCGACCCCGCGATGCAACTCGAAGCGGACGACGTCGAGGAGTCGCTCGACCGCTTGCGGCAACTGGGCGCCGTCGGCATGGTCGAAGGCTACGGCCGGGTGACCAAGTATCGCCACTACCTCTACGAATGGCTCGGCGTCGAGAAGATCGAGTTGTCGGTGATGACGGAACTGCTCTTGCGGGGAGCCCAGACCGAGGGCGAACTGCGCGGCCGCGCATCGCGCATGGACGCAATCCCCGATCTGGCCTGCCTGCGGGCCTTGCTGACTTCGCTGAAGGCGAAGAAGCTGGTCATTCCGCTGACGCCGGAGGGTCGTGGACACGTCCTGACGCACGCGTTGTACAAGCCGCGCGAGATGGAACAACTTCAGGCACAATTTTCCCACGTCCAGGGAGTCGCCTTTTCGTCCGAGGAGGAGATGCCGGCGGCCCCCGGAATTTCGCTGCCCGCCAAGCCGCCGCCGCCGCCCGCCGTGCCCGCTGGTCGCGCGGCCCCTGCCGACCGCCGCGAACTCGATGAACTCCGCGGGCAACTGGCCGATCTGCGCAGCCAAGTCCAGGACCTCTCGGACCAGCAACAGCGGATCCTGGAAGAATTGCGGGGCCTGAAAGACGCCCTCGGCGGGTAATCCGCAGGCCTGCGGTCACGGCCGTCCCGGCCAGCCCGTGCGTGTTGAACTCTCCGGCCGCGCGGGGGGGAAATTAGCTTCCCTTTTTCGGTGGCTGGGGATAGAATAATAGCGGGCGGGGTCCACCCCCTTTTCTCTTAACTTCTCTCTTGGGGAGGTGGCTGATGGACACGCACATCCATGACGATCCCCGGCTGGTGGCCGTGGCCGAACGACAAATGCAGGCATGGGCGCTCTCGCAGGAGACCGCCGATCGCGCCATCCATGATGCCTTGGAGCGCCGCCTGGCTGCTTCCGGCGCACCTTTGTGGCCATCTCCCGCGAGACGGGCGTCGGGGCGACGGAAGTCGGTCGGCTCGTCGGCGCGCGGCTCGGTTGGGAGGTTTTCGACAAATCGATCCTCAACCGCGTCGCCGAGCGGCTCCACGAGCCCCGCAACCGACTGGACGTCATCGACGAGACCAGTCCCAACTGGGTCTACGACGTGCTCGGCGCCTGCATGGACGACCACCTTGTTACGCACGAGAAGCTGCTGAGCGGCCTGCGACGGGTGATCCACGCCCTCGGGCGGCGGGGAAAGGCGGTGATTGTCGGCCGCGGCGCGCAGTTTTTCCTCCCGCACGACAAGGGCCTGGTCGTCCGGCTGGTCGCGTCCGACAAATACCGCGTCGCCCGCATCATGGCGAAAACGTCCACGAGCGAGGCCCAGGCCCGACGCTTGATGCTCAAGACCGACCACGATCGCCAGGAGTTCGTCGCCAAGCTCTTCCGCCGCGATGTGACCGATCCGCACCTTTACGACCTCGTGCTGAACGTCGAGAACCTGGGTCTGCAAGGCGCGGTCGAGCAGATTCTCGTCGCCCTCTCGCGGCCAAATAGTTGAGTACGATCGGCGGCGATACTAGCCCGAAGCGCCAGCGAGGGGCGCTAGGGCGGCGTTTCCCTCGCTGGCGCGTCGGGCTGGTATGCGGTTTTCCGACAAAGCCTAATAGTTGATGATGATCGGCGTCGGCGTGAAGCCGATGAAGAGAAACGCCAGCGTCAGCCAGCCGAGGATGATCCGCGCCGTTCCCAAGGGCACGTAGTCGTCGGCCGTCGGCGGATGTCTCGGGCCCATGGCCGCCAAGAGAAAGATCATCAGCAGCCAGCCGCCGAAGTCCTTGATGTGCAAGAAGGCGACGACCGCCGCGGCGGTGAGCAGGATCACCGCCACCACGTGGGCTTTGCGGCGGAGAATCGCGTAGAGGACGTGCCCGCCGTCCAACTGTCCGATGGGGATCAGGTTCAAGGCGGTGATGAACATCCCGACCAGCCCGGCGAAAGCCAAGGGGTGCAGGTCGATCGCATAGCCCGGCGGGAGCGGCCCGATCAGCCAACGGTCCATCGCCCGAAACAACAGCGGCATGCCAAAGGACGCCTCTCCCGGTCGAATGGCTTCCGTTGCGAGCAGGTGCCTCGACAAGGAAAGCCCGACGATGCAGAAGAAAATCGTTGGAACAAGGCCGGCCAGGGGCCCGGTAATGCCGATGTCGTACAGCGCCCGGCGGTCCTTGATCCGCGAATTCATCGCGATCACCGCGCCCATCGTGCCGAAGGGCGTGATGGGCATGGGAATGAAGTAGGGAAAACTGGCCCGGACGCCATAGCGCCGCGCCTGGAGGAAGTGCCCCGCCTCGTGGCAGACGAGGATCGTCATCACGGCGGCGGCATACATCCAACCATTGACGACGAACCCCGCCTGGCCGGCGTACCAGGTGCTCCAGCAGGTGGCGACGAACAGCCCCAAGGGGAGCCAAAAACGACGCGGCCGCGGCGGTGCGCCGAGCATCTCGGCCGTCAATTCTTCAGGCACGATCTCCGCGACAAGCACGCCGTCGTCCGGCCGCGCCCCTTCGTGCACGTCGTCTTTTTCACTATAATAATCGCGATTCATCGTCGTCCCTCTGCATTTTAGCTCCTGAATTGCCGTCGGCAAGGATGATCCCCATGCTGGACCGCCTTTTCAAGCTGTCGGAGAACCGCACAACCGTCGGCGGGGAACTCTTGGCCGGCCTGACAACCTTTCTCACCATGGCCTACATCATTTTCGTCCAGCCGGCGGTGCTGTCGGGGCAAATGTTCCGCAAGACGCTGGGGGCCGATTTTTCCACGGGGATGGATTTCGCCTCCGTCGCCGTCGCCACGTGCCTCGCGGCGGCCTTGGCCAGCGCGATCATGGGCCTGTACGGCCGCTATCCCATCGCCCAGGCCCCGGGGATGGGCGAGAACTTTTTCTTCGTTTTTTCGGCAATCCCCGCCGCCAAAATCCTCATCGACGCCCGCGTCCATGCCGGCCTCATACCCCCCGGCGCAACCACCCCTTGGCAAATCGCCCTGGGCGTCGTCTTTCTTTCCGGCGTCCTCTTCCTTCTCCTCTCCCTCTTCGGCGTCCGCGAGGCGATCCTCGACGCCATCAGCCCAAGCATGCGCGACGGCATCGCCGTGGGCATCGGGCTGTTCATCGCCTTTATCGGCCTGCAAAACGCCGGCCTGGTGCTGAAGGACCCCGGCACGGCCGTCAAACTCAACCCCCAGTTCGCGTCGCCCGACCTGATTGTATTTTTTCTCGGACTGTTGCTCACCGCCGTGCTCTCCGCGCGACGGGTCCGCGGCGCGATCCTTTGGGGAATCTGCGGCGGCGCCGCGGCGGCCGTGGCCCTGCGGCTTGCCCTGCCGCACCTCGGCCACGCGATCGCGGGGTCGAACGTCGTGAAAAACTCGATGCTCATGACGCAGTTCGCCTTGACCGGGAAGGTTGTTTCCGTCCCGCCGTCGATCGCCCCGACTTTCCTGAAAATGGACCTCGCCAATGCGCTGCGTTGGCCGATGATCCCCTTTGTCTTCATTTTCCTCTTCATGGTTTTGTTCGACACTGTGGGCACGTTGGTCGGCGTATGCCA
Organism: uncultured Planctomycetia bacterium; assembly: GCA_963791075.1. Classification (GTDB taxonomy): domain Bacteria; phylum Planctomycetota; class Planctomycetia; order Pirellulales; family Thermoguttaceae; genus CAWBRF01. The sequence goes on from CAWBRF010000024.1 coordinate 127,567, forward strand.
GCAAGCCGGCTTGATGCGCGACGGCCGCCTGCCGCGGGCGAAACAGGCGTTGGTCTCCGACGCCGTGGGCACGTTGGCCGGGGCCGCCCTGGGAACGAGCACCGTGACCAGCTTTGTCGAAAGCGCCGCCGGCGTCGAGCAAGGCGGCCGCACGGGCCTGACCGCGCTGTGCGTCGCCGGGCTGTTCCTCCTCGCCTTGCTCTTTGGCCCGCTGATCGCCATGGTCGGCAGCTATCCGCCGATCACGGCGCCGGCCTTGGTGATCGTCGGCTCGATGATGATGCGGAACGTCGCCGGCGTCGATTGGCGAAACTACGCCGAATCGCTCCCCGCGTTCTTCATCATGATCGGCATTCCCTTGTCCTATTCGATCGCCGACGGCCTCGCTATGGGCTTCATCGCCTATCCGCTGGTAAAGCTCTTCGCCGGCCAGGGGCGGGACGTGAAGTGGCTGATGTACGTCATCGCGGCCGTTTTGGTCGGCTACTTCCTCTTCGTCCGCACCGCCGCGGGATAGAATCGGAGGGAGAAGATCACCACGGAGACACGGAGAGCACGGAGGGAAAACCGGGCATTCAGGAGGCCGGGCGGCCCGGATGTCAGCAAGGTGAAGTAGCCGGCCTTAAGCGTCATTTGCGTTAGGCGAGGCCAGGGCTACGATAATTGCGAATCCCGAGAGCGTCCACATAAGCTTGCCTGTCTTCGGATCGTTGAACTTTGTAACTATTGCCCCTTTGCCACGCATGCCTTTAACGGAATGTCCCGCCGCTAAAATCGAGTTAACCTCTTCAAGACCAAAAATTGCCAGCTTGTCGTTGGCAAAGCGGCCGCCGATTTCGATTTCGATCATTGTTGGCCTCGGTGAGTCAAGCACTCGCGGGATAAAGTGCAATTGAAATTATATCGCAGCCTTCGGGCTACCCACTTTTCCCTCCTTCTCCGTGCTCTCCGCGCCTCCGTGGTGAGCATCCGCCCTCACTGCAAAATTGGCGGGATGGGACAGGCGAGCGCTGCGGCAATCGCGCGGAGAAGTTCGTTCTCTTCCAACGTGGCCTTGCCGTCAGCGGCGATGCAGGCGGTTGCGGCGGCGATAGCGGCCCGCTTCACCGCGGGAACCGCATGGGCCAATTCCGACAGCGCGACGCCGAACGCCTGGAGCGTACGATGCTTCGGCGGCGCGAGCAGGAGTTGCACGCCCATCGCCTCCGCGCCGGCCTGAAACGCCCGTTGCACATCCTCCGCCCCGCTCCGCCCGGCGTAAGCGAGCGTCGTAAGGACGATGCTTGCCGGCACGCGGACGCGGGCTGACGCGAGCGAGCGATAGCGGACCGGCGGCGGTTTTTTCAGCCCAAAGTGGACGTCGAGACTGGCGAAAAGGACGATGCGGACGCAGTATTCAAAGAGGTCCACTTGATGCTCCGCGTTGACCAGCGTCTCCACCGCATCGCGAAACCGTCCGTATTGCTGCGGCGACGCCTGCTTCAACGCGGGCACGGTCAGATCGACCAGCGGCAGCCGCGCGGCGGCCGCAATCGCCAGCGCCGGCGCGGCCAGCCGCCGCACTTGCTCCAGCAGCGCGGGCTGGATCGCATCTTGCAGCGTTTGCAATTGCTGCGCGCGGACCGCTTCGTCGTCGCGGCTCAAGAGCAGCGCGAAGACGACCGCCTGGGCAAGGGCCGGCTCGCGGGCGGCGTCGAGCAGCGGTTGCGGGATGGCGGCGACCAGCCGCGCGGCGTGGTCGATGTGCTCGGCCTGCGGCCGGCCGACGCGCGCGGCCATCGTCCCAGCGTCCAAGCCCATGACTTGCGCCGCCGCTTGCGCGGGACGCTCCTCGACGGCCTCGGCGACGGCGGCCAGGGGCAACACCGCGGGAAACCGCCCGTCAAAACCCGCATCCAACGCGCGAATCCGCGCCACCAGCGGCGGATGCGTGGCGAAGAGGTTCAGCAACGAGCCGGCAAAGGCGTCGCCGAAGAACATGTGGCTGATTTCCTCGGCGTGGGCGTCGCGAATCCGCGAACCTTGGGCCAGCCCGCCGATCTTCTTCAACGCGCCGGCGATGCCGCCCGGATTGCGGGTGAACTGGACCGAGGAGGCGTCGGCCAAAAACTCTCGCTGCCGGCTGATCGCGCTTTTGATGATCTTGCCCAGGAAAACGCCGAGATAGCCGAAAATCAGCATCGCCAGGCCGACGAGGAGCATCGCCGCGCCGGCACCGCCGTCGCGGGAGTTGCGCGAGGAGGCGCCGCCGGAAAATCGCATGATGTAGTAGCCGAGGATCGAGAGGACGAGGATGCCGTAGACGACGCCGATGAGGCGGAGGTTCAGCCGCATGTCGCCGTTGAGGATGTGGCTGAACTCGTGGCCCAGCACGCCCTGGAGTTCTTCGCGGTTGAGATATTCGAGGCAGCCGCGGGAGACGGCCACCACGGCGTCGCCGGGCTGGTGGCCGGCGGCAAAGGCGTTGATCCCCGGCTCGCGGTCGAGCACGTAGACCGGCGGGACGTGAACGCCCGAGGCGAGGGCCATCTCCTCGACGACGTTGAGCAATCGCCGTTCGGCCAGATCGGTCGTCTGCGACTGCACGAGCCGGCCGCCCATCATCAGCGCGACCTTTTCCCCGCCGGCGGAAAGCTCGGCGATTTTGTACAGGCTCGCCAGCCCGACCACCGCGATCGTGCCGAGGCTGATGCAGGCCAGCAGCGCCGGATTCCAGAGGCTCCCGCCGCCGTCGCCGGCCGAGTCGCTCTTCGCCTGCGTGGCGGCCGCCAGGGCGACGACAAGATAAATCGCCAGGATGACGATCGCCACCGCGGCGGCGAACATCACAAGCAGACGCCGCGTCTGCCGCCGCGCGTTGTCCTGCCGGTCAAAGAAGCCTACTGCGGCCATAGTCAATTACGTGAACGAAACCTTTGGGGCCTCTCGCTCTCCGGGCTGCTCGATCTCGAACGGATGCGCCTCCTGGAAGTTGAACGCCGTGGCGATCAACACCGAGGGGAAGACTTCCCGCTGGGTGTTGTAGGACATCACCGCGTCGTTGTAGGCTTGGCGGGCGAAGGCGACCTTGTTCTCGGTCGAGGACAACTCTTCTTGCAGGGCGAGCATGTTCTGGTTCGCCTTCAGGTCGGGATACGCCTCGGCGACGGCAAACAGCCGCCCGAGCGCGCCGGCAAGCTGGCCCTCGGCCCCGCCGAGGGCGGTCATCGCCGCGCGGTCGCCGGGGTTGGCCGCCGCCTGCTGGCCGGCCGTCGCCGCAAGGTTGCGGGCCTTGGTGACCGCCTCCAGCGTGTCCCGCTCATGCTTGATGTACCCCTTGGCGACTTCGACGAGATTCGGAATCAGGTCGCAGCGCCGCTTCAGTTGCACGTCGATCTGGGCAAAGGCGTTCTTGAATCGGTTCCGCAAGGCGACCAACTGGTTGTACATGCCGATCAGCGCGATCACGGCAAGAAACACGACAGCGACGACAACGATCAGAACAATCAAGACAGGACTCATGGATACGGCGCCTTTCCAAAAAAGGGAATCGTGCGAACCGCGTTCCAGACATTTTACAGTCTCGCGGCGGCTGTAGAACAGCCCCCCCGGCGCCCCTCTCCCTGCGACTTCAATTCCCCCGCCGCTCCACTTGCTGGCCCCCGGCTTTCGGCGAGTCGGTTTCCTCCGCCTCTTCCGGCTCGGAGAGCTTGCGAAGCATTGTTTTGATGTCCGCCGCGCCGCGAATGGCCACGTAGACCATAATGGTCGAGTACCAAACAACGCAGGCGATGGTCAAAAGGAACCAGAAGGGATGGGCGGCGATCATCATTTTGCTCCTGCGGCGGGGGGTTCGGCTGTGACTTGCCGGTTGGCGGGCTTGAGCAGCGAACCGACGATCATCGCCCCGGCCGAGCCGGCGAAGGCGGCAATTCCCCACCAATGCGGACCGAGGTGTTTCAGCCACGAGGCCGTTTCCAAAAGGTTTCCCACGAGCCGCGCCCCCGGCGAGGTGTGGGGGTCGAAGCAGCCCAGCAGGGAAGCGGGCGTGTGGAGTTTCTCGGCGATCAGGTACGCGATCGGAATGACGGCGCCGAGCACGATGGCGCCGATCGCGCCCCAGTTGTTCGCCCGTTTCCAATAGCAACAAGCGATCAACAGGGTCGAGATGCTGGCCAGGTAGATCGTGCCCGTCACGGTGAGGTAGTCCCAGACGGCGCCTTTCAAGGGATACCACAGTCCATAGACCAGCAGGAAGACGCCGATCAGGGTGACGATGACGCGGTTCCACAAGAGGCCGCGTTTCTCGGACCAGGGGGTTTTGCGGAAGGGGGCGAGGATGTCGTTGTAGATCACGCTGCCCCAGGTAATCATGTAGGAGGAGGTGCTGGACATGTCGGCCGCGAGCATCGCCGCCAGCAGCAGGCCCATCAGCCCCACGGGAACGAAACGGCTTAAGAACACCGGCATGGCCATGAGCGAGGCCCTGTCGGGGACGCAGTTGGCGGCGGAAATCACATCGCGCGGAGCAATCATCGCCAGCGCGGCGATCCCCCAGATTCCCGGGATGAGGAAGCGGCAGACGAAGAAGAAGCTGGTGCGGGTGTAGATTTGCTGGCCGGTCTTGGCGTCCTTGGCGGACAGGAGCCGCGAGATCGTCGTCTGCCAGGTCAGCACGGCCGCCAGGTTGAGCAAGGCGTTGAAGATGACAAACGGCCATCCCAACTCGGCATTTACCACAGGGTTGAAGCCGCCGGCGCCGTAACGCTCGGCGACGCCGCCGGCCAGTTTTTCCCAACCGACTTGCGTCAGAATCAAGATCGTCACGGCAATCAACCCCAGACTCATGACAATGAACTGGAGGAAGTCGGTGACAAGAACGGAGAGCATGCCGCCGAGCACGGTGTAGATCGTTCCCAGCAGCAGCAGGGCGGTCATCATCAACTCCAGGTAGCCGAGTTGGAAGGCGGGAATGTGCAGACCGCCAATGGCCATCGCCTTAACGTGCAGGGCGTCCATCTTCAGGCCGCAAACCAGAATCAAGAACTCGCCGGTGACGCGCAGGAAGACGCCCATGTTCAGCAGCCCGCCGAGCACGATCACGACGCCGGCGGCCCAGCGAACGCGGGGGCCGTAGCGCTTTTCGAACAGTTCGGGAATGGTCATCACGCCGGCGTCGCGGAGCGGCTTGATGCAAAAGCCGCTGACGCCGACGAAGAACATCGCCAACGCCATGAGGATGCCCGGCGTCGCGCCGGCGAAGCCGTACTTATAGCCATTTTGGGCCGTGTACATGCAGGTGATGACGCCGAACTCCGTGGCCGCCAACGAGGCGATCCCCAGGAAGACGTTCACCTCGCGGCCGGCGACGAGGAAGTGCTCGACCTTGCCGACGTAGCGGCGAACCGCGATTCCGGCGGCCATCGTCGCCGCCAGGTACAAACCGACGATGGTCCCGTCAATTCCCCAAGAGAAACCGTGGTGCATGATTTCGTTCGTTCGCCAAAATTCCGGCGGGGCCGCGTCCCGCCCTACGCATCCCTCTCCGCCATCCTCCTCACCGGCCGCCAACCTCGCCAGTCGCCTCCTTGTCCGCACAGCCCAAGTCGCGGAGCAATCGCTCTGCGACCTCTTCGGTCGCCTGGCGCTCGACCGTAGCGCGGTCGGGCGTCTGACGGTCCGGCAAGGCGAACCAACGTTGTCGCGGCGCCATTTCCATGACGCTAAGCAGGGTTTCGTAATTCCAGGAGATCGGCGCCTGCCTGGAGCCGCCTCCCAAAGGATGGCGGCGGACTTTGTGACCTGCGGGAATCACGAAAGTCTATTTAGTGTACCGAGACGGCGAGGCGGCGGCAATGCGTCAGGATCAATAAATGCAGTCATCGATTGTTGGCGCACGTGGGCGACCCCGGCGCAAGAAACCGCCTATCTTGACCACACGGGATTGCTGCGCCCGGATCAATGCGCGCCTCGGCCGGGGCCAGCCTCACCCCATAGCGAGCGGCAAATCCACGGAAATCTTCGTCCCGCGGCCGGGCTCGCTCTCGGCCAGCGCGCGGCCGCCGAGCAGCCGGGCTCGCTCTTGAATCCCCTCCCACGCGGAGAAACCGGGTCCGGGGGCCGCCGGATCGAAGCCGACGCCCCAGTCCTGAATCTCGATCTGGAGACGATCCCCCGCCTCCACAAGCCGCACGACGATCCGCTCGCCCTTGCCGCGGCCGATGGCGCTCGTCACGCCTTCCCGCACGATCTGCAAGATCGCTTTCTCCAGCGGCGCCGGCAGCCTGCCGAAGCGGACGTCGTGGACGAACTCGACCTTCGCTGCTTGCGCGCCGCCGCCGGCATGCGCCGCGAATTCCTCAATGGCCGCGACGACGCCCTTGTCCTTGAGCACGACCGTTCGCAATTCGGCCATCAAGTCCCGGACCTCCTCCAGGCTTTGCCGGATCAGCGATACGCCGTCGGCAAAGGCGTTGCTCGCCCCGGACTTCCCTTCCTTTTCGAGGCGGTCGCACCGCTCAAATTGCGTCGCCGCCGCGGCCAGTTGCCGGGCCAAGCCATCGTGGATGTCCTCGGCGATCAACTGCCGCTCCCGGTCGTAGGCGGTCAACAATTGTCGCAGCACGTCCTGTCCTTGCAGGAGCGCTCGCTGCGCCGCTTTCCGCTCTTCCTCCAATTCGGCAATCCTTTGCCGCAGGGCGGCCGCTTCCTGCGCCAGTTGTTCAACTTTTTCCTGCTGGCCGTTCATCACGATCGCTTTCGCAACGAGGTCTCGCCAGTCCACGACGAGAAGTTGTCGGTGATCTGTGGGAACCATCGTTGGCAACGCTCGCAAAAGCACCGCATCAGGCCGCCTCATTTCCGCAAGCCAAGCACGAATGGCTTCCGATAAAGCATAGCTTGGGCGGCGCACAAATGGCGACGGCGGTCCGCGTCGCGCGCACATTGGCGCCGTCGCGCAACATTTCGCCGGCTGCGCCGCAACGGTCGCGCGGGGGAGGCGCGCTCGGCGCGCGACCAGCGCGCCGCCGCGTCCCACGCCGTCGGCCGTCGCAAGCGGCAACCTGATTCTTCTCCCTCATTGTCAGCCCTCCGCGACATCGCCCCCATCGCACCGCCGGAGCCGGCTGATAATCGATGGCCACAGGACACTCCGACTCGCCAATCGACGTCGCACTCGCCGAAAGCAGGGGTGCAATAAAAAACTCTGAGCGCCTCCGACCCGGTATTTCGGGCATCGGCGTGCCCAGAGCCCTTTTCTTGGCGACAGCGCCTGCGCAAGCCAGTTCACAACCGAATTGTCGTCGCCGGTCCGGCGCGATTGCGGGACGGATGAATCTCGATTATATCGAACTTTTCCGAAGCGGCAAGCTCCGCACACCTGTTTTCTGCCGGCGATCGCGTGTGGCGGCCGGCCATTCCCTTCGTCTCCCCTTCCCTATATATTGGCGGGGTCGATTCTCGCACACGCGCCCCCCGGCGGAATAAATCCCCGGCGCCGCCGCATCCGAAACCAACCACTCCAGGAGAAGGCGTCATGCCGATCGCGAAAGAGCCCTACGGCCAGCTCCCCGACGGAACTGAAATCGACCTTTACACGCTGACCAACGCCGCCGGACTGAGGGTCACAGTGATCACATACGGAGCGATCCTCGCCGAAGTCGTGGTTCCCGACCGCGATGGGAAGATGGTCAATGTCAATCTCGGCCGCGACAGCCTGGCCGATTACGTTGCCGACAACTCGCCCTACCTCGGCGCGACCGTCGGCCGCTGCGCCGGCCGCATCGCTCGCGGCACGTTCACCCTCAACGGCAAAGAATACTCGCTGGCGCTGAACGACGGCGGCAAGCACCATATCCACGGCGGTTGGAAGGGCTTTGACAAAGTCGCGTGGAAGGCCCGCCCCAGCGACGGCGCTGCCGGCGTCGCTCTCGCCTACGTCAGCGCCGACGGCGAGGAGGGCTACCCAGGCCGGCTCTCCGTCCAGTTGACCTACAGCCTCAGCGACGCCAACGAACTGAAACTGGAATACGACGCCGCCTGCGACAAGCCGACGATCGTCAATCTGACCAACCACGCCTATTGGAACCTGGCGGGCGCGGGTTGCGGCGACGTGCTGGGCCATGAACTGACGATCCACGCGGATCGCTTCCTGGAAGGCGACGAGGATCTCCTTCCGGCCGGATCGCCCCAGCCGGTGAGGAACACGCCTTGCGATTTCACCCAGCCCGCCGCCATCGGCGCGCAAATCGCCCAACTCGGCCTCGGCTACGACAATTGCTACGTGTTGAAGAAGCCTGGCGGCGAGGGCTCCTTGTCGCTGGCGGCGCGGCGCTCGAGCCGCAGTCCGGACGAACGATGGAGGTTTTCACGACCGAACCGGCCGTCCAGTTCTACACGGGCAATTTTCTCGACGGCGCGATCGTTTCGGCGGGCAAGGCGTACCGCCGCCATTTTGGCTTCTGCCTGGAAGCACAGCATTTTCCCGACGCCCTGCGCCATCCCGACTATCCCTCAACCGTGCTGCGTCCGGGGGAGACCTACCGGCAAACGACGTTGCACAAGTTCGGCGTGCGGAAATAGGGCAGCCGTGCAAGGAATTGCCTTCTCGCTCCGATTCCCTTATCTTGGATGGCGCCAGCCGCCGCTTCCTGACCCACAGGCGCTTCGGCGCATGAAGACCTATCGCCCCGACAGGGCACTCGACGGGAGAGGACACATGAAATCACGAAGACCTGGAAGTTTCTCGATCATCGCCATTCTAATCGTCGCCGCTTGGGCGTCCTCTCCGGCCTGCAACCGTGACGGGGCGGCGTTGGCGGCCGAGCAGCCGCCCAACGGGCGCCAGGTCTGGCCGTCGCAGCCGCCCAAGGATTGTCCGTTCGAGCCGTCGAAAACCCTCTCCGGCGTGCTCTTCACCGGAGTTCACAGCGATTACCACTGCGGCGACACTTGGTATCCCGCCTGGGCCGTCCACGGCAATCAGTACTCGCCCTGGACCGACGGTGCGACGGACGGCGTCGGCTCCGGTTCGGCCGGGGAGAAGGCAACCACCGGCAACGCCGTGTTGATCGGCGATGATCCGCTCCGGCTCACGGTCAGAAACACGTCCAAGCCGCAGCCCGCCAGTCCGCGGCCCTACGAGGGGCGTTACCCCTGCGGAAGCCTTGTCCATAATGGCGTCTGGTATTACGGAACCTATTGCCTCGGTCCCGCTGGCATCGTGAAGCACGAGGGCTTCACCTACAACTGGCCGGTGCTGGGTCCCATGCCCGGATTCCGCATCTCCAGGGATTGCGGCAAGACGTGGACCCCTTCGCCGCTCTTGCCCGAGCGGCCGCTGTTCCCGGAGCCGAAGAAGTTCATGGGTCCGGTGAAGATGGGTTGTCCGCATTTCGTCGATTTCGGCAGGAACATGGAGCACTCGCCCGACGGCAAGGCGTATCTGCTGGGCATGGGCGCGGAAGAGAACGATCCGAAGCCCCGCTACGCCAACCTGAGTTGGATCACCGCCGACCAGGTCTACATGGCCCGGGTCGCCCCCAGTCCCGAGAACATCAACGACGCGAGCAAGTATGAATTCTTCGCCGGGCACGACGCCCAAGGCAAGCCGGTCTGGAGCGGCGACTTCGCGAGGATCCAGCCGCTTTTGGACTGGAACAACAACATGGGCTGCGCGACGGCCACGTACGACCCGGGCTTGAAGAAGTACTTGATGTGCGTCACCGACGGCTGGCCGACGTGCGCGAAGATGAACTCCTACATCCTCGAAGCCGACCGGCTCACCGGGCCGTGGCGCGCTGGTGGTCTACATGAAGGACTTCGGCGAGCAGGGCTACTTCCTCAACTTCCCGTCGAAGTTTATCGGCGCCGACGGCAGGACGCTATGGCTCTGCTACTCGACCAATTTCGCCGCCGATTGGAACGGGATGAAGCTGAAGATCAACCCGCCGGGCGGGCGCTACGGCTTGTGCCTGCACGAGGTCCGGCTCCTCGCTCCCGGCGAGAGCGGCAACAGCACTTTCACGGTTGCACGTCCACGTCGAAACGGCCCAGGCCAGGCTGCGCCGTGAGCACTAGTCCGCTGCTTGACGGTCGGCGGTATCTTTCCGGTATGTCCGCACACTCCCGCCGCTGGTGCGCCTTGATCGGACCGAACTGCTGCGGCGCCAGCGGCGGCATCACCGCAACCTTGTAGCTCCCTTCGGGCAAGCCGCGGCCGCGATCCATGACGACATCGTAGCCGCCGTCGCCGATTCGCGCCAGCATGTCAATTCCCGCCTGCGGATTGCTGAAGCGAATCATCCCCGCCACAGGCTTTCCCTGAAATGTCACCTTGCCCGAGACCGGGTAGAGCTTCGCCCGCGACGGGCCGCAGCCGATCAACAACAATCCCGCGATCGCGTTGCAGACCCGGGCTCGGGAAACCATCGGTGCGATCACCAGGCACGGTCCCAACAGCGGCGACATGTTGCAGACCTACTTGCTACAGTGCCGATGAGTTGAGCGTCAAACCGTCGTTGCGGCAGCAGGCCCGGCGGAAGACTTCCGGATCGACGCTGTAGTGGATCAGCGTGACCGAGCCGTCGCAAAACACGAACTGGGCGCCCCCCGCGTGCGACGAGCCAAACCAGAAGTTGTGGCCGTCCGCCAGCGAGTCCATCGTGTCCAATGGGGCAGTTCGATCCATGACCGGTGGCCAGAACAAGAACCCGCTGCTGACAGTGCCATTGCTTTGCATGACGCCGTACCCGCCCCAGCAACTCGAGTCGTCCTGAAAGCCGCCGACGTAGCCGGCGTTGTCGTTCGGCTGGCACTGTGTGGTGCAGAAGCTTGGGTTGAGGCGCTTTTCGCCGACGAGGATCGTGTTCGAGGCCCCGTCAGTCAAGTTGGCTGATGTCACGCAGGCGGCGTGTCCAGCGGCGTTCAGCCGTTGGCAGATGACGCCGTCGCTGCCATCGCCAGCCTGTCCGCTGGCCTGGGGCAGGACGCCGCCGTTGTTGGGCGATCCCGTTCCCGCGTTGCCCGCATAGTCGGTCATCGCCCGAGGCTCCGGGATGCCTGCCGCCGTGAGTTCCGACTGCCAAATCCCGCCAGCGAGCGCGACGGGCGCCGCTGCGCAGGGCAGAAGTAGACTGGCAACGGCGTGCCAGCCACCAACTCGTCATTCGTGTTTTGCCAGAGCGGCGTTTGGTCGATGTAGGGCAGAATCTGGTAACCCCAGGACCAGTCCTGCTGACTGTAATCTGCCGGTTGTCGGTTGGTCCAGATGCGCGGCGTGCCAACGTCAACGTCGTCGAACCCCATGCCGCCGGTGGGGAAGGCGTCCTTCGCCTCGAGATGCGACAAACAGGCAAGGCCGATCTGTTTCAAATTGTTTGCGCATTGGACTCGCCGTCCCGCTTCGCGAGCGCTTTGGACCGCAGGCAGCAGCAGGGCCACGAGAATGCCGATGATCGTAACGACCACCAGCAGTTCGACCAGCGTGAAGCCACTCCTCTTCGACGCGACATGCGCTCTGGACGACACTGCGATTCCTCTCAGAACTCGGGATGATGGCCCGGTGGAAAACTGGCCGCGCGGAACTCCGCGTCCGGCATCAGTTCCACGCTGTGTATCGCGGTCAACACGTAGCGGCTGCCGTTGACGCCGCGCCTCTCGTAGGCCAGCACGGGCGTCGATTTGGCCGACGAAAGCAGCTTCCGCGGACTGACCCCCCAACAAATCACCAGCGGCTGCCCATCCCGGGGCGATCGCAAAATCTCGTCCGGGCTGCCCATCTTCGCCAGCAGCGGCTGGATGTCTTTCGAACTTTGCGGCGGCCGGCCGGTCTCCGCAAGATAGCGACAGTACGCAATGTTGATCTTGATCAGGTTTGCCTGAGTCGGCGGGACTGGCGTATTCACGATCAGCGGGGTGGACGGCTCGCAGCCCGAAAGGACGACGACAGCCAACAAGATCAGCGCGCACGCTGGACGCATAAATCCCTCTTTTCTCCAGACGCGCTCATCCACTAATTCTTTGGCCCAAGTCTGTTCTTAAGTTGGCCCGATTGCCCTACCTCGACTGCCTTCGCCGCCGGGCGCAGGCCAACAGGCCGCCGACGGCGACGGCGAGCAATGCCAGCGTTCCCGGCTCGGGCACGGCCGCGGCCGTTACGCCGACGGCGCTTCCCCCACCGCCTTGCGACAGTGAGGGAGCGCCGCCGAGCGTCGCCATGTTCTCAAAACTGTTTCCTATCGGCGCGAGCGTCGCCGGAACTGAAGCCGCCGCGCTCAGGGCGATCGCGCCGGAACCGATCGGCGCCGAGGCCCCAAGCAGCGCCCCAATGCCCGAGCCGCTCCCCAACACGAGCTGCCCGCCGCCGCTGAGCGTCACCACGCCCGTGCTCGACAAGGCGCTGGCGGAGGTGATCGCGAGCGTCGCGGCGCTGACGTTCGTCCCGCCAGTGTACGTGTCCGTGCCGCTGAGGATCACTTCCCCGCCGCCGCTGACGCTCACGGATGTGCCTGTGCTGCTCTCGCTGATGCCCCCGGCGATGGTCAATGCGCTGCCCGTCGTGGCCGTCACGCTCAAGTTGCTGCCCAGGACAATCGGCGCGTTGATCGTGTGGTTGCCGCCACTGTTGCTCAGCGCCGCCGTGCTGGTGAGCGTGTTGGCCAACGTCAACGTGCTCGCACCCGACGCGGCGATTACATAACTGTTGCCCCCAGTGGTGCTGAAGCCGAGGCTTGCAAGGCTGCGGCTGCCGTTGAGGGTCACGGTCGCCGTGCCGCTGGTCAGGGCCGTGCCGAAGACGGCCGTGTCTTGGCCGCTGCCGGGCACGCCGCCGCTCCAGTTGCCCGACGTGCTCCACGTCCCGCTGCCGTTGGTCGCCCACGTCCCATTGATGGTCTGACTGCCGGATGGCGAGATGATCAGGTTGAGGACGCTGCCGGTGTCGTTGAAGGTGAAGTTGTCGCCCGCCACGGACGCCGGCGCCGTGCCGATGGCGAAGGTGGTCGAAGTCAGGCCGGTTACCCCCGCCGTGTAGCTGAATAGGGCGTAGGTCCCCGTGCTCAAGGAGTCGTTGAGGATGTTCAGCGTCACGTTTGCGGGGGACAAGACTGGGGGCAGGAAGGCAAGGGTTTGGCAGTTGACGAAGGCGTTGCCGCCGGCGCTCGCGCCGAGCGTATAGTTCAGCACACTTTGGTTTCCGAGCACCAAGTTGGTGACGTTGAGGGTCCCGGCGCCGGCGATATTGCCCGGAGCCAGCGTGCCCCCGGAGAAGACGTACACATACCCGGGGCCGGTGATGCTGCCGTTGCCGCTGAGCACGCCGCTGTTGACGCTTACCCCGCCGGAGTTGTTGAGCGTGCCGGTCACGGACAGGACGCCGCCGGAGACCGTCGTCAGGCCGCCGTAGGTGTTGTTGGCGGCCAGGGTCAGGACGCCCGGGCCGGCCTGGGTCAAGGGGCCTGCGCCGCTGATCGCGCCGGCAAACGTTTGATTGCTGCTGCTGTTCATGACGAGGGCGCCGCCGCTGGAGATGGAGATGGCCGCGCTATAATTGCCGCCGCCAAGGACGCCCCCGCCGCCGATCTGCAGCGTGCCGGCGTTGATCGTCGTCCCGCCGGCGTAGGTGTTGTTGCCGGTCAGCGTCATGATGCCCCCGCCGGTCAAGGTGATGCCGTTGCCGCTAACGTCGCTGGAAACCGTGAGGTCGGAGGGACTCGTGCCGCGGGCCACGGTAAAGGTTGGCGAAATATAAAGGTTCAACGTGCCGGCGCTGATGATGGCCGTCGTCGCGCCGGGGTTGATCACGCTGACGTTTCCGTTCTGATTGTAGTTGCCGTAGCCATCGTTGACGCCCCCTGCACCCGACGACAGCGTGCCGCCGCCGTTGAAGACGACACTCTGTGTCGTTTGGTGGTAGACGCCGTTGGCCGTGGTGGTGACCAAGCCGCCCTGAATGGTCACGAGCGGAACATAATTGCCGAGGACGTCGATGTTGCCATTAAGCAGCAGCGTGCCCCCGCTTGTGACCAGGACATTCGAAGTGCCTAAGGCGCCGTTGGCGGTGGCCGCCAGGATGCCGCCGCTGACGGTCGTGCTGCCGCTCATGCTGTTCCCGGCGGTGAGCGTCAGTATGCCCGGGCCGGCCTGGGTCAAGGCGCCGCCGCCGCTGATCGCGCCGGAGAACGTTTGATTGCTGCTGGTGCTCATGACCAGCGCGCCGCTGTTGCCGATGGAGATGCCGGCCGAATAGTTTCCGCCGCCGAGGACGCCCGAGCCGCCGAGTTGCAGCGTGCCGCCGCTGATTGTCGTCCCGCCGGCGTAGGTGTTGTTGCCGGCCAGGGTCAGGACGCCCGGGCCGGCCTGGGTCAAGGGGCCTGCGCCGCTGATCGCGCCGGCAAACGTTTGATTGCTGCTGCTGTTCATGACGAGGGCGCCGCTGCTGGAGATGGAGATGGCCGCGCTATAATTGCCGCCGCCAAGGACGCCCCCGCCGCCGATCTGCAGCGTGCCGGCGTTGATCGTCGTCGCGCCGGCGTAGGTGTTGTTGCCGGTCAGCGTCATGATGCCCCCGCCGGTCAAGGTGAGGCCGCTGCCGCTAACGTCGCTGGAAACCGTGAGGTCGGAGGGACTCGTGCCGCGGGCCACGGTAAAGGTTGGCGAAATATAAAGGTTCAACGTGCCGGCGCTGATGATGGCCGTCGTCGCGCCGGGGTTGATCACGCTGACGTTTCCGTTCTGATTGTAGTTGCCGTAGCCATCGTTGACGCCCCCTGCACCCGACGACAGCGTGCCGCCGCCGTTGAAGACGACACTCTGTGTCGTTTGGTTGTAGTTGCCGTTGGCCGTGGTGGTGACCAAGCCGCCCTGAATGGTCACGAGCGGAACATAATTGCCGAGGACGTCGGTGTTGCCATTAAGCAGCAGCGTGGCCCCGCTTGTGACCAGGACATTCGATGAGCCTAAGGCGCCGTTGGCGTTGGCCGTCAGAGTGCCGCCGCTGACGATCGTGCTGCCGCTCATGCTGTTCCCGGCGGTGAGCGTCAGTATGCCCGGGCCGGCCTGGGTCAAGGCGCCGCCGCCGCTGATCGCGCCGGAGAACGTTTGATTGCTGCTGGTGCTCATGACCAGCGCGCCGCTGTTGCCGATGGAGATGCCGGCCGAATAGTTTCCGCCGCCGAGGACACCCGAGCCGCCGAGCTGCAGCGTGCCGCCGCCGATTGTCGTCCCGCCGGCGTAGGTGTTGTTGCCGGAAAGGATCAACGTGCCGCTGCCGGACATGGCGATGCCGGCTGTCGCGCCGGCGACGTTGAAGATGGGCGAGGAGATCGTGAGCACGTCGCCGGGATTGACGACATTGACGCCCAGCGCGGTGTTCCCCTGCAAACTCAAGCCGGCCGGGGCGCCGATCAGCGAGTTGCCGCTGCTGGCGATCGAGTAGGACGCTCCCTTAATCGTAAAATTGCCGGAGCCGGCCAAACCCGTGGCGTTGCCGCTGAGCGTGCCGCCGCCGAGCGTGAGGTTGCCCAAGGTTTGCGCGACGCCGGAACCGGAATAGACCATTCCGTTGACATTCCATGGCGCGGAAACGCCGGTCGCGTTGGCGGCCTCGGCGTCGAAGGCGGCGCCGCTGGCCACCGCAAGGGAAGATGTGTTGGTGAGAGCGCCGTACGTCGTCAGCGTGCCGCCGTTGACCGTTGTGCTGCCGTGATACTGGTTATTCGTGCCATAGAGCGTCAATGTCCCCGGGCCGTTCGCCACGAGCGACATGACGTCGCCGTTGTAGACGCCGCCGCCTCCGTCCACGAACTGGCCGTTGGCGGTCTCCGTGATGTTGCCGGCGCCGCCGAAGATCAGATTGGACGTCCCGCCATAAGGGTACACTTCGGTGTCGAGGATGAGCTGCCCGCCGCTGGTGCTGTTGTTGGTAAAGTGAAGGTTCGGCCCCGGCGAGGCAAAATTCACCTGGGCCCCGAAACCGTAGTACGTGCCGCTCCCGCCGGTGAAGGTGATGTTGTTGGCCACCCCCGAGTCGAGCGTTACATAAAAGTTGCCGTTCCCGTTGGGCCCGCCCCAGCCGAAACTGCCCCCCACAGGGACGTTGAGATTGAACGTGGTCGGGCCGACGCCGCCGGCAAATTCCAGCGTGCCGAATTGTTCGCCTGTGTCAACGTTGATGCTTGCCGAGCCCGATTGGCTGAACAGGTAGGTGTCCGTGGGGTCGAATGTGGGCGTCGAAACCCAGTTGGCCGCGGAGTCGTATGTAAGGCCGCTGCCCGTGCCCGTCCAAGTGTAGGTCGTCGCCCCGGCCGGCTTGGCGAGGATTGAAACAACCAGTGCTGCGGCAAAAGCGCAGCCAACAGCGAACGCGGAAAACCTGACCTTCAAAGACATGGCAACCTCACAATTCTTGAGACTGTTTTGAACACGAACACAACGGCACGGAAAAGACACAGCCTACCAATGTTCCCTCTACCAGAACTCTGCAAAAATGTCGTCGAATATTTTTCGCTGTGGAACATCAAACATTTGTGTACGACAACCCATCATTCCTAATTCTTCCCCACGGCATACACATCGAACTCGCCGTAAAACGTGTTGGCGGTGGCGATCGCCCCGACCTCGTCCGACCGGGTCGGTCGAACAACCCAAAGCAAATAGCGATACTCGCCGATCGGACCGCCGTTGACGGCCGTGATGGAAACAGCCTGTTGCGCGGGCCTGGCAGCCCATTGCGGAAAACCAAAGAACTCGTCCGTGTTCACTTGTGCGATCAGCGTCCAACCGGCCGCCGCTAGATTCCCGTCCGCGCCGGGCGGCGTCGCGCGAGACGAGCCATAAAGATAATACTTCTGCGTCGCCCGCAGATGATCGAGGGGAATTTTTTCTTGACGATGCCAACTGTAGGTGTTGACTTTCTTCACGGGAATCCTTCGCCCCAGGTCCAGGAGGATCATTCCCGTAGTATTGTCGTCGAAGAAGAACGACTCCTCGGCCGAATCGGGCTTGGATTGCCCTTTCCCATCCAGGAGCGCCTCCACCGGGCCGCTTTCCACCGCAATCCGGCCGCGGAGAACGCGGATGTGCGCGTGTCCCTGCGAGGCGTCGGCGTAATCGTTGGCGGAGGGAGGCCCGATCGTGGGGAACTTGAAGGCCGGCGTGCCCTCGCCGGGCTCGATGCGGGCGATGACCGACGGCGCGCCCGGCTCGACCTCGATCGATTCGCCCACGCCCAGGCGGCGCCGCTCGCGCCCGTTGGCCAACTGCACTTCGACCGCCCCCTCGACGACGCCAATCTGGCTGTGTCCGTCGTCCGAGGCGACGATGTTGAATTCCGTCCCCAAGTCCACCGTCGCCGCCGTTCGCGAGTGGACGGTAAACCCATGCGACTCGGGGGTGGCCGCGCGGGCGCTGAGTCGCCCGATCGTGAGAAAACTGCTGTTGGCCGACTGGATCTCGAAGATCGCCGGACCGTGAAGCGTCACCTCGGCCCCGCTCTGAAAAACGATCTCCACCCGTCCGGACGCCAACTCCAACTTCTGGCCGGCGCTCAGCAGGGCCCCTTCGCCCAGCGCCGCTTCCGGATCGACCCATTGGCAATCGGCGGCAGCCAGGCGGGCGACGAAGGGAGACGGCCACGAGCGGGCGGAATCGCCCGACGGGTTGCCCGCTGCGGAAACGGGCGGCGGAGCTTCAGAATGAAGAGCAACGGCGCTCCCTTGGGCGATTTGCCCGCGGTGGCCGCCGCTCCATCCGCGAACGGCGATCGCCGCCGATCCCGCCAGCAGCAAGGCGGCAAGGACGCCGAACAACAACGTGTGGTCGGTCAGGAATCCCCATCCCTGGCGGCCGACATCGCGGAGAAAACTAAAGGGGGGCGCGGACGGAGCGTCGTGCGGCGCGACGGGCGGAACCGCGATGTCAACCATCTCCCATTGCAGCGAGGCGTGCAAATCCATGTACTCCAAGTAGCTGCGACGAACATCCTGACTCTGGCGAAAAAGCTCTTCCAGCCGCTTCGCGTCGTCCGGCAGAAGCTCGCCCTGGCAGTGGCGGAAAACAAGCGATACAACTTGTCGCGGGGGATTGGCGCTGGAGACATCTTCAAGAACCCTCCTGAACCCGCAGGCTCCGCTGTACACAATCCATCAGCGCACCGCGTATCCGCCCCAGCGATTTGTGGATGGAGTTGATCGGCCGGCCCATGCGGTCGGCGATCGTTGCCGCGGCGCCTTTCCGCGAGTAGTACTCTTCGATCAAGCTGCGATCGTTGGGCCGCAGCTTCTGGAGACAGGCTTTCAGGGCGTCGCGCCGTTCCTCCAAGAAATCGGAGATTTGCTCTCGCTCGATGGAAAGCGTCTCGATCAAGCCCTCGTCGAGGAACAACATGCCCCTTCGCCGCTGGCGATAGTACTTGCGGATCTGGTTGCCCGCCACGCCGCAGGCCCAAGCGAGGAAGCTCCGGTCCACAGCAAACTCCGCGAACCTCCGCCAGAGCACGAGGGTCGTGTCGTGGAGCACTTCCTCCGCGTCAATAGGATTTGCCACGAACGCGGCGACATACGCGTGGAGTTGTCGCTGATGATGCACGTAGAGCCGCAGAAACCGTTCTTGGGCGTTGTCGATTGCCATGCCTGGCGGCCTCGGGGAACAGGTGCATCGACCGACCAGCCCGGGCCGTCGCAAGGCGGATGCAACGGCGCCGTCGGCGATCGTCTATGTGTAATTGCGCCCGGCTTCAAAATGTGTGCGGGAAAATCAAGAAAATCGTCAAAAAGGCTTCCTTTCGCGCGATTTGCGCGAAGTGGCGACCCACATGCCCCCCTCGTGGGGCGCCATCGCGGCCGCCGAGCCGGCGGGACGTCGCCGCCGCACAACGCACGGACCGGGTCCAGTGGAGAGATGCCGGCGCGCACAACGAGTTTCCCGCGGCTTCCCGAGGTTTGACCGCGTACCCGCTGCCAACGGTTCGCGGCGATTTCTTGCGGCGGAACTTATCGACGCCAACGGCACATGATGATTTTCGCTTTCGCATCTTCTTCGACGCAGACGAGATATTCGCCATCGGCCCGTTTGTGGCGCGCACGGCGTTAGAGCATTTCAGCCAGATCCAGAATATTTCGCGCGAGACGAGAAATGTCGTGCCGCGGCCATACGGCGCACGAGTTTCAACCACATCGTCCGTGACGATCGCCTGAATCTCGTGATGAGTCTCCGCGAGGCAAGGTCCCCCGATCGCTTCCCGCCAGACTTCGATCTTGGTTCCCTCGGCATCGATGTCGCCCTCGACGAGCGCTAAGCGACAAGCCGAGAACATCGGCGCAAGCAGGGCGTAAGGATTGGCGTCCGTGTTGCGGGGCAGCCAGAGGCCGAGCATTTCCGCGGCGATGACCGCGACCGCCGAAGCGCCCGCCTGGCGCTGACGATAGGAGTCCTTGCCGGGCGTGTCCAGTTCGTGCGCGTGGCTGCTGTGTTTGATCGTGCCGACGGCAACGCCCCGCCGCTTGTATTCTTCGACCAGGTCGACAATCAAAGTCGTCTTTCCGTGATTCTGTCGTCCGAGAATGTGAATGAGTTTCATTGTGTTTCCCGGCAACGTGAATTCATGGTTCGGCCCATCACACTCGCTCGCTCAGCCAAGTGAAGGGGCACGTTTCACCCGCGAGCATCGTGCGGCCCAGCGGCGGCGCTTCAAGATAGCAATTGGCCGCGGATGTGCGGAAGATATCCGCGGAACTTGCGGCAGGCAGCGGCGTGACTCGCCAAGGCGAGTCGGCGGCAGGCTCCGCCCAGCCGGGGACAAAATGCGTACGGCCTGCTTTCGCCTCGACGGGCTGGGCCAGTTCGCCGCGAAAACAACGACCGCGGGCGTCTTGCCCGCTCATCCTGCGTATCGCGGCGGACACGTAGCGATGAAACCCCAAATGGCAGGGGAGTGGATTGCCGGGCAGACCGAAGAAAAGTTGCCGGTCTGTTCGGGCAAAAAGGAGCGGTTTGCCGGGCTTTTGCTTGACGCCGTGGAATACCTTTTCCGCGCCAAGGCCGGCCAGGGCTTGGGGCACTAAATCGTAGGTTCCCACGGAAACGCCGCCGCTCAAGACGACGATGTCCACGTCGGCCAATTGCTCCAAGGCTTGTCGGAGTTCGACCAAGCGGTCCGGAGCGTGCAAACACCGCGGAGGAGAGATTCCCAAGTCCTGCGCCATGGCCGCAAGCATCGGCCCATTGGAGTCGCGGATCCGGCCCGGCGGCAACGATTCGCTCTCGACGGCCAGTTCGCCGCCGGTGGTGATGATTCCCAGGCGCGGCCGCGGAATCGCCCGCACCGAGCCCCAGCCAAACGATGCGAGCACCCCCACCGCCAAAGGCGTCGCGCGCGTGCCTGCCGACAACACGCGCTCTCCCCGACGGCAGTCGCTGCCGGGAAGGGCGATGTTCTGGCCGGCGGCGATTTGAACGGGCAGGACCACGCCATTTTCATGCTGCCGAACGTGTTCCTTGGGCGCCACGGCTTCGGTTCCCGGCGGACAGGGCGCGCCGGTCAGAATGGCCAGACACCGGCCGTCAACAAGCGCGCCTTCCCAGTTTACCCCTGCGGGAATTTCCCCAGCCACGGGCACGGTCTTCCCTGCGTCGGCAAGCCGGACGGCAAAACCATCCATCATGGATCGCGGGAAAGACGGATAGTCGCGGTCCGCGACGACATCTTCCGCGAGTGCAAGGCCGCAAGCCTTCTGCAACGGATACGACTGCGGCGCGAGCGGCGCGGCGGTTCGGACAACGAGATCAAGGGCTTCATCAGGAGTAATCATCGTCAATGCACGTCGAGTCCATGGAGCATGTACACCACGTGGTCGAGCGTGGCGAGGATTTCGGGCAGGCACTCCTCGACGGCGCGCACGCTTCCCGGCAGGGCGTAGATTTGCGTGGTTCCGATGACGCCCGCGACCGCACGACTGAGCCGGGCGCGGGGGTTGTTCTCGCCGAACTTGCCGCGAAGATGCTCGACGATGCCTGGAATCAGCTTGTCGCACAGGGGAACGATCGTCTCCGGAGCGATGTCCCGCGGACCGAGTCCGGTTCCGCCGGCAGTGATGATCACATCGACGCCGCGCTCCCGGGCATGAACGATCTCTCGGCGGAGTTGCCCGGGATCGTCCGGGAGGACTCGATGTTCCGCGCAGTAATGCCATCTTCGTTTGGCGAAGAACTCATCGAGCAGTTCTCGAACCCGCGGCCCGGAGCGATCGCTGTACACGCCCGCCGCCGCGCGGTCGCTGAGCGCGACAATCATGCAGCGAAATGGCCTGGGGCGATGCTCTCCGCTGTCGCCGCGGCGAATCTTGCCTTTGCGCAGCACGCGCGCGAAGAGCCCCTCGGCCGGCATGACGCACTTTCCGACCTGCTGAAAGATCGTACAACCCGAACCGCGACACTCCTTGCCGATCTGCGTGACCTCGAGTTCGACATCCCCGAAAACAAAACAGTCCAGGGGCGATACGTTCTGTAAAGGCACGCCGCCGAAGGTGATATTCTCGCCAAACTCCCCGGGTCCAAATGGGCGGCCAAGCTGCAGGGAAAAATGGTCGATGCTTTCCTGGGACAGAAGGCTGACCTGCCTGTGCCAGCGGCCCGCATGCGCGTCGCCGACGACGCCGAGTTCGTCGACGGTGATTTCGGGCACGGGGTGCTTGATGGTTCCCTTTTCCGTCGAGACGTTCAAGGAAAGAACTTCAAGCGTCGTCGTCATATTTCACTTTTTCCAAAAGGACGATTTGTCCGATCTTCATCTGCTTATCGACGGCTTTGCACATGTCGTAGACGGCCAGCAAGGCCACGCTCACGGCCGTGAGGGCTTCCATCTCCACGCCCGTGCGTCCCCTGCAAGACACCTCGCTGGTTGCCGTGACGCCGGCGTCGCCCAGTTCCAGCGTTACCGCGACGTGGTCGAGGCTGAGTGAATGGCAGAGCGGAATCAATTCGCCGGTGCGTTTTGCGGCTTGGATTCCTGCAATCTGGGCGACGGTCAACACATTGCCCTTCGCAAGGCGGTTGTTGCGGATCTGGTCGAGCGTGGCGGCAGCCAGTTGAATTGTGCCCGCGGCGCGGGCGAGACGACGCTGCGGCTCCTTCTGGCCCACATCGACCATTCGGGCTTGCCCCACGGCGTCCAGATGCGAGAATCCGCTCATTTCATCCTCCAATGGCATGCATGGCCAGATCGGTGCATGCCGAGCCTGCCTGCGGTTTGCAATGAACCGCAAGGGCGAGGGCTTTCGCGGCCCCCAGTTCTCGGACGCTGAAACTCAGGTTGGACAACAAGCACGGTCGAACCTGCCCGTCGCTCGTCAATCGCAAACGATTGCAGCGTGGGCAGTCGCCGCCGCGTCCGCCTTCGACCATCGTGAAAGCTCCCGCTTCGAGGCCCATGCGGCGGATGAATCGCGCTTCCAGGCCGGCGGCTTGCGCGAATGCCGCGACATCCTGCGCATCGGGTTCGGAAGAATCCGACTCGACGACGCAATTCAGGCGGATGGGAGCCAATCGGGCCTCACGCGCGGCCTCGATGCCCGCGAGCACTTGCCGCACATCGCCCCCCCCGTGATGTCCGCAAAGCGGCCGGGGTCCATCGCGTCGAGACTGACGTTCACGCGCCGGAGACCGGCGGCAGCCAGCGACCGGGCGTGGCGAGGAAGGAGAATGCCGTTGGTGGTCATGGCCAGATCCCGGACGCCGTCGACGGCGGCGAGCATCTTCACCAGGCGGACCATGTCGCGCCGCACCAGCGGCTCGCCCCCAGTGAGGCGGATCTGCGAAACGCCCATGGCCACGGCAGTGCGCACCACTTCCGCAATCTCCTCGTAGCTGAGGATTTCCGACCGCCGATTCAGCGGCACGCCTTCCGGCGGCATGCAATAGGCGCAGCGCAGGTTGCAGCGGTCGGTGACGGATATCCTCAAGCAGTCGATCCGTCTTCCGTAGGAATCAATCATCGCCGGTCCTCATGATCCGCACGTTTCTCCGATCGCCTGCCAGCGATGGAGATCCTCAATAGTATTGATGTTCATGAGACTCATGGAATCGTCAATGCGAACGGTTGCCGCCGCCAACTCGCGCCAAAGCCGGCCGACGCCGTAATCGCCCGCATGGATCGCGGACGATACTTTGGGCAGCGCCCCAACGGGAACGACCGCGCACAGCGGATGCTCGTTTTCCGCCGTCCCGGCCATGACGACGCGATCGGGCGTCGACCGGTGGGCTCGAAGGAGCGACATCATCTCGACGGCAGACAGGTTGGGCAGATCACACGGCAAGAAGAGGACCGACTCACAGCGATTTGCCAGATGGACGAGGCTCGCTTCGATGCCGCCCAGGGGACCAGCCCCCGGGTTCAGGTCGGGAACCGTGGTTCTCCCAAACCGCGCGTAGGGCTGCGGATCGTTGGTCGAGAGGATCGCCTTATGGACTCCGGCAATCGCAAGTTCGTCGATGAGCCGTTCGATCAAGGGAATATCGCCAGCGCCGACCAGCAATCCCTTGACGATTCCACCAAGGCGAGAGGCCTTTCCGCCGGCAAGAATGGCCGCTGCGATTCTCATGCGTCTTTCCTCAGGCGAATGCCGGATCATCTTCGCGCCTCCCGAGCATGACCATGCCTCCAGCATACACGGAAAGCCATCCCCGCACAACGGAAGGCGCAGGGCGCAAAATCGAAGAACGCCGGAGCGGGGACCTCGATTTGCGGGAAAAACACAAGGTTATGCGG
Source organism: uncultured Planctomycetia bacterium (assembly GCA_963791075.1). Taxonomy (GTDB): domain Bacteria; phylum Planctomycetota; class Planctomycetia; order Pirellulales; family Thermoguttaceae; genus CAWBRF01. The sequence continues at coordinate 151,307 of CAWBRF010000024.1, forward strand.
CGAGCGACTCTCTCGACGCCCGGCCGAGTGCGCATCGCCGCACCTTGGACGCCGCAAGGCGTTCGTTCGCGACGCGGCTAGTTCATGTTTGCTGAAGGGCCGACGCCCCGGAGTACACCGTCATGGCGTCGCCGCGGACAAATCCGGCTACGAACATGTCCAACCTTCGCGCAAGGTCGACGCCCAGCGCCGACGGCGCACTGACGCCGGCCAGATCGGTGATCCCGGCCCGCGCCGCCTTGGCAATCATCTCCACCGAGAGCCGGCCGGAAAGCATCAGCAAGGATCGCTCGAGTGCAATGCCCATCGCCGCCGCGGCGCCGACCGCTTTGTCCAAGGCGTTGTGGCGACCGAGGTCCTCGCGGACGACAATCCGTCCGCCCGCGGCGTCGAAGGGCAGTTCCGCCAAAGCGGCGGCGTGCGCGCCGCCTGTCTGGCGAAAGGCGATTTGGGCCTGCTCCATCGCATCGCGCAATCGGAAGATGTCTCGCCGGTCGAGTCGGCCCGGCGGTTTCGCGCAGGTCGGCAATCCTTCGGCAAATGCTTCGATCAGATCCGTTCCACAGAGACTGCACGAGGAGAAAACATTGCGGTGGCGTCTCTTCGCCTGCTCGCTGAGTTCTTCGGTCAATTGAACGCGGACAAGGCCGGCCGCCCCGAACGAGCCATCGGGGCAATAGGAGATCGCCGCGATCTGACGCGGCGCAGTGAATGAGCCCTTCGGTGAGCAAAAAGCCCGACGCAAGGTCGGCTTCGCAACCCGGCGTTCGCATGAGAGTGGCGACCGGCTCGCCGTTTACCTGAATGCGCATCGCTTGCTCGTCGATCACGTCGCGCTGGTCGAGTTCGACGATCTGGTCGCGGACCACATGGCACTCGAAGCGTCGCGCCGTACGCGGTGAAACGGCACGCGCAGCGTCGGAATGCGAGCCAGCCATGGATTTCACCACGATTCGGGAAAGACGGCGTTGGCAAACATGGCCTCGACCCGGGCTTTGTGGCCGCGTTCGACCTCGGACAAGTGAAGCAGCAATTGGCGTTCCTCGCCTTCCGGATACAAGTCGGCCCAGTTTGCATAGAACTCCATGGCCAACCGTTCCTTGTTCGCGGCCAGCAAGAATGCGTCGGCCGCGGAAATCCCCGCGCCGAATTGCGGCGTGCCGAAGGCTTCCACCAGGGTCGCCGTCTGCGCCGGGCCTTCCGGCAACGGCCTCGCGCCGCTGCGGAACTCCTCTAAAATCCGTTTATGTTCCTCTTCATCGTGCATCAGCAATTCGAGGATCTTCCGGGCGTCGGGGTTCGCGACGCGTTGGGCAGCCCGACAATAGAACGCCGCGGCCGCCTCTTCGTTGGCAATCGCACGCTCGACGATCGACGACATTTCGGGCGATGCGGCCGACGGAGAAGCCTTCTCGCGCGCGGCCAGGATGCCGGCCAGCCGACGCACCAGCGCCTGCCCATCGACGGGCTTGTCGAACAGCGCATCAACATGCAGCGACTCGGGCGTCCCCAACGTGCGATCCCAGCCGGAGCGGTCGAGATCGACGATCAGGATCACCGGGGTTCCCGACTTGTCGCGAACGGCCTCGACATGCGTTTGCGCGCGCCAAGCCGGCCGTGTCGGCGGCGAGTACGATTGCATCGGCCGCCGCGGCGCCGCACGCCGCCGCATCGTCGGCCACGAGCACTTCCCAGCCGGCGTCGCTCATGGGCCTCATGAGGCTCGCACGAACGTCGCCAAGCATGTCCACCACGAGAATCCTGGCCATGCCTTGCAGCCCTCCGCGGTCACGTTTCCAGGGTCTTGGCCTTTTCGACCTTTGCCGCGCAGCACTTGTACTCGGCCGTGCGCGTAATGTTGTCGAAGGCGTCGTTGGTAAGCCGATTCGCGGAGTTCTCGACAAAGTGGAAAGGCATCCAGATGGCGCCGGGGCGGACCTTGTCGGCCACGCGGGCACGCACCACGAGCGATCCGCGACGCGTGACCACCCGCGCCAAACCGCCGTCGGCGATGCCGAGCCGGGACGCGTCGTCCACGTGCATCTCGACGAAATTCTCGCTTTCCTTTTGGCTGATCGCCGCACTCTTCCGCGTCATGTTGCCGATATTGTAGTGGAAGAGCGTTCGGCCGGTGGAAAGCATGAAGGGATACTCTTCGTCCGGCATCTCGGCGGGCGGGCGGAACCGAATCGCGTGCATGAGTCCGTTGCCGCGCGTGAATCGCCCTTCGTGCAGGAAAGCGGTTCCCATGTGGTCCTTTGTCGGGCAAGGCCACTGGAGGCCGGTTTTCTCGATGCGCTGGTAAGAGATGCCGGCATAGCTCGGCGTCAACGAAGCCATCTCGGCGAAAATCTCGGCGGGATCGTTGTACGCCATCTCATATCCCATGGCGGTGGACACATCGCAGATGATCTGCCAATCGGGCCGGGCCTCGCCGGGCGGGTCCACGGCTTTGCGCACCCGCTGCACGCGACGCTCGCTGTTGCTGAACGTTCCCTCCTTCTCGGCAAAACATGCGGCAGGCAGAACGACGTCGGCCAGTTTGGCCGTCTCGCTCATGAAGATCTCCTGCACCACGAGGAACTCCAATCGCTTCAGACTCTCGATGACCTTGTCCTGATTGGGCTCGCTGGCCACGGGATCCTCGCCGAAGACGTAGAAGCCTTTCACCACGCCCGCATGAGCCTTTTCGATGAAGTCCGTCACGCGGCCGCCCACATGCGTGGGGATTTCCACTCCCCAGGCTTTGGCGAACTTCGCGCGCACGGCCGGATCGGCCACTTTCTGATAACCGGGCAAGACGCTGTGGATGGCCCCCATATCGCAGCCGCCCTGAACGTTGTTTTGGCCGCGGAGCGGGTTGACGCCCGAGGAGGGCTTGCCGATCTGGCCGCAAAGCATGGCCAGATTCGCCATGTTCTGCACGTTCTCCGTCCCGCAGGTGTGCTCGGTGATGCCCAGCGTGTAGAAGATGGAGGACGGGTTTCCTTTCGCATACATCTCCGCGGCGCGGCGGATCTTGTCGGCCTCGACGCCGCAAACGCGGGAGGCCTCTTCGACGCTGTAGCCGGCAAGATTCTCGCGGAACGCCGCGAAATTGTCGCAGCGATTCCGGACAAACGTTGCGTCGTGCATTCCCTGGGCAATGAGGTGGTTCATCATTGCGTTGACAAGGAAGTTGTCCGTGCCCGGATTGTGCTGAACGTGCAGGTCGGCGCGGCGGGCCAGCCAAGTCTTCCGCGGGTCGCACACCACGAGCTTCGCGCCGTTGCGAAGGGCCTTCTTCATCTCCAAACCGATGATCGGATGCGCCTCGGTGGGATTCGCGCCGATGACAAAGAGCGTCTCGACGTTCTTGATCTCGCCAATCGAATTGGTCATCGCGCCGGAGCCAAAAGCCGCCGCCAAGCCCGCCACGGTCGGCGCATGACACGTCGTCGCGCACTGGTCGATGTTGTTGGTCTTGCCGGCCGCGCGGGCCATTTTCTGCATCAGATAGTTTTCCTCGTTCGTGCAACGGCAGGAACTGAGGAAAGCGATCCCCTCAGGGCCGTGTTTGTCGCGGATTTCCGCCAACCTTCGGCCGGCCAGCGACAGGGCCTCCTCCCAGGACGCCTCGCGGAAGGACCCGCCGTCGCGGATCAGCGGCTTGGCAAGCCGCTCCGGCGAATGAACGAACTGGAAGCCGAATCGCCCCTTGACGCAGAGATTGCCGTCGTTGGGCACGCAGCCCGGCTCGGACGTAACCCGCACGATGCGATTCGTCTTCGGGTTGACGCACAAATCCATTTGACAGCCGACGCCGCAGTAGGGGCAAGTCGTGCGAACTTTCTTCAGGTCCTTGGCGCGGCCGCGTCCCGCGGCGTCGCGTTCCCACAAGGCGCCGGTGGGACACGTGCTGATGCACAGGCCGCAGATTTCACAGGTCGACTCGTTCAGCGGCAGGTCGAAGGCCGTGCTGACCTGCACGCCCATCGCCCGCCCCTTGAGCGTAAGCGCCTCGGCCATCTCCACTTCGGCGCAAATCTTCACGCACCGCTGGCAGCGGACGCATTTCGAGGGATCGTAGACGATTCCCTCGTGGCCGGCCGTGTAGACGCCCTCCGCCTCTCGCGACGCCACGGAGGGAAAGCGTTCTTCGGCCGCGCCGTATTCGTACGCGTAGTCCTGAAGCAGACAATCGCCGTCGGCATCGCAGCTCGTGCAGACGACGCGGTGTTCGCTGAGGAGGAATTCGATGGTCGTTCTCCGCAAGGCGCGGATCGCCTCGGTGTCGCTGCGTACGGTCATGCCGGGCATGGCCGACCGCGTGCAGGACGTGTGCATGCCCGCCTCGCCCTCGATTTCCACCAGACAGAGACGGCACGCTCCCGTAGGACTAAGGCGCGGATCGTAGCAGAGATGGGGAATCGCCGCGCCGTGGGCGAGCGCCGCCTGGAGGATGGTTTGGCCCTCTCCGGCCGCAATTTCCCGCCCATCGAGGGTGAACGTGAATTCGCTCATGCTTGCTCCCGAGGAAATCGATTCAATCAGGACCGCTGCTTTTCGAGATCGCACCGCAGACATCGGTTGGCCTCGCCGCACGCGCCCTGGAGGGTAATGCCACAAACGACTTCGCGGAAATCGCCCAGCCGCTCGAGCACGGGCAGCATCGGCTCTTCGGGCCTCGACCCCGCCTGTCCCAACTCTTCGTCTGAGGCGCGGTGAAGGCTGACGCTCACGTCGGGGGGCAACACGCCGGAGCCGCCCAAGCGGCGGTCGATGGCGATTGCGGCCCGTTGGCCTGCGGCGATCGCCTCGATCACGCTGCCGCCGCCGCTGACGACGTCGCCGCCGGCGAAGAGGCCGTCGCGAGAGGTCTGGAGCGTGGCGAGATCGGCAATCACGGTTTTCCCCGACGACAGGCCGATCCGATGGCCCGGCTCGCTCGACGCCACTTGGCCGATGGCGGGGAGAACCATCTCGCAGGGAACGACGAATTCGCTGCCGGCCAGCGGCAGGGGCCGCCGGCGGCCCGTGTCGTCCGCATCTCCCAAGACGCATCCGGACCATCTCGACGGCGATCACGCGGCCGCCAGCGCCCAAAATGCGCGTGGGCGCCGCCAACTCGTACAATTCGACGCCTTCGCGCATCGCTTCCGCAACCTCTTCCTCAAAAGCGGGCATTTCTTCCCGCGTGCGCCGGTAGAGGATTCCAACCCAACGGGCGCCGAGGCGAATCGCGGAGCGGGCCGCGTCCACGGCCGCGTTGCCGCCGCCGATCACGGCCACGCGCTCCGCGCAGGCGGGCTTCAAGCCCAGAGCCCGAGCACGAAGAAACTCCAGCGGATCGGTCACGCCTTGCAGGTCTTCGCCTTCGATGCCCAACGCGCGACACTTCTGCGCCCCGGTGGCCAGATACACGGCGCGGAAGCCCCGCCGGAAGAGGTCCTCGACGTCGTCCACGGGAGATTCCGTGCGCAGTTCGACGCCGTGACGCAAGATGAAGTCGATGTCCTGTTGCAAGGCGCGCTTCGGCAGGCGGTATTCGGGGATGCCTAAAGCCAACATGCCGCCGGGCACTGGCTGCTTCTCGAAAACCACCGACGGCCGGCCCATCAAGGCGAGGAAATAGGCGCAGCTCAGCCCGGACGGCCCCGCGCCGACCACAGCAATCTGCGCCTCGCCCGTGGCGGGCGGGCAAATCGCCGGCGGCGACTCTTCGGCGTGATCGGCGGCGTAACGCTTCAGCGCGCGGATCGCCAGCGGCTCGTCCAACTCGCCGCGGCGGCAGCGGCGCTCGCAGGGGTGGTCGCATACGCGGCCACAGACCGAGACGAACGGGTTGCGCCGGCGAATCACGTCCATCGCCGCGTCCACGCGCCCTTCGGCGATCAGTCCCACGTACTGCGGAACGTTCACGCGGGCGGGACAGGCGTGGGCGCAGGGCGAGGCGACCAGCGCGTCGCAGACCGAGGCCCGACAGTAACCCAGGCGGATGTGTTCCTCGTATTCCTCGCGGAAGTGCCGCAGCGTGGTCAGCGCCGGGTTGGGGGCCGTCTGCCCCAGCCCGCACAGCGAGGCCGACTTGATGTGCGCCCCCAGCCGCTCGAGTTCGTCGAGATCCTCCATCTTCCCGCGTCCGGCGCAAATGCGCGTGAGGATGTCGAGCATGTGACGCGTGCCGACGCGGCACGGCACGCACTTGCCGCAGGACTCGCTCTGGGTGAAGTCGAGAAAGTAGCGGGCGAGGTCCACCATGCAGGTGCTCTCGTCCATCACGATCATGCCGCCGGAGCCCATGATCGCGCCGACTTGCTTGACCGAGTCGTAGTCGATCGGCAAGTCGAGATACTTTGCCGGGAGGCAACCCCCGGATGGTCCGCCGAGCTGAGCGGCTTTGAAGCGACGATTTCTCGGGATGCCGCCGCCGATCGAGTAGATGATTTCGCGGAGCGTCGTTCCCATCGGCGTCTCGACCAGGCCGGTGTTTTTTACGCGGCCGGCCAGGGCGAAGATCTTCGTCCCCGCGCTCCCCTTCGTGCCGATGTTACGATAGCGCTCTTTGCCGTCGAGCAAGATCAAGGGCACGTTGGCGAACGTCTCGACGTTGTTGATGCTCGTGGGTTTGTCGCGATAGCCTTTCTGCACCGGGAACGGCGGGCGCAGGCGCGGCGTGCCGCGATGCCCTTCAAGCGAGGCGATCAGCGCGTCTCTTCGCCGCAGACGAACGCGCCGGCGCCCATGCGCAGCTCGACGTCGAAGTTGAACCCGCTGCCGAGGATATCGCGGCCGAGGAGGCCGCATTCGCGGGCCTGCGCCAGGGCAATGCCCACATGCTCCACGGCGATCGGATACTCGGCGCGGACATACACGAATCCATGCGACGCGCCGATGGCATAAGCGCCGATCACCATGCCTTCGATCACCTGATGCGGCACGCCTTCGAGCAGGGCGCGATCCATGAACGCTCCCGGATCGCCTTCGTCGGCGTTGCAGACGACGTATTTCTCGTTGCCCGGCGATTTGCGGCAAAAACCCCACTTCATCCCCGTGGGAAAGCCGGCGCCGCCGCGACCGCGCAGGCCGGCCTCGGACACTTCTTGAATCACCTCTTCGGGCGTTCGCGAGGTCAGCGCCTTGGCCATGGCGGCGTAGGAGCCCCGGGCAATCGCCTCGTCGATGCGCTTGGGATCGAGCCGCCCGCAGTGGCGAAGCACGTCGCGCTGCTGCCCGCGGTAGAAGGAAATCGCGTCGACAACGGGCGTCGCGCGTCCGTCGAGGCGCTGGCAGAGACGTTCGACGGGCTTCCCGCCGCGAAGCGTAACCTCGATGATCTCGTCGACGTCGCCGGGTTGCACGCCGCCATAGAAGAAGTTATACGGCTCGATCACGACGACCGGCGCCAGCGCGCACTGGCCGTGGCATCCCACGTCGACCACCGCCGCCTCGTCCTGAAGGCCGGCCGCCGCCACCTTCGCGCGGAATTCCTTTCCGACCGCAATGGCGCCGCGGGAGCGGCATCCAGTCATGCAAATCAGGATGCGCGCCCGCCAGCGCTTCTCTGCGGCGCCGCCGCCTCGCGCAAAGCGTCCAGGTCGGATGGGACAGCCAGCCTCGTTCGCGGCGCATTGGTCGTCGTCACTTGTACTGCTCCAGGATCTTCTTCGCCCGCTCCGCCGTCATGTCGCCGTGGTAGTCATCGCCCACCATCACCACCGGGGCCAGGAAGCACGTTCCCAGGCAGGCCACGGTCTCAAAGGTGAACCGCATGTCCTCGGTGCTGCCGCCTTCCTCGACGCCGAGTTCGCGCTGGAGCGACTGGATGACTCGCTTGCTTCCCTTGACGTGGCAGGCTGTGCCGCGGCAACAGCGGACGAGGCGCCGAGCGCGCGGCTCCAAGTGAAACTGGGAGTAGAACGTCGCCACGCCAAACACGCGGCTGGCGGGAAGGCCGGTGCGATTGCACACTTCCAACACAACCTCGCGTGGCAGGTAGCTGTAGGCATCCTGGAGCCGCTGCAACAGCGGGATGATGTCGCTCGACGCAATCGGCGAGAGTTCCGCAATGATCCGCAGGGCCGCTCCCATGTCTACGGACGAAACGGCGCGACTCGGTTGCATGGGGTTTCCTCTTCGGATGAATTCCAAGGATCGAACACATTGTCCCATACAAAGGCCGATTGGTCAACGGTTTGGGCGGCGACCATCCGCCGCCGCGGAAGGATGGCTCGACGGCGGCTGGAATCGCAGGCGCGCAGACAGTCGGCAATCGAGGAAACGGCGCACGACGGGATTTTCGCACATCGATCGCCAAGGCCGTGGGCCGAGTCTGAATGGTGGACATCGCCGCGAAGAAGCGGCAAAATCGCCGCCGTTGGCCCTGGGGCAGCGACGCAGCCGCGCGTCATCGTTTCTAAAACGAATATTCCAAGCCGGCGGTGGCTCCGTGATAAAACACGCCGGAGTCGCAATTGACGCCAAGTGCTTGCACACTCATTGGCGCAACAGTACAACAGGTTTCCTGAATCTGTCCGGGCGCCAAGGCGACGCCTTGCAGCCAGATCGCCTCGTAACCGGCCTTTAGCAGAAGACGCTCGGCAACTTGAAGCTTGCACAGCAATCCGGTTTCGCCGACGAAGGCCGTGTGGTTCGTTGAAGTGGACGCTTGCCGGACTTGCTTGCAGATCACGCTGACTCCGGTTGTCTCTTCCGCGTTGTCGTCGTAAATCCCCGCCTTGGCCAGCCCATCAATCGAAAAGCGACCGCGCTCCCAAATCTTCCAATCCGAACCGACCTGGAAACCATAGAGATTGTTGACCGTCGTTGTGTCCCAGAAAGGCGGTTCCCTGCCGATGGTGGGGGGCTCCAAGGCGCCCACAAGCTTTTCGCCCAGGTTGACCCAACGAAACCCGGCGAGCATGGTTACGCGGCAAGCAGGATTCCATCGCACGTTAAACTCTGCATTATAAAGTTGCGTCGAATAATCCCATGCCATTCCTTGGCCTGGTTCTTGATTGGCTTGGAGGAAGCCGCCGGGACACCTCATTGTCAGCCAGCGCCAGTCTTCTGGATCAACGGGGTCAACGGTCCTGTTGCTGTTCCAGCCGGCGATTTGAAAATACGACAATTCCAAGTCGTAGCCGCTCTCGTCGTGGCGAATCAAGTCCACCATCGGTCCGGCGGAGAAGCCCGGTTGAAAATCGTTGCCGCTGAGCGCTTCGGTTCCCAGGTATTTGTGCAGATCGCCGACATCCACGCTTCCCGGCACTCGTGAAACGAGCATTTGACTTGTGCCGCCGATCCGATCGAGGATGATGAAATCGGCCGAGGCGGTCCATCGCGGACAACAACACGACTGACCACAGTTCAAATCACAGCCGCCGGCGCTCGGCGACTGGTCGGCCATCGTCTCGGACAACGACGGCGGCGAATCGTCCCCATAGCCCATTAGCAAGGGGGGAACCGTCGGGTTGTTCTCGTCCAGCGCAACGGCGGAACTTGTTGCCAAGGCTAAAATCGCGCAAAGAACAGTCCCGAACAAGTTGCGAGAATTCATCGATTTCCCTCCTTTAACGATAAATCCGTCACACCCGCTGTCAACCCTACAGTCGTCAAAAACGGCACGCCGCTAATAAGGTATCGGAACGTGGGAAAGAGAGATTTAAGCGACGCCTGGGCAGACGCGACCGGCAACGCATCCTCGCTATAATCACTTTTCCTTGCCAACTGGCGGCCATGGGATCAGGCATTTAGAGAAGATGTCCCGATTGAAGCGACTCTGCGGGGCCAGCGCCGATCCTTCCATCGCCAGGCCGCGGGCCGACATTTCGGATTGAGGATAAAGCCGGCAAATTCAATCCGTTTTACCCAGTCTACGAATGTTGGGCCGGCGTCTGTCGGTCGGCTTGCCACCCGTTTTTCAAGCACATTGGCTGCGGTTTTGCCCGCCGCCCGGCCTACGGACCGCTCAAAAGCGCCCATGCCGCGTGAAGAAAGCCGTCAAGAGACCTTGTTTCGGGACCTTTCGGCCGGTTCCATGAACGCCTTCCCCGCCAACATCCCGCAGGCGGCATGAATATCCTTGCCGCCGCTATAGCGACGATCGACTGGCGCGCCGAGCCGGGCCGTCAAGGCGTCGCGAAAGCGATGCAGTTCCTCGGGCGATGGCGGCTGGAAACGGCCTGTTGGATCGTTCACGTCGATCAGATCGAGCTTGACCGGCAATCCACGCGCCAACTCGGCCAACTGCGCGGCGTCTTCGTCGCGGGTGTTGACCCCCGAGATCATGATCCAGGCCAAGGTAACGCGGCGATGCGTCGCTGCATGGTATTCACGGAGCGCGTCCATCAGTTGTCGCGTGGGGTGCAATTCTTCGACCGGCATCAAGCGGCGGCGAACATTCGCATCGGCCGACACCAGCGACACCACCAGTCGGAAGCGGCGACGCTCGGCGGTGTAGCGGCGAATGCCGGGCACGATTCCGACTGTCGAAATCGTGATCGCTTTGCCGGAGATGGCCATGCCACACGACTCGGAAAGGATCGTCGCCGCCTGAATCACGTTGGCATAGTTGAGCATCGGCTCGCCCATGCCCATAAAGACGACGCCGCGGACCGGATGCGGCGAGTCGGCCTGGATCTTGACCACCTGATCGACGATTTCCCAGGCGGCCAGGTTGCCGCGAAAGCCCATGCGGCCGGTGGCGCAGAATTCGCAGGCCATCGCACAGCCGACCTGGGAACTGACGCAGACTATATATTTGGGATCTTCCGGACGGTGCAAGAGCGGGATGCGGACCGCTTCAAAACCCTCCGGCCGGTCGCCGCGGAACAAATACTTGGCGAATCCGTCTTGCGGCGAAACGAGCTTGTCTACGAGCGTCAAATGCGGAATGGCGGTTCGCCGCCGAACCCGATCGAGAACGCGCCCGGATACGCCCGGCGCGAGGTCCGGATATTCGCCCTTGCGAATTGCGGTGACTTGCAAAAGCCGGGCCAGTCGCGGCGGCACGCCCAACGGCGAAAGACTTTTGTAAACCTCGTCCATCGTCAAATTCTTGAAGGTGACGGCGGTCTGAGTCATGGGCGCCTTCAATCGGCCGATGCTTAGTCGGGAGTGCGGAGAGTGAGGCCGGGGGGACCGTCTGGTCCGCCGGGGGACGGCGGGCGAGCCTCCTCCAAGATCTGTTTCTGCATGGGCGTCAGGATCTTATCGAGCTTCGCCTTCGCTTCTATTTCGAGTCCGGCAATTCGCTCCTGTTGCTTTTGCGGTCGAAACGGAGAACTTGCAACATTCTCGGCGAACTCGCCAGAAAGACAAGTCCTTTCGGGAGGATGCGTCTGTAGCCGTTGGCAGGGTAGGCGGGTGCAGCCGAAGTCGGTCAACGAGGATCACTTGGCGGTCCGTGGGTGGATCGTGCCGGGGAGGTCGGAAAACCTGTCCCAGCTCTCCCGCAGCCCCTGCCCACGTCGAGCAAATCCGCGGAGGAGTCGCGCCTTGCCGCCTGACCTCCTGATACATCCCGAGCCGTCAGGCAAGCCGCATATCGCCCGCTTGATTCCCTTCTTGCCGTCCACAGTGTCGCAGAAGCAGGCGATGAAGGAAACATATCTTGACACCCGGCGGCAATCCAATAGATTGAGGGGTGTGGCATCCGTATTGTGCCGGAACTCCTTGGCACAAGGAAGGGAAGACGCCCATGGCCTGCTCCCGACATGGTTGGTCAAGGATAATGCGATGACGCCCCGCAAAGTCAATTCTGTTCTGGAGTTGGTGGGAAACACGCCCCTGGTGCGGATCAATCGTCTGAACCTCGTCCCAGGCGTTGAGGTGCTGGTGAAACTGGAGGGGTTGAATCCCGGGGGCTCCGTCAAGGACCGCATCGCGCTGAAGATGATCGAGCAGGCCGAGGCCGCCGGCGAGTTGACGTCCGGCAAGATCGTACTGGAGGCCAGCAGCGGCAATACCGCCATTGGCTTGGCCATGGTCTGCGCCGTCAAGGGCTACCAGCTCGCGGTCACGATGAGCGAGTCGGCGAGCGAAGAGCGCAAACGCATTTTGAAGGCTTACGGGCGCAAATCCTCCTCACGCCGGGCTACCGAGGCACCGACGGGGCCATTGAAGAGGCGTACCGCTTGGCCAGGGAAGAGCCAGGAAAATATGTCCTCGTTGACCAGTTCAACAACGAGGCCAATTGGCGCGCTCACTATGAGGGCACGGGCAAGGAGATTTGGGAAGCCACCGGCGGCAAGGTCAATGTCGTCGTCGTCGCGATGGGGACCACGGGCACCTTGATGGGCGCCACCCGTGCGTTGAGGGAATTCAACCCCGCCGTCCGCGTCGTCGGCGTCGAGCCCTTCATGGGCCACAAGATCCAAGGCTTGAAGAATAGGTGATGTCAAAATTGAAACGCAACGAGGTGGAAAACTGGTATAGGTGAAAACATCACGGGGAGGTTCGATAGGGTGGTTTTCGGAACTAACCCTGTTGAACGGAGTCCCCGTGATGGCACATCATCTTACTCTTCAGGAACGCGAGAGGGTATCCCAAATGGTCCATGCCCATCGCAGCCAGGCGGAAATTGCCCGGCGGCTGAAAAGGCATCCGGCGACGATTTCCCGTGAACTGCGGCGCAACCGCAACCCCAATGGCTACTGGGCGGCGTCGGCCCAGGTCAAGGCGGATGCGCGCCGCAGCCATCGGCCTTGGACCTGCAAAATGGAGCGGCCCGAGGTCGCCAGTTACGTGCGTCAGCGGCTGCGGCAGCGGTGGTCGCCCGACGAGATCGCTGGACGCTCGCGGGATGATTTTCCCCGCGATCCGCGGCGTCACGTCTCTCGGCAAACGATCTACGCCTGGATTCACGCCCATCCTGCCGCAGCCTATTGGCGGCGGTACTTGTGCGCTTGGGCCGCGTGCGGCGGCGCGGGGAAAACCGCGGCCGATTGCCGGCCTGCGTCTCGATCGAAGGGCGTCCCGCCGTGGTCGATCGCCGAGCGCGATATGGCGACTGGGAAGGCGACACCGTGGTCGGTCGGGGGCATCGCAGCGGCGCCGTCACGCTGGTGGACCGAAAATCGGGCTACCTGCTGTTGGGCAAGGTCCATGACCGCCAGGCGGCGACGGTTCGCAAAGCGATGACGGAGTTGTTCCAACCCTTGCCGACGAGCTTGCGAAAGACCTTGACTCTGGACAACGGCAAGGAGTTCGCCGAACACGAGCAACTGGCGGCGACCACCTCGCTGAGAGTGTACTTCGCCAAGCCCTATTGTGCCTGGCAGCGCGGCACGAACGAAAACACCAACGGCTTGGTGCGGCAGTTCTTCCCGAAAGGAAGCGACATGGCGCACGTGCCGGCGAAGCAGTTCGAGAAAGTCCAACATCTTCTGAACAACCGCCCCCGAAAACGTCTCGGCTATCGAACGCCCCTCGAAATCCTCAGTTCCCGACTTCGTTGCGATTGAGACTTGACATCACCATATGAAAGAAAGTTACCCGCCCGGGATATTCAAGCCGGACGAGTTGTGCGCGATCGTCGGCGTGGACGACGATTCGGCCTATGCGACGGCCAGACGCCTGGCGCGAGGAGGGAATCTTCGTTGGGATGAGCGCCGGGGCCGCGATGAAAGTCGCCCTGGACGAAGCGCAGGCGTTGCGAAAGGGCGTCGTCGTCGCCTTGCTTCCCGACGGCGGCGAGCGGTATCTTTCCACTTCGCTGTTCGTCTTCGAGACCACGCCGGAGCCCCTGCGCTTCTACAACACCTTGACCGGCAAATTGGAGCAGCTCAAGCCCATCTCGCCGGGCAAGATCACCATGTACTCGTGCGGCCCAAGCCTGGACGGGCCTCCCGACCTGGGCCTTTGCCGGCGCGTTGTCTTTTCCGACGTCCTGCGGCGCTATCTCGAATGCCGCGGTCATCAGGTCAAACAGGCGATGAACCTCGGCGACATCGACAACCGCACCGTCAACGAGTGCCTCAAGGCCGGCGGCAATTTGCACCAGTTCACCGCGCAATGGGAGAAGGTCTTCTTTGAAAGCCTCGATGCCCTGGGCGTCAAACGCGCGCACTGCTGTCCCAAAGCCAGCGAGCACGTCGGCGACATGGTCGAACAGACGCGCAGCCTCCTGGAAACGGGATTGGCCTACGAAAAACTGCGATCGGTCTACTTCCGCATCGGCGGCTTTTCCGACTACGGAAAACTGTCGGGCATTGCGCCGGATCGCATGCGGAGCGAGACTTCCACGACCTACGACTACTACGACAAGGACAACCCCGGCGACTTCGCCCTGTTCAAGCGTTCCACGTTGGCGGAGCTCAAATCCGGCATCTTCTGGCAAACTCCTTGGGGCAACGCCCGGCCGGGTTGGCACGTCGAGTGCGCCTGTATGGCGGTGCAGTGCCTGGGCCAGCCCATCGACATCCACACCGCCAGCGCCGACCTGACCTTTCCGCATGGCGACAACGAGATCGCCATCGCCTGCGGATTGAAACACAAGCCCTTGGCCAATCTCTGGATGCACTGCGAAGTGGTCATGGCCGACGGCAAGAAAGTCAGCCGCGCCGGCGGCAATGGGCTGACCCTCAACCACCTGATGGAACAAGGCTTCGACGGGCCGACCATCCGCTACTGGTTGCTTGCCACGCATTACCGCACGGTGCTCCACTATTCTCCCCGCGAACTTCAGCGGGCGGCGCAGTGCGTGGCGCGGCTGAATGAGTTCGCCGCACGGCTGGTCCGTTTCCAATCCGGTCGGCGAGGCGTCGATGTGGGGCCCGCCCTGCGGGAAGTTCAAGCCGCTTGGCGCGACGCCATGGACAACGATCTCAACATCCCCATGGCTCTCGGAAAGCTCTTTCCCTTCGTTCGCGAGATCAACCGACTTCTCGATCGCGCAGAACTGGACGGCGACCAAGTCGGGCAGATTCTCGACTTCATGCGCCAGACCAATGACGTTCTCCACGTGATGGATTTTCAGCCCGAGGCGCCCGATGCCCAAGCGGCAAAACTGATCGAGGCCGCGAAAAGGCGCGGCAAACCAAGGATTTCCGCACGGCGGATGCGATCCGGAAAGAATTGGAGTCGATGGGCGTCCGCGTGGCGGATCGTCCCATCAGCGCATCCTGAAAGGAGATCGAATCGCGGCGCCGCAGAGCCAAGTCGCAGGGCTGACCATACAATCCATCGCGGTTCGCGTCCCGAGGCGATCGGCTGCTCCCCTCGCGGCTTGACCGACTTTTTGTGCGCCGGCAAATGATTTCTGCTGGCTCCCCGACCACGGCTATGGCGACTGACGGACAACCGATGTGCGACGATGACCTGCTTCGCTTGTTTGCGGAGCAGGGCGGCCGCTCCGTATCCGAGATGGTCGCCCATTTTCACGTCGCCCAGACGGCCATCCGCCGGCGGCTGACCCGTCTGGTGCACGCCCAATCAGTTGTCCGGAGGTGCAAAGAGGAGCCACGGCGGGGTCGGCCGCGACACTTGTACTGGATTACGAGCCGGGGCGAAGCAGCGTTGGCGAAGGCGGCCGCCGAAAAAACTGCTTGACGAAATTCAAGGTCGCGGCCGAATCGCCGGCGCCGCTTGCACCGCACGGCGTCGTGAAATAGAATCCTGGCTGGCCGGCAGGCGCCGATTATCGGCCTGCCGGAGAGCAGCCCGCGCATTCGCGTGTCGATAGAGCAAGGAAACCATGAGCGAGAAACTGTTTGACGCCGTTGTGGGAGGACATATTTGCCTGGATGTGATTCCCCGTTTTCGCGATACGGGGGCCGCAACGATGGGTGAGATCATGATTCCCGGCACGTTAGTCAACGTTAACGAAGCCGCCATCTCCACCGGCGGACCGGTTTCCAACACGGGCTTGGCCCTGATCAAGCTGGGAATCAAGGCCATGCTGATGGGGAAAATCGGCGATGATTTTTTTGGATCGGGCGTTCTTTCGCGCCTCAAGGAGTGGGACTTGGACGTTGACGGCGCGATGACCGTGGTTCCCGGCGAAAACACGTCCTATACGCTCGCGCTTGCCCCGCCGCGGATTGACCGCCTCTTCCTGCACAATCCCGGGGCGAACAATACGTTTTGCGCCGAGGACATCAAGTACTCGGTCGTCGCCCAGGCGCGGCTTTTCCATTTGGGTTATCCGCCGCTTATGCGGACGCTCTATGCGAACGGCGGCCGGGAATTGATCGACATCTTCCGCCGTGTGAAGCAGTTGGACGTCACAACCAGCATCGATATGTCGCTTCCCGACCCGAGTTCCGAGTCCGGCCAGGTGAACTGGCGGTCTGTGCTGGAACGTCTGCTCCCACATGTGGACATCGCCCCCCTCAGCGCCGAAGAGGCCATGTTCATGCTCAACCGCCCGCGCTTCAGCGAACTGAAGCAACTGGCCGGCCGCGGCGAACCCCTCGACGCTTACGCCACGGAAGACTTCGAGTGGCTCGGGCGAACGCTCTTGAATCTGGGCGCCCGCGTCGCCCCGATCAAGTGCGGACATCGCGGCATGTTCGTTTTCACGGCCTCGGCGGAGCGGATTGCCGGCATGGGCTCGGCCGCGCCGCGCGATCCAAAGCAGTGGGCGAACCGTGCGCTGTGGGAGGAGGCGTTCCTGGTCGATGAAATCGCCTCGGCCACCGGTTCGGGCGACAGTGCCATTGCCGGATTTCTCGCCGCATTTCTCCGCGGTTGCGGGCCGGAACAGACGCTAAAAACCGCCTGTTGCGTCGGTGGGCAGAACGTCATGGTGCTCGACGCGGTCAGCGGCATCCACACCTGGGAAGAAACCCAGGCGATGATGAAAAGTTGGCCAAAACGCCGCCAAGCGGCCGGCGGCGGCTGGACCTACGACGAGGTGCAGCGCGTCTGGAAGCGCGTTTCCGAGCCCCGAGTCTAATTCACGGCTTCCAGCGGAAGAAGTTGTCTTTGCCCCCCCAGCCGGCGTTCTCGGTAAAGATCAGGTATTCGCCGCCCTTGGTCTTGAAGCTGCGCAGCCCCATGGCGGCGTCCTCCCAGGCGGCCATGCCATTGACCTCGGGGCCAAGGGCGAGGATTTCCACGAGCTTGCCGGTGTTGAGGTCGAAAACGTGGACTTCGCCAAAGAGGTAGGCGAAGAAGACGTAGTCGCCCGCGATTTGCATGCCCATGTAGCTAGCATAGGGATAGACATTCACTTCATACATGAAGTAGTCCGGGTCGGTCTCCGGCCGGAAGCCCTTGACCTTCCACCGGGACGTGCGGTTGCCTTTGCTCCAGTTGTCGTAGCGGGCCATGAAATACTGCGGGGGAGAGCTGTCGTCCGGGCCTGTGCGAGCCACAGCGGGGAAAAAGGCCACGAGAATGTCCCTCTCGGCGTCATAGTCCATGCGGCTAGCCATGCCCCAGCCTCTGGTTTTGTTGCCCTCCTCGGGGAAGCGGACATTCTTCATAGCCCGCGCCGCGGACCGCGCTGTATATGGGGACGCCCTTGCCATTGAAGCCCTTGAAAGTGAAATGACGCATAGAGGTGCCGTCGGTGTCGGTTCGCACGGTCCAGACATCACCCTTGGAGTCAACGCACAAACTGGTGTTGCCGCCGATGGATGTGGCCATCTTGGCGATCTCCTCCGGCTCCTCCTTGCCGTTTCCATTGGCATCGACCCACACATCACGGTCGTGGATTCTGCCGGCGGGAATGGCGATTTCGCCGTCGTAGCGGTAGATATTGATGTCGCCGATGAAGCCCTGGCCGCTGGTGTACATGACCAGCCGTTTGTCGGCGCCGAGGCGGCGGACGATGCACTGGCAGGCGCCGGGCCGGACCGGTTCGCCATACTTGCGAACGTCCCAATTGTAGCCGACGTATTTCTGCTCCTTGCCGGGCGCGGTCTGCGAGAGATCGAGGTGGAGATGGTTGTAGGCCCCGTAGATCTCGCCGCCGTCGCTGGCCGGGTCGACATCGTAGGTGTCGCAGAACATGAGGCTGTTGATCATCCATCCCAGCTTGCCGTCCGGGGTGAACATGCGCAGGTCGGTCCCCTGGAAGCCGCCGCCGACGTACAGGTTGCCTTGCGCGTCCACACCCAGGCCGGCGATGCCGGCGAAGCGGCGCAGCCGCCGGCGGCAGGGTCGTTGACCAGACCCGGATGCTTTCCGCTGTAGATGCCGCCCTTCTCGCCGAAGGTCCTGGCAAGGGCGGGCGTCGTCTCCAGGCCGGAATAGAAGCGGACGTTGAGGTCCGGTCCGTTCTCGGCCACGAGGAGTTGGTCCTTCGCGGCGTCATAGGCCAACGCGCGGGGATTGACCACGTCGGTGATCTGGCGGCCGGCATACCCGCCGTCGGCCTTATAGCATTTCACGGCAGCCGGGTACTTTGCGGCGACAGTGGGAGCGCCGGGAAAATCGTTGCCGCGTTGGATGATCCAGAGGTCGCCGCGCTTGTCGATGGCCATCGCGCCCGGGCGATCAAAAGGAAAATCCCTGCTGACCAGCTCTGGGGATTCTCCCTTGAAGTCGCCGACAGGCGGGCCGCCGCAGTTGACCGCGAAGACCCGCTTGCCCTGGGCATCGAGGATTTCAAACCCGCAAATGCCGGGTCCGCCGTAGGAACTGACGTTAAAGACGATGTTGCCCTTGGCGTCGGCCTTGACGCCGGGAAAGTCCTTGACGACGGCTTTCAACACTCCCCCGGCCAGTTCGGCCACGGGGACCTGCACGTCGTTGACAGACAAGTAAAGGTTGCGCGGGTCGCATTTCGCGGGCCTGTTGACATACTCGGCGAAGTGGCCGCGGACGGTGTACGCGCTCCCCGACGTGAAGCCTGGGATCGTGTATTTGTTCCCCCGGCCGACGCGCTGCGTCTGATAGACCAGCGCCGGGGCGAAACGAGGATCGTTCCCCGGCACGACGACGGGCGCGGGCGCCGTTGCGACGCCGTCGTTCCCCGCGCAGTCGATATGGCAAGTCGGCACTGGTTTCAGGGTCGCCACGCGGACGAGGTTGCAGCGGGAGTCGGCGACGAACAGTTCGCGCCCGTTGGAGGCCATGCCGCTGACCACGGAGCAGTTTGTCTTCTTGTCGAGCAGGTTGACCGAGAGGACCACGGGCCTGGGAGAGAAGTCGGGCGCCGCCGGGTCCAGCTCGGTGATGTGATCGTCGGTGGCCACGAAGAGATGCCTGTCGTCGCCGGCAATGCCGCCCTCGGCTGGCCGCGGCCCGCCGAGCGGGAGCCCCCCCGCCACTTTGCCATTGCGATAGGAAGTGACCGGTTGACCTGCCTCATCCCAGTAGGAGTTGGCATAGCAGACGCCGTCGGGCGCGACCCACATGGCCAAGAGCATGTTCGACACGTGGTTGTCCTCCTCCCGGCAACCGAAGCTGTTGCCGACCCAACTGGTCTTGTAGCGCATGTGCGCGGCCCCGATCCTGATGGAGTCGAAGGTTGCCGTGACCAGCTTGCCCTTGGCGGCGCTGGATACGAAGAACCCCAGTTCCAACTGGCCTTCGAGCGCACAGGGGCCGCCGCTGACGTTCGAGATCATCGACCAGAGCTTGCCATCGCGGGATTTATAGACGGCGAAGTTCTTGCCCATGCGAACCATACGCAGCCAAAGCGGCGGTTTTTGCGCAAGCGGGATTCCGGCGGAGAACATCCGCGGTTTCTCTTGCGGGGATGCGCCGGGCATCCTGGACAACCAGCCTGTCGTGTTCCCCTTGGTCTTGAAGAACGACGCCGCCATCGCGCCGTTTGGCGCATTATTCGCGCGGGCCATGATGCCTGCGGCGGCGTCGCCGTCGCCCGTGAAGCGCTCGAACGCGCAACGACTTCGAAGTCTCCCGCCTCGCGCGTGAGATGGACGAACTGGCACTGGTCCTTCTCCTTGACGTTGAGCCCGGCGCCCCCGCCGGCAATCGTCAAGGTCTTTTTGTCCCAGGCATGGCTGCCCGCCGGGTCAGGATCTCCGATGCCGGCGTCCTTCCACTCGCCCACCATGAACTTCTCTTGCGAGAGTTTTTCGGGTTGCGACAACGCAGGCGTCTCCGCTGGGTTGGAGGGTCCGGCGGCTAGGGATTTTTCCCGGGCGCTCACGCCGCCGGCGGCCACGGCAAGCACGGCCAAAATGCAGAGGATAGTGTTCGTTTTGCTGTTCATGGTGATCGCTTTCTGCGGTATTGTGTGTTGGTTCTGGCGTTCGAGGTCGATACGGGGACGCAACTGCCCCCGACCCACTGGCAGTTTAGAAGCGCTTGCACAAGCTCATATTAATTGGTTCGCATAGCCGTTGCGAAGAAATCGCGCGTTTTCTTGTGCGGGAATGCGCTATTCTTGTAGCGTTTTGCACTTGGGCAAGGAGCCGCCTGAGCAGCCGCTTCATGGCGAACCTGCCCAGCGCGCGTCATTTTTGCGCTTCGCGCATCATTATGCGCACACATACCGCTGCGGTCAACAAGTGCGAACCGGGAGTTCCTTGGTCAACCCAATGCCACGCCATAATTGCACTCACACACCCAACCTTGGAGGGGATGCGAACTTCTATGTCGTTGCGGTTTCTGGCATTGTCGAGCGATCCCCCCGAGAATTTCCCGGACAATCGGCGGCGGCAGCCATCCCGTTGACCTTGTGCGTACGGCTCGGTTTCCCGCAACGGCGGTCGCGGCGGTCGAAGGACAATCATGCACAAGCCCGGCCGAAACGTTCAAACCGCAGATGCGGAAGATAACGGGCGGCCTCTTCCAGAACGTCCGCGCAATGCCCATAACAGCACGAACTATGGTGGATGTAGGGACCCTGGATCAATTGCCGCTCCCAGACGGGCCAATTGTCAACTTCCATCCAGGCATAGAACTCCTGTGTGTAAGGCCCAGGGACCGTGCGTCCCTCGCCGCATCCGAGTCGGCAATCATCCCCGCCGCCGGCGAAGCGGCAGAGCGTCAAAGGGCCGTCCTTGAGCTTGAAATGAAGCAAACCCGGGGGCAGGCCCTTGAGAATCCAAGGACGGTCGAGCTTCACCGGCGAATCCGCGGCGCGTAGGGAAAGCGGGGCGTCGACGTGCCACAGCAGCACGGCGTTGTCGTTCTCCGGGTGGCGGATGGTGATGTCCGGCAGGAAAGAGGGCTCGCCCGAACCGCTGGCCGCCTCCAGCAGCACGGAACTAATCGCCCCGTGCAGATCCGATTCCGGCGCCACCGGGTATCCGGCGTCGTCCACCAGCGCGCAGCCAAAGCAAAGGAATGCGCGAAACTCCGCCGGAAACGAGTCGAACGTCTGAAAGCAGAAGCCGTCCAAATTCTCCCGCTGGGCGATCTCCACGAGAAGGTCGCGCAGCGCGAGGCTGGCGAGAATGCCGTCCTCGTCCGGAAAATGGTTGAACGAGATCCACTGGCGGAACTGAGCCAGTTCTTCCACGTATCGCCCGCGCCCGGCGGCGACGCGCTCGCGGATCAGGCGAACCAGATTGACCGCGTCGATGGGCAGCGTCTGAATCCCGAAACGCTCCAACAATTCCGCCTCGTTGACGATCGTAGACCAGAAGAAATCAATGCGTTGCCCGACCTGGCCGATCCGCATCGTCTTCATGGTCTTGACGACCCGGGCGGCGGCGACGAATCGTTCGACTCCCTGCCGAAGCAGATCGTCGTCGATCCGGCAATTGTCAATGTACGTGAACGGGACGCGCAAGGCGCGCAGCACGCCGCTGGTGGCCATCATCCCGCAGAGCGAGTCGCGCAGCCGCGAGCCGTCGGCCAGGGGCGCTTCGTCGCGCGGGCCCCAGAGCAGCGTCGGCACGGCGCACTGTTTGGCAATCATCGCCGCGGCGCCCTCCGTGCCGAAATTGCAGTGGGGGATGAACAGGGCGTCGATCCGCTGTTCCTGGAAATAGCGGACCACCGGCGCCACGTGCTTCTGGTCGCGGACCATCCCGTCGGGAAGCACCGCCTCCAGGTCGACACAGCGAATCTGCCAGCGGTCCAGCCGCTCGCGCAGCAATCCCTTGAACCGCACGGCGTCCTCATGGGAAAAGACGAACTTGCCGATCGGGCAAAAGCCCAATGTCGGCGGTTTGCGATTTGCCATCTTTTCCCCTTGTCCTATGAGTGTGTCTTCCGCAATTCACCGATGACAACTTCTATTCTATCAAGCCCGCGCATGGTTCTCAAGTGCATGGGCCGCCAGAACCTTTGCATAAATCGCCAAGTCATTTCGCCGCGTGAGCGCGAAACGCCGACCGCCTCCAGGATTTCCGCCATGCGAATGTGCGCGCAGGCGTGCTGGCGGATTGTGGGCGCCGCGGCCGCCGCGTCGGCGTCTTCGCTGGCCGGGCAATCGGTTAACCGGCGGCTGAGGACTCGCTCCGGGGGATCGAAATTGGCCAACTGCGGCGCCTTCTTCCCCGAGATCAACCGATCGACGCGCTGCTTGCGATCGCGAGGATGCCGGCCGTCGATGTCGCCGTGGAGCGTCCGCGCGGTCTTTTCGGGGAGATCGGCATGCGCCCCTTGACAGCCCGCGTAACTTATGTTACATTTGGATGCTTACGGAAGTAACATAGGCTTCGCGGCGGCTCTTTATGGCCAACGTATTGATCACGATCAAGTCGCTTTACGAGAGTTTTCCCGACACGCAACGGCAATTGGCCGACTACATTGCCGAGCACCCCGACGAAGTCCCTTTCCTCTCGGTTCACGAACTGGCCCAACTGGCCGACGTGAGCGTCGCCACGATCAGTCGCTTCGCGCGAACCATCGGTTACGACAGTTACAAGGAGTTCAAGACCGATCTGGGCAAGGATTCCCTGGCCGCCCCCGAGGCTTTCAGCGGGATCTATCAGGCGATCAGTTCTGCGGACGGCGACGACGCCGTGATTGAGAAGGTTTTCCGCGGGAACATCAACAGTTTGAACAACACCTTGAAAATCCTCGACCACCGGGAATTGGTTCGCGCCGCGGAAATCCTTTCGCGCGGGGCGCGTGGTTTTCTTCGGCATCGGCAGCAGCGGTCATATTGCGCAGGACGCCGCGTTGCGATTTTCTCATTTGGAGATTCAGGCCGAGGCCTACTCCGACTCCTATCAGATTCTTAGTCGAGCCTTTCAGTTGAAGAAGAGCAGCGAGGTCGCGGTGGGGATCTC
This sequence comes from uncultured Planctomycetia bacterium, assembly GCA_963791075.1. Taxonomy (GTDB): domain Bacteria; phylum Planctomycetota; class Planctomycetia; order Pirellulales; family Thermoguttaceae; genus CAWBRF01. Next base: position 174,397 of record CAWBRF010000024.1, read on the forward strand.
TCACAGCGGCCGTTCCACGGTTACGGTGCAAGCGTTGCAGATCGCGCGCAGCAATGGAACCACGACGATCGGCATCTCGAATTATCGGAAGTCGCCGTTGCACGAGGCGAGCCGGGTGTTCTTCTGCACTTCCTTTTCTGAAAGCCGGCTCAACGCCGCAGCCCTGTCTTCACAAATTGCCCAAATGTGTTTGATCGACGCCCTCTACCTTCTCGTCGCGCGACATCGGCATGTGTCGCTTACAAAGATTGATCGGCTCAACAATTATGTCGAACGGACGCTGAGGTTGCCCGGCAAATGAAACGTTCGCAGAGGGTCTACCTTGGAGTCGACTTGGGGGCCAGCAGCGGTCGAGCGGTGCTGGGGGTCCTGCAAGACAACCGGTTGAAGATCGAGGCAATCAGCCGTTTTCCCAACGCGCCTTGTCAACTCGCAGGGCGGTGGTCTTGGGATTTCCCGTCCTTGTGGAACAACATTCTCCTGGCGATGCGGCGATGCGCCGCACGGGGCTGCGACCGGCTGTCGGGCGTGGGAGTGGACACATGGGGCGCGGATTTCGGCCTTTTGGACGACGATGGGCGTCTGTTGGCCGCGCCCGTGTGTTATCGAGACCCCATGACCGACGGCGTCCAGCGCTGGATCAACTCGGCGATCGGCGAAGAGGAACTCTACCGCCGGACGGGGCGCCTTTTTCACGGGTGTCCACCTTGTCGCAATTAACGGCGCTGGCCCATGGACCAGCGGCCGACAGGCTGAAATCCGCGCGGACTCTGCTGATGATGTCGGACCTGTTTCGCCATGCTCTTTGCGGTCGCAAGGAGATTGAGCTTACCGCCGCCGGCAGTTCGCAATTGATCAACATCCACAATCGTCGCTGGTGCGGAAGACTGTTCCAGTCGTTGCACATTCCTCGTCGGATCATGCCGGAACTTGTCCGGCCGGCAACCGTGGTGGGACGCCTGTCCGCCGCGTTGGCGGCCGATACGGGCTTGAATCGGGTCCCGGTGGTTGCCGTGGCCGGCCATGACACGGCGTCCGCCGCCGCGGCAGCGCCCTGGGCGGGCGAGGATGCCGTCTTCGTCAGTTGCGGCACGTGGCTGGTGGTCGGCGCCGTCCAGGACCGTCCGTTGACCACGCCGGAAGCGTTGCGACGCGGCTTCTACAGCCAGTTGGGCCTGGAGTCGGTCTTCATGGTAAAAGGCATGACCGGCCTGTATCTGTTTGAATGCCTCTACCGAGCGCTGCGGCAAAGAAACGAAGCAATCAGTTATGCACAAATGCTTCGCGAGGCCTCGCAAGCAAGACCGTTGGCCCGTTTTCTGGACATCAATTGGCCCGCGTTTTTCGCCGTGGAAAATGTCAAATCCTCCATCGCGGAGTTCCTGCGTCTGACCGGCCAAAAGGCGCCTCGGGGCCGGGGATCGCTCATCCGAACCCTGCTGGAGGGGCTGGCGTGGGGTTGCCGTGGGGCAATCCATGATCTCGCCGCGCTGACGGGGAGAAGTCCACGGAGGATCTCCCTGGTGGGCGGGGGCGCGCGCAACGCCCTGCTCTGCCAAATGACAGCCGACGCCGCCGGGTTGGAGGTCATCGCCGGGCCGGCTGAGGCCGCCGCCGTAGGCAATCTGGCGATTCAGGCGCTGGGTACTGGGGGATTGCGGAAAGTCGCCAACGTCCGGGAACTTGTACAAAGCTCTTTCCAACTTATAAAATACCGTCCGAGAGAGATTGAACTTTGGAACAGACACGCCCGCCGACATCAGGAAGTCGTAGAACGAGGAACGTCAGCAAAATGGACCCGCTGTTAGAAAAGATTTACTCCCTCACCCCCGAGGACTGCCGGCAGTGCGCCGACCACGTGATGCTTGGCGGCGGAACGCGCGGCGGGCCGACGGTTGTTCGCGGCAAGGGGATACGTCTTTATGATCAAGGCGGCAAGGATTACATCGACTGCACTTCGCAAAGTTGGGCAATGTACCTGGGGTATGCCAACGCGGAGATCACTCGGGTTGTTCTCCAGCAGATGGAGCGGTATTCGCACATCCATCAAGGGTTTGACACGCCGGCCAGGTTCTATCTTGCCCGCAAGTTGGCGCAGATCGCTCCCGGCGACTTGAATCGGGTGTCGTTTACCGTCGGTGGAGGCGTGGCGATCGAGGCGGCGATGAAGATCGCCTACAAGAATACGCAGCCGTCGCGGGACTTCATTTGCCTGTATGACAGCTACCACGGCACGACGCTCGGTTCGATGGGCGCCTCTTGGGTTTCCACCCGCGCCGGGGGAAAGCTCATGGGGGGAAGCCGCTTCCTGGGCCTCACGCGGCCGTTCGTCCGCGTTCCCAACCCGTACTGCTATCGTTGCCCGCTGGGACAGAAAAAGGAAACCTGCGGATTGGCCTGCGCCCAACTCCTGCGGCTGACGTTGGAGCGAGGAATCGCCGGCAACGCCGCCGGCGTCATGTTGGAGCCGATTCAAGCCAGCGCCGGCCAGATTATTGCTCCCCAGGATTACCTCCAGGCGATGCGGAAGATCTGCGATGAGTTTTCGGTTCCGCTAATCTTCGACGAGATTCAGACGTACGGCCGCGTGGGCAAATTCTTCGCCGCCGAACATTTTGGCGTCACCCCGGACATGATCGTGTTAGGCAAAGGTTTTGGCGCGGGCCTGCCGATTGCCGCCGTGTTGGTCTCCGACAAACTTGACGGCTTAGCGCCGGATGGGGAGGAACTGCACACGTTCGCCAACAATTCTGTCTCTCAGGTGGCCGCCGCGAAGCTGATCGAGATTCTCGAAAACGGCGTCTTGGAGAATGCGCAGAAGATGGGCCTCTATCTGCGGAATCGCCTGGAAGAACTCCAAGAGGAGTTTCCCGAAATCGGCGATATCCGCCAACTAGGGCTGCACATCGGCGTGGAACTGGTGCGCGACCCGCAAACAAAGGAGCCGCTGCTGGCCGAAGGAAAGGCGATACGAGAGCGGGGCATTGAAAGCGGCGCGATTTTTGGCCTGGCCGGACCAAGGCCGAACATCGTGAAGATCAAGCCGCCCCTGGTCATCACCATGGAGGAATGCGACGAAGTGATCGACAAGTTCCGGACCGCGATGGTCCAGGTGCTGCGAAAGTAGGCGATGGACGACCCGATTCGACAAATGGCCGAAGCACGGCGCGAGTGTGCCTGCAAGCTTGGCTTCTTCGACGCGGGCATTTGGCTGGGAATGCCGGTGGGCTATCCCTTGGCTGAGGAATTGAAGTGCGAACGGCTTCAGCGCGTGCTCCGCAGGGGCTTCCTTCGCGGCGGCTTGGTGTCGCATTGGCGAGGCGTCACGATCTCCGCCCAAGAAGGAAACCTCGCCCTGGAGGCGATTCTGCCCAATCTGCCCGATGAGACGTACGTGGTCTGGACGGGGCTCCCCCTCTATCCGGTCGAGCCAGGCCCGTTGCCGGGGCAGGGGAAGGCGCCGGATAAGGTGCGCGGAGTGAGAATCTTTCCCAGGTCTCACGGTTTTCCGCTCACCGATTGGATGGTCGGTTCTCTCTGCGAGTGGATGATCGAACGTCGTTTGCCGCTTTTCATTCGGCACGTCGAACTGGAATGGCCTTCCCTGCGCGCGCTGGCCCGTGGGTTTCCGCAATTGAAAATCATCGTCGAAAGTCAGCCGCAGAAGATTCTCTACCACACCCGGCCTCTCTTCGCGATCCTGCGCGACTGCCCGAATCTGCTCGTCGAGATTTCCAACCTTTCGGGCGCGGGCCTGCTGGAATACGCCGTGCGGCAGTACGGCGCCCAACGGCTCGTTTTCGCTTCGTTTCAGCCGATGAACGATCCCTTGGTTTCCGTGGGAATGATCCTCGACGCCGACATCTCGGAGGCCGAAAAGGCGATGATCGCCGGCGGAAACCTCCGCGCTGATCAACGAGGCGCATCCATGAGCGGACCCTTTATCATCGATGCGCATGCGCACATCGGATTGCCGGGAATGTTCTTTTCGCCGAAGAGCACGGCGGCGGAGTTGCTGCGAAGCATGGACCGGCTTTCCGTGCGACTGGCCATCCTGGCCGGCGAGTCGATCACGTTGGCCGAGGGCGCGCAGGCGGGCATGTCGGCCCTGCGCCGCGCCTACGAAGAATCGGAAGGACGCCTGCACTACCTCGGGGTTTTCGATCCGAGAAGCCTCGCGGAATGCTTGTACGCCTTGAAGCAAGCGGTCGCCTGGCCCGGTTTTGCCGGCCTGAAGCTGCATCCTTCCTTGCATCGCACATTCGCCGATGATCCTGGCTACGAACGGGCGTGGGAGTTTGCGGCCGAACACGACCTCCCCATCCTCGCGCACACGTGGAGCGTCTCCGACTACAACCCGGCCCAGCGCTACTCCACCCCCGAACGACTGGAAACCTATGTCCGCCGGTTTCCGCGCGTTCGCCTGCTTTTGGGCCACGCGGGCGGTCGCGGATCGGGACGCGGCGAGGCGGTCCGCATGACGAATGAGCATGCGAATGTTTTTCTCGACTTCGCCGGGGACGTCTACTGCTGCCGGCTCATCGAGACGCTCGCGGAGTCCGTCCCGCCCTGCAAAATCCTCTACGGTTCCGATTTTCCTTGGATGGACCCCGGCACGCAACTCACCCGAGTTTTGCTGGCCGACGTCGACGACCAGGTAAAGAAAAAAATCTTGGTGGAGAACGCAACGAAGGTGTTTGGATCGCGACTAACCCCATGCTGAACATTGATCTTACCGGACGAATCGCTTTGGTCCTTGGCGGCAGCCGCGGCATCGGCGCCGCGATCACGGAGAGTCTGTATCGGGCCGGCGCGACAACGACGTTCACCCACACCGGCGCCGAAGCGTCAGGATCGCGTCGATCTTCTGCTTGCGCGCTTGCGGGAAGAGAGCGGCAAGGTCGAGGCAGTCGCGTGCAACGCCCTCGACTCCGAGGCGACCGCGGCCGCGGCGGCCGGCGTGGTTCGGCGCCATGGCGGGCTCGACATCCTCGTCGCCAACGTGGGGAAGAATGCGGCGAAGCCCGCGCACGAAACAACCGACCAGCAGTGGCGAGATTCCCTCGACGCCAATCTCACGGGCGCCTTCTACGGGGTTCGCGCCGCGTTGCCGCACATGCTCAACCGCGGGTTCGGGCGAATCATCCTCATCGGCTCGTCGGCCGTTTATGACGGCGGAGGGGGCGCCATCGACTACGCCGCCGGCAAGGCCGGTTTGCAGGGCATGATGGCCTACCTCGCAAAGACCTACGCCCGGAAAGGAATTCTCACGAACCTAATTCACCCCTGCGTGATCGAGACCGATCTGCTTGCGCGAGCGCTACGGCGATCCGGAGAAGCGGCGGGCGCTTGTCGCCCAGATTCCGGCGGGGCGGCTTGGCACGCCCGAAGACATCGCCGGGCTGGCGGCGTTTCTCGCAAGCCCGTGGGGCGATTTCATCTGCGGACAAGCAATCCTTGTCGATGGCGGCCGAACCTTTTTCAAGTAACCGGCGTTGGGAGTTGCGATATCTTGGACGACATGAAGCTTGGTTCCAATCTCTGTCCCTTTTCCCGTCTGTCCGACCGCTTCGTTCCCGGCGGTTACACGGAAGGGCATGAACTGCCAAGACAGTTGGAGATGCTTTCCCAGGTCGAGGGCATCACTGGCGTGGCGATGGCTTGGCCTTGCCAGTTCAAAGACGGCGCCGCGGTGAAACGCGCCCTGGATGGATCGGGGCTCGCGCTGTGCACGGTCAACACGGACCTCTACACGGAGGCCAAATTCAAACAGGGCTCGCTTTCCAATCGCGACGCCAAGGTCCGCCGCGAGGCCGTTGATCGCATCCGCGGCGCGATCGACGCCGCCTGCGAGTTCGCCGCTTCCGACATCAATCTCTGGCTGGGCCACGACGGTTTCGAATACTTCTTTCAAGGCCATTACGCCGACGCCTGGAAGTGGATCGTCGAAGGGCTTCAGGAGGTCTCCGAGCACAACAGCCGGATTCCCATCAGCATCGAGCCGAAGTGCAAGGAGCCGCGTGCGCATTCGTACGTGGCCAACACGTCCACGGCGCTCTTGCTGGCCAACAAGATCAACAGGCCGCACGTCGGCATTACGCTCGATTTCGGACACAGCCTTGCCGCCCTGGAAAACCCCGCCCAATCGGCCGTGCTGGCGATGCGGGAGGGCCGCCTCCAACAGGTGCATCTGAATGACAACTACCGCGATTGGGATCACGACCTCGTGCCCGGCGCCGTGAATGTCTGGGACCATGTGGAATTCTTCTACTGGCTCCGCAAGCTCGGCTACCGCGGCTGGTTCTCCATCGACATCTATCCCAATCGGGACGAAGGATCGGCGGTGTTGCATCGCGCCGTGCAAGTGGTTGACAAGTGCTGCCGCATGGCCGACAAACTGCTGGCGATGAACGTCGAACAGATCATCCGCGACGGCCAGACCATGGAGGCAATGAGGATTCTTTGGGACATGGTGGGATGAGCCGGGAGCGTCTCTCCAAACGGGAGACGCCAAACGAGTGGTTCCCCACAATGTTTTCCATGGCAACGTTTGCTTCACCCCGTGAATCGCCTTCCGAAATCGTCGCGCCCGACATTCGCCGCCGCCGGGGCTTGACGGCGATGGTAATTTATGTTACATAGAGAACTGACGATGTGAAATTCCCCTTCCAGCGAGGCCCTCGTGCCCCGTGCATTGCGCGGCAAATCGCAAATACGCAACGAACGCAAGGAACCATTCATGCAACGCTATTATGATCCGGAGATTTTTCTCCAGACCCTCGATGGAATTGACCTGGACAATCACGTCATCGCCTCTTACCTTCTTCGAGACCGCCTAGAGGGCGAGAAGTTTCTCGACCATTTGTCGCTCGTGCAGGCGATGGGATTGGAAGGCTCCACGGGCACGTGGGAAAAGGTGGAGGAGGACACCGAGGAGGTCCGCAAGGCCATGTCCAGCAAGATGGTCGGCTATCACGAGATTCCTTCGGACGACCCCTACACGAAGTCGGCCGTGGTGCAGTTGGCGTTCCCCATTCGCGCCTGGGGCGACAATGTGCCGATGATGCTGTTGGCCGTCGCCGGCAACTGCTTCGCCTACTCGAAGAACATCATGCTCACCGACCTGTTCGTCGGCAAGGAGTTGCTGAAGAAATTTCAGGGGCCGAAGTTCGGCGTGGACGGCATTCGCAAGCTCGCCGGCGTTAAGGATCGGCCGCTTTCGCTGCACATCATCAAGCCGAAAATGGGCATGACGCCCCAACAAACGGCCAACCAAGTCCGTCAGACCGCCCTCGGCGGCGCCGACATGTGCAAAGACGATGAAATGCTCGGCGACGCGTACAACAACACGATGGAGCAGCGATTGCCGCTGGTGATGGCCGAAATCAACCGCGCGGCCGACAGGACCGGCAAGAAGATGATCTACCTGTGCAGCATCACCGACGAGCCGTCGAAGATGTTCGACAAGGCCCGCCGGGCGATCGATCTGGGGGCCAACGGTTTACTGGTCACTTACTCAGCGGGCTTGGGCGCATTGCGCGAGTTGACCTCGAATCCCGACATCAACGTTCCCGTCATGCTGCACGCCTCGCACATGATTGCGATGATGAAGCAGGTCGCCTGGCCGGTGCTGGCAAAGTTGTGCCGGCTTTGCGGGGCCGATTTGATGCTCACGCCGACGATGTGGTCGTCGATCCCCATGGTCTCGATGGAGGAGGGGTTGCGGACGTCGTTTATGAAGCTGGCGCCGTGGGGACACATCAAACGCACATTCCCCATGCCATGCGCCGGCGTGTATCCGGGCTTGGCCGAGGTGATTATCGGCGAGTACGGGCCGGACATCGTCATTCCCGCCGGCGGCGGCATGTTGGGCCATCCCGACGGTTACACGGCCGGCGCCCAGTCGTGGCAACAGGCGATTGCCGCGGTGATGGCCGGCGTGCCCCTGCCCGAGGCGGCGAAGAAGCCGGAAAATCTGGCCCTGCGCCATGCCTTGGAGAAATGGGGATACATGGAGCGGCCGAAAACGCCTTGGCTCCGCCTCGCGCCCGACTATCAGCCCAAAGCGATGAAGTTCGATTGAATCGAGAATCGCATGGCAACGCCAGTCAAGACGCCCGATCTCGGCGCCGCGGTTGACGCGGCGATGTTCCCGGCGTGGATCGAATCGCCCCCGCGGTTCGCGAGGCACTTGTCTTTTGACGACCCGCCGATCCGAGTTGACGCACCCCCGTTGCGGATGATTCCGGTCGTCTGTCTGGCGAGCGAGAAGACGTAACAAACTTCGTTCTTGATTGTTTCATCGGAATCGATCATGCTGCACAAATGGGGATTTTAAGTCGCTGGGATCTGCGTCCGATGGGAGATGGCGGCGCCCGCCATCGAGCCGCGGCGGCAGCGTCGAGCATCCCCAAGCCCGCCTGAATGCCTTCCGGCGCCTGCCTTCTGCGCCTTCCAAAACCGAGGACCTGATGATGAAAGCTGCAAACGCTCTGCATATTGCCGCGGCCGTTGTGATTTTTCTCTTGATCTCCACTGGCCAGCGCATCTGCGCCTGGGATTTCATGACCTCCACTGGCCAGGGCATCTGCGCCGGGGAGAGGGGAAGCGAGGCGGGGAGGCCGGCGACCGCGTCGGACCTCGGGGGTCCGCTGTCGCCGGGGCGACCAATTCTGTACGTTGCCCCAGATTTTAATTCGAACACATTGCTGTGGTTAAGCTGGGACACCGAGGGCGGCGGCCGCGTAAACAACAATCTGGTGCGAGCCGCCGTGTCCTTGAAGGGGCGCAACGGGGGATCGCTGGTGAATCTGACCGGCAAGGGTGAAAAACGTGGGCCGGAGGAGGTGCATTTTGCACTGGCCGGCTCGGGCGCGCAGATCGACTGGACCGTGCGCGCAGCGCACGCCGTGTTGACCATGCAATTCAGCGGCGGGGGCGGCCTGGATCAGTTGGAGCTGATCTTCCCTCTCCAGCCGAGAACGACGGCGACCACGGTGTTGCCCGCCCGCTGGGAGGCCGACAGCAGCCTGCGGCTGCCGGCGATCATCAGCGCGCCGGATTTCGGGCAGATGCTCCTCAGCGGCGCATCGCGCGAGCCAATCAAGGGTTGGCTGCGCGGCGATCGAGCGGGCCATACGGTGGACTTCACGCTCCAGTTGCCCATGCCGCGCGGCGGCGAAACAATCACGCTCACCATGGAGCCCTTGCGCCTGCCCGCGCCCGACGGCCTGAAGGACAAATCCCTGTGGCCGGCGGCGCGACGCGGCTGGTTTAACGCCTTTGAGCCCGCCGCAGAGTGGGGCGACCAGCGCAACGTCGCCGGCAGTGCGCCGGCGGGCATGCTCGCCAACAATGTCCTCAGCGACCCCGTGGGCAACCTTCTCCACATGTCGGCGGACCAGGCGCTGCTGACGCCGCAGTTCTCGAAGGACATTCGCTTGGCCGACCTGCTGCGGCATACCCTGGACTGGTGGCTCGATAAGCGGACGCGCCCGACGGGCGAGGTCGTCGCGTACACCGGCGCCGTGAATATGCTCGACGCGGAGGCCAGTCCGTTGATTGCCGCCTGGGACTACGTTGAGGCCGCCAACAACCGCGCGTGGCTGGCCAAGCGCATCGAGACGCTGGAATTGCTCGCCGATTTCCTGGTCGGGCGCGACGTGGACGGCGATGGCCTCGTCGAGTCGAGCCAAACCGGCAACTACGGCACGCTGAAGAGTCCTATGCGGGCCGACTCCGCTTACAACACGATCAATAGCGGCTGGAAGAACGCCTACTGCAATGCGATCATTTATCGCGCGTTTCGGTGCATGGCCGATCTGGAGAAACAGTTGGGACGGGGCCAGCGACAGGCCGAGTACGCCCAGCGCGCGCGCGGCTCAAAGCCGCCTACGTGAAGACCTTTGAGAACCCAAAAACTGGCTGGCTGGCCTGGTGGCAGAGCAAGGACGGCGAGTTGCACGACCTGTCCTCGCCGATGATCACGAGTCTGGCGATTTGCTCCGGCCTGGTGGAGCCCGACCAGGGGCGCGAGATGTTGAAGCGGCTGTGGACGAAGATCGAAGCCGTCGGCTTCCACCGCTTTGACCTGGGAGTGCCGATCACGCTGACGCCGGTCCGCCGCGGCGATTATACGATCGGCGCCCCCGGCGCCTACGGCGTTCCGGCGCGAGGACGGCGCCGACGCCTTTGGCCAGTACCTCAACGGCGGATGCTTGGTCAGCGACGCGGTCTATTTTATTACGGCGCTGCACATCGTGGGGGAAAGCGAGAAGGCGGACCGCATTCTCCGCGCCATGTTGGTGCGCCAGGAGATAGGCGTCTTTAACACCGGCGGAAGTTTTCAAAACGGAGTCCTAAATGATTACCCGGCGGGAGCGGAATTTTTCACATGGGACGGCACGCCTTGCGGCTATGAAGGCCATTTAACCTACAGTTTCTCCTTCCTGCAGGCGGTGCTGCTTCGCGAGACAAGCTTCCGCGATCGCCTGTTTCGCCCGTTGCGAGATTGAGCGCTCGCCCGCCATCGATCCGCGGCGGCCGCGTCGAGCATCCCGAAGCCGGCCTGAATGCCTTCCTGTACCTGCCTTTTGCACCTTCCAAAACCGAGGACCTGATGATGAAAGCTGCGAACGCTCTGCGTATTGCCGCGGCCGTTGTGATTTTTCTCTTGATCTCCACTGGCCAGCGCATCTGCGCGAGAATTTCATGATCTCCACGGGCGAGCGCATCTGCGCGGGGAGAGGGGAAGCGAGGCGGGGAGGCCGGCGACCGCGTCGGACCTCGGGGGTCCGCTGTCGCCGGGGCGACCAATTCTGTACGTTGCCCCAGATTTTAATTCGAACACATTGGCGTGGTTATGCTGGGACACCGAAGGCGGCAACCGCCCAAACATCAATCTGCTGCGCGCCGGCGTGTCCTTGAAGGGGCGCAAAGGGGGATCGCTGGTCAAGCTGACCGGCCACGGCGAAAAACGCGGACCGGAGGAGGCGCATTTTTTCCTGGCTGCCTCGGGCGCGGGTATCGACTGGATGGTGCGCGCAGCGCACGCCACGTTGACCATACAATTCACCGGCAGCGGGGCCGGCCTGGATCAGTTGGAGTTGAACTTTCCTTTCAATCCGGGCGCAGCGGCGACCACGGTGTTGCCCGCCCGCTGGGAGGCCGACAACAGCCTGCGGCTGCCGGCGATCATCAGCGCCGGATTTCGGACGAATGCTCCTCAGCGGCGCGTCGCGCGAGCCAATCAAGGGTTGGCTGCGCGGCGATCGAGCGGGCCATACGGTGGACTTCACGCTCCAGTTGCCCATGCCGCGCGCCGGCGAAACACTCACGCTCACCATGGAGCCCTTGCGCCTGCCCGCGCCCGACGGCCTGAAGGACAAATCCCTGTGGCCGGCGGCGCGACGCGGCTGGTTTAACGCGATTGAGCCCGCCGCGGAGTGGGGCGACCTGCGCAACGTCGCCGGCAGTGCGCCGGCGGGCATGCTCGCCAACAACGTCATCAGCGACCCCGTGGGCAACCTTCTCCACATGTGGGCGGACCAGGCACTCCTGACGCCGCAGTTCTCGAAGGACATTCGCTTGGCCGACCTGGTGCGGCATACCCTGGACTGGTGGTTCGATAAGCGGACGCGCCCGACGGGCGAGGTTGTCGCGTACAACGGCGCCGTGAGTATGCTCGACGCGGAGGCCAGTCCGTTGATTGCCGCCTGGGACTACGTCGAGGCCGCGGGCGACCGCGCGTGGCTGGCCAAGCGCATCGAGACGCTGGAATTGATCGCCGATTACCTCGTCCGGCGCGACGTGGACGGCGATGGCCTCGTCGAGTCGAGCCAAACCGGCAACTACGGCACGCTGAAGGCTCCTGCGACGCCCGACTCCGCTTACGACACGATCAACAGCGGCTGGAAGAACGCCTACTGCAATGCGATCATTTATCGCGCGTTTCGGTGCATGGCCGATCTGGAGAATCAGTTGGGACGGGGCCAGCGGCAGGCCGAGTACGCCCAGCGCCGCGCGGCTCAAAGCCGCCTACGTGAAGACCTTTGAAAACCCAAAAACAGGCTGGCTGGCCTGGTGGCGGAGCAAGGACGGCGAGTTGCACGACCTGTCCTCGCCGATGATCACGAGTCTGGCGATTTGCTCCGGCCTGGTGGAGCCCGACCAGGGGCGCGAGATGTTGAAGCGGCTGTGGACGAAGATCGAAGCCGTCGGCTTCCACCGCTTTGACCTGGGAGTGCCGATCACGCTGACGCCGGTCCGCCGCGGCGATTATACGATCGGCGCCCCGGCGCCTACGGCGTTCCGGCGCGAGGACGGCGCCGACGCCTTTGGCCAGTACCTCAACGGCGGATGCTTGGTCAGCGACGCGGTCTATTTTATTACGGCGCTGCACATCGTGGGGGAAAGCGAGAAGGCGGACCGCATTCTCCGCGCCATGTTGGTGCGCCAGGACGTAGGCGTCTTTCAAAACGGCGGAGGGTTTCAAAACGGCGTCATCAATTATTACCCGGCGGGAGCGGAATTTCTCACATGGGAGGGCAGGACTTGCGGCTATGAAGGCCATTTAACCTACAGTTACTCCTTCCTCCAGGCGGTGCTGCTCCGCGAGACAAGCTTCCGCGATCGCCTGTTTCGCCCGTTGCGCGATTGAGCCGTCGGCCGCGTCCGACACCGTCTTGATGCATGTGGACAATACAGGAGTGCGATGATGGAAGAAAGAAACTTAGGCCGCATCGGCGTGGTCGCAACTTTGTCCCAAGACGCATGGCCGGACGATTTCGTCAACCATGCCAACGCCAGTCTCGCGCAGGCGCGACGCGCCTTGCAGGCGATGCGGTTTCAGGTCGTCGATGGCGGCGGCCTCGCGCACACATGGACCGAAATGGCCGCGCAGGCCAGAAAACTCGCTTCCGAAGGGATCGACGCGCTGCTGATTTTCGCGAATACTTGGACGTACGCGAACGGAGCCGTTCTTGCCGCGGCCGAGTGCCGTTTGCCCGTCATTGTATGGGCGGAAGCGACGGCGGGCCGCTACGGCATCTGCGGCGGCGGCGCAATCAAGGGAGCGCTTGATGAGATTGGCGCGTGTTGCTCGTTGGTGCACGGCTGCGTCGACGAGCCGGAAACGCTCGCGCAAATCCGCAATCTCTGCCTCGGCGCCGCCGCGGCCACGCGGCTGCGGGGCCTGAAGTTCGGGCTGGGCGGCGCCTGTTCGATGGGGATGTATACAGCCCTGATCGACGCCAGCCAGTGGAGCAGCCAGTTCGGCGTCGCCGTGGACGGCTTTGAGCAGGTCGAAGTCATCCGTCGCGCGGCGTTGGTTCCCGACAGCGACGCCCAGGCGTTCCTCCGCTGGATGCGGGAGACGTTCGGCCGAGTCGATCCCTCGGACATCGTGATGCTGCACCAGATCAAACTCTACCTCGCTCTGAAGCAGATCGTGCAGGAGAACGGCTACGATTTCATCGCCGTGAAGTGTCTGCCGGAGATGCCGGCCTGCCATACGACATTCTGTTTGGCGCAATTCGATGCTCAACAGCACGATCGACGCCAGCGGTCCGAAGGAGCCAACCGTATGCGGTTGCGAGGCGGACTCCAACGGCGCGCTGACGATGCAACTGCTGAAGCATGTTACGGGAGAAGCGGCCTTGTTCGCCGATGTGCTCCAGCTCGATCGGAAGGAGAACCGCTTGCGGCTCTGCAACTGCGGCTCGCAGGCCGTTGACTTCGCCGCTTGCCCGAAGGACGTTTGGTGGATGAAGGAGGGCATGCCGCAGTTCACATGGAAGATCGGCGCCACGCATCCCCAGTACGTGTCGCGGCCAGGCCGCATGACCCTTGCGCCTTGAGCAGGGTCAAGGGAAAGTATGTCATGCTGATTGCCGAGGGGGAAGCCGTGGCCGTTGACCGGGAGATGCTTCGGGAGACCAACTCCCGCATCGCCCACACTTTCGTTCGTCTCGACGCGCCGTCGGAGCAGTTTGCAAGGAACCTCCGTTCGAACCACATTCATGCCGTGTACGGTTCCGTTTCGCAGGTCCTGGAGGAGGCGTGCCGAGTGCTGGAGATTGATCCAATTGCTCTTTGACGCGGTCGGAGGAGGATTCGATGAGACGGGTCGCAAACCGGCTCCTTTTGAAGCCGGGCATGAAGGACGAGTACAAGCGACGTCACGACAACATTTGGCCGGAGATGCTCGCGGTAATGAAGGAGGCCGGCGTCCGGAACTATACGATCTGGCATCAGGGAGGCGAACTCTTTGGATACTACGAGGTTAACGACTATGAGCGGTGCATCGGAATTCTCTCCGCCAGCGACGTTGCGCGACGCTGGCGGGAGAGCATGGCGGACGTCGTGGTATGGGAAAAATCTCCCCGTGCGGGCTTGACGACGGAAATGGAACTGGTCTTTTCTTTTGCAACAGAGGCAGCCGCGCAATGACGACGAATCCCGTTCTCGGCGTGTTCTTGCTTACCGTTGCCGGGCTGATGGGCGGAAGCTTCTGCGTGCCGTTCTGCAAGGTGAAGACGTGGTCGTGGGAAACCTACTGGCTGACCATGGCGGCCGTGGCGTGGCTTGCCCTCCCGCTTCTGGCCGCCTTCCTCACTGTGCCCGCCTTGCCGACGGCATTGGTTCACAGCCCCCTTCGAAGCGTCGTCCTGACCTCCTTTTTCGGCGCCATGTGGGGAGTGGGCGCCGTGGCCACCGGTTTGGCCGTACGCTACCTGGGCGTTTCCTTGGGAATGACCGTAGTCGTCGGCCTTTACACCGCATTTGGGACGCTCGTTCCGCCGCTGGTTAACGGCCAGTTCGGACGACTGCTCGCCGCCCGCTCTGGACAAATGGTCTTGCTCGGGGTGTTGATCTGTCTCGTGGGCGTGGCACTATGCGGATGCGCCGGCGCCCGCAAGGAATCCGAATTGAGCAACCAACAAAAACAGGAAGGCGTCAAGGAGTTCGCCCTGATCAAAGGCTTTATCATGGCGCGTGATCTCTGGTGTGATGATGCCGGCCTGTACTATGGCATTTTTGTCGGAAAGCCCATCGCCCAGGCCGCCGTTGCCACAGGAACTCCCGAGGCCTATCAGAACAGCCCCGTCTTCCTGATTATCCTCGCCAGCGGCTTTGCGGTGAATGCGGTCTTTTGCTTGACGCTTGGCGTCCGCAATCGCTCGATGCGAGAATACGTGGCGGGAAAAAGCGCTCTCCTGCTGGGAAACTACGCCCTGGTTGCCCTGGCCGGCGCCCTTTGGTACAGCCAGACGTTCCTCTATGGCATGGCCGCCACGAAGATGGGCGAATACGCCTTTGTCTGCTGTTCCATCCTGACGGCCACGATTACTGTGTTCAGCATGATTTGGGGGCTGGTGCTGAAGGAGTGGAAAGGCGTCAAAGTGCAAACGTGGTTGCTCCTGTGCAGCGGAATTGCGGTGTTGGTCCTCTCGGCGGTCGTGATGGGCGTCGGCAGTTTTCCTTAGTCGGCGGCGCTGCGGCGGCCGAGCCTGCGGTTGCCGTGCGTCACGGCGAACTGCGGCAAGGGCCACGCGGTTCGACAGGCGATGGTCTTTGGACGCCCGCCGATCCGAATTGACGCACCCCCAATGCGGCCTAGTCCGGTCGCCTATCTGGCAGGTGGCAAGATGTAACAAACTTTGCGCTTGATTGTTTCATCAATTCAAGTTCTACTAAATTTACGGAGAATACCGATTGGGCGGTCTTTTCCGCCGCGTCGCCAACAGGTCCAAATTTTTCTCTTTTCCAAGAATTGCGAGGTTTGCCATGTCGCTGAAGTCTCTGCGCTCGCTGTCCGCTTTCCTTTGCGGTTTCGCTGTAGCCGCCGGAATCTTTGCCCTAAGCTCCGCCGCCCGGGCGGACATCGTCTGGGGCACGGCGACCAACATTACCGGCGACAGCGACGTGATGTCCGCGGGCAATGCCGTCTACGCCTACGATTGGGACAATACGGCCCTCTCCATCAACGGCGTCTCCTTCACCGGCACGTCCGTCAACACGGGCGCAGTCAGTTCGAACCTCTCGATCGGCCCCGGCTTTGGCAACACCGCGACCACGTTCACCTCAACCAACACCCCGTTCGCGGGCCTGTCGACGAGCTACCAGTCCCTGCTGAGCGGCTTGGTTTGGGGCAACGCCTCGAGGAACAGCTCGACGGTGACGCTGAACAATCTGCAAAGCGGACATCAATACGCCGTCCAGGTGTGGAGCAGCGACACCGGCCTCGGTTCAGAAGTGAGTACAACCCTGTCCAGCGGCATCAACTCGACGACGCTCACTGTGAACACCGCCAACATTACTCCCGGCGGCGTCGGCCAATATGCGATCGGATATTTCACCGCCACCGGCGCGTCGCAGTCCTTCAACGATGGCGGCGCCCTGCCGGCGATGAACGCGATGCAGGTCCGCGACGTGACGGGCATCGGCTATTGGAACGGCCTCGGCGGCGCCTCCTGGGACAACAACACGACGGCGAACTTCTGCACGAATGCGATCGGGACCCCCTTGGCCAACGGGACCTTTGCCGCCGCCATGGCCATCTATCCCAGCGCCACCTTCGGCGATTATTACTACGACAGCACGGCCCCGTCGGGGGGCACCCGCGCCGTGACGCAGAGCCTCCGTGACGATCGCCGCCGGCGGCGTCTCCGCCGCCAGCGTCAACTTCACCAACAACGCCGTCCCGTACACGATCGGCGGCCTCAACGCCAACGGCATCACCGGCGCGACGGCGGTGAACGTCAGCGGCGGCGGCACGGTCACGTTCACGGGAACCAACACCTACACCGGCCCGACGACGATCTCCGCCGGCACGCTCACCGCCGGGGTCCTTGGCGGCGGCAATTATGCGGGCAACATCACGATCTCCAACAGCGGCGCCTTCATCGCCAACGCCAACGGCAATCAAACGTTTTCCGGCGCGATCTCCAACGCCGGCGCCCTGCAAGTCAACGGCAGCGGCAATCAACTGTTTTCCACCGCGATCTCCAACAGCGGCGCCCTGGTCGCGAACGCCAGCGGCAATCAAACGTTTTCCGGCGCGATCAGCGGACCCGGCAGCTTGACCCAGTCCGGCCCCGGCACGCTCCTGCTCACCGCCGCCAACAGCTACACCGGCGGCACTACCGTCAACGGCGGAATGCTCGTCTTGAACAACGCCGCCAGCCCCAAGTCATCCCTCAAAACCAGAGCCTGACGATCAACGGCGGCACCGTGAGTGCCAGGGCTCGGGCTACGTCAACCTCGAAGACCTCAGCAGCGGCACGGTCACGATCAACTCCGGCGGCCTGCTCTCCGCCGACTGCACGAGCGGCTACAACTCGGAGTATCTGTACGCCCTGGCGCTCAACGGCGGGACCCTGGGCGCCACCCATTCGTCCCCGCTGGTTGCCAATTACAACTTCTTCTCCGGGAACAACACGATCACCGCCACTGGGGGCGTCGCGTCGTACATCACCGCGCCGATCGCTATATATAACGTCAACGCTTTGAGCGTCGGCCTCAACGTCAACGTGACCCCCGCGTCCACTCTCGTCATTTCCGGCTCCATCGTCGACTGGGAAGCTAGTTCCGGGACGACGTACAGCCTTAACGAGACCGGCGCCGGCACGCTGATTCTGACCGCCAACAACCTCTACACCGGCGCCACGACGATCAGCGGCGGAACGCTGCAATTGGGCGACGGCACTCCCGGCCACGACGGTTCGCTCGCCGGCACGATGACGATGACCAACAACGGCGCGCTGGTCTATGACCTCAACGGCAGTCAAACGCCGACGTACAGCATCAGCGGCAACGGCAGCCTGACGATGAACGGCAACGGCACGTTGACGCTCACCGGCAACAACAGCTTCAGCGGCGCCACGACGGTCAGCGCCGGCAGCCTCACGATGAGCGGCGCCAACTCGCTGCCCGCCGCCAGTTCCATCTTCGCCAGCGGCGGCACCTTGGACCTCGGCGGCCACACGTTCACCCAGACCGGCGGGTCGATCGCCTTCTCCGGCGGCGTGGTGCAACACGGCACGCTGTCCTATGGGGGCACGTATAGCGCTTCGGCGGGAACGGTCTCCGCGAACCTCGCTGGCGCCGGCGCCGCAATGAACATCAACGCCCCCGGCACGTTCCTGCTCGCCGGCAACAACAGCTACACCGGCGGCACGACGGTCAACGGCGGCACGCTCGTCTTGAACTACCCCGGCTCCGGCGGCGCCGTCGCGGTCATCCCCTCCAACCAGAACCTGACGATCAACGCCGCCACCGTGAGCTGCCAGGGCTCGGAGTACTATGGCATTTACGACAGCACCGCCGGCACGGTCACGGTCAACGCCGGCGGCCTGCTCTCCGACGACGCCACGGGCACAGACCTACAACATGCAGGACCTGTACGCCCTGGCCCTGAACGGCGGGACCGTGGCCGCCACCCAAACGGCCCACTACTATAACACCCATTTCGCCATCAACGGCTCGGTCACCGCCAGCGGGAACGTCACCTCGCTCATCTCGGCGAATCTCGGCCTGAATGCCAGCACCGTCGCGTTCGACGTGGACCCCGCGGGGTCCACTCTCGTCGTCTCCGGCTCCCTCGTCAATTATCAGAACCCTGCGGACGGCCTGAACAAGACCGGCGCAGCGCGCTGATTCTGACCGCCGCCAACACCTACACCGGCAGCACGGTGCTCAGCAACGGAATCCTCAATCTTGGTTCTGCCCAGGTCGGCACAACGTCCGGCCCGCTGGGCGCCAGTGGAACAATCGTGATGGGCGGCGGCACGCTGCAATACTCCAACGCCAACCAGACCGACTATTCAAGCCGCTTCAGCACCTCCGCCAACCAGTCCTACAACGTGGATACAAACAGCCAGAACGTGACCTGGGGCAGCGCACTGACCAGTTCCGGGGGCTCGTTGGCCAAGCTCGGCAACGGCACGTTGACGCTCACCGCCGCCAACAGCTACACCGGCGGCACCACCGTCAACGGCGGAATGCTCGTCTTGAACAACGCCGCCAGCACCAAGTCATCCCTCAAAACCAGAGCCTGACGATCAACGGCGGCACCGTGGAGCTGCCAGGGCTCGGGCTACGTCAACCTCGAAGACCTCAGCAGCGGCACGGTCACGATCAACGCCGGCGGCCTGCTCTCCGCCGACTGCACGAGCGGCTACAACTCGGAGTATCTGTACGCCCTGGCGCTCAACGGCGGGACCCTGGGCGCCACCCATTCGTCCCCGCTGGTTGCCAATTACAACTTTTTCTCCGGAGGGAATGCCTCGATCACCGCCAGCGGGGGCGTCACGTCGCTCGTCTCCGCGCCCATTGCCGTGAATCCCGGCGGCCTCGCGGTCAACGTGACCCCCGCGTCCACTCTCGTCATTTCCGGCTCCATCGTCAACTGGGAAGCTTCTTCCGGCGCGACGTACAGCCTTACCGAGAGCGGCGCCGGCACGCTGATTCTGACCGCCAACAACCTCTACAGCGGCGCCACGACGATCAGCGGCGGAACGCTGCAATTGGGCGACGGCACTCCCGGCCACGACGGTTCGCTCGCCAGCACGATGACGATGACCAACAACGGCGCGCTGGTCTATGACCTCAACGGCAGTCAAGCGCCGACGTACAGCATCAGCGGCAACGGCAGCCTGACGATGAACGGCAACGGCACGTTGACGCTCACCGGCAACAACAGCTTCAGCGGCGCCACGACGGTCAGCGCCGGCAGCCTCACGATGAGCGGCGCCGACTCGCTGCCCGCCGCCAGTTCCATCTTCGCCAGCGGCGGCACCTTGGACCTCGGCGGCCACACGTTCACCCAGACCGGCGGGTCGATCGCCTTCTCCGGCGGCGTGGTGCAACACGGCACGTTGTCCTATGGGGGCACGTACAGCGCTTCGGCGGGAACGGTCTCCGCGAGCCTCAACGGCGGCACGCGCGCTGACCATGAACGGCCCCGGCACGCTCCTGCTCACCTCCTACAACGGCTACACCGGCGGCACGACCGTCAACGGCGGCACGCTCGTCTTGAACTACCCCGGCGTGGGCGCCAGCACTGCCGTCCTCGCCGGAGGCTCGAACCTGACGATCAACAACGGCGGCACCGTGAGCATCCGGGGCTCGGACTACAATAGCTTTAGCGATCCCAGCGGCGGCACGGTCACGATCAACGCCGGCGGCCTGCTGTCCAACGACGCCTACAACCCGGGCTACTACAACGCGCAGTATTTGTGGGCCCTGGCCCTCAACGGCGGGACGCTGGGCGCCACCGTGCCGGCCGGCAACAACAACGCCCATTTCACACTCTGGGGGGGCGGGATCACCGCCAGCGGCACCGCGTCGGTCATTTCCGCCGACCTCGCCCTGCAAGCCAACACCACGATTGAACGTCAACCCCGCGAGTCTCCATTCTCCCCATATCCGGCTCGATCACCGCCTGGGAGGGTTCTTCAGCCGGCATCACGAAGACCGGCGACCGGCGCACTGGTCCTGACCGGCGCCAGCAATTACACCGGCGCCACGACGATCAGCAGCGGAACGCTGCAATTGGGCGACGGCACTCCCGGCCACGACGGTTCGATCGCCGGCGCGATCACCACCAGCAGCAACAGCACGCTGCTCTATGACATTAACGGCAGTACAGCGCAACCGGGCGCCGTCAGCGGCAACGGCAGCCTGACAAAGAACGGGACCGGCACGTTGACGCTCACGGCCGCCAATACCTACAGCGGCGGCACGATCGTCAACAGCGGCACGCTCGTCTTGGACTACCCCAGCGCGAGTCACAACAGCAACCAGGCCGTCCTCGCCGGAGGCTCGAACCTGACGATAAACAACGGCGCCACCGTGAGCATCACGGGCTCGGAATGGACCCAAATTGAAAATATTTCCGCCGGCACGGTCACGATCAACGCGGGCGGCCGGCTGTCCAACGACTCCTACGAGGGGGCCAGCTACTACAACGCCGAGTATTTGTGCGGCCTCGCGCTGAACGGCGGAACGATGGCCGCCACCACGCCGGACGGCGCCAACAACGCCCATTACATATTCTATCAGACTGGGGCCTCGATCACCGCCAGCGGCGGCGTCACGTCGCTCATCTCGTCGGACATCGGCCTGAACTGCAACCTTCCGATCGACGTGGATCCCGTGGCCTCCACGCTCATCATCTCCGGCCCCATCAGCGGGTGGGGCGGAACGGAGACGTGGGGGATCACCAAGACCGGCGCCGGCACGCTGATTCTCACCGCCTCCAACATCTACACCGGGACCACAACCGTCAGCAACGGCACGCTGCAATTGGGCGACGGCACTCCCGGCGACGACGGCTCGCTCGCCGGCCCGATCAGCATCGGCAGCAGCGGCGCGCTGGTCTACAACATGAACGGCAGCACAACGGCGTCGAGCGTCATCAGCGGCAACGGCAGCCTGACGAAGTACGGGACCGGCACGTTGACGCTGACCGCCAACAACACCTACGGCGGCGGCGCCACGGTCAACAGCGGCAAGCTCGTCCTGTGGAGCAACGGCTCGCCGATCGTCCCTGCCAACTCGAACCTGACGATCAACGCCGGCACCGTGAGCACCCAGGGCCCGAGCTACGTTGCCATTGAGGATACCAGCGGCGGCACGGTCACGATCAACGCCGGCGGCCTGCTCTCCGCCGACTCCCCGAGCGGCTACAACTTGCAGTATCTGTACAATCTCGTCCTCAACGGCGGAACGCTCGGCGCCACCTACGGGGGCGGCAGCACGACCGGCAATTTCCGGGCGATGAACTCGATCACCGCCAGCGGAAACGTCACGTCGCTCATTTCGGCGGAGCTCGCCCTGGGCAGCGCCACGAACGCCGCCATTCCGATCGACGTGGACCCCGCGGCCTCCAGTCTCGTCATCTCCGGCTCCATCATCAGCTTTGAGAGTTCTACATCCGGCATCACGAAGACCGGCGCCGGCACGCTGATTCTGACCGGCAACAACACCTACACCGGACCGACGACGATCAGCAACGGCGGGAATGCAATTCGGTCAGCCCGGGGCCTCTACAACGGGACGACGACGAGTTGGACGCCCACGAACATCACCGTCGCCTCCGGGGCCATGCTTGCCCTGAACGTCGGCGGAAGCGGCTTCACGTCGTCCAACCTCAGCACCCTCCTCGATGGCAGCCACCTCGGCGCCAGCACCCCCAGCTCGGGCCTGGAAAGCGGGGCCATCCTCGGTCTGGACACGACCAACGCCGGCGGCTCCTTCAGCTACGGCGGCGCCATCGCCAACGTCAACGGCAATGCGTTGGGCCTGACAAAGCTCGGGACCGGCACGCTCGTCCTGACCGGCAACAGCACCTACAGCGGCAGCACGAACGTCAATAGCGGCGCCCTGTCCGTGACCGGCTCGCTCAACAGCAGCGGCGCGGTCAACGTCAACGGCGGCGGCCTGCTCAGCGGCAACGGCAGCGTCGGCAACGTGACTGTCGTTTCCGCGGGCACGTTGGCCCCGGGCTACACCGCCGGCGCGGGAACGCTTAATGCAACCAGCTTGACGCTCCAAAGCGGCAGCGTGCTCAACTACACGCTCGCGCGTCCCCCGGCGGCAACGCCTTCGTCAACATCAGCGGGTACCTTAACCTGCCCGCAAGCGGCGTAACGCTGAACATCCTCGACAACTCCTTGAGCACGGGGACCTACGCGATGTTCCAATACGGCACGACGGTCAGCAACAGCGCCGGCGTCTTCATCCCCGGCAGCGTGCCCAGCGCGCTCTCCGGCGACAGCTTCAGCTTCAGCGAGTCCTCGGGCAACGTGATCGACCTGGTGATTTCGCCGTCGGGCAGCCAAACCATCAACGGGACGTGGAACACCAACGGCAGCGGGACGTGGAGCACGTCGGGCAACTGGACGGGCGGCGTGCCCGGCAGCGGCCAAGACACGGCCGTCTTCGGCACGGCCCTGACCAGCGGCACGGCGACAGTGACCCTCGACGGCAGCCGCAGCCTTGCAAGCCTCGGCTTCAGCACCACCGGGGGCAACAGCTATGCAATCGCCGCGTCGGGCACAAGCACGTTGACCCTGGCCAACACGCGACCAGCACGGCGACGATCAGCAACAGCGGCGGCAATCACACGATCAACGCGCCGATGGTGCTGGGCAGCAACCTGAGCGTCACGGCCACGACGGGCAGCGCGTTGACCATCGCCGGGGCGATCAGCGAGAGCAGCCGGCACGTCGCGTGAGCGTCAGCGGCGGCGGGGAATTGATCCTCAGCGGCACGGACAGGTACACGGGCGGGACGAACGTCAGCGGCGGGACGCTCGCGATCACTCCGCCAGCGCGTTGTCCAGCACGGGCGTGGTGACGATCAGCGGCGGCGGAAAGCTCGTGTTGGGCAGCGGCGCGGGCATCGGCGCGTTGCTGGCGGCCTCGGCGCCGATCAGTTCGGGCGCGGTGGCGTTGAGCGCCGCGGCTTCAGTTCCGGCGACGCTCGCGCCGCTAGGAAACAGTGTTGAGAACATGGCGACGCTCGGCGGCGCTCCCTCACTGTCGCAAGGCGGTGGGGGAAGCGCCGTCGGCGTTACTGCCGCGGCGGTGCCGGAGCCGGGAACGGCGGCATTGCTTGCGGTCGGAGCGATCCTTCTGGCAGTGGCCGGATGGCGGCGGCGCAGGTAATGTCTCCCCCGCCGCACGGCGCGGGGGAGCGAGTCTCGCGGGGTTGGCAAGGAAAGGCGCCATGAACAGGTTCGACGTTCGCAACGGAAATCGCTCCGGTTTCACGTTAATTGAATTGCTCGTGGTCATTACGATCATCGGCATTCTTTGTTCGCTGTTGCTGCCGGCGGTGCAAGCGGCGCGAGGCAGGGCGGCGAATGCGGTGCACCAACAACCTGAAACAGATCGGCATTGCCGCGTTGCACTGTGAAGGCGACAATGGCGTGCTTCCGCCGCTGGCCGTCAACACGTACCCCGCCGGAACGCCTTTCGGATCGGCCGGCGGCCAGTGGGAGTTGATAAGCCCGATAACCGTCAGCGGCCCCTACAAAGGGGCAATTTGCTACACGGTATTCTGTTTTCTGCTGTCGTACATGGAGCAGGGACAGCTTGACGGCCGCAGCGTCTTGTTGGGCGCCAACGGCCAAACAGTTAACTGGTATAGCTACATCTACTCGAACGCGAGTTACACCGGCGGCAAGCCGGGTTTGCCACCCCGTCACGCTATTGCTGTCCGGACGAGCCGAGCCCGTCGCGACAGTCGGGCATGTGCGGCAACAATTATGGTCCTTACTGTGCGAATTTTTTTGCCGCGAGCAACTACGGCGGCAACTACCTGGTGTTCGGCAATCCGCCCCAGCAGACCACGGAAGGCAGCACCCGGATGGCCGACATCCGCGATGGCACGTCGAATACGATATTCTTTACGGGCTATGCCACTTGCGGCACCGGACAAAGCCTCGTTTCCATGTTCGGCAACCTCTGGGCTGACTCGGACGATGATTGGCGTCCCGCATTCTGCTTAAATGGACCAATGGCGCCGGATCCAAAGACAGCAGTGGAAACTTGATCAATGGAGGCTACGTCCCCTGTGGACTCTTCCAGGTGACGCCGGATTGGGAGTTGACCTGCGACTCGGACAAGGCCCAGTCGCCGCACCCGGGCGGGATCAATGTCTGCCTGGGCGACGGCAGCGTGCGATTTCTCAACGGCAGCGTTAGCGCGACGACGTGGGCGAACCTCTGCGATCCGCGCGACGGCAATCCTCTAGGAAGCGACTGGTAGGGACATGGCAGAGCAATCCGCGGCGCCGCTCCGCAGGCTGTTGATCGGTTTCCTCTTGATCGCCGCGGCGTGCCTTGGGGGATGCGGCAGTCGTCCGCGGCCGTTGCCGAAGACCTATCCCGTCCACGGCAAGGTGACTTATAAGGACGGCACGCCGCTGGACAACGGCGTCATGCGCTTCCATCCGGAGGCGGAGCCGTCGGTGACCACGGCGGGGACGATCCAGCCCGACGGCACGTACCGTTTGGCGACCATGCGCGATAACTTGCGTGCGGACGGGGCGGTGGCCGGTCCCAACCGCGTGAGCGTGCGTTGCCGAAAGATTATGATAGAAGGAGTTTTGGTTGGCACTCCCACCGTTTATCCCGCCCCCTATAACGTCGAGCCGCGCGACAACGAGTTCAACCTGACGGTTGAACGGCAAAAGCGTTGACCGCCGGTGGAAGACCGGCAGCGGACCGCTTCCACGCCTTGACTCCCGCCTTCCCACACACATTCCCGCCTTGGAGGACTTTGCGATGAGCGAATCCGCGGCGTATGAGCCGCCGCCGATTTCACCAACTCGCCGGGGCGGGCGTTGCCGCCGCTGCCGCGGGAATGCTGCCCGACGCCAACCCTCTGTCCGCCGCCGAGAAACTGGCCGCCGGCCAGCATCCCCTCGTGTCGCCAAACACGACTGTGGCAGTTTCCCATCGACGAGCAGCTATTTCGAAGATCAAAGACGTGTGGGGACTCTTCTGCGCGGATTTGAACTTCAGGTCCAACGGCGCATCCACGATGGCGGAGGATTTCCCCGGGCTGACGCCGGAAAAGTTCCTCGCATGGCACAAGGCGATCAATTCGGACAGCATGGCATGGGTCCAGGCAAAGCTTCAGTGCGGGTCAACCATCTTTCCGAGCAAACTGGCCCCGCCGATGAAGCGTCTTTCGCCCGATTTCTTTCAGCGGTACTGTGAATTGGCGAAGAAGGACGGCATGTACGTCCTCGGATACACCTGTGGCGGAGATACGATATTCTTGCCTGCCAACAACATCCCGAGTGGTTCAGGGAATACGGCTACGCGTATGCGTGCCTCAACGCTCCCTATTGGGACAGAGAGTTTCAAATCGTCGAGGAATTCCTGAAGATATTCCCCTGCGACGGATTGTTCTATGACATGGTCCAGTTTTCCGGCAAGTGCAGGTGCGACTTCTGCCAGACGGCTTACCAGAAGTTCTACGGCGAAAAGATGCCTGCAAAATATGATCCGCGGCGTTTTCGCTTTGACACCTACAAGCGGTGGGCCCAACGCGCTGTGAAAGCAGGCCGCGAAATGGCGCCGGCGATTGAGATTTCCATCAATCATCAGTGGTTTAGACCAGACGGTTTGCCTTACGAACTGGATGAATTGTTTGATTGGTATTATTGCGAATTTACTACGGCGGAGTGGGTGGCGGAGATCCTCCGCGCGTCGGGAGGGGATAAGACGACGTTTTCCGGCTGCGGGGGTTTTGACGCGCACACCGTCGCGCATTTCATCGGTCGTCGCCTAACGCCGCACGGATACAGCAGCGGCTTTCTGGATTATCGCACAAGCGAGTGGAATCTGAGTCCTGCGTGGCTGGCGCCAGCCAAGACGCACATAGCGCACATGCTCGGCGAGGTTAGAAAATACCAACCCTACGTGAAAGCTGCGTCGGCGATCCCCCACGCGACGGTGCTCTTTTCCGGCGCGGTGAATTCGGCGCTTGGCGACGCCAAGTATACGGACATTGTGACAGCTTATCTTCGCCATGCGACGCGGATGAAGCTGACGTGCTGCAATGTCGAGATCGCCGAACGTCTGACGGCGGACAAATTGAGCAAGTATGAAGTCGTCTTCGCTCCCGAGGCCGCCGCGATCGACGCGAGGGTTGCAGCGTTGCTTCGCCAATGGGTCCACAGCGGCGGCGTGCTGTTTGCCAGCGGACCGGCGGCGATTGCGGATGAGTATGGCCGGCCGCGGCCGCCGACGTGCGCCGACATTGGCTTGCTGGGCATGAAAAAGATCGGAGCGGCCTTGAATCCGCCCTCGTACTTAACCGACTTTCAATATGCCGCCGAACTGAAAAGGATGGAGGTCGCGTACCCCTCGGAAAGCACAATCGCATGTGAGCCAGCAACGGCGGAGCCAGTAGGTTATGGTCAGATTGGCGCCGACCGGAAGGCGCCGCTGATCTGGCGAAGCACGCTTGGAGATGGCGTCGTTTTTTATTTTGCCGGCAGGAAAGGCAAGGGCGAAGACGAACCGGCGGAAAAAGCGCTGCGCGGTTGTTTGCAGACACTGCTCGCTCCACATGTCAAAAAAGCGCCCGTGAGAACAAGCATGGAATATCCGGTGGAGGTGTGGCTGAACGAACAGGCGGAGGAGAAGCGTTTGGTGATGCACGTGGTCGCCTTTGAGAAGCCGCTTCGGGACCAACAAGTCTCCGTGCGCGCCGACCTGATCGCGG
Source organism: uncultured Planctomycetia bacterium (assembly GCA_963791075.1). GTDB lineage: Bacteria > Planctomycetota > Planctomycetia > Pirellulales > Thermoguttaceae > CAWBRF01. Next base: position 201,645 of record CAWBRF010000024.1, read on the forward strand.
ACGATGCGCTTGAGATCGTCTATCCGGCGTCAAGGAAAACGGTTGTCAAAGGGGAAAGGATTGGCGGGTACGTGCACTTCCCTCTGCCCGAGATGCATGAACACGTAATCCTCGTTCTCAAAAAAGCCTAGATCTCGACGACATTGTGACCCAAGAAAAGAGAGGGCGAGTACATGAGAAGAAGTTTGAAATGTCTGCAAAAGCGGGACCGCGTTCTCGAGGCGATTCGGCATGAAGGGCCGGATCGTGCGCCGAGCGGCGGCATGGTTTCGAGCGGCCTCGTAATGTTGTTGGCGGTCCTCCTGCTTGGCATCGTTGTAGCGCGCGGCGCGGACACGAAGCCGGCCGGCCCGAAAGACGATGCACGCCAGGCGTTCAATCTCGCGAAGCTTAAGCCGTTTTGGCTTTCCAACACGATGGAGGGCGAAAGCGTGTTGTTTATTAAGGGTGACGGAGTTGCACGGCCCAAGGCTTCGCTCCTGTTCCCGCCCACGAAGATATTGTCGGTCGGCAGCGCATCGGGCAAAGCCGCGTATGTGGAAGGGCAGGACTACATCTGGCAACGGGGCAGCAACGAGATTACCTTGCCCGCCGGCTCGCGGATCCCCTTCCGCACGCCCCAGGACCTTCGCCGCCCCGCCGGCTCGCAGGCGTACCGACTGACGCGCCGCGATGGAAACGGCGAAATCTTCCTCGGCGCCCCGCACGAGTACCATGACATGCAGACCGTGGTCGCGTATGAGCACCGGCCCGGTGCGTGGAAAGGTTTTGTTCCATCGTATGCGGGCGACCGGTTGCCGCGCACCCTGGCAAAGCTGAAGGAGAAACGCCCGCTGACCATCGCCCTGTTCGGCGACAGCATTTCCACCGGCTGCAATGTCTCGGGCTGGGCCAAGGCGGCTCCGTTCCAGCCGGCCTATCAAGACCTGCTGGTGATGAACCTCGAATCCGTCTACGGCGCGAAGATCACGTTGAAAAACTATGCCGTCGGCGGCGTCAACGCCGACTGGGGATTGGCGAACATCGGGAAGGTGGTCGAAGCCCGGCCGGACCTTGTCATCCTGGCCTTCGGCATGAACGAGGATGCCGGCGGCCGACCGGCGAAGGAGTACCAGGCCAACGTCAAGGCCATGATCGACGCGGTGCACAAGGCGAAACCGGAGGCCGAGTTCATCCTCGTGGCCACGATGGTCGGCAACCCGGATTGGGCGCTCATCCACCCTGAGTTGTTCCCGCAATACCGCGACGCCTTGGCCCAACTCTGCGGTCCGGGCGTCGTCTTGGCCGACATGACGTCGATCTGGACCGAGCTGTTGAAACACAAGACGTATTGGGATATAACCGGCAACGGCCTGAACCATCCGAATGACTTCGGCCACCGGATCTACGCCCAAGTGCTTTCCACCCTGTTAATCTGCAACCCTTGAAGAGAGACGGCGATGCGAAGATCGCCCGCATCGCCCGCTGCGGGAAGGAGCGGTCGGATATTTTATCGCCGGCGGCGCATCGCAGTCCTTCCGCGTCGGGGGCGATCTGCCGTCGATGAACGCGATCCAACTCCGCGACGTGACCGGCGCATGGGACGCAATCGCCGCCAACTTCGGCGGCAACAGCATGAGCGCGGCGCGGTCGTTCGATTGAAGTTCGTCGCGCTGCCGTTGTGGGGTCCGGGCGGCCGCGACAATCGTGGGGATCCCGTGAATTGGAACCAAATATCTCGGAAGCCCTTGCTATGAGAACCATCGCTGGCGCGTCCATCGCGTGTCTGTTGCTCGTCGTGTCTCTCACAAGCCCGCTTGCCGCGGAGGCGCTGGATCTCGAACAATTGATTTCGCGCGAGCATCCCTCGATGCAGATCGCCGCCATCCCCAGCCGCATGGCGATCGGCCGCGATGGGAACGTCTACCTCTGCGGCGGCGAGTACGTGCTGCGGATCCATCGCGACGGCACGGGCAAGCAGGGGAGCAAGGTCACCTACGCGTTAAACATGGTGGCCGCCAACAGGGATGGCCTGATCGCGACGGCCAACGCGCACTTCAACCACAGCGTCAACTTTTGGAGCGCAGCCTTCCAGCACGTGGGGGCCGTGAGCGATTTCCTTAGCAGCGACGCGACCGAATGGTGGGACCCGTGCAACGTCCAGGTCGGCGCCGGCGGCGACTTCTTCGGCATGGATCAGAATCGCAACCGGATCGTTCGCGTCGCGCCGCCGGACAAGACGGTTGCGGCTTATCCCTTGGTCGTCGCCGGCAAGAGTTACATTCGCATGCTGCCGCAGTTCCGCGTCTGCGAGCCGCTCGGGCGGTTCTACGTGCTCAGCGAAGGGGTGTTCCATGTGCAGGATTTCGCCGGCAGGCAACTCTGGACGCTCGCCACGCCGGTCGGCGGAGATCCGTGGGGCGGCTGGCGCGGCGGTTTCAACGTCAACGATCGCGGCAACCTGTATGCCCTCGCAGACACCGCCGACATGGTGAACGTCTATGGCCCCGACGGAAAGCCGACCGGCGAAATCCACCTGAACATGGGCACGCGCAAAGGCCGCGTGTCCGACATGCGGCTCTGGGAAAACGACATCGTCGTCAAACGGCCCGATCCGGTCGAGTTGTTCCAGGTCTATGATCGCCGCACGGGCGAACTGCAACGCGTCGTCCGCGCCGACGTCGAGCGGCTGCGCGTCCACTTGCCCGGCGATCGCTGGACGGCGGGCGAACCGGTCCCGCTGTCTATCCAATTCGAGTCCGGCGGACGGCCGATCCATCCCACGTGGCGCGCATGGCTGCGGCCGTACAATACCCCGGAATTCACCGAGTTGCCGATCCATGATGGAAAGATCGTCCCGCCCGCCGACGCCGGCGGGCTTTACCAATTGCGCGTCTGCCCCGGCCTGTTCGGCTCAGCGAGCGAATACCAGGTGGAAACCGTAGTCGAGATACGCAGGCCGCAGGCCAAAGGGTCGATTTCGCTATGGACCCCGCTGGGACGGATTTATTATGGGCAAGGCGAGGAGATTCCGGTCACGGTGCTTTGCCGCACGGCAGAGAAGGCGCCGGTTTCCCGCTCGGCAAAGATCGTGCTGGTCGAGGACGGTCGGACCATCGCGGAGCAGACGATCGAGGTCGTGGCCGGGAAACCGGCGAAGATCGCGCTTTCCAAGGCATTGACCGCGGCCTTGCGACCGGGCCGATACTGGCTGACCGCCGTCGCGGCCGATCTGACCCCTGCCGGTCAGATGCTGCTTGTCGGGCCTGGGATCGCGCGTCCGCCGGTCTTCAGCATCGTGCAACATGGCGATTACCAATGCGCCTTTCCCGCCAACAACCAATTCAACGCGGCGGAGATGGTTATGCGGCACGTGGCCCGCTCGCTCAAGCTTGGCGCGAACATGTTCGTCGAACGCCTGGGAGAAGACACGCACGGAGTGCAGAGTTCGCTCATGGCCGAAGCGGGTTGGCGAGATCTCGCGCAGCGGCTGGCCGCCGATCCAACGGCCGTGGCGCCCGAAAAGGCCCGCGTCGAAAACCCCGTCCGGCAGACGATTGCCGCCTATGGGGCCTATGGGATCGAGCAGCGCGCCATCTTGCTGAGCATGGACGCCGGCCTGCCGCTGGGCACGGGCTACGATCATCGCAAGCCCGAGGAGTTCGCCAAGGCGATTCGCACCGTGACCACCACGTTGCTTCCTTATCCGGCGTTTCGCGGCTGGAGTTGGGCGGCCAACTGGTGGACGTGGATTATGGACCAAGGGGCGACCGCGGCAAGGTCGCCCGAGCAGAAGGCGGCGTTTCAGAAGGCGGTCCGGCGGGCGGAAAAGACCGGCCAGTGGGACCCGCTGATCGACCAGGTCTCCGACATCTGGCTCCATTACGCGATCGACGCCGAGCGGCAGTTCCATGAAATCCTGCGATCGGTCGCGCCGGACAAACTGAGCGTCATGACCGGACCGTACCGCGCGATCGGCATCGTCCCGCCGCTCTGGTTCCGCAATGCCGACGAGGTCGATCTGCATTATCAGGCCGAACAGATCCAGCCGCCGCAGGTCACGCCGCACAACGTCGATTTCTACAAGCGGCCGGGCCGGCGGGCCTGGGGACACCCCGAACTCTGGAACGACGACGGCACGGGCGCGATGATCTTCCCCACCCTGCTGCAAATGGTCATGCGCGGCGCCGACGGCGTCGGCTGGTCGGGCAACGTGCCGTTCGACGCTCCGCCGGCGAGCGATCCGCGGACGCCCGGCCCGGGCAAGGTCTCCGTCATTCGTGAACTCAATTCCGTGCTGCGACGGTTCGGCCCCTGGCTGACGACGCTGGAAAGCCACGATCTGGCGGCAATCGTGGTCTCGGAGCGGATGCTGCGAATCGATGCCTGGGGGGGGGCCTGGGGACCGTACTTCTGTCGGCTTTTCGAGGCCTACAACGCTTGTCTCTACGCGCACCGCCCGGCGCGATTCCTCTTCGCCGAAGACCTTCGGCCCGACACGCTCAAGCAGTACAAGGCGATCCTCGTGGTTTCGCAGCGGGTCCAGCCGGAGCCGCCGTTGGCCGCGCTGCTGGAGAGCGCCCGCGCGGCGGGAGTCGCCGTTTTCTACGACGGCACGTGCCGCGAACAACTGGTCAAGCAATATCGGCCGCTGGGCATTCGCTTCGATCGCCTGAATGACAACCCCGCCTGGCAGGACGATTCCGCTTACTATCGCTTTCCGCAGTGCTTCAAGGAACATGCCGCCGCGCTCATCAAAGCGACTGGGCGACTGCGTGCCGCCGGTGGCAAAGTGCTCCGAGCCGGAAGTGCTGCTGACCGAGAGGCGTTCGGGCGATGCGCGGTTCGTCTGGGTCGTGAACAACACGATGCGCGGCCTGGACCCCGGGATGGCGTGGCGGGTGGGGATCATCATGTCGCAGCGCGCGCCGGTGATCGCGCACTTGGACTTTCAAACGCACGGCGAGGCGATTTACGACGTGCTCGCCCAGCGGCGCTGCGGCACGGAAGACGGCAAAGTCGAGGCCGACCTCCGCACGACTCCTGCTCGCCTGTATGCGATCCTGCCGGAAGCGATCGACTCGATCCACGCAAATATTACGCCGCTGGAGGCGTTTCAGGCCGGCTCTGCGGTGCGCGTGAAGTGCGCGGGACTGACCCGCGGCGGCCGTCCCGTCGCCTCGCGGCTGCCGATTTGGGTCCGTTTGTGCCACGACGGGCAAGTCCTCGCCGAGCGATTCACCACGGCGGGATCCGACACGGCAGAGGACTTCATTCTTCCCGTGAACCTCGCGCCTTCTCACACCGCCTCGGCTCCGTCCGGGGAGAAGGGTGTCTCCTGCGAGATTCGGGTCCAGGAGTTGATCAGCGGGCTGTGCGACAAGGCGACGATCGCGGTTGCGCCGCCGCAGGCAGAAGTGTTTGCGCCCTGGAAGATCGCCTTCCCCGCGTCCGCCGCGCCGCCGGTCCGCGACGGCGTGAGCGACTTCGCCCGAAAGGGATTCGTTTACGAGCCGTCGCTCTGGGGCCGGAAACAGGACAACGCGCCGCCCGCGCCGCACAAGGACTGGATCGGTCCACGGCTGAAGGACGTCGCCATTTCCGCCGACGGCTCGATGGCGGCGATCAACGCGATGAATTGGGACCAGAATCTCTATATGCTCAGCACCAAGGACGGGAGCGTCGAGCGGCGCGATCGCATCGGAAAGCACTTCGCCTACGGCCCGTCGGCCTGCGGCGACGGTTTCGCCGTGCAAGGATTCGACCTGAACGCGCCGGAGGGCTACCACTTGTATCTGCTGGGTCTGGACGGCCGGCCCGAGCGGCGCTTCGCCCTGTATGGGCTGCCGAAGCGGGGCACTAACTGGTGCGCCGGCTGGCTGTTCACCGATCGGATCAATAACTTCGCCGCGGCCCCCAACGGCCGTTGGGTCGCCAGCGCGGGCGACTTGGGACTCGCCGTCTGGTCGCGGGCGGGCAAATTGCTCTGGAGCCAGGACTGGTGGAAGACGACTCGCAAGCGGATCGTTTTGTTGGCCCTGGACAACGACACGCTGGTCGCGCTGGACGGTCCGACGGCGACGGCCTATCGCGCCGCCAGCGGCGCGGAGCTTTGGCGGCTCACGCTGACCAAGACCGGCAGTTTGCAAACCGCCGAAGTGAGTGGCGACCGGAAGACCTTGGCGATCGCCAGCGACGCGGAAGGCGGGCGGGTCTACGTGATCCGCAACGGCAAGCTCGCGAACACGCTGGCGACTCCCGCCGACGCCATGTCGCTTGTCCCCGACGGTTCGGCGCTGGCCGTGACGACGGGCAACCAGTTGAAATGGTATGCGACGGCCGCCGGCTTGGAGTGGAACTTCGCAGGGGACGACACGCTGCGCAGTCCGCGGATCGCTGCCGACGGCGTCCGGATTGTGGTCGGCAGCGAGTTGGGCAGCCTCTACGTTTTGGATCGCCGCGGGCGATTGTTGCACAGCCAGGAGTTCGACGGCTTGCCGGTCGCCGCGTGGCTTCCCGGCGGCGACCTGTTGGCGGCAACGTGGAATGGAAACGTCGTGCGGCTTGGTCTCGGGCCGGCCGATTCGTCGTATGTCGAGCGGTGGCGTGTCCGACTCGCGCCGACGGCGGTCCCATCGTCGAAGGACCTCTTGGCCGCCGATGCGACGCCGACCGTGCGCCGCATGGGCTGGGGCAACGCCGCCACGGAATCCGCGCCCCTGACCCCCAATCTCCTCACCGAGACCCAGGCGTTGATTACGGCGGTGTGCGATCCGCCGGCCTGGGGCGATCCGCGCCCGTGGCAGAACCCGGTGGAAATGTTCCGCGACGGGAAGCCCGACGCTCCGGCCAAGCCGTGGCTCGGCTGGACGGACATCAACTACATCGACTCGGGCTGGCGCAGTCGATTGGCGCTCCAGTTCGACACGTTCCGAACACAACTCCGCGTGACCGGGATCACGCTGGTCGAAGACCCGAGCCATCCGGAGTCGTGGCTGCGCGACGCGCGGTTGCAGTATTGGTCCACGGAGAAGGAGCAATGGCTCGACGGACCCTATCTGCTCTCGGATGTTTGCACGCACACGCATTGGTTCGCCAAGCCGATCGAGGCCGCGCGACTGCGGCTGGTCACCACGGGAGGCGGCACGTGGCCGGCCGGCAATCTGCGGCTGGGCGAAATCGTCTTGCACGGGCAGGCCCTCGGCTGTTCGCACCCGGATGTGGTTGCGCGGCGGCCCGTGGCGGTGCTCTTCGACGAAAAAGAAAGCGATTTGAAGTGCATGTGCGTGTCTGGGGCGGAACATCCCTTGATTTTCAAGTACGATGGGGCGTACTCGGGCGGAAAATGTCTGGCCCTGACCGGCGCGGGCGTGACCTTCCCCAACTGGCAACCGCCGTTTGGCCACGTGGTTCCCAACTGGGACTTTGAGATTGTCGAGCATCCGCAGCCGGGGCAGTATCGCTGGCTGCAGTTTGCCTGGAAGGCGTTGTCGCCGCAGACGAAGGGGATAACGTTGCGACTGGCCGAGAGCAATTACGGCGGCTTTTCGTTTGTCGCCGGCGAACCTACGGCGATGGAAGGCACGACGATCGTCAAGGCCGCGGCGCCGCCATTGACCTGGCAAGTCGTCCGCGTCGATCTTTGGGCGCTGCAAAAGAAGCCATTGCGGATCCGCAGCCTCTACCTCGGCGCAGCAGGCGGCGGCGCGGCGTTCGATCAGATCGTCTTGGGCCGCGCCGAATCCGACCTGCCACAGAAGTGAGCAGCGAGAATCCTCCCGCTGCAAACCGCCACAAACGAGAAGCTCTGCGGAGAATCCAGAAACGCCAACGATCGCTATCCGCGGAAATACAGGTAGGCGCCGAGGATCGCCGCCAACACGACGGCCGAAGCGAGCACTTCCCGCCAGTCCCAACTGGCGCGCGTCCGGCGACGGTCTTCCTCCGTCGCCGTGCCGAAGGCGAGGCTCTTGATCTTCTCATACTTCGGCGCGGGCGTCATGTAGCTGACGGCGACCATCGCCACCGCGGAGATGATCGTAATGAGCACGCTGAAGTACTGAAAATTGATGTTGTTGACGATCCACAGCAGCGAGCCGGGCGCGTAGCCGTTCTCAAACCCGTGCAGCTTCATCGTCACCGGCGTGTCAACCATCATGCGGAACAGGCCGATGAGAAAGCCGACGATCATCGCCGCAAAGCAGCCTCGGGCGTTGAGTCGCTTGAAGAACACGCCAAAAAAGAAGACGACGAAGATCGGCGGCGCCAGGTAGGCTTGCACCGCCTGGAGATATTCATAGAGCCCACGAGAGCCCTTGATCACCGGGATCCATGCCAGGGCCACGAGCACCATGACCGCCGTGGCGATCCGCCCCATGCGGACGATCTGGTGCTGCGACGCGCGGGGTTTCCATTTTTCGTAAAGGTCCACGGTAAAGAGGGTGGAGCAGGCGTTGAAGACGCCCGCCAGCGAACCCATCAGCGCCGAGAGCAACCCGGCGACGACGATGCCGCGCAGTCCCGGGGGGAGGAGGTGCTTGACCATCATCGGGAAGGCGGCCTGGGCTTCTTGGGGGACCGCCTTGCCGTCGACGACCATGGCGGAGAGTTCGGGGACCTTGCCGCTTTTGGCCAGGGCGAAGCAGATCAGGCCCGGAATGAGGAACAGGTAAACGGGAAACAGTTTCAGGAAGGCGGCGAAGATGCTGCCGCGGCGGGCCGTTCGTTCATTGGGCGCGCCCAAGGCCCGCTGGACAATGTATTGATCCGTGCACCAGTACCAGAGGCCGATGATCGGCGCGCAGATCGCCATGCCCAGCCAGGGAAAGTTGCCATTGAAGTACCACGCTTCGCGGACGAGCTGGCCGGCGGCGTTCTTTTCCAGCACGGGGGCCCAGGTCCCCTCGACGCCGGCGGGGAGGAGCGGTTTCCAGAGGTTGAACATCTCCGCGCCGCAAATCCGGCGGAGTTCGTGCCAGCCGCCGAGCTTGTAAAGGCCGTAGACGGTCAATGTCGCGGAGCCGGCGATGAGGACGATCGTCTGCACGGCGTCGTTGTAGGCCACCGCCCGCATCCCGCCGAGCATCGTGTACAGCCCGGTCAAAAAGATCACCAGCACGGAGCCGATCCAAAAACTGTCGATCGTCAGGCCGGCGACGCGCAGATTCACATCGGGCAGCAGGGTGGCGAAGACCACGCCTCCGGCAAAAATGCCCACGGCGATCTTCGAGACGACGAAGGTGATCAACGAGACCACGGAGAGAACATAGCGCGAGGCCGGCGAAAACCTCCTTTCGAGGAACTCCGGCATGGTAAACACGAGCGATCGGGCGTAGAAGGGGACGAACACCCACGCCAGCGCCAACAGGCACCAGGCGTGCAGTTCGTAGTGGGCCATGGCCACGCCGTCTTTGGCTCCGGAGCCGGCCAGGCCGACGACGTGTTCCGAGCCGATGTTCGAGGCGAAGATCGAGGCGCCGACGACCCACCAGCCGAGGTTCCGGCCGGCGAGGAAGTAATCGGCCGCCGTGTCCTTGCTCTTGCGAATGACCCACCAGGCCACGCCCAAGAGAACGCCGAAGTAGAGGGCGATGGCCAGCCAGTCCAGGCCGGTGAGTGTGGACGAGGCATGGCTCGGGACGACGGCGAGCAGGCTGATAAACGGATTCATCGCGATTCCCTGTACGAGGCTTCGTTCCAACGAAGTTGATTCTTGAAATCCCGCAAACGCGTCTGGTGATCGATGGGGAGGCACTCCATCTTGACCATTTCGGCGAAATCTTCAAGGGGTTCGAGCGATAAAGCCTGGCTGAAGACGAAGTGGTGCGGGCCGCCGGCGTAGATCCACGCCGCCGCCGCCGTTTGCAGCTCCGGCCGAGGCGACCAGACCGCGCGCCACGGGGAGCCGCGGCAACGCCTCGGCCGTCGCGGCGTTGACCTCGTTGACCAGCACTCGGAAGCGATCGCCCAGGTCAAACAGCGCCACATTGACGGCCGGGCCCGCCGGCGCCGTGAAGACCAACCGGACCGGATCGCTCTTGCCGCCGATCCCCAACGGATGGATTTCACACGAGGGCGTCTCGGCGGCCAACGAGGGGCAAACTTCCAGCATGTGGGCCCCGAGGACCCTCGGCCCCTTGGGATCGAGGTGGTAGGTGTAATCCTCCATGAACGACGTGCCGCCGGGGAGTCCCGCCGCCATGACCTTCATCGCCCGCAGCAGGGCCGCCGACTTCCAGTCCCCCTCGGGGCCGAAGCCGTAGCCGTCGGCCATGAGGCGTTGGACGGCCATCCCCGGCAATTGGGCCAGCACGCCGAGATCCTCGAAGGTGTCGGTGAAAGCCATGAAACAGCCGTCTTCGAGGAAACCTCGCAGTCCCAGCTCGATCCGGGCCTCATCGCGAAGCGACTCGCGCTGCGGCCCGCCGGGCGCAGCGCCGGGGCCATCGTGTACTGCTGATCGTACTGGGCGACCAATCGGTCCGCCTCCGCGTCGCTGACCGCGTTCGACTGCGCCGCGCCAGGTCGCTAATGCCGTAACCGTTGACTTCCACGCCGAGGCGGATTTGGGCCTCGACTTTGTCCCCCTCCGTGACGGCCACCTGCCGCATGTTGTCGCCGAAGCGCGCCACCTTCAGGTTGCCCAACTCGCGCCGTCCCGCGGCCGCCCGCATCCATGCGGCCAGTCGCGCGTGCGTTTGCGGCTCCTGCCAATGGCCGACGATCACTTTGCGCGGCTTGTGCAACCGCGTGCAGATGTGGCCAAATTCGCGGTCGCCGTGCGCCGCCTGGTTGAGGTTCATAAAGTCCATGTCGATCGCGTCCCAGGGCAAATCGCGATTGAACTGCGTGTGCAGATGGGCCAAGGGTTTTTCCAGCGCCTTCAGTCCCGCGATCCACATCTTCGCGGGCGAAAACGTGTGCATCCAGCAGATCACGCCGATGCAACGGTCCGCGGCGTTCGCCTCGCGGCACGCCTGGAGTATGGAATCGGCCGTTGTGACGACCTTGTGAAACACGACCCGCGCCGGCGGCTGAGAAGCGTTCAGCCCCTCGACGACTTGGCGGCTGTTGGCCTCGACTTGCCTGAGCGTCCCCTCGCCATACAGGTTCTGACTGCCGGTCAAAAACCACACTTCCAGAGAATTCAAATTCATCATGTCGCTCCTACGACGCTGCTGCAACTACTGTTGTCCATAATAGGCTCCCGGGCCGTGCTTCCGGAAGAAATGCTTCTCGCGCACATAGCTTTCCAATTCGGCGGCGTCTGGCGCGATCTGCCATGTGGCGACGGCCATGGCCGCCACCGCCTCCAGCGCGATGGCCGTGCGGACCGAATCGGCCGGACTCGCGCCCCAGGTGAACGGCGCATGGCCGGCGACGAGCACCGCCGGCATCGTCGCCGGGTCCAGGGAAGAGAATCGCGCGACGATCGCCTGGCCCGTCGCCGTCTCATAATCGCCGGCCACTTCGGCCTCGGCAAGCTGACGGGTGACGGGCACGCTGCCGCAGAACTGGTCGGCGTGGGTCGTGCCCAGGCAAGGGAGTTCGCGCCGCGCTGGGCCAGCGCCGTCGCATAACGGCTGTGCGTGTGGGTGATGCCGCCGATCTTGGCAAAATGGCGATAGAGGCAGATGTGCGTCGGCGTGTCGCTCGAAGGCCGCAGATCCCCTTCGACCACGTTGCCCTCCAGATCGACGACGACCATCTGCGCGGGCTGCAACTGTTCGTAGGGCACGCCGCTGGGTTTGATGACCGCAAGTCCGCGGCCGCGGTCCAGGCCGCTTGTGTTGCCCCAAGTCAGTGCGACCAAGGCGCAGCGTTGAAGCTGACGGTTCGCCTCGCAGACTTCCTCCTTCAGGTCTTCGAGCATCACTCGGCCTCTTGGTTCGCATCGCGGCGGATGGCAATCAGGTCCTTCATCACCCGCTGGAGCTGGCCGCAGCCGTCGCTTGTCCCAAAGGAGTCGTGCAGCGTCTGATAGATCGAATAAAGCTTGGCATAGGTCTTCGCGGCGGCGCGGCTGGGCCGGAAGACCGTCTCCTTGACGCCGGTCATGCGGCGTTGGGCCTGCGAGGCCGTCTTGTAGGCCCCGCCGGCGACGGCGCCGAACAACGCCGCCCCCAGCGCACAGGTCTGCGACGAGCGGCTCAGCTTCATCGGGCGATTGCAAACGTCGGCATAAATCTGCATCACGAAAGGGTTTTTCTCCGCGATGCCGCCACAGTTGACGACCTCCTTGACGGTTACGCCGAATTCTTCCAATCGCTCGATGATCGTCAGCGCCCCAAAGGCCGTCGCTTCGATCAGAGCCCGATAAACCTCGGCGGCTGTGGTATGGAGCGTTTGGCCGACCAACAGGCCGGTCAGAAGCGGATCCACCAGCACGGTGCGATTGCCGTTGTTCCAATCGAGGGCCGCCAAACCGCTCTGGCCGGGTCGAAGCTTTTCGGCCTCGCGCGTGAGGTTGGCGTGCGGATCGCCTTTGGCCGTGTAGGCTGCGGGAGTGAGGCGGGTGGCGAACCAGTTGAAGATGTCGCCCACGGCCGACTGCCCCGCTTCCAGGCCGTACATGCCCGGCAGCACGGAGCCGGGGACGATGCCGCACAGCCCGGGGATGTCGGGAAGCGGGCGATCCATGGGGGCGACCATGATGTCGCACGTGCTCGTGCCAATGATTTTCACGAGCGTGCCCGGTCCTACGCCCGCCCCAACGGCGCCCATGTGCGCGTCGAAGGCGCCGACGGCCACGGCCACGCCCGGCGGAAGGCCGACCTTCGCGGCGACCGCCGCCAGGAGCCCGCCGGCCTTTCGATCGGCCGTTGCCGCGGGAACCGCGTAGCGGTCTCGAAGCGCGGCCAGGGCCGGATCGAGCCGCGCGAGGAAGGATTTTTGGGCAAGCCGCCCCAGCGATCATCGTATAGGGCCTTGTGGCCCGCCGCACAAATGCTCCGCGGCAGCGTATCCGGATCAAGATTGCCCGTGAGGAAGGCGGGCACGAAATCGGCCAATTCGACCCATGCATAGGTCGCCGCGAAGACCTTGGGGGCCGTTCGTTTGCAATGAAGAATTTTGGACCAATACCACTCGCTGCTGTAGGCGCCGCCGCAACGGGTCAGATAGCCGGAGCCCTCTTGCCGCGCCTTCTCGCTGATCTCCGCCGCCTCGGCGTGCGCCGTGTGGTCCTTCCAGAGCCATGCCTGGGCCGCCAAATGGTTCTTGAACTCGGGGCGCAGCGCCAGCGGCAGGCCATTGCGAGCCACGGGAATCGGCGTCGAGCCGGTCGTGTCCACGCCGATGCCGACAACACGGTCCGGTTGGAAGCCGCGATGTCGTCGCGCCGCGGTTACCGCCGGGCCAACCGATTGATAAAACCCCTCAATGTAATCACCGGGATTCTGCCGCGCCAGGTTCGGGTCTTTCGGGTCCAGCAGGATGCCCGCCTCGCCGCTCGGGTAGTTGTATACATGGGTGGCAATCTCGCTGCCGTCGGCGGCGTCAACCACCAGCGCACGGACGCTGTTGGTCCCGTAGTCAACGCCGATGGCAAAGGACCGTTCCCTGACCGGTTTCTTCCGGGGCATGTTTCTGCTCGCTGCGGCGTGGGGGACTTTACGATCCAGCCTAGCAACGGCACATCCGATCCGCAAGCCACAAATGCGCAAATCTATGTCAAAAATGCGCACTCGCGGCTTGTGCTCTCCCGTCCGGGAAGCTAGGATGAACCCCACGCGATTCAGGCCGGACCTCTTCTCGCAGGCAGTGGCGTCCGATGCGCAGCGTGCCCAAGGTAGCCTTGCTGATCGAGACGGCGCGCGGTTATGGCCGCGGGCTTCTGCGGGGGATCGTCCGCTATGCGCGAGTCCACGGGCCATGGTTGTTTTACGTCACGCCCGGCGACTTCGTCCAATCGCTTCCGAAGATGCAGCAGTGGGGCGGCACGGGGATCATCGCCCGACTCGAGACGCCGCAGATTGTCGAAGCCGTCTTGAAGACTGGACTGCCTACGATCGCCCTGGACCTGTCGGACGCCCAACTGAGCTCCGATAGCCCGCTCCGCCGTTTCAGCGAAATTCGGTCCGATTCTTTGGGGGCGGCCAAAATGGTTGCCGAGCACCTCTTGGAACGGCGTTTCCGGCATTACGCCTACGTGGGAATCCCCGACCGGGTCTGGTCGCAACGGCGCGAAGAGGGGTTTTGCCGACGGATTGAAGAGGGGGGTTTCGCGGTGCACGTCTATCAACCCCCGCGACGAAAAAGCCGACGCGCCTGGGATCAAGAGCAACCGCGGCTGGCCGACTGGCTGCGACGAATTCCTAAACCGGCCGGCTTGATGGTCTGCAACGACGACCGCGGCCGGGAGGTTTTGGAGTCCTGCCGCACCGCCGGCGTCCGCGTGCCCGAGGACCTCGCAGTCGTGGGGGTCGATAACGACGAGTTGCTCTGCGAAGTGGCCGATCCGCCGCTGTCGAGCGTTGGCCTGAACGCCGAGCAGGGCGGATATCGGGCGGCGATCCTGTTGGACAAAATGATGCGCGGTCGCCTCCGCCGGCCGCAATGCCTCGTGGTCGAGCCGCTCCGCATCGTGCTGCGGCGATCCAGCGACATCCTCGCCCTGGACGACCTCGAAGTGGCCGCGGCCCTTCGGTTCATCCACTTTCACGCCGGTCGCCCGATCCGGACCGAGCACGTCGTCAAGCACGTCCAGCTCTCGCGGCGGACCTTGGAAATCCGCTTTCATAAATCGCTGGGGCACACGATCCACGATGCGATCCAGCGGGCGCGCCTGGAGCGGGCGACTCGGCTCCTCCTCGAAACGAATCTGCCGATTCCAAAAGTGGCTGAGGCCTCGGGCTACAGTACGCCCAGCTATCTGATCCAAGTGTTCCGGCAGCAGCTTGGAACGACTCCGGCCCGATACCGCGCCCAAGTTCTTGGCAAGGCGTTCGACGGGACGTGGCATGACTGACCGCCGCTTCAGCCCGCAAGACTGCAATCGGAACGGTTGCCGGGCTCCCTTCCGCCGCCACATCCTTTCGCTCGACAAACGCGGCGATATCGGCGAAGGACTACGGCGCCTGACTTGCCGCCGCCGGGAAGTTTGCGGAAAATCGAGATGTGTGGAAAGTGAGACTCGACAGAGCAGGTGCATCCTCGTTTTCAACGGCTGGAGAAAAACTCCCCCGGGGCGTGACTGGTTACAGTGAATTCCGCAAAAGAATTGGTGGATATTCTTACACTATTTTTGACAAATCTGCGGCCGCCGGGTAGGGTGGAGCGACACGTCGTCGAGCCGTGCGACAACGAATTCCGCCTCGTCGTCGAGCGTCCCGCCAGAGCGACACAGCAAAAGCCCGGCAAGCCAACGGGACAGCAAAGATTCATGCCCACGAACACCGCCGCTTCGTTCCTTGTCCAACCTTGCGACAGCGAGTATAATCGATGCTCGGGCCATCAAACGGCCCCAGCAGCGACGCTGCGACCCCACAATTCCTACCGTGAACTCACATCGAGTGATTTTGCGATTACGGCCCTCTTCGGGGCTTCGGCTTCGAACGCCGATTCGCGCGGCGGCAGGAACTCGCGGCTCGCACAGACTGGGAGACTTGCATGAAAGGCACAGTTGGGCCCAGAATACGACAGGCTCTGCGGCCGCTGACGCGAGCGGAGAACGTTCGGCGAAGGCCGGCGATCCATCGGGCCGCGTTGCGCATTTTTGTCCTCGATATTACGAACGATGCGCCGCGCCGAAGATCGCCTTGGCGCCGCCTTCCGATTTGAAAACGACGATGCGCCGCACCTGATCTGCGACGCCAACTACTGGCTTTTTGGCGACTTGCCGGAGGACATCCCCGCGAGCTACTTCGACGAGGATCCCTCAACGATGATCGCCTACCAGACGGGCAAGATCGAGCGACACATGCGGGAGTACGACGACTGCTACATCCCCTTTCTGATGCCCTGGTACGGGACGGGCGTGCTGGCGTCGGGCTTCGGCGTGCCGGTGAAGTTCTTCGACAACTCCGACCCGGCCGTGGAGTTGGCGCCGATTCGAGACGTGGAGCGGCTCAAGAGCCTTGCAAAACCGGATCCCGAGCGGGACGGGCTGATGCCCCGCGTGCTCAACACGATCCGCGCAATGCGCCAGCGCAGCGACTTTCCCGTGGGCGTGACCGATTGCCAGGGGCCATTGACCACCGCCCTGCAGATCGTCGGCTATGACAACCTGATCTATTGGATGCACGACCATCCGGTTGCGGTTCACGGCCTGATGCAACTGGTCGCGGAGGCGTTGATCGACTGGGTGCGCGTGCAGAAGCAATTGGCCGGACAGAGTCCGACGAACGACGCCTACGTCATCGGCGTGAAGATTCCCGCGGGATTCGGCGGCGTGTGGATTTCGGACGACGACAGCATCATCTTCAGCAAGGACCTTTATCGCGAATTCGTTGTGCCGTACAACAGCCAAGTGCTGCAAGCCTTCGGCGGCGGGGCCATTCACTACTGCGGCAGCGCCAATCAGCACATCGCCAACTACCTGGCCACGGAAGGACTGCGCGCGATTCACAACCTGAACCTGGATCATCTCGACGACGCGGCGCGAATTCGCCATGCCTTGGCCGAGAAGAAGATCGCCTACATTGCCAGCGACTTGAACGTGGGCGACGCGCGCATCGACGGCTACTACGAGCAACTATTCGCCAAATTGGGGCGTCGCGGACTGATTGTGGTCACGTCCATCGCGCCGACATTTATGCTGGACAAGGGAAAATACACCCTGGCCCGCCGCGATCCGCAGAAGACCGGCCGCCGGATAGAACAAGCCATCCAGAAGTACAACCACGCGTAGGCGAGCAGCCATGCTTGCCCGATCCCGCCCGCCTGTTGAGTCCGGCCAACAGTGTCGCAGGGTTTTTTGGGGGCATGTGTTGCGGGAACATGGCATTCAGTACGTCCCGGCCGGCGGAAGGCTCGCCGATTGGGGGATTGCGGGCCCGGATTTCCCAGAGGAAGCCGTCATCCGCGGCTTGGACAGCCGCGAGGCGCTCAGCCGGAACGCGAGACGCCAACTTGAAGGTCGCGAGCCGCTCTGTTAACATAAATCGGTTGTCGTTGCTTGGATCGCATCCTTGCGGCGTCGAAATGGGAAATGCCGGTTGACTCACGGAGATTACGCTATGGATCGTCGCGCGTTTTTGGCGAGTGTCGGCGTCGCAACGGCCACCGGCGCGCTGGCGTCGAATTTGGCCCAAGGCGATGAGGCCCCGGCTTTGGCGGCATCCGGCAGCGCCGCGGCAAAGCCCGCCATGCCGCCGCGCACGCTCAAGTGCTTCGTTTGCGACTTGAATTGGAGGTACGGCTGCGGCCCCGCGGAGGCTCAGGATTGGGCCTTTATTGATCCACAGCAATACTTCGACTGGCATCGCGAATTCGGCAACAATGTGATTTTCTGCCAGGCGTATGCCTTTGGCGGCCACGCTTTTTATCCGACTCGGCTCGGGCCAGTGGCTCCTGGCCCCGGAGCAAAGTTGCTGCCCGGACTGTACCGTCTGGCCCAAAGGGCCGGGATGCCGTTCATGTCGTATTTCTGTGTTGGCGCCGACCTGGCGCTGTCAAACCTTCGCGCCGATTGGGTCGTTCCCACGAGCCGAGAGTTCGCCCCCCATGGGTTTCTTGCGCCGGAGTCGCCGTGGACGCAACATCTTTGTCAGCGGATTCGCGAGTTTCTTGCACAGTTCCCGGTCGAGTGGATCTTATTCGACTGGTTCATTTACGGCTCGCTCCGCCCCAACGATTTTCTCGTGCAGCCGGGGCCGCACACGGCGAAACCGTTCCAGGAGATTATCGGCCGGCCGATGCCGAAGACGGCGGCGGAGATCAAGCCTGAAGAAAACTTGAAGTATAAGCGGGAAGTGCTGGCGCGGCAGTTCCGCGCGATTCGCGATGCGGTGCGCGAGACGAGCCCGGGGACGCGAATCGGTTTCAACGTGCCTTACTGGAAGGCCGACGAGGCGATCTGGCGCGATCATCCAATGGTCAACGAAAGTGATTTCATCTTCGCCGAAAGCACGACCGTGGACGTCATGGAGTGGGCATTGCGGGTCCGCAAGCCGCACCAGCGGATCTTGACCACGATCGTCGGACGGTTGGACGGAGTGTGCGATCCGAACTCATGGCGGCGGTGGTATGCGCAGGGTTGCGACTTTTTCGGCTACGCCTGGGGCGCGCCCCCGACTTCCGTCCCACGCCGGCTTACGACAAGGGCCTGAAAATCGTCCGCGCGGCGTTCAAGGAGATATCGTAGCATTCGCTTCGCAAGGAGACAGGGCGCGAGAACAAGAGAAATTGCGTCACGGAACCGCAATGAGAAATCCCGGATGAAAGCAGGAGAACTCGGATGCGTCGCACACTGGCTGCCGTGTTGATTGTTTGGGCGCTCGCTCCCTCCGCGTTGGGGGCCGAGCAAACGTTGATCCCGGCCCGGCCAGCCGGAGGGCAAATCTGGCCGTCGGAACCGCCGAAGGACTGCCCGTTCAAACCGTCCAAGGCCGCTCACGGGCGTTCTGTTCACGGGCGTGTACAGCGATTACCACTGTGGCGACACGTGGTATCCCTGCTGGGCCTCGGACGGCAAGCAGTATTCGCCGTGGACCGACGGCAACACCGACGGGCGTGGACACATTCTCCGGCGGCTTGGGGGCGGCGACGGGCAATGCGGTGATGATCGGCGACGATCCGCTCCGGCTGACCATCCGCAACACAGCGCCGCCGCAACCGGCCAGCCCCCGCCCCTATGAAGGCCGTTATCCGTGCGGCAGCCTCGTTTACAACGGCGTCTGGTACTACGGCACCTACTGCCTCGGGCCCGCGGGCGAGGTGCAACACGAAGGCTTCACCTACAACTGGCCCGTGCTCGGTCCGATGCCGGGCTTCCGCATCTCGACCGGATTTCGGCAAGACGTGGACCCCCTCGCCGCTTTCGCCCGCGAAGCCGCTGTTTCCAGAGCCGAAGAAAGTTCATGGGGCCGGTCAAGATGGGTTGCCCGCACTTCGTCGATTTCGGACGGAACATGGAACACTCGCCCGACGGCAAGGCGTATCTGGTCGGCATGGGGGCCGAGGAGAACGACCCGAAGCCCCGCTATGCCAACTTGAGCTGGATCACCGCCGACCAGGCTCTACTTGGCCCGGGTGACGCCCAGCGTCGAGAACATCAACGACGCGTCAAAGTATGAGTTCTTCGCCGGCCACGATTCGCAGGGCGAGCCAATCTGGACAGGCGACTTTGCCAAGATCCGGCCGCTTGCTGGACTGGAACAACAACATGGGCTGCGCGACGGCCACCTACGACGCGCCGCTGAAGAAGTATTTGATGTGCGTGACCGACGGCTGGCCGACCTGCGCGAAGATGCAGCTCCTACATCCTCGAGGCCGATCGGTTCACCGGTCCGTGGCGGCATGGTCGTCTACATGAAGGATTTCGGCGAGCAGGGCTACTTCCTCAACTTCCCGTCGAAGTTCATCGGCCGGGACGGCAAGCGGATGTGGCTCTGTTACTCAACCAATTTCGCCCCCAGTTGGAACGGGATGAAGTTGAAGGTCAATCCGCCGGGCGGGCGCTACGGGCTGTGTCTGCAGGAGGTGCAGTTTCTCGCGCCGGGCGACAAGGCGGAACCGGCGGCCCAATAGCGCCTGCGGAAGCGCGGACAGGTTCAGCCCATGCTCGCCGGCCTTGAGGCTGATCGGGAACAGCGGGCAGGCCGGGTCGTTCTAAAACCGATCGACGCGCTGCTTGCGATCGCGAGTATGCCGGCCGTCGATGTCGCCGTGGAGCGTCCGCGCGGTCTTTTCGGGGAGACGGCATGGACCCCCTGACAGCCCGAGTAACTTATGTTACATCTAGATGCTCACGGAAGTAACATAGGCTTCGCGGCGGCTCTTTATGGCCAACGTATTGATCGCGCTCGAGTCGCTTTACGAGAGCTTTCCCGACACGCAACGGCAATTGGCCGACTACATTGCCGCGCACCCCGACAACGTCCCTTTCCTCTTCGTTCACCGAGCTGGCGCAAGCCGTCGGGCTACGAGGGTTTCTTCGCCCACTGCGACCGCGACTGGTTGGCGCTTTACGCCGGCTGCTGGGGCATCGGCTTCGACGCCATCGACTGAATGACTACCGGCTGGAAGCCGGTAGGTTCGATGCAAATCGTGGCTCGGACTGAAGTCCTTCGCTCACGATTTAGTGAGTTGAAAATTGTCGCCGCCGTCATCCGGCTCGGTGCCGTCTTGTTGTTTCAGGTACTCCATGATTACCTCGTCGGTCACATTTCCGCTGCTCGCCGCGAAGTATCCTCGCGCCCACAGGTGCCGCCCCCAGAACTGCTTCTGGATGTGCTTGAACTCCATCATCAGCTTGCGCGAACTCTTGCCCTTTATGTACTGCATGATCTTGCTGGGCGACAGGTTCGGCGGACACGACAGCAGAAGGTGTACATGGTCCCTTGATACGGCCCCCTGCAAGATTTCAATCTCGTTCGTCCGACATACTTCCCGCACCAACTCACGTAGACGCAAGCCAACCTCGCCCACCAGCACCGGTTTGCGGTATTTGGTAATCCATACGAAGTGGTATTTCAGATCATATCGGGAGTGCGGACCGCTTCGGTAGTTTTCCATACCGAACCATTCTAACAACCCGAATGAAGAACCTAAAGGATTCGCCTGACGGCGAGGGTTTTAGTCCCATCGTGGAGACAATCAGCTTGCGCGAACTCTTGCCCTTTATGTACTGCATGATCTTGCTGGGCGACAGGTTCGGCGGACACGACAGCAGAAGGTGTACATGGTCCCTTGATACGGCCCCCTGCAAGATTTCAATCTCGTTCG
>CAWBRF010000025.1:0-107756 GCA_963791075.1 uncultured Planctomycetia bacterium
GCTATACCGCCGAATCGGTCAAGGGCGTGAAGATAGGGAAATTTGCGGCATCGCTTAGCGGCGGCTGCGACAGCGGAAAATCACTCCGCTTTTCGTAGCCCAGTCCCCTGATCACCTCGAGCACCTCGCTGCACGTGGGAAACATCCGTCCGCTGCGGCGCTTATACTGCTCCAAGGCGCTCATGAATTCGACTTCCTCGGGCGTGTAATCGCGCTCGCAGGTGGTCGGATCGATCTGGCGGCGGCGACTGACTTTCGCCCGACGTTCCAGGCAGCGCCGTTCGACTGCCACGGGCTCTTGTTTCCCGCGTCGATCGGCGTTGCGCCGGTCCTTCCCGCGTCGATCAATCGTGGCCGTCGTCTCGGCCGCGGGAGCCGTTGTGGTCCGCTTGCCGGGGATTGGCTTGTCATGGGCCTTCGCACGTTGCTGGTTATGCTCTTTGGAAGGTCTTTTCTTCGTCACGAGTCGGGTCCTCTGCGTCGGCAGTTTGTTCAACTTAGATAAAATGCGCTCGGGTTGCGAAAAAGCAACGAAAAATCGCCGTGGAAAGCCTCGCGGGACAGGAAGAATTGTCCGGTTTGATAAGATTGACAGAAAAGGCGGTTTTTAGCGTCTGCGCAAAGATGCCGGCTGTGGCGATGGGGACGATGGTCCGCGGGGAGATTTTAAGGTCCCATCTTAAGAGGGGAGATGGGGACTGCGTGCGCCTCCGCGCAACTTGCGAACGTCGAGCCGCACTTGTGGTAAACTGAGTTGTTCACAGCCGACCACTCGCCGGGAAACAAGCCCATGCCGCACCGAAGTTGGACCCTGCTCGACAGCCGCGCCGTCTCCGATCACGGGATCTTTCGCCTCCGCCACGACCGCTACCGTTTCGAGCCGACTGGACAAGAGCGGAATTTCGTCATCCTGGATTCGCCCGCATGGGTGAATGTCGTGCCGGTCACGGCCGAGGGCGACGTTGTCCTGATCCGCCAGTTCCGCCATGGCGTGCGGCAGGTGACGCTCGAGGCGCCGGGCGGACTGATCGAAGCCGGCGAGCCGCCGGAAATCGCCGCCGCCCGCGAACTCCGCGAGGAGACCGGTTACGCGGCGGAGCGAATCCGCCCCTTGGGCAGGGTGCTGCCGAATCCGGCGGTGCAGAACAACTTCCTCTATCTCTTCGTCGCGGAAGGGTGCCGCAAGACTTCCGCCGCGCAGTTCGACGCCTTCGAAATGATCGAGACGATTGAGCGTCCGCTGGCCGCCATTCCCGGGATGATCGCCTCCGGCGAGATTTGCCACTCGATGATCATCACGGCGTTTGCGCTGATGGGGTTGGGGCCGCCGCCGCGAGAGGCATGATCGGCAAAGCGAAGGCTTTCGCCGACCTCTTCCGTCTGCTTCGCTATAATGACTTGATGCTGCCGTTTTCCGCCCTTTCCAAAGCAAGGAGATCCACGCGATGCGTCCCTCGGCCGACCTCCAACACTTCCGCCGGGACTTCATCGAGAGTTTCCCGCGCATCGACTGGAACACCACCCCCGGCGACGCCGCCTTGCTCCGCATTCTCATCGAAAGCTCCCGCGCGAAGCGGGGGTTGGAAATCGGCACGGCCACGGGCTACGGCGCCATCGTCATGGGCCTGGGCTTCGAGCACAACGGCGGCCGACTGACCTGCGTCGAGGTTAACGCGGAGATGATCAAGATCGCCCGGGCGAACATCCGCAAAATGCGGCTCGACGAGGTGGTCGCCGTGCGGAAGGGCGCGGCGCTGGACGTGATTCCGCGATTGCGCGGAACTTTCGATTTCGTTTTCATCGACGCCGTGAAGCGGGACTATTTGAAGTACTTCCGCGCGATCGAGCCGAAGCTTGCCGCCCGCGCGGCGATCGTCGCCGACAACGTCATTCAACACGCCCGCGACATGCGCGACTTCCTCGACGCCGTGCGGGACGATCGGCGGTATCAGAGCGTGATTGTTCGCGCGTCGGACGAAAAGGGCGACGGCATGGCGGTGATTTTGAAAGGCTGAAGGCGGAAGGATGACGGATGAACAAGGCAAGGAGATTTGGCCTTCCGCCTTCATCTTTCACACGAGCCGCGCCAGGGCGGCGAGCAACTGGTCGATCATCTCGGGCGCGTGCACGGCGAAGACGGCCAGGCGCAATGCGCCCGCGCTGGGCAGGCCGGCGTAGGCGGACATGTAGGCGACGAGAATCCCTCGCTCCATCAAGGCGGACTGGATTCGCCGCATGTTGTCGGCCGTCCCCAGCGAGAGGCAAACGATCGGCGCGGGCGAGTCGCCGCAGTCCAGGCCGAGACGCGCCAATCCGCGGCGGAGCCGCCGCACGTTGTCGCCCAACCGCTGCGCAACTCCGGCTCGGCCAGGGCCAACTCGATCGCCCGCGCGGAGGCCGCGGCCGCCGGCGGCGGCATGGGGCTGGCGCCGTCGTGCCAGTGCGAGGCGGACTTTAGCCGCGCAATCCATCGCCGTGCGCCCGGCAGGACGCCGCCGTATCCGCCCAGCGCCTTGCTCAACGTGCCGCAGAAATAGAGCGCCGGCCGGCCCGCGCGGCCGCCTCGGGCAGATCGTTCACCGCCGGATGAAGCAGTCCGGCGTGTTCGAGCGTCCCCCGGCCGCGGCCGCCCAAGACGCCCAGGGCATGCGCGTCGTCGACCAGCAGCGACGCCCCGGGCCAATCGCGCAAGACCGCCTCATAGTCGGCCAAGGGCGCAACGTCTCCGCGCGCGGCAAACACGCCGTCGCTGAGCACCAGCGGCCGTTGGCCCGGCTTGACGCTGGCCGCCAGAACGGTCCGCAGCGCGGCGGCGTCGCAATGGGCGAAGCGAAAAATTGGCCGGCCCGTCGCCCGCGCCGCATCGAAAAGACAGTAGTGGGAAAGCTCGTCGAGGACGACCACGTCGCAGGAATCGGCCAGGGCCGCGGCGGCGACTTGGCTGCTGGCGTAGCCGGAGGGGAGATACAGGGCGTCCTCGGCGCCAACGAGTTCCGCGGCGAGCCGCTCGACGGCCAGCAGCGGCGGCGTGGTGCCGTAGCCCGCCCTCGTCGTCGCGCTGCCGACGCCGTATTGCCTTGCCGCGTCGCAGGCCGCCTGGATCACCTCCGCGCGGCCCTGCAAGCCGAGGTATCCGGTGCCGACGAAGTAGAGATATTCTCGCCCGTCGATGATGGTTGTCTGCGCCGGGCGGGCTTTGCATCAGCGGCGGGTGGTGGTGGTTCATCGTTCCGCGCGGTACTGAACGCCCTGGATATTCAACCGCTGCAACTGCACGGCAAGGCGCTTTTGGAAGTCGCCCCAGTTCTTCAGCTTCGCGTCCGTCCAAGTCGCCTCGGCCAACGCGCATGCGCGGGGATAGGCCATGTATTGCACCTGGGCGTAGTTGGGAAGAAATTCGCTCCACAGATTGCCCTGGGCGCCAAGGATGCGCCGGGCTTGCTCCGCATCAAGCGCCGGCGGAACCGGCTCGAAGGCGTAGACAGTCTTCAGCGGCAGGAATCCGCCGATCGCCTTCGGCTCGCCGGCCTTCGCCTGATAGTAGTCGAAGTAGCAGTGCGACATGGGAGTCATGATCACGTCGTGGCCGGCCTTGGCCGCCGCAATGCCGCCGTCCATGCCGCGCCAACTCATCACGACCGCATTCGGCGCCAGGCCCCCTTCGAGAATCTCGTCCCAGCCGATCATCGTCCGGCCGCGGCTGTTGAGGAACCGCTCGATCCGCTTGACGAAGTAGCTTTGCAGCTCCTCCGTGTTTTTCAGCCCCTCTTGCTTGATCCGTGCCTGGCACTTGGGGCACCTCTTCCACCAGTTGTCCCTGTCCACCTCGTCGCCGCCGATGTGAATCAGCTTGCCGGGAAACAGGTCGATCACCTCCGCAAGGACGTTTTCGAGGAAGGCGAACGTCGCGTCGTTGCCCGGACAATAGTTTCCGCCGCCGAAACAACTCACCTCGGGATAGGCGGAGGTCGCCGCAGAGCAATGCCCGGGCATTTCGATCTCGGGCACAATCGTGATGTAGCGGGCGTTCGCATAGGCGACGATCTCGCGGACGTCGTCCTGCGTGTAGAAGCCGCCGTAGCGCCCGTCCGGGCCCCAGGCCGTGCTGTCCTTGGGATTCAGGCCGAAGCCGATCCCCTTTCGCCACGCGCCGGTTTGCGTCAGCTTCGGATAGCGCTTGATTTCGATCCGCCAGCCGTTGTCGTCGGTCAGATGCCAGTGGAACGTGTTGAATTTGTGCTCCGCCATCAGGTCGATAAAGTTTTTCACCTCGTCCTTGTTGAAGAAATGCCGCGACACGTCCAGCAACAGTCCGCGGTAGGGAAACCGCGGTTGGTCGGTGATCTCCACGGCCGGGATAGTCCACGCGGGCGGAGCGCCCGCTTTGGTCGGGTTGAATATCTGCGGCGGCAGGAGTTGCAGCAGCGTCTGCATGCCATAAAACAGGCCCGCCCCATCCTTGCCCACGATCACGACGCCGGGGGGCGTGACTCGCAGGCTGTAGCCCTCGGGGCGAAGCGGCGGGTCAATGGCCCGCGTGGTGAGGAGGATGCCGTTGTAGAACGCGGCATTTTCGACGGCGGGGGACGGTTTCAGGTCGAAGCCGGCGCCGCGGTCGAGCCGCCCGATCAATTGGCTCGCGACGTTGGCGGCCTCCGCCAAGTTCTTATCGACAAGGATCTTGGTGTCGGAGTTGAGCGTGAACGCGCCCTTCATGTGGACCACCTGCGACGGCAGCGGCACGAGCCCCAGGGTTGCATCGGGCGGATCGGCGGCGAGACCGATGGCGGAAAAAGCGCTTTGAAACAGACCGCAAACGGCGAGCGTTGCGAACGAAGATTTCGTGGACATTGAGATTTCTCCAATTGCCGCCCCAGGATACCCGAAGCCGCAGGAGGGTGCAGCAATTCCCGTCCAAATCGCGCCCTCCCGCGGCCAAACGCAGATCGGCAGTGCCTTACAGCGCCTCGCAGACCAGATCGCCGACCTGCTGCGTGCTGTAGCCCATCTTTCCCGCGGCCTGACTCTTCATCTTCGTCCCCGTGACGACTTGAATCGCCTTCATCACCCGCGCCGGCGAGGGGATGGCCGCTGTGTTCCAGCAGCATCGCCGCGGCGCTGATCGCCGCGATGGGATTGATCACTCCCTTGCCGGTGTACTTCGGCGCGCTGCCGCCCATCGGCTCGAACATGCTCGTGCCGCCCGGGGCGGGGTTGATGTTGCCGCCGGCGGCCACGCCCATGCCGCCCTGCAAAATGCCCGCCAAATCCGTGATGATGTCGCCGAACATGTTCGTCGTCACAATCACGTCGAAAAACTCGGGGTTCTTCACCATCCACATGCAGCAGGCGTCAACGTGGTTGTAGTCGGCCTTGATGTCCGGATATTCCCGGGCGACCTCGTTGAAGGTCCGCTGCCAAAGGTCGTGGCCGAAGGTCAACACGTTCGTCTTTGCCACGAGCGTCAGGTGCTTGTGCTTGTTTCGCTTGCGGGTGAAGTCGAAGGCCCAGCGGATGCAGCGTTCGCAGCCTTTGCGGGTGTAGACGGCCGTTTGCACGGCGACTTCGTCGGGCGTGCCCTTCTTGAGAAACCCGCCCGTGCCGCAATACATGTCCTCGGTGTTCTCGCGGACGACGACGAAGTCGATGTCCGCGGGGCCCTTTCCGGCCAGCGGGGTTTCCACCCCGGGAAAGAGTTTCACCGGGCGGAGATTGATGTACTGGTCGAAGCGGAACCGCAGATCCAAGAGGAGCCCCTTTTCCAACACGCCGGGCGGGACGTCGGGATGGCCGACGGCGCCGAGGAGGATCGCGCGGAAGGAGCGAAGCCGCTCGAAGACCTCCGCCGGCAGGACCTCGCCGGTGCGCAGGTAGCGGTCGCCGCCGAGGTTGAAGTCTTCGAACTGGCAGGTGATGTTTTCCAACTTGCCGACGGCCTTGAGGACCTTGACGCCCTCGGCCGTCACTTCCGGACCGGTGCCGTCGCCGCCGATCACGGCGACGCGGAGAATGTTGCTGCTGCTCACGATGTTACGCCTGCGTCGAAATGGCTTGATCAACTTTTTCTCGTTCGCCGACAAAAGGGAATTCTGATCTTCGCGAATCCTCGCCGATTGTTTCATGCGCGCCGATCGGCGAAGATGCGTGTTCCTGAAAAAAGGAGGATGTGTTCCGATGCGGCTTCTTAATTCTTGCTGAAGCCGGCGACCTTGGCCAGCGAAGCCTCCCGGCCGAGCGGACTCTTGAGGAATTTCTTGCGGCACTCGGGGCAAAGGTCGAAGCGGAGTTGCTGATACACGTCGTCGCCGATCTCCTCGTCGTTCACGTCGTCCAGGCCCTCGAGAATGTCCTGGATTTCCTGGAGATGATCGCGGTCGTCCTCGTCGTCCTTGACCGCCGCCGGATCAAAAGCGGCATAGACCTCCATCTTTACCACGTAGCGGAGGTCGTCGCTCGGATCGAGATCCCGCTTGCACAGATCGCATGAGTATCGAATCATTGGATTGACTCCCACTGCTTCGGTTGGCTCGCGCCAATCTACGATGCCCGCGCGTTGCGTTGCTACCCTCTCATCCTAATGCCGCCGGCAAGATTTTGACAAGCCATCTTCGGGAATTTTTTTTCTGCGGGGGTCTTTCTTCGCCTTTTTTCGTCGCCAACGGGGGAGTTCCTTCCCCAACAGCGTTAGAACTAGCACTGCGGACGGGGATCGGCTAGAATGCGGGGAACGAGGGAGGCGTCCCAGGTGCGAGGGATTCACACAACCAGCGACCGCTTGTCTCATTCACACCACCCCCGGCGCGTCGCCGCCGAGGGCGGCGCCCCCCTCCCCCCCCTTCTTCGGCGCTCCAATCCAGCGTCCTGGCGCTCAATCGGCTCTATATGGCGGTCCACGTCATCGGCGTCCGCCGCGCGTTTGCCCTCCTCTGCCGCGAGCTGGCGGAAGTCGTTCACTACGACGAGGGGAAATTCGCCGTTTACACCTTTGAAACTTGGCGGGAGCGGAGCGCCGCCCACCGGCGCTTCCGCCTGCCGCACGAGGACTGGATTCGCGCCGTGAATTTCGAGATCCAAGTGCCGCGGGTGATTCGCCTGTTGAGTTACGATCGCCTGCCGAAACAGAGCCTGCACTTGAATCGCCGCAACGTGCTGGCCCGCGACGGACATCTTTGTCAGTATTGCGGCCGGCATTACCCCATCCACCAACTCAGCTTAGACCATGTGATTCCGCGGAGCCGGGGGGGGATGACCACCTGGGAAAACATCGTCTGCGCGTGTCTGACCTGCAACGTTCGCAAGGGCGGGCGCACCCCCCACGAGGCCAAGATGACGCTTGTCCGCCGGCCCATCAAACCGAAACGGAATCCGCTCTTGGCCCTGAAGCTGGACAATCCCAAATACGAGAGTTGGCGGACCTGGCTGGACGGCGTCGCCTGGGAAATCGGCGCCCGGGAGTAGGCCGCCGGGCGGAAGGATGAAGGCGGAAGGATGAAGGATGAAAACCGGCAGTTCCTCCTTCATCCTTTCGCGGGCGGCAGGTCGCCGAGATAATTGCCGTAGCTGATCATCACGACGGAGGTCAGCAGCACGAGCAGGGCGGCGGTGATCGCCGCGCGCGTGCGGTCCCGGCAGCCCCTCCATTCGCGAAAGAGCACCCCCGTCAGGTTGCTGAACAGCACGAGCATGATCATGTGGACGGCCCAACTGACGAATTGGTAATGGCCCATCCGCACGTGGCCGAGGTTGTAGAAGAAGAACTGACCGTACCAAAGCGTGCCGGTGAGGAAGGCGAGGAAATAGTTGGCCGTCAGGCTGGCCCGTTCCGGGCCGGGACGCAGCCGGGTCAACTCGCCCAGGGAGCGGTTCTTTTTCGCGAGGAAGAGGCTGTAGAGCAAGGCGGCGACGAAGGCCCCGCTGTTGACGAAAGGCAAGGCGATGTTCCCTTGCCAATGTCCGGCGCCGTGGCTGGCGGCGATCTTGACGATCGGCAGAGCGACGTCGTTGATGCCGATGCCGTAGACGGCCGAGAGGACGCCCGCGAGGATCGCCAGCGGCAAACCCTTGGCCAGGGAGAACTCGCCGGAATCGCCGTGCTGATCGCGGAAGTCGAGTTCTTTCAGCCGTCCCGCCAAGCCGCATCCTGCGATGCCCAGGACGCCGAGGCCCATGCCGGCCGCCACCCAGCCGGCGCCGTAGGCATGCAGTTTTTCGCCGATCGTGCCTTCCAACAACGGCGTGGTGATCGTGCCCAGGATGGCGGACAATCCGACGGCAACGGCGTAAGTCAGGGCGAAGCCGATGTAGCGAATGGCGAGGTTGAAACATGTCCCGCCGACGCCGTAGACCATGCCGAAGACGAACGCCTTGGCCATCGCGTCCTTCGGCGACTCGGCGAGGACCTGTCCGAGTTGCGGGATGGTGCAGACGGCGCCGATAATCGGCCAAAGGAGCCAGCACCAGACGGCTTGGGTCATCCAGAAGATTTCCCACGACCAGCGGCGAATGAATTTCTGCGGGGCGTAGCAGTTGGCGGCCAACATTGCGCCGATGCCGTGAAAGGAGACGCCCAGGAAGGGATTCGCGGGAACCGGGACCATGATGTTTCCGCCGGAGGTTTCGCGAGCAGTCCCCTCTTCCTCCAGGAGAGGGGACGTGAAGACCCGGCAACGATCTTACCCGATCACCCCTCGTTGGAGAAGACGTTGACGCGTGCGCGGCGCGATGAAGACCCGGCTGTTGGTCAGAAGGTTCAACGCCCGGCGATGCTCCTGGGTCGGTTCGGCGTGGACGCGTTTCGCTCACGTCACGACATGAGGCCGTGGCATTTGACGGATGCAAAGCGGGCAAAGCCGTGTTGTATGCTGGACAGCCGTAATATATGATGTATCCATCGAGACCTTGAGGCCGCCCATGGAAGAATTTCGTTCCGTTCTCCTCAACGTTTGGCGGGAAGCATGCCGCCACATCGAAATCGGCCAGTCCACGGAAACGATCGCCGCGATGCTCGCGGAGCACCTTCCCATCGCCCAGGTCCTGGTGCGCGAATCGATGCGGCGAAGGGTTGCCTGGAGACGGTGGCGATCGGCGTTGCCTTCCCGGCGGGTCCCCCGGCCGACGCCCGCAGGGAATGCTCCGCGGCGGAAATGGAGTTCCTGCTTGCCTGGTGCAAGATGGGGAAGGCGGTTCACGCGCGGCGCGGCCAGCGCGGCGAGTTGGAAACGATTCTCTCTCCCGGCGTCGAGGACGACGTGCTTGCCGGTCCGCTTGCGCTTCCCGACGGCCGCTGGGCGGCGCTCTTGCTCATCGCGCCGCCGCAGCAGCACTTCGCGCCGCCGCACACGGAACTGGTGCAACTCCTCTTGGAGCCGTTCTCGATCGCCTTGGGCAATCATCATCGTTTGAGCGAAATGGCCGCCCTGCGCGAGGCGGCCGAGGCCGACAAACGCTCGCTCTTGCGCCGCCTCGGACGCAGCAAGCTGGGCGACACGATCGTCGGCGTCGAATCCGGCCTGCACGCCGTCATGGAGCGCGTCGAACTGGTCGCCCGCTCCGACGTCCCCGTGCTCATTTTCGGCGAGACCGGCTCGGGCAAGGAATTGGTCGCCCGGGCGATCCACACCCGCTCGCCGCGGGCGGCCGGGCCGTTCATCCGCGTCAACTGCGGCGCGATTCCCCACGAGTTGATCGATTCGCAATTGTTCGGCCACGAGAAGGGGGCGTTCACCGGGGCCGTCGAGACCCGCAAGGGATGGTTCGAACGCGCCGACGGCGGCACGCTCCTCTTGGACGAAATCGGCGAGTTGACCCTGGCGGCCCAGGTGCGGCTGCTGCGAATTCTCCAGGACGGCTGGCTGGACCGCGTCGGCTCGCAGCGGCCCACCAACGTGGACGTGCGGATCGTCGCCGCCACGCACCGCGACCTGGCCGCGATGGTGGCCGAAGGAAAGTTCCGCGAGGACCTCTGGTATCGGATCGCGGTCTTTCCCATTCGCCTGCCGCCGCTGCGCGCGCGGCGCGACGACATCCCCGAGATGTCGCGGCATTTCGCCGGCCGGGCCGCCACGCGCTTCGGCCTCTATCCGGTCATGCCGACCGACGCGGACTTGGCGCTGTTGAAGGAATACGCCTGGCCGGGAAACGTCCGCGAGTTGGCCTCGGTGATCGACCGCGCGGCGATCCTCGGCGACGGCAAGCGCCTGGAGGTGGCCACGGCGTTGGGCATCGGCGTGCATCCCACGGGCGCCGCCGGCCCCGCCGCGTCGCAGGGTGGCACTGGCTCTGCCAGTGTGCAGGGCGCCACGCTGGGCCCGCCAAGCCGCACCGCCGACACGGCTGGGCAAGCCAGCGGCGGCGCCCAACCGATCGTCTCTTTGGACGAGGCGATGCGGGAGCACATCCACCGGGCGTTGGCCGCGGCAGGCGGGCGGATCGAGGGCCCCGCAGGCGCGGCGCGGTTGCTGCAAATCAATCCGCACACGTTGCGCGCGGATGCGAAAGTTGCAGATCGATTGGGACCGTTTCCGCCAGGCCCAGCGGAGCCGGCTTCTCGTTAGCCGCGGAGAGGCGTCATTGCAATCGCCTGGGGCGTCAGCCCTCCTTGTTACCAGCAAGTCTCGGCCGCCGGCAGCGGGCCCCCGCGGGAGCTGACTTTGCCGCTGCCGAGAGCTACGATAAGTTGCGCTGCGACAATGATGTGGGAACGCCTCGATCCCGACAATCCTGCTTGTGCGCGGGTGGAGGGTGTTCTTCTATGCCGACGAGGGCCAGGAACCCATTCACGTTCACGCGAAGAACGGCAACGCCGAGTGCAAACTTTGGTTGCGGACCGAACTTTTTGATTTGGAAGTGGCGTGGGCATATTGCATGAGCCCGAAGTTGCGGCGGGAGATCCGCCGGATCGTGCTTGATCATTTCGACCTGATTGTCGAGGAATGGAACCGTCGCTTTGGAGATCGAGGCCATGCGGGCATCTGAGGTCGTCACTGCCGTCAGTATCGAGACAGCATACGACGAGCTCGTGGTCCGGCTTGTCGACCGCGAGGTGCGAATCCCCTGGGAGCGGTGTTCGCCGGTCCTTGCCGCCGCCACCGCCGACGAGCGCCGCCGGGCCGAGCTATCGCCCGGCGGATATGGGATTCACTGGCCGATGCTCGACGAGGACCTTTCGATTGGCGGTTTGGTCAAATAGAGGCGAGCGTGGAAAAGGCGACATCGCTGGCCCCGGCGAAGCTGCGGTCGCGATGGCTGTCTTCCGCGGGCCGCTCATGGAGTGTTTGCCCTGACAACGTCTTGCCGCCAAAAGCAGTCGCCGGTCAAGCGGATCAAAAATCCGCATCGAGCACGATGCGGTAACGGGCCTTGCCGGATTTCAGTCGGGCGAAGGCCTCGTTGATCTTGCTCATCGGGAAGTGCTCGGTCTGCGGGGCGACATTGCGGCGTGCGGCGAAGTCGAGCATCGTCTCGATCGCCGCCGGCGAGCCGGAGGCCGAACCGGAGACGCTGCTCTGCTGCAGGATGAGCGAGAACGCCGCGACCGGGATGGGTTCAAGTACGGCGCCAACGACGTGCAACCGGCCGTTGGGCGCGAGCGTGCCGATCACCGCGTCCCAATCGAGCTTCGCGTTGACGGTGCTGATCACCAGGTCGAAGCTGCCGCGAAGTTTCGTGATCGCCGCCGAGTCCTTGCTCGATGCGACTTGGCTCGCGCCGAAGCCTTTGGCTTCAGCGAACTTGCTCTCGCTCGACGTGAACGCCGTCACGTCGCAGCCGTAGGCGGCCGCGAATTTGACCGCCATATGGCCCAACCCGCCGATGCCGATGACGCCCACCCGGTCGGTCGGCTTGGCGTACATCGCCAGCGGCGCAAAGACGGTGATGCCCCCGCAGAGGAGCGGCCCGGCGTCGGCGAAGTTCAGTTTTTCCGGCAGCGGGATGGCCCAAGCCCAGTGTGCGCGGACGTGGGTCGCGAACCCGCCGCGATGACCGACGATGGTCGGTTGCACTTGCGGGCAAAGGTGATGTCTCCCGGACATGCACTGGCGACAGTGCATGCAACTGCCCGAGTTCCAGCCGACGCCGACGCGCTGTCCGGCTTTGAGACGTTTGGCATTCGGACCTACGGCCGTGACCCGACCGACAACCTCGTGGCCGAGAATGGCGGGGTACTGCGAAATGCCCCAGTCATTGTCCAAGATGGAGAGATCGGAGTGACACAAACCGCTGTGTTCGACGGCGATTTCAACGTCCTCGGCCCCGAGCGGCCCGAGATCAACGGTTTCGAGCGCCAGCGGCTGTTTCGCCGCTTTCGCAACCCATGCCCTGCATTTCATCGCGCTTGGTGTTCTCGAACTTGGGCCGGATTGGACGGCGGAAGCAGACGCGGACTGTTTCTGCTTCAATCCGCTGGCCGGCTCGCTACGGGTTTGGGTTGAAGTGGACATGGATATTCCTTTCAGCGGTTGAGAGTATGTTCGTACAGATCGCAGCTTCGCGGGTTGCTTGTCAAAAAGACGCTTCGTCGCACATACACATGAGCACGATGGGCCCTCTTGGCCCGAATGACGTCTACCGTTGCCGCGACTGATTCGCCGAGTTTCGCCTCCAGGCTCAATTGCGCGGCCGTCGCGGTCTCTCACTAAAATCCTAGCGCGTTTCCGGAGCTCGACAAGCCCTTCCCCGACTCCAGCAAGGGGTGAGATAATTGCCCTGGCTTTTTTACACGGCACATTCTCGAAAGACGGCGGCAGGCCGCCCGTGGTTCAAAATTGGTCTTGCAATGAAAAAGGCACTTCGATCACAAGGTGTTTTCCCGGACGCGAGCGATGGGAGAGCCAAGGCTGGGCGCCGTCGCCCATCGCGTGCTTGCCGCCCGCCCGCGGACGGCGTGCGCGGGCGAGAGGATCGACTGGACCACGGGGCTGTATTCGTACAGCGCAGCGGCATGATTCAGGGACGCGGACGTTCCTTAGCCGGGAGCCGTTGGGATTTGGCGGCGGCGCGAACTTGACCGGCGCGGCGATTACTCCGGCTCGCTCAACTCGGCAAGCCAGGCGCGAATCTCGCTGTCGTATTCGCTGGCCAGGTCGCTCTTGATCAGTTGGCGATGGAAGCTGGCGGCGCCTTCCTTCACCAGGTCGGCCGCCTCGGCGCTGGGAAATCGCCGCATCGGATCGGGCGCCACCAGCCCGCGGCAAAACGACATCAACAACTCGTTGCACACGACCTCTTCCGGCAAGAGGTGCGGCAGCCGCTGGGCGAGAAACCGCTTCGCCTCCAAGAGTTCGTGAAAGCTGGTCAGCCCGGCAAAGGCCGGCACGCCGGAAAGCATCTCGACCAACACGTAACCGAGACTGGCCAGGTCGCTCCGCGGCGTGGTGTCGTTGCCTTCGAGGACCTCGGGCGCGGCGTAGGTGGGCGTGCAGGTCCGCCGCGCCGGCGGGTTGTCCACCTCGAACGCCGAGCCGATGTCCACAATCTTCGCGTTGCCCGTCCGCTTGATCATGATGTTCGACGGCTTCATGTCGCCGTGAACGATCCCTTCGCGGTGCAGCGCCGCCAACGCCGCGAGACACTCGCGGACGATGGCCATGGCGACGCCGGGCTTCACCCGCGGCTGCGCCGGACCGGCGGTGACGATCACCTCGTTGATGTACTTCCACCGCTTCGGGGCGACGCGGCTCTGCGCGATCGAGCATCTCGCGCGTCAAGAGGCGGCTCAAGTCGAAGCCGTTGACCCACTCCATTTCCATCATCCGGATCCGCCGCCGATCGACCCAGTTGTGGACGTTGAGGAGGTTGTCCTGCTGGATTTGGGCGACGTGGGCGGCGACCTGGGCCATCCGGCCCATCGCCTCGTCGTAGGCGCGATTGTCCTCGTACCGCTCCGGCGAGAAGATTTTCAAGGCGACCGGCAGGGTGAACTGGTCGGTGCCGCGGCGCTGGCTTAGGTAGACGACCCCCTGCCCGCCGGAACCGAGCAGACGGAGCAATTGATGATGCTCCGTCCAGCTCAGCCGCTTTTCGTCGATCAGCGTCTGGTAGCAAGTCAGCAGTTCGTCCGAGCAGCGGACGGCCTGGCGTCCGCCCCAGGTGCGGGTGCCGCTGCCTTCGAGGAAGGTTGTCGTCGCCATCGGACGCCCTTGCGATTCAAATGATGCTTCGTCCATCGTGTGCCCATCTTAGCTATGAAAACGCCCGTCCGTCCAGTCCGATCTTTGTGCCGCTGCCTCAATTCTCCTCGAAATCGCCTTCGCTTGCCAGCGTAAATACCGTAATTTATCACTCACCAGGAGTGTAATAATACAACCCATTGGGTGTGATGGAAATGGTGGAAGGGGGGTGGCTGGGGCGTCGCGAAACCGCTTGTCGTTGGTTGACCTCGAGCGCAGGGGCCTTTTCCCGTCCACTCGAAGCACAGCGCCGGGCGCCGCCGCGGCGCCCCTACGCGTCGATGCTCCACGGCTTTCGGTACGTCCGCTTGAACAAGGCCATTGCGGCGTCGTTCGCGACGATCTCGTCGCTCTGCGGGTCGATGCGCAGCTTCTGACCGCCCGTGCGGAGACTGATGTTGGCGTAATGCACCAACAGGGCGCTGCGGTGGCCGGCTTCCACGTCGGCGGCGGGAAGGCTGCGGTCGCGGACGCAGTGCAAAAAGTTCTCCAGATGCGCGCGGTCCGGCGGCTGTCCGTACGCGCGATCGACCAGCGACGGCTGCTCCCGCCTTGGCCGGGCGAAGAC
Organism: uncultured Planctomycetia bacterium; assembly: GCA_963791075.1. GTDB lineage: Bacteria > Planctomycetota > Planctomycetia > Pirellulales > Thermoguttaceae > CAWBRF01. The sequence continues at coordinate 14,737 of CAWBRF010000025.1, forward strand.
CTGCCAACCCGCCCCATGCGGAGCGATCTGCATCACCCCTTCGCTGCCGTAGATTTCGATCCGCGCGCCGCAATGCGGCCAGTGCGGAAAGGTCTGCGCCGAGGCGGACCGTGGGCGAAACCTTCAACATGTAGGGCGTGTACAGCGTCAACTCGAAGACCATCGCCAGCTTGTCGAACTCGTAGGTTGTCGCAAGCGTGTCCGGCGTCTCGTTGGCCCCGGGGGCGTCGAAACGGCCGCCGACGCTGCACACCGTCCGCGGATGCTCCAGGCCGAGGAGCCAGCGGGCCAAGTCCAGTTGGTGCACGCCGTTCGACCGCCATATCTCCGCCGGAATATCGCCAAAATCCGTGCCAGTTGTTGTGGAAGTTCGCATTGTAGCCGTCCAGCGGAGCCGGACCGCTCCACATGTCCCAATTGAGGCCCTTGGGGGTCTTTGCGTCGGGCTTCGCGGGGAAATTGTTCTGCCCCTTTTGATCGACAACGCGGCAGAAATGGACCGCCCCCAGCTTCCCCTCGTCGATGTACTTCTTCGCGCTGGCGGCGTAGGCGGCGCTGCGGCTGGAGTGGCCGGTCTGCACGATTCGCTTCTCGCGGCGGGCGATCTCGACCAGCTTGCGTCCTTCCCACGGGCTCTGGCTCAGCGGCGACTCGACGTAGACGTCCTTGCCCGCCTGGCACGCCCAAACGCCGGCGAGACAATGCCAGTGGTCGGGCGTGGCGATGACCACGGCGTCGACGGACTTGTCGTCCAGGGCGCGGCGAAAGTCTTGCACGCACTGCGGTGCGCGGCCTTGCATCTCCGCCAACGTGCCGCTTCGCGAGGGGAGCAGCGCGCTGTCAACGTTGCAGAGGTAGGCGACGCGGCAATCCTTTCGCTCGGCCAGCGCGCCGGCCAAGGTGTTGCCGCGGCCGCGAACGCCGACCACGGCGACGGCGATTCGCTCGCTGGCCGGGACCGCGCGAACCGAGGCCGCGTCGGCCAACAGGGTGATTCCCGCCGCCGCGGCCAGACTGGTCTGCGGCAAGCGGCCGATGAACTCGCGACGATCCATGGATTTCCGCTCCTCTTGGGTTCCGTCGAATGTAGCGTCTCGTAATTGACGTGTCTTATTATGGGTAATTCCGACAACCTGGGTGGCACTGGCGTCTCGCCAGTGCCACGCCAACATAAATTGCCATCTGCGTGAGACACTACACTAGTCTGCGGTCCGCCGGGGCGCGTCGTCAAGAGCAGCCGCCGGCAAGGGTGCAGGTTGCCGACGCCGCCTCCAGGGCCGTATAATCGCACAAGTCGCCGCGTTCGGCTCGCGAGCTTGCGGTTTCGGCGGACGCGGCCAACCGCGGCAAAAAACAAAAAAACGTGCATTCGCGCTATGCGTTCGAGAGAAACCTTCCTTCCCAGGACGTTCATTTTACTCGGCCTTGGCCTGTCGTGGACGCTGCTGTCCGCCGCGTCGGCGTCGGCGGGCGGCGGGCCGGAAAACGTCCTTTTGATCGTCAACCCGAAGAGTCCCGCCTCGCTGACGATCGCGAATCACTACGCCGAGCTGCGGCAGATTCCCGCCGCGAACGTCGTCTATCTGCCCTGGGACCCGAAGCTGGAAACCACCGACATCAATACGTTTCGCCGCGAGATTCTCCTCCTGGCGTTCGACGCCGCGCGTCGCCACCATCCGCCGGGCCAGATCGACTACGTCGTCTATTCCAGCGATTTCCCTTGGGGAATCGACCTGCAAGCGGACATCACGCGGTTCGAGGCGGAGCAGCCCAACACGGCCCCCGACGCCGCGACGGACGACGCGAAGGCGGCCCCGCCAAAAAAATGGGCGAAGATTTTGACGCCCGTCGGCGCGATTACCGGACTGACCTTTCTTTGGGAGCCGGTGCTCGTCGGCCGTCCCGCGTATTTCTTGCCCCGGGCGAACCTGTACGCGCCGTTTTGGGGGGCGGCGGCGAAGGAGCAGCCCACCCGCGCCTTCAGCGGCGCGATGCGTTTCCAAATCGGCCCCAAAAAATCCGATTCGACCGCGACGGGCAGCATCGGTTACGCCCTTTCGGTCATGCTCGGCGTGACCGCCGGCCGCGGAAACACGGTCGATGAAATCCTCGCCTATCTCCGCCGCAGCGCCGCGGCCGACGGCACGCTTCCCAAGGGCACGATCTACTACTGCCAGAACGGCGACATCCGCTCGCGGGTCCGCCACGATCTCTTCCCCCAGGCCGTCGCCGCGCTGGGGAAACTCGGCGTCCGCGCGGAGATCGTCGACGGCGTCCTGCCGGAGAATAAAAACGACGTCCAGGGGGTCATGGTCGGCGCCGCCAACTTCCACTGGAAGGACTGCGGCAGCACGATCCTCCCCGGCGCAATCTGCGAAAACTTCACCAGCTTCGGCGGCGACATGCGCGCGGGGGCGGGGCAGACGCCGCTGTCCGAATTCCTTCGCTACGGCGCCGCCGCGGCCAGCGGCACGGTCACCGAGCCCTACGCCGTCGCGAATAAGTTCCCCAGCCCGATGATCCACGTCCATTACGCCGGCGGCTGCTCCCTGGCCGAGGCGTTCTATCAGGCCGTCAGCAGCCCCTACCAATTGCTCATCGTCGGCGACCCGCTCTGCCGGCCTTGGGCCGACATCCCGCAGGTGAGCGTCGCCGGCGTTGCCGCGGGGGCGACGCTCCGCGGCAACGCGACACTGAAGCCGACGGCCGTCTTTCGCGGCGGAGCGAAGGTCGATCATTTTGAACTCTTCGTCGATGGACTGCGGACGGGCGCGTGTCCTGCGGACGGCGCGTTGGCGTGGAACACTGCCGCCTCGGCGGACGGCTGGCACGAGGTCCGCGTCGTCGCCGTCGAGTCCGGCCCGATCCGTTCGCAAGGCCGCGCGATCCTGCCGCTGCTCACGGCAAATTACGGGCGGACAATCAACGTCTCGCTTGCCCCGCAAGGCAAGGCGAAGCCCGGCGAATCGCTCATCGTCAAGGCGAAAGCCCCGGGGTGCAACATGCTCGTTGTCCTGCAAGGGACGCGGCTGGTGGGCGGCGTGAGCCGCGATCAAGGGACCATCGAGATTGACGCCGCGAAGCTCGGCTCCGGCCCCGTGCGGCTGCAAGTGATCGGCCTCGGCCACGGCGTCGCCGAAACCGTGATGGCCAAGCCGATGGAACTGACCGTGGACAAGCCGGAGACGAAGCAAGAATGATTGCCGACTACGACCCTGCCGACGCCCTGCCCGACGCCGAGCCGCATCCGCACTGGATGAAACTGGCCTTGGAGGAGGCGGAGTTGGCCTTCGGCGAAGAGGAAGTGCCCGTCGGCGCGGTGATTCTGCACCAGGGGCGGATCGTCGCCCGGCGCACAATCAGCGCGAGCAGCTTCGCGATCCGACCGCCCACGCCGAGATGGTGGCGATCACGCAGGCGGCGGCGGCGCGGCAATCGTGGCGATTGGACGACTGCGCGCTCTATGTGACCATGGAGCCGTGTCCGATGTGCGCCGGGGCGATCCTTCAGGCGCGAATCCCCTTGGTCGTCTACGGGGCCGCCGATCCGAAGGCGGGGGCGGTCCACAGCCTGTACCATCTGCTCGACGACGGGCGATTGAATCATCGCTGCGCGGTCGTCGCCGGCGTGTTGGCCGAGGCTTGCGGTCAGATTGTCAGCCGTTTCTTCCAGAAACAGCGGCAGGCGGGGAAAAAATAGCGGGGTGGCGCAACCATCGCCGTGGGGGATGGCCCGGACAGGTTTCTATGGTATACTAAACAGGGTGGATGAGGGCGACCTTGGCGGCAGGAGCCGGGAACTTCGGCTGGACGCGGCAAGGAAGAATTGTCGATAGTGGAAGTAAGTTCAAGCGGACTCGCCCAGGGGGGCTTCCGCTTGTTTGAAATCGAGCCTCTCGCACGTAATTCCGACGGAGGTGCCAACCCTTTAGCGTGGGCCGGGATCAACCAACGGCTTGTGCAACAGCACGCCAGATCCCCGCTCGTCTCGCAGCGACGCATCCAGTCGCAGTCTGCGGGAGGTTTGATTTCAAGAGCCGCCGCGGGATTCATTTTCCGCGGCGGTTTTTTTCATCTCCCGCGGCGATGAAGCGAGGTGATGGGGTGAAATGTCTCACGCAAAGTCGCGAAGGCGCAGAGGCGCAAAAAAGAAGAGGAAGATAAAGGAAGAGAATACGAATCTTCGCTCGACGGCGCCAACAAGAGCAATTGGCGAAGCTTAACGTTTCTGCCCTCCTCGTCTGTCTTTTTCGCGCCTTCGCGCTTCGCGCCTTTGCGTGAAACAAATCTTCCGAAGACCTTGCTCGGCTGGGAGAGGTTGTCGCCGGCTGGCCACTGCTTTCCGACTTTACTTCTTCTCCACGAAACGGATCGCGCGGATGAGTTGCTCGCCCGCTTTGTCGAAGGCGTCGAGGTTCGATTCCTTCACCGTAAAGGTCGCCGCCACCCGCCGCCCGCGCTCGTCGGCCAGCAAGTAATACTGCCACTGGATCGGCACGCTGTCAACGTCGCCTTTGGCGACGACGCGATAAATGCGATAATTCACCTCGCTGGCCAACTGCGCCGCCTCGACGAATCCGCCGAAATTTTTGCCCAGCGCCCGCCGCACATCCTCTTGGAAATCGGCCAATTCGGGGAGTTTTTCCGGAGAAACCCTCGCCAGCGGCGCGATGTTGCACTGGGCCACGTCGGTCCCTTGGGCCATCAATCGCAGCACGGCCGCATCGCGGCGGCTCTCGCAGAGAAACCATTGGCGATCGTGCTTCAACTGCCAACTGCCGTCGGCCCCCTCGTAGAGGATGCGGCAGAGTTCCGGGGTCGGATCCAAGGGCAAGCTTCTCAGGGCCGCGTCGCCCAAGGGGTTCGAGATCGGCGTCGGCGAGATCTTGATCTGCAACCGCGCCTTCACGTCCATCCCGTCCTCCACGTCGCAGGGATCGCGCCGGTCGTTGATCAACATGGCGAACCAATCGATGCGGCCCCTACGGCGGTCGAAGCGGCATTTCCCCTTCACCTCCAAGCGGCATGCCGCCCCGTTGGCCGTCCCGGAAGCTTCGCCGGAAAGCTCGATCCGCGCAAGCTCGGGCGTCGCCTCTTTCAGGCGGCACTCGATCCGCGCAGCGCGGATTTGGTCGATGTCCAATAGCGCGGCAACGGTCTTCTCGCTCAGCGTCCAGGTTTCGCCGACCGCCGCCGGCCTGCCCGGCAACACCTCGTCCAAGGCCAACGTGTTGCCCGGCACTTCGCCAATCAGACTCAACTCGTCGCTGTTGAGCTCGCCGCGCGGCGAAAAAAGGAGCGGTTTGTCGGCATCGAGAACCACGGCGATCAGGCTTCGCTCTGGCCGCAGCGACCGCTCGCTCTTCTGCTCGGCGACTTCGATCTGCGCGGCGGCCTTTTCGTACCAACGGACCGATCGGGCGCGACCTTCCGGCCCGGCGGCGAGCGTCTTCTCGTCATAGGAGAGGTTGGCCACGCCGCTGACCGCGATGCGCTGGACGCCGTGGTCCCCCTTGACCAAACGTTCGCCGGCAATTTCCAAGACGGCCACGACGCGGTCGATTTGCCCTGGCTGCCGGTTGCTCTCCAGGAGGAAGCTTTGGGGGGGATCGTCCCCGCCCCGCACGGCGGCGAAGAAAACCGGCAACTGTAAAAAGCCCAGCAGAATCCAAATGAGGGTATTTCGCATGGTCGCTAAATCGTCTGCGCGACTGGCGGAAGTTGACCCGAAAAAACCGCTGCTCCCCCGCAGCGGGCAGAGATGGCAACTCGCGTAATTTACGCAGCATAGGAATATTGTCGCCGGAATTCTGGCGTTGCGGAAACATAAATTGTGCGGTGGAAGTGAACTTCCGCTGTACCGCCGGGGACTTTAATGCGTATAGACAAATAACGAACCGGTTGCGCAAACCGCAAGGATTTTCGACACACTACACCAGCAGCGTGACGCGGATCGAGACGATGGGGAGGACATAAGGGGGATGCTTAATATCTTCGGGTGGTGGGTATTTACAGACTCCAAGCTGTCCTAGAGGATAAAGGGCTAGCTGGCCAGCGCGAGGTGTCATGGCGGCCAGGGGGCGAGTTCGCGAGGGAAAAAACTCGCATGATTTTTCACTGACGCACTTGTGATAATTCGCCGCTTTGTGTATATTAAGGGGGTTGCAGGAAGAGTCGCGTGAGCGAGAAACGTCGGGCACACAATCGATTGAGCATCAAGGGATTGGGCATACAGTGGGCAGTGGAAGGAGACTTGCAATGGAAATTCACACGCTTCCTGCCGCGGGCGCCAGAAAGGAGCCGCCGATGCACACAGGCTACTGGAATCCGGCCATTCGACAACTTCGCGATCAGCAGGTCCGGTTTGCACCGCGAGAGAAGAAGCTCGAACAGGCGGCGCAGGCGGAGAAGCTTTTGGGCGAGATCGACGCGCGGCGAACGTACACCTACGAATATCTCTGCTATCGGATCACGAATTATCGCCCCGACGCCTATCCCGATCTGAAGTTGACCGGTCGCGAGGCGGGGCATGACCTGCGGCTGTTCGTCGAGGACCTTTCCGACGCGGCCAACGTGCCCGCCGCCGCCGCCGGCGAGCCCGTGCTCACCGTCGAGACTTTGGCGCAGAAGTTCCACGTCTCCACAAAGACGATTTCCCGCTGGCGCCGCCTGGGGCTGGTCAGCCGCCGCTTCGTCATGGACGGCCGCAAGCGCGTCGGTTTTCTCGCCAGTTCCGTGGACCGCTTCGTCGAGCGGAATACGGACCGGGTGCGGCGCGGGGGCCAATTCAGCCAATTGAGCGAGGACGAGCGGACGATGATCCTCCGCCGCGCGCGGCGCTTGGCCCAGGCGGGCGGCAACCCGGCGGAAGTCACTCGCCGCCTGGCCCGCAAGACCGGCCGCAGCCCGGAAACCATCCGCTACACCCTGAAGCGGTTCGACCAGGACCATCCCGACTTGGCGATTTTCCCGGAAAATCACGGGCCGCTGCAATTGGAGACGAAGCGGAAGATTTACCAACAGTACCATCGCGGCGAATCGGTCAACGCCCTATCGAAGCGGTTTTGCCGCACGCGGGCGAGCATTTATCGCATCATCGCGGAGATGCGCGCGGCGCGGATTTTCGAGCTCCCCTTGGACTATATCCCCAACGAGCTGTTCACCCGCGCGCCGCGGTGGCAGAAGGTCGAGCGGCGGGTGCTGGGACCGATGCCCGACGCCGACGAGCCGCTGAAGAAGTCGCGGCTCCCCGCCGGGCTGCCGCCGTACCTGGCCAGCCTGTACGAGGTGCCGCTGTTGACCCGGGCGCAAGAGGCGCACCTGTTCCGCAAGATGAACTACCTGAAGCACAAGGCGGCGAAGCTCCGGGAGAAGATCGATCCCGCCCAGCCGAAGAGCGGCCTGATGGACATGATCGAGAAACTCTACGACGAGGCGGTGGCGACAAAGAACCAGATCGTCCGCTCGAACCTGCGGCTGGTGGTTTCGATCGCGAAGCGGCACGTCGGCCCGGCGGAGAACTTTTTCGAGCTGGTCAGCGACGGGAACATGTCGTTGATGCGGGCGGTGGAGAAGTTCGATTTCGCCCGCGGATACAAGTTCAGCACCTACGCGAGTTGGGCGATTATGAAGAATTTCGCCCGCACGATCCCCGACGAGCATCGCCACCGCGATCGTTTCCGCACCAGCCAGGCGGAGATGTTCGTGGCCACGGAGGACGACCGCTCCGACCAGTTCGAGCAGGAGGCGTCGCAGACGCAGCGCGAGGCCCAGGTGGAGAAAATCCTCGATACCCTTGACGAGCGGGAACAGAAGATTATCATTAGGCGTTTCGGCTTGCAGCGGGGCCAGGAGCCGCTGACGCTGAAACAGGTGGGGGCGGAGTTGGGGGTGACGAAAGAGCGGATCCGGCAAATCGAAGCCCGCGCGTTGAGCAAGCTGCGGAAGGCGGTCGAAGAAGAAAAGATCGAATTCCCCGGTTAAATCGCGGGCAAATCGGCCCCGGATATCGTCTACGCGGGCGGAAATTCGATGTTTCGCCTTCGGAAAGGCCCCAATGCTCCCCGCGGACGGTAGAAAGCGGGATTGTCAGGGCGGCTGGCTTTCTGGTATGATCCAGCTTTTGTCTGAAGGGGGGGATGCAAAGAGGGGCGGCCGCGGCGGCGAGCCGTAGGGTTGGGTAGGCTCTTCCCCTCCCAAGTTGCGCATTGCAGCGGTTTTTTCTCTGGGAATGGCGCGGCTGTCCATTTTCATCCTTCCACCACCTTGCGTCCACCGGGAGGTTGGCTATACTAAGAGGTTCGCGTGCGTTTTGGACAGTGTACGGTTCGAGAGGATGCGGACCGTAAAGAAATGGGAGGGTTCGAGGCGTTTTCGGCCGTCCGTCGCAGAGGCTTGCCCGGCTAGCGTAGCTCAACCGGCAGAGCAGCTGATTTGTAATCAGCAGGTTGTGGGTTCAAGTCCCTCCGCTAGCTCGTCTTGGAAACAAAGGGGGGTTTCCCGAGTGGTCAAAGGGGTCAGACTGTAAATCTGATGGCAATGCCTTCGAAGGTTCAAATCCTTCACCCCCCATTGCGCCGGTCCATTCGCCGCGCCAAACAGTGTTTGCAACCCGACAGTGTTTGCAGCCAGACAGTGTTTGCAGCCAGACAAACCAGATTGCGGGTGTAGCTCAACGGTAGAGCCATAGCCTTCCAAGCTATTTACGAGGGTTCGACTCCCTCTACCCGCTTTGTCGGGCAATACGGGCGAGCGAACGTGAAGCAGAGTTGACCGTTTTGATCCGCCAGCGAGCGAGAACGGTCCGCAGGATAAACAACAACAAGGTCCCGGGGTATCGCGGCAACGACAATCGGCTGCTGTAGCTCAGTCGGTAGAGCGCGTCCTTGGTAAGGACGAGGTCAAGGGTCCGATTCCCTTCAGCAGCTCTTCTGTCGGCCGGTTCAACATTTTCAGTCCAATTACATCCCACACTCCGCTTGAACAACGCAGGGAGAAAGAATGGCGAAGGAAGTATTTCAACGAACCAAGCCCCACGTCAACGTGGGGACGATCGGCCACATCGACCACGGGAAGACGACGCTCACCGGCGCGATCCTTGCGGTCCAAGGCGCCAAGGGCTTGGCCAAGCCCAAGGCCTATGCGGAAATCGCCAAGGGCGGCACGGTCCGCGACGCCACAAAGACGGTGACGATCGCCGTCGCCCACGTCGAGTATGAAACCGCGAATCGGCACTACGCCCACATCGACTGTCCGGGCCACGCCGACTTCATTAAGAACATGATCACCGGGGCCGCCCAGATGGACGGCGCGATTTTGGTGGTGTCCGCGGCCGACGGCCCGATGCCCCAGACCCGCGAACACGTCCTCCTCGCCCGCCAGGTGAACGTCCCCGCCCTGGTCGTCTTCCTCAACAAGGTCAACCTGGTCGACGACGAGGAATTGCTGGAGCTGGTCGAGTTGGAGCTCCGCGAGTTGCTCACCCACTACGGTTTCCCCGGCGACGAGATTCCCATTGTCCGCGGCAACTCGTTGGCCGCGTACAACAATCCCGGCGATCCGGAAAAGAGCAAGTGCATCGGGCAGTTGATGGACGCCATCGACAGCTACATTCCCGAGCCGATGCGGGAGACGGACAAGCCGTTCCTCATGGCCGTCGAAGACGTCTTCTCCATCGAAGGCCGCGGCACCGTGGCCACCGGGCGCATCGAGCGCGGCCGGATCAAGGTGGGCGAGGAAGTCGAGATCGTCGGCTTTTCGCCGGAGTCGCGGAAGACGGTGTGCACGGGCGTGGAAATGTTCAACAAGACGCTGGACAGCGGACAGGCGGGCGACAACGTCGGCTGCCTCCTCCGCGGCGTAAAGCGCGAGGACATCGAGCGCGGCCAGGTGTTGGCCAAGCCCGGCTCGATCACGCCGCACACGAAGTTCGAGGCCGAGGTCTACGTCCTCTCGAAGGAAGAAGGCGGCCGGCACACGCCGTTTTTCAGCGGCTACCGCCCGCAGTTCTACTTCCGCACGACCGACGTGACCGGGACGGCGAACCTGCTGGGCGACGCGGAAATGTGCATGCCCGGCGACAACGTCCGCATCAGCGTCGAGCTGATCTCGCCGATCGCCATGGACGTGAACGTCCGCTTCGCCATCCGCGAGGGCGGCCGCACCGTCGGCTCCGGCGTGGTCACGAAAATCCTCGAGTAAACCGGCCTGCGGACAGAAAATCCGGCCTCCGGGCGTAAAAATTTGGCCTCCGGCCATAGGGGTGTAGCTCAATTGGTAGAGCACTGGTCTCCAAAACCAGCGGTTGGGAGTTCAAGTCCCCCCGCCCCTGCCATCGACTGACGTTTCGACCAACGCATTGACGGAAGTGACGAAAGGTTCGTTCTCGTGAGCGGGTTCTTTCAAGAATTGCTTCGACCGGACATTTACAAGCGAAGTCAAGGCCGGATTACGCGGCAAGTGACGTTCGCCGCGCTGGCGGTCGGCCTGGCCGTCGGCGTCTGGCGGCTGAGCATCGCCCTGATCGGCGTCGATCCCGGGTTCCGCCTTGGCATGTCGCCGGCGGCGGCCGCCGCCGCCTTGCGCTTCGGCTTGCCGGCGTTGTTGCTGGCGGCCGGATGGTGGATCTCCTACCGGATCGTCAATTTGCCCAGCTTCGCCGACTTCCTCATCTCCGTCGAAGTGGAAATGAACAAGGTCTCCTGGCCTTCGCGATCCGAGTTGATCCGCGCGTCGGTTGTCGTGTTGGTCACGATTGTGTTTCTCGCGCTGCTCATTGCCGCCTTTGACGTGGTTTGGCGAACGTTTTTCCATGCCTTGGGTATAGTGTAGTTGTCCCGTGAACGATCAGCCGAACAATCCAAGTGACGTGCTCCAAGGTCTGCCCGAGAGCGATCCCCAGCCGGGCGCAGCGGAGCAGGCGGACCGGGCCGCCCAGCCGACGGCCGAGGCCCCCGCCCCGTCTGCGCCCGCTTTGATCGAGCCGGCGGCGATTCCCGCCGCGGCGGTCGAGCCGGCAGCGGCCGAGCCGGCAGCGATTGAACCGGCAGCGATCGAGCCGGCAGTGGTTGAGCCGGCGGCGATTGAACCGGCAGCGATTGAACCGGCAGCGGTCGAGCCGGCAGCGATTGAGCCGGCAGCGATTGAGCCGGCAGCGATTGAGCCGGCAGCGATTGAGCCGGCAGCGATTGAGCCGGCAGTGGTCGAGCCGGCCAAACCGGCCGAGGCGAAGGTCGAGCCGCCGGCCGCCCCGCCGCCGGTTGAGGAGCCGAAGTCGGAGAACATGAATTGGTACATCCTCAAGGTGCAGAGCAACCGCGAGGAGTCGATTCGCGAGGCGCTGCTTCGTCGCGTGGCGATTGCCGGTCTGAAGCGATTTTTTGCCGACGTGATCGTCCCCACGGAGAAGGTCACGGAATTCAAGGGGGGCAAGAAGCGGGTCATCAAGCGAAAGCTCTATCCCGGCTACCTCGTCGTCAACATGGAGATCAATGAGGACACGTGGTACTTGGTGCGGGAAACGCCCGGAATCGGCGACTTCACCGGCTCGACAACCCGCGGCGGCATCGCCCAGGAGTTGAAGGCGACGCCGATGCTCCCGCACGAGGTCGCGCGGATTGTCGCCAAGCAGGAGGAGAAGAGCGAGAAGGCCCCGAAGTTGAAGATCGGCTTCAACACCGGCGAGCGGGTGAAGATCAACGAAGGAACCTTCGAGAACTTCGAGGGGGAAGTGGAGACGATCGACGAGACGAGCGGCCGGGTGACGGTGATGATCAATATTTTCGGCCGCTCCACCCCGGTCGAGTTGGAGTACTGGCAGGTCGAGGCGGTGTAGGCAGAAAAGGGATTGGGGATTGGGGATTAGAGGGGGGAAGTCGCCGCTTGCGGTTTTGCGATGCGACGAACGAAGCTTCCCCTTGGCACGCGCGAAACAAGAGCGGGTTGAAGCATGGCGAAGCAATTGGTCGGCGAAGTGAAATTCCAGGTGCCCGGCGGACAGGCGACTCCCGCCCCTCCGGTCGGCACGGCCTTGGGCCGCTACGGCATTAACCTTGGGCAGTTCGTTTCCCAGTTCAACAACCGGACGAAAGAGGCCGGGGGAATGCCGATCCCGGTGGTGGTGAAGGTGTACAACGACCGCACGTTCGAGTTCGTGACGAAGAGCCCGCCGGCGGCCGCGTTGTTGAAGCAGGCCGCGGGGATCGCCAAGGGGTCGGGTGTGCCGAATCGCGAGAAGGTGGGCAAGGTGACTTCGGCGCAAGTGGCCGACATCTGCAAGCAGAAAATGGCCGACCTCAACGCCCGGGACATCGACCACGCAAAGCGAATGGTCGAGGGGACGGCCCGGAGCATGGGACTGGAAGTGATCGATTGAGGGAAGAAATGGTCAAACAATCAAAGCGAATGAGCGCCCTGATGGAGAAGGTTGACAATCGGACGCCGCGGCCGTTGGCCGACGCCGTGTCGTTGTTGAAGACCTTCAACACGACGAAATTCGACCAGACGGTCGAGATCGTCATGCGGCTGGGGATCGACTCGAAGCAGGCCGACCAATTGGTCCGCGGCTCGATTGTGCTGCCGCACGGGATTGGCCGGACGTTGCGGGCGGTGGTGTTCGCCAAGGGCGACAAGATCGACGAGGCGAAGGCGGCCGGGGCGGACGAGGTCGGCGGCGCGGAGTTGGCGGAAAAGATCAAAGGCGGTTGGACCGACTTCAACGTCTGCATCGCCGCCCCGGACATGATGGGCGTCGTCGGTCCGCTGGGCAAGGTGCTCGGTCCGCGCGGGCTGATGCCCTCGCCCCGGGCAGGCACGGTCACGCCCGACGTCGGCAAGGTTGTTCGCGAGTACAAGGCCGGCAAGGTCGAGTTCCGCAACGACGCCGGCGGCAACGTCCACGCGGTGGTGGGGAAGCTGAGCTTCGACGCGGCGAAGTTGGCGGAGAACATCGCCGCCTTCATCCAGCATTTGACGAACATGAAACCGGCGTCGATTCGCGGCCAGTACATCAAGGGGATCTCGATCAAGGCGACGATGACCCCCGGCATTCGCATCCAGGCGTAAAGCGGAGTTTCCAGGCGATGAGCAAGGCAGTGAAGAATTTGATTGCGGACCACCTCCGCAGCCGCCTGCAGGGCGTCGGCGACGCCCTGTTGGTGAACGTGGTGGGAATCGACGCCAACGCCACCCACCGCTTGCGGAACGAGTTGGCCGCGAAGAACATCCGTCTCCTGATGGTGAAGAACAGCCTGGCCGAGCGGGCGACGGAAGGGACTCCGCTGGCCGGCCTGTTTCACGGCGTCGCCGGCTCGACGGCGATCTGCTGGGGGGCCGAGGACATCGTCAGCCTGGCGAAGGAAATCACCCGCCTGATTAAGAGCGACAAGTACAAGCCGCTGGAAGCCCGCGGCGGCGTCATGGACGGCGAGCAACTTTCCGCGCCCCAGGTCGCGGCGGTCAGCAAGTGGCCCAGCCGCACGGAGCAGTTGAGCCTCTTGGTCGGCCAGATCCTCGGCCCGGGCGCGAGATTGGTCAGCCAGTTGACGGCGGTCGGCGGGGCGCTGGCCAGCCAGATCGAGCAGAAGGCCGAGGGAGACGACGGCGCGGCGGAAGGGGCGCCCGCGGCGGAAGCCGCCCCGGCTTAAGAACCCAACGAGATTTTTTCCACAACATTACTTTAGCAGCGCGTCGCGGGCCGGATCGTGGCTCGTTCCCGTCCGCAGCGCCAAGGCGAGAAAGGACCGATAGCGATGGCGACCGTTGAAGCACCCCGCACTTTTTCCCCCGTGACCCAGGAGCTGGGAGAAAAGATTGTGGGCCTGACCCTCAAAGAGGCGAAGGAACTGAGCGACTACCTGGAAGAGGTGCATGGCATTAAGCCGGCGGCGGGCGGGGCGGTGATGATGGCTGCCCCGGCCGAGGGCGCCGGCCCGGCGGCCGCGGCGGCGGAAAAGACCGAGTTCGACGTTGTCGTCGAAGCCTACGGCGACGGCAAGAAGATCGGCGTGATCAAGGTCGTCCGCGCCGCCACCAGCCTCGGCCTGAAAGAGGCCAAGGATTTGGTCGAGGCCGTGCCGGCCAAGGTCAAGGAAGGACTCTCCAAGGCCGACGCCGAGAAGTTGAAGAAAGAGTTGGAAGAGGCTGGCGCTACCGTTGTCATTAAGTAGCGTCCGAAACACCGCGATCCCCTAATTTCTCCCCCGAGGACCTCCCCGACCAAGGGAGGACCGGAGTCTTGCGCGGGCAGAAACGGTTTGATCTCTGTGACATCTCGCATCGCCCGGGGGGCCGGTCCCGTTCGCGCCGTGCGCGGGCGTTGTGCAAGTCCGGCCCCAGCGGCTTTTTCCCGTCCCGTGTTCGTTCAGGAAGGTGATTTCTCATGGCGACCCCCGCCCAGCGACGTCTCCAGCCCAAGGAAATCCGTCGATTCGGCTCTCAGCGGCTCCCGCAGCCGATTCCCGACTTGACTGAGATCCAAACCCGCAGCTATGCCGCGTTCCTCCAGCACGAGGTCCCCTGGCAGAAGCGGCAGGACCAAGGGATCGAGGGCGTGTTGCGGGAAATCTTCCCCATCGAGAGCTACGACAAGACGTTGAAGCTCGAATACGTCCGCTACGAATTGGGCAAGCCGCGCTATGAGCCGGACGAATGCCGGCAATTGCGGCTCACCTACGGCCGCGCGTTCAAGGTCTGGCTCCGCCTGACGAAGGAACAGCCCGTCGAGGAGGAGGTCTACCTCGGCGACATCCCGATCATGTTGGGCGGCGGCGAGTTCATCATCAACGGGGCCGAGCGCGTCGTCGTCAGCCAGTTGCACCGCAGCCCCGGCGTCGATTTCGTCATGGAAATGGAAGGCGCGGGCGACCGCCGCCTGCACAGTTGCCGCATCATCCCCGAACGCGGCAGTTGGATCGAACTGAACGTCACCCGCAAGGAAAGCCTCGCCGTGCGCATCGACCAGAGCGGCAAGTTTTCGATCATGACGCTGCTGCGGGCGATGGACCCGAAGTACGGCCAGGACGCCGACCTATTGCGGGTTTTCTACGAGAGCGAGCGGGTGAAGGTGGTCGACGGCCGCAGCGCCGCGAAGCTCGAAGGAAAACTCGCCGTCGGCGACGTCGTCTATCCCGCGGACAGCCCCCGCGCCGGCGAGATCCTCGTCGAGGGCGGCCAAAAGATCACGAAGAACGCCGCGGAGACGATCTGCACCTCCGGCTTGAAGGAAGTCGAGGTGATGGCCGAACCGAAGAACCCGCTGCTGCTCAACGCCCTGGCCGAGGACACCACCGCCAGCCACCAAGAGGCGCTGCTGCGAATCTACCAGCGGCTGCGGCCGGGCAACCCGCCGCAGTTGGAGAAGGCCAAGGCCCTCTTCCACGAGAAGTTCTACGACACGAATCGCTACCGGCTGGGCCGCGTCGGCCGCTTCCGCCTCAATCGCAAGCTCGCCTTGAAGGTCCCCGAGGACGAAATGACCCTCCGCCCGGAGGACCTGATCGCGTCCATCCAATACTTGGTGAAGCTGCGGGCGAACGAGCCGGGGGCGGAAGTCGACGACATCGACCATTTGGGCAACCGCCGCCTGCGGACAATCGACGAGTTGGCCAGCGACGAGCTGCGCAAGGGCTTCTTGAAGCTCCGCCGCACGGTGCAGGAGCGAATGAGCCTGAAGGACCTCGAAGACATGACGCCGCGGAGCCTCGTCAATCCGAAGAGCATTTCCGCGGCAATCGAGTATTTCTTCGGCCGCGGCGAGCTTTCCCAAGTCGTCGACCAGACCAACCCCCTGTCGATGCTCACCCACGAGCGGCGGCTTTCCGCCTTGGGCCCCGGCGGCTTGAACCGCAAGCGGGCGGGGTTTGAAGTCCGCGACGTGCACATCTCCCACTACGGGCGGATTTGCCCCATCGAGACCCCCGAAGGCACGAACATCGGCCTCATCTCCAGCCTGGCGATTTACGCCGGCGTCGACGAGTACGGATTCCTCGTGACCCCCTATCAAAAGCTGAAGCACGGCAAGCTTACCGACGACATCGCCTGGCTGCGCGGACCAGGAGCACGAGGCGAAGCTCGCCCCGGCGGACACGCCGATCGTCAACGGCAAGCTCGTCGGCGACGCGATCATCGCCCGCTATCACGGCGATTTCGAGATGACCCCCACCGACCAGATCGAGTACATCAACGTCGCCCCGAGCCAGATGGTCGGGGTGTCGGCGGGATTGATCCCCTTCCTCGAGCACGACGACGCGAACCGGGCATTGATGGGATCGAACATGCAGCGCCAGGCGGTGCCGCTGTTGATCACCGAAGCCCCCCTGGTGGCCACCGGCCTGGAAGTGGAAACGGCGATCAACTCGAGCATGCCCATCCGCGCGAAACAAGGGCGCGGTCAGCTTCGTCGACGCCCGGCGGATCGAAATCGACGGCGATTCCTATCCGATGCGGAAGTTCGTCGGCCTGAACGAGCGGACCTGTCAGAACCAGAAGCCGATCGTCGCCTTGGGCGACAAGGTCGAGAAGGGGCAAATCATCGCCGACGGCGCCGCCACCTGCCAGGGCGAGTTGGCCCTGGGCCGCAACGTCCTGGCCTCCTTCATGGCCTGGGACGGATTCAACTTCGAGGACGCGATCATCATCAGCGAAGAGTTGGTCGCCAACGACACCTACACCTCGCTGCACATCGAAGAGTTCGACATCGAAATCCGCGAAACGAAGCTCGGCCGCGAGGAGTTCACCCGCGACATCCCCAACGTCAGCGAAAAGATGCTCCGCAACCTCGACGAGAACGGCATCGTCCGCGTGGGGACGTACGTGCAGCCGGGCGACGTGTTGGTGGGCAAGGTCTCGCCGAAGTCGAAGACCGAGTTGACGCCGGAAGAGAAGCTGCTGCACGCGATCTTCGGCCGCGCCGGCGAGGACGTGAAGAACGATTCGCTCGAAGTCCCCTCGGGCGTCGAGGGAATCGTCATCGACACGCAGAAGTTCTCCCGCCGCATGAGCCTCAGCGAGGACGAGCGGAAGGCGTTCGAAACTTCGCTGAAAGAGGCGGAGTCCGAGGGGAACGCCCGCATCGCCGCCGCCTTCGGCGCGCTGGTCGCGCAGATCGAGGACGTGCTGAAGAAGAAGCTGACCGACGAGGACGGCAATCCGCTGGTGGAGAACCAGGAGCACCGCTACGTCGCCGAGCAGGCGCAGACGTTCAACATCGAGTCGCTGGACATTCGCAGCCCGCAGCGCAAAGCCGAGGTGGAGAAGGTGTACAAGACTTTCTGGCCGGCGGTCGAGGCGGCGATCGACGCCCGCGACCGCAAGCTCAACTCGATGAAGCGCGGCGACGAGCTCCGCAGCGGCGTGCTGCAAATGGTGAAGGTGTACCTGGCGGCGAAGCGGGTGATTTCCGTGGGCGACAAGATGGCCGGCCGCCACGGCAACAAGGGCGTCATCGCGAAGATTTTGCCCAAGGAGGACATGCCCTTCCTCGCCGACGGCACTCCCGTGCAGATCCTCTTGAATCCGCTGGGCGTGCCGAGCCGCATGAACGTCGGCCAGATTCTCGAGACGCACCTCGGTTGGGCGGGGGCGAAGCTCGGCTTCCAGGCGATCACGCCGATTTTCGACGGCGCCGACGAACCGGCCCTCCGCAAAGTCCTCGAAGAGGCCGGCCTGCCCGCGCACGGCAAGGCGCAGCTTTACGACGGGCGGACGGGCGAGCCGTTCGAGCAGCTCTCCACCGTCGGCTACATCTACATGCTGAAGCTGCACCACCTGGTCGACGACAAGGTCCACGCCCGCAGCACCGGCCCCTACTCGCTGATCACCCAGCAGCCGCTGGGCGGCAAGGCCCGCTTCGGCGGCCAGCGGTTCGGGGAAATGGAAGTCTGGGCGCTGGAGGCTTACGGCGCCGCCTGACATCCTCCAGGAGTTGCTCACCGTGAAGAGCGACGACGTTGAAGGACGCACGAAGATTTACGAATCCATGGTCAAGGGCGAAAACACGCTCGAAGCGGGAACCCCCGCCAGCTTCGACGTCTTGACCAACGAAATCCGCGGGCTGGCCCTGAACATGCAGTTGGAGAAGGCCCGGGTGTAGGGGGGGCGGTTTCCCTTCTTCCCTTCTCCGGCGAAAGGAGCAAACGCAGTGAGCATCGGCGAAAGCACCTACGATCGCATTAACGATTACGCGGCGGTCAAGATCAGCCTGGCCCGGCCGCACGACATCCGCAGTTGGTCCTTCGGCGAAGTGAAAAAGCCGGAAACGATCAACTACCGCACCTACCGCCCGGAAAAGGACGGCCTCTTCTGCGAACGCATCTTCGGCCCGGAAAAGGACTGGGAGTGCGCCTGCGGCAAGTACCGCGGGATGAAGTACAAGGGGATGATCTGCGACCGTTGCGGGGTGAAGATCACGCACAGCCGCGTGCGGCGGAAGCGGATGGGCCACATCGAGCTGGCCGCCCCGGTGGTGCACATCTGGTTCTTCAAGGCGATGCCCAGCCGCTTAGGCGCGCTGCTGAACATGAAGACCACCAGCCTGGAGAAGGTGATTTACTTCCAGGACTACGTGGTCACGAAGCCGGGCGACACGCCTTTGAAGCCGCAGCAACTGCTCACCGAGGAAGAGTATCGCGCCGCGCGGCGCAGTATCCGGAAGGCTCGTTCGAGGCGGACATGGGCGCCGAGGCGGTCCGCAAGCTGCTGGTCGACCTCGACCTGGTGAAGCTCTCCGTCGACCTCCGCGTCGATTTGAGCGAGACGAACTCGAAGCAGAAAAAGAAGGACCTGATCAACCGGCTGAAGATCGTCGAGGCGATCCGCGACAGCGACAACCGCCCGGAATGGATGGTCCTCGACGTGATCCCGGTGATTCCGCCCGATCTCCGCCCCCTGGTCCTGCTGGACTCGGGCAACTTCGCCACGAGCGACCTGAACGACCTCTACCGGCGAATCATCAACCGCAACAACCGGCTGAAGAAGCTCGTCGATCTGAACGCGCCGGAAGTGATCATCCGCAACGAGAAGCGGATGTTGCAGCAGTCGGTTGACGCGCTGTTCGACAACAACCGCTGCAAGCGCCCCGTGCTCGGATCGAGCAACCGGCCGTTGAAGTCGTTGACCGACATGATCAAGGGCAAGCAAGGCCGCTTCCGCGAGAACCTGCTCGGCAAGCGCGTCGATTATTCGGCGCGGAGCGTGATTGTCGTCGGGCCGGCGCTGCGGCTGCACCAGTGCGGCCTGCCGAAGAAAATCGCCCTCGAGCTCTACCAGCCGTTCATCATCCGCCGGCTGAAGGAGTTGGGCCACGCGGACACGATCAAGAGCGCGAAGAAGATGCTCGAACGCAAGGACGAGGAGGTTTGGGACATCCTCGAAGAGGTGATCCAGAACCATCCCGTGATGCTCAACCGCGCGCCGACGCTGCACCGCATGGGCATCCAGGCGTTCGAGCCGGTGCTGGTGGAAGGCAACGCGATCAAGCTCCACCCGCTGGTCTGCAAGGGCTTCAACGCCGACTTCGACGGCGACCAGATGGCGGTTCACCTGCCGCTGTCGATCGAGGCGCAGGTCAAGGCGCACACGCTGTTGATGTCCACGAACAACATCTTCAGCCCCGCCAACGGCGCGCCGATCATCAGCCCGTCGCAGGACGTGGTGATGGGCTGCTACTACATCACCACGGCGCTGGCCAACTGCAAGGGCGACGGGATGATTTTCGCCTCGTTTGATGAGGTGATGCTCGCCTATGCGCAAGGCGTGCTCGACACGCACGCGGCGATCCAGGTCCGCCTCCCCGATCGGCCCGTGAAGAACGACCCGCAGGCGCGCCCCGGCGAACGCTTCAACACGACCGTCGGCCGCGTGATGTTCAACACGATGCTTCCCGACGGGATGCCCTACTACAACACCGCGCTGCGCTCTTCCGACCTGGCGGGGGTGATTTCCGACTGCTACGAGCGGCTGGGCCGCCGGGCGACGATCGACCTCTTGGACACGATGAACCAACTCGGCTTCCGCCAGAGCACGCTCAGCGGCCTGAGCTTCGCCACCGACGACTTGATTACCCCGCCGAACAAGGCGAAGATCATCCTCAACGCGGAAAAGTCGGTGATGCGGATCACGAAGCTCTACCAGCGGGGCATCATCACCGAGGGCGAGCGCTACAACCAGGTGCTCGACGCCTGGACCCACGCGCGCGAACAAATCACCTCGGAAATGATGACCGAGTTGGAAAACGACCGCCGCTTCCCCGGCTACGTCAACCCGATCTTCCTCATGGCCCACTCCGGCGCCCGCGGCGGCGTCGAGCAGATTCGCCAGTTGGCGGGCATGCGCGGTTTGATGGCGAAGCCGTCGGGGAAAATCATCGAAACGCCGATTAAGGCGAACTTCCGCGAGGGCTTGAGCGTGCTGGAATACTTCAGTTCGACCCACGGCGCCCGCAAAGGTCTGGCCGACACCGCCTTGAAGACGGCCGACTCCGGCTACTTGACCCGCAAACTCGCCGACGTCGCCCAGAACGTCGTCATCACCACGCACGACTGCGGCACGGCGCAGGGCATCACCAAGGGAGTCATCTACCGCGGCGAAAAGGTGGAGATCAGCCTTGCCGACTCGGTCCGCGGCCGCGTCAGCCGGGCGAACATCGTCAACCCGATCACCGACGAAGTGATCGTCCGCGAGAGCGAACTGATCACCCTGGACGTGGCGAAAAAGATCGAAGAATTGGGCTTGGAAAAGATCCAGGTCCGCAGCCCGATGACCTGCGACGCGACGCTGGGGGTCTGCGCGCTCTGCTACGGCATGGACCTCTCCACGGGCAGCCTCGTCGAGCAGGGCATGGCCGTCGGCATCATCGCCGCCCAGAGCATCGGCGAGCCGGGCACCCAGTTGACGATGCGGACGTTCCACATCGGCGGCACGGCGGCCCACGCCGTCGAAGAGAGCGAAATCCGCGAAGAAACAAGGCGTGGTCAAGTTCACCCGCCTGAAGGTCGTCCGCAACGACGCCGGGCAACAGGTCGTGCTCACCCGCAACGGCGAGATCCTCATTCTCGACCCCAAGGGGCGCGAACTGGAAAAGTACGAAGTTCCCGCCGGCGCCAACCTGCAAGTGACCGAGAACCAGGAGGTGCAGCCGGGCGCCGTCCTCTGCCAATGGGACCCGCACGCCATCCCCATCCTCGCCGAAGTCGGCGGCAAGGTCCGCTACGAGGACGTCATTGAAGGCGAAACCATGCGGCAGGAAAAGGACCCCAGCGGCCACGTCCGCCAACTCGTCATGGAGCACAAGGGCGATTTCCACCCGCAAATCGTCCTCGAAGACGCCAGCGGCAAAATCCTCAACTTCTACTACCTCCCGGAAAAGGCGAACATCGAAGTCGCCGAGGGGGCCATGGTCTCCGCCGGCACCCTGCTGGCGAAGACGCCGCGCGAGGTGTCGGGCACGCAAGACATCACCGGCGGTCTGCCCCGGGTGACGGAAATCTTCGAGGCCCGCAAGCCGAAGGACCCCGCCGTCATGGCCGAAATCGACGGCAGCGTCGAGCTTCTCGGCGAGAAACGCCGCGGCAAGCGAACGATCATCGTCCGCAGCGACAGCGGCATCGAACGCGAGCACCTCGTCTCCCACGGCAAGCACCTCCGCGTACACGCGGGCAGCTTCGTCCGTGCGGGCGAAGCCCTCGTCGACGGGCCGCTGGTGCCCCACGACATCCTCCGCATTTCCGGCGAGGAAGCCGTGCAGCACTACCTCACGCGGGAAATTCAAAACGTCTATCGCAGCCAGCGCGTGCAGATCAACGACAAGCACATCGAGATCATCGTCGCGCAGATGCTGCGAAAAGTTCGCGTCGAGTCGATTGGCGACACGACGCTCTTGCCCGGCTCGGTCATGGACAAGTTCGACTTCCGCGCGGTAAACAACGAGTTGAACCGCTGCTTGAAGATCGTCCACAAGGGGGACAGCGACTTCGAGGAGGGGGCGATCGTGCCCATCGACACGCTCGAACAGGTCAACGCCCAGATCGAGGCCCTCGGCGGCGACCCGGCGCCGGCGGCAAGCCCAAGCCCGCCTCCGCGAGCACGCAACTGTTGGGCATCACCAAGGCCGCCGTGCAAAGCTCCAGCTTCATCTCCGCCGCCAGCTTCCAGGAGACGACCAAGGTGTTGACCGAGGCGGCGCTGGCCGGCAAGATCGACAACCTTGTCGGCCTGAAGGAGAACGTGATTCTCGGGCACCTCGTTCCCGCGGGGACGGGTTTTGGCGCCTATCAGGAGTCGGAGGTGCGGATTCGGCCGCAGGCCCTGGAAGGCTTGGCCGTCGAGAAGGAGGACGTGTTGGCGCGGCACTTCCCGCTCTTGGAAACCGCCGGCAAGGAGAGCGGCGAGTCGTCGTCGGCCGAGGCGGAGCCCGCCGCCCCCTCCACGACCGCCTTGGACGAGCTTTTCAGCGAGACCGAGGACGAATTGGACGAGCCGGAGGGCGAGTAGTCGCCGACGGCCACTTGGGACCGGAGCGAGGGGCCGGTTCTGCCCGCTGAACGATCAACCCCGACCGATCCACTCCACCCGGGCGGGGGATTGCTTGACTTGTATATTGTTTTCATATACACTTACTTACGATGAAGAGCGGTTTCGACGACGTTGTCGGTTTCCAGTGGGACGAAGGCAACGCCGACAAGAACCGGCTGGCGCACGGTGTGGAAAACTGGGAGTGCGAGCAGGTTTTCTTCAACTCGCCCTTGCTGGTTCTCGACGATCCGAGACATTCCGCCGCCGAGAAGCGATGGGCGGCGTTTGGCAGGACCAGCGGCGGACGCGAACTCGTCGTGATTTTCACGCGGCGAGAAAAATTGATCCGAGTCATTTCCGCAAGGGACATGAGTCGGAAGGAGAGACGTTATTATGAAAAAAGAGGGTAAGCCAGCGCCGACGTTCAAGAACGAAGATGCGGAACGTGCGTTTTGGGCGACCCATTCACCGTTGGATTACGGCTACGTCGAGTCCTTTGTTGCCGGCGGCGGCGGGCCCTTCCCGAATCTGAAGCCGACGCTGAAGTCGATTTCGATCCGCATCCCGGCGGACATGCTGGCGGAACTCAAGGCCCTGGCGAACAAGATCGACGTGCCGTACCAGAGCCTGGCAAAGGTCTTTTTGGCCAAACAGATCGCGGCGGCACGGGGCGAGGAGACCCACCCGCGGGGACCGCACCAGCCGCAAGACGCATGCCGCGACCTGAGGAAGCCCCCGCCGGTCCGCGGAATCCCCTCGTTTTCATCGGCCTCCCCCTTGACGCCGGCAACCGATTTGGCAAAATGAAGGATTCCCGGTGAGGATCGGGCGGGACCGTTAGACAGACTGAGACAACCCATGCCGACAATCAATCAACTGATCCGCAAGCGGCGCAAGCCGCCGCGGAAGTTCAGCAAGGCGCCCGTGCTGGAAAAGTGCCCGTTCAAACGGGGGGTGTGCTTGCAGGTCAAGACGATGACCCCGAAGAAGCCGAACTCCGCCCTGCGAAAGATCACCCGCGTGCGGTTGTCCAACGGCAAGGAAGTCACCGTATACATCCCCGGCGAGGGGCACAGTTTGCAGGAGCACTCGATCGTGTTGGTCCGCGGCGGCCGCGTCCGCGACTTGCCCGGCGTGCGTTATCAAGTCGTCCGCGGCGCGTTGGACACCCTCGGCGTCGAAGGCCGCAAGCAGTCCCGCAGCCGCTACGGAGCGAAGAAATCGTAAGCGAAGGGATTAGGGATTGGGGATTAGGGATTAGAGAAGGGCGTGCAGTCGTCTCCTAATCCCTAATCCCCAATCCCTAATCCCTCCGTTTCCCCCAATCCCTAATCCCTTTGGTTGTGTCATGGGTCGCATCACCGCCAGCAGAGAAACGTTGAGGCCAGATCCCCGTCACGGGTCGATCCTGGCGGGCAAGTTCGTCAATTGTTTGATGTGGAGCGGCAAGAAGAGCACGGCGTACGCCGTCTTCTACGGCGCGTTGGACATCATCGGCGAGAAGATCAAGGATTCCGAGCCGATCGCCGTGTTCACCCAGGCGGTGGACAACGTGAAGCCGAACATCGAAGTCCGCTCGAAGCGGGTCGGCGGGGCCTCGTACCAGGTGCCGATGCAGGTGAACAAGACGCGGCAGCAGTCGTTGGCCATCCGCTGGATTCTGGGGGCGATTCGCGAGAAGAAGGGCCGCCCGACGGCGGAGAAGCTGGCCGCCGAGTTGATGGCCGCGTACAAGCGGGAAGGGGCGGCGTTCACGAAGCGGGAGAACGTCCACCGCATGGCCGACGCGAACAAGGCCTTCGCCCACTTCGCCTGGTAGGGATCGCGAGTGCGGGCGTCGGCGGGCTTCAACCGGCCGTCGCTTCTACGATGGCGATCTCCGCCTCGCTCAGGCCGTAGAGTTCGTAGACCAATCGGTCGATTTGGCCGTCGGCGGCGTCGATCTGCCGCTGGACGAGCGTCTTTGCGTCGGCCGTCCTCGCCGAAGCCAACTGCCGGTGCAACCCCAGCATCGCGTCCACCAGCTCGACCAGTTTGTCATGGCGCCGCCTCTCCGCGCGCCGTTCAAGGTTAACGCGGCGTATCGGAAGCGTCCCAACGTACTGCTTTGTGCAAGTGATCCAACCTCCGCGGAAGCGATTGCTCATCCTGTCAAGCATCCAGTACAACAACCTGGAGTTGAGCAGCCCCAACACGTAGAAGGGGCTCATCGGCTGGCCGGCAGAAAGCGCGATCGTAAAGCCGCCGCTTGCCATCGGGCAGTACTTTCCCATCGCTTTGGGCAGGGGCGAAATAAAGCCCCCTGTTTGCCAACAGGGGGACCATAAGCTGGGCATGGTCGTGGACGCTCAGATTTCGGGAGGCGCTGAAGCCATACCACTTCTTGAATTGCCTACGATTGACAAGTTCCGGCCTGCGGCCCTTCAGGTAGCGATATGCCTTGGGAAAACGCTTCGCCAACTCGCCCTCATCGAGTTCCTTGTAGCCCGCGGAGGAGACGAGATACGGGAAAATGACGCGGTCACAGGCCGCCGGAGAGAACCGATACCGGCCGAAGTCGGTGGCGTACAGCGGTGTCCGAAGGATCTCGTCCTCGATCTCGACGCGATCGCCCTCCCGCGTCGTATATCCGTCGCGATCGGCCTTTAACACGAATACGTCATCATTTCCGGTCGAAGAGCCGCGCGATATTTTGCTCGGTAGGCTGAGCAGTTCGACCGCGCCCTCGCGCGCCCTGCTGCGAAGATCATGATGCGACTTCGGCGAAAAAATCCACGGGGCGGCCGAAATCGCCGTCGATTTTACCGAAAGCGTCGGCGGCAAGCCATCGCGGACGACGTTGGGCGGCTCAGCCACCGAGTATCGAAACAACCGCCTGCCGTCGGCCGCGAGAAAGAGAAGGCAGGTGTAGGTGGCCGCCTGCTCGAAGACCTGCCCATGGCGAAAATCAACAACCTCCGCTACGGCCCTTCGAGCGGAAAGGACGCCGCGCAGCGGCGCCCCGTAGTCTGTTGAGAAGAATTTACTCGGCAGGATAAACCCCATCAGCCCATTGCGGCCCAGCAGCGAAAGCGCCCGCTCCACGAAAACAACGTAAATGTCGTAACTGCCCTTGCCTGCCGCTTTGAATCGCGCCTTGAGGTACTCAACCTGGTCGGGGCTGGTCTCGTTCATCCTCCGAATCGAAATATACGGTGGGTTGGCAATTACGGCGTCAAACCCGCCGGCCTTGAAGACCTCGGGAAACTCGGCCTCCCAATCGAAGGCGTTGATCCGCCAACGCTTCTCGTCGTCCAACATGCTCAACTGCCGCCCATTGTAGAAGTCCGGGCCTACGAGCGAATTGCCGCACTTGATGTTGCCGCCGAGATCGGGCAGCGCCCGCTCGTGCAAGAGCCGCAATTGGTTTGCCAGCGTCTCGCTCGACTCGCCTTCCAACACCTTCAGCAGCAGCGAGAGCTTCGTCACCTCGACGGCCTGCGGGTCGATGTCCACGCCGTAGATGTTGCTCAAGAGGATTCGTTTCTTCTCTGCCGTCGTCAGCCGCCACAGGCCGCCGGGCCCGCGGTAGAGAACCGGATTTCGCCCGCGGGCGTGGCGCTCGGCGCCGTCGGCCATGTACCAATCGCGGTGCCAATCGAAGAGATGCTGGAAGGCGCCGATGAGGAACGAGCCGGAGCCGCACGCGGGGTCGAGGATGCGAAACAAGGCGACGTCCTTTGGCGTCGCGCCTTCCAACCGTTTTCCCACCGTGTTCCTGACGATGTAATCGACGATATACGCGGGAGTGTAATAGACGCCGCCGGCCTTGCGAACCTCCGGTTTCTCTTCGACCTTTGCTTGCCCCGCCTTGGTCAGGCGGATCACCTTGCCCAGAAACTGCTCGTAGACCTGGCCGAGGATTTCGGTGGGGAGGACGGAGAACTCGTACGGACTCTCGGGGTAGTAGAGGCCGACGATGATCTCCCGCAGCAGCCGGTCGTCGATCGCCAGGGCGAGCGTCATTTCGTCGGGCGGCTCGGCGCGATCGCGCTCCACGTTGAAGTGGAAGAGGCCGGAGTTGTAGCGGTCGTCGGCCTGCTGGAACAGTTCGCCCAGGCGGCGGTAGACGTTTGGACCGTTGGCGAGCCCCGCGAGGCGGCCGTAGGGCTCGATGCCCCGATCCTCGCAAATCCGCAGGAAGACGATCCGATCGATCGTCCGCTGCACGGCGAAGTTCAGGTCGCGCGAGGAAATGCCCGGATTGCGAAGGGCGATGTTCCGCGCCAGCGTGTCGCGCCACGACTCGATCTCCTGCAAAAACGCGCGATCGACCTCGGCCGTGCCCTTCTTGACCTTTTTCGACGCGACCAGCTTCTCCAGCGACCCGCGGCGGACGGCTTCGGGTGAGATCAGGCCGACAAGTTCGTCCCACTTGCCGAGATAATCGCGGTGCGTGTAAAGGAGCATCCGCGCCGTGGCCGCCTTGTCGGTTTTGTGCGGCCGGATGCGGCTGTCGTAAACGGCCAACTCGGCGAAGTCCGTAAGGATGCTCACCGGCAGCTTCGCCGACCAGGCGTAGCGGCGGAGTTGGAAGGCGGGGCTCACCGCCTCGCGGATGTCAACCGACGGCTTCTTCGCCTCGACGAAAAAACTCCTCATGCCGCCGCCGACGCGGAAGCAGTAATCGGGGGCCTTGGTCCGGCCGCCGATCTTGATGGCGTCCTCGTGGATCACCTCCTTGTACGCCTCGGCGTAGCCCTTGCGATTGTGGACGTCCCAGCCGAGCGCCTCGAAAAACGGGTCGAGGAATTCCCGGCGAAGCTGCGTCTCGTTGTATGCCTCCGAGCGATACGAATCGCGCTGGCTGTCAAACCGCTCGACAAGTTCGCGAACGGTCTCAGGCGCCGTCATCGCTGGGTCTCCGGACCGATTCTGTCGATCGCGCAATCAAAAGAGGCTAGTTTAACAGTCTGTGGCCGCCAGGGCGAGCCCCTCGGACAACCCGCAACCCTTCCCGCGGATTAAACGGCGGCCCAAAACGTCATTTCAAGCAACATTGCAAATCCCTAGTCCGTCCGTTGACCTCCCGACCTGCCGGCCGTATCATTAACTCCTTTGGCCCCAAGGTCAACCCCCCGTCATGCCGCACGACATCCATACGCTGCGAAACATCGGCGTCATCGCCCACATCGACGCCGGCAAGACGACCGTCACCGAGCGAATGCTCTTTTACAGCGGCTTCACCCACCGCGTCGGCCAGGTCGATAAGGGCACGACCGTCACCGACTTCGATCCCGAGGAGCAGGAACGGGGCATCACCATCCAGTCGGCCTGCGTCACCTTCCCCTGGCACGATGTCACGGTGAACCTTATCGACACGCCCGGCCACGTCGATTTCACCGCCGAGGTCGAGCGGAGCCTCCGCGTGTTGGACGGCGGCGTGGTCGTGTTCAGCGCGGGAAGGCGTCGAGGCGCAGAGCGAGACCGTCTGGCGGCAGGCGGACAAGTATCACGTGCCGCGGATCGCGTTTATCAACAAGATGGACCGCGAAGGAGCGGACTTCTTCGGCACGCTCGACGAGATTCGCAATCGCTTGGGCTGCAAGCCGGCCCCGGTCAACCTGCCCATCGGGGCCGGGCCGCCGCACGTCCGCGAGGCGTTCCGCGGCCTGATCGACCTGATCGCGATGAAAATGCTCACCTTTCCCGCGGGACGCGAGGGGGCGGAAATCTGCACCGCCGAGGTGCCGCAGAGAGCTGCTCGACGAGGCGCTGCTTTGGCGGGGGCAATTGCTCGATCAGCTTTCCTTGATGAGCGACGAGTTGACCGAGTTGTTGCTGGCCGAGGAGACGCCGCCGGAGGCCCTGATCCGCAAAACGCTCCGCGCGGCGACGCTGCAGAACATGCTCGTGCCGGTGCTCTGCGGCTCGGCGCTGGACGGGATCGGGGTGCAGCCGGTGTTGGACGCCGTGGCGGCGTACTTGCCCAGCCCCGCCGACGTCCCGCCCGTCGAAGGCCACGACCCGAAGAAAAAAGACGCCAAACTCAGCCGCAAGCCGGACGCCTCGGAGCCGTTTTCCGCGCTGGTCTTCAAGATTCAGGCCGACCGGCACGGCGACTTGCACGATGTCCGCGTCTATTCCGGCCGGTTGAAGGCGAACAGCCGCGTGTTGAATCCCGGCAAGGACAAGAAGGAAAACGTCCCGCAGCTTTGGCGCATCCAGGCCGACCACCGCGAGCAGGTCGAAGCGGTCGAGGCGGGCGACATCATCGGCGTGATCGGCCTCCGCCACAGCGTCACCGGCGACACCCTCTGCGACCCGAAAGAGCCGATCCTCTTGGAGTCGATCGCCTTTCCGGACACGGTCATCTCGATGGCCATCGAGCCGGAGACCACGACCGAGCGAAAGAAGCTGGCCGACGTGCTCGAAATGCTGAAACGGCAGGACCCCACCTTCCACGCCCGCGAAAACGAAGAGACCGGCCAGACGCTCATCAGCGGCATGGGCGAACTGCACCTCGAAGTGATCAAGCACCGCCTGCTGCGCGACTACAAGTTGGACGTGCGCATGCACAAGCCGCGGGTGAGCTATCGCGAGACGATCCAGAAGAGCGCCGTGGCGACGGGGCGCTGCCACCGGCAGTTTGGCGGGCAAACGCTTTACGCCGAGGTCGGTGTCCGCGTAGACCCCAACCCGGGCACGTCCAAACCCGTGTGTGTGCTTGCTGACAACCTGGACGAGCAGATCGTGCCGTTCCTTGCAGGGCCGGCGAGCGAGGTCATTTCCGAGATGGGCGAGGGCAGCGGGCTGTTGGGTTTTCCGTTAATGCAAATCAAGACGACAATCAGGGAGGGGACGTGAAGCGCCGGAGAGTCCAACAACCTGGCCTTTCGCTTCGCCGCCGCCGACGCCTTCAACACGGCGCTTCGCGAGGCGGGGATCGTGCTCTTGGAGCCGATCATGCGTCTGGAAGTGACCACGCCGGAGGAGAATCTCGGCGACATCGTCAGCGATCTTCAGCAGCGGCGGGCGATCATCACCGGCACGCACGTCCGCGGCCGCACGACGGTGATCGACGCCCAGGCCCCGCTGGCCAATCTCTTCGGCTATTCCAACGCGATGCGGGGATTGAGTCAGGGGCGGGCGACCTGTACGATGGAGCCTTCCGCCTACGGCCCCGCCCCTGCCGAGGTAATGCAAAGCTTCTTGGGATGATCGGGCGCGCGATTCTTTCCAGGCCCCGTTGGCGACCTCCAAAAATACAGCTAACGAGGGGTATAAAGTGCAGACTTTTGCAAAACGGCCCTTGCGCTGCAAGCACTTACGTCAACGACTGGCGAACTTGGGCTGACCCTCTCCCGGTGGGAGATGAGAACCCCGGTTTGCCAATCGATATCCATCACATTAGCAATTTTCCTACATACATCACTATCCGTATAAATGTTGTCGTGTTATAATTCCGATCAACTGTTAGGAACAGGCCACGATCCACGGAACACCATTAACTTTAAGGAGCCAGGCATGTCTCACGGCAAAGTCTACGGCAACATCATCGAAACCACGTTCAACACCCCGCTGGTGAAGCTCAACCGCATCGTTCCCCCCGGGCACGCCACGGTCCTGTTGAAACTGGAATTCTTCAATCCGCTTTCCAGCGTGAAGGACCGCATCGGCCGGGCGATGATCGAGACGGCGGAGAAATCGGGCATCTTGAAGAAGGGGACGCGGATCATCGAGCCGACGAGCGGGAACACGGGCATTGCCTTGGCGTTTGTCGCCGCCGCCAAGGAATACCACTTGACGCTCACCATGCCCGAGTCGATGAGCCTCGAACGCCGCGCACTGTTGCGGATGCTGGGGGCCGAGTTGGTGTTGACGCCGGCGAAAGACGGCATGAAGGGCGCCATTGCCAAGGCCCAGGAACTGTCCGCGTCGATTCCCAACAGTTGGATCCCGCAGCAGTTCGACAATCCCGCCAACCCCGAGGTCCACGAGCGGACCACGGGAAAGGAGATTTGGGAGGACACGGGCGGGAAGGTGGACCTGATCGTCGCCGGCGTGGGCACCGGGGGAACAATCACGGGGGTGACGCGTTACATTCGCAGCCACAATAAGAACTTCCGCGCCGTGGCGGTCGAGCCCGCCGATTCCCCGGTGATTTCCGGCGGCAAGCCCGGCCCGCACAAGATCCAAGGCATCGGCGCCGGCTTCATTCCGAAGAACCTGGACACGTCGCTCTTGAGCGGCGTGGAGACGGTGACCAACGACGAGGCGTTCACTTGGGCGCGGCGATTGGCGAAGGAGGAAGGGATTTTGGGCGGCATCAGCACGGGCGGCAACGTGGCCGCGGCGGTGCGGCTTGCCGGCAAGCCGGAGAATCGCGGCAAGGTGATCGTCACCGTCGCCTGCAGTTTCGGCGAGCGCTATCTGTCAACGGCGTTATTCGAGGGTTTGGGTCAGTGAGACGGGCGCCGGGACGCTGCACGGTTTCTTTCGCCTGAGGCTTTCCCCCCTGGTTTCCGCATTCCGGCCGTCTTGCCGACCTTGACCGCACGGGGGGCGGGGCGCAACAATAGAGGTTTGCCCCAGCGGCGCCCGTGCCGCAGAAGTTGCGCCCGTTTCCAAAACTGCCCATGTCCTCCGACGACACATTTTCCAGCAGCGACAGCGTCCGCACGGGCCGCCCCTTGCGCCACCTGCAAACAGCCGTCTTCTCCGCGCCGTTGAACCTGGAGCAGGGGGGCGTCTTGCCCGGGGTGACTGTCGCCTACGAAACCTACGGCGCACTGAACGACCGCGGCGACAATGCGGTGTTGGTTTGCCACGCCCTGTCCGGCGATTCGCACGTCGCGCGGCACGATCCCGACGACGACATCGGCTGGTGGGACCTGGTTGTCGGGCCTGGGAAATCGATCGACACGGAGCGGTATTTCGTCATTTGTCCGAATATCCTTGGCGGCTGCCGCGGCACGACCGGCCCGAACGGCATCTGTCCCGACACCGGCCGCCCCTGGGGCGCCGATTTTCCCGTGATCACCGTCGGCGACATGGTCCGCGCGCAAAAGCTGTTGGTCGAGAGCCTGGGGATTGCGCGGCTGCGGGCAGTGGTGGGCGGTTCGCTGGGCGGGCAGATGGCGTTGGAATGGGGGACGCGATTTTCCGAATCCGTCGCCGGGGCCGTGGCGATCGCCGCTTCGCCGCGGCTGACCAGCCAGGCCCTGGCCTTCAACGTCGTCGGCCGCAACGCCATCCTCCGCGACCCGGCCTTCCAGGACGGACAGTATTACGGCGGCCCCGGCCCGGCGGTCGGGCTCTCCTTGGCGCGGATGCTCGGCCACATCACCTACCTGTCGCGGGAGGCGATGATCCAGAAGTTCGATTCGCAGCGGGCGGCGCCGCGGCAGATGCAGACGCAGTTCGAGAACAAGTTTTCCGTCGGCTCCTATCTCGCGCATCAGGGGGAAAAGTTCGTCGATCGCTTCGACGCGAACAGCTACCTGACGCTGAGCATGGCGCTGGACCTGTTCGAGCTGGGGGCGACGCCGCAAAGTTTGGCGGCCGCGCTGGCCCGCTCGCAGTGCCGTTGGCTGCTGTTGAGCTTCACCTCGGATTGGCTCTTTCCCGCTTTCCAGTCGCAGGAAATCGTCGACGCCCTGATCGCCGCCGGCAAGCCGGTGAGCTACTGCAACGTGCGTAGCGACTGCGGCCACGACGCCTTCCTGCTCCCGGACAATCTCGCTTCG
The DNA here is from genome assembly GCA_963791075.1 of uncultured Planctomycetia bacterium. GTDB lineage: Bacteria > Planctomycetota > Planctomycetia > Pirellulales > Thermoguttaceae > CAWBRF01. Next base: position 46,970 of record CAWBRF010000025.1, read on the forward strand.
TACGGCGAGATGCTGCGGGCTTTTCTCGCCCAGCCCGACGGCGAAGGCGAGTCCGAGTCCGACGAGAACGAGGGACAAGAGCTGCACGCGCCCAGCCCGAAGAGCATCTTCCATCGCCGGCGATTGGATTACGACTCGATCGTCGGGCTGATCCCGGCGGGGGCCAGCGTGTTGGACCTCGGTTGCGGCGCCGGCAGGCTTTTGGCGCAACTGCGGCGGCGGGGACACCGGCGGATCATGGGCATTGAACTGGACGAACGGGCGATCGTCGCCTGCGTCCGCCGCGGCTTGGACGTCGTCCAGGCCGACTTGAACCAGGGACTTGCCGCCTTCGCCGACCAACAGTTCGACTTCGTCGTCCTCTCGCAGACCTTGCAGGCCGTCTTGGACGTCGAGCGGGTGCTGGCCGACGTGTTGCGCGTGGGCCGGCAGGGGATCGTCAGCTTTCCCAACTTCGGCTATTGGCGGCTGCGGCAGCAGCTATACCTGGAGGGCCGCGCCGCGCGCCGGCGCCCTGTTGGGCTTCCAGTGGTACAATTCGCCCAACGTCCGCTTCCTTTCGATCGCCGATTTCGACGCATTTTGCCGGGAGAAGGGGATCACGATCCACCAGCACATCGCCCTGGACACAACCGCCAACGTCGAGGTGTACGACGATCCGAACCTCAACGCCGATATGGCGATCGTCGTGATCAGCAAGGGTGGAAGGACGAAAAATGGCGGCTGATCGCATTTCATCCTTCATCCTTCCGCCCTCATCCCACCCCGGGCGGATTGACGACAGTGGCAGCCGTTCCTAGAATGGCCAAGGCTTTTAGCCAGCCGGGGGTTGCCGATGCTGACGATGGACACCATCTTGCCAGTCCTCCTTTTCGGGGGGGTGGTGTTTGTCCTTGCCGTGGCACTGCTGGCGATCGCCTTGTTTCTCAATCCCAAGCGGCGGTCCAGTGCGGTCAAGCGAATGCCCTATGAGAGCGGCATGGACCCCGTCCACGACACGCGGCGGCGGTTCGACGTGCGGTTTCACCTCGTGGCCATCGCCTTTTTGGTGTTCAACGTCGAGTTGCTGTTCCTCTATCCTTGGGCGGTGGCGATGCGGCCGGCGGCCTTGACCGCCGCCGACGCGACTGCCGTCGCGCCCGGGCCGCAAGGCATCGACGCCGCCGTGCACAGCGGCGCGGTCGGCGGCCGCGACCTCGTCTTCGGCGGGGCCATGGTCTTCATCGCCTTGTTGGCCGTCGGCTTCATCTACGATTGGCGAAAGGGCGTCTTTCGATGGCGATAGGCAATTACGACCGGCAAAAGGACGTATCGCGATGGCGATAGTCGAACTGCCCGACAACGTGACCGTCACCCGCCTGGACCATCTGGTCAGTTGGTGCCGGAAGAACAGCCTTTGGCCGATGCCCTTCGCCACGGCCTGTTGCGGCATCGAGTTGATGGCCACGGGCGCGAGCCGGCACGACATCGCGCGGTTCGGGGCCGAGGTCTTCCGCTTCAGCCCGCGACAGTGCGATTTGATGCTCGTCGCCGGCCGGGTGGTGATGAAGATGATGCCGGTCCTGCAACGGATTTGGCAGCAGATGCCCGAGCCGAAATGGTGCATTTCCATGGGGGCGTGCGCTTCGACGGGGGGGGTGTTCGACACGTATTGCGTCGTCCAGGGGATCGATCGCTTTCTTCCCGTGGACATGTACGTTCCCGGTTGTCCGCCGCGGCCGGAGCAACTGATCCAGTCGATCGTCGATTTGCAGGAGAAGATCCAGCGCGAGGGGACGATTTTCGGCCGCGAGTTCGACGCCCCGTCGCGTCAGCGGTCGAAGCGGGCGTTGCAGGAAGGAGGGAATGCAAAATGAAGAGTGCAAAATACAAAATGCAAAATTGGAACCGCAGGACGCGGGAGCCATGTCGGCTTATGTCGCGGTTCGCGCGCCGCCCCGCCGCGCTGCGCGCTCTGTTGCGGCCTTCATTTTGCATTTTTCATTTTGCACTTTGCAATTTGCATTCGTGTGGTCGAAAAGGTTGAGTTCTCGCCTGCGCACCCATGCCTGCCAGCGGAGCTTTGCCTCATGACCAGCGATCCACAGACCTTGGCCGCCTTGCGAGAGAAGTTCGCCGATTTGACCGCGAGCGAATTTCGCGGCCAGACCCGCGTCGTCGCGCCGCCGCAATCGCTCCACGATGTCCTCGCTGCCCTCCGCGGGCACGGGTTCGACATGCTCGTCGATGTGACGTGCGTCGATTACCTTCGCTATCGCGGCGCGCGGGACCGCTTCGGACTGGTCTACCTCTTGGCCAACACGCGGACCAACCAGCGGATCACGGTGCGGACGCTGGTCAACGACCCGGAGCCGACCGTCTCCTCGGCGGTCGATCTCTGGGAAGGGGCCAACTGGCTGGAGCGCGAGGTGTGGGACATGTTCGGCGTCCGCTTCGCCGGGCATCCCGACCTGCGGCGGATCCTCCTGCCGGAAGAGTTCACGGCGTTTCCGTTGCGAAAGGATTATCCCTTGCAGGGGCGCGGGGAGAGGCACAATTTCCCCGCGATTCGAAGGGCGGAAAGTTGATGCTGAGTTACTCCAAACCTCCGATTCAAGGTCCCCCTCTCCCTTCGGGAGAGGGTTGGGGTGAGGGGAATCGCCGCGTGGCTTCGCTTTCCCCTCGGTGTCCCGGCGCCACGTCCCGCGCTGCGCGGGCAGTTCGCCCCCGCCTCCTCGGCTGCGCCGACGGCCAACTCCACCCTACATGCCGACGCGAGCGTCGCAGATTACGCCCGGCCGGCCGCTCAAGACGCCTGTCCAACTTCCCCTCACCCTAACCCTCTCCCGGAGGGAGAGGGGACCGATTGCACCATGCCGCTGACCCGCTCCATCCTCGCTGAGGACCTGGCCCACGACGAGCCGCAGCCGTACCTGTGGACGATGAACTTCGGTCCGCAGCATCCGGCCACGCACACGACGCTGCGGCTGGTGCTGAAGCTGGAAGGCGAGCGGGTGGTCGACGCGCTGCCGGACATCGGTTATCTGCACTCCGGCTTCGAGAAAATCGGCGAATCGCTCGACTACAACCAGTACGTGACGGTCACGGACCGGATGAACTACATCTCGCCGATGGCCAACAATGTCGCCTGGCACCTCGCGGTGGAAACGCTCCTCGGGCTGGAGACGCCGCCGCGATGCCAGTACATCCGCGTCCTCATTGCGGAGCTGTCGCGGCTGACCGACCACTTGCTCTGCCTGGGGGCGATGGGGCTGGACACCGGCGCCTTCACGCATTTCATTTACGCCTTCAATCCGCGGGAGACGATCTACGACATCTTCGAGGCGATGTGCGGCGCCCGCTTCACGAACAGCTACACCCGCGTCGGCGGCCTCATGCGCGACATCACTCCCGAGGCGATCCGGATGATCCGCGGCCTGCTCCGCGACCTGCCCGGGGTGTTCCGCGACATGGAGCGGCTGCTGGCCCGCAACCGCATCTTCATCGACCGCATGCAAGGCGTGGGAGTGTTGAGCCGGGAGGAGGCGATCGCGCGGAGTTGCAGCGGGCCGGTCGCCCGGGCCAGCGGCGTCGCCCGCGATCTCCGCCGCGACGAGCCGTACCTGGCCTACAAGGACTTCGATTTCCAGGTCTGCTGCGCCCGCGAGGGCGACTGTCTGGCCCGCTATCGCGTCCGCATGGCGGAAATGTGGGAGAGCGTGAAGATCATCGCGCAGGCCCTGGAAAACCTCCCCGCCGGACCGGTGAACGTGAAGGACCACGCGCGGACGATCCTTCCGCCGAAGGGGGCGGTGTTTTCCACCATCGAAGGGTTGATCTCGCACTTCGAGCTGGTGATGAACAACCGCGGCTTTGCGGCCCCCTGCGAGGAGGTCTACGCGGCGACGGAGGCGCCCAACGGGGAGTTGGGCTTCTACCTCGTCGGCGACGGTTCGCAGACGGCCTATCGCGCGCGTTGCCGCCCGCCTTCGTTTGTGCACTTCGCCGTCTTTCCGCATTTGATTCGCGGCCATACGCTCAGCGACATCGTGGCCGTTTTGGGCAGTTTGAACATCATTGCCGCGGAGTTGGACCGATGACCAGCGAACCGCAATCCACGGCGCCGCGCATGCTCGACGAGGAACTCCGCAAGGCGATTTGCGATTGTTTCCCCCGCTACCCGACGCGGCAAGCCGTCGTGCTGCCGGCGCTGCACCTGGCGCTCGAGCGGCTGGGCTGCGTGCCCTTGGCGGCGGTGGTCGAGATCGCGGAGTTGCTCGGGCTTGCCCCGGCGCAGGTCCAGGACACGTTGTCCTTCTACGGTTTCTTTCCGCAGGACAAACCGCTGGGGGCGCATCGCGTTTGGGTCTGCCGCTCGTTGAGCTGCGCCGCCCGGGAGGGCGAGGACTTGCTCGATTATCTGGCGAAGAAGCTGGGGATTGCCCCAGGCGAGACGACGCCCGACGGCCGGATCACGTTGGAGTTCGCCGAGTGCATCGGCGCGTGCGACGGCGCCCCGGCGATGTTGGTCGATCACACGGTTTACCGCGATTTGGACAAGACGAAGATTGATCGGATTGTAGAAGAGCTGAAGAGGGATTAGGGATTGGGGATTAGATTTTTGTGCAATCCCAATTCGCCATTTCGATATTATGATCGCACTGCTTTGCAAACTGACGGCTTCTGAGACCTCTGACTCGCGGGATGGTGGGGCGCGCTGCTTTCGGCCCACCCTGCAAATCTCTGACCCTAACCCCGGCTCCAATCCCTAATCCCTAATCCCTAATCCCTAATCCCTCTCCGCCCCATGCCCTACGAACCCGTGCTGCTGGCGAACATCCACAAGCAGGACAGCCATACGCGCGCCGTTTACGAGGCCGGCGGCGGATACCAGGCGCTCCGCAAGACGCTCAAAGAGCGAAGCCCCAAGGAGGTGGCGGAACTGGTTCGCAGCAGCGGGTTGCGGGGCCGCGGCGGGGCCGGATTCCCCACCGGCTTGAAGTGGTCCTTCCTCCCCGAGAACCATCCCGGACCGATTTACTTCTGCGTCAACGCCGACGAAAGCGAGCCGGGCACGTTCGTCAACCGCGTACAGATGGAACTCGATCCGCACCAGGTCCTCGAAGGCGTCATCCTCAGTTGCTACGCCACCCGCGCGACCACCGCCTACATTTATCTTCGCTACGAGTATCCGCAATGCCTGCGGCGAATGCTCTCGGCGATCGACGAGTGCTATGCGGCGGGATATCTGGGCAAGAACATCCTCGGCTCGCCGTTCTCCCTGGACGTGTTCATCCACCGCGGCGCGGCGGCCTACGTCTGCGGCGAAGAGACCGGCTTGATCGAGAGCCTCGAAGGCCGCCGCGCGTGGCCGCGAATCAAGCCCCCGTTTCCCGCCGTCGAAGGGCTGTTCCGCAAGCCGACGGTGGTCAACAACATCGAGACGCTCGCCTGCGTGAAGCACATCGTCGAGCGCGGCGTCGCCTGGTTCCGCTCCCTCGGCACGCCCCCCGATCCAAACAATCCCCGCGATCCGGGGAGTTTCGGACCGAAGCTCTACGGCGTGAGCGGGCACGTCGTCCGTCCGGGCTGTTACGAGGCCCCGCTGGGCATCTCCTGCCGCGAGTTGATCGACGACTTCGGCGGCGGCGTCTGGAAAAAACGCAAGCCCAAGGCCGTCGTCCCCGGCGGACTGAGCACCGGCGTGATGAGCGAAAGCGAACTCGACCTGCCGCTGGATTTTTCCGGTCCCTTGCGGGCGGGCTGCCTCGGCCTGGGCACGGCCTGCGCGATCGTCCTGGACGAAACCTACTCGATGATCGACTTCCTCCACAACAGTTGCCGCTTCTTTGCCCACGAAAGTTGCGGCCAGTGCACCCCCTGCCGCGAAGGCACGCACTGGGCCCTGATGATGCTGCGGCGGATCAAGGCCGGACGGGGGAGGCTCGTCGATCTCGATCTGCTCCTGGAAATCGCCGACAACATCGGCATCATTCCCGGGACGACGATCTGCGGGCTGGCCGACGGCGCCGCCTGGCCGATCAAGACGGCCGTGCGCAAGTTCCGCGGCGAATTCGAGGACTACATCAAGCGGACCAATCCCCAGGGATGCGACGCCGTCGCGCCGGTGGAAATGGCCGCCGAAGCGGCGCTCATACAATGATTCCGAACAGTTGCAAGTTGAAGGCGCTCGGTCCCCTCTCCCTTCGGGAGAGTTGCAGGCTGAACGCGCTCGGTCCCCTCTCCCTTCGGGAGAGTTGCAGGCTGAACGCGACTCGGTCCCCTCTCCCTTTGGGAGAGGGTTAGGGTGAGGGCTGCGCCGCCCCTGGGCTCGTCCTTGCCGCGGCGATCTCGCAGACCGAACGACGTCAGTGGCCATGGAACGGCTTTTCGACGCTTCCGCCCTCACCCTGACCCTCTCCCAAAGGGAGAGGGGACCGCCCTCCACAACCGCGCGAGCCGATTATGCCGCGAGTGATCGTTGACGGAAAAGAGATCGACATTCCCGCGGGAACGCGGATCAACGCGATCCAAGCGGCGCAGCTCGCGGGGGTCGAGATCCCGCACTACTGCTGGCACGCCGGACTGACCGTCGTGGGAAGTTGCCGCATGTGTCTCGTCGAGACCGGCGTCCGCGACGCGAAGAGCGGCAAGATCGCCATGCAGCCGAAGCTCGTCCCCGCCTGCAACCTCCCCGCCGCCGACGGCCTCGTGCTTTCGACCAACAGCGAAAAGGTGAAGCAAGCCCGGGCGCAGGTCGAAGAGGGCCTCTTGCTGCGGCATCCGATCGACTGCCCGATCTGCGACAAGGCGGGCGAGTGCACCTTGCAGGACTATCATTTCAAGCACGGGCAGGACGCCCGCCGCGCCGACCTGGACCCCTTCACCAGTCGGCGGCGCGACCTGGGCGACGTCGATTTGTTCGTCGATCGCTGCATCCTGTGCAGCCGCTGCGTGCGGTTTACGGCGGAAGTGAGCGGGACGCGGGAGTTGATGCTCGTCGGCCGCGCCGCCGCACGAGGAGATCAACGTCCTCCCCGGCTTCCCCTTGCACAACAACCTCTCCGGCAACGTCGTCGATCTCTGCCCCGTCGGCGCCCTGGCCGACAAGGACTTCCTCTATCAACAGCGGGTCTGGTTCCTCCGCCGCCGGCCGGGCGTGTGCACCGGCTGCGCGACGGGCTGCTCGATCTGGATCGAGGAAAACCAGGACCGCATCTACCGGCTGAAGCCGCGAGAAAATTCCTTCGTCAACAAGTGGTGGATCTGCAACGAGGGCCGCTACGGCTATCATCACGTACACAACCCGCGGCGGCTGGCGGCTCCGCGGGGGAAGACCGACGGCGCCGGCCTGCCCGGCGAGTTGATGGAGCGGCTCCGCAAGGCGGGACGGCTGGCGGGGGTGATCTCGCCGTTCCTGACCGTCGAAGAGGCGTATCTGCTTTGCAAGCTCCTGCGATCGATCGACCGACAGGCGCCGCTCGTGCTCGGCCCCGCGCCGACGGCCGGCGCGGAGGAGCGTTATCCGGGCGGATTCGCCGTCGCCGCGGAAAAATGTCCGAATTCCCGCGGCGTCGAGGAGGTGGTCGCCCATTTCGCGCGGCGTGTCGATCCGCTCGAGCGCTTGTTTCCGGCGCTGGAGCGAAACGAATTGGGCGGCGTCTGGGTCTCCGGCGGCGACAAAACGGAGTGGATCGACGCGGCGACAGCGGACCGCTTTCGACGCCTGCCGCTGCTGATCGTTCAAGACCTCTTCCCCTCGCCGCTTTCGCAGCTTGCCGCATTCGCGTTGCCCGCGGCGGCCTTCGCCGAGAAGGACGGCTCTTACGTGAACCGGCACAACCGCCTGCAATCGGCCGGCTGGGCGATCCGCCCGCCGCAGGGAGTTCGGCCGGAGGGCGAATTGCTCTGGGAGATGCTCGGCGGGCGGGGGCTCTACCGCGCGCGGAGCGTGTTGGATGAAGTTGCCCGGGAAATCCTCTATTTTTCCGCCGCTGTCCGGCCGATCCCCGACGTGGGCCTCAACTTGAAGATCGATTTGTTGGCCGACGGAAACAGAGGCGGAGAAGGGGTGCAAGGATGAGAACCGGATTTTTTCAAAGTCGCCGGATCGGGGGCCTGGCATCGCGAAACCGCAAGCGACGCCGCTGGCCGCCTCCAATCCCCAATCCCTAATCCCCAATCCCTAATCCCTTTTTTCATGCTCCCCATCATCCTCGAATCCCTGCTAAAGATCGCCCTGATCATCGCCGCGTTGATGACCGCGGCGGCGTATCTGGTGTTGGTCGAGCGGCGGCTGGCCGCCTGGGTGCAGGACCGCATCGGGCCGAATCGCGTGGGGATTCCCCTGACCAAGATCCGGCTGTTCGGCCTGGGGCAGCCGCTGGCCGATGGGGTGAAGTTCTTTTTCAAGGCGGAGTTCACGCCGACGCATGTCAACAAGGCCCTCTACTTCCTCGCCCCCGTGGTGATGTTCGTCACCGCCATCGCCGTTTTCGCCGTGATTCCCTGCGGCAGCGTCCTGCCGCCGAATCTTTTGCCGGCCAATTGGGGCGTGCGGCAGCCGATCGCGCTGCTCGTGGCGCCGGGGCTGGATGTCGGCGTCGTGTACATCTACGCCCTGGGCAGCATCGCCGTTTACGGCGTCGTGCTCGGCGGCTGGGCGAGCAACAACAAGTTCAGCTTCCTCGGCGGCTTGCGGAGCAGCGCGCAACTGATCGGCTACGAAATCCCCCTCGGGCTGGGCTTCCTCGGCGTGGTGATGGCCTGCGGCTCGCTCCGCCTGGACGCGATCATCCGCCAACAGGCGAGCAGCGGCCTGTGGAACGCCTTCACGCAGCCGCTGGGACTGATGGTTTTCGGCGTCGCCGCCTTCGCCGAGGCCGCCCGCTTGCCCTTCGACCTCCCCGAGGCCGAGCAAGAGTTGGTCGGCGGCTACCACACCGAATATTTCGGCGTGAAGCTGCTTCTGTACCTCGTCGCCGAATACGTCCACATGATTGCGGCGGCGCTCTTGATCGCCGTTCTTTTCCTCGGCGGATGGCACTTCTGGGGGCTGACCGGCGCGGGCGAAACGATCCCCTGGACGACAGCCCTGCTGCGCGTGGCGGTCCTGTTGGGAAAGACGCTGGCGGTGATTTTCTTCTTCATGCTCGCCCGCTGGAGCTGGCCGCGGTTCCGTTTCGATCAGTTGATGACTTTGGCCTGGTTGGTCATGCTGCCGCTGGGATTGATCAACGTTGTGGCGGTCGCTTGTTGGATGGAATACGGCCCGCGGCTGGCGAACCATTTTCATATCGCGTGGCAGATGGCGGCGGTCGCGTTCGGCTGGAGCGTGTTGGCGGTCGCCTGGCTGATCGCGACGGCGTCGATTCCGTCGGCGGCGGACAACCGGCCGCGGCGGGGGCCGATCGCGCCAAGCTATAAGGACGAGGAGATTCCCCGGGGATGAAAGCCGACGACAGAACATCCGCTGGGTGGAGCCGCCGCGGCTGGGGCTTTTGGGCAAGAGCTACCTGCTCTTGTTCGTTCAGGGCCTGACGACCACTCTGCGGCATCTCTTCCGGCGGAAGCTTACGGTGCAATCGCCCGAGGCCCGGCATGAGATCGTCGATCCCTTGGGCTATCGCGGCGTGCACCGGCTCAATCGCGACGCGCAAGGGCGGGTGAAGTGCGTCGCCTGTTTCCTTTGCGCGACGGCCTGTCCGGCGCATTGCATCGACATTGTCGCCGCGGAAAGCCCTTGGCCCGACCGGCAAAAGTACCCCCAGGTCTTCAACATCGACGAATTGCGCTGCATTTATTGCGGCATGTGCGAAGAGGCGTGTCCGGTCGAGGCGATCGAGTTGACCAGCTTCTACGATCTTTCCGGGAAGAGCCGCGAGGAGATGATCTTCGACAAGGAAAAGCTGCTGAGCATTTACGACGAGACGAAAGACCGCGAACCGATGCCGTCGAAGCGGTCCCCGGGCATTGAGAACACGTGTTCACCACGGAGGCACAGAGAGCACGGAGAAAGAAAGGATGAAGGATGAAGGGCGCGCAGAGTGTGAAGGGTGCGAAGACTGTAATCGTTGTGAAGAGCGTGTCGGGAAGGCGGCCGAATTCGGGCCGCCCCAAGGCGCCTTCTTTCTCTCTTCAAACTCTTCACACTCTTTACACCTATCAAGCCCGTCGCGTCCGTCGCCCTTTCCTCCGTGTTCTCCGTGTCTCCGTGGTGACTTTGGCGGCGTAACCCTATGATTTACACGCAGAAAATGATCGCCCTTGCCGCACTTCTTGGGGCCGCCGGACTGTGGCTGATGTTGCCCCGCGGCGCCGCCCGGGGACGCCTGCTCGGCGCGCTGCTGACCGCCGCGGCGCTGGGGCTGGGCGCGGCCCAACTGCACCCGCTGGGCGACTCGACCGCGGCAGGCGTGTTTGCCGCGCTGGCCGGCGTGACGCTGGTGGCCGCGCTGGCGACGATCACTTTCCGCAATCCGATTTATTGCGCCATCTGGTTCGGCATGACCTTGACGGGCGTGTCGGGGCTGTTTCTCTTCATCGGGGCCGAGTTTCTCGCCGTCGCCACGCTGGTCGTCTACGCTGGGGCCATCCTCGTGACATTCTTGTTCGTCCTCATGTTGGCCCAGCCCGAGGGCGACGCCCCTTGCGACCGCCGCAGTTGGGAGGCGATGCTCTCCGCGGCGACCGGGGCGGCCTTGGTGGGCGTCTTGACGATGACGCTGTCCGGGGCGCTGGGCGGAGGACCAAAGGGCGTCGCGGCGATTGCCCCGGCCGCGGCGGAACTCGGCCAAAACATCCTTTCGCCGCAGCACGTCGCCCACCTCGGCGGCGAGTTGTTCGGCCGACATTTGATCGCCGTCGAGGCGGCCGGCGCGCTGTTGCTGGCCGCCGTGGTTGGGGCCGCGGCGATCGTCGCCCAGGGCGGAAAGGACGAGGAGAAGTAGGCCCATGCCGCACGAAATCGACTTGCTGTACAATTATCTGGCCGTCGGCGCGACGCTCTTTGGCATCGGCCTGATCGGCTTCCTCAGCCGGCGGAACATGATCGTCATGTTCCTCTCCGCGGAGATGATGCTGCAAGGCGTGTCCGTGAGCCTCGTCGCCTGGAGCCGCTTCCACAACGATTTCGGCGGCCAGGCCCTGGTCGTGTTCATCATCGCCGTGGCGGCGTGCGAGGCGGCCGTCGCCTTGGCGCTGGTGGTCACGCTCTTTCGGCGCAACGGCAAGCTGGACGTCGCCGCCTGGCAGGAACTTCGCGAGGCCGACCAGCCGCGTTTCGAGGACCCGCCGCGGGAGCCGGAGACGGAATCGCCGCCGGAGTGGCCGCACCTGGCCCCGGCGGGCGTGCCGCCGCAAGTCCCCCGCGAGCAACTCGATCACCGCCCGAAAATTTAGATATGGAAATCAACACCCTGCTGATTCTGATTCCCGCCTTGCCGCTGGCCGCGGCGCTGCTGACCGCCGCGCTCGGCAAACGCGTGTTCCGCGGGCAGAGCCATTGGCCGACGATTGTCGCGTTGGCCCTTTCCTGCGCGGCCAGCGCGCTCTTGGTCTTCGCCGTGCAAAGCGGCGTGCGGCAGAAAGGACGAACTATCGGCTACGAGAAAGTGGTCGCGCTCTGGACGTGGGCCGCGATCGATGATGCGCAGGCGGCCCCCCTCTCCCTCCGGGAGAGGGCAGGGGTGAGGGGAAGCTCCGAAAGGCCCCGAATTCTGGAGGCGAGCGTTTCCACCGGTTCCCCTCACCCTAACCCTCTCCCGAAGGGAGAGGGGAACCCGACGTCGAGCGTCCGTGGCGGTTCCCCTCACCCTAACCCTCTCCCGAAGGGAGAGGGGACCAATGCATTTCGCATCAACGTCGTCCTTCGCGCCGATCCGTTGACCGCCGTCATGCTGGCGACGGTTACGTTCATCTCGCTGCTCGTGGCGATTTATTCGATCGGCTACATGCACGGCGACGACGGCTATTGGCGGTTCTTCACCTACATCCCGCTGTTCGTCTTCTCGATGACGATGCTGGTGTCGGTGAGCAACTTCGTTTTGCTCTACGTCTTCTGGGAGGCCGTCGGGCTGTGCAGCTATCTGCTGATCGGCTTCTGGTTCCAAAAGCCCGCGGCCGCGGCGGCGGGGCTGAAGGCGTTTCTCGTCAACCGCGTGGGCGATTTCGGCTTCGCCCTGGGCTTGTTCTTGCTCTGGATCACTTACGGCACGCTCGACTTCCACGACACGCTCGTCGCCGGCGTGGTGCATCGCGGCATCCTTGGACAGACGATGCTCGGCAATCCGGCGCTCTACGTCGGCGGCGGCGTGGGGACGGCGATCTGTCTGCTGCTCTTGCTCGGGGCGTGCGGCAAGAGCGCCAGTTCCCCCTGCACGTCTGGCTGCCCGACGCCATGGAAGGCCCCACGCCGGTCAGCGCGCTGATCCACGCGGCGACGATGGTCACGGCGGGGGTGTATATGATGGCCCGCTGCACGCCGCTGTTTGTCGCCTCGCCGGCCGCGCAGCGGGTCGTCGCCGCGGTCGGCGGCTTCACGGCGATTCTCGCCGCGGCGATCGCCCTGACGCAAACCGACTTGAAGCGGATCCTCGCCTACTCGACGATCAGCCAACTCGGCTACATGTTCCTCGGCGTGGGGGCGGGGACGCTTTTGGGAATCTCCGCCGGCATGTTCCACCTGGCGACGCACGCTTTTTTCAAGGCCCTGTTGTTCCTCGCCGCGGGCAGCGTCATGCACGCGATGGGCGGCGTCGTCGATCTTCGCCGCATCGGCGGCCTTCGCCATCGCCTGCCGGCGACGCATTGGACATTTCTCATCGGCTGCCTCGCCTTGGCCGGCGTTTTTCCCTTCGCCGGGTTCTGGAGCAAGGACGAAATCCTCGCCGCCGTGCGGCAGCAGGCCGCGGCCGGCCCGACGGCAAATTTTTATCACCTGCTCTACCTGGCGGCGATGGCCACGGCGCTGCTCACGGCGTTTTACACGTTTCGCGCGCTGTTTCTCACCTTCTACGGCCGGGAGCGGATTCCCGCGGAGGCCGGCCGTCACGCCCACGAATCGCCGCCGACGATGACCGGGCCGCTGGCGATTCTCGCCTTCGGGGCCGTGACCGTCGGCGGGTATTTCTTCTATACCGGCGACTTCACCGCTCCGCACGGCTTCCTCGCCCAGACGCCTTCGCTGGCCTATGTCGGAAGAATCGCTTCCGTCGGCGGCGAAGCGGGCTTCAATTGGAGCGTCGCCGCGACGAGCACGGCCGTCGCCCTGGCCGGCGTGTTCCTGGCCGCCTTCCTCTATCTCGGCTCCCGGCGGACGCTCGAAAAACTGACGAAATCGATGAAGCGGTTGGGACTGTACGGCCTGTCGCAGAGAGGCTTTTACTTCGACGAAATTTATCTTCTGTTGATTGTTTGGCCGCTCCGCGGGCTGGCCTGGCTCGAGCGCCTGGTTCGACCGGCAAGCGATCGACGGGCTGGTGAATTTCTTTGGCTGGCTGCCGCGGGCCTTGGGCTCCGCGCTGCGGCCCAGCGAGGGCGGGATGATCCAGTTTTACGCCTTGGCGATGGCGCTGGGCCTGTTGCTCTTGATCGGAGCGCTGTGGATGTAGTCGATTGCAGTGAAAGAAGCCGATGAAAAAGAAACAGATGGAACTGACGATCGCGTTGCTTTGCGAAGGGGCTGCGGCGTTTGCGCAGGTCGAGTCAACTTACCCGGAGCCGACGCTCTACGGCGTCACGGACGGCAAGGCTATCGGCACGTACCTGGAACATAAGTTTCGCAGCCGCCTGGAAGCAACTTATGCCATGGCGCTCTCCAACTCGGCGAAGGGGATCGACTTCCCCGGTCTTGGGGTGGATATGAAAGTCACTGCCATCACGCAGCCGCAATCCTCTTGTCCGTTCAAGTCCGCCCGGCAGAAGATATTCGGCCTCGGTTATTCGCTGCTGGTCTTTGTGTACCAGAAGAAGGATGACCCGAAAACGAATATGGCTATACTGAACATCCTGCATACTGTGTTTGTCGAGGAGCACTACACGGCCGACTACGTTATGACGAAGCTGATTCGCAGCCATCTGGAAGCGGGGTGCAATGTCGAGGATTTGGTGGGACTCATGCACGACAAGAACTTGCCGCTGGACGATGTCGAGGCGGCCGAAATTGCCGGGGAACTCCTGGAGAGCCCCTGCGAACAGGGTTATCTGACGATCTCCAACGCCCTGCAATGGCGGCTCCAGTATGCGCGCGTGATCGAGGAGGCGGGCAGGGTGCAAGGGATTCACAAACTCAGGTAGGTCGGCGATTGACGATGGTAAAGAGCAAGAAAACGGCCGAGTACGGAGACTTCCAGACCCCAAGCGGGTTGGCGAAGGCGGTCTGCGCCTTGCTGGCTCGCGAGGGACTCCGGCCGGCCGCGATCGTCGAGCCGACATGCGGGATTGGGAGCTTTCTTTTTGCCGCTCTCGACCAATTCAAGGATGCGGACCAAGCCGTCGGGGTGGAAATCAACAGGAGCTACATCGAACATGCGCGCGCCTGCCTGCGACGCCGTGCCCACAGTGCGTCGGTCGAGTTCCTTGAGGCCGACTTCTTTGCCACAGATTGGGCGGGTCTCATTGCCGCGCTTCCCGAGCCGATTCTTGTGCTTGGAAACCTCCCCTGGGTCACCAGCGCGCACCTCGGCAAGTTGGGAAGCACAAACCGCCCCCCGAAATCGAACTTTCAAGACCGCAAGGGGCTGGACGCAGTCACGGGCAAGGCGAACTTCGACATCGCCGAGTGGATGCTCATTCAATTAATCGAGGCGATGAACGGACGGCGTGGTTCGCTGGCGATGCTCTGCAAATCGTCCGTGGCGCGCAAGACGCTTCTGCACGGCTGGCGCCTCGGGGTGATGACGGAGAGATCGGCCATTTATGCGATCGACGCCCAGCGCCACTTTGACGCCGCCGTAGACGCCGCTTTGCTCGTGACGCATTTCGCGCCAGGTTTATGCGACCGTCAGGCGAAGGTATTTTCAAGCCTTCACGCCGACGCCGCGCAAACGACGCTCGGCTACGACGACGGAACGCTATTGGCCGACGCCGCCGCCTACCGCCGCTGGAAGCGACTCTGCGGCGACGGCGCCGCGTGGCGTTCGGGAGTTAAGCACGACTGTTCCAAGGTCATGGAACTGCGGCGCGAAGGCGGGAAATACCGCAACGGCCTTGGCGAATTGGTCCAGTTGGAGGACGAGTGCGTTTTCCCCATGCTCAAGGGCTCCGACATCGCCCGGCGAGCGAAAAAGCGGGAGCGATTCATGGTCGTGCCCCAGCGGAAGGTCGGAGAAGAGACCGCGCCGATCCAACGGAGCGCGCCGAGGACGTGGGCTTATTTGACGGCGCACGCCGAACTCTTCGACCGCCGGGCCAGTTCGATCTATCGCAACCGCCCGCCGTTTTCCATCTTCGGCGTCGGCGACTACAGTTTTGCGCCCTGGAAGGTCGCCATCAGCGGATTCTCGAAGAAACTGGAGTTCGTTGTCGTCGGGCCGGCCGGCGACCGGCCGGTCATGCTGGACGACATTTCGTACTTCTTGCCGTGCCGAACAGAGGAACAGGCTAGGCTTGCTGCCGAACTATTGAACTCCCCCGCGGCCCGCGCCTTCTTTGGCGCGTTCGTCTTTTGGGACGGGAAACGCCCCGTCACCGCAGAGTTGTTGCGACGTTTGGACTTGCGAAAGCTTGCCGAAGAACTTCGGAAGGAGAACGAATATGACGCCCTGTTCGCCGCGCCGTGCGCCGGCGAATCTCCTCGCAAGAGACCGTGCAAATGGGGTTCTGGACCTGATGCCTTATGGGATTCGTGATGCCAACCCTCCTGCTGATCGCCGTCTTTTTCCCGCTGGCCGCGGCCGCAGCGCCCGGCGGAGGGCCCGCGCAAATGCGTTGGCGGGCGCTGGGCGCGACGCTCGTCTCACTGGCGGCGGCGGCCATCGTGATCTTACACTATCCGCCCGGCAGCGAGGATTTCGCCCTGGTCAACGTCCCCTGGCTGGCCGCACTCGGCGCGGGCGTCGATGTCCGCTTCAACATCGCCCTGGACGGCCTGAGCCTCTGGCTCTTCGGCCTGACCGCCGTGCTCATGGTCGTCGCCGTGCTGATCAGTTGGGACTCGATCCGCCAACAAGTCGGGCTGTATTACCGACTGCTGCTGGTCCTGGAGACGGGCTTGCTGGGCGTGTTTGTCGCCCGGGACATCATCCTGTTTTATCTTTTCTTCGAGTTCACGCTGCTGCCGCTGTTTTTCCTCATCGGCGTTTGGGGGAGCCGGGAGCGGCGTTACGCGGCGATGAAGTTCTTCCTCTTCACGTTGGCCGGCAGCGTGTTGACGCTGCTGGGGCTGTTGGCGATCGTGCTTTGGGACTGGGGGCACGCCGCCGGCCGGCGCGGCGATGACCTTTTCCATTCCCGAGTTGACCCGGCGGCTGGCCCTTCACCCGATCGATCCGCGGCTGCAAATCGCGATCTTTCTGGCGCTCTTCGCGGGGTTTGCCGTGAAGACGCCGTTGTTTCCCCTGCACACCTGGCTGCCGCTAGCCCACGTCGAGGCGCCCGCGGCGGGGAGCGTCCTGCTGGCCGGCGTGCTGCTGAAGGTCGGGGCGTACGGCTTCGTCCGCTTCAATCTTCCCCTCCTCCCCAGGCCACCGCGGCGCTGATGCCCTGGCTCTTGTGGCTCTCGGTCGTCGGCATCCTCTACGGCGCGCTGGTCGCCTTGGCACAGAGCGACATGAAGCGGCTGATCGCCTATTCCAGCGTCAGCCACCTCGGCTTCTGCATGTTGGGCGTCTTTGCGCTGAACCGGCTGGCCGTGCAGGGCGGCGTGTTGCAGATGGTCAACCACGGGCTGTCCACCGGCGCGTTGTTCGCGCTGGTGGGGATGCTCTACGAGCGCTATCACACGCGGCAGATCGCCGACTTCGGCGGGCTGGCCCGGCAGACGCCCCGCCTGGCCGCGGCGATGGTCTTCATCGCCTTGTCCAGCATTGGGCTGCCAGGGTTGAACGGTTTCGCCGGGGAGTTCCTCTTGCTCCTGGGGATGTTCCAGCGCGGCTGGGCCGAAGCGCCGCTGGCATCGGCCGCCCAGTGCCGCACGATCAGCGTCCTGGCGGTCGCCGGCGTCGTGCTCGGGGCATGGTACATGCTCGGTCTCGTGCGGCGGGTCTTCTTCGGACCGCTCCGCGAGCCGACGCTCCATGCCGACGCCGCTCCCGTCCGCGACCTCGGCTGGCGCGAAACCCTCGCCTTGGCCCCGCTGGCCGCGTTGATCGTCTGGATCGGCGTGCAGCCGGACTTTTTCCTCCGCCGCATGGGCCCGACGCTCGACCGCCTCGCCGCCGGGGCGAGAGGGGAGTGCGTTGACGGGGCCGGTCCCCTCTCCCTTCGGGCGGGATGGGAGCGCCTTGGCGCGGCTGGTCCCCTCTCCCTTCGGGAGAGGGTTAGGGTGAGGGGAAGCGCCACCGGCTTTGAATACCAATGGGCGCTGGGTGGCGCCGGCGAGACGCCAGCGCCACCCATCCCAACCCCGGCAGAGCCAGCGCCACACATCCGCGAAACAACGATTTGTGCCGCCTCCCCTCACCCTAACCCTCTCCCGAAGGGAGAGGGGACCGCCATAGCCGCAACGCGCGAGGGGCCCCATGCACACTGACACGATCCGCCTTTTGTCTCCCGAAATCGTGCTCGTCGTCGCCGCCGCGGCGATCTACTTGGGCGGGACGCTGCTCGCATTGCCGGGACTGTGGCGATGGGTCTCCGGCGGGGCAATCGTCGCCGCGGCCGCCGCCTTGTGGCAAGTTGGACCCGTCGCGACGGGGAGCGGACCGCTGCTGGTCGATCCCCTGGCCGCTTACGGCCGCACGCTCGCCTTGGCCCTGGGCGCGGTCCTGCTGCTGCTGAACTGGCGGCCGCTCTGCGCCGGCGGCGCGGCCGAGCGCCTGGGCACCCTGCTCCTGGCAATCGCCGGATTGATGCTCACGTCCATCGCCGGCGACCTCGTCTTGCTCTTCGTCAGCCTGGAAATGATCTCCATCCCTACGTATATCCTCCTCTACCTGGGCCGGCGCGACGCCGCTTGCCAGGAGTCGGCGGCGAAGTACTTCTTCCTCAGCATCCTCGCCTCAGCGATCTTCCTCTACGGACTGAGCTTCCTCTACGGGACGACCGGCTCGACCGATCTGGCTGCGATCCGCCGGGCGCTGATCGATCCGGCGGCCGTGCCCGCGGCGCTGGCCCCCCTGGTCGTCGCGGCGTTGGCCATGCTGTTCGCCGGGATGAGCTTTCGCGCGACCGCCGTCCCCTTCCATTTTTACGCCCCGGACGTCTACCAAGGCGCGACCCATGCCAACGCCGCGTTTTTGTCGGTGTTGCCGAAGGCCGCCGGCCTGATCGTGCTGGTGCGGCTGGCTCTTGGAACGATGCCCGGCAGCGAACCGTACGGCTGGCGGATTGCCCTGGGCCTGGCCGTCGCGTCGATGATTGTCGGCAACGCGTTGGCCCTGTGGCAAGACAACCTGCGGCGACTGATGGCCTATTCGTCGATCGCCAACGCCGGCTACATGCTCATCGGCCTGGCCGTCGGGCTGGCTTCCGTCAACGTCGAAGTTCGTTGGGACGGCGTTGCGGCGATGTTCTTCTACTTGTGCGTCTACGCCGCGGCGACGCTGGGCGTCTTCGCCGTGCTCATTTATCTCGGCCGCGATGAGCGGCAAGTCGAGGCGGTCGACGATCTGGCCGGCCTGGCGCGGACGCGGCCGTTGGCGGCCGCCGGGCTGACGCTCTTCCTCTTCAGCCTTGCCGGCCTGCCGCCTTTGGCCGGGCTATGGGGAAAGTTTTTTCTCTTCGCCTCCGCCTTGGCGATCCCGTCCGAGGCGGGCGGGCCTGCGGCCGTGGTTCGTCGGCCTGGCGATTGTCGGCGTGCTCAACGCGGCCGCGGCCGCCTATTATTATCTGCGGATCGTCGCCGTGATGTACTTTCGCGATCCGTTGGCCGCGCCACGGTCCCAGGGCGGCGCCGCCCCCGCCGCGGCGGCCTGGCTTTGCGCCGCGTTGGTTTTGGGCCTGTTCGCCTTCCCCTCGCCCTTGATGCAGTCGGTTCCGCATGGCCCGAATCCAGCCGCGGTCGAAAAGGGCAACGCTGATGCCGTGTTCCCTATCCGCTTGCCCAGCAAGGCTTTGCGATCTTGATATCACAAATAGTGATATCAAAGATGTAGGGTGGGTCGAGCGCAGCGAGCCCCACCCGAATCCGCGAGGAACAAATGGTGGGGCTCGCTTCGCTCGGCCCACCCTACACTTTTCCCCCGCTTTCCTTTAGGATGCCGCTATGGCCAAGCGGCGAAGCCACGCCACAGAACTGGTGCAAATGCTGGACCGGCCCGATCGGCCGGTCTATCTCCTGGACGACCAGGGCGCGATCGTGTTTTGCAATCAGGCCTGCCTCGACTGGCTCGGCCCGGCGGGCGAAGATTTGCTCGGGCGGCGATGCCTGTATCATTCCAGCCCGGAGGTTGCCGGCCAGGACGCCGTTGCCGCGGGGCTGTGTCCGCCGCCGGCGGTTCTGCAAGGGCAAGAGATTGCGGCCAGCGTCTGTCGCGCGGACCCGGCCGGGCGGAGCGTCTTTCGCGCGGCGCGATTCATTCCCCTGGGGACCGCGGCGGAGGAAGTGATCGGCGTCGTCGCGATTGTCGGCGGCGAAGATTTGTCCGCGCCGCCGCTTTTCCCGCCGGCCGACGCGGTTGCGGATGAATCCATCGGGCTGCGGGAGTTGTTGCAGCGATACCGCGGCGAGATCGGCCGGTTTTATGGGCTCGACCGCCTCGCGGGCGACAGTCCGGCGATGCGCCGCGTCCGCGCGCAGGTGGAGCTGGCCGCCGCGAGCCGGGCGAGCGTGCTGTTGGTGGGCCCGCCGGGGAGCGGCCGACAGCACGCGGCCAACGCGATTCATTACGGCCGCGCGCCCGACGCGGCCGGCCCATTGGTTCCGTTGGCCTGCGGCTTGTTGGGGGCGGAGATGATTCGCTCGACCGTCGAGGCCGCTGCCGCCGCCAATCGCCCCGCGCGGCGGGATTCGCCGGGAACGCTCCTGCTGATGCAGGCGGACCAGATTCCGCAGGAAATTCAAGCGGAGTTGGCGGCGATCCTTTCCGCGCGGCTGTTTCCCATGCGGCTGATCGCCACGGCGGAGCAATCGCTGCTGGAATTGGCGCGTCGCGGGAGGTGCCGCGAGGACCTGGCCGACTTGCTGAGCACGATCGTCGTCGAACTGCCGCCCTTGCGCAGCGGCGGGAAGACGTGCCGTTGTTGGCGCAACTGTTTCTCGAAGAAGCCAACGCCCGCGGCGGCAAACAACTCGGCGGCTTCTCGCCCGAGGCCCTGGATCGCCTGGACGGCTATTCCTGGCCGGGCAATCTCGATGAGTTGGCGCAGACGGTCGCCCAGGGCCACGCCCGCGCGGAAGGGCCGCTGGTCAAGGACGAGGACTTGCCGGAGCGGCTGCGTTGGGCGGCGGAAAAGGTCCTTCGCCCCCGCCGCAAGGACGACGCGATCGTGCTCGACGAGTTCCTCGCCCGCATCGAGCGGGAGTTGATTCGCCGCGCCTTGGCCCGGGCGAAAGGGAACAAGGCGAAGGCGGCGCGGCTGTTGGGGCTGACTCGCCCGCGGCTCTATCGCCGCATGGTGCTGCTGGGGCTGGAAGAGAATCCGTAGGGTGGGTCAAGCGCAGCGAGCCCCACCATAAAGCGGCTGATGATTCAGGGTGGGGCTCGCTGCGCTGACCCACCCTACAAGGGATACGAATGAGAACGCCATGCACGAGGAAAGCGGCAAGACGACGACGGCCGTTGCCACCGGGCGGCTGATCGTCTGCGAGCGGAGCGGGACGTGGGCGGCGGCGCTGCGGCGCGAGTTGTCCGCGGCGGGCATCAGCCTCGGGGAAACCCGCAGCCTGGCGGAATGTTGGGAATCGCTGGCCGCGGCGGCGGCGAGTTTTTTGCTCGTCGAACTCACGCCGGAGATCGCCGACGCCCTGTTGCAGTCGGCGGCGAGGCTGCCGCGCGACTATCCGCTGGCCCGCTGGGCCGCGGCGGCCGCCCGGCCGTTGGCCCATTGGCAGTGGTTGCTGCGGGAGGCTGGGGCGGTGGATTTTGTCGTCTCGCCGCGGCGGCTCGGACCGCTTGCGGAAGCGATCTGCCGCCATTTGGCCAGCGTTCCGCCCCCGCCGCAGAGTTTGACCGAGCGGATTTGGGCCGGGCTGCCCTGGGAGGAGGAAGAGGGATTAGGGATTGGGAATTAGGGATTGGCAAAGGGCCGGGGGAGGGAGCCACGGATGAAACACGGATCAAACACGGATAGTTTGCCTTTATCGAGCTCGGTTGAAGCCCTGGCATTTTGGGTGAGGCGCAGAAATCTCGGGAAAAACGTAACGTTTCCCAATTTACTCTTGCACCCGATCGATAGGGATATCAATAGGGCCTCTCTATCCGTGTCCATCCGCGGCTCCTCGCTTCCCTCCAATCCCTAATCCCCAATCCCTTCTCTTTGCCCTATAATGACGCCATCATGTCCATCATCGAGATCGAAGGGCTGGCGAAGTCGTACCGCGTGTATCAGAAAAAAGAGGGACTTTCCGCCTCGATCCTCGGACTCTTTCGCCGCCATTACCGCCAGATCGAGGCGGTCCGCGGCATTGACCTTCGCCTCGAGCAGGGCGAGTTCGTCGCCTTTCTCGGCCCCAACGGGGCGGGCAAGACGACGACGCTGAAGCTCCTTTCCGGCGTCATCACGCCCACCGCCGGGGCCGCGCGGGTGATGGGCCACGTCCCCTGGAAACGCGAAAACGCCTATCGCCGCCGCTTCGGCCTGGTGATGGGGCAGAAAAATCAGCTTTGGTGGGACCTGCCCGCCGCCGAATCCTTCCGCCTGCACCAGCACATCTACCGCATCCAGCCGCAGCAGTTCGAGCGGACCCTCGCGGAGCTGACCGAGATGCTCCACTGCGCCGGGCTGCTGGGCCAGCCGGTCCGCGAGCTGTCGCTGGGCGAGCGGATGAAAATGGAGCTGATCGCCGCGCTGTTGCACTCGCCCGACGTGCTCTTCCTCGACGAGCCGACCATCGGCCTGGACGTGGTCGCGCAGCACACCATCCAGACATTCTTGAAAGACTATCAGCAGAACCGCAAGGTGACGATTCTGCTCACGAGCCATTACATGAAGGACGTGGCGGCGCTGTGTCGCCGCGTGGTGATCATCGCCCAGGGGCGGATCATCTACGACGGCTCGCTGGTGGGCATCCGCGACCGCTTCGGCGGGCAGAAGATCATCACCTTGCAGCTTGCCGACGGCACGCCGCCGGACTTGAGCCGCTACGGCGAACTGCTTCCCAGCGAGGCGCCGCGGGCGCGGGTGCGGGTCAACCGCAGCGCCGTGCCCGAGGTCCTTGCCCACATCCTCGCCGGTTACGCCGTCGAGGACGTCAGCGTCGAGGACCCGCCCTTGGAGGAAGTGATTGCGGAGGTGTTTTCCCGGGCGGCGGGAGACGAGGGATTGGGGATTAAGGATTGAAGCAGGCGTCAACTCGTGTGTTGCGATGTTGTGGCGCCGTTGCGGATCGCTCGTCGCTCGCGGTTTCGCGGTGAATCGCTAGAGGAATTCGGGATTGGACAGGTGGGACGTTGCAATGTTCTCCTCGCGAAACGACGGCGTCCTCGAAGGATCGCGAACAACTGCGGATTGAATATGCTCCATCGCCTCGCCACCTCCTGGACCATCCTGCGGATCGCCGTCGAAGAACGGCTGATCTATCGGGTGGACTTCGCCCTGGGCACGCTGATGCGATTCCTCCCCATCGTCACGCAGATTTTCCTCTGGGCGGCCATTTTCGCGGGAATGAAGTCGCTGGCGCGACAGCCGCAATCCATCGCCGGCTACTCCTACGACAACTTTGTCGCCTACTACCTGCTGACGATGATTGGCCGGGCGTTCTCCAGCATGCCGGGCCTCGCCTCGGGAGTCGCCCGGGACATCCGCGATGGCAGCGTGAAGAAGTACCTCACCCAGCCCGTCGATATGATCGGCTTCCTCTTGTTGACCCGATTGGCGCACAAGCTGGTCTACTACGGGGTGGCGGCGGCGTCGTTTGCGTTGGTGTTTTACTTCTGCCGCGGCTATTTTTCCGGCTGGCCGGACGCGGCGACGTTGGCCGCCTTCGTCGTTTCCCTCGCGCTGTCTTTCCTCCTCGGTTTCTTCATCGAAACGACCATCGGGATGATCGGTTTTTGGTTCCTGGAAATCAGACTCGCTGGCCTTCGTGTTCATGCTGATCAGTTTCTTTCTCTCCGGGCACATGTTTCCGCTGGACATGCTGCCGGGCCGCTGGGGGACGGCGGCGAAGCTGATTCCGCTGCAATATCTCGCCTATTTTCCCGCCGCCGTGTTTCTCGGCAAGGTCCACGGCGCGGAGCTGGTCCGCGGCCTGGGGATCGAAGTTGTCTGGGTGATTGTGTTTTGGGCGGCGGCGCGGACGACGTTTTCTTATGGCGTTCGCCGCTACAGCGGATTTGGAGGATGACGCCGTGAACCCCCGCCCCCGAATCAGTCTGATTTCTCCTTGGAATTCCCACCTGACGGTCTATAATGCCACAAATAGCCACAACAAAACGGGTTGATCCAAGTAGTCGCAGTTGTGGGAAAGGGGTTTCCTCGATGAGGCTCGACGATTATCTCGGTTTTGGGGCCACGTTCGCCTTCGGCGCCTGGTGGGTCGTGTTCCCTAGGAGCGTGATCACGTTGTATACGTGGTTTCACAGGGGGGCCGTAAGGGTGCCCGGTGAATTTGGGGTTAGAATTGCTGGGGCGTTCTGGCTTGCCATTTCGGCCTTCGTCCTAATGTCTTTTCTTGCGAGTAGATGACGCGTTTCTGACTCAGCCCTCTTACAGCGGATTTGGAGGATGACGCCGTGAACCCCCGCCCCGACTATCTCCGCGTCTTCCTCACCTTCGCCCGAAACAGCCTCGTCCGCGACATGACCTTCCGCGGCAACTTCCTCATCGAGGCGGTCACCTCGATCGGCTGGATGCTGCTGAACCTCGCCATGTACACGCTGATTTTCCAGTACACGCCGATGATCGGGGCGGGCACCGGCTGGAGCAAATATCCGTTCTTTGTCTTCGTCTCCACGGGGTTGCTGATCAACAGCCTCGTGCAGACGCTGTTCATGACCAACGTCGACGAGCTGAGCGACCTGATCCGCACCGGGCGCTGGACTTCGCACTGTTGAAGCCGATCGACGCCCAATTCCTCGTCTCGCTGCGGCGGATCGACTGGTCGTCGCTGGCCAATTTCGGCCTGGGGCTTGGCCTCTTGGCGTATTCGCTGCTGAAGGTGCACTACCTGCCGTCGGCGGCGACGGTGGCTCTGTATTCCTTCTACATCCTCTGCGGCGTGGCGATTTATTACAGCCTGATGATCGCCATGGGATCGGCCGCCGTGTGGATGGGCCGCAATTTGACCCTCTTCGACTTCTGGTTCTACATCATCACGTTCAATCGCTATCCGATGGAGATTTATCGCGGGCGGCTGGGCGATCCGTTTCGGCGGGCGTTCACCTTCGCCATTCCCGTGCTCCTGGCGGTCAACGTCCCCGCGCGGCTGCTGATTCGCCCCTTGTTGCCCGAGACGCGGCAGGACTGGCTCCTGCTGCCGTTGGCCGCGCTGGCCGCGGCGGCGAGTCTGGCGGCGTCGCGTTGGATATTTCAAAAGTCCTTGACCAGTTACCGCAGCGCAAGCAGTTGAGAGGTCGCCGTGAAACTCGCCTATAGCTCCAACGCCTACACGAACTTCTCCATCGAAGAGACAATCGCGCGGATCGCCGCCTTGGGATACGCCGGGCTGGAACTGCTGGCCGACGTGCCGCACGCCTGGCCCGCCGGCCTGCTCCCCGAACGAAAACAGGCGATTCGCGCCTGCCTCGCGCGGCACGGCCTGGCCATCGCCAATGTCAACGCCTTTATGATGAACGCCGTCGCCGATCCGCGCCAGCCGTATTGGCATCCCTCGTGGATCGAGCCCGACGCCCACTATCGCGCCATCCGCCGCGAGCACACCCTGCGGGCGTTGGCCTTGGCGAAGGAACTCGGCGCGGGCTCGATCCAGACCGAGCCGGGCGGACCGATGAAAGCCGGCCAGTCGCGGCAGGCGGCGATGAAACTGTTCTACGACGGCTTGATGCCCTGCGTCGAACTCGCCCAGCGGCTGGAGGTGCTGCTGTTGATCGAGCCGGAGCCGGGCTTGCTCATCGAGCGGTTCGAGCAGTATTTGGAATTGGCCGAGCGGATCGATTCGCCGTGGCTGGGCTTGAACTTCGACATCGGGCACGCCTATTGCGTCGGCGAGGAGCCGCAGGACTGGATCGCGCGGATGGCCCCGCACACGAAGCACTATCACATCGAGGACATTGCGGCGACGCGGAAGCACGAGCACTTGCTTCCCGGCCGGGGGGCGATTGACTTTCCCGCCGTACTTGAGCAAATTGCCCGCAGCGGCTACGGCGGCTGGATCACTGTCGAGTTGTATCCGTACATCGACGATCCGGACGCGGCAGGCCGGGCGGCGAAGGATTTTTTACAACCGTTGCTGGAAACCGTGGGGCATTGCTCAGGAAAGGGGGATGAAGATGTCTGAGGACCAACTGCCCCAAGCTGGGGTGGTCGGCTTCGAGAACCTGAAGAAGACCAACGAGTACGACGCCGAATACTGGAGCGCCCGCGACCTCCAGCTGCTCTTGGGATACAGCCAGTGGAGGGGGTTCGAGAAGGCGATCCAGAAGGCCATAAAGTCTTGTGAGCAATCGGGTAACGATCCCGCACACCATTTTGCGCACCGCGCAAGATGGTCGAAATCGGCTCCGAGACCGCTCGGGGACTTGTTGACTATCACCTCTCTCGCTTCGCCTGCTACCTGATCGCCCAGAACGGCGACGCCCGAAAGCAGGAGATCGCGCTGGCGCAGAAGTACTTCGCCATTCAAACGCGGCGGCAGGAGTTGTCCGATCAGGCCGCCGCCGACAGGGAGCGCCTCGAACTTCGAAAGCAGGCCTCCGAGGAATTCAAGGCCCTTTCCGGCGCCGCCGGGGAAGCGGGCGTCCAAAGCCGCATGTTCGGCGTCTTTCACGACGCCGGATATAAAGGGCTTTACGGCGGGCGCGGCGCGGACGCCATCAAAGAGCGCAAGCAAATTCCCGAAAAAGAGCAACTGGTGGACCGCATGGGCGCCACCGAGCTTGCCGCCAACCAATTCCGCATGACGCAGACCCGCGACAAATTGGCCCGCCGACAGGTCCACAATCAAGAGCAAGCGATCCAGACTCATAAGGAGGTTGGCCAGGAAGTGCGCGAAGCAATCAAGCGGATTGGCGGGACGCTTCCCGAGAACTTGCCTCCTGCCGAACACATCAAGCAAGTTGAGAAACGAATCAAAGGGGCGGCGACGAAACTACAATTGGAGGGACAGGCCGCCCAAGGGCTGATCGGCGAGAATCCACAAACGCCCCCGAAGGAAGACACATGAACCAACCGCTGAAGCCCGGCAGCCGGCTTTCGGCCTATCTCGAACTCGTGCGCCTGCCAAACCTCTTCACGGCGATGGCCGACGCGGCCATGGGCTATTTCTACGTTCAAGTTTCCGCCGACCCGGAGCGGACGTGGGAGATGACCTGGCGCCGCGCCGACGCTGATCTTGCTCGTCGCCGCGTCCACGCTGCTCTACGCCGGCGGCGTCGCCCTGAACAACGTCTGCGACGCGGACGTTCGATCGCCAGGAGCGGCCCGAGCGGCCGATCCCCTCCGGCCGCATTTCCCTGGCCGCCGCCCGCCGATTGGGCTGGACGCTGCTGATCGCCGGCGCGGCGATCCCGTGGGTCGTTTCCTGGCAGGTCGGACACATTCGCCCCGGCCTGATCGCGCTCGTCTTGGCCGCAGCCATCGCCCTGTACGACTGCGGCCTGAAGCGGACGCCGCTCGCGACCGTGTTGATGGGCGTGTGCCGCGGCTTGAACGTGCTCTTGGGCATGAGCGTGCTGGGGCACTTCGCCCCCGAGCATTTGCTCATTGCTGGCGGCATCGCGATTTACATCGCCGGCTTGACCTGGATGGCCCGCAGCGAGGCCAGGCGGAGCGAACGGCTGCAAATCGTCGCCGCCACCGCGGTGATGATGGCCGGCGTCGGCCTGTTGGCCTGGCTGCCGAACTGGGCAAGCCATTGGACGGAGGCGAATTACGTCGATCCGGGCCGGTGGCGTCTGGTCATCGGCCTGTTGGGGGCGATGATCGCCTGGCGTTGCCTCTACGCGGCCATCGAGCCGGTCGCCCGCCGGGTGCAGGTGGCCGTCGCCCACGGCATCATGTCGCTGGTGATTCTCGACGCCGCCGTCTGTTTCACCGCCCGCGGGCCTGTTTATGCCATCGCCATCGTTGCCCTGCTCGCGCCGACAGTCTTCTTCGGCCAATTCTTTCGGAGCACGTGATGCGTCTCGGCTACAACACAAACGGCTTGGCCCATCACAGGCTGTTCGACGCCCTGCGTCTGTTGGCGGAGATCGGCTACGAAAGCGTGGCGATTACGATCGACCACAACGCCATTCGGCCAACCCCCGAGTCGCTCGGCGGCCGCCCCGAAAGCGAGCAATACCGGCGGTTTAAGCTGGACCGGCTGCGGCGACGGCTGGACAACCTGCGGCTGCGGTCGGTCATCGAGACCGGGGCGCGGTTTCTCTTGGACCCGCGAGAGAAGCACGAGCCGACGCTGATTACGCACGACGCCGCCGGCCGGGGCCGGCGAATCGAGTTCTATAAATTCGCCGTCGATTGCGCCGCTTTCCTGGGCAGCGATTGCGTTTCGCTCTGGTCGGGACGGCTGCATGAGGGCGTCGCCCGCGATCAGGCCATGGACTGGCTCGTCGAAGGGCTCGGCGAAGTTCTTGCTTACGCGGCGGGGAAAGGGGTTGTCATCGGCTTCGAGCCGGAGCCGGGCATGTTGATCGACTCGATGCGCGGCTTCGAGGAACTTCTGCAACGATTCGATTCAGCGAACCTGCGGCTGACGCTCGACGTGGGCCATCTCCATTGCCAAGGCGAAACGCCGATCGCGGACGTGATTCGTCGTTTCGGCCCGCAATTGGTCAACGTCCACATTGAGGACATGCGCGCGGGCGTTCACGAGCACTTGATGTTCGGCGAAGGGGAGATCGATTTCCCGCCCATTTTCCGCGCCTTGGCGGAAGTCGGCTATGGCGGCGGGGTGCACGTCGAACTGAGCCGTCACAGCCACGAGGGGCCCGCTGCCGCCCGCCGGGCGATGGAATGCTTGCAAGAATACCTTGATTGCGGCCCCTTCCGGGCGTAAAAACCATCGAGGACCCCATGCCGAAAAAACTGATCCTCCTTTCCATCCCCGGCCTGCGGGAAAAAGAACGTCGCCGCGATGACGAACCTCCGCGAAATGACCGCCGGGGGCGAAATCGCCGAATTGATCCCCAGCTTCCCTTGCGTCACCTGCTGCGTGCAGGCCAACATGACCACGGGCCGAGGGCCCGCCGAACACGGCGTGGTGGCCAACGGATTTTATTGGCGCGACCGCGGCGCGGTGGAAATGTGGACCTCGCCCAACGACTGCATCGAGCGGCCGCAAATCTGGGACCTCTTGTCGCATAAAGGGCTGACCTCGGCCGTCTGGTTCCCGCTGCACAGCAAAGGCTGCGAGGCGGATTACGTCTGCACCCCCGCGCCGATCCACAATCCGGACGGCTCCGAATCGCGCTGGTGCTACACGCGGCCGCGGGAACTGTACGGCGAGCTGCGCGACCGGCTGGGACACTTCCCCTTGCAGCACTTTTGGGGACCGATGGCCGACGTTCGCTCGAGCCAGTGGATCGCCGATTCCGCCACGATCGCCGCCGCGCGGTGGAAGCCCGACTTCTTCTACATCTATCTGCCTCACCTCGACTACGCCGCGCAGCGGACCGGGCCGGACAGCCCCGCGGCCCTCGCAGCCGTCGCCGACCTCGATCAACTCCTCGGCGGCCTGGCCGCGGCAGTGCGGCAGGCGTACGACGAGGACCCGTTTTGGCTCGTGGCGGGCGAATACGCAATTACCCCGGTGGAGCACGTCTGCTTTCCCAATCGCGTCCTGCGGCGCCGGCCTGCTGACGCTTCGCGATGCGGCCGACGGCGAGCGGCTCGACTGGGCGGCCAGCCGCGCCTGGGCGATGGTCGATCATCAGTTCTCCCACGTCTTCGTCGGCGACGGCGACGCAGAGGCCGCAAACCGGGTCGCCGAGGCGTTTCGCCATGAGCCGGGGATCGGCGAAGTCCTCGTCGGCGCCCAGCGGGGGCGCTACGGCCTGGAACACCCGCGGAGCGGCGAGGTCATCTTGATTTCCGAACCGCGAAGTTGGCAGGCGTATCCGTGGTGGCTCGCCGACGAGCGGGCCCCGGCGCTTGCCCGCAAGGTCGATATTCACGCCAAACCCGGTTATGACCCGCTGGAGCTTCATTTCGATCCAGCCGCGAAGGGGATATCGCTGGACACGGGGCGAATCAAGGGTTCGCACGGGGTCCCGGCGGTCGATCCGGCGCAGCGGACAGTGCTGCTCCTTTCGGAGCCGACTCATCTGCCGGGTCCCACGGCGGCCGATCGGGACGTTTTCGGCGTCGTCCTGCGGCATTTTGGTCTGAAGACGCAGTAGCAGCGGACGGTTGAAAAACGTGAGGCGGGCCGATGGCGCCGCGGTGAAAATCTTTCACGCAAAGACGCAGGGAAAAAAGGAAAAAGAGGAGGAAGAGAAGGAAGGGAATGCTGATTCACGCTCGTCCTGCCAATCAGAAGATCAGTTGAAATCCGTCTTCCTCTCCTCCCAGTAGTGTCCTAACAGTGTGTTGCTGGCCGCAAAACGGCATCGAAAAACTCATCGAACTCGCAAAGGTGATCGGTTAGCTTCGCCATCATGGCGGCCGTCGGGCGCTTCTTTGAGGACTTGCCCAACTTCCGGGTTTGCCCGTGAATCCGGCTGCACCGAGTCTTGCGCGCTGTTGCGCGGGGCAAAATGGAGGGCTTGACGATGGCAAGAATTTGCCGCAAACTGTTGTAGGGTAATAACTTGGCCGAGTGGCGGAATCGGCAGACGCTCAGGACTTAAAATCCTGTGTCCCGTTAGGGACGTGCGGGTTCAAGTCCCGCCTCGGCTATTTGCTGCGTAAGGAGTTACGGCGATTCGTAGAGGCAGGGCGAGCATCGCTTTTTGGCCCAATGTTACCTGAAATGTTGCCTTGGCCAGCTTTGCCGTCCTTGCCGGCCCCAAACTTCGCCCATAGGTCATCAGCCACGGCACCGGCGTCCAGGTCCACGTAGTAGCTCATGGTGGTCTGAATCGCCGCGTGCCTCATCAAGCGTTGAAGTACAGCCGGCATCACTCGCTTGGCCCAGGGGTGGCGAATGACGAAGCAACTCGCGGCCGGCAATCTCCTTCACGCCATCTTCGGCGGCGTGCCGGTGGAGAGCGTCGAGAAGCTGGAAACCGATCCTGCCTGCGCCGACGTGGCGTACAACCTGATCGTCGCCGATTTCGACAGCTATTTCGTCGGCGATCGCGGGATCCTGGTCCACGACAACACGCCGCGGATCCCCACGGCCTCGCTCCTGCCCGGGCTGGCCCCACAGGCAGCCCGCCCGTAAGCGTCGGCCGAAGAATAGGGGTTGTCGCCGCGGTAGTTCTTCGCCCGCAGGCTGCGCGGATTGCGCAAGCCGAGCCCCCATGCCCCCGCGCCCAGGGTGAGAACGCCGCGCGTGCCATGGACGTTGTCGGACACGTGGCTCCACGTGCCGGCTTGCCGATGCCGCCGTCTTCGATCCGCTTAATCCCGTCGAGATTGTTCTGCTAGCGGCGTCGCTGCAGGCCCACGGCCACGGAAAGCCCTTTTCGCTTCGCCTTCTCGTTGGCGGCCAGGAGGGTGCGGTAGCCGGCATTGCTTCTCTGCCTCGATCCGCCGCCTCGAAGAAACTCGCTTCTCATTGATTCTCTTCGCCCTTGCGTCATTTGGCAAGGGGAAACGGTCCCGCCGGTGGTATCTCGGATGTTCGCTCGGCGGCGGCGAGCAACAAGGAATCGTCGTCTCGCGGCAGCTCGCCGGGGTCTCCGGCCGCTTCGAGAACCGCTTCGCGCCACTTCTGTTGGATGGGAAAGATGGGCGGCGTCGGCGCCGTGTCGGGCGCGTTGGTCGGCGCGGCGACCGCGCCTGGCGCGGCCGTCGGCGGCGCCCTTCTTCATGAAGAGATTGTAGATGGACCATTGCCGCCGACTGCGCTTGCCGCGGAGCGGGAAGCGACGCGCCAGAGACGACAGCGAGTAGAACGCGTCGTAGGCCGCGATCTGACCCAGGCGGAGCTCGTCGCCGGACATCTGCGCCGGTCGATAGACCACGTTGGCCTGATCATATTTATCCCAATCGAAGGAGACGATGCGATCGGCCCTCTTCAACTCGCACCAGGTGAGCGTGCCCGGATAGGGCGTCAGCACCGAATAGGCGCAGACATCGAAGCCGGCCTCGATGTTGAACCGCGTGGTCCGCTGGAAGACGGAAGTGTCGTCGCCGTCGAAGCCGAACATGAACAGGCCGAACACCATGATGCCGTGCGCGTGGAGCTTCTCGACCAGGGCGGCGAAAGTTTCCGGCCGGTTCACGCGCTTGCGCACGCTCTCCAGCGTGTCGCGGGAGATCGATTCGAAGCCGATGCTGAGCATGGTGCAGCCGCTCCGGGCGGCGAGTTCGAGCATGCGGTCGTCCTGCGCGGCCTTCGCGTTGACGCCCGCCTGCCAGGAGATTCCGCGGCCCGCAAGCGCGCGCATGATTTCGTTGGCGCGCTCCGGCATGCCGAAGAAGTCGGCGTCGTTGATCGAGATCGTGCGCGCGCCGCAGCTTTCGATTTCGCGGATCACTTCCTTCACGGGCCGGCAGCGGACCTTCAGCCCGTTCATCAGCGGCTCGGCGCAGAAGGCGCATCCCTGGCGGCAGCCGCGGGAGGTTTGCACGAACGTGCGGTTCACGTAGCGGTTCGTCTTCATCAGGTCATACCGCGGCATCGACAAGCCGTCCATCGGGTGCAGCCGGTCGGCTCGATAGGCGCCGCGCATGCAGCCTTGTTCGAGGTCGTCGAGGAGTTTCTCGATCACGAATTCCGCCTCGCCGACGACCACCGCGTCGCAATGCGCCAGCGCCTCCTGCGGCATGAAGCTCGGGTGGACGCCCCCCATGACGACGGGCGTCTTCCGCGCGCGGAATGCGTCGGCGATCTCGTAGCCGCGGTTCACATAGCTGGTCATCGCGGAGATGCCGACCAGGTCCGCCTTCAGGTCGAAGTCGATCGACTCGATGTTCTCGTCGGTCAGCACCACTTCGCAACGGCCGCGCGGAATCGCGCCGGCCACGGCAAGCAAGCCCGCAAGCGGCGAGTAAAGCGCCCGGTTGAAATACAAAGGCCGGGTGGTCAGCGAATCCGTCTTCGGATTGATGAGATGGACGACCCGAGGACGCATAAACCCGACTCCTAGCGGCAATCCGCCGACTGATGGGGATTCGATTCAACCAACTGTCACCATACCAGGAACTGCTCTCGCCAGGAAGGTCGGTCTTTGGATTCGGTCGCTGGCCCGCGCCGTTGCAGGCCGACCATTCGTCAAAATCGGCAGCGCGATTGGTCACGGGACGCACGGTTTTTCAAACCCTTTTTTGCTCCCCGGGCGCACGGGGCCTCAGCCCCCCGATCCTGTCCTATTATTTTTTGACGCAATCGCCGCCCTGACTCCCGTATCCATGGGGCGCTGCGGCGTCCGTCAGGAGATGCGACGCCGCGGCGAAGTGATTCGCGACCGCGATGAGAATGGGGAAGGGTCAATGATAACGCGTTTTCTTGCCGCCCGATTCAGCAATCGTCTGATCCTGTTGATGCTCTTGGCGACCATCCCGGCAATGCTCGGCGGCACGTGGATTCTCAGCCGGAAGGCCACCGACGACCTCCGCGAGGCCGGCGTCCAGAGACTCGCTTCCACCGCGGAGAAATTGGCCAATCGCGTGGACGCCTGGATCGGAGACGTGACCCGCGACCTGCAACTCCTCTCCCACCATCCGGATCTGACGAGCATGGATTCGGGGCGACAGCGGGCGCTGCTGCAGCGGTTTCGCCAGATTTATCCGCAAGTGACCTATGCGCACACGATCGGCCCCGACGGGATCAATCTCGCCCGCGCGGATGATTTGCCGGCAATGGACTATCGCGACCGGGAATACTTTCATCGCGTGATGGCGGGGGCTCCGCTGGCGTGCGAGACCCTCATTCAGTCCCGCAGCACGGGCCATCCGGCGATCAACCAGGCGGCGCCGATTCTCGATGCGCGCGACAAGGTCTTGGGGGTTGTGGTGATGGGCATGGATTTGGACGCCCTGGGCGCCGTCGTGGGCGCGGCGCGTTACGGCCGCACGGGCTATTCGTGCGTGCTCGACGCGCAAGGACGCGCGCTGGCGCACCCGGACCTGACCTACGCCTCAACGCTGCGCGATCTGCGCGGTTTGCCCCCGGTGCAGGGCGTGCTCCAAAATCGCGTCAGCCGCGCGTATCGCTTTCAGGACCAGCGCGGCGTCTGCTGGCTCGCCTATGCCGTTCCCTTGACCAACGGCTGGTCTGTGGTCAGCTTCGAGGAAGAAGCGGAAGTGCTCGCCGAGGCGCGGCAAGTGTTTGCCCTTGGCATGTTGGTCATGGGAGTCGTGGCCATGGTGATGATCGCCTTGACTTGGCTGGCGACGACGATGATGGTTCGGCCGATCGTCAGCATGACCGATGCGGCGATCACGATCGCCAACGGCGATTGGAAGCGGCGAATCCCGGAAAATCGCGAAGATGAACTGGGAAAGCTGGCGAAAGCTTTCAACAAGATGGTCGGCCAACTGGAGGCGTCGTATCGTTCCGTCGAGGACAAAGTGGCCCAATTGTCCTCCGCGCTGGCGGAGCGCAAGCAGGCGGAGGAACAGCTTACCAAGCTCTCGCTGGCCGTCGAACAAAGTCCCGCCGCGGTGGTCATCACCGATCCGCAGGGCATCATCGAGTACGTCAATCCGCAATTCACCAAGGCGACGGGCTACACCGCGGAAGAAGCGATCGGACAATCCCCCGGCGTCCTCAAGTCCGGCATCCATCCGCCCGAGTTCTATCGGGAGATGTGGGGCACGATTCGCGCCGGCCGGCAGTGGAGAGGGGAACTGTGCAACCGGAAAAAGGACGGCGCCCTGTTTTGGGAACTGACGTCCATCTCGCCGATCCGCAGCGCCCGCGGCGAGGTCACGAATTTCGTCGCCGTGAAGGAAGACGTCAGCGAGCAAAAACTTGCCCAGGAACGGATTGTCAAGCAGAGCGCCTTGCTGCACGTCATCAACCAGGCGCTGGAGAAGACCTTGGTCTGCGAGAGCAGCGAGCAAGCGGCGAGCGAGTGCATTGACCTGGCGAAACAATTGACGGGCAGCGATTTTGGTTTGATCGGGACGCTCGGCGGACCAGGGTGCGCAAGCGCCGTCGCCTTGAGCAGTGCGGGCCGGAGCGCCTGCCGCATCCCGTACGCGGAGGCGATCAAGATGCTTGGCGACAAGGAGGTCCGCGGCATCCTTGCGCAGACGGCGCGGGAAGGCAAGTCCTTGCTGAGCAACGCGCCCGCCGCGCATCCGGGCAGCGCGGGCCTGCCCGCGGGACACCTGCCGGTGACGGCGATCGTCGAGCGCGCCGCTGAAACGCGGCGAAGAGACGTTTGGATTGATCGCCCTGGCGAACAAGCGAGGCGGCTATGACGCCTCGGATCAGGAAATGTTGGAGGCGCTCTCCGCCGTTGTCGCCGAATCGCTGATACGCAAGCAAGCGGAGGAGGCCCTGCGGAAAAAAGAAGAGGAGTTCCGCCAGGCGCAGAAATTGGAAGCCGTCGGGGCCCTGGCGGGAGGCGTGGCGCATGAGTTCAACAATCTGCTGCAGGCGATTCGCGCGTTCACGATGTTCGCGATCAAAGGGCTGTCGCCCGAGGAGGCTCGCTATCAGGACTTGCAAGAGGTTCTCAAGGCGTCGGAAAGGGCGGCGACGCTCACCCGCCAACTTCTCGGCTTCAGCCGCCGGCAGCAGTTTCAGATGACCGACCTGCGGCTCAACGAAATGCTCGTCGATCTGAAAAAGATGTTGCAGCCGTTGATCGGCGAGAAAATTGAACTCAAGATGAGCCTTGCCGACGACGTGGGCCCGTTGCACGCCGATCCGACGATGATCCAACAGGTCGTGATGAATCTCTGCATCAACGCCCGCGACGCCATGCCCTCGGGCGGCGCGTTGCTCATTCGCACGGAAGACGCGGCCCTCGCCGCGGAAGATTGTCAGGCGCGCCCGGACTGCAAGCCGGGGCGCTACGCGCGGCTGACGGTCTCGGATACGGGAACGGGCATCCCGCCCGACGTGCTGAAACGCATTTTCGAGCCGTTCTTCTCCACCAAGGGAATCGGCAAGGGAACCGGCCTTGGCTTGGCGATGGTCTATGGGGCGGTGCAACAGCATCGCGGAATGATCCGCGTCCACAGCGAGCCGGGACATGGGGCGACGTTCGAGATCTATCTTCCCGTCGCGGAGAAAGCCGCCCAGGCCGACGCGCCGGCGGCGCTCCTTTCGGCCGGCGGCGGGGCGGAGAAAATTCTCCTCGCCGAAGACGACCCGCTGGTCCGGGCCGCCTTGGTTCGCATCCTCAAGGAGGCCGGCTATCTGGTTCTCGCCGCCGCAGACGGGGAAGAGGCGGTGAAACTCTTTGCCGCCGACGCCGAGGCGATCTCTCTCGTGCTGTTGGACATGATGATGCCGAAGCTGGGCGGCCGCGAAGCGCACGCGCAAATCGCCCAGATCAATCCCGATGTCCCCGTCGTGTATTGCACCGGCTACGACTCGGGCTTGGCAAAGATGGAATCGGCGGAAATTGCCGGCCTGACCGTGGTGCAGAAGCCCGTCGATCCGGAGGTTCTGTTGTCCACCATCCGCGAACTCTTGGATAGGAGAGCGTCATGTCTCGTGGAATAAGCAACGCGGCGGAGAATGCGTCTGCGGCGACAATCCTCGTCGTCGACGATGAGCAGTACATGCGGACGATCGCCTCTCGCTGGCTGACCGAGGCGGGTTACCGCTGGCGCAGGCCGACAGCGCCGACGCGGCCTGGAATCGCTTGCAGCAGAACGACGTGCAGCTCGTCACGCTCGACATCTCCATGCCCGGACGCTCCGGGGCCGATCTGCTGCCGGAAATCAAGCGGCAATTTCCCGACACGGAAGTCATCATGCTCACGGCCCTGGGAGAGACGAACCTGGCCATCGAGATGTTTGCCCGGGCGCCTATGGCTACCTGATTAAGCCTGTCGCCGGGGAAGACCTGATCTTTCAGGTGAAGAAGGCGCTGGAGCGGCGGCGCCTGGTGATCGAGAAGCGGCAGCGCACCAGGGACTTGGAAAACAAAGTTCGCGAGCAGACCGCGACGATACGTCGCGCCCGACGAAGAGACGATCCTCCGGCTGGTTAGCGCTTCGCGATATCGCGATGAGGAAACCGGCGCGCACATCAAGCGAACCGGACTCTACAGCGAGCTTTGCGCGGAAGTTCTTGGATGGCCCGGCGGCGCCGTGGAAGACATCCGCATGGCCGCCCCGATGCACAACGTCGGCAAAATCGGCATCCCCGACGCCATCCTGCAGAAGCCCGGCGAGCTGACCCGCGAGGAGTTCGAAATCATGAAGACGCATACCGTGATCGGCGCGAAGATGCTTGCCGGCTCCGACTCTTCCGTGCTGCAAATGGCCGAGGAGATCGCGCTGTGCCATCACGAGCGCTGGGACGGAAGGGGATATCCCCGCGGTCTGGCGGAATCGGCGATTCCGGAAGCGGCGCGGATTCTCGCCCTGGTCGATGTCTACGACGCGCTGACTCACGACCGCGTTTATCGCAAGGCGATGCCGGAAACCGAAGCCCTGGCGATCATGGAGAAAGGGCGCGGAGGCCACTTCGATCCCTTCCTCTTCGGGATCTTCCTCAGCCTTGCGCCGCAGATGCGGCGGATCGCCGCGGAAAACCCGGATGATGCGGCTGACGACTTTTCTTCGCGTCCGGAATTTCCCGATCCGCTGGCAACGGGCGAGGTGTACGCGGAGGATTCGCGTGAGGCTCGCTTCGCTTGATTTCCGCCTTGCATTCCGCGACCGACCGCCGCAATCGCATGGACAGCCTCTTCACGGCATGCGCTCTTTTTCGCATAGGGCATTTGCGCCTTTTTCCCGGCGAAACCCCTTGACAGCACGCGGCGACAGAACGCTCCGCCGGCGCAAGCCTCGCGCCGTTTCGCTTTTTTCGTGACTCCGCGGCCGGCGCCGCTAAAATGATAATGATGGCGGGCGGTCGCCGCGCATCAGCGCCGAGCCTGGCGCATCGCCCCCCCTGGAAGATCGTGGAGGCTTTCGTGGCGATTATCGACAGCAAACCGAGCACACTGCAAGAGCTTCGCGAAAGCGGCTGGCGCTCGAAGCCCGTCAAACGCGAAATCTACGACAATTTCATCCGCATGCTCGCCGCGGGCGAGGACCTGTTTCCCGGCATCGTCGGCTACGACAGCACGGTCATTCCCGAGATCAACCTCGGATTGATCGCCCAACACGACTTGCTTTTCCTCGGCGAGAAGGGGCAGGCGAAGAGCCGGCTGATGCGCCTGTTGGCGCGATTCCTCGACGAGGAAGTCCCGTACATGGACATTCCCGGCTGCCCGGTGCACGAAGACCCCTTCCGGCCGATCACGGCGATGGGCAAGCGGCTGCTGGCCGAGGCGTCGGAGGCGGCGATTCCCCTGGCCTGGTGGCCGCGCGCAGAGCGCTACGCGGAGCGGCTGGCGCCGGGGACGAAATTCGCCGACATCATCGGCGAGATCGACCCGGCGAAGCTGGCCGCCGGCGCGAGCATGTCGGCGGAGGAGGCGCTTTGCTTCGGGCTGATCCCGCGGATGCACCGCGGCATCTTCGCCGTCAACGAACTGCCCGAGTTGGACGAGCTGGTCCAGGTGGGCCTGTTCAACATCCTCGAAGAGCGAGACGTGCAGATCCGCGGCTATCCGATCCGCTTCGACATCGACCTGCTGCTCCTCTTTTCCGCCAACCCGGCCACCTACAACCGCAGCGGCAAGGTGATTCCGCAGCTCAAGGACCGCATCGGCACGGCGATCCACACGCACTATCCGCAGGAGCGGGAGTTGGGGATCGAGATCACCCGGCAAGAGGCCCGCGTCGAGGCTCGACGGCGAGTTTCCCGTGGTTGTGCCCTACTTCATGTGCGAGATCATCGAGCAGATGAGCATTGCGGCGCGGCGGAGCAAGCACATCGACCAGCAATCGGGCGTCAGCGCCCGCTTCGGCATCGCCAACTACCGGACGATGGTCGCCAGCGCTCGCCAGCGGGGGGCCGTCCTCGGCGAGCGGCCCGCCGTGCCGCGAATCAGCGACCTCGGACACCTCTACTCCTCGTCGCTGGGGAAACTCGAACTGGACATGATGAGCAGCCACCAGATGTCCGAGCGGCAGGTGCTCGACGCGATCATCGCCGAAGCCATTCGCGACGTGTTTGCCGAGTACGTGGACCGGCACGGGCTGGCGGAGATTGCCGAGATCTTCGCGCACGGGGTGAAGATCGAGGTGGGCGACATGCTTCCCTCCAGTCAATACGCCCAACGGCTCAAGCGCGTGCCGCCCGCCTGGGAAAAGGCCTTTGAAGTGAACGCTTCCAGCGATCCGGCCGTGCGGGCGTCCTGCGTCGAGTTCGTCTTGGCCGGCTTGTATGCCAGCGACCAGGTGTCCCGTTCGCAGGAACATGGGCGGATTGTCTATGAAATCGCCTGAACGACAAGCGACAATCGCCAGCCGCGGCGGCGTCATCCACACGTATCAGCGATACGACGCGAGGAATTTCCCCAGTCCCACGCAGCCGCCGCCGGACGCCGTCTCCGGGGCGATGGAGTTCATGCTCGCCTACGGCGACCTGCGCAAACTCAGCGAAGAGGAATTGGCTCGGGCAATCCGCCTCGATCCGCGGGAGATCGCCGGGCTGGGGCCCAGCCTCCAGGCGCTCGTGGAACTGCTCCGCCAGCGGAAGCAAAAGATCCTCGCAACCTACGAGACGCAACGGGTGCGGGCGGAGGCAAAACGCCGCTTCCACGAACTCGCCCAGCCCGTCCCGCCGCCCGCAGCCGCTGGCGGAACGTTTCCGCCGCGCCGTCGAGGAAGAACAACTCTACGACCTCGAACAACTGTGGTATCGCGCCGGCGGCGACGCGGCCCGATGGCCAGACAGTTGCTGCAACTGGTGGATCGGCTCGGCGACAAGTATCAGATCGACGAACTGGCGGCGAAATACCAGTTCACCGGCCGCACGCGAATGACGATTCCCCAGGCTCTGGAGATCAAAGCGGAACTCGAAGAGATCGACCGGCTGTTGAAGCAGTTGGAAGAGGCGGCGAAGACGGCGCAGATCGGCGTGATCGACCTGGAAGCCTTGGGCGAGTACGCCGAGCCCGGCGACATGGAGAAGCTCAGCGACTTTGCCCGCCTGATCGAGCAGCATCTCCGCAACCTTGCGGAGCAACAGGGATTGGAGAAGACCGCCCAAGGATTCCGGTTGACGTCGAAGGCGTACCGGCTTTTTCAAGGCCGGCTGCTGGAGCGGATTTTCGGCGATTTGCAGGCTTCGCGGACCGGCCGGCATCAGGGAGCCGCGGTGGGGGAAGGGGCGGTCGAGATGCAACAGACCCGGCCCTATGAGTTCGGCGACTCGCTGGCGAACATGGACATCCCCGGTTCGCTGATCAACGCCATGTTGCGCGAGGGGCCGGGCATTCCCGTGCGGCTCCGCGGCGACGACATCCTCGTCCACCGCACGCGCAACACGCCGAAGTGCGCCACCGTGGTCCTCTTGGACATGAGCGGCTCGATGCGCTACAACGGGCTGTACATCGACGTGAAGCGGATGGGCCTGGCGCTGGACGGCTTGATCCGCCGCGAGTATCCCGGCGACTGGCTGCGGTTCCTCGAAATCTACACGTTTGCCAAGTTGTGTCCGCCGGGCGAGATCGTCGCGCTGATGCCCAAGCCCGTCACCCTGTTCGAATCCGTGGTGCGGCTCCGCGCCGACATGGGCGACGCGCGGATCAGCGAGATGCACATCCCGCCGCACTTCACGAACATCCAGCACGGCCTGCAGCTTGCGCGGCGACTGTTGGCCGCCCAGGACACGCCCAACCGGCAGATCATCTTGATCACCGACGGCCTGCCGACGGCCCACTTTGAAGGGCAGGAGTTGTATCTGCTCTATCCGCCGGACCGGCGGACCGAGGAGGCGACGATTCGCGAGGGCCGGCTTTGCCGCCGCGAGGGCGTGACGATCAACACGTTCCTGCTGCAAAGCTGGTCGCAGTCGAGCGAGGACGTGCAGTTCGCCCGGCGGCTTTCGGAATCGACCGCCGGCCGCGTCTTTTTCACGGCCGGCAAGAGCCTCGACCGTTGCGTCGTTTGGGACTATCTGAAGCGGCGGCGGGAAATCATCGCCTAGCGGCTCGCCGCCGCCGCTGTGCCCGCGATGCCGCGTTTTCCGCTCCCGCGCGTGGAATCCGCCGCGCAGGCGCGGCGCAGTAATAGCTTGTGGTCAAGATAGGCGGTTTCTCATGCCGAGGGTGGCCCCGATAGCTCGGCTATCGGGGTGCCGAAGGCACAAGAGGGCTGCCGCGACGGGTGAGAAGCCTCCTGCGGCTTCGCCGCCCCGATAGGCAAGCTATCGGGGCCACCCATGAGCGCCAATAATCCGTTACTGCACCCGCAGGCGCTTTCCATTCTTGCCGCGGGAAGTTACAATAGGGACGAATGTCCGCCGCGGCGAGAGACCAAGCCGACGACGCGGTGCGGGACAGCCTTACCCACCTATGCGATTCCCCCCAGACCTTGCACAAGGAGCTTTTTCGATGAAGCGCAAGTCCACCGTCAGCCGTCGCGACGCCTTAAAGATCGCCGCCGCGGCGACCGTCCCGATGATCCTGCCCGGCCGTCTCTTTGCCGCCGACGCCCCGTCGAAAAAAATCACGCTGGGCATTCATCGGCATCGGCATGGCAGGGCGGCGGGCAACATGGGCCAATTCCTCGGCAATCCCGACTGCCGCGTGCTGGCCTGCTGCGACCTCGACACGAGCCACCTCACGGGCGCGGTCAGCGACGTCAATCAACGGTACGGCAACAAGGACTGCGCGGCCTACAAGGACTTCCGCGAATTGATCGCCCGCAACGGACATCGACGCGGTCGTGATCTCGACCCCCGACCACTGGCACTCGATCCCGGCCATCGCCGCCGCCAACGCGAAGAAGGACATCTTCTGCGAGAAGCCGCTGTCGCACACGCTGGCCGAAGGCATCGCCATGGTCGAGGCCGTCGAGCGGAACGAGCGGATCTGGCAGACCGGCTCCTGGCAGCGGAGCGTGATGAATTTCCGCTGGGCGGCCGGCCTGGTCGTGCAACGGATTCATCGGCAAGGTCAAGCGAGTCGAGGTGGGCCTGCCCGCCGGCCATGCCGACTTTGCCGGCACGGGCGACAAGAAACCCAACTGCGATCCGCCGCAAGGAAGTGGACTACGACTTCTGGATCGGCCCGTCGAAGATGATGCCCTTCAATCCCTGCCGCTTCCACAAGAACTGGCGCTGGTGCTACAACACGGGCGGCGGCCAGTTGATGGACTGGATCGGCCACCACTGCGACATCGCCCACTGGGGCCTGTCGCAACCCGAAGTTCGGCTGCGGCCCGGACGATCAGATCGGGCCCCTTGGAAGTCTCGGCCACGGCGGAGTTCCCCCCGGCCGACGCCGTCTGGAACACGGCGGGCAAGTACCGCATCGAGTGCAAGTATCCCAACGACGTGGAAATGGTCATCGCCGGCGGTCATCCCGACATCCGCAGCGGCACGAAGTGGATCGGCGAAAACGGCTGGGTCTGGGTCGACCGCGGCGGTTTCGAGGCCTCGAACAAGGAATGGCGCGAAATCCACAATCGCGGCAAGAAGCCGGTCGAGGCGGCGGAAGCGAAAATGGACTTCAAGCTCATGGTCTCCTACAACCACAACGCCCAGTTCATCGACTGCATCAAGTCGCGGCAGAAAACGGTCACGCCGATCGAAGTGGCCCACCGCTCGCAGACCCCCGGCCACCTGGGCTACATCGCCTCGGTCGTCGGCCGCACGCTCAAGTGGGACGCAGCGAAACAGGAGATCGTCGGCGACCCGGAAGCGACCAAGCTGCTGTCGCGAGAGTTTCGCGCCCCGTGGCGGCTGTGATCGCCGAAATGGCCCGTCGTGCGACGTCCTGCAAGCACGGGCCCAGCGAGCCGGGTGCCATGCCCACGCTTGCGTGGGCATGTTCCTCACGCTGGACCTCATGCCGACCCGAGCGCGGGCATGGCATCCGCGCCCCCGTCACTTTGTCGGGTCTGTCAGGCGGCCCATGAACAGGATGCTGCCGCTGCGGGTGTCGCGGATCAAGAACAGGAACGGGTGATCGGCGCGGAACACCGGAATCGGCTGGGGACGCGCCGCCATGCGTTTCATCACCACGGCCGTGGCGGCGGCGGCCTCCGTCCCCTCCTCGTTGACGTCCACATACGCCTTGTGGAGCACCTTGGAAATGTAGAGGGGCTCCGCGCTGATGCCGGAGAAGTCGGCGTCGCCAAACGCCCGCTTCATCCCCATCGCTATCAGCGTCCGCTTCAGCCCAAAGGAACCCTTCAGCTTGAACTTGGGCAGGAAGGCGTTGACTTTGCAAGCATGCAGGTTCGGCGGCGGCCAGGCGAGCATGTCGTCCGTGATCGCCTTTTCCAAGTCCGCCAGCCCGCCCGCCTTCTTCGGCAAGAATACGACCATTGACAACTCATGGCCCGTGTAGGGAAGCTCGATCTCCTGAAACGTTTTCTCGTCGGCGTAGCCCATCGTCGCCTGCTGGTGCATCAGCGGCGTCTTCACTTTCGCATCTGCCGCGACAGTAAAATCCTCTTCCCGCGTGTTCTTCTTGTCAAACGGCTGCACCCAGTCCCCCTTGAAATAAATCGCGTTGGTCAGCACCAGCCGCGTCAGGTCATCGAATGTTCCCTTCGGGATGAGGTCCTTGATCTTGTCGTTGGTCTGCTGTTCGACCCAATGGTTGACTTTTGCGCGGGCGGCCTCCGGCTCGGCGAAGTCCAGCAGCAGCATTTCGGCCCCGTACTGCTGGCGCGTCAGGGCGAGGAACTCCGGGCGGATCGCAAAACCCTTCTGACCCCACAAGCGATTGGCCACGCGAAGTTGGTACGCCCGCTGCTGGCCCGCTGCGTTCCATTGCTCCAGGAGTTGATGATAATGGGCGTGGGCCAGCGCCAGGTCGGCATCGAGATGCAAGACCTTGACCATCTCCGATTCGGTTTGGCCGCGGGCCCCGGCGGCGGTCATCGCCAGCGCAATGGAGATGCTGGCGGGGGAGAAGAAGAGATTTTTCCCCGGCTGCTCCCGGTCCAACACGGCGTAAAGATCGACGGCGAACTGGTTGTCGCCGCGGACGATTTTCGCGTCGGCGGACGACGCTGCCTGCGCAGCGAATGCATCGCGGCTCGCGGCGATCCCCAGGGAAAGGAAGAGCAGGCCAAGAGCAAATCGCATGACAGATCCTCCTGTTGAAAAGAAATGCACTGGCGGACCATAGACTCACCGCCGCCGATGATTCTATGCCCGGCCGGGAGGGTTGGTCAATCGCCGTCGTTGTTTTTTCGGGCGGATCTCCTCGCGGCTGCATTTCTACAGGTCCGCGCCCGTCGGCCCGACCGCGCCGCGCGGCGATTGCCGCGCGGCATGAAGCGAATCGGCCGTATAGAGGAGGATCGCCGTCCAGACGAGGCCGAAGCTGACGATCTGCACGCCTGCGAAGGGCTCGTGGAAGCAGACGGTCGCGACGAGGAACTGGAGCGTCGTGCTGAGGTATTGCAACATGCCGAGCGTGGAGAGCGACAATCGCCGCGGCGGCCCCGAAGAGCAACAGCGGCACGGTGGTGGCCGGCCCGGCGAGCATCAACAGCCCCAGCGTGGCCCAGCCGCCGCCGCTTGTCCGGGCCGGCGCGACGCAGGCGAGATACGCCAACGCCGCCGGGGCCAGCAGCAGCGTCTCCACGCTGAGGCTGAGCAGGGCGTCCATGCCGACGATCTTGCGCACGAGGCAGTACAGGGCGTAGGTCGCGGCGAGCGTCACGGCGATCCACGGCAGCCGCCCCACCATCGCCGTCAACGCCGCCACGCCGAGGAGGGCGACGGCAATGCTCACCGTCTGCCACGGCCGCAGCCGCTCGCGAAGCAGGAGCACGCCGAGGAGGACGGTAAGCAGCGGGCAGAAGAAATAGCCCAGCGTCGCCTCGACCAATTGGCCGCTGGCGATGGCGTAGATGAACACCAGCCAGGTGGCGGCCAGCAAGAGGGTGCTTGCGGTGAGCAGGGCGACGATCTTCGGTTTCCGCAGTTCCCGCCGCACGTCCCGCCATCGTCCCAGTGCGGCGACCACCAAAACAAGCATGACGAACGACCAGAACGCGCGGTGCGCCAACACGACCGTCGGCTGGACGTGGGCCAGCGACTTGAAGTAGAAGGGAATGAATCCCGACATCGCGTAGGAGGCGATGCCGTAGAACAATCCGTATCGCGACGAGCGGGCGTGCATGAATCTCTCGGCGGGGGCGTGGCGAAACCTCCAATTATAACGCACGCCGCGCGGGGCCGCCACCCGCCGCCGCGGCTCTTTTTTCAAT
The DNA here is from genome assembly GCA_963791075.1 of uncultured Planctomycetia bacterium. Taxonomy (GTDB): domain Bacteria; phylum Planctomycetota; class Planctomycetia; order Pirellulales; family Thermoguttaceae; genus CAWBRF01. The sequence goes on from CAWBRF010000025.1 coordinate 91,918, forward strand.
CCAGATGGTGGAACTTGCGGATGATCTGCCACGCCTCGTCGGCCGTGTCCACCGTGCGGAACAAGGCAAGGTCGCCGTCGGCGATCGTCCCCTCGTCGGCCAAAAACTGAAAATCGACGGCGCAACTCCAAAACTCGCGGCCGAACAGAATGACGGGAATGTGCTGCATCCGCCCCGTCTGCCGCAGCGTCAACACCTCGAACAATTCGTCCAACGTGCCGAATCCGCCGGGAAACACCACCAACGCCATCGCCCGCAAGAGAAAGTGAAACTTGCGAATCGCGAAATAGTGGAATTGAAAACAGAGGTTCGGGGTGATGTAGGCGTTGGGCTGTTGCTCCAAGGGGAGGCGGATGTTCAAGCCGATCGACTTCGCGCCGAGTTCCCAGGCGCCGCGGTTGGCGGCCTCCATGATCCCCGGTCCGCCGCCGGTGAGAATCGTGAATTCGCCCTGCCCGTTGTTCGCAGAGGCCGCGGCGACCAGGCGGGAGAACTCCCGCGCCGCCTCGTAGTAGCGGCTCTTCTCCTGCAGCCGCTTCGCCTGGGCGACGCTCCGCTGCAACCGCGCGTCGGCGGGCGACTCCGCCAGCCGCGAGCGGGCGTTGTCCAGCCGCCGCCGCGCCTCGTCCGGCTCGACGATCCGCGTGCTGCCGAAGACGACGATCGTCGATTGGATGTTTTCGTCCTCGAAAGCGAGTTCCGGCTTGAGAAACTCCAATTCCATTCGCGCCGCCCGCATCCGCGGCCCGGTCAAAAAACCGACGTCCGTGTACGCCACCCGATAACTGGGCGACTGGAGAATGGATTGCAGGTTCTTTTCGCGATCTGTGGGATCGGGCATGGTTATGGCGAATGCGGCTTGCAGGATGCCGTGGCCACGGCGGGCGTCATTGTCCAGCGTCGGCGTGGGTGATGAGTTTCAAGCGGGGGATGTCCTGGAAGTCCGCGGCGTTGTGCGTCAAGAGCGGCAGATCGTGCCTCAGGGCCGTGGCGGCAATCCAGCAGTCCTCCGACGAGATCGGCCGGCCGGCTTGCTCCCGGACGGCCTTGACCTGTGCCCACAAATGAATGAGAGCATCATCCGCAGACAGGATGGCCGCCCCGGCAATCGCGTCTTCCAGTTCCTGCCGTCGCCGTTCGCCCCAACCACGCGCGATGGCCCCAAATCGCAATTCACCCGCAGTTGCAAAGGAAAGACACAACCTCTTGTCGCGAATGTCGTCGCGGTAACTTAGACAACGAACATCGCGACGGAAGAAGAACGAAAACACGTCGGTGTCGAGCAAGACCGACTCCATCAGACGCGGCTCCGCCGAATGGTCGCGAGAAACTCGTTCGACCGGCTCGCCGTCAGGCCAATCGATGCCGAGCTCGTCCGGGTCGACGCAGGGCTTCACACCCTGCCGCTGAATTATTTCCTCCAAGCTGGGGTTGCGCCAGAAGTCCGCGTCGATGCGTTCGATATCGACCGTCACGAGCATCCCGTCTGGAAGATTCACCTTCTCGTCCAGCACGACAGTGCCATTAATAATCTTCCCACGGTAGGTCATGAAAATACTCCTATCCTCTCCAGCACCATTATATCAGGGGATTCCGCCGGCGCCCACCACCCAGGGGATGGCCTGCGCAGCCATCCCCAGGCGACGATCCAGGCCATGGCGCCCAGGGCGAGCCAGGCGGTCCAGGGCAAGGGCCGCCGCGAAAGGAATTTCATCGGCCAGCCGAGAACCGCGGTCCATAGGGCCAGACCGCAGGCCGCCTGCCAACCGAGAACTAATCCGATGACGGCGAGACTGCCGACGAGTGCGTCGGCGTCCGCCCGGCCAAGAATCGCGAGAAACCCACCGAGGAGGGCGCCGACGAACACGCCGGCAAAAGCGCACTGTGGCCCGATGAACCCTCCCCGCAGGTCTGGCCAAGCGGCCGCCTGCCGGGCTGCCATCGACGTAAACGCGGCGACGATGCCCGCGACGAAAATCGGCGCAAAGAGTCTCAGCGGCGGGCGTCGTTCGTCGTAGTCAATCAACACGGCGGCCAGGAGCGTGGACAGCAAGAGGGCGTGCAGGGCGTAGACCTCCCAAAGTTCGTTCGTCCCCAATCCCACGGCATCGGCGCGGGCAAGTTGGCCCCGCCGGTGAACAACTCGGCGAAGGCCAAGAGCAAAAACATCGCCATCGTCGCCGCTTCGACCAGCGGATAGCGGATCGCAATTGCCGCGCGGCAATCGCGGCACCGCCCGCGGAGAAACAGCCAACTGAACACCGGCACGTTGTCGAACCAGCGGATGGCGTGATTGCACTTTGGGCAATGCGACCCGGGATGAACGACGCTCAAGCCGGCCGGCAGACGATAGACGACGACGTTGAGGAAGCTGCCAATCATGCCGCCCAAGGCCGCAACCCAGACGGCCATCAGCCAGAGTGGATAATCGGAGCGATGAGGGGCGAAGGATGAAGCGGCCAAGGGTGTGAAGGGCGCGAAGAGTGCGAATGTGTGAAGGGTCTTTCGGGAAGAGGGGCGCCGAAGAATGCTGCCGGGCGGGTTGCAAGCATAACCGAAGAACAGACCGTCCCGCCCTTCCCCGTTCGCGCTCTTCACACTCTTCCCACCCTTCGCATCCTTCATCCTTCCGCCTTCATCCTTCAGATGAGCCCGTGCAGCGGTCCGCCGCGGGCGGCGAGGAAATCGACCCGCCTGCTGACTTCCGGGTCCTCGACCAGCGGCGGGGCATGATGCGGCTTGCTCCGCGCGTCGATCACCAGGGAGCCGAAACAGCCCCAATGCTTGTCCCGCAGGAACGGCTCGATCCCGTACACGTCGGCGGCCGGATCGCTGCGGGTGAAGGTTGTCCAGAGGAAGTTGTCCAATGTCCGCGCCGCCGCCTCGCTGTTGTCGACGATCACCACCAGGGGAAAGCCGTTGATCGCGTCGTTGCGGTTGTAAGCGGCGCAGAACCGCTCTACGGCGCGGTCGGCGCCGTTCTCCTCGGCGTGCCAGGGCGGACCCTCGACGACGAGAATCCCCGGCAGAAAGACCCGCGGCTTGCCGAAGCCCAAGTGCTTCGGGCAGTGCGAGTCGGCTGTCGATGCCCACCAGGAGGGAGCGGAGCGGGGCCCCGGCGGCGGCGATGATCGCCTTCGAGCCTTCGTTCAAGCCGGTCCCGCTGTAGTCCAGGGTGTCGATCGTCGTGCAGGTCTGGAAGTGTACGTCGCGGCGCCAATCCACCCGCTCCAACATGTGGCGGAGGAAATCGGGGACGTGAAAGACATCCATTTCCGGCGCGTCTTCGGCGGCGGCGATCCAAAGGTACTTGGCCAAGGACAATTGCCCGTGTCCGAGCAGGGCGTTGGCCAAGGTGAGCAGCTCCCGCGGCCGCCGCGAGTTCTGATAGGGGACGTAGCGTTCGCTGCCCAAGGCCAGCAGCAGCGGATGCACGCCGGCCGCCTCGACGGCGTTGACCGCCCGAACGCCGGGGATCAACCGCGGAATGACCGGCCCGGCCAGTTCGTGAATCAATCGGGCGAACATCGCGTCTTCCTGCGGCGGGCGGCCGACGACAGTGAAGGGCCAAATCGCGTCCGCACGGTGATACACGCGCTCGACGGAGAGCACGGGGAACTCGTGCGCGAGGCTGTAGTAGCCGAGATGATCGCCGAAGGGCCCCTCGGGCGGCGAGCCTTCCCGGATCGAGATGCCCGCAGATGCAAAAGTCGGCTTCGGCGTGGATCGGCAGGAGGTGTGGCTGGCAGATCATCGGGACGCGGCGGCGGTTGAGGATGCCGGCGAAGGCCAATTCGCTGACGCCTTCGGGCAGGGGCATGACGGCGGCGACGGTCATCGCCGGCGGCCCGCCGACGAAGACGTTCACCCGCAGCCGCTCCTTGCGGCGGATGGCCGCGGCGTGGTGCGCGCCGATGCCGCGCTGAAGCTGATAGTGCAACCCGACCTCGCGGTTGTGGTGATATCGCCCGCCGGCCAACTGCACGCGATACATTCCCAGGTTCGAGCGATCCAGCCCGGGCTGGTCGGGGTCCTCGGTGTAAACTTGCGGCAAGGTGATGTAGGGGCCGCCGTCGTCGGGCCAACTCGTCAATTGCGGCAGCCGGTCCAAGGTCGTCTGCTTTGCCAGCACGGCGCCGCGAGACACCCGCCGCGGGCGGGCGTTCCAAGCCGACCAGGGCGTCCGCAGATAAAGTCGCGGACGGCGCAGGGCGTCGGCCGGATCGACCTGCAAGGCGACCAACCGGCGGACGGCGTCCAACGAGTCGCGGAAGATGTAGCGCACCCGCTCCATCGTGCCGAAGAGGTTGGCGAGCATGGGAAACTCGCAGTCCTTGGGGGCGGTGAACAGGACGGCCGGCCCGCCGGCGCGAAACAGCCGCCGCTGGACTTCGGCCATCTCCAAGTGCGGATCAACCGTCTCGTCGACGACGACCAATTGCCCCCCGGCCCGCAAGTCCAGAACGCAGTCGCGAAGAGTTCGATAGCCCATAATGATGCAAGGTCAATGGTGAAGATTATGAGAAGCCGAAGGCGGCCACGGATGAACACCGATGAAACACAGATAAGGGAGACGGGCAGAAGTTAGAAGTTAAGAGTGTGCGGGCACGGGCCCCGGAGAACTCTCATTTCTGGCTTCTAACTCCTAACTCCTTTCTTCTTTTCGTTATCCGTGTTTCATCCGTGTTCCATCCGTGGCTTATCTTGTTCTATCTGCGTTCGTCTGCGGTCTCTCCCTGCGTCCTTGCCTTACGGCTTCCTGAACTCCATTTTGCCCGGGAACTTCGCACTTTTCAACCTTTTTTGAATTTTCGCGAATTTCGTCGCCGGCATGCGGACGCTGCGGGCGGTTTTTCGCGGCGAATGTTTGCCTTTTGTCATTGGACCAACTCCCGCTCCAATTCCTCCAAGGTTCTCCCCTTGGTCTCCGGGAGGCGGCGGAAGAGGAAGATGAATCCCACCGCGCAAATTCCGGCGTAAATCGCGAATGTGCCGGCTTTGCTGAACCTTTCGCACAAGATCGGAAAGGAAAGCGTCAGGGCGAAACAGGCCGTCCAGAGCGAAAAAACGGACACCGACATGGCCGCCCCGCGGATGCGATTGGGGAAAATCTCCGCAAGGATCACCCAGGTGATCGGGGCCAAGGTGCAGCAATAGCAGGCCACGGCAAGGATTACCAGCGCCAAGACCGGCGTTCCCTGGAGCTTCAAGTAAAAGGCCGCGGCGAGGACGACGAAAATGGCGGCCAGGCCGACATACCCGCAAAGCATCAAGGGCCGCCGCCCGACGCGGTCCACAAGGTAAATCGCCACGAAGGTGAAAACGAAGTTGACCATGCCCAGGATCGCGATGTTCAGCAGGGCGTCGCTCACCGCAAACCCCGCGTCGCGGAAGATGTCCGAGGCGTAGTAGAAGATCGAGTTGATGCCGCACCACTGCTGCAGCGCCGCCAGGCCAATGCCGAGGACGAGAACCGGCGCGAGCCGCGGATCGAGCAACTCGCGGAAATCGACCTTGCGGATCTCGTTGACCAACGTCGCTTCGATCTGCTCGACTTCGCCGGCGGCGTAGTCCTCGCCGCCGATCTTCGCCAACACCTGCCGCGCCTGCGGGGCCTTGCCGTTCCTGACCAGCCACCGCGGACTCTCGGCGCGAAGAACATGGCGAAAAAGAAGAACAACCCGGGAAACGTCACCGCCCCGAACATCCATCGCCAGCCAAATTCCTCGTTCCAGGGAGCCGCGCCGAGCCGCGCCAACGCAAAATAAGTCGGCGGGACGCTTACGTTGCGGGTTTTTAGGAACTCCGCCGCGGCCGCGTCGCCGAGATGGCCGGCCCCCTGCGCGACGAACTTATCGAGCGCTTCGCGCGGGATCTCGGTTGCCGCCGTACTTCGGCGCATACTTGGCGATGAAGGTCCTGGCGAAGTCACGGTCGTTGCCTGTGGCGCGGCCCCCTTCGGGACCGATCCTGATCGAGGAGTGGTTGACGATGGCCGCGTCCCGCCGGTCGCCGTACCAGCATATCCCGTAGTTGACCCCCTGGGCCAAGAGGATGCCGATGACGATGGTCAACTGGTTGAGTGAAACCAATCTGCCTCGCTTCTCCGCCGGCGCCACCTCGGCGATGTACATCGGCGAGATGTTCGAGGCCAGGCCGATGCCCACGCCGCCGAGAACGCGGAAAACGACAAAGAGAGTGAAGCCGGAGATGGCCGACGCGTCGGCGGCCAGGGCGACGCCGATGCCGGTGAGGACGAACAATCCGCCGGCGAGGATCAGCAGCCGCTTGCGGCCGAAACGATCGCTCAGTCCGCCGGCCAAGAGCGCCCCGACCAGGCAGCCGACCAAGGCGGAGCTTGTCGCCCAGCCCTCCTGGAAGGAACTGCCGAGATGAAAATACTTTTCATAGAACGGCTTCGCGCCGTTGATGACCACCCAGTCGTAGCCGAACAGCAGCCCCCCCAAGGCCGCCGAGAGAGAGATCGTCCAGATGTACCAAAGGCGATATTTCGGCGCGGGTGCACGTTCATTATGCGCCGATTGTAGGCCGGAACGGGGTGGCCTGCAAGACGGGCGGGGGGATGTCCCCCTCGCGCCCGGCCGGGCCATTGGCTCCCGGCCAATGTGTGCCACTGCCGGCTTGTCCAGCAGTGCCCAGCCGCCACAAGTCGCGACACTGCTGGACGAGCGAGCAGCGGCACACGGGGAAATGAAAACGCCCCGAGACGCTCTCGCCCCGGGGCTGCCCTGCTGCCGCGCGACACGCCCTTGGGCGCCGCGCGGCGGACACAAATTTGCAAACAGGAGCCGCTCGCTTACGGGAAGACGGCCCGCAGAGTGTTCCGCACCGGCTGACCGGGCACAAACACCCTCGGCGCGACGTAGACCGGGGCGGGATACACCACCGGATACGCCGCATAGTACCGACGCGGCACGACCACCGGCGCATAATAGGCATACGTCGGGGCCGGCGCATAGTACGCCACCGTCGGCGCGGCGCATAGTACGCCGCCTGCGGCGCGTAATACGCGACCGTCGGGACCGGGCCCGCCACCACCGGCGCTGCATAATAGCCCCATTGGGCCATCGCCGTGGTCGCGGCCAAGAGAACGACTCCTGCTGCGAGAAGTGCTGCTTTCATCATGGTTCCTTTCTCGAAAAGCGCGTCTCTGCTCGGTTTCGCGGCCCCCAGGGACGACTGGCCGCCCGTCCCAGGTGCATCTAAATTCTAGGTCACGCCCGCCCGATTGCAAGTCCCACGCAAGGGGCAATTTCCGCCGGGCCAAGGCGGCTATGCAACCCCTCCACAGAATGGAAAGGCCGGGGGCTGATTCGCGGCATCAACGCGAATCCGTGAGAGTTGGAGTTCCGTCCAACGAGAAAGGCCGCGTGGCGGATGTGCGACCGATCGCCAGGCCTATTTTTCGATCCCCCGCCGCGCGGGGACGCCCTGCTGGAAATAGTGCTTCACCAAACGCATTTCCGTCACCAGGTCGGCCCGCTCGACTAGCCGCGGGTCGGCGTCCCGGCCGGTCAACACCAACTCGACGTCGGGGTGCTTCGCCTCGATCAGCCGCAAGAAATCCTCGACCGACGCCAACCCCAACGTCACGGCGACGTTCGCCTCGTCGAGAATCACCAAGCGATGTTCACCCGCGGCGACGGCCTGCCGGGCTTCCTCCAGCCCCCGGCGGGCTGCGGCAAAGTCTTCTTCCGTCGGCTTGCCGAAAATGAATCGCGGCAGGCCGAACTGACGGACGACAACGCGGTCGGCAAATCGCTCTTCCAACGCGGTCAGCTCGCTGGTGCGCATCCCCTTGGCAAACTGGCCGAGGAAGACAGTCCAACCCGCGCCCACGGCGCGGACGACCAATCCCAGGGCGGCGGTCGTTTTCCCTTTTCCCTCGCCTGTGTAGATCTGCACGTATCCCGGCATCGGTTGGCTAATCCTCTCCGCCCTTGACGACCAACTCGATCGACGACTGGCCGACCTTGTGGCTCTTCAAGTCCTCGGTCATCAACTGCAACGTGTACTTGCCGTTGTAGATTCGCTTCGGCAGGCGGAGGCGATAGCCGAAGAAAAAGTCGCGCCGCGGACTTTGACAGTAATCCTCGCTCGTGGCAAGCTCCTGGTCGGCCACCCGCTGGCCGCGGCTGTCGAAGATCTGATAACTGCTCCGCAACGAGGTGTGAAAGCCGCGCGGCGTCGGCTCGACGGCGAAGTTCTCCACCTCGGCGTAGAGCAGCACTTCCTGGCTGGGCGAAAACTCCGCCTTGCGAAACGGCGTGATCGAGCCGAAGCCCTGCACCTCGCTGCAAAAGGCGAGATTGTGGACCACCAGCGGCGCCGTCTCCCCAAGTCGCAGCATCGCCTCGCCCAAGATCCGCTTCGTCTCCGCGGCGCGACGCGGAGCGTCCGGGTTGTGGTCCGTGTCCAGCCACGTCTGCATCGCATAAAGTTGCTTCGACCAGAACTCCTGCTGCGCGGGCGTGGCCCCGGGGATCGGCGCCATGGCGTCGTCGCGACGCCCGGCCAGTAGGCAGAGCGTTCGCAGATAGGCTTCGCGGGCGACCTCGGCGTCGAGGCCGGGCGTCCCCTTCGGCTGCGCTTCCAATTGGCGAATCGCCTCGCCGAGGTGCGTTTGCCAATCGACCGCGGCCGGGGCGCTGTACGACGCCTGGACCACTTGGCCCGTCGCCGCGGGCGAAGGCTTTTGCACTGGGACTTCGACGGCGGTCTTCGTTTCCGAAGCCTTGAGCGACGACTCAGCCACGGCCGGCGCCGCTTCCGCTTGCGTTTTCGCCGGCCCCGACCCGGCCGGCGGCGACCGCAGCGGGGCGGCGTCGGCAGGCCGCAATGGATTGCCGGCAAGCGCCGCCTTCGACGAGGCCTCGGGCTTGTTCCGGTAGGCGTTTGCCGCCTGGACCTGCTGCAACAACATCGGCCAGAGCGACGGCGGCGTCTGTTTCAAGTCGGCCAAGAGTTCCTTTTGCGCTTCCGGGTCCATAGTCCCCAGCCGCTGAACCTCGGCCATAACCTGTTGCAGAACTTCCGCATCGGGATTCTTATCCTTCGCCGCATCGGACGCTGCCGGCGGCGGCTTGCTCTCGCTCTTCTTCCCGCACCAGCAGCAGGGGCAGGACGCACAGCCGCCCAGGAGCATGACGACGATCGCCATCGCGGCGAGAGTCGGCACTCCGGCGGTCGAACCTTCCCGTGTAGCCGCGCAACGCATCCCGCCAGGTCCTTTGAGGAGACTTTTCCACAGAAGAGGGGGGCGAGGATATCGAAAAAGCGGTCGGAGTGCAAGAGAGAAACTGCATTTTTGTCGGCCGCGGCTGGTGGAAAACCGGACAATTTGTTCGCATTGTGTTGCACTGCAAAATGAAGTTAGGCAACTTAACGTGTTATATGCTAATTAGTTACGTATTCGTCAATGAACTATCAAAAACGTTCATCTTGACACTTCCAGGCACAGACTCTATCATTTTAGTAGATATTGATACCCTCTTGAAAGGCCAGAACATGCACATTCCCCTGGCTCCTCCCAACCTCTCCGACCTGCTTCAAGCATACGGCCCAACCTGGGCCAGCCGAATGGGCGATCCCGATGTTGTGGATTTTGTCCGTCGCTCTAACGACGGCTATATCCATTGGAACAAAATGCGCTACTACCGAGGAAATCTGCCGAAGGACTTCGACGCCGAGTTGGGGTGGCTGGCAATCGCCATGAGTCGCCTCCAGCAATACCAAGCCCTTCCCATTCAATTCAATAATTCGCACCTGGTGTACTGGTGTCCGCCTCAGCAGTTTGACTGGTTGCACACAATCGACCAACAGGCTGGGGGCACGCTCGGGAGTAACTCGATTCATCTTGGCTCGGACGACGCTGACAAAGACAAGTATCTCTTCAGTTCGCTGATGGAGGAGGCCATAGCATCGAGTCAACTGGAAGGCGCAGTCACAACTCGGCGGATTGCAAAACAGATGCTTAGGGAAGGAAGAAAGCCAGAGAACAAGGCCGAGCGGATGATTTTTAATAATTATCACGCGATCCTCAAAATACGAGACTGCCAACACGACAATCTCTCTCCTGAGTTGCTGAAGGAATTGCACTTGATACTGACAAATGGCACGTTCGAAGACTCATCTGGCGAGGGACAGTTTCGTAAGCCGGACGATGACGTGGTGATAGAGGATTCATATAGCCACGATGTCCTTTATAGCCCGCCGGACGCTGGGTCGATCGGCCGCTGCATCGAAGAAATTTGCAACTTTGCGAACACCAAGTCGCGACCGTTTGTCCACCCAGTAACAAAAGCGATCATTCTGCACTTTGCAATTGGCTATGTGCATCCATTTGTCGATGGCAACGGACGCACCGCGCGAGCAGTGTTCTATTGGTACATGCTCAAACAAGGCTACTGGCTGTTCGAGTTCCTGCCGATCTCCCGAGTGTTCCTTCAGGCGCCCGCAAAATATGCCAGAGCCTATCTTTACACCGAAACTGACAGGGGGGATGTTACCTATTTCATTTATTACAATCTGAGAGTAATCGCTCGCGCAATCAAGGACTTACACAGCTTTCTCGTAAGGCAACAACAGAAGATTTCCGAAGCGGCAAAACTGTTGAGCAGTTCCGACATGAACCATCGTCAGCGGGACCTCATTTACCACGCATTAAAACACCCAGACGCACTGTACACAATTCAGCACCATAGACGGACATACAACGTAAGTTATGGCACGGCACGTTCGGACTTGCTTTATCTCGCTGAGGGCGGCTATTTGTCGCTGGAACGGCAGGGGAATAAGATGTTTTTCCAGCCGCACGGTGAGTTGCTGAGAAAGTTAAAGAAGGCGTCCGGCGCGATTACGAAGCAGCTTCCGAAGATCGGGCGGCGTCAGAGCCCCCTGGCGATAACGCGAGTGCGAATGAACGAATCGGAAACACCACCGCACCTGTTGTTTGACGTGGGAGAAAGTTGACGGGGGGCGTTGTCGGCTCGGCGACGCTTACCAACCCCACCAGAAACAACGCAGCCTTGGCCGGGTTAGCAAGGCCACGATAAGAGAAGGCGGCGGCGGGGCCAAGGGGAGAAGGTGGCGGGCCGGATTGCCCCGAATGAGATTCAAAATCTCGAATCGCCCGCGACGGCGGCAGCCTCCGCCGGCTATCGACTGTCGTATAACGCGGCAGAGGGGATTTTCAGCCGGTTATGGGTCCGCTGGTCAGCAACACAGAGTAGACCCAGCACCGAAAATCGTAGGGTGGGTCGAGCGCAGCGAGCCCCACCATGCATCGTCCAGCATTCTGGTGGGACTCGCTTCGCTCGGACCACCCTACACCTGCGGGGCGGAAAGCCGCACGATGAGGCGTTCGAGTATATGCCGTGGAGGGATTTGGCTATACCCCTTCAGATCGAGATCGGCCTCGAGCAGCCAGCGGTAGAGTTGGCTCCCCCGCCGCCGGCCGAGGGTGCGGAGTTGCCGCTCGCCCTTCTGCAAGACGAAGGTCCGCAGGCCGGCCTGCTCCAGGGCGCCGCGCAGGGCGATCCGCCGGCCGGCCGCCTCGGCCTGGAGGATCAATCGCGTCGCCGCGGCATAGCGCCGCAGCGAGGCGGAAATCTGCGCCAGCAGGCCGACGGGGTTCTCGCCCGAAAGCAGCAGGCGGTCGAGTTGCCGCATCGCGTCGGCGACCTTGCCGTCCAGGGCGGCGTCGAGCATGTCCCAGGCGACGCCGGTCCGCCAGCCGCCGACCATGCGTCCGACGAGTTCTTCGTTGATTTTTCCCTTTTCCGCCATCGGGGCCATTTTGGCCAGTTCCTGGTCGATCAGGCCGAGTTCCGGGCCAATGGTCTCGACGATCATTTCCGCGGCGGCCAGCGGGAGTTCGACTTTGTGGTTTTGCTTCGCCCAGCCGCCGAGCCAGCGGGCCAATTGCGCCGCGGCGGGGGCGGAGCAGTCGATCGCCAGGCCCTCGGCCGCAACGGCCTTGTACAGCCGCGTATTGCTCGGAAAACTTGTCGCTTCCAACGCCAAGACGCCCGTGGGACTTGGCCGGGCGACGTAGTGCTCAAGCTCGGCGCGATTGCGGCTGATGAAGTCGTCGGCCTCCTCGACGACGACCAGCCGCCGCCCGCCGAACATGGCCACGGTGGCCAGTTCTTCGAGCACGTCGCGGAGTTCGGCGGCTCGGCCTTCAAACGCGGTGAGCGAGAAATCGTCGTCGCCGCCGGCGAGCACCGCCGCGCGGAGTTTTCGCAGCGTTTGTCTTCTCAGGAACGCCTCATCGCCGAAGACGACGCAGACCGGCCGGGCCGGATGTTTTTCCGCCTGGGCAAGGTATTCAACGGCGCGCAGGGTCTTGGCCATGGTCGGTCAGCCGTTCGGCGGTGTTCGATTCCGCCAGTAGCCGGGACGCCTCTTCGCATGTGCAACTGCGATAACATACACTCTGTCGCCGTCATTGCGGAAGACAATCTGAAACGGATATCGATCCACGCCGCAAACCTGGTGGCGCCCGTCAACTCGCGAAAACCGACCCGGATCGCGTTCGATCTTCTTCAGAGCGGCGACGACGCCGAGAACAAACCCGCGAGCCGCCGGCAAGCTTTGCTCGGCGTACCAATCCGCCGAGGCCTCGAGTTCTTCGGCTGCGGCCGGATGAAAGTCAATTCGCACCTTCAACTCCGTGTTTGTCGAAGACGCGTTTGCGGACGCCCTCCCACGTTTCCGTGGCGACGGAACCGGCGTCGATCTCCGAAGAGCGCCGCGCGATCTCCGCCAGCCATTCCTGCGAAAGCGACGGCGGTTGATCGTCGGGAACCGACGCCGCAAGCTGATCGATCAGCCGCAACCGATCAACAACCGGAAGCCGCGACGCCGCGGCCAGGACCGTTTCAAAATTGGACATGGTCATCCCTCTCGAAGTTCCCCATGCGCATTGTAGCCGGCGGGGAATCTGCGTCAAAGGCCCCCGCGAGAGGAGCCCTCGATCGGGATTGTGCAACTATGTCCGGCCCGGCGAGTAAATGTTGAGTTTCAGCTAAGGGCGATTCCGTCGATTTTTGATCCCCATTCGGAGTCTATGTACCAATTCACCGCGGAGTCAACGTCGTCGAAAGGCCACTGAGCCGACTCTGCCATGACGTAAGGGTTCCACGCGTATGCCCGCTGGTTGATTCCCATGTATCGGCCGCCCTCCGAGCGCCGGATCTGGGGGCCTTCGTATACCCCTGGTAAGCGTCCCGACGCGTCGGGCGGAAAATAGCCGTCGCGTTCAAGCCGCGCGCGGACGGCGGTAAACACTTCGTAACGGCTGATACGCCCCAATAACCTCCGGTCCGGCACGTTCAAGTGGCCGCTTGTGATTAGTCTGTCGATTAACTCATCACGGCCCACGATGACACCGCGGCAATTCGGCTGGGCTGGTGCGGGTTCGTACGCAATCGCTACGCACGTCATTCTACCGTGGGCACGCCGCCCCAGGGAAGACGGCCCTTACCGCAGATAGCTCGGGTCGCCGAACCGCTGGCCCGATTGGCCAACCGGACGCACGTCGAGAATGTGCGCCTTCGGGGCGGAAATGTCCAAAACGACCGGCTGCGGCGTGACGCAACTTCCCACATTGCCGGCCTCGTCGCGGGCCTCCAGCCGCAAATAGAGCTGCGGCGGCGTGCTGCTGTCGATCGCCCAGGCGTAATGCCCCGTGTTCTCCAGGCCCGTGGCGATTGGATTCCACGGCCCCATGGGCGAAAGACTGTAAGCGAGCGAAATCGGCGCGGCGGTCAACCGCTGATCGCTGGCCTCCCAGGATATGATCAGGCTGCCGGCCTGGGCGCCGCTTCCCTGCATCGCCGAGGTGATCCGCGCCACGGGCTTGGTCAAATCGACGACGATCCAAATCTCTGGCTGCTGACCGCTCCGCGGCGGCGGGCCGCTCACGCCGACGCCGTTCTGCACCACCGCGGAAAATCCATAGGTCCCCTCCTCGGGCACGGTGACCACCATCGGACTCCGCTTGCTCCGATCGATCGCGAAGCGATTCCACGTCATCCCGTTGTCTCGCGTACACCAAAGCTCGATTTGCTTGACGCCCGACGGGCCGACCGCATCGACGTCGTATTCCAACTCGAAGATGCGCTTGTTGATTGCGCGGACTGCGCGGGCCTTGCGGCAAGTCGGCGCGGGACCGGCGGCCGAAGCCGCGTTGTTCATCGAGACGAAATGACTGCCGCCGGAGGAACTGATCTGGATCGTCGCCGAACCGTCGTTCGTTTCTTCTTGCCCGGTTCGGAAATGGCGACTTGCGTCCGCGCTGCCGGCTGCAAGGGGCCGACGGTTGGGGGCGGGTCGCTGGCCGGGCGATATCCGGTCAACTCGTTGGGCGCGGACGCCGCCACCGGAGGCCAATGGGTGGGCGCAGGATCGGGCGGTCCGCCGCGCCATCCCTCCGCGTTGCCCGTCGCCGAAGCCGGCGGCTGGCTCGCCGGGCTGCCCGGCGGCAAACCGCCGCCCGCCGCCGCGCCGCCCGCAGGGGCGCCGGCGGTCGCCGGACCTTGCACGCGAATCTGGGCAAAGCCCGCGCCCGGATTGCCCGCCAGGTCGGCAACCTCGCCGCGAAATTCCATCCAAGCGACGTTTGTCGGCGGGCAGAGAGCGACTTCGCCGCTCAGCGGCGCGCCCGCTCCGCCGGGTTGCGGTTGCCCCAAGACCAGCGGCTGCCAAGGAGACGTTGGCGTCGTGCGATACTGGATCGCCAGGCTGCCCGGCCGAGGATGAATCTCCTCGATTTGCCAGCGAACGACGACATCGCCGCTCGGCCCGCGGCGCACGTCCAATTGGATCTTCGGCGGAATCGTGTTGACGACGACGATCAATTCCGGCGCGTAGGGCCCGTTGGGAAACAGTTGCCCGGAACGATCCACGGTGCGAACGAGAAACCAATATTCTCCGTCCATGGCGGCGCGGACGAGAAAGAGCCCCTTGGCGGGCTCGGTCTTGTTGTAGAGTTGCCACGACGCGCCGTGGTTGCTGGAGACGTACAGTCGCACTTCCACAGGCTCCTGCGCGATCCGCGCCGGCCGGTCGATGTGGAAAGGAATCGTGAAGACGGTGCGGTTGGTGAACGCGGGGGTCGGCCCGGCCGGAGCGGCCGGCGGTGGATTGCCGACCGCCCGCGGGTCAACGGCGATCAAGGCCAACGAATGCACCAGCGGGGCCAGCCACATGACAAAGTTCCTCCAACTGGGGGACAATTCCCCGCGGCAATGCCGACAGGGAGAATCCCTTTTGCGTCGCGACTCCATGCGGAAAAACTCTGCATGGCGCCGATGCCCCCTGATTGGGCCAGTCCCCGGCCGTGCAAAACCGACATGGATTCACGCTCAATCGGTATCGGTTGTATTGGTTGGATGGCTTGAAACGAAAACGCGAAGTAGTGGAACTAGGGAAGATAAATGGACGGGGCGTGGGATTCCACCGGGCGTTTCAAGGGATCGTTGGCCGACTTTTTTTGACAGGGCCGTTCTGTGCAAGTAATTGCAAGATATTCGTTCGGATCGCGCGGGCCGCGACAACTAATCTTCGCTCGGCAGCGGCTTGCCTAGCAGTGCAAGCAGCACGATTGGACGGCTCGCCGTGGCCTCCGCAAGAGCAACGGCGAGACGCTGGCGCCAGCCACACGCGCCACGAGAAACAAGAAAAATGAGAATGAACTTCGCGATTGACGACTTTCCCCATTCTTTCCACTGCCCCGCGCTCACTTTATATTTCACATGATTGCATAATTCGCCCTAGTGACGCAGGCGGATTAAGGTCGGGCTGGGATGGCA
>CAWBRF010000026.1:0-51013 GCA_963791075.1 uncultured Planctomycetia bacterium
GTTAACCTCCGGCTGGAGCAGAAAGACGACCTGCTAGCCGGCCGCACGCCTAAGCCCAAGAGCGACGGCTTGACGATCCGCGAGCTATGCGACCGGTTCATGGTCAGCCGACGCCGCAAGCTGGACTCCGGCGAACTGGCCGCCTCAAGCTTCGCGGACTACTTCGCCACGTGCCGCCGGATCTCGCCGGCCGACCGCCGCCCCAGTGTTCCCTCGGGCCACTTCTCAACGTCACTTCGCGATCGCGATGCCCAGATCCTTGGCCAAGTCGCGGCGGTAGGCCGCTTTGTCGAGCGGTTGACCTTCCGCCAGATTGCTGAGACTGCTGCTTTGCAAGACCGCAAAGAACGGGTTGAAACGCCGCGGCCGCCAGGGTGGTAATCGCCGGATTGGCCGGTAGCTTCTTTCGCCGCTGCAATCGAGCACGTTCCAGAAGGGCAAAATCGACGCTCATCCGCGACACCTTTACCCGCCGGAGCACTTCCGCTTCGGCGGCCACGAGGCTCTCGGCCTGCTGCCACAAGGCGTCGGCCTTGACGAGCAACTCGTCGTTGATGATGGGATGTTCGGGACCGAAGAAGATGGGGAGGTGGATGTTCTCACGTTCCGCACGGTCGTGCAACATATCAATGTACGTGCGGATGGGTTGCGCCGCCTTGCCGTAGAAGCCTTCCAGGAACTCGCTCATGGCGACGTTGGTGTCGTAGTTCGGATTCCACAGGCTCTTGGCGTTGATGTATCCACCGAGGGCTGCAAGCTCGCTGTCGGCGGTTTGGTTGGTGTCTTCCTCATAGATCCCCTTCACATTGTGCGCTGACGAAGAAGCGAATGTTCGGACCTCGTACCCGCTGGTTGGGAAATGGCAGCAGATAGGCCGCGAAATCCGTCGCGTAGTTCCATATCCACAGCCTTGGGGCCACTTTAGCCCAGGCCTCGATGTCGGCGCGAAAGGCCTTGTTTTGCGGACTATCACAAGTGGCCAGCGGATGCGAGAAGCAGCACTCGATCGAGCACAGCATAATGACCACGTTCGGCCGGGGACGCATGTTCTTCACCGGATGCCGCGTCCATTGATAGGCCAACGTTTCCACGATCTTGTCGGGGAACTCCTTCTCCACGCCCTCGGCCACATGGTTGACCAGTTGCAGCACCGGCCCCATCTGCGACCCCTCCCGCCTGGCCAGCGCCTGGCAATTGGGACACTCGCAGTGGTTGTCACAATCGTTTTGCGACACCGAAAACACAATGTTTTGCGGTTGCTCTCGCATCAGTTTGCGAATGGCCTCGGTGCAAAGCCGCATCACGTCCGGATTGGTGCAGCAGAGTTGGGTGTTGTCCTTCACCCGCTTCCCATTAACCATTGCAAAGTACTCGGGGTGCGTGCTGAAGTATTTCGCCGGCGGCACCAAATAGTCGAACGTGTGGGCCAGCGACGAAATCTGCACCTTGCCGCCGTGCTTTGCATCGAGCCGGCCGGAACTAGAGTTCATGCGGTTGCGGGCGCACCAGTCGCCGTCCATGCAATCGACCAGAAAGGGCTCGCGATATTCCAGCGCCGGCACTTGGCGGTCGTCGATGGCGCCGATAGCCAGTCGCGCCGATTTCGGAATGCGGATTACCCCCGGCGCAAACCATCGGCAGCCCAAGTGGTCATCCAGGAATCCGTACACGCCGTACATGTTGCCTCGCAACTGCCCGCCGGCGATGACCAAGCTTTCGCCCACGCTGCGAATCACGTAGCCTTCCTTGCCCAGGGCGGGAAAATCAATCGTTACGCCCAAGTTGCGCAGATGGGCATTGTCGCCAAGGATAATTTCTTTCGGGCTTTGCGGCCGCTGATCGGAAACGATCGGCAGCTTTACGCCGCCGATCTGTTCGAGGAACATTTGCAATTCCTCGGCCCCATGTCTTGTCGAAAGCGAAGTGTTGTCGGCCAGCACGATTTGATAGGCAGACTTGCCGTTCTCGATCAACACCAACTCGCCGGCCCATGAAGCGGAAGCAGAAACGAATACGCAGGAAGCGACCACGACAATCGCTGAGAGGGAGTGTCGAAGCATGGTAAGGCTCCTCAAGGAAGGTTGGTTCAGGCGGGAATCGCTGCGGAAGCACGGAGGTCATCGAGAAACCCGAGAACGAATTACGCTGGGGTTTGTCCATGTCCTTCGTGTTTCTGCGGTGAAGTTATCGTGGCAACTCAAGCGTCGCCCATAGGCTGGGGTCTTCTTGGTACGGCATAGGGCTACCCACCCCAAAGGTCTGCTCGCCTAACTCGCGATCGATCAAAACGTAGGCAAAACCTAGGTGAGGATGTTCGGCGGGATCAAAACCCGTTAGGGCTTCGGCAGGAATCAACGCCTGTAGTATATACCCGTCGGCCTGCCTTTTGCAACAGACCTTCAGTAACCCGGCATTTCTGATTTCGACTCCACTCGGATGCGCTCCGAGTAGCAATAGTCTCCATGTTAACAAAGTGGCGCGAGACCTTCCAGTTGGCGTCCTGATTCTCGGTCCAGAATGGACTTCTTCTGGCGTTCCTGATGTTTGGCGTCTCCGCTGCAGAAGCTAAGGAGTTTGTCCCGAGAATCGTTCGTTTCTTAACGCTCGACCGACCAGTCTGCGCCACGGCTGTGAACCAAGCCTTTCGACGTGGTCGTGCCCTTGGCCATCGCCGCGCCTTCGCGGAACACGGCCAAGGCTTGATCGGGTGTGGCGAATCGCTCGATGATTGGGTGGCTTTCGTTGACTTCCTCGTAGTTGTTGGCGTACAACATGATATCGACGGGGTATCCGCAACGGCTCGTTGTTGCCTTAGACCCCCGAAGTCACATTCGGGGGTCGTTTTTTTCTTGCGGCGCGTCCCAAAATGCGGATTTTCGGATGTCACATTTCCCGTGCGGCGCGCTGCCGTCGGCCAACCAGCCGCCTTCGCCCAACGTGGCGCACGCGCGGGGCCGACGCGGCGACGGCGGCGGGATCTCCAGCCGGGCGGCCATTTTTGGCTGCCGCCACCTGCCACTACGGCACCGCCGACGCCGCAATCATCCTGCGGGGGTTCCCAACAGATCGGAAACCTTCATCAATCCCCCCTCAAGGAATGGGCGTGAAGCCGTCGAAGCCTGCCGTGCCCGGTCGATCGGCGATTTTGCCCTCTGCGAACGGGCTTGTCGGCGCGCCGAAGGGGCTGACCGGGGTCTCGGCGGCCAGTCGATCGGCGATTTCGCCCTCTGCGAACGGGCTTGTCGGCGCGCCGAAGGGGCTGACCGGGGTCTCGGCGGCCTCTTCCTTGTCGCTGAGGAATGTGTGGCGGTACACGCCGCAGAGGAGGGCGTCCAGGTCCGTCCCCGCCGGCAGCGCGAACTGGCGGCGCAACGGCTCGCCCACGTGTCGGGCAATCTCCAGCCGCCGGCCGGACGAAAAGGCGCGGCGTCGCTGCACGTAAGCGGCCAAGGCCGCGGCAAGCGTGCGACTGGCCCGATAATTCGCCGGAAGCAGCCCGGCCAGCCGCAAGGCCTCCGCATCGGCAATCCACGTCAAGCCGAGCATCCGCTGTCGCTCCTCGATCACGACCATCGTTGACGCCGCCAGGTCGCCCAGCCGCTGGAAACGATCGCCGACGGCGGCGGCCCAGAGCCCAACCTGCCAAAGCCCGAATTGCCAGATCCCCACCTGACCGCCGATCAGCAGCGGCCATGCGTCCAGCAGCCGCAGCACGTTGCGGAGGATCGCCTGCATGCCGTTGATCGGCTGGCCGTCCAAGGCGACGACGCGGATGTGCAACAGCCGCTTGCCGGGCGTCTGGCCGTTCCAGAAGGTCTCGAACAACCCGCCGTAGAAAAAAAACAGCGCGAACCAGAAGAGCATGGTCAAGCCGATGCCAACCCCCGCCGCCCTCACCGAGCCGAAAGCGATCATCAGGCCGAACAGGGCCGCCCCGCCGACAAACAGTTGAATGACCAGGTCGATGGCGAACGCGGGCAGGCGGCGGAACGGCCCCGCCAGGCAATAGCGGAAGGCGATGTTCTCCGGGGTGACGATTTCAACGGTTGTATCGAGTGCGACGGCGCGGGGGTCCATGAGAGCGATTATTCCTCGCCGAAGGGGCCATAACAAGCGGGGGGGCGCTTCCGTTGGCCGCCCTCGCTCTTTAAGATAGAGATATGGCACTGATCATTTTGCGATGCATTTTCATCCTCGCCGCCGCCGGAGTCGGCGTGTCGTTCGTCAATTCCGGCCACCTGCCTCGCGACCCGGAGTGGCTCTCCTGGGTCGTTTTTGGCGCGATGATGCTTTTGGCGGTGGGGGTCATCGGCATCGACATGCTGATTCGCCGAAAGCAATTGGACGTCATCTCGAGCGTCTACTTCGGCCTCGTCGTCGGCATGTTTCTCGCTTACATTGTCGGCGTGACCTTGGCCCCGCTGACTCCCTCCCCCTTGAGCAGCACCGTCTATAACGCCGTCCAACTGGTGTTGGGGCTGGTCTGCTGCTACGTGTGCATCAGCCTGTTGATGCAGACGCGGAACGACTTCCGCTTCATCATTCCTTACGTCGAGTTCGCCCGCGACCTCCGCGGGAGCAAGCCGTGCGTGCTGGATACGAGCGTAATCATCGACGGCCGCATTGCCGACGTCGTCGAGACGCAGGTTCTCGACGGGCAGTTGGTGCTGCCGAAGTTTGTCATCAGCGAGTTGCAGGCGATCGCCGACAGTTCCGACCGGATGCGGCGGAGCCGCGGCCGCCGCGGCCTGGACATCGTCAATCGCCTCCGCGCGAACCCGAAGTTCGACGTGCAGATCTTCGACCGCGAACTGCCCGAGTTCGCCGGCCAGCCGGTCGATCTCCGCCTGGTGGCCTTGGCCAAGCACCTGAAGGGCCGCCTGGTCACGAACGATTACAACCTCAACAAGGTCGCCCGCATCCAGGACGTTGACGTGATCAACCTCAACGACCTGGCAAACGCGATGAAGCCGAGTTTCTTGCCGGGCGAGCAGATCGAGGTCCGCGTGGTGAAGGCGGGCGAGGAGGCCGGACAGGGCGTCGGATATCTTGACGACGGCACGATGGTGGTGATCGAGGGCGGCCGCGAGCACATCGGCAAGCAGATGCACATTGCCGTGACCAGCGTCTTGCAGACCAGCGCCGGGCGGATGATCTTCGGCCGCTGCGAGGGCGGGCGCTGAGCGCGGCGTCTTGAACTTGGACACAGGAGCTTTCCATGCCTTGGCTCGTTGAACGCGATCAATGGATTCCCGCCGAGCGGCTCGCCCAATTGATGGCGCAAACCGTGGCGGAGGCGCGAAAGCGGATTTGCGCCAGGCCGCGGCGCGTGCTGCTGCTGCCGCCGGACATCACCCGCGCGCACAGCGAGGCGGGCTGGCTGACGGAAGTCCTCTACAATCTGCTTTCCGACGAGGCCGAGGTCCACGTGATTCCCACCCTCGGCCAGCACGTGCCGCACACGCCGGAGGAGAACCGGCGGATGTTCGGCGCGATTCCCGAGGACCGCATCCACGCCCACGATTGGCGCGGCGGCTGCGTTCCCCTCGGCGAGATTCCCGCCGATTACGTCCGCCAGTCCAGCCGCGGCGCCGCCGATTGGCCCATCCCCATCCGCCTCAATCGCATGTTGATCGAAGAGCCGTGGGACCTGATCGTCAACGTCGGGCACGTCGTGCCGCACGAGGTCCTGGGGTTTGCGAATCACAACAAGAACTATTTCATCGGACTGGGCGGCAAAGAGACGATCTGCGCCGCGCACATCGCCGCCGCCTGCTGCGGGATCGAGAACAACCTGGGCACGCTCGTCACGCCCGTCCGCGATTGCTTCAACAAGGCCGAAAACGAATTTCTCGGCAAGTCTGCCCGACCTCTACGTCCAGGTCGTCATGGCGCGAAACGACGCAGGGCCAACTGGTCCACACCGGCGTCTACGTGGGCGACGACGTGGAGACCTATCTGGAAGCCGCCCGGCAATCGCGCCAGCAGAACATCACCGTCCTGGACGAGCCAATCCAAAAAGTCGTTTGCGTGATGCAGGGCGACGAGTTCTACAGCACCTGGGTGGCGAACAAGTCGATCTATCGCACGCGGATGGCCCTGGCCGACGGCGGCGAGTTGCTGGTGATCGCCCCCGGCTTGAAGCGGTTCGGCGAGCAGCCGGAGGTCGACGCCCTGATCCGCAAGTACGGCTATTGCGGCACGCCGAAGGCGATGGCGGCCTATCGCGACGATCCGCAGTTGCAGGACCTCGCCCATGCGGCCGCGCATTTGATCCACGGCTCGACGGAAGGGCGGTTTTCCGTGACCTACGCGCCCGGCGGGCTTTCGAAGGAGGAAATCGAAAGCGTCGGCTTCCAGTACGCCGACCTGGCGGACAGCCTGGCCCGCTACCGCGTTGACGAATTGAGCCCGGGCTGGAACGAAATGCCCGACGGCGAGCAGATCTTCTTCATTCCCACCCCCTCGGCCGGCCTTTGGGCGACGCGGGCGAAACTGTTCGGCCGGGCGACGGGATTCTGAGGCGGCATTTCTCATCGGCGCCAACGCCGCATGACCGTGCTCCGTCAATTGTTGCCGCCGCAATCGCAGCCGAAAATGCCCGTCGCGTACCAAACGCCGTTCGCCCCGCGCTTCATGTCATATCCGAATACGGGATGCCGGCCGCACACGGCGGCCCAATGCCCGCTGCTGCACCGCCAGCATCGCACACACTCGACAGCCGACTCGACCAACCCCTGCCCCGGCCAACTCTCGGCGCAAACCTCCTTCGCCGTCAGTCCGCAGGGCAGAATCGCGTTGATGCGATGAAAACGCGTTTCCCAGCAGTGGTGGCCCTGCAACTCCATTCGCGCCTGATTCTCGGAGTGACTCTCCGCCTCTTGCAGCAAATGTGCATCGCACTGGCCCAACGCGCTGCCGGGCTGCTCGGGATGCGTCCGCACCGCGTAGATCAGCGTCCGCTGCGTGAGCGTGCCGGGCGGCAAATCCAAGATCGCCGCCATTTCCTTCGGTCCATACGCGGATGCCGCGGTCAAGGGAAAGACGCTGACCACGCAGCCGGCAAACGCCGGATCAGCGTGGGCGAAGTCGATGATGGCGACGCCGGGGCGACCCGACATCTCCGCAAATGTCGCGTGCTTCAAGAGTTCGACCGCCCCGTTTTGCGTCTCGACGCGGGCGTCCAGCGCAAGGCGCACGCAGACGAAGTCCCGCGCCAGCCGCGGGGCAATCGCCGCGTCGCCGAGGGTTTCCGAATCAAATCGCCGGCTGAGGTCGTCCGCCGGATCGAAAAAATCAAGCAGCAGCATCTTCTTCTGCCGCTGCGCCATCCGCACCGCATTGGCGTAGTTCGTCTGCCAGTGAACACGCGAAGCCGGAAGAGCTGGCGCGGCGCAAGCGACCGACTGCGCGGCAAGCGATGCGGCAAGGGCGATGCCTGCCAATAGGCGGGAAGAAATCATGATGCCTCTTCGGGGTTGTTGAAAATGGACTGGTGATGTTGTAGACATTAGGTTTACGTGGTAACTTGGTGAAAATCAACCGGCTTTTCCGATTTTGTGGTTCTGGTAGTATCGACGCGAGCAGATCGATTGACTGCGCGGGATGCGTAAGTACGAAAACCATTACATCCAGCAGGCGGCCGATCCGGCCGTTGTTGGTCCTGTTTCATCCTGAGGAGGACTGCGATGAACCGTCGTGAAGCAACGCTGATTCTAGTTGTGTGTGGGATCATAAGTGCTTGTGGAACAGCACGTTATGCGTTTGCCGACAAGCCGGAGACCACATTGGCGGCGGCTGCCCGGGCTGCAAAGGCACAACTCCGCCCCCTGACCGAAGCGGACTCTCAAGATGCGAAGAAGGAGCTTGTCGCCGCGGTGAATAGGTTAAATGAGAGACTTGGAGAAGATAAAGATAATGGGAATGGTTGGAAGAAATTCTGCCAGGTCGAAAAACTCCAGCAGCAGCTTCAACTGGCCAACGGTCCCGACCTGTCGCTGCTGAATCAGATACTTCACGAGAAATTCCTCAACGGCGACGTGGGCCTGGAATTGGTCTGGTTCGCCGATGTCCGCCACGCCTTGCGGAAGTACATCGAAACGGCCAACGCGGTCGGCAGCCCGAAGTGGCGCACGGAGTATGAACAGATTCTCGACCGGCTGGCCGACGACTTGGACGCGTCTGCGCGGCAGCGGACCCCGGATGCCGCTTTCCGCATCAATGAGGCGATCGCCCGGCTGAGCGATGCGCGGCAGACGCCGGAGTTGCTCGCCGGCTTGCGGAGTCAACTGAGCCATGCGAACCTGTTCGCGCGGGTGAAGTCGGATCTGGTGGGAGCGGGCATCGGCGGCCCGATCGACGAAGTCGCCCCGATCGATGATTGCATTCTCGGCACCGCCATTCACGGCACGGGACGCACCGTGGGACAAACCACGGTCGCCTTGTTCCCCGCGAGCGAGTTTGGCGTCATGGACATCCGACTTGCCGGAACCAACACCAGCCAGAACGTCGGCTACAACGGACCGGTGTGCCTGCAAACCAGCGGCGTGACGAGCCTCAGCGCGTGCAAGCGGATATGGATCACTGCCGATGGGTGGTTCGCCCATCCGGCCGTTGCCTGTGCGGAAGTGCATACGACGATCGAGAGCATCTGTGCGAATCGCCGGATTGTGGAGAACATCGCCTGGCGTCGGGCTGGCGAGCAGCAGGGCGAGGCCGAGTGCATTGCCTCGCAGCACGCCGAACAGCGGGTCAACGATCGCGTCGATCGGCAGTCGGCCGACATGCTCAAGCAGGCCAACGAATCGTACGAGAAAAAGTTTCACCGTCCGCTGGCGGAACGGAACGCATTTCCACAGACGCTGAACTTCAGCACCACGGCCGAGGCATTGCACGTGGTCGCTCTGGAAGCGGGCGCCGACCAGTTGGCGGCGCCGGACGAACCCCCGCCCTCGGCGGCGGCGGACGCCGACATGAGCGTCCGCGTCCACGAGTCCACAATCAACAACGCCGCCGCCGCCGCGCTCTCCGGCATGATTCTTCCCGAGGCGACTTTCCAGGCGGCGATGACCGACCTGCTCGGGCAACTGCCGGAACGGCTGAAGTCGGACGAGAAGTCCGAGCCGTGGACGATCGTTTTCGCCCGCCGGCAGCCCTTCACGGTCAGTTTTGCCGACAACGGCTTCCGCGTCACCCTGCGGGCGAGAAATTTCTACCGCGGCGACATGAAGAAGGCGGGGATGAACGTGACGGCGAACTACAAGTTCGTCAAGGAGGACGGCGTTTTCAAGGCCGTGCGGCAGGGCGAGTTGGAGATTTTCCCGCCGGGGTTCGTTCCCAACAGCGGCCAGCAGCTTCCTCCCAGGCTCCAAGGCGAACGCACCGTGCTGATGCGGCGATTCAACAAGGTGTTCGAGCCGGTGATGGTGGCCAAGGGGTTCACGCCGAAGGGCAAATGGGCGGCGGTCGGGAAGTTGGAGCCGGTCGAGTTGAGTTCCGCGTCCGGCTGGCTGCTGGTTTCCTGGAGGCGCGCGACGGTGAAGTAGAAGAGAAAAGCAAAGGGATTGGGGATTGGAGATTGGGGACTGGAGAGAACCCGGCAATCTAATCCCTAATCCCCAATCCCTTCTGTCCGTCGTGTCCGTCGCGACCGGGGAGCGCGGAGCGGTCCACGCCGACCTGGTTCAGCAGTTCCGCACGCGAATTCACCTTGAGTTTTCGCATCATCCGCGCGCGGCGGTCCTCGAACGGTGCGGACGCTCAAACCAAGCTCCGCGGCGATCAAGCGGTTGGTCTTTCCGGCGACGACCAGTTCCAGGACTTCTCTCTCGGCGGCGTGAGGATGGAGAGTTGCTGCTGGGCTTGGCGGCGCTGTTGGCGATCCTGCCAGTTGGCCGTGTCGAGCTTGATCGCCCGTTGGATGTGGTCGCACAACTCCTGCGTTCGGAAGGGCTTTTCGAGGAATTCGATCGCTCCCGCCTTCATCGCCTCGACCGCCATGCGGAACGTCGCCGAAGCCGGTGACGACGATGGTGGGCAACTCGATGCCGCGGGCGCGGATTTCCTTTTGCACTTCCAGGCCGCTCATGCCCGGCATGCGCACGTCCAGCACCAGGCAGCCCGGACCGTCGGGCGAATAGGCGTCGAGAAATTCGTTGCCGGATTGGAAGGCGGCGGCCCTGAGTCCCAACAGTTCGACAAGCTCTCTCAAGGCAGCGATCATCGAAGGATCGTCGTCGAACGAGATAGACAGTCGGTTCAGGGGCCACGGCTTGAGCCTCAGTATGGAAAATTGTACGTTTTTACCACGGCCGCTGGTTTATGTCAATGAGAGTGGTGCAATAGCCGCCTTTGGTGGGTCTGCCTTCACCACGCTGTTTTTCGCCATCGGGGGGAAGAGCTTAGCGAACCGTTCCGCGCGCGAACGTTCCCGATTCACTCAGGCTACCACATCACTGCCGGGAACAGAAATCCTATTGCGATTTCTTCACAAGTCAAATGTTATTGTCTACTCAAGCTGTTGTTTTCGCTGGCGTCAACCAGCCGCACCGCAGCGAAGCGGTCGGCTGCCGCTGGCCCGGCCGGTCACGAAAACGATGGGCCCCCGTCGCCGCTGCCCGGCATCGCTCCCACGCAAAGGTAATAGAGAAATCGTCGCGGCAGATCGATGGCGGGAATTCCCATTTCGACAAGTTGTGGGATTCGCATCCATGCGGACCGGGGACGATCGAAAACGGCGCAGAATCGCCGCAGATAGCGGCGCGTTTCCGCCGTGACGTCAACGCCGCGGTCCTCCAATCGCCGTTGCAAGGCCGACGCCTGGAATAACGACTGGCGAAAGCTGCGATAACCGCTCTCCCATCGCTTCCGCCAACTGTGCTTCCGCGGATTGAAGCCGGCCCAGAATTCGGCCGGGCCGCTGGAGTTGTCGCCGTGGCGGCGATACCAGAGGGTTGGCTCGGGCAGCCATGCGAGGCGGCCGGCTGCCGCCGCACACAACGCCAGCCACCAGTCGTGAGACGCGATCGACTCCGGCAGCGGCAGCGACAGACTCCAGCAGCGGGCGATTCACCAGCGAGGCGCAGCCCAGGGCAAAAGATCGCCCCAGCAGCGTTCGCAACGGGCGTCCGCCGTCTCGTCGCAGCCGCGAGCAACGGAGGAATGAGGGGTGGATCAATCGCAAGCTTCGATCGACGACAATCAAGTCCGAGTAGACCAAACGTGGACCCGGGGCGACGGCCTCGCACTGCTCCATCCGCTTCAATTGCTTGCGGATTTTATCCTCGCGCGAACGTCGTCCTGATCGGCCAAGAAAACGCAGTCGCCGCCGAGGTCGCACGCCCGTTGCAAGAGAACGCCGAAGTTCCCCACGGCGCCCCGCGGCGGGCCGCCCCCTTCGAGCAAGCGGATGCGGCCGTCGCGGGCCGCGAATCCTTCCAGGATCTCCACGGTCCCGTCGCTTGAGCCGTCGTCTCGGGCCAACAACGTCCAATCGCGGTGAGACTGGCGGCGGACGCTCTCGACGAGGGTTCCGACGTACTCGGCGCCCTGATAGGTCGCCAAGACGATAAAGACCTTCCGTGTCATGCGGATCGATCCTAGTGCGCCTCGACCAAATGCTCAACGTCGCTAGAGTCGAACTCTTCCTGGTCTTCGTCCTCGAAGTCGGTGTGATCCAGCGGTCCGGCGGCCCCGCGGCGACTGCCCGGATAGAACAACTCGATCGCGGCGAAGAATTGGTCCAAGTTGGGCGGCGCGTCCATGCCGGCGGCCTCCTGCTGGAACTTCTCCCGCAATTCGTACGCCTGGTGCCGGCCCATCGGCCAG
Source organism: uncultured Planctomycetia bacterium (assembly GCA_963791075.1). Lineage (GTDB taxonomy): Bacteria > Planctomycetota > Planctomycetia > Pirellulales > Thermoguttaceae > CAWBRF01. The sequence goes on from CAWBRF010000026.1 coordinate 11,827, forward strand.
CGGACGGTCATAATGTCGTTGATCTCGTTGAGCAGTTGGTAAACCCGGGCCCGGGTCAACCCCATGACCCGCGACGCCTGGCGAACGCTGGTGATCGGCCCGGCGATTCCCAGGCGGTTCTCGGCCAGGGTGACGATCTGCTGGGCGGCGTCCATGCGGACCTGTTCCAGAAGCGGCCGGACGAAGTGGGCGTAAATCTCCTCTTGGTCGGGGACGCCCGGGGTCTGGAGGGCCCGGCCGACCCAACTTTCGACTTCGTCGATCAGGCGGGGGACGACGCGGACCACGAGGTGGTCCTGGGCGCCGACGTTGGCCATCACGACGTGCAGGCTGTGAAAGACCTCGAGGATGGCGCGGATGCGCTTTTCGCCGTGGGTCTTCAGGGCTCGCATCTCGGCCAGGGTGTAGTTGACATAGGCCTCCAGCGGCGTGTTCCAGATGACGCGCGTCATGTGCTGGAGACTGGGTGCGAAGCGGCCGAGGTTCTCACCGCCCACTCCGCGGCTGACCACGGTCGCTCGCCATTGGCTCCAAACGACCTCGGAGACGGCGGACGGATTGAATCCGTTGCCGCTGCCCGCGGGTCCGCCGCCGAAGAGGCGCTCGCCGACGGGCGGTTCCAGCGATTCCGTCGGCAGTTCCGCGGGATCGGTGTTGGCCGCCCGGGCCAAAAGCTTCACAAACGAGCACATCTTTTTTTGCCCGATGCCCGGCGTATTCGACAAATCCGTAAATGGGGTGGACAAAAGATCATCTAGAGTCCTGCCCAAGAAAGGCCAGTGGGAGTCGCCGATCGGTGGGCAACGCCCAATAGGCCAGGGGTTTCTTCCGGTGGTCGGCGTACTGCTCGGAGGTGAGAATCTTCCGCAGGCTCTCGAAGCGGCCGATGACCTGCAATTCCTCGACAGACGCGGTTTTACTGAATTTCATCATAAGTAGACGCTCCTCTGCTCTTCGCGCCTATATTTTCTCCCTCGGCAAGCCATGGGGTCAAGAGGGTCGAAGGAAAATTTCGGCAAAACATGTAAAATTATCAAGAATGCGCATTTTGCCAACTCCCGCAACGGCTCTCGATATGGGGAGTGTCGCTGGCGCCGCCGATACGTCATAATGATTCTGGGCACTCACCTCCGAAGGCGCTGACACGCATGAGTGAACTCGACGCGACGCCGCCGACGAATCACGAATCACGACCGATCGTCTGCCGCAATTGCGGCCTGAAAATAGCGGCTCCAGACCGTTTTTGCCGGTACTGTGGGCGGCCCGTCGCCGCCGCCGCCGCCGTGATTTCGGCGGAGGCGATCCCCGCCCCGTCGGATCGCGTCGGCCAGCGTTATTCCTGGTACGAAAATGTCTGGTTTGTGCTCGCAATGCTCTTCCTCGTGTTGGGCCCGTTGGCCTTGCCGCTGTTATGGCGAAGTCGGCAATTTTCCCTTTTATGGAAACTTGTCCTGACTCTTCTTATTGGACTCTTAACTGCGGCCATGGCCATCTACGTCTATCAACGGCTCAACGCGGCCCTGGCCCCCCTGCTGAAAGAGCTTAGCCCGTGAAGGAAGCAGCCGGCCGACGCCCGACCGTCCCCGAGACACGAGAATCCCCCGACCCATGAGCGGAGGGCACGCGGGCGCGGGGGGGGCTACTTTGCGATTGGACGATTGTCCTGATCGACATGCACTACGATCGGCCGCAGCTCGGCAGCCTCTTCCGGCGAGACCATGCAGTAGGCAAGGATGATCACCTTGTCGCCGCGGACGCCGAGGCGGGCGGCGGGTCCGTTGAGCAACATCGTTCCCGATCCGGCTGGGGCCTCAATGACATACGTCACCAGACGCTCGCCGTTGTTGAGGTTGAGCACGTGCACCTGTTCGCCGGGCAGGAGGCCGGCAGCCTCGATCAGGCGACGATCGATGGCGATGCTCCCCTCGTAGTCCAGATCGGCGCCCGTCAGGGTGGCGCGATGAATTTTCGACTTCAACATGAACCGCTGCACGAAGTTAGGCTCCGGAGGAAATCGGACTGTGCGTTCCAGAAACCTCCAGTATCGCACACCGGCGGGATTTTTTCAACGCGAGGCGTCCCATCTCAAGACGGGAACCGACCCAACCATATAGTGTATCGGTGCATGTGCTCGCGAGCGAAGTTCAAATACTCCGTATCACCTTGACTGCATATTCGTGCAAAACGAACTTCTGATTGCTTGACGGCACGTCGAAGACCGCGATAATGTGGGGACAGTGCGTATTTTGCTGCGTCGTCGAACCACGAACCACCTCATGCCGCGACATATCCGCGGGAGATGGCTTTCTGACTCAAGGAGACCAGGACATGCCGAAGCGAACCTCTGCCGTGAGAAGTGTGCTTGAACGTCTTGGCTTGAGCGACCGCACGAACCGCAAGGGCCTTCTTCCTGCAAAGCGACGGGCGCTTTCTCTTGAGCCCTTGGAGTTGCGGCAACTCCTCTCGGTTACCCTTACCCACCCACCAGTTGTCCCCGTGCAACATCATCCGGCGCCTGTGTCCAGCGTTCACCTTTCCGCCAGCATCGTCAAGATGGCCCTCAGCATCAGTCCGCAACTGGTTTCCACCATCAGCACGGCGGTCGGCGGCCTCCTGTTCCCCTCGGGCGTGGCGACAGACTCCGCCGGCGACGTGTTTATCGCCGACACGTATCATAATCGCATCCTCGAGTTCAGCACCGCCGGCGTCCTCAGCACCGTCGCGGTCGGGGCCAACCTCTTGTACCCGTCGGCCGTGGCGGTGGACTCCTCGGGAGACATTTTTATCGCCGACACTTGGCATAATCGCGTCCTCGAGGTCAGCGCCAGCGGCGTCACGACGACGGTGGCCAGCGGCCTCTTGCTTCCCGGCGGCTTGGCCGTGGACAACTCGGGAGACCTGTTCATTGCCGACACGTGGCATGAGCGCGTTCTTGAGGTGACCCTCGCCACGGGCGCGACGACGACGGTGGCCAGCGGCCTCTTGCTTCCCACGGGTCTGGCGGCGGACTCCTCCGGAGACCTCTTCATCGCCGACACCTACCACAACCGCGTGATTGAGGCGACCCTCGCCACGGGCGCGACCACCACGGTGTTCAGCGGCAATTATCCCACCGGTCTGGCCGTAGACTCCTCCGGGGACCTCTTTATCGCGGAAACGATTTTGGCAATAGCGTCGTCGAGCGGAGCCCCGCGGGCGTGGTCACGACGGTGGCGGGCAGCGGGAGCTATGGCTACAGCGGCGACGGCGGCGCGGCAACCAACGCCAGCGTGTTCCTCTCGTGGTTCCCCACGTTTCCCACGGGCGTGGCGCTGGACTCCTCGGGAGACCTCTTTTTCGCCGACACCGTGAACAATGCCGTTCGCGAGGTCACAAACGTCTAGTTCGGCGTCCTTTGCCCCAAGAGCACTCCGGCGTAGCCGACGACCCTTTGCGTGTCGCCGCTCCGCTCGGCGCTGGTGGCGTAGCCGACCTCGAACGCAGCGTTCGAGCAGGTCCAACTGCCGCAGGGCTTCCATGACGATCACCGCCGGTCCCAGTCCGCACATGCTGATGCGGTGCTTTTGGACGGTCCGGTAAAAATGGACCGGATCGAGGGTTTGCATGGCGTCCAGGGCCAGCCGGTCCAGCCGCCGGGTTTCGGCTTCGTCGGCGAAGTGGTTCATGTCGCTGGAAATCAGCAAGAGCGGCCGCGGGGACTCTTTCGCGATCGTCGCCGCCAACTCGCGGCCGAATCGCTGCAATTCCGGCAAATCGGCGGCGCCGACGGCGATGCCGACGATGCGAACCTCCGGGGCCAGGCGGCGCCAACAGCGGCAATTGCACCTCGATGGCGTGTTCCGCGCGGTGCGCCTCGGCGTCGAGTTGGAGTCCCTCGACGGCGTCGGCCAAGCGACGCGCCAGTTCCAGATCGGCCTCGACCGCGCCGCCGGGGATCAGCCATCGCTTCCACGGGGCCACGGCCCATGCCGCGCCCTCGGGTCGGTGATGGGGACAGAGGATGACGACTCGCGTGGGGATGGCGATTCGCGCCAGCACGGCCGCCGCGAGGCGTCCCGAATAGATCCAACCGGCGTGCGGGACCATGGCCGCCGGCCAGGGGCGCGGCGGAGCGTCGCTCTCGGCGGCGAAAAATTCGTCGAGCGTCCGCGCAATCTGCTCGCACCCGCTCGGATAAAAAGCCCCCGCCACGGCGGCCGGGCGATCTCCGCCCGCGTCCGCTTGCTGACGCGCCGCGAAACCGCAAGTGGAAACCAGGGCGTCATCACCCTTCGCCGCCGCGTCCGCTTGCGGTTTCGCGATTTCCCTCCCCTCGACCGCCATCGCCTCTTGTAGCCGTCCGCGGATCGAATCGCCCTCGAAGGTCATCAGCGCGACATCGTCCTGCATCCAGGCGTCGGACGGCAGCCCCGCCTTCAAGCAGACCTGCTGAAGGAATCCCAAGGCGTCCAGGCGATGCTCGACGGCGACCGAGGGCAAGAGGAGTCCGCGCGCCGGGCCGCGGGAGATCAGCAAACCGTGTCGGCCGATGGTGATCGCCTTGAGGCGCTGGCGGCCCTGCGCGGCGACCGGCTCCGGCCCCCACAGGAGCCACACTTCCATGTCCAGGCTCGTCAATTCGGCCGCCGTGATCGGCGGGAAGCGGGGATCGTCCTTGGCCGCGCGGAGGGCCGCGTGTCCCAGCGCCTCGGCCAGCGGCGAGGAATGACCGAGAAAGCCGCAGCAGGAGCGGAGCTGCCCGCCGCGCTTCAGACTGACAAAGCTTCCGTAGACGGGGGTTTTGGCGGCGTCGCCCAACATTGCGGCCAGTGGAGGGCCGGCCGCGCCGAGCACGGCGGCCGCCACGCGCCTTCCCGCGGCGCGGAAGACCTGCCGCCGCTGTTCGTCGCTGAGGACGGGCCGGGCGGCCGGCGGCGGCGGGGCCTCCACGCGCGGCGGGGCAACGTCGCCGATGCGGATCGGCAAGCGGCGGCCGCCCCAATCGCCCGGCGCGTCGTCAAAACAGCCGGCGATCGCCGCGCCGCAGCGGCTGCAATGGCCCTGGCGAATGTGGTAGCCGCCCAAGGCGTAGCCGTCCCGCTCGACGGCCGCCTGGCCGCAGCCGGGGCAATACGTGCTCTGCCGGCGGCGGTTGTTGATGTTGCCCGTGTAGACGTAGCGCAGGCCGCAACGGCGAGCGATGTCGTACGCCATCGCCAATGTGGCCGGCGGAGTCGGCGGATGGTCCGCCAACTCGAAGGCCGGATGAAACGCCGAAAAGTGCAGCGGCACGTCCAACCCCAGGTCCGCGGCGATCCAGCGGCACATCCGCTCGATCTCCGCCGGGGCGTCGTTCTCGCCGGGAATGAGCAGGTTGGTGATTTCCAGCCACGTGCCGTTGCGGCGGGCAAGCCAACGCAGCGTGTCGAGCACCGGCTCCAGCCGGCCGCCGGTCAAGCGGCGGTAGAAGTCGTCGTTGAAACCCTTCAAATCGACGTTCGCGGCGTCGATGTTTTCGTAGAACGCCTCCCGCGCTTCGGCGGTTATGTAACCGGAGGTGACGGCGACGGTCTTCACTCCCAGGCGGCGGCAGGCGGCGGCGGTGTCGATGACGTATTCCGCCCAGACGATCGGGTCGTTGTAGGTGAAGGCGACGCTGCGGCAGCCCATGCGGACGGCGGCCTCGGCGATCTGCTCGGGCGCGGCGGATTCGCAGGCGGCCGCGACGTTCCTGCGACTTCGAGATGCTCCAGTTCTGACAGAACTTGCAGCCCAGGTTGCAGCCCGCCGTGCCGAACGACAGCGCCGACGTGCCGGGAAAGAAATGGTTCAGCGGCTTCTTTTCGATCGGGTTGACGCAGAAGCCGGTGCTGCGGCCGTAAGTGGTCGAGACCATTTCGCCGGCGAGATTCTCGCGCACGAAGCAGAAGCCGCGCTGGCCCGGCAGCAGGCGGCAGCCGCGGGGGCAGAGGTCGCACTGGAGCCGTTTGGCGTCGTCGGCGTCGCGCCACCAGCCGGCCGGCCGGACGCCGTTGCGCGGCGCGTCCCGCGGAGGGAGAGTAATCACACGCGACATGACCATCGACCCGAATGCAAGAGATAATGGGAAAAAGGCAAGAAGAGCAACGTCCTTGGAAGAGCATCATACCACATTCTTGCCGTCAAAGACAGGAAGAATCTCCTCTTTATCGTTTCGCGGAAACCTGGTACACTTTCCCGCCGTCCAACGCGAATTGGACGGGGATTGCCCCGATTTGCACCGGCAATCAAGGGGGGGCCCCTGGCGGAGCTGCAACAAGGAGGTTGCTTGTGATGCGACTGTCCCCACCGCCCGAGGTGGTTCGCGAATTGGTGGCAAAAGCGTTTGACGACTTCGGCGTCGCCGATCCCGATTCGCTGAAGGAAACCATTCTCATCGACGACGGCCGCTACGTGGCGCGGTCCTATCGCACGCCGGGATTCCTGGCCATGTGGTTGATCAGCGTGGGACTCGTACAGTTCTACGACGAGCAGGGCAACATGCTCCGCACGATCAATCTGCTCCTGGAACTGGAGCCGCAACGGATGGCGGCGTAAGCGCCGGCGGCGATTCGTGCGCGAAACCGCAAGCGTTCCGCGGCGTCAAGGCAGAATTTGCCGAGCGGCCCTTATTTTTCGGCCACCACGGCGTAGGCCGTCAGTTCGGGCGTCGCGCCGCGCCAAGATCGGTCGTGATCCGGATCGTCTGGCTCACGCGCCCTGCGCTCTTGCCCGCCAGGAACGACACGGGCACGACGTGGAGCTTCTTCGCCGTCGCATTGCCGGTGTCGCCGAAGCGGAACGACTTGTCGTCGCAGGCGATCGAGAGGATGCGGAAAGGCTGCTTGCCCTCGACCACCAGTTGCTTGGCGATCTTGTCGCCCGGTTGGACCACTCCCAAGAAAAGAGACGCGGGGCTGACCGTGATCGCCGGCAGGACGCGGCCTTCGACGAGCAGCGGAATCTGCGGCGATTCGGGATCGTTGCTGACCAGCATCACCCGCTCGCTGAGATAGCCGCTGGGCAGGGCGCCGTCGGCGTTGACGGTCATTTCGTAGGAGACCTGACCGCCGCCGCGGCCAATGAGCGACAGATCGACAACGAGGTGCGAATTCGTGCCGCGGACGTTGACAATCCGCCAATCGTCGCGGCCGAAGCAGTTGATGCGCACGCTTCTGTTTGCTCGTCGCCCCTTGCTGCATGTCGCCGAACTGCACGCTCCCCGGCTCGAAGACGACGTTGCTGCGGATAAAACCCTTGACGTGCAACTCGACGCTGGCGGGGAACGGCTTGTCGATGTCGACGTAGATCGTCGCGCCCCGCTGGCCGAGGAACGAATCCGTGTTCAGGATGGCGACGATCGCTCCGGTTTCGTAGGTCTTCAGCGAGGGATTCTCGATCCGTGCGCTGGTGCAGCCGCAACTGGTGTGGACGCCGACAACGTGAACGTCCTCCAGATAAATGTTGGAAAAGACGAATGCGTATTCCGCCTTCGCCCCGCGGGCCACATTGCCGAAATCGTGCTCAGACGCCGCGAACATTCGCGCCGCCCAAGTTTGCGCGAAAACCGGTTCCCAGGCGGCAAGGGTCAATCCGAGCGCCATCATCAAGTTGCGAAACATCTGCCAAATCTCCAGAATCAAGATGGATTCGGCAAACTCTAGATTTTTCTGCGATGTGTGTCAACTTCGCTTGGCAAGATAGACAATTCTGCCGCGGCAGCGGGCGCGAGGGGCTCGCAGCGGGCGTCGTTTCAGGCCGGAGGCGGCTGAAACTGCCTGTGGCACCCACACTATGGGGGGTGCTGTGGTGCTAGCGATGGGCGATAGAGAAAACGCGGAATCCGGGCAGCGGCGATGTCCGCGCGGCCTTGGCGGGCTCAGCCACTGCCCCCACGTTCAGGTCCTGGCGGGCGTTGATCGTCGAGCCCGGAACGGCCCCCAAACCGAGGAGCGACAGCGCCAAATTGGCGGCGTCGCCGTCGCGGATCGGCTGCACGGCGGCGGCATAAGACGGCCGGCCCGCGCCGGGGTCGCGTCGCGCGCCGCGGTTGATGGCGTAGAGGTCTTTGCTCGCGGCGACCCCCGCGCCCCAGACGTAAAACGGAATCGTGTAATCCAAGGGTTCGCGGATGTCGCTGTGGTCGTGGCCCTTGCCGCCGTGATCGGCGGTGAGAATGATCGCCGTGCGGCCGCGCATGGCCGGCTGGGTCTCGACGAGGCGAAAAATCTCCCCGAGGCCCTTGTCCACCTTGCGGACCGCGGCGAGGTAAATTTTGCTGCCCCAACCGAACGGATGGCCGGCGGCGTCGGGATCGGGGAAGTGGATGAAGCTGTAATGAAAGGGTTTGGCGGCGCAGGCGGCGACGAAATCACCGACCATCGCCGCAGAATCCCCCTTCCACTCGAACACGTCGATCTTGTTGCGGCCGGTGGGCCTCGGGCCGTCGCCACGAGTGATTTCATAGGACCGCGGGTAGATGATGAACTTCGATTTTCCGGCGAAAAGGCACGTTCGCAGGCCGTGGTCGTGGACGACGTCGAACACGCCGGCAATGTACGCGCCCTTGTGGCTGTGCAGCGTTTCGCCGGGGGCCGGATCGAAGTTCTTCGTCCAGTTGTGCCCCGTCGGCCCTTCCACGCCGCGGCCGGTAATCATGCACGTGTGGTTGGGGAGCGTGATCGTCCAGTCGTAGTCGGTCCGCGCGTTGTTCGTCCACGCCCCTTCCGCTTGAAATCGCCGGAAATTCGCGGCCAGGCCCTTATCCACCAGCGACTGGAGATAGCTCGAACCGAGTCCGTTGACGCTGATGAAGACGACGTATCGGGCCGCGGCGGCCAGGGCTTGTCCGCAGGATGCAGCGGTCAAAATGGCCAGGATGGCGACGGTCAACAAAGGACGGCGGGCTTTCACGTTCGGAGGCTCCCAGAGCGAGGCGTTTGGGTGGCACTGGCGTCTCGCCAGTGCCACCCGGCAAGGCGGAAGCGATGGGCATCCGCGATTCTTCATGTTAGAGCGGTTTTTCCCGCGAGGCAAGTTTCCGCGACGGCGGGTTTGCTTCTTTTCTCCAAATTCGCCCTTTTTCCAAGGCGGAGGGGTGAAACGCGCGAAAATGGTCTCGGCAGGGCGGGATTTCCCCTTTTTTGCGAGAACGTATGGAATTGCCATTGACCGCCGCGCGCCGTCCGGGTAAATAACCGCTCCTCCTCGCAGAGATTTCGTTCAACTCGTCATCGGCATTCGCCTGGGTTGTCTCACCGACGGTTTGTCGAACCGCAGCGTATCGTGTTTGAAGCGTAAAGGAGAACCGTGTTGAAAGCGACCGTACCCATACTGTCCGGCTGGCTGGTCTTGCTGCTGAGTTTTTCCGCCAATTGGGCCGAGGCGGGTCCCGGCAACGCTGTTCTCTTTCTCAGCGCCGCAGGCGTTAGCCAGTCTGAGGGGACGCTTCCTTATGCGGCCAGCGACGATCGGCGGCAACAGACGGCGGACCTGTTGCGGCGGGCGCGTCAGGCGATGAAGGAAAACGACCTGGCGGCCGCGAACACATTGATCGCCCAGGCCGAGTCGTTGCGTGTCGAGTACTCGCCGATCACGATGGAAGACACCCCGCAGAAGGCCCGGCAGGCGCTGGACCAGTTGCGTCGGTCCAACGGCGGTTTGACGTTGCCTTCGGGAAAGAGATCGTCGAGCGATCCGTTTCTCGGACATGGACCGGCCGGGCCGTCCGCCGCCGAGGGGGTGATGCCCCTGCCGCCGACCGATCCGGCCAATGCGATCCATTCCGCCTCGCCGGCCGACTTCAACAGTCCGCAGCCGTCGTTCAACCGTGGGCAGGGGATGGCTCCGCCGACGGGCAACAACCTGCCGTTGCCGCCGGCCTTGCAGAAGCAATACGCGCCGCCGCCCGCCGCCGACCGGGCGCAAAGCGACAATCTCCTCCGCATGTCCCGCCGCTCTTTGGCCGTCGGCGACATTCGCCGCGCCGTCGATATGTTGAACCAGGCGAAACGGCTCCAGGTCCATTATGCCCTGACGGAGGACAGTCCGGAGAAGGTCGAAGCCGCGATCAGCAAGTACCAGGAAATCATGGGCTTGGAGCGGAGCACGGAACAAGGCCGCCGCGCCTACGCGCGGATGTTGATGGAGCAAGCCGAGGCGCTGCTCCGCTACGGCGAATACGAACAAGCCGAGGAACTGGCCGACCGCGCCGCGCGGCAGCAGGTGGCCTACGGCGCTTTTGAATCGAAGCCGCAAGACTTGCTGGCGCGGATCAGCGCGGCGCGACGCCAGATCGATTCCTCGATTCAGCCGCTGCCGCCGCCGTCAACCGGATATCCGGTGATTCAGGCCGGCGGCGCAATGCCGACCGACCGCTACGCTTCGCCGGCGGTGTACAACACGGCCCAGGATCCGACGCGGAACGTGATGGCGTCGAACCAGGAGACTGCGTCCCCCGTCCCGCCCCCGCCGAGTCCTTATCCGGAACCCGTGACTGCGCCTCCGGCCCAGCCGATGTCGCCGCCTCCGGGCCAGGCGTCGCCGGCCGCGGCGGGCGAGCCGAACACGTCGCCGGGCATGGCCTTGTTCCAGCAAGGGGAAGCCGCGCTGCGCGCGCACGACCGCGATCGGCGCTTACAGTGCTTCCGCCAGGCGATGGCCCACATCAACGAGTTGGACCCGCTCACCGCCCAGCGGCTTCAGGATCATTTGCAATTGCTCGCCGCGCCGAACCTGCGTACGAACCCGGCGGGCCGTCCGCCGCTCGACGAGGCCGTCGCCCGGCAGCAGGCCCTGGCCAAGCAAGTGGCCACGGAGCTGGAGCGGCAAGAAGCGGCCGCCCGCTCGATCATGCAGAAGGACCCGAAAAACGCCATGGCCCTATTGCAGCAGGAGCGGACGAAGATCGAAGCGGCCGGGCTGGAGCCGCAGTACCGCGATACCCTCTTGCGGAATTGCGACCGCAACATCGCCAACGTGCAGGAGTACATCGCGAAGGTCGGTCCGCGCGCTTGAATTGAAAGAGGAGAACAATCACGTCCGCCAGGAAATCAGCCGCGAACAGCAGGAAAAGCTCGACCGGCAGCAGAAAATCCACGACATGGTGGACGAATTCAACCGCCTCGTCGACCAGGAGCGCTATCCGGAGGCGGAAGTGGTCGCGAAGCGGGCGAGGGAATTGGCCCCGCGGGACCCGTTGGTCGAGCAGATCAATCGCTATGTGAAACTTGCCAAGTGGGAACACGAAGGCAAGATGGTCAAGGAGGCGCAAGAAGAGGGATTTATGCAGGCGATGGACAACGTGGATCGCTCGGCAATTCCTCACGGCGACAATCCCTACGAATTCCCCGACCCGAAGAAATGGAAGGACATCTCCGGAGCCCGCGCGAAGCTGGCGATGCGCGAGCGGCATCGCAACGAGCAGGAGATGTTGATCGAAAAGAAGCTGCGGACGCCGGTCTCGGTTTCCTTCAAGAACACGCCGCTGAGAAGGTGATGGACCAGTTGGCCCGGCTGTCGGACGTGAACCTGCACCTCGATCCGCAAGGCCTGGCGCAGGAAGGGGTGTCCTTCGGACACGCCGATCACCATCGACATCCGCCACGAAGTGATGCTCAAGAGCGCCTTGAACCTGATCCTCGAGCCGCTGCACCTGAGCCTACGTGGTCAAGGACGAGGTGTTGAAGATCACCAGCGAGCAAATGCGCGCCGGGCAGGTCTACACCGTCACCTACAACGTCGCCGACCTGGTGATGCCGATCCCGAACTTCACCGGCGGTCCGAACATGGGCCTGGCCGGGGCGTACAGGGATGCGTTGGGCAACGTCAGCGGAAATGGCGCGAGCGCCGGCGGGATGTTCAACGCCCCGATGGCCGTGGTGGCCTCGCAACGACGGCAAATCGTCGGGCAGCGGCGCGATCAACCCGGCCGTGCTGGCCCAAATGGCCGGCGCCAGCGGCCCCGGCGGCGGGCTGGGCGGGACGCCCACGCCTGGCGGCTTCGGCGGCCCCGGCGGCGCGGGCGGCGGCACGCAAGCCGACTTCGACAGCCTCATCGAACTGATCACCTCCACCATCGATCCGACCACCTGGGACTCGGTGGGCGGAACGGGCTCGATCGCCAAGTTTGAAACCAACCTCAGCCTCGTCATCAGCCAGACGCAGGAAGTCCACGAGAAGATCGTCGATCTGCTGGAACAGTTGCGCCGCATGCAGGACCTTCAGGTGACCATCGAGGTCCGCTTCATCACGCTCAACGACAGCTTCTTCGAGTACATCGGCGTGGACTTCGACTTCACCCTCCAGCAGAACACGCAGAACCCGACGGCCGCCGGCTTCGGGCCCGTCACGACCAGCGCCGTCAGCGGCACGCCGACGCGAAATTATGTGGCGCAACAACGGCACCGCCGTGGCGGGGATGCAGACAACACCGGCACCACGCCGGCGCGGATCGCCAGGTCTTCACCTCCGACGCTGGACATCCCCTTCACCCAAGGCAGCTACGCCCTGGCGGCGCCGTCAGTTCGGCGGTTTCGACGCCACGGCCGGCGCCTCGCTGGGGTTTGCCATCCTCAGCAACGTCGAGGCGTTCTTCTTCATCAACGCCGCGCAGGGCGACAAGCGCAGCAACGTCCTGCAGGCCCCCAAGGTCACGCTCTTCAACGGCCAGCAGGCGTTCGTCTCCGACACCTCGCAGACGCCGTTCGTGATCAGCGTCGTCCCCGTGGTCGGCGACTTCGCCGCCGCCGCAGCAGCCGGTGATCGTGGTCCTCTCCGAGGGCACCTTCATGACCGTGCAGGCGGTGGTTTCCAACGACCGGCGGTTCGTCCGCCTGACGCTCGTCCCCTTCTTCAGCAAGATCACGGAGGTGAACGAGTTCACCTTCCAGGGATCGACCACGACGAGCGACCGACACCACCCGAAAACGGCCTGATTCAGACCGGGACCGCCGCAACCTGTTCAACAACAACACCAACAATACGCACGAGCACCACGACGCGGCACGACGGTGCAGTTGCCGACCTTCGCCTTCGTGACGGTGACCACCACGGTCAGCGTGCCCGACGGCGGCACGGTGCTCTTGGGCGGCATCAAGCGGTTGAGCGAAGGCCGCAACGAGTACGGCGTGCCGATCCTCGACAAGATCCCGTACCTCAACCGCCTGTTCAAGAACGTCGGCATTGGCCGAGACACTTCCAGCCTGATGATGATGGTCACCCCCCGCATCATCATTCAGGAAGAGGAAGAAGAGAAGCTCGGCGTGGTGGCCCCGTAATTGCTTCGCTGCTTTTCGTTCCCCCTCTTCCTGGTGTGTTCCCTCCCAGATCGTCGCCGGCTTGTCCCCCGAGCCGGCGACGATTCGTTTTTGGGCCCCGTTCACGCCGGGGCCAATGCGGCCAGCTTCTCCGCCGCCAGACGCTTCCCGCCGCAACGTGCAACCGCCGCTTGATCGTCCCCAGCGGCGATTGGAACTGGTCGCTCATCTCCAAAAGCGTGCGGCCTTCGAAGTAGAACGCCAAGAGCGTCTTCCGATCGAGGTCGCCAAGTCGGCTGAGTCCCCGCCGCACCTGGCTTTGCCGTTCCCGGGCCAACATGCTCGCCAACGGCGTTGGCTGCGTCGCGGAGACGGCGGCCAGCGACTCGCCGGCCGTGGCCAGCGGCTTGCGGCGCACCGCCCGATTGATGGCCATCCGCGCGGCGATCGAGCGGAGCCAGCCGCCAAAGCTGCGCGGGTGCGCGGAGTTGGCCAATCTTCCGCATGACGCGGAGGAACATCTCCTGGCACACTTCCTGCGTCTCCGCGTCGTTGCCCAGCCGACGATATACCGTGGCGTAGACTGCCCGCTGGTAACGCTGCACCAGGCGGCCCAACGCAAGCTGGTCTCCGTCGCGGGCGGCGAGACGAGCCGCTCGGCGGCGTCGGAAGGCGTGATATCCAAGGATGTGGCGAACATGAGTCTGTTGAACCTCTGTAAATTGCCGATCCAAGGTCCCCTCTCCCAAAGGGAGAGGGGGACCACGTTATGCACGGCACATGGAGCGCAAGCAGGAGAAGCGGGGATGCTTCAGCCATGCAGTCGGCTCACCCGGGCTGGCCGTGCGTCGCCGGAGCAAACCCGATTCCGCCTCAGGCGGAACGCGGCTCAGGATCTCGCCGACGGTTCGCTCGGTTTCGCGGCCGCGCCGGACGCCTCGCCGGACACAATACGCCGACAGGCGTCCATCCGGCGAGCCGTACCAGAAGCCACTGCGCAACGGCTACGATGGAATGCGTTATGCGTCGAACCGGCGGAGACGATTTTCGCCGGTGCAAATGCCAAACAAGGAGGCGAATTTGCTGGTGATCCGATTGACACAGCGATCCATGACAGTCCCTTTCGTTGCGCCGCTGCGCGGTGAGAGAGGACAAGACAAGTAACGGTTCTGCGGCGGTCTTCCCCGTGGAAGATGGCCGCTTTTCCTCAAGGCTCTAGTCTGACAGACCGGCAGCCCTTGTCAAGTTGCACCGGGAAGGGCCAGGGGGACTATCCCCCCATCGGTCCCCATCGTAGACACGGCCGTCGTGGAAAGGTTCGCTCAGCCGGGGGTTTTTTCTTCCGCGCGCCCTCTTCGGCCACCGACGGCACGACCCAGACCTTCAAGTCGCCCTCGATCTCCTGGGCGACGTGAATCTTGACCGTGTACAGGCCCAGTTCCTTCAGCGGCCCTTGCAGGCGGACCTGGTCTTGAGCGATGGTGATCTTGTTGCGTTTCAGGGCGTTGACGATCTCGACCGGCGCCGACCGAGCCGTAGAGGTGGCCTTCGTCGTTGGCATTGGCTTCGATCGTGATGCTCTGCCGGCCAAGTTCCTCGGCCAAGGCGCGGAGGCCGGCCAGCCGGGCCTTCTCGATCTGCTCCAAGTGCGGCGCGATGCTTGTCCACCATCCGCTTGTGATGCTCGCTGGCCACCGTCGCCAGGCCGTGCGGCAAGAGATAGTTCATGGCGATAGCCGGGCCGCACGGCGACCACGTCGCCCTGCTTGCCCAGGTGCTCGACCGCCTGAATCAGCAACAGTTCGATGCCCCCGTTGGGGGCCTTGGGAAGCCGCTTGCTGCGGTGGGGAACGCCGGAGCGTTCGGCCGGAATCTTCGTCATGATCCTGCTTTCCAAATGATGTTGTTTCGTGCGGCCAGGGCCGTTGGCTGTCGTTCTAAGCGGATTGCCAAGTTCTAGAGGTCTAAAACGGGATATCGTCGCCGCCGGATGGCTCGGCGGGCGGAGGCGTCGCCGAAATCGTCGTCGGGCGGGCGCGGCCTCGCTGCGCCGTGCGGCCGCCCTGGGCGCGCGCCGCGGCGCCGGCCGGGACCGCCGCCGCCGCAGGCGCCGCCGCCGCGGCTGCCGAGCAATTGCATCCGCTCGCCCACCACGCGCAGTTTCGACCGCTTCTGGCCGTCGTTGCCTTCCCAGGTGTCGAGCTTCAGCCGGCCCTCGATCAACACCGGCGCGCCCTTGGTGAGGTATTCGCCGGCGACTTCCGCCGTCCGGCCCCACAGCGTCACGTCGACGAACGTCGTCTCCTCGATCCATTCGCCGTTGGCGTTCTTGCGGCGATCGTTCACGGCCAGGCCGATGTCCGTCACGGCCATGCCGCTGGCGATATAGCGCAATTCCGGATCCCGGGTGACGTTGCCCAAGCAGGATGACGCGGTTAAAGCTGGCCATGGCTTGCTCCCCCTATCTCGATAGCGAGTTATCGTCCTAGAACTTCCTCGCTTCCAATTCCGGCACTCTCGATACTCTTCCACGATCGTCCGGTCCGGATCCAGCTCGGCGATATCGACGACGACCGCCGGGACGCGGCGGTCTCTTCCGGCGGCGGAGCCGCCACGGGGCCAGCTCTGGGCATGCGCCACCACGGCGTCGACGATCCGCGGATCGACCTTCAGGAACAACGTACCGCAAGATCGTTCTCGTTGATCTGGCATTCCCGCTTCAAGGTCGTCAACTGCGGGCCGGCCAGGCGGAAATAGGTCAGCCAGTAGGTTCCCTTGCGGTGCGACTTGATCGGGTACGCCAGGCGGCGTTCTTCCCAGAGCCGGCTGACGAGGATCTTCGCCGCCGAGCTTCTGGATCATTGCGTTGACCTGGCCCGAAACCGCCTCCGGATCGTGTCCGTAGCGATTCGAGTCCAGAATGAACATGCCTTCGTAGACGTCGTACCAAGAGTTGCTCCTCAGTCTGCATCAAGGCTGGCGTCGGCCGCCAACGAAAGGTCGAACCCGGGCTCCGTTGGTCGCCCTAATCGCTGTCTATCAAATTCAATTTATACGATTCATGCAGGCTTCGATGCCCTCGCGGGCCCAGGCGACCACGGCCTCGGCGGCCCGGGCGACGGCCAGTTCCACGTCGGCGATTTCCTCGCGCGAGAACTTGCTGAGCACGTAATTGGCCCAGTCCCAGCCTTCCGGCGGCGAGCCGATGCCGATCCGCAGGCGGGGAAACTCCTCGCTGCCCAGGCGGCGGATGATGTCTTCCAACCCTTCTGTCCGCCGCACGAACCCGCCCGCGCGAATCCGCAACTTCGCCACCGGCAGGTTCAAGTCGTCGCAGACGACCAGGAGGTCTTCGTTTGGTATTTTGTAAAAATCGCGGGCGGCCAGCACGCTGGCCCCGCTCAGGTTCATATACGTCCAAGGGGTCAGCAGGAGTGCCTTTTGTCCTTCCAGGTCGGCCTCGACCACCTCGCCTTGAAACCGGGTTTTGGCCGGCGCCGGCGGCGAACTGGCGGGCCAACTCCGCCAGCACGGCCCAACCGATGTTGTGCCGCGTTCTGCTGGTAGCGGCGGCCCGGATTGCCCAGCCCGACCACGAGTTTCATCGGCAGCACCCCGCCAATAGGGCAGGCAGCTTAGCTTTCCTCCGTCTCTTCTTCCGGCTTGGCGCCGATGACCTCCGGCTCGCCCGGCGCCGCCGCGGCCTCCTCCCCTCCTCCGGCTTCTCCACCGGCACGATGCAATGGACGACAATCGCTTCCGGGTCGCCGAACGACTTGGCCTTTTGCCGGCAATTCCAACGCCGCCAGCGTGATCGACTCGTTCAGTTTCAAATGGTTGATGTTCACGAGCAGCTTGTCGGGGATGCGCCGGCGGGGCACTCCACCTCGATCTGGTGGACAAGTTGTTCGACCACGCCGCCCTCCTTCACGCCCGGGGCCTCGCCGCGAAGCTCGATGGCCAACTCGACCTTGACCAGTTCGTCCGCGGAAATCCGCGTGAAATCGACGTGGACCACGCTGGTCCCCCAGGTATCCCATTGCACCTCGCGGATAAAGGCCGATTCGCTGACCGCCCCGGTCAGGTCGACCAGGCGGCTGCCGTGCCGCATGGCGGCGTCGAGGTTCTCGGCCGCGACGGCCAGGGCGACCGGCTCCTGGCCATGGCCATACAAGACGGCGGGGATGCCCCCGGAGCGGCGCAAACGCCGGCTGTTGTGTTTTCCCCGCGTGTCGCGGGAGACTACCTGGAGCTGTTCGGCCATCGACGTCCTCGAAATCTATTGCAGGTCGTAGGACCCCTCCGCTTTGTCCTGACGATCGAGCGGCGGCGGGGAAACCCATTGCGTTTCGTGCGATTCTACGCCCATCGGTCGCGAATCTAGCCATTGTCCCGCTTTTTCAGAGAATTTCAAGGCCGGCGGGAAACAATTTTGGAAAGGTTCGTGCTGCCGAGGAAAAATGTAGGGTGGGTCGAGCGGAGCGAGCCCCACCACTAGTAGAATCGGCCGCATTCTGGTGGGGCTCGCTCCGCTCGACCCACCCTACATGGGGCCTGTCGCCGCGCAAACTACTTGAACAGGACGCTGACCGACTCATTCCAGTGAATCCGCTTGATCGCTTCCCCCAGTAGTGGGGCAATGCTCAAAACGGCAATGCGGGGACTCGCCTTTTCCGGCGGCAAGGGAATCGTGTCCGTGATGACCAGCGAGGAGATCGGGGCCGCGGCGATCCGTTGGATCGGCCCCGCCGACCAGCAGGCCGTGCGTGGCCGCGAGAAAAACCTCCTTCGCCCCGGCCTCGTGCATCACCTGGGCGGCGCCGCAAATCGAGCCGGCGGTGCTGATCATGTCGTCGAAGATCAACGCCGTCTTGCCTTCGACCGGCGTGCCGATGACGTGGGCCTGGCGGGTCTTTTCGGCGCTGCTGCGGCGCTTGTCGATGATCGCCAGCCGTCCGCCGAGGCGGCCCATGTGCGCCAACGCCCGCTTGATGCTCCCCTCGTCCGGACTGACCACGACCAGGTCCTCGTCCGGCAGGTCGAGGGCCTTGAAGTGGTCGTCGATCACCGGCGCGGCGTAGAGGTGATCGACGGGGATGTCGAAAAAGCCCTGAATCTGTGCGGCGTGCAGGTCCATCGTCGAGCACGCGGTCGGCGCCGGCGCGGGTGATGATGTTCGCCACCAGCTTCGCGGTGATGGGCACGCGGCCTTCGTCCTTGCGATCCTGCCGGGCGTAGCCGAAGTAGGGGATCACCGCCGTGATGCGATCGGCGCTGGCCCGCTTCAGGCTCTCGATCATGATCAACAATTCCATGAGGTTTTCGTTGACCGGGGGGCAGGTGGGCTGAAGGATGAAGACGTCGCGGCCGCGGACGTCTTCGTCGATTTTGCAGGAGATTTCCCCGTCGGGGAAATTGCCCATCATCGCCCGGCCCAGGGGCAAACCGAGGTAATCGCAGACGCGGCGGGCCAATTCGGGATGGGCGCGGCCGGTAAAGAGTTTCATGTCGTCCATGCGCCCCATCTTGCCACGAATCGCCGCCGCGTTCCAGGGGGGCCGCGGGAAAGAAACAAGACGGTCTGTTTTCCCATTGTCTGAGCGTATCCTATAGGATACACTTGATTGGATGGTCGAAGTCCGCCAAATGGAAGAATTCGCCGCCTGGCTTTGCGGTCTCCGCGACCGTCAAGCGAGGGCCCGAATTGAGGTCCGAATCGACCGGCTGCGGCTTGGTCTAGCGGGCGGTGTGAGGCCGGTTGGCGAAGGTGTTTCCGAGCCTGCGCATCGATTATGGCCCCGGTTACCGAGTCTATTTCGTTCGTGGCGGGCGCGACCTGATTTTGCTCCTTGCCGGCCGCGATAAGCGGACTCAGGAGCGGGACATCAGAACGGCAATACTCCTTGCGCGCGAATTATAGGAGATCCGCATGACAAAGCGAAAAACCCGGCCGTACGATACGGCGGAATATTTGGAGACCGAAGAGGACATGGCGGCCTACCTTCAGGCCGCCCTGGAGGACGGCGACCCCGCGATCGTAATTCATGCCCTTGGCAACATCGCTCGTGCCCGTGGCATGACGCAAATCGCGCGCGAGACGGGGCTGCGCCGCGAGAGCCTCTACAAGGCGTTTTCGCCCGAAGGGAATCCGGAGCTCGCCACCGTTCTCAAGGTGATTCGGGCGCTGGGGATCACGCTTCACGCCGAACCGACGCAGGCTCAATAGGATTCAAGGGAAGGGCTCGTATAATGCCCCGGAACTTCAAAGAGCTGGAAGCGAGGATGCCGCCTGAATCCCTGGCCCGAGCGAAGGCGCGCGCCAAGGGGATGATGGCTGAGGTCGCCAACATCTCGAAGCACGGGCTATGGATGCTTCTCGGCGACGAGGAGCTTTTCTTGCCGTACGATGAGTTCCCCTGGTTTCGCAACGCGACGATCGAGCAAGCGACCAAGGTTGAATGGCCGGGTCCCGATCATCTGCATTGGCCGCTGCTCGACGTAGACCTTTCCGTGGAATCAATTCGGAATCCTGCGGCGTTCCCGCTGCGCCAAGCCGGGGCATCATCACCGGCCGCGCCGCGCGTGGCGGACGAAAATCGGGAAAGTCGCCCGCTGCCTACGTCGATTTTTGACTCTTCGTCAGGTCGATGCCGGCGGCGGCCGCCCGCTGAATTAGAGCGTGTTTGAAATACTGAAACTTGTGGTGCGGCTTCTTGCGGGCCCAGAGCAGAGTGCTTTCGAAGAGGTCGGCGGGCAAGGTCCCGTTGTTGACCATGGCCACCGTTTTGTCGACGAATCCGCCCTCTTCCGGGGTGGCGGTCCGCAAGATGGCCTTGATCTGTTGGGGATCGATCGCGTCGTCGGCGCAAGCCAAATGGGTCCAGGCGAGCATCGAAGTCGCAAAAATGATGGCCAGACAGAAAAATCTTCGCGACATTTTGCGGGCCTCCGCTTGGCTCTTTGGGAACAATATGTTCTTGTTGCCTAGGCGAAAAGAGAACGCCCCGGGGGGATTTGCGGCAACGGTACTCGCGCGACACAGGCCGATGCTTGTAACCAAAACACCGCCGCGACGCAAGATCAGCTTCGCAAAAAGGGGGGGGAATTCGTAGCCCCACCGACGCAAACCGCTGGGTGTTTCTACGTTTCCCACCCTCCTCCCGGGTTGACTGGAAGGCGAAAGAGACAGTATAGTAACATCTGGCTGTCGAAATGCAGGATCGCCCGCGGGCCAGCCCGAACCGCCTCTTGTGGGCGGAGGTGTGGTAGTCTTGTCTGTACGGAGCAAATAGCAAGAATTGAGGATGGGCACGAATGCCTGTCCGATGCGTTTTTTCCCGGCCTCCCGACCGCTCACCCCCCTTGCGAAGTTGACCGCGCTATGCCGCCGGTGGTGATTGATTTGCGAAATGCGGACGACTGGCGAGACGTGGTCCATCAGGCGGTACAGTCGCTTGTGGAAGGCAATCTCGTGGCTTTTCCCACGGAGACGGTTTATGGGGTGTCCGCCAGCGCCCTGGACGAGGAGGCGGTGCAGCGTCTGGTGGATGTGAAAGGGCGGCAGCCCGGCCATGCCTTGACTTTGGCGATCAAAAGCGCCGACGAGGCCCGCGATTATGCCCCGGAGATGAGCTTGCTGGCGCAGCGGTTGGCGCGTCGATGTTGGCCCGGGCCGGTGACCCTGGTCGTGGACGACACCCATCCGGACAGTTTGTTGCACCAGCTTCCGGCGGGAGTGCGGCACTGGGTTTCTCCGGAGCGGACGGTGGGGCTTCGCGTGCCGGGGCACCAGGTCATTTTGGACGTGTTGCACATGCTTTCCGGCCCGCTGGCCCTGAGCAGCGCCAATCGAAAGGGCCAGCCCGAGGCCGTCACTGCCCAAGACGTGGTCCATGCCCTGGGGAGCCAAGTCGATTTGGTCTTGGACGATGGGCCGTGCCGCTTTGGCGAGCCGTCGTCGGTCGTCCGCGTCGATGGGAATCGCTATAAGATCCTTCGCACGGGGGTCGTGCCGGAGAAAACCTTGCAGCGGCTGGCCTGTGTGATGATCCTTTTTGTCTGTACGGGCAACACCTGTCGCAGCCCCATGGCCGAGGCGATTTGCCGACAACTCGTGGCAAGGCGGCTCGGTTGCGCGATCGATCAATTGGAGGACCGCGGGGTGTTGGTCATGTCGGCGGGGGTGGCGGCCGGTTTGGGGGGGCGGGCAAGTCCCGAGGCGGTGCAGATCATGGCCGCCCTCGGACTCGACATCCGCGACCACGAAACCCAGCCGCTGACCGAGCCGCTCGTGCGGCACGCCAACGTCATCTATACGATGACCCGCACCCACCGCGACGCGATCGTCGCCGAGTGGCCTGGGGCCGCCGAGCGGACCAAGCTGCTCTGCGCCGATGAATCGGACGTATGCGACCCGGTCGGCGGGCCGCTGGATCGCTATCAGCGGTGCGCCGTGCAAATTCGGGCTGAACTGGAAATCCGCGTGAACGAACTTGAGCTTTGAACTGATTTTATACCCAGCATGGTCTGAAATGACGCCAACCGCCGCGGGTTAAGACGGTTCGCATCATTCTCGACCATTGGCAGCTTAACTTAGGGAGAAGAGAGAATATGCGTATCGCCGTAGGCGCCGATCATCGGGGTTATGCCCTTCGGTCGAAAGTCATCGAGCTGATCGAGCGGCTCGGACATGAGCCTGAGGACGCGGGATCGTTCACGGACGAGGCTGTCGATTATCCCGACATTGCCGCCCGGGTGGCGCGAAGGTCAGCCGCGGCGAGGCGGAGCGGGGGATTCTCATCTGCGGCACCGGCGTGGGGATGTGCATCGCCGCGAACAAGTTTCACGGCGTCCGCGCCGCCCCCTGCCACGACGATTTGACCGCGGAAATGAGCCGCCGCCACAACGACTCGAACATCCTCTGCCTTTCCGCCGATCTTTTGGGGAACGGCTGATCCGACGGATGATCGAACTCTGGTTGAACGCGCCCTTTGAAGGCGGCCGGCACGCCCGGCGGGTCGAAAAAATCACGGCGATCGAATCCGAAGTCGAGGCGGAGCGGGCGAAAACGCAGGGGTAGCGGTTAGGCGGCTGGGCGGCGAAGGCGCGCCGCGTTTCCATGGGCGGCAGCGTCACACCTTGTGAATTCTCTGTCCGCCTTCATCTTTCCTTCTTCCGCCCCCGCTTCATCCTCCCTTGCGCGATGCGCCTGGGGCGGCTGTAGCGTTCGTAGCGGCCTCGCCTGCCAAGAAACCGCGCCGGCGGCCGGATTTGTTCATGTTCGCGCCTTGGAAAATTCTCGCTCCGTGATTACGATGGATGATGTCACGCGACCAGTCGCCGTGACGAATTGGGCCGAGAACTTTTCCCTATGGATCCTCTTCACATGCACCATTCTCGCCGTCCAAAGCCGGATGAGGTCGACCAGTTGCTGCGCAACGCCGAGCTGCGCGACGAATTGGAGCGCTACTTTGACGAATCGATCAGCCGCGTGAACGTGCAGCATTGGACCTTGGCGAAGGAAAACGAATTCCTCGCCTCGATGCTCGCCTGGGAGCAGGCGCCGATCCTGCCGATCTACCGCTGGTTCGAGCCCGAACTGCGGCTGCCGCGCCCCGACTCGCTCCACGACGAAGACCTGCAAAAGATTCTCGGCGAGGTCGTCCGCAAACTCTTCGCCAAGCGCATCGTCCTGGACTTTACCGACCATCTGAGCGACCGCGATTTGTATCGCTTGATCTATCGCGACATTTTGCCCTCGCGGGAAAAGAAGCTCGATTATCCGACGAGCTACTTGCACTGGGACTGCACCGGCGCGGGCGGCGACTCCGAGGTTTGGCTCAGCTATTACGCCTCGGAAGAGGAGCGGCAAGACTGGGCGGAGAATTATCGTCAGCCCTTGCCGCCGCACTTGCCCCCGCCCTATCCGCGCGATCTTCCCCGCGAGCCGGGCGGCGGATAAGAACAACCGCGTTTCGGCATCGCGGTCCCCTCTCCTCCGGGAGAGGGTTAGGGTGAGGGGAATTGCCAAAGACCGTCAAGCCGGCACGGGCACCACCGAATCCGCCTACGATTAGCGAGTCGCCCTCCCCTTTACCCAACCACATCCCACATAGAGCAGCCCCACGGCTAGCGTCGCCCAGTACATCACGCTGGGCGGGAAGTCGCCAGTCACGTCGGCGAGGAGGGCCAACCCGCCGAGGGTGAGCAGGCCGCCGGCAACCTCCCATTTCCAGGCGACAACGAGGCCGACGGCCATCGGTAGCATAGCGGCGAACAGCAGTTTGCCTCGGATGAGTTGGGCAAGTGGATCGAAGGCGTCCCCGCCCCCGAAGATAACGATGACGACGACGGCACTAAGGAGTTGGCTAAGCATCAGCGTGCCGGCGAGGCGGGCGGTCCAACGAGCCAGCGCCATGATCGGGAGTTTCATACCGCCTCCATTCAAGTCAATGAATTGCCGAAGGAACCCGATAAACAAGAAATGTAAGACAGCCGCCCTATGCGGGCCGACACTCATCCGCGGCCGGGCCATGCGTCCCCAACGCCAATCGCTTTGCGTCCGGCTCGGTCCGCTCCAAGATCAACTCGCGGATCATCCGCACAAAACGCCGATGGACGCCCACGGCCGCGGCGCGGACCATGTTCAATCCCAATTCCTCGCACAGGCCGCGGGCCGCAACGTCCAGATCGTAGACGGTCTCCATGTGCTCGCAGAGGAAGCCGATCGGGGCCAGCGCCACATCGCGGCTCCGCTGGGCGGCCGCCAACGCGCGAAGCGACTCCGCCACGTCGGGCGTCAGCCACGCCTGCTGCGGCGGCCCGCTGCGGCTCTGATACGCCAACTGCCACGACCGCCGGCCCAATCGCTCCGACACCAGCCGACACGCCTCCTCAAGCTGCTGCCGTGTAGGAGCAGTTGCAGGCCTGGGCCACGGGGATGCTGTGGGCGGTGAAGATCAGCCGCGCGTCGCTGCGCCGCTCGGCGGGAATCTCCTCCAACGCGTCCCACACCCGATCGGCCATCGCCTCGACGAAGCCCGGATGATTGTAGAACAGCCGAATCTTGTCGATCTGCGGGGCCGCGGGACCAACCTCCTCCCGCGCCACGGCGATGGCGCGAACATACTGGCAACAGCCCGCGTTCGAGCCGAACGCCGAAGCGACAAAGGCCAAGGCGCGGGCGACGCCGTCGGCGGCCATCTGCGCGATCGCCTCCGGCAGCAGCGGATGCCAATGGCGATTGCCCCAGTAGACCGGCAAGTGCGGTCCGTGCGCGTTGAGTTCCGTGACCAGGGCGACGAGCATCGCGCGGAGTTGGGCGTTGATCGGACTGACGCCGTCGAAGTGCATGTAGTGTTCGGCGACGGCCAGCAGCCGCTCCCGCGGCACGTTCTTGCCGCGAACGACGTTTTCCAAGAAAGGCATGACGTCGTCCGGCCCTTCCGGCCCGCCGAAGGAAACGAGGAGGATGGCGTCATAGGCAGCGGCCGGATCAGAACTCATATGCTACGAACCGTCAAAAATGACACGAACCCTTCTGCTCTCCCACGGTTCGCGTCGTTTCAAACCGCGCAGAGTGACCCCGACGGGATTTGAACCCGTGTTCCAGGCTTGAAAGGCCTGTGTCCTAACCTGGTTAGACGACGGGGCCCCAAAAGGCTCCGGACGGGCCGGAGAACGTTCCTGTATAGCGGTTCGCCGGCGGAGTCGTCAAGAGGGACGCAACTCCGCGGCCGACGGCTCCTTGCCGGATCATCCCACGGCGCGGACCGCGGCAAAACAAGCTGCCCGCGACATGGAGAAGAAAAACGCGCCGACCGAAGAAGGGGGGGATGGAAGGCGGGGAGGACGCGTCAGGACGCCTCGCCGCTATTGCCGGCCGTCTCCGTCTTGCTCGCCGTCTTGTCTTCGGCGGCGGCCTCGCCGCGATGGATCGCATCGAAGACCTCGCGGCGGTGGACCGGCACTTCCTTCGGGGCCTCGACCCCCAAGCGGACCTTGTCCCCTCGGATCTCGACCACCACGATCGTAATGTCATCGTTGATGACAATACTTTCGTTTTTTTTGCGGGAGAGCACTAACATCGATTCGTTCCTTCGCCTTCTTGGCAGGGTTTCGCCCGGCGGCTACCCCTCGCACAGACGGCGTGCGCCTCTGCAGAGCACACCTCGCCATCAATGTACGATACGCCGCAATTATGGGAAGTCAAGTACCTGAACGCATGAAATCGCGGTTTTGTCCATTTTTTTCTCCGCTGTTGGCACACTATTAGTATGGGCGGAAAACCCAATTTGTTCACCGCGAGTTGTCGAAATGGCAGTCCCCTTCAAATCAAGCGACGTAAGTCTATTTACAGACAGTTGTTATGGATCGTGACCATGTGCCTTCGCCTACAACTTGCGGAAGCCGGGTATGGAGCGTCAGCGTACAGCGGCATGGCTATTGTGAACCACCCGTTGCGGTGGAATCGCGGCCGGCGGGAGCGCGGCGACGGATCAGTGAGACCACCCGGCAAAGACAAATCTGCCGTGCGGCATTGCCGGCGGGGACGAGGCCCGTATAATTGACATTTTGACTCTTGGCTGAAGCTGTCGCCCGCAGATTGCCCCGAGGTCCATCGACAAAGACAACCATGCGAATCTGGTTTGGAAACATCTTCACTGCGGTCGTCACGATCCGCGCGCCTGTGGGTCACCATGCGCTACTGGATCATCACGTATGATCCCCGCCGGCGGACCTTCACCGAGCAGTACGAGTTTCCGGAGCTGCCCGTGAAGGTCGCGCCGCGCTATCGGGGCTTCCACCGCTTCGATTTGACCACGTGCATCGCTTGCGATGCCTGCGCCCGGGCGTGTCCGGCCAACTGTATTGTATGTTGGCAAGCAGCGGGTGGCGGGGCGGAAAGGCTTCCAGATCACCGAGTTTCACGATCGACTACGGCAAGTGCCTGTTTTGCGCGTTGTGCATCGACCCCTGCCCGGTGGACTGCATCTTCATGGGCTTGTCGCACGATCTGAGTTGTTACAGCCGCGACGGATGCGTGGTCGATTTTTCTCGTCTGCCGCTGGCGATTGCCTGGGGACGGGCGACGCTCGATCCGTTGGCCGTGGCCAGCTCAAAGGCGGTGCGTCAACCGGTTCACGGCGGTCCGAACAGGTGAGTGTTGAAGGGAAAGAAGTTAGAAGCAAGAAGCTAGGAGTTAGAAGTTAGAAGTTGGTAGTTGCCAGTTAGGACCCTGGCCGGCCGCCTGCTGAACGTTCAGGCTGCCGGCATTCTAACTCCTAACTCCTAACTTCTAAATTCTATGCCCCCCCATGACGCCGACCTCGATTGTCGCCTATCTGACGCTGTTTGCCGCGACCGTGTGCCTGTTCATTCTGGTGTCGCTGTTTCTGGGAAGCCTGGTGCGGCGACAATCGCCTTCGGCGATGAAGCTGGAAACGTACGAGTGCGGCGAGCCGGCGGTGGGCACGACGGCCGTGCGGTTCGATCTGCGGTTCTACGTCGTCGCGTTGGTGTTCATCATTTTCGAGGTCGAGGTGGCGTTGTTCTTTCCGCCGGCGACCATCTTCGGCAAGGCGACGCAATTGATGAATCACGCATCCCGCGGATTCCGCCTTAAAGCTCCAGGGGCAGTTGGGGATGTGGGAGACGATTCCCGCCCCGTTCTATAAACTCCGTCAACCCCGAACGCAGCCGAGAAACGACAAATTGACGAACTGTGGCGCAGGCAGCCCGTCACATGAGCGAACGGCCGGCCGGAAGCAGGCGGCGGCGGACGCCCGGCTGTTGGCCATCGCGGCGATGGCCGACCTGGCGCTGTTCTTCGCCGTCATCCTCGTGGGGTTCGCCTATGTCTGGCGGCGGGGCGATCTCGATTGGGTCCGTGCCGTGGGCGATCGCGGCGAAGCCGCAGGTTCCTCCGCCAGCATGAGGGTGTTGCAGCTTTGATGGACGTTTCCGCGACATTTATCAACGGCTTGCGAAGCAATTCGGCCCGGCCGATCGTCGGCAGCCGACGTCGAGGCCGTCGATCCGTGGATCGAGACGTCGGCGTCGGCCATCGCGGAGGTCTGCCGCTTCCTCCGCGACGAGGCGGAGTTGCGGTTCAACATGCTGCATTGCATCACCGCCGTCGATTACTTCACCGCCGACGCGAAGAAGGCGGCCGCCGCCGACTGGAAGCCGCGACTGGAAGTCGTCTATCACCTCTCCAGCATCGATCCATCGCCATCGCCTGGTGCTTGAAGGCGATGCTGCCGCGGTGGAAGGACGACGTGGAGGGCCGCCTGCCGGAGGTCCCCAGCCTGTAGCGGCGTCTGGAGCACGGCCGAGTGGCACGAGCGGGAGGTGTTCGACCTGTCGGGCGTGTTCTTTGTGGGCCATGCCGGACCTGCGGCGGATTCTGTTGCCGGAGGACTGGGTCGGCCATCCGCTTGCGCAAGGACTATCCGATGGTCGTCCAATATCACGGGATTCCGCGGAGATAGCCGATGCCGGTGGAGCGCGTTGATCACGGAACTGGTCGAATTCGACCTGCACAGCGACGAGATGCTGGTGAACATGGGCCCGCAGCATCCGAGCACGCACGGCGTGTTGCGGCTGGTGTTGCGGACCGACGGCGAGGTGGTCACCGAGGCGACGCCGCACATCGGCTATCTGCACCGTTGCGGCGGAGAAGATCGGCGAGAACCTCACGCCGCGGCAGTACATCCCCTACACCGACCGCATGGATTACCTGGCCGGGGTGAACATGAACCTCGGTTTTTCGCTGGTGGTCGAGAAGCTGCTGGGCTGCGAGGTGCGGAGAAGGCCCGGCACTTGCGGGTGATGACCTGCGAATTGTGCCGCATCGCCAGCCACCTCGTGGCCGCCTGCTGCCTACGGCCTGGACCTGGGCAGTTTCACGCCGTTCACCTGGGCGTTTCGCGAGCGGGAGAAGATTCTCAACTTGTTCGAGGAGCTTTGCGGCGCGCGGCTGACCTACAGCTACATCACTCCCGGCGGGGTGACGGCCGACCTGCCGCCCGGCTGGCTGCAAAAGTGCGAGGAGTTTCTCGAGCAGTTCGAGCCGGTGATCGACGAGTTGCACAAGGTGCTGACGAGCAACGCGATTTTCGTCCGCCGCACGGCGGGCGTCGGCGTGCTTTCGCCGGAGATGGCCTTCGATTACGGCTGCACCGGCCCGGTGCTCCGCGGCAGCGGCGTCGATTGGGACCTCCGCCGCGACGGCGAGCCGATCTACACGCGGATGTACGCGGGCTATCGCTTCGCGGTGATCGCCGAGGTCAACGGCCATTATCCGCAGCGACTATCCCTATCCGCCGGTTCCGCGGGAGGCGGTTCTGGGCGATTGCTGGCACCGCTTCTACGTCCGCATGTTGGAAGTCGTGCAGTCGATGAAGCTGGTGCGCCAGGCGATGGAGTTCTACAGCCATTGCCCCGGCCCTCTCGGCGAGCCGATCAAATTGCGGCAGAAGCTTCCCAAGGGCGAGGCCTATCTGGAGACCGAGGCGCCCAAGGGGCAGATGGGTTTTATGATCGTCGCCGACGGCTCGCCGGTGCCCTGGCGGGTGCGGGTGCGGAGCAGCAGCTTCTGCAACCTCTCCGTCGCCTCGGAGTTGTGCCGCGGCTGCCTGATCGCCGACGTGCCGGCGGTCATCGGCTCGTTGGACATCGTCCTGGGGGAGATCGACCGCTGAACGATCGACGAGCGCGCATGCGCCGATTTCCTCATCCGTATCCTGAACTCAGCCCGGCGCTGGCAGTGGCTCGCCTACACCGCGGCGGCGCTGGTGCACGTCGTCGCTGCGTGTTGACGGTTGTGCATGGTCTCGGTGGCCGTGTTCATCTGGATGGAGCGGAAGGTGGCGGGGCGGATCCAGGACCGGCTGGGGCCGACGCGGGTGGGCGGGCGTTTCGGCTGGCTGCAATCGCCCGCCGACGGATTGAAGCTGCTCTGCAAGGAGGACATCATTCCCGCCGGGGCCGACCGCCTGCTCTTTCGCCTCGCCCCGTACATCAGCTTCGCCGCGCCGTTCACGGTGTTGTTGGCCATGCCTTTTGCCAGCGGCTGGGTGGCCGCTCGATCTCGATACGGCGGTCTTCTTCGTGCTGGCCGTGGCCGGGCTGGAGGTCTTCGGCGTCATCCTGGGCGGCTACGCCTCGGCGTCGAAGTGGTCGCTCTACGGGGCGATGCGCGAGGCCGCCCAAGTGGTCAGCTACGAAATTCCCCTGGGCATCTGCGTCGTCGTGCCCGTGCTGCTGGCCGGCACCATGGACCTGGTCGCCATCGGCAACGCCCAGGCCGGCTGGGTCGGCAACTGGTTCCTGCTCCACGATCCGTTCACCTTCGTCACATTCTGGATTTACGTCACCTGCGCGACGGCGGGCGTGAACCGCGCCCCCTTCGACCTGCCCGAGGCGGAAAGCGAGTTGGTGGCCGGCTTCATGACCGAATATTCCGGCTTCCGCTGGTCGATCTTCATGATGGCCGAATACACGGCGATGTTCGTCGTCAGCGCGCTGGCCGCGGTGTTGTTTCTCGGCGGCTGGAACGGGCCGGTGCCGGTGGCCGAACTGCTCGGCCTGGCCGACGAGCAAATACGCGCATCCTCGTCTGGCTCGGCCAACTTGCTGGGCTGCGCCAACTTCCTGGTGAAGGTCTACGTCGGCGTGATGTTCATGATGTGGCTGCGCTGGACGCTGCCGCGGCTCCGCATCGACCAGGTGATGGCGACCTGTTTGAAATACTGCGTGCCGCTGGCCTCGATCATGCTGGTCGGCGCGGCGGTGTGGACGTTTTTTTTTCCCGGCGGCCTGGTGAGCGAGGTTTTCGGAAGCAAGGCGGCGGTGAAGGTTCACGCGGCTGCTGTAGGGTGGGTCGAGCGCAGCGAGCCCCACCAAGATTCGGGAGAAACCTTTGGTGGGGCTCGCTGCGCTCGGCCCACCCTACTTTCCTCGTCAACCCCGAGGAGTCGCTGATGCTCTCGACAATCCACTGGCACAGCTTCTTCTTCCTCTTGTTCCGCGCTGGCCGCGTGCGGCGCCGCCCTGGCGGTGGTGTTTTCCAGCAACATCGTCCGCATGGCCTTCTACCTGATCCTTTCGCTGGGGGCGGCGGCCGGGCTGTTCTTCCTGGCCGGGGCCGAGTTCCTCGGCGCCGTGCAATTGATGGTCTACGTCGGCGGCACGCTGGTCCTGCTGGTCTTCGGCGTCATGCTCACCGCCCGCGGGCCGCTCGTCTCGCTGCGGACCGGCGGCGGGCAGTGGATCATGGCCTTGCTGGCCGGCGGGGCGCTGGTGGTCGTGCTTCTCCAGGCGGCCTTGGGCGTCGGCGCTGGGCCGGCCGCGCGGGCGAAGGCGTCGCCCCACAGGCCGCGCAATCGCAATCTGCGACGCCGCTGGGCATGGCCCTGTTGGGCGTCCGCACGGATCGTCTCGATTCGGCCGCCGCCGCCCGCCCCGACGTGGCCGGATACCTGCTGGTCTTTGAAATCATCTCCGTCCATCTGCTGGTCGTTCTGGTTGGAGCGGCGTATCTCGCCCGGGCGAAACGACGAGTTGGGAGTTCGGAGTTGGAGGAAGAAAGGAGTTAGGAGTTAGAAGTTAGAAGTTCGGAGAGCGGAAGTTTGAGGTTATGGAGGGAAAATTGACATGACAGAAGCGGTAATGTCGTTACATAGCTCGACCCTCCACCATTTGAACTCCTAAATTCTAACTCCTCACTCCTGTAATATCATGGACATTTTGACCCAGCCCGTCGGGGCCGTCGCATTACCTGATCGTCGGGGCGATCCTGTTCGTCTGCGGCGTCGTTTGCATGGCGGCGAAGCGAAACGCCGTCGGCGTGTTGATGGGCGTCGAGTTGGTCCTGAACGGGGCCAACCTGAATTTCGTCGCCTTCGGCGCCCCCTTCCTCCGCGCCGACGGGCGATCGGCCCTCGGGCTGGACGGGCAAATGATCGCCTTGTTCGTCATCGTGCTGGCGGCGGCCGAAGCGGCTGTGGCCTTGGCCATCGCCCTGTGCTATTACAACAACCACGCCACGATCGACGTCGATCGCGCGGATGAACTTAAAGGGTAGAAACGGTCCGCAGAGCTTAGCGATAAGTTTTCAGCAATCCGTGCCAACAACTGACCGCTGATGGCCGACTGCTGATAGCTGACTGCTGAAGCGAGAGCGGACCGGATGGTTGCAGATCGCCCAAAGACCGAAACGTCATTATGAGTTTAGCAACACTGCTGCCGCGACTCCTGGGACTGGCCTGGCTCCTGCCGCTGGCCTCGTTCGCCCTGATCGTCCTTTGGGGACGGCGAATGGGCCGCGGCGGCAGGTGCGCCGGTTATCTGGCCACGTTGGCGATCGTTTGCTCGGCGCTGCTGTCTTTCGCCGCGCCTGGCCGTTTGGCTCGGGCAGCACCCTGCTCGCGCCGCCGCAGGAAGGGGCGGACGCTGACGCGCTCGATCGAGCCCGTCTAGCGGCGATTGGTACACCCTGGCCGAGTTCGGCGCGCTGCAATTGACCATCGGCTATTACATCGACGCCCTGACGGTGGCCATGTTCTGCATGGTCACGCTGGTGGCCTCCTGCATCCACGTCTACTCCTTCGGCTACATGCACGAAGAGTTGGAGGAAGTGACCGATCCGCTGGTCGCGCTTGCCGACGGCTCGCCGCTGCGCCGCCGGGGACGCTTCCATCGCTTCTTCCAATACCTCTCGCTCTTCTGCTTCAGCATGTTGGGGTTGGTCATCGCCGGCAATTTGTTCATGGTCTTCGCCTTCTGGGAGTTGGTCGGCATTTGCTCGTATCTGCTGATCGGTTTCTACATCGAGCGAAAGACCGCCTCGAACGCGGCCAACAAGGCGTTCATCGTCAACCGCGTCGGCGACTTCGGCATGATTATCGGCCTGATGGCGATTTGGACCGGCATGGGAACGTTTTCATTTCACGATGTGGTGGATGCCGACGATATTACCCAGCCGGGCCTGTTCAGCAAGGTGCGGCCCGAGGCCGGCGGCCATGCACCGCGAATCCCGGATGGATGGTGCGGTTGGCGGCGCGGGCGGAGGCGGCGAAGATCGCCGCGGACGCGCCCGATCGTGGCGACCGCCGAGGAGCGGATTGCCGCCGCCATGCCGAAGTGGCGCGCCCAGGGCTACGGCTATTGGCTCCTGGTCGTCGCCGGGTTGGGCATCTTCTGCGGCTGCGTCGGCAAGAGCGCCAGTTCCCGCTGCACGTCTGGCTGCCCGACGCCATGGAGGGCCCCACGCCGGTGTCCGCCTTGATCCACGCGGCGACGATGGTCGCGGCCGGCGTCTACCTGGTGGGCCGCTTCTATCCCGTCTTCACGCCCGAGGTGCTCCTGGTGATCGCCTACGTCGGCTGCATCACGCTCTTCATCGCCGCCACGATCGCCATCACGGCGACCGACATCAAGCGGGTGCTGGCCTATTCGACCGTCAGCCAATTGGGCTACATGATGCTGGCCCTGGGCCTGGGCGGCTGGCTGGCCGGACTGTTCCACCTCTTCACCCACGCCTTCTTCAAGGCCCTGCTGTTCCTCTGCTCCGGCTCGGTGATTCACGCCGACGGGCACGAACGAGATGCCGCGGATGGGCGGGCTGTGGCGAAAGATGCCCTGGACCGCCGGCACGATGCTGGTCGGCTGCCTGGCGATTTCCGGGGCGGGCGTGCCGCTGCTGGTCGGCTTGAGCGGCTACTACTCGAAAGACTACATCCTCGGCCAGGCGCTCTCCTTCCGGCTGAGCAATCCGATGCACGGCTGGATGTTCTGGGTGGCGGTCGGCGGCGCGGCGATCACCGCCTTTTACATGTTCCGCCTCTGGTACATGACCTTCGCTGGGCAGCCACGCGACGAGCACGTTTATCATCACGCCCACGAATCGCCCCGCGTCATGGTTGCGCCGCTGGTGGTGTTGGCGGCCTTGGCGGTGTGCGCAGGTTGGAACGTGTACGGGACGCATTTGGGCTTGGAGCCGCTGTTGGCGCAGGGCCGTCCGGCGGGCTTGGACGCCGGGGCCTCGGCCGGCTGGAATTCGCCGCAGATCGTCCTGCCGGCGGAGGCATCGCAGCGCACGAGGAGCGGGAGGCGAAACAAGGTCCGGCGGCGCTGGTGGGCGTTTGCCGCCGCCTTGGCCGGCTTCTTCTTGGCCACGGCGATGTACGGCCTGCGGACGATCGACGCCGAAGACATTCGCCGGCAGTTCGCGCCGCTTCACCGTTTCCTCGTCCACAAGTGGTGGTTCGACGAGTTGTACGACTGGCTATGGGTTCAGCCCGTCTTGCGGATTTCGCAGTTGGTGGCCGACGTGGACCGCCAGGGCATCGATCGCCTGGCCGACGGCAGTGCGAGGTTGGTGGCCGGCATCGCCCAACTGGACGACTGGATCGACCGCCTGTTCGTCGACGGCCTGGTCAACCTGACGGCGCGGTGGACGCACGCGGTCGGCCTGCGGCTGCGTTCGGTGCAGACCGGCAACGTGCGGCAGTACGTCATGCTGCTCGTTTTGGGGATGGTGTTGTTGTTCATTTTGACGAGTGTCTTTTTTTGAAATTTTGCGATTGCGCGAATGTGAGCGGCTATGTCCATGCTGATTAATCCGGTCTTGGTTCCCACGTTGGTCATCTTCCTGCCGGCGCTGGCTGGGCTGATTTTGTGTTTTATGCCGCGGCGGCAGGAGGCGAAGATCAAGCAGTTCTCCTTCCTGGCGACCGTGCTCGTGTTCCTGCTGACGGTCTGGATGGCCCTGCCGCGCGGCGGCGACGCGAATTCGCCCGGATTCGACTTTGGCGACAGGCGCAATGCAGCACGTCGTCGCCCGGCCGTGGATCCCCGCATTCCACATCGAATATCGCTTGGGGCTCGACGGCATCAGCTTCCCCCTGGTCCTCCTCACCTCATTCCTGAGCATGTTGGCGATGGGGGCCAGTTGGAACATCGCCAAGCACGTCAAGGGCTACTGCATTCTCTTCCTGCTGCTGGAGACGGGAATGCTG
Organism: uncultured Planctomycetia bacterium; assembly: GCA_963791075.1. GTDB lineage: Bacteria > Planctomycetota > Planctomycetia > Pirellulales > Thermoguttaceae > CAWBRF01. Next base: position 46,103 of record CAWBRF010000026.1, read on the forward strand.
GGCGTCTTCCTTTCGCTCGACTTCTTCCTCTTCTACGTATTCTGGGAAGTGATGCTGCTGCCGATGTACTTTCTCATCGGCGTCTGGGGCGGGCCGCGGCGCGAGTATGCGGCGATCAAGTTCTTCCTCTTCACCTTGGTGGGCAGCGTGCTGATGCTCATCGCCCTGTTGATGCTCTACTTCGCCAGCGATCTGAACGTGCTGACGCCGCAGCAGCAGGCGGCTGGCCGCACGTCGCCGGCAGCGGCGGCGGACGCCTTCGCACGCAAACGGGACAGTCCCGGCGAGCGATAATTGGGACAGTCCCGAAGCCGGCCCACACCTTCAACATCCTGGCCCTGGCGGCCATGGGGCAACTGGAGAAGTCGCCCTTCAACCAGACGCTGCTCTGGGGCAAGTCGATCCAGTTTTGGGCGTTTCTGCTGCTGTTCATCGGCTTTGTGATCAAGCTGCCGGCGGTGCCGGTCCACACCTGGCTGCCCGACGCCCACGTCGAGGCCCCCACGCCGATCTCGATGATCCTGGCCGGCGTGCTGTTGAAGATGGGCGGCTACGGCGTGCTCCGCGTCTGTTATCCGATCTGCCCGGCCGCCGCGCATTCAGCCTGGCCTGGCTGGTCTGCGGCGTGGGCGTGCTGAGCATGGTCTACGGCGCCCTGGCCGCCATGGCCCAGAAGGACTTCAAGCGACTGGTCGCCTACAGTTCCGTCAGCCACATGGGCTACGTGCTCCTGGGCATCGGCGTCTGGAGCGCGCGGCCGGCAACCTCTACGACTTCGACTATTGGAAGATGGGCGTCAGCGGCGCCATGTTCCAGATGATCGCCCACGGCATCAGCTCGGCTGGCATGTTCTTTCTGGTCGGCGTTGTTTACGACCGCGTGCATCACCGCGACCTGGACAAGTTCGGCGGGCTGTTCCAGCGAATGCCCACGTACGCCGGCATCTCGATGGTCATTTTCTTCGCCGCCCTGGGCCTGCCGGGCTTGTGCGGCTTCATCGGCGAAGTCTTCGTCGTGCTGGCCTCCTGGAACTACAGCATGGTGCTGGCGATCATCGCCGCCTCGGTCGTCATCCTCACCGCCGGCTATATCCTCTGGACGATCCAGCGGGTGTACCTTGGCCCGGAGTACAAAGGCCCGCACGCCGAGGCCCTCTCGCCCATGACCATGCGGGAAATCGCCATCGCCGCGCCGCTGGTGGTGATGGCGATCGTCTTGGGCGTCTATCCGCGGGCGCTGTTGGACTACACCACGCCGACGATCAACCGCTGGTCGACAACTTGACCGCGAGCAGACGCTGACGAGACATCGGTCGCCGCTCGCCCGCTTGGGCAGCAGGGCCGGCGTGCAGCGGCGAACCCTGGAACAGGCCGGTTCCAAGAATTCGGGGCCCGTTCGCAGCCTCCGCCTCACCCTAACCCTCTCCCGAAGGGAGAGGGGACCGCTGCCGGCGGCGTTTCGGACAACTTCCGCACGACAGATTCCCCGAAGGACGTTTCCCCGACCGTGACCTTCCACGACCTGCTCCAACAAGCCTTGAATCAGTCGCTCGGCGCAGTCGCTCTTGGCGTTTCGGCCGGAGTTGATCCTCTGCGCCGCGATCGTGCTCATCCTGCTGGCGCGGATGCTGCTGCCGCGATGGAAGGCCGGCGCCGTTTTACGTCATGCTGCTTGGCCGCGGCCGGCGGCGCTTTATCTGGTCGTGACCGACGCCGGCATTCCAGGCCGACAGCTGGCGCGATCGGCTCGCGGCCCGACGCAGCTTTTCACCGGCATGTTGGTCTCCGACAGCTTCTCGGTTGCGCTGCGGGGGCTGCTTGCTTTGGTTCCTGGTGCTGTTCTACCTGTTCGACGCGGATCTCCGGCGTGCCCGACGCCGAAGACGCCGCCGAGTTCTATCTGCTGGTGCTGGGGGCCACGCTGGGCATGTGCCTGATGGTCTCGGCCAACCACGCCCTGATCGTCGCTGCTGGGGATCGAGATGGCCAGCGTGCCGTCGTACGTGCTGGCGGGCATCCTTCGCCAACGCCGCAAGAGCAGCGAGGCGGCGTTGAAATACGCCGTCTTCGGGGCCGCCTCCGCCGGCGTGATGCTCTACGGCATCAGCCTGCTGGCCGGCGCGCTCGGCTCGGCCCAACTGCCCGCCATGGCCGCCGACTCGGCCGATTCCTGCGAAACGGCGTCGGTCCGGACCGCTCGCTGGCGCTGGTGCTGGGCGGGTTGATGCTCATGGTCGGGCTGGCGTTCAAGCTTTCCGCCGTGCCGTTCCATTTCTGGGCGCCGGACGTTTTCGAGGGGGCCCCGGCCGAAGTCGGCCGCTTTCCTCTCCGTGGCCTCGAAGGCCGCCGGCCCTGGGCTGCTGGCCCGGCTGGCCATGCTCTTCGCCGCGCCGGCGATTCCGGCAGCCTGGCGGCCATGGCCCCGGCACGGCTGTACATCGCCGGGCTGATCGGCTTGTTGGCCGCCGTGACCTGCACCTTCGGCAACCTGGCCGCCTACGGGCAGACGAACATGAAGCGTCTGCTGGCCTACTCGACGATCGCGCATGCCGGCTACATGATGATGCCCGTGGCCGCCGCCGTCGCGCTGGCTGGGCAGGGCAATGCCGCCGGCGGCGCAGACCGCCATGGCCGCGCTGCTGATCTACCTGGGCGTCTACTTGTTCATGAATCTCGGCGCCTTCGCCGCGATCGCCTTCCTCCGCAACGCCATCCACAGCGAGACGATCGACGACTACGCCGGCCTGGTGCGCCGCTCGCCGGGACTGGCCGTGGCGACGGCGATCATTCTTTTCAGCCTGGTGGGCCTGCCGCCGCTGGCCGGGTTCATCGCCAAGTTCACCGTCTTCGCCGCCCTGCTTCGACGCCCGGCTGCTGGCGCTGCTGGCCATCGGCGGATTGAACACGGTGCTGAGCCTGTTCTACTATCTCCGCGTGGTCCGCGTGATGGTGCTCTCGCCGGAGCCGGCCGATCGCCCCGCCCCCGCGATCCCGGTCCTCTCCGCGCCGGGGGCCTTTGTCGCGGCGATGGCGGCGATGTTGATCGTGATGTTCGTTTCCTGGGGTTGGCTTTCCGCCTGGGCCCAGGCCGCGGCCGCGGGCTTCATGCGTTAAGGGAGTTGCCATGATCGTAATTTCGACCCGATCGACCCGGCGCCACGGCCGTCCTCAATCGGCTGCTGCGAGTCCTTTCCCGTTCGCTGCCGATGTATCTTCGCGAGGCGAAGCCGTGGACGACCGAAGAGGAGCAACCGACTCAGGCGGCGCTGGGCCGACCTCGCCGCCGATCAACAGGCCCTGGCCGGCCGCGTCGCCCAGGCGATCCTCGCTCGCGGCGGCCAGCCCGAGCCGGGCCCTTTCCCAACGGCCTTTGCCAGCGACAACGATCTCGATCTCGCCTTCATCTTGCAACGGGTGATCGAGCTTGGCAATCGCGACCTCGCGGTCTTGGAGCGATGCGTTGCCGACTTGGGCGACGTGCCGGGGTTGCGGACCTTGGCCGAAGAGATCCTCGGCAACGCCCAGGGGCACCTCGATATTCTGCAAGACCTGGCCTCGCCCGAGTAGGGCGCATGATCGACACCCACGCCCACCTCGACGACCCGGATTTCGACGTTGATCGCGAGGCGGCGATCGCGCAGGCGTGCGGCGGGCGTCGAGGCGATCGTCTGCGTTGGGACGACGCTCGCTTCCAGCCGGGCCGCCGTCCAACTGGCCGAAACCCACGCCGGCATTTACGCCGCCGTCGGCATTCATCCCAACTCCTGCGTCGAAGCGAGCAATGGCGATTGGCAGGCGATCGCCGCGTTGGCCGAACATCCCCGCGTGGTCGCGCTGGGCGAGACGGGCCTGGATCGCCATTGGGATTTCGCCCCGTTGGAATTGCAAATCGAATGGTTGCGCCGTCACCTCCGCCTGGGCAGGCAAACTGGCCTGCCGGTTGTCATCCACTGTCGCGACGCCGCGGCGGACCTGTTGCCGATTCTGCAAGCGGAGACGGCCGCGGGACCTCCCGCCTTGTTGGTGCACGCCTTCAGCGGCGACGAGGCGACGGCGGTCAAGTGCCTGGAGTTGGGCATGTTTCTCAGCTTTGCGGGCAACGCGACGTATGCGAACAAGAAGTTCCAGTCGCTTCGCGCCGCAGCGGCCGTTGTTCCCGCCGACCGCATTCTCATCGAAACCGACTGTCCCTATCTCACGCCCGAGCCTCTCCGCGGCAGGCAACGCAATGAGCCGGCGCTTGTGGCGCACACGGCGGCGTATCTGGCCGGGCTGCGCGGCGTGAGCGTCGCGCAATTCGCCGCGGAGACGACGGCCAACGCGCGGCGGCTTTTTGGAAGGATGGGCGACGAAGGATGAAGGATGAAAAGCGACGGTTCTTCGCCTTTTTTCTTTTATCCTTCATCCTTCCGCGTGCTAGCGTTCATGCCCCGGTCGGGGAATGATTTTTTTATTGCGAGAGAATCGCTGCGACAAGGATTCGTTGAGGGGGGTTGTCCGGCGGATAAGATTGGAGCGAACGGCAATTCCGCCGCTTCTTACTCTTTGGAAAAGGAGATTTGACGATGGTCGCGACGATGAGCACGATGTTGTCCCTGGGCACGGAAGCCCCCGACTTCTCGCTGCCGGACGCGCAGGGAAAGATCGTTTCGCTTGCCGACTTCGACAAGGCCCCGGCGCTGCTGGTGATTTTCATGTGCAATCACTGTCCCTACGTGAAGCACGTTGCCGACGCCTTGACGGTGATCACGCGCGAGTATCAGGAGCGCGGCGTCGCCGTGGTGGGCATCAACTCCAACAACGTCGAGATCCAGCCGGAGGACTCGCCGGCGAAGATGGCGGAGGAGGCGAAGCGGCGCGGCTACAGCTTCCCCTACTTGTACGACCAGACGCAGGAAACGGCCAAGGCCTA
>CAWBRF010000027.1:0-240735 GCA_963791075.1 uncultured Planctomycetia bacterium
CGAGGCTGGAAGCGAGCGGCGTTTGGGCCGACAGGATCGCGCCGCTGGAGTCCTGGTTGCGGCAGGCGGCGGGCGACGTCCTTGCCGGCGAGGCCCTCCGCGAGTCGATCGTAAAACTTCCCGCCAGCCGGCGGCTCTTGATGCGCCCATGGCGGCCGCCGGCCGACGCCTCGCCGGAACAGCTCGACGCCCTCGATCGCGAGCGACTCCGCCGCGCCCTGCTCGAGGAGTGGCCCGCCGGCCCCTTGGGCGCGCTGGGCGGGAAAACTCCCCGCCAGGCGGCCGCCGACCCGGAGATGCGGGTCAAGCTGCTTGCGGCGATCGCGATGCTGGCCGCCTGGTCGGAAGGCCCGGGAACGGAATTCGACTTCGACGAGTTGCGGCGTCAACTGGGTCTGCCCACGCCGCCGCCGATCGTCGGCGAGGGCAGCGCCCTTGGCACGCTGCCGCCGACGCGGTTGGAGCGGGTGGAGGTCGCCACGTTGAACGACAAAGACCTCGAAAAAGGCCTCCATCGCGCCGCGATTTTTGCCATCCGCAACGCTCTGCGCCGCTTCGCCGCGGAGATCGTTCGCCGCGACAGCCTCGCCGGGCAAGCCCTCCAACAAGAGGCCTACGAGTGGCTCGCGCGGACGGAAGAGAGTCTTAGTGCCGCCTTGGCGCATGTCGCTCAAGGCCGCCAGGTGGGCGCGCCTTCGGGCACGGTGTGCGCCTCGTGGGATCTGCTCGAGTTGTCCCTCCGCATCGGGCTCCACGACGGCGAGGGCGTCATGCGGCTGATCCAGCACGTCAACAAACAGCACAAGCGGGAGCCGGAGGCGCTCCAGGCCTGCGTCCACATGCTGATCGAGGCCGGTCTGCTTCGCCCCGACGGGACGCCCGTCCAAGGCCCCGGCGACGGCTCGCCGCCGGCTGCGGCGGAAAGCCCCGCCGCCGAGCCCAGCGGGCTGTGGACCCCAGACAGCGCCAAGCCCGCGACGGCGGGAAAAATCTGGACGCCCGATTGATGAATTCGATCCCCCTCTCCCTTCGGGAGAGGGACGGGGTGAGGGGAGTTAGAGAGGACGCGATCTAATGTCCAATTCGGCGTCGAGGTGCGTTTCATGTACAACTGCCCAGTCGTCCGATCCCGGGAGGTTTTGGACCTGTTTATTGATACCTGGGCCGCTATCAAGCCGCTGTGGGACTTCGTGTTGACTGAGTGGTAGGTGACTCGCCTCCGGCTGGCGGCGAGATGCGCGCGGGTCGATTCGCGATAGCGGAAGGCGCCTTTCGGGGAAGCAGCCGTTCGCGGCAGTTCCCCTCACCCTAACCCTCTCCCAAGGGGAGAGGGGAACTTGAATCGGGAATCTGCAACAGCATCCATGACTCCGCACGAATTGGACCTTTGGCACATGCAGCGGGCGCTGGCCCTGGCGGCCGCGGGGCAAGGATTCGTCGAGCCCAACCCGATGGTCGGCTGCGTCATCGCCCGCGGCGCGGAGATCGTCGGCGAAGGGCGGCATCGCCGCTTCGGCGGCGATCACGCCGAGGTCGAGGCCCTGCGGCTGGTCGGCCCGCGAGCCGCCGGGGCGACGCTCTACGTCACCCTCGAGCCGTGCTGTCATTTCGGCAAGACGCCCCCCTGCACCGGGGCGATCCTGGCCGCCGGCGTCCGCCGCGTGGTTGCCGCCATGTCGGATCCCTTCCCCCAGGTCGCCGGCGGCGGCGCGGCGGAACTCCGCGCCGCCGGCGTCGAAGTCGAACTCGGACTGCTGGAAGACGACGCCCGGCGGCTGAACGCCCCGTACCTGAAACTCATCCAGCGCGGGCGGCCGTGGGTCATCGCCAAATGGGCGATGACGCTCGACGGCAAGATCGCCACGCGGACCGGGGCCAGCCGCTGGATCAGCGGCGCGCAATCGCGGCGGGCCGTCCACGCCCTCCGCGGCCGGATGGACGCGATCGTGGTCGGCCGGGAAACGGCGCTTCACGACGATCCGCTGTTGACCGCCCGTCCGCCCGGTCCGCGGACCCCGCTCCGCATCGTCCTCGACACCCGCGCCTCGCTGCGGAACGACAGCCAACTGGTCCGCACGGCGCACGAGTCGCCCGTGCTGATCGCCGCCGGGAGCGAGGCGTCGGCGGCCGACTGCCGGCGGCTCGCGCGGCCGGCTGCGAGGTGTTCGTCGCGCCGGGCGCGACCCACGCCGCGCGGCTCGTCGCGCTCTTGGAGGAGCTGGGCAAGCGGCGGCTGACGAACGTCTTGGTGGAAGGGGGCGGCCGGGTGTTGGGCAGTTTTTGCGACTCGCGGCAGATCGACGAGGTACACGTCTTCCTTGCCCCGAAGCTCGTCGGCGGGGCCGCCGCGCCAGGCCCCATCGCCGGCGAGGCGCGGCCGAGTTGGCCGCCGCGCTGGAGTTGGACGGGTTGACCGTCGAGACCCTCGGCGGCGACGTTTACCTCCGCGGCCGGGTGCGATGAATGTCAGCCGCCGAAGATTTCCGCCAACGGAAGGCGGAAGCCGGCAAGAACGTCGTCGCCGTCGAGAATCTCCGGGACGCGAAGGGTGCAAACCGCGGCGTTGGGTCGATAAACCGCGACCGTCGCCGTCTGCGGGTCAACAACCCAAACCATCCGGCAGCCGGCGGCCAGCCACTCCCGCGATTTGGCCTCGACCTCCGCCGGGCGGTCGGTGGGGGAAACAACCTCGACGGCCAGGTCCGGCGGCCCCGGGAAAAAGCCGGTCATGTACTGCGCCGGGGCCCGGGCAGCCCGCACGAAGGCCACGTCCGGCACGCGCACCGTGTCGGGGTTGTGCGCAATCTGGAAGCCCGCCTCCGCCGTAGTGACCACGCCCAACCGATTGGCATCCACAAAATTGCCCAATCGCCGATCAATGCGACTGGCAATCTGTCCGTGCCCGTACCCGGCCGGGGACATCATAATCAGCTCTCCTTGCACGAGTTCGCAACGGCCCAAGTTGGGGATTTCGCGCAATTGTGCGGCGGTCAGGATCGAAGGGGTTGTCGCCATGTCCACATCCTATACCGAGTCTCCGCGGCGGTCAACTTTCCCGCTGGGTGGCGCTGGCTATGCCAGTGATCGTGCGTAACACTGGCAAAGCGAGTGCCACCCGGCCGGCCGTCACGCCTTGACGATCTTCTCCCGCCCTTCCTTCACGTCCCGCGTCGCGTTGCGGCTGTCGATCACCAGCGGCGCATGACGCACAATGAACGCGTAGTCGTAGGCGGAATGGTCCGTGGCGATCAACACGCAGTCCTGCGCGGCGAGAAACTCGGCGGTCAACGGCTGACTGGCCATGTCCTGGTCGCCGTGCTGCCGGGTGCGCGGCAAGAAGGGGACGTGCGGATCGTTGTAGCCGACCACGGCGCCGCCGGCGCGCAAGAGTTTCATCAGCGTGAACGAGGGGCTTTCGCGGGCGTCGTCAACGTCCTTCTTATACGCCACGCCGAGGACGCAGACCTTGCTGCCCCAGAGCGGCTTGCCGGCGCGATTCAACGCCTCCATCAAGCGATGGACGACGTATTGCGGCATCGAGGTGTTGATTTCGCCGGCCAACTCGATGAACCGCGTGGCCATGCCGTGCCGCCGCGCCAGCCAGGTCAAATAGAACGGGTCGATGGGAATGCAGTGCCCGCCCAGGCCGGGACCGGGATAAAACGCCTGGAAGCCGAAGGGCTTGCTCTTCGCCGCGTCGATCACTTCCCAAACGTCGATGCCGATGCGGTCGAAGAGCATCTTCAGCTCGTTGACCATGGCGATGTTTACGGAGCGGTAGGTGTTTTCGAGGATTTTCGCCGCCTCGGCGACTTCGCAGTTCGACACCGGCACCGTCCGCACCATCGCCTGACGATAGAGCAAATCGGCCAACCGCCCGCTGGCCAGGTCGATGCCGCCGACGACCTTCGGAATCCGCTCCGCGGAAAAATTCGGATTGCCCGGGTCTTCCCGCTCGGGACTGAAAGCGAGGAAATAATCCTTGCCCACGCTCAAGCCGCTCGCGGCGAGGATCGGCAGGACGACGTCGCGGGTCGTGCCCGGATAGGTTGTGCTCTCCAAAACCACCAACTGGCCGGGGCGAAGGACCTTGGCGATTTGCTGCGCGGTCTGCTCGATGAAAACAAGGTCCGGGTCGCGGCTCTCGGAAAGCGGCGTGGGGACGCAAATCAACAAGGCGTCCGGCTTGGCCAGTCGGCTCATGTCGGCGGTGGGAAGGAACATGCCGTCGGCAACGCACTTGGCAATCCACTCCGCGGCGATGTGCTTGATGTAGCTCTTGCCGGCCAGCAGCCGCTCGACCTTCGACTGGTCGCAATCGAAGCCCATGGTGTGGAAGCCGGCGGCGACGAACGCGCGGATCAGCGGCAATCCCACGTATCCCAGGCCGATGACGCCGACGGTGGCCGATTTGTTCGCAATCGATTGTTCCAAGGAAGTGGTCATGGAATGCGCCTTTTCCGATTTTGCCGCCGTTCCCGGGGACTATCCCCCCGGGACGGCCGCCGATTCTCCAATATAGCACGGGGAGCCGGGAAAAGAGCGGGGGCCATGCCGCGAAACCAGTCCCCGACAATCCTACGGGAAAGGGGGCCTTCGGCACGCCGCGTGAACCGGCCGTTCACCCGGGCGTCTGCGAGCCGTTGCAGAGGGCCTGGAAGTCGGGGTCCGACCGCAAGGCGTCGAAGTCGGCCTCGGCGTCGATCATCCGCCGGAAATTGTCGTCCAAAGCGAGGGCATGTTCGAGATAGCCCAACGCCCGTCGCTTTCCGCCCGCCAAGCTCCAATAGCAGGCCAGATTGTAGTGGATCACCGCTTCCTCGGGATCGGCGGCCAAGGCGCTTTCCATGGAAAGAATGGCCTGTTCGAGGCGGCCGGTCCGTTTTTGGCACCAGGCCAAGGCGAGCCAGCCGCGGACGTTCTCCGGCTCGGCTTCAACGACGCGGGCCAGCAGCGGCAGGGCCTCCTCGCAACGTCCCAGGCCGCGGAGGGCCTCGCCTTGCAGGCACAGGGTGTGCCAATCGGCGTCCGCCGGGTCGAGGCGGGCCAACACTTCCAGTGCCTGGCGCCACATGCCCAGCTCCAAGTAGCCTTCCGCTTGGTGCTGGAGCTTCATCCTCCGAATTCGGTCTCTCGACAATGGCATGGCTTTGCCCGCCTCTCCGATCCCACGCAGGCGACACTTCCTACATTCTCGATTTTAACAGCTTTTGGCGACAAACCAAAATGGCGATTTGCGAATTGCGTCGCAACTTCCACGCTGTCAAGAACTTTCGCTACAGAAACTCCGAATCGCCACTTACGCGGCGGCGAGAATCACCCCCCCCCCGACGCCCTGGAATCGCGCGCCGATCAAGCGACAACCGCGACCATTTCGCGATAATGGTCCAGGAGGGTCTTTGCGGGCACGACGATGTTCAAAAAAGGGGCGAAATGGGCAAAGTCCTCGTCGATTCGCGACAAGAGGTTGACCAGGGCGGGGCTGTCCACCGGCCGTACGCTCTCGTAGGCATTTTCAAAGTCCGCACATTCCAGCCAGGAAGCATCGCTCGTGGAGGGCAACATCGCCGAAAGCGCCACGGCCAAATCGGCCGGCCGCGCCACAACCCTTCCCGACGCCGCAGGCGCCGAGACGTGGTTTTCGATCAGGCGGGCGAACTGATCGGGCAGGTTCCAATGGCGGGCCATCATGCCGCCGGCTTCCGCGTGGGTCCAGCCGAAGATCTGCCGCTCCAGGGAGGAAAGCCGCGCCTGCCGCTGGCCGCGGATTTCCAGCAGCCGGCTGTACATGGCCGGCGAATGGTGCGCCAGCAAGGGGATGGCCATGTCTTGCAGCAGCGAGGCCGCAAACGCTTCTTCGGCCTGCGGCGCCTCCAACAACCTGGCGAGCGTCCGGGCAAACAGCGCCCGGCGAAGCGAATCCTGCCACAGCCCGCGGAGGTCGAAGGGACCGCACTTCGGATTCGGCATCAGGCTGAACACCGCGCTCCAGAGGGCGAAATTCTTCACCGAACGGATTCCCACGAGGGTAATCGCCAGCTTCACGCTGGCAATCTCCCGCGCGAACCCGAAAAAGGAGGAGTTGACAAATCGCAGTAATTGGGCGGCCAATCCGGGGTCGGCCTCGACCGGCTCGGCGAACTCCGCCGGGCCGTTGTTGGGGTCGCGGGAAAGATTCAGCAGGCGGATGGCGCTTTGCGGCAGCGCCGGAGAGCTGCGCTGCCGACAGCAGCCTGTGCAAGTCCAGCCGAGAACGTGATTCCGCTTCAAGTGTGGCGAGCATCCGGGATCATGCCTCGGTTGGACGGGCGGCGGATATTAAAATGGCGTGCCGCGACCGGAGGTTGGTCGTGACGCCCGACGCCACCGTCAGATGAAAACTACGCCAGAACCGCACGCCTGGCAAATCTGTGGCAAAAAGGCAACGCGCGCCGGGCCCGCTCGTGGCGAAACGGCAACGCTTGCCTTCTCCCAACAACGGCCCCCGCGCGAAGACGCAACTCGTTTCCAGCCGGCATGTTTTGTCGCCAACTGCGAATCCCCCGGCCGTCTCGCGCCGCCTCGGGCGCGGAACTTGCTCGCCTGAAGTTTGCATGGGTCGCATCGGCGGATTGCTGTTGTTGCTTGTTGCCGCGGGTTGGCTGGCCAGCAAGTTGCCCCAAGAGGGCTCGGCCGCTTCCAATGGCTTGGCCGCCGATTGGCGGCGAACCGCCCAGGGCTGGCAGCGGCTGCCCATGGCGGCGTCCGACGCGACGACGGGCGAGCCCGCGCTGCATCCCTTGGCGGTCGCCTCCATCGAGCTTCTTTTGACTCTCGGCGCGGTTGCCGCGTGTCCCGCGAAAGAAGGGAGGAAGCGGGAAGGCTGAAGGCGAAAATGCAATCGCCGTTCTTCCTCCCCCCTCCTTACTTTCTCCGTCCTTCTACCTTCTAATTCCTTTCTTCTTTCTTCTTTCTTCTTTTCCTGCACGGATTTCCCGCCCCGCCGCCACTATTCCCGTAGAGGCGATCTGCTTTCACCCCGTACACGAGGCGCGGCGATGCGACTTACCCTGCGAACGATGCTGGCTTATCTGGACGGCATCCTCGAACCCGAGGACGCCCAGGACATCGGCAAAAAGATCGAAGACAGCCAATACGCCACCAGCCTGATGCACCGCATCCGCGACGTGATGCGGCGTTTGCGGCTGACGGCCCCGAGCGTCTCCGAACGGGGGCCGGGGCTCGACGCGAACACGGTGGCCGATTATCTCGACAACACCCTGCCCGCCGATCGCGTGCCCGATTTCGAAAAGGTCTGTCTCGATTCGGATGTCCATCTGGCGGAGGTGGCGGCCTGTCATCAGGTGTTGGCGGTGGTTCTGGGGGAGCCGGCGGAGATCGATCCGGAAAGCCGGCAGCGGATGTATCAACTTCCCCGCGCCGCCGCCCAAGCCACGGCCGCCAACCGCGGCGACGAGGCGGCCGGCGCCGCCGGCGAGGCGAAAGCGGAACCGCCCGCCTATCCGCCGCGTCCCAAGCCGACCGTGCCCGAATACCTCCGCGAGCCGCCGAAGGCCCGCCGCTTCCTGACGACGGTCACCCTGTTGGTGTTGGTCGGTTGCTTTGGCGGGCTCGTGTTGCTGGTGACCGGTCAGCTTGAGAAGGGGACGCCGATCGGCAATTTGCTGCGGACTGGCCGCTGGCGGTGCGCCGATGGCGGTTGCGACCAAGGAAACGGAGCAGGAAAAGGCTGCTGTTGCGACGGACAGGGCCAAGGGCGAAAAACCGTCGGCCAGCGACCACGGGAAGGAAGCCGCGCCGGCAGCGCCCGTGCGTCAACAACCGCCAGCCGCGCCGCCGATCGCCGCGCCAACAGAGGAGAAGGCGACCAGTGGGACGGCGACGGGCGTAGCCGCCAAGCCGCCGGCCGCGGGAGAAAGCGGCACAGCGACAGGGGGGACAGCGACCGGGGGAACGGTGGAGACGGCCCCGCTTCCGCCTGGGGCTGTTCAACCGCCTTTGCCCGGCGCGACTGCGGGGACGCCGGCCGCGGGCGCAGGCGCGCCGCTGCCGCCGGGCGGGCCGACGACAACTCCATCGCCGCCGGTCGGGCCGGAGGCGATCGCCCGGATCGCGCCGAAGGCCCTGCCCGCTCCAGGTGAAAAAACCCCGCAGACGGAGGCAAAATTGCCCCCGGCCGGCGAGGCGAACACGCCGAGTCCGCCCGCGCCGCTCGTGCCGCCGCAGCAAGTCGCCCGCTACAACTCGGAGGACGAGGTCCTCTTGTCCTTCGACGCGCACAGCGGCGCGTGGCAGCGCGTGCCGGAAAAGGAGATGCTCTTTGCCGGGCAGCGGCTGTTGGTGTTGCCGACCTATCGCGATGAGATTGGCTTGGCGTCGGGGGTCACGGTGCAGATGGTGGGCCCGACGCAGGTCGAATTGTTGCCCCACGGCGCGGAGGGCCCGCCGGGACTGGAAATCGCCTTCGGCCGTCTCGTGCTGACCCCTTTGGCCCAGGCGGGATCGCAGGTGCAGTTGACGGCGGGCGATCGCAGCGGCGTGCTCACGTTGGTTGACGCGGAGAGCATCGCCACGCTGGAGGCGACGCGTCGCCACGTGCCGGGCGGCGATCCGGAAGACGAGAAATCGACGCGCGTCGCCGCCAATCTGTGCGTCGCCCATGGGGCGATTCGTTGGCAGGAGAAGGGTCGCGAGAGGATTCGCGTGACGGCCCCCGCCCGGCTGGTCCTCGAGGAGAAATCCCCCTTGGAGGCCGTGCCCCTGGAAAATCGGGACCTGCCGAAATGGATTGTCGTCGAGCCGCTGCCGCCCTTGGAGCGGCGGGCGTTGACGACGATTGCCCAGTCGCAGTCGCTCCAGCCGGGCCGGCCCGCCGAACTGGGCCTGATGGAACTGGCCGATCACCGGCAGAAAGAGGTGTCTTGGCTGGCGCGGCGCTGCCTCGGCTATCTCGGCCAGTTCGACACGATGGTCAAGGTGTTGAACGATCCTGCCCACCGCCTGGAATGGCCCGACTACATCGAGCAGCTTCGCGACGCGATTGCGCGGGGGCGGGAGACGGCCGCCGCCGTTCGCGCGGCGATGGAAAAGCAGTTCAGCCCGGAAGGCGGCGTCGCCGATCGCATGTTGTGGGGCTATACGGACAAGCAACTGCAAAACGGCCAGGACGCCAAGCTCGTGGATCTGCTCGAACACGAGGCGTTGGCGTTCCGCGTGTTGAGCTTCTGGAACCTGCGCGACATCACCGGGTGGGGAATGTACTACCAGCCGGAACTTCCGTCCGCCAAACGCCAACAAGCGGTGACTCGCTGGAAACGGCGTTGCGAGGCGGGAGAGATTCGCGTCCGCAAGGGGCAAGACGAATCACACGACGCGGCCGAACCGCCGATGCCGCCGTAAGCAGAAGAGGGGGCTTCGCTGCACCCGCCCGGCAAACCGCAAGCCCGCCGCCGAGCGCGCCTTTCGCTCAGGCAGCGTCGGCCGAGTTGACGCCGGACAAGGACCGCTTGTTGAATTGCAGGGCCTCGAGCAACTCGCTCAAACTGAGCGTCCGATTCTCCAGCTCCAGGGGAATCTCCATGCCCGGATCGCAGACCAGATCGACCGTGCCGTCCTCGCCGATCAGGTGGTCGAATTCGCGCAGCAGACCGTCTTGGACCGCCTGGCGGACCAGATGACCGCGGGTGGCGGAGACCTCGCCGGACCGACCGCCCAAGCTTTCGGCGGTGCGCTTCGCCAGCGCGGGAAGATACTCGCTGGGGATTTCGATGAGCTTGGGCACGTAGACTTTCACTTGCATGGTGACTGACTCCTGGAAAAAGGCGCCGCTGGCCTTAGGTCGCTCCTTGCCGCGGCTCGGCTGCGGGCAACCGTGCGTCGGGCCGCTTGTAGGACGTATCGGCAGGCCGCTTAGGACGGTTGCAGCGATTTTCTTGGATTTTCGTGTTGAGCGGGGATTTACAGCCGATGAGGTCCCCGTCAATGGGTGGGGCTCGCTTCGCTCGACCCACCCTACATGGGGAATGGCGTCACAAGGTAGGGTGGTCGAGTGCAGCGAGCCCCACCCAATCCGTCTTCCCGCAAACGTCCGCCCCCGTCTTCCGCTTTCCCCCGCCGCCGTCGCCCGGTTATAATCAGCCTCTGGCGAATAAGGAGCCGCGGAAATGAAAATGGTCTGCACGGTGGGCCGGGCGCTGCTAACGGCGACGCTGGCCGGCTGGATCTTTCTCGCCGCGTGCGCGGCGGCGCTGGCGCAGCGAGCCGTGGCTCCGGAGGAAAAACCCGATCCGCACAGCGTCTACGCCCTGCCCTATGCCTTGGTGATCCTCGCGGTCCTGCTGGGCCTGTTGGTCGTCCTCCGCGCCAGCAACCGCCGCGATCGCGAAAAGCCCGAAGAATACGAAAGCAACAAAGAACTCAACATGGAAGACTGAATGAGCCGGGAAGCGATCGTCCAGCCGCCGGATCCAGGGGACGAAGACAATGATCTTCGCCCGAAGCGGATGGGCGACATGGTCGGCCAGCGCGAGGTCTACGCGCGGCTGGAAATCGCCGTCGACGCCGCGAGCAAGCGCGGCGAACCCCTGGGACACATCCTCTTCGACGGTCCGCCGGGCCTGGGGAAGACGACCTTCGCCACCTGCATCCCCCGCGACCTCGGCGTCGGCTTGCAAATCGCCAGCGGCGCGGCGATGACCGCGCCGAAGGACATCATCCCCTATTTGACCAACGCCGAGCAGCGGTCGGTCCTCTTCATCGACGAAATCCACCGGCTGCCCAAGGCCGTCGAGGAGTTCCTCTATCCGGCGATGGAGGACTTTCGCATCGACTTGACCCTGGGCGAAGGCGTCAACGCGCGGACGATCAACCTGCAACTGAAGCCGTTCACGCTCATCGGCGCGACGACGCGGACGGGCCTGCTTTCCGCCCCCTTGCGCGACCGTTTCCAGTTGCGCGAGCACCTCGATTTCTACTCCGTTCGAGGAACTCGCCGAGATCGTCCGCCGCAACGCCGTGAAGTTGCGGGTGGAGATCGCCGACGAGGCCGCCGCGGAGATCGCCGGCCGCAGCCGGGGAACGCCGCGACTGGCGAACAATCGCCTCCGCTGGGTCCGCGACTACGCCCTGAGCCGGGCGGACGGGCGGATCACCCTCCGCGTCGCCCGCGACGCCTTGGAAATGCAAGGCATCGACGTCTTGGGCCTCGACCTGCAGGACCGCAAGTATTTGGAGACGATCGCCCGGGTGTTCGGCGGCGGGCCGGTCGGGGTCGAGGCGGTCGCCCACACGATGAACCTCGCTCCCGACACGCTCGTCGACGAGGTCGAGCCGTTTCTCTTGCGGAGCGGGTTGGTCGTGCGGACGCCGCGGGGTCGGAAGCTGACCGCCGCGTCGCTGGAGCGCCTCGGCCTGGCGTCTTTGGCGGAAGCGAGCCCTGCGCCGCAACAGAAGTTGTTCGAATAGCCGGCGGTTCACGCCGCAAGCCAGTGCGCGCCGCCGACTCGTCGATTTTGGTCCGCTCCCGAGGGTCGCTGTTCGCTTCGGAAAGGCCCCGATCCTCGACGTTCGTAGAAAAGGAAATCGCCCCCGTCCTTAGCGGCATTGTGCATTTTTCCACTTTCGCTAGGATGGATGGTATTGAAGGTCGTCTTTGTGTGGCTTTTTACTCCACGCGAAAGGAAAAGCCATGTCCGCCGCGGTTGCCGGGTGTCAGTTTGACGTGGACCGAGGGCCCGATTGGTTGATGATCAAAGTGAGCAGGACCAAGGAAAACCCCTTGACCTCCCCGCAGATCGGCGAGCGGCTGTGGCATCTGCTCGAACAGCACTTCACCTACCGGCTCGTGCTTGAAATGGATCAGGCGGCGGTGCTCACCAGCGAGATCATCGCCCAGTTGATCCACCTGCAGAAGCGGGTTTGCGAGCACGGCGGGACCTTGCGGCTGTGCGGGCTGTCGCCGCACAATCAGCGGGTCCTGCGGACGTGCGCCCTGGAGGACCGATTGCCGGCCTACGAAAGCCGCGAGCAGGCGGTCCGCGGCGACCCGCGGCTGCCGCGGTAGAACGCCACGGCGACCAGACGGCGGCCCTTTAGGTCCAAAAGACTTCCAACTCGTTGGCGATCTCTTCGACGCCGTCAAGATGGCGGATCGCTTCCTGGGCCATCTGCTTCTGAAAATACGAGCCGACCACGCCGCGGAGCGTGACCCGGCCCTCGGCGGTCTCAAAACGCAGATTTCGCCGCGGCAAATGGGGGCTCTGTTCCAAGGCGATCAGAACGCGATCGTCCAGAGGGGGGGTGTCGATCATGGTCTCGGCGAAATGGCTGGAGGAAAACCTGGGAGGGACGGCAATGAACGGCATCCAGTCGGCCAAGGACAACCGGATTGCCCAGATGCTCATATCGGAAACATGAAGAGAATTAATAAATACGGAGTATTAAAAAGAGTGCGTAAACTGAATGTTGTGGGTAAATCATGCTGAAAATGCCGGTTGCAATGGGTGCATTCGCCGTATGTCGCCGAACACTGGAAGAGCCATCGCCGCCGAAGCCGGACAATTTTGGGTCCGCCGGTAGCCCTCGCTGGCGGCCAGCGGATACAATCTGCTAGTCGCACACGGAGGACGCCCATGATTCGCCATCCCTTTGCCCATCTCCACTGCCATAGCCATTACAGCCTCTTGGACGGGGCGGGGACGATCGACGGGCTGTTGGCCCGCGCCAAGGCCCTGCAAATGAACGCCCTGGCCCTGACCGACCACGGCAATCTGCACGGGTCGCTGAAGTTCTATCAGAAGGCCAAGGAAGTGGGCGTCAACCCGATCCTCGGGCTGGAAACCTACATCGCCCCGGGCAGCCGCCTCCAAAAGGACGCCGGCAGCCTCAAAGAGGCGAGTTTCCACCTCACCCTGCTGGCCTTCAATCGGACCGGCTTTCAGAACCTCATGCAGCTCTCGTCGAAGGCCTTTTTGGAGGGCTTTTACTTCAAGCCGCGGATCGACCGCGAGTTGTTGGAGTCCTGCAACGAAGGGCTGTTCTGTCTCAGCGGCTGCCTTTCCAGCGAATTGAGCCGCCTGCTCCTGGCCGGCGGGGAAGCCAACCTCGAAAAGGCCCGCGAAACCGTCGCCTGGTTCCAAAAAGTCTTCGGCGACCGCTACTTCATCGAGTTGCAGAACAACGGGCTGGAGGTGCAGCGGGTGGTGCTCGAGGCGGCGGCGGATCTGGCCGAGCGGATGGGCCTGCCCACCGTCGCCACCAGCGACGTACACTACGTCCTCCGCGAGGACGCCGAGGCGCAGGACGTGCTCTTGTGCGTCAACACGGGCAAGTTTCTCAGCGACACGAACCGGATGAAGATGGACAGCAACGAGTTCTATCTTCGCTCGCCGGAGGAGATGTACGCGGCGTTTCCCGGCCGGGAAGAGGCCCTCCGCCGCAGCCAAGAAATCGCCGACCGCGTGGCCATCGACCTCGATCTTGGCCAGCGGCACTTTCCCGTCTACGCCCTGCCGGAGAACGTCGCCGCGGAAGACCGTCTGCGGCAATTGTGCCTCGAACGGGCTGCGGGAGCGATACGCCGACGATCCGCGGCGTTGCGTCGCCGGGCAGTTGTCGCCCGAGGTGATGGCGCGGCTGGATCGCGAACTCGACGTGATCAACAAGCTCGGCTTCCCCAACTACTTCCTCATCGTCTGGGATTTCGTCCGCTTCGCCCGCTCCCAGGGCATCGAGGCCACCGCCCGCGGCTCCGGCGTGGGATCGCTGGTCGCCTACGCCCTGCGGCTAAGCCACGTCTGTCCGCTTGCAGTACGACCTGCTCTTCGAGCGGTTCCTCGACGAGAGCCGCCGCGAGGCGCCGGACATCGACATCGACTTCTGCCAGCAGCGGCGCGGCGAGGTGATCCAATACGTCAAGGAAAAGTACGGCGTGGAAAACGTCGCCCAGATCGGCACCTTCGGGACCCTGGCCGCGCGGGCGGCGATTCGCGACGTCGGCCGCGCCTTGGGACTGCCGATCCCGCGCGTCGACGCCGTCGTCGCCCTGGTGCCCGAAGAACTGAAAATCACCATCGCCGACGCCCTGGAAAAGAGCGACGACCTGCGGAAGCTGCACGAAACAGACCCGGAAATCCGCAAGTTGCTCGACCTGGCGATGCGGATCGAGGGCCTCGCCCGCAACGTCGGCACCCACGCCGCCGCCGTGGTCATCGCCGACCGCCCCTTGAGCGAGTACGTCCCCTTGCAGCACGTGCAGAACAAGGAGGAAATCATCACCCAATGGGCGATGGCCGACGTCGAGCGGGCCGGCCTGCTGAAGATGGATTTCCTCGGCCTGCGCAACCTGACGATCCTCTCCAAGGTCGTCGAGCTGATCGCGCAGACCACGGGGGAAAAAGTCGATCCCTACTCCTTCCCGCTGGACGATGAGGAGACGTTCGCCCTGCTCTGCCGGGGCGAGACGAAGGGGGTGTTTCAGTTGGAGAGCGGCGGCATTCGCGAGCTGCTCCAGCGGATGAAGCCCGACCACTTCCGCGACGTCATCGCCACGAACGCCCTCTATCGCCCCGGCCCGCTGGAGGGCGGCATGGTCGACGACTACATCCAGGTGAAGCACGGCCGCAAGCAGGCGGAGTACAAGCATCCGGTGATGAAGGAGGTGCTCGAAGAAACCCACGGCGTGATGGTCTACCAGGAGCAGGTGATGCGGATTCTCAACCGCTTGGGCGGCATCTCCCTGGCCAACGCCTACAGTTGCATCAAGGCGATCAGCAAGAAGAAGTTGGAGTCGATCGCCAAGTTCCGCGAAGAGTTCATCGCCGGGGCCCACGAGCAAGGGCTGTCGAAGCGCGAGGCGGGCGACCTCTTCGGGTTGATCGAAAAGTTCGCCGGCTACGGCTTCAACAAGAGCCATTCGACCGCTTACGCCCTGATCGCCTACGCGACGGCCTACTTGAAGGCGCATTATCCGGTGGAGTTCATGGCGGCGCTGTTGACCAGCGACATCCCCGGCCGGAACTTCAAGAAGCGGGACTCGCTCATCGAGCACCTCGACGACTGCCAACGGATGAAGATCGAAGTCGTCCCCCCCGACGTGAACCGCGCGGACGTCGAGTTCACCGTCGCCGCGGGAAAGATCTTCTTCGCCCTCTCGGCGATCAAAGGCTGCGGCGGCGCCGCGGCGGCGGCGATCGTCCGCCAGCGGAAAGCCGCCGGGCCGTTTCGCAGCCTCTTCGATTTCTGCGAGCGGCTCGATCCCGGGGCGGTCAACCGCACGGCCATCGAGGCCCTGGTGAAGGCGGGCGCGATGGACGCCCTCGGCCGCCGCACCGCCTGTTTTGCCGCCATCGACCGCGCCCTCCAGGCGGGGGCTTCCGCCGCTTCCGACCGCCGCAATGGACAAATGGGCCTCTTCGGCGACGAGGAAGACGCCCCGGAGGCCGCCGCCGATCTGCCCAACGTCGCCGATTGGCCGCCGCGGGAGCAGTTGGCCAAGGAAAAGGAAGTCCTCGGCTTCTACCTCACGAGCCATCCCCTGGCCGAATACGAAAAGGTTCTGGCCGCCTATTGTTCGCACACGACCGCGTCCGCGGCGGCGCTGAAGCATCGCACGGAGGTCATGCTTGGCGGCATGATCTCCGCGGTGAAGTACTGCGCACACGAAGAACCCCAAGCCGGGCAGCCCCAGCCGCTATGCAATGTTCGATCTAGAGGACGCCCAGGGGACCATCCGCTGCATCCTCTGGCCGGATCAATTCGTCCACTACGGCGAACTTTTGGAGTCCGACGCCATCCGCGTTGTTCGCGGCGCGGTCGACAAGCGGCCGGGCAGCGAGGAGGCCAACCTCATCGTCAACGAGCTGTTGGACATCAAGGACCTCGACGCCCGCTGCACGCGAAGCGTCTCGATCCGCGTCTTCGAGGAGGCGCACGGACTGGCGAAGCTCGAACAGCTTCACGCGCTACTCCGCAACCACCCGGGCAACAGCCCCTTGGAGTTGACCCTTTGTTTATCCGACGGCAGCCGAGTGCCTTGTCGCTGTCCGGAGTTCCGCGTCGCCGCCGATGCCCAGATGCAAGCCGGCGTCGAGGAGTTGTTGGGGGCGAACCACGTTCGCGTGCAGACGGCGTTTCGCAACGGGCGGTGAGCGCGTTCGGTCCCCTCTCCGTCCCGGAGGGACGATTGATAATAGCCCAGCACGGGCGCCATGCGGAGCATGGTTGTGCTGGGATTACGGTTGAGGGAGGATGTCGTGGAGTCCCGGAGGGACGATTGGGGCCCGGCGAAAACGCCCCACTTCAGCCGTCCCTCCGGGACTGACGGGACGTTTTCGTCCGCCGTCCACCCAGCACTGAAGTGCTGGGCTATTGCCAACCGTCCCTACGGGGCTCGCAGACAGTGGCGATTCATAACAAATTGCCGCCAAGACGCCGACGACTATTTCAACGGCATTCGGGTCAAGGCGAGGGCAGTTCTTCCCCGGCCAGCGCAATGCCGGCGAGCGTCAGGTGCGGCGCCCATGCGAGCGACCGCCCGAGAAGCCCGGCGACGCGGGCCCGGCCCCGCCGGTGAAAATCACCAGCGGCTGCTCGTCGCCGGCCAATTGCTCGATCAATTGGCGGACGGCCCCGATCGCGCCCAGAAAAGCCCCGACCGCAGCGCCGCTTCCGTCGAGTCGCCCAAGGCCGGCGGCGGAACGTCGAACTCGGAAATGTCCAACAGCGGCAGCAGATCGGTGAACTCGTGCAGGGCGCGAGGCGGACATGGCAATGCCCGGCAGAATCGAGCCGCCGCGAAAGGCCCCGTCGCGGGACACGAGATCGACGGTGATCGCCGTGCCGACGTCGACGACGACCGCCGGCCGGTCCGCGGGACGCAGCACGTTGGCCGCCACGGCGTCGAGCAATCGATCCACGCCCACCATGTCCGGCCGCGGCAACTCGACCGCCAGCGGCAAGTCGCCCGCGGCCAGCAGGGCGACGCGGTCTTGCGGGCGGTTGCCCCGCAACCAGTCGATCAAGCGGGCGGCGGCGGGGCGATTCACGCTGCGCGATGCGCCACGCAAGGCGCCGCGTCGGAGGCCGGCGGAATTTTCTCCAGCCACGCGGTCAAGACGGCAAAGTCCGGCGCGCGGTCGTCCAGCGCGGAGCGTCGCCCGCGGCGTGGGCAATCCGGCCGCGTCGCGGCGGTCGAACCAGCCGATTTTGATCCGGGCGTTGCCCACGTCAACGGCGATCATCGCTGCCCCCGCTCACCAGGTTTCCGCCGGTTTGTTCAGGGCGGCGGCCATGGCCCCGGTCAATTGGTTCAGCCCTTGCCCGGTCACGGCGGAAATCAGCAGCACGTCGCGTCCGAGGGCGTCGGCCACTTTCCGCCGGACCGCTTCCGCCCGGGGAGGTCGGCCTTGGTGACGACGACCATTTCGCCGCGGGCGGCCAGCGCGGCGCTGTGCTGCTCCAGTTCGCTGCGGATGGCGCGGTAGTTGGCCACGGGATCGGAGCCGTCGCCGGGCTGCGGCTCGAGCAAATGGACCAAGAGCCCCGTCCGCTCGACGTGCCGAAGGAACTCGTGTCCCAGGCCGGCGCCGGCGTGGGCCCCTTCGATCAGTCCGGGAATGTCGGCCATGATCAGCGCCCGATCGGCGTCGATCTGCACGCGGCCGAGGTTCGGATGCTTCGTGGTGAAGGGATAGGCGGCGATCTTCGGCCTGGCCCGCGACAGCCGGCTCAAGCAGCGTGCTCTTGCCGGCGTTGGGCTTGCCGACCAGGCCGACGTCGGCGATCACCTTCAATTCCAGCCGCACCCGCTGCGACTCGCCCGGATCGCCGGCGGTGAACTGGCGCGGCGGTGCGGTTGGTGGACGATTTGAAGCGGACGTTGCCCTTGCCCCCCTTTGCCGCCGCGGGCGACGATCAGCTGCTCGCCCGGCGGCGGCCAGGTCCTTGAGCACGTGGCCCGCGCTCGGCGTCGATCACGACCGTGCCCGGGGGGACAGGGATCGTCAGGTGCTCGGCCGACGCGCCATGACAGTTGTCGCCGCGCCGGGCTGGCCGCCGGCGGCCTTCCAGCGTTTGTGATGGGCCAGGGCGGCGAGGCTGTCGACGCCTTCGCGGGCGACGAGGATGACGCTGCCGCCGTCGCCGCCGTCGCCGCCGTCGGGTCCGCCGCGGGGGACGAATTTCTCCCGATGGAAGGCGACGCACCCGTTGCCCCCGCTGCCCGCCTCGAAACAGACTTCCACTTCATCGACAAACATCGTCTTCCGCTACCAGCGCTGTTTGTTCAGCTGCTTCTTTGAGCTTTTCCTGCTGCTCGGGCGTGAGGGCTTGCAAGGTCTTGTCGGCGGCCTCGGTCTGCACCTCGTGCAATCGCTCTTCGAGGTTGTCGCGAATTTGCCCCAGGCGGCTTCGCTGCCGCTCGCTGAGGCCCAGCGAACGAAGCAACTGCGGGTTGCCCAGCGCGGCGGGGACGCGGAGGCGAAAGTCGAGCTTTTCGTACGCCTGGAGTTGTTGCGGCGTGAGCACCATCGCCACTTGTTTGCGGACGGCCTCGGCGTCGCGACGCGCCTGGTCCTGGAACGACTCGTAGCGGCGCCGCTGCTCGTCCGCCGGAAGCCGCTTCAGGGCGTCGGTGGCCTCCTTCGCCTTCGCTTGAAAGCGATCGGAAATCCGCTGCAAGAACGACTTTTGCTGCTCGTTGAGCCACAACGCCTTCTGCACCGGCGGCATGCTCAGCGCCCAGAAGCCGGGCAGGGTCAGTTGCGGCGTTTCCTCGCTGGGTTTCTCGCCGGGCTCCCCGTTGGGCTCCTCGGCGGCGGAGGCGGGCTCGCGCTTGCCCTCGGAAAACTGGGCCGCAACCGGCCAGGCAAGAAGCAACGCGACCGCCGCGGCGGAAGAAAAAACGCCTCGCGAGAAACTTCGGCTCATGACTCTCTCCAATCGGCGTGAGGAACGCGATCTTTGCCGCAAGACTGTAATTCTACCAACGCCGCGGGAGGGTGAGAAGCGAAAGCGAGGCGCGGCGCCGGCTTTGCCAGCGATTCGGCGAGACACTGGCAAAGCCAGTGCCACCCAAAATGCCGCCCAACCCTGCCGCTGTTGTCCCCAAAGCCCGCAATCCGGGGTATTGCCTCAATTTCGCAAAAAATTACAATACACGGCAAGCGGCTTATCGGCACAAGTGCGTCCCTTCTGGTCCTTTCCATCGGAGGCGGCGACATGGCTTCACCTCTCTCTTCCGACAGGCGGGCATCGGCGTCGGGGGGCACTGGCTATGCCAATGTTTCCGCGCGTGCGCCGCGGGTTTCACCGGCGATTCCGCCAAACAGTGTGCTTCCGCCAAACAGCGGCACATCCGGCGCCGCCCAACCGCCTGTGCTCCTCGCCTTCCCGGCGGCAATCGGAAAAGCAGAGATGCCGCGGCGGCCGGCCGTCGCCGCCGGCGCCTGGCGTCTGGATCGCTGGTTGGCCGCGCGGGTGCTCCAGGCCGTCGACGACCCGGGGGTCGCCCTGGTTCTATGGAATGGCGCGGAAGTCGGCGGCGGCGCCGCGGCCATCAAGGTGATCATCCACGATCGAGCGACGCTCTGGAAACTGGCGCTGAACTCCGACCTCGAGTTCGGCGAGGCCTATGCCGCGGGCCGGGTGGAGGTCGAGGGCGATTTGCAAAAGTTGCTCGAACTGGTCTTCCGCCGCGAACTCCGCTTGCAGCCCGGGCGATTTCACCGCGCGATCGACCGCTGGCGCCGCCGCGCCCGCTCGAACACGCTGGACGGCTCGCGGGCGAACATTCACCAGCACTACGACCTCGGCGACGACTTCTACCGCCTCTGGCTCGACGACGAAATGGTCTACACCTGCGGCTACTTTCCCTCGCCGGGCGTCAGCCTCGAACAGGCGCAACGGGCGAAGATGCGGCACATCTGCCGCAAGGTCTGGCTGCGGCCGGGCGAGACGGTGGCCGAGGCGGGCTGCGGCTGGGGCGCGCTGGCCCTCTATATGGCCCGGCATTACGGCGTCACGGTCAAGGCCTACAACGTTTCCCACGAGCAGATCAAGCGCGCGCGGCGGCGGGCGCGCGCCGAAGGGCTCAGCGACCGCGTCGAGTTCATCGAGGACGACTACCGCAACATCCAAGGGCGGTTCGACGTCTTTGTCTCCGTGGGGATGTTGGAGCACGTCGGCCCCGACCACCACGCGGAACTGGGCGCCGCGATCGACCGCTGCCTCAGCCCCGTCGGCCGCGGTTTGATTCATTCCATTGGGCGGGACCAGCCGTGCGAGGTCAACGCGTGGATCGAGCGGCGGATTTTTCCCGGCTCCTATCCGCCCAGCCTCCATGAGATCATGCACTTTCTCGAACCCCGCGGCTTTTCCCTGCTCGACCTGGAGAACCTCCGCCTCCATTACGCCGAGACGCTGCGGCACTGGCTGCTGCGTTTCGACGCCGCTGCCGACATGGTCGCGAATGCTTCGACGAGACGTTTGTCCGCGCTGGCGGCTCTACTTGACCGGCTCGATGGCGAGCTTTGCCTGCGGCAGCCTGCAACTGTTCCAGCTTGTGTTTTCGCGGCCGGGGATGAACGACATCCCCTGGACCCGCGCGCGACTCTACAACGAGACCCCTTGACACGGAAACGCAGACTCACCACGGAGACACGGAGAACACGGAGCAAGAATTAAGTCTGTCGGAGAAGCCACGGATGAAACACGGATAACACACGGATGAGACGGGACGACAGGAAAGGAGGCCGGAAACAAGACGGTTTTTTCGACCTTCATCTTTCCGCCTGAATCCTGTGCTTATCTGTGTTTCATCCGTGGCTGCTGCTTTCCTTCGTCTCCGTGCCCTCCGTGCCTCCGTGGTGAACTTTTCTCCGCAACGCCAATCATATGGAAAGCTGCGACGCGCTGATCGTCGGCGGAGGACCGGCCGGCTCAACCTGCGCCGGGCGTCTCCGCCGCGGCGGCCTCAACGTCGTGGTGCTCGACAAAGCGACCTTTCCGCGACAAAAGCTCTGCGCCGGCTGGATCACCCCCAACGTCCTCGCGTCGCTCCAACTCGATCCGGCGGAGTATGCGCAGGGCCGCGTCCTGCAAGCAATGACCGCCTTTCGCGTCGGCTGCGGCCAACGGCCCGCGACGACCGTCTCCTACGGCCGGCCGGTGAGTTTCGGCGTCTGCCGCCGCGAGTTCGACGATTTCCTCCTCCGCCGCGCGGGGGCGCGGCTGCGGACGGGCCAACCGCTGCGATCGCTCGAGCGGTCGGGGGGCGATTGGCTGGTCAATGGCGAGATTCAGACGCCGGTCCTCATCGCCGCCGGGGGTCATTTCTGCCCCGTCGCCCGGTTGCTGGGCATGGCCCCCGACCGGGAGGCGATCGTCGCCGCCGAGGAGTTCGAGATCGAGTTGACGCCGCGGGAGCAGGCCGCCTCCGCCGTCGAGCCGCAGGTTCCGGAAATCTACTTCTGCGACGACCTGTTGGGCTATGGCTGGTGCATTCGCAAAGGGCCGCTGTTGAACGTCGGCCTGGGGCGGGAAGACCGCCGCGGGCTGCCGGAGCAGGTGCGGCGTTTTGGCGAGTTCCTTCGCCGCGAAGGGCGGATCGCCGCCGAAGTGCCCGACAAGTTCCAGGGACACGCCTATCAGTTGTACGATCATTCCACGCGGCCGCTCTCCAGCGACGGCGTCGTCTGGCTGGGCGACGCGGCCGGCCTAGCCCACACCAAGAGCGGCGAGGGGATTGGTCCGGCCGTTGTCTCGGGCCTGTTGGCGGCGGAGGTGATTTTGCACTGCCGCGGCGATTATCGCGGCGTGCGGCTGGAGGAGTACGCCCGGCGGATCGAGGCGCGTTTCGGGCGGCGTCGCACGGGGCGGGCGGGCGTCGCGCCGCCGTCGGCCTTGCGGCGGATGCTCGCACACAGGCTCTTGGCCAGCCGCTGGTTTGTCCACCGCGTCGTGCTGGACCGCTGGTTTTTGCGCGGGTGAAGTGTTACCTGCGGTCGGCCTCCTGGACCGCCTCGTCCGCCATGCACCGGAATGGCGAAACGCCAAAACGGCCGACGGCGACGACGAATTCGGCGCGAGAAATCTCCGCGATCTTAGCGGCGATCTCTTGGGTGATTCGCCGCAATTCGTACCACTTAACAGCGGCGGCCAACCGCAACTCCCGCGCAAAAGCCTCGGGGTCCGCCCGAATCGCGGCCAACGTGTTGTCCGACATTTCGATGATCAAATGCATGACGAGCAGGCCAGCAGATCGACCGTGCCTCACTCTTTCGTGGGCGGGGTTTGAGGCGGCGGGGGGAGTGGGAGAGTCCGCGACTCTGTTCCCCGGGCGGCTCTGGCTCTAACCCACACGTTGTCTGGCGGCGGCGGCTTTGGGGTGTCCCGGTAGGCATTCCGGCGGCCGGCGGCTGCGGTTTCTGCGGCGTCTTTGGGTCTTGAACCATGGATTGGCCCTGTCGATTAACGTTTCTCGATCCGCCTTGCCTTGGTGTCGTTATTTCTGACGAGCACGTTCTTCGGCACTCCCGGCTTTGCCGGAGTCGGCCTTTGCTGTGATGTCGGCACACGGTTCGTCTTCTTGTTCTCGCTCATGGCATTGTTCCTTTCGTCTTGGGGGATACGATTTGAACCTTCTGAATATCGGGGAAGGAAATCACCTCCGTGCGATGCGTTTCCGTCTTGGATCGCTGAACGAAAGTAGGTTGCTGGGGCATTGAGCAATATCAACGCGGCGGCCGCAATGATGCTTCCTCTGGCCCGAGCCTGACAACCCATTTTTCTTTCATTTTGTTTCTGATTCCAGCCTGCGGCGTCAATGTGCCTTTGGCGAAGCTGCCTCGCCAAGTCGTTGGCAACCTTCTGGTCGGCCACCTGCTCGTTATGGTAACGCGCGTAGTAGGTTTTGAGACCATCAACATATTGGCCCCAATCTCTCGGCGAGGCGATGTATTCGAAGTACCCCCACCCGTGGAGAGATGCGGCTACATAATAACCGGCACTCAGGAACGCGGCAGCAAAAAGTGCGCCGAAAACGATGAAAAGGCGATCCATCGCCCCCAGGTTGCAGGTTGGCAGGATCTTTAGGTAGTAGATTCCGACTCCTGACAAGCCGAACAAAATGCCAACGAGAAGGCTGTCCGCCGAGTCCGGCTTGTACTTGCACTCCACCTCTGAGTCGTAACTGTCGCGGAAGAATTCGTCCGTGAAGTTGGTGCTCATCGCCTCGCGCCCTGCGCTAGTTATCGTTTCGGGAGTTCACCGGCCCTTCACCTCTACATGACATTGTGGCATATCCCTGTGCCGGCGGCTAGTGCGGCATTGGGGCGATTGCGGCCCGCCGCGGCGAATCCCACCCGGAAGGCGGGCCATGGCATTGCACTGGCCGGGCAACGCGCATACGATGGACAGGCGAAACTCCCCTTCTTTCCCCAGGAGCCCCCATTATGGCGGCGAAGAAAATCATCATGCTCGTGGGCGATTATGTGGAGGACTACGAGGCAATGGTCCCATTGCAAATCCTCCTGACCGTCGGACATCAGGTCGATGTCGTCTGTCCGGGAAAACGCCCGGTGAAAGCGTGCGCACGGCCGTCCACGACTTCGAGGGGGATCAGACGTACAGCGAGAAACGCGGCCACAACTTTGCCGTCACCGCCGACTTCGACGCCGCGTGCCGGCCAATTACGACGCCCTGGTGATCCCCGGCGGCCGCGCGCCGGAGTATCTGCGGTTGGACGATCGCGTGCTGGCCCTGGTGCGGCACTTCGCCGAGATGCGGAAGCCGATCGCCTCGGTCTGTCATGGCCAGCAGATCCTCGCCGCGGCAGGGCGTGGTCCAAGGGCGGCGGTGTACGGCCTATCCGGCGGTCAAACCGGAACTCATTCGCGCCGGGGCCGAATGGGTCGAGGTCAACGAGACGTTCAGCAACGCCGTCGTGGACGGCAACCTCGTGACCGCCGCCGCCTGGAGCGGTCATCCGGCGTGGATGCGGGAGTTTTTGAAGGTTTTGGGCAGCCGGATCGAGGCGTGAGGGGGAGAAGAGGGATTGGAGATTGGGGATTAGGGATTGGAACGTGCAACGCTTGCGGTTTCGCGAGGCGACACCCCTCTCAAGATGGGAGTTGGGACCGCGAAAGATGTCGAAAACCCACGGCAAGATTTGCCGATTGTAACACTGTGGCAAAACGGGCAAATCGGCCGCGGAAAATTATGGTAAAATTAAGCGCCTACTATAGACTTCAATCGAGATCGACGACGGAGCCGCCGCGTGAATATCCTCTTGGCCACCAGTGAAGCCGTTCCCTTTGCGAAGACCGGCGGGCTGGCCGACGTCTGCGGGGCCTTGCCGATCGAGTTGACCCGACTTGGCCATCAGGTCGCCGTCATCCTGCCCGCCTATCGCCACACCCGCTATTGCGGCATGCCCATCGAGCCGCTGGGAATCGATTTCGTCGTCCCCGTGGGGAGCAAGACGGTCGCCGGCCATCTCGCTCCGCAGCCACCTGCCCGGCGGGGCCGTGCCGGTCTATCTCGTCCAGCAAGACCAGTATTTCGACCGCGACCAGCTCTACAGCGTCGACAGCAAGGACTACATCGACAACTGCGAGCGGTTCATATTTTTCAGCCGGGCGGTGCTCGAAGCGATCCGGCTGTTGGACCTGTCCGGTCAACGTGCTGCACGTGAACGACTGGCAGACCGCCTTGGTCCCCGCCTATTTGAAGATCGAATATCGCTCAGCTGCCGCGGTACCAGCGGATCGCCTCGCTGCTGACGGTGCATAACATCGCCTTCCAGGGGCAGTTCTGGCACTGGGACATGCTGCTGACCGGCTTCGATTGGAAGTATTTCAATTGGCGGCAGATGGAGTTCCACGGCAAATTGAACCTGTTGAAGACGGGCATGGTCTTCGCCGATTCGATCAACACGGTCAGCCCCAGTTATGCCGCGGAAATTCAGTCCAGCCCCTTGGGTTGCGGGCTGGAGGGGGTGTTGCAGCATCGGCGCGAGGTTTTGTCGGGCATTCTCAACGGCATGAATCCGGCGGAGTGGAGCCCGGCGGTCGATCCGCACTTGCCGGTGAAGTACGACGCCCAGACGCGTCGCCGTGGGCAAGCCGGTCTGCAAGGCGGCCCTGCAAAAGGAGCTTGGATTGCCCCAGCGGGCCGACGTCCCCCTGATCGCTTCGATCAGCCGCATGACCGAGCAGAAGGGTTTTGATCTGATCGTCGAGGTCTTGCAGCGTTGGGCGCAGACGGCCGAGGCGCAATGGGTTTTCTTGGGCACGGGCCAGCCGAAGTACCATCGCCTCATCGACAGCCTCGCCAGCGCTGGCCGGACCGGATCGCCTTGCGGCAGGAGTTCAACAATCCGCTGTCGCATCGGATCGAGGCGGGGGCGGACATGTTCCTCATGCCCAGCCGCTTCGAGCCCTGCGGCCTGAACCAGCTTTACAGCCTGAAATACGGGACGATCCCCGTGGTTCGCGCCACCGGCGGCCTGGCGGACACGATCGTCGGCTTCGGCCGGCAGAAGCCCGGCGGACCGCCGCCCAACGGCTTTTCCTTCGAGGAATACAGCCCGCTGGCCTTGAGCGAGACCTTGCGGGCGGCCTGCGACGTTTACCGTCAGCCGGAGGCGTGGCGGCAGTTGATCGACGTGGGAATGCGGCAGGACTGGTCGTGGGCGGCCAGCGCGCGGCAGTACGTCGATCTCTATCAGAAGACGACGCTTCGCAGCGGGCAGTTGGCGATGGCCTGAGCGCCTATTCCCGCCCTCCGGTCGCCCGGTAACGCAAATAGGCGTCCAAAAAGCCCTGGATGTTCCCGTCCAAAACGGCGTGGAAATTGCCGACGGAGAAACCGGTGCGGGCGTCCTTCACCCGCTGGTCGGGATGGAGAAAATAGTTGCGAATCTGCGAGCCGAAGCCGACCTTGGGCATCTGATTGTACTTCGCCGCCGCCTCCCGCTCCCGCTTCTCCTCCTCCACGCGGGCGAGCCGGGCGCGAAGCATCTTCAAGGCCATCGCCCGATTCTTGTGCTGGCTTCGCTCGTTCTGGCATTGGACGACGATGTTCGTGGGAAGGTGCGTGAGGCGGATTGCGCTGGAGGTCTTGTTCACGTGCTGCCCGCCCGCCCCGCTGGCGCGAAACACGTCCTCGCGAATGTCCTCGTCGCGGAGTTCAACGTCCGCCTGTTCGGACACCTCCGGCGAAACGTCCACGGCGGCGAAACTCGTCTGCCGCTTGCCTTCGGCGTTGAAAGGGCTGATCCGCACGAGACGATGAATGCCCGCCTCGCCCTTGAGATATCCGTAGGCCATCGGGCCGCGGACGGCGATCGTCGCGCTGTTGATTCCCGCCTCCTCGTTGTCCTGGCGGTCGAGCAGCTCCGTGTCGTAGTCGTGGTCGGCGGCCCAGGCCAAATACATGCGGAGGAGCATTTCCGCCCAATCGTTGGCGTCGGTGCCGCCGTCGCGGGCGTTGATCGTCAGCAGGGCGGAATGGGCGTCCAACGGGCCGCTCAACAGCGCCTTCAGTTCGAGGTCGGCGAGGATCGCCTCCAGGCGCTCCGTCGCCGCGGGGACCTCGCCGGCGAGGCTTTCATCCTCGTCGGCCATTTCGAGCGCGACGGCCAGGTCGTCGGCCAGCTTGACGACCTCGTCCATCGGCCGGATCATCGCCTTCAAGCCCTTCGAGCTCGGCGACCAATTCCTGCGCCCGCTCGCGGTTGTTCCAGAAATCGGCCGCCCCCATCTGCCGCTCGATCTCGTCCGCTCTTGCCTTTTTTGCCGCCAAGTCAAAGAGAGTCTCGCAACTGCACAATCCGCTTCTGGATGCTTTCGGCGCGATCAATCCATTCTCGTTCCATGGTCGTCCGTCGTCTCGTTTGGGGAAAGGGATGTCCGTCGCGCACCATATTCTATCGTCCCCCGGGAAAGGGGGAAAGGGGAGTGATCGCCGGCGAGCCGCCAGCCTTGACGCCCCCACTGCTGCGGGTATAGTGGTGGCGGGGAAATGGACGCACAAGGGGCGGATATGGCCAAACGACGATCGGCGTTGGTTGACACTCGCGTAGTTTACTGCGGGGACAATCTGGAGCAGCTTCCGAAGCTGCCCGACAAGTGCGTCGATCTCATCTATATCGACCCGCCGTTCAATTCCAACCGCAATTACGAGGTCTTCTGGGGCGAGACGAAAGAAAAGCGTTCCTTTGAGGACCGCCACGCCTCCACCGCCGCGTACATCGACTTCATGCGGCCGCGGTGCGTCGAACTCGCCCGTGTGCTCAAGCCAACGGGGAGTTTCTACCTCCACTGCGATTGGCACGCTTCGCACTACGTCAAGGTGTTGCTCGACCAGATTTTCGGGGAGAACAATTTCCAGAATGAAATCGTCTGGCGGCGCACCACCGCTCACGCCGACACGCACGGGTTCGGCCACGTCCACGACATAATCTTCCGTTATTCAAACGGGGCGAAACCGACATTCAACGTCGAACTGAAATCCTACTCAGAGGAGTACGTCGAGAAGTATTTCATCTACGAAGATGAGTACGTCGCAACCCGCGGCAGGCACTGCGCGCGGATATTACGGGCGCCGGACTGCGCAACGGCGAGACGGGGAAACCTTGGAAGGGATTCGATCCCGCAAAGGTCGGAAGCGGCCGGCACTGGATGCGAACGCCAGCGGAATTGGACGAACTTCTCGCCGATGGACGCGTTTATCTCCCGCCCAGCGGCGGATTTCCGAAGCTGAAACGATATATCAACGAGTTGACGGGCGTCCCCGTCGACTCGATTTGGGAGGACATTCCTTCGCTCGGCGGACTTTCCAAGTCCGCCGCGAGTCCCTTGGTTATCCAACTCAGAAACCACTCGCGCTGATGGATCGCATCATTCAAGCCAGCAGCGAGCCGAACGACATCGTATTAGACGCCTTCTGCGGCTGCGGGACGACTCTTGTGGCAGCGGAGCATCTCGGGCGGCAATGGATCGGCATCGACATCTCGCCGACCGCCTGCCGCGTCATGGCAAAGCGGTTGCGGGACGTTTGCCGCTTGCGAGAAGACGAAAAACTTTGGCGCAGCGGCGGCGGGTTTGTCGTTCGCGACCTGCCTTGGACGGAGGCGCAGCTTCGCAAGCTTCCGCCCTTTGAGTTCGAGAACTGGGCCGTCATCGCCCTGGGCGGAGTTCCGAATAAGACCAAAGTCGGCGACATGGGGATCGACGGGCGGATTTTTCCCGTCCACGCCGCCCCGGAGAAGCCCGGCCGCGGCAAGCCGGGCGCGGCGGAACTCCCCTTCATGGACGACTGGTATCCGATCCAGGTGAAGCAGACGGACAAGACCGGCCGGCCGGACATCGACGCCTTCGAGGCGGTTATGCTGCGCACGGACCGCCCCAAGGGCTTCTTCGTGTCCTTCGACTTCTCCAGCGACGCGCTGCGGGAGATTCAAGCGTTTTTCACGCGATCGGGGAAAGTCATCGTCGCCCTGACCGTGCGCGAAATTCTCGACGAGCAACTGGCGATGAAACTCGCCTGACAATGAAGAACGCTTCCTGCCATCCTTGACGCCCCCACTGTTGCGGGTATAGTGGTGGCGGGGAAATGGACGCACGGGGGCGGATATGGCCAAACGACGATCGGCGTTGGTTGACACTCGCGTAGTTTACTGCGGGGACAATCTGGAGCAGCTTCCGAAGCTGCCCGACAAGTGCGTCGATCTCATCTATATCGACCCGCCGTTCAATTCCAACCGCAATTACGAGGTTTTCTGGGGCGAGTCCAGGGAGACGCGCTCGTTTGAGGATCGGCACGCGTTCAACGCTTGCCTACATTGATTATATGCGCCCGCGGTGCGTTGAACTCTCGCGCGTCCTCAAGCCGACGGGAAGTTTCTACTACCATTGCGACTGGCACGCCTCCCACTACGTCAAGGTGATGCTCGACCAGATATTTGGACAGAACAAATTCATCAACGAAATCATCTGGAAGCGGCAGACCGCGCACAGCGACGCGAAGCAAGGTTCAAAGCACTTGGGCCGCGTCCATGAAACGCTGTTCCTTTACGGGGGCGGCGGCGAATACCGCTTCCAACACCTCTACAAGCCCTACGATGCGGAGTACGTCAACAAGTTCTATAAACACGTTGAGCCCGGGACCGGCCGCCGCTACCAACTCGGCGATCTGACCGCCCCGGGCGGCGCCAGCCCCTCGAAGGGCAATCCGCATTACGAATTCCTGGGCGTCACTCGTTACTGGCGGTTCAGCAAACAGAATATGGAGAAGCTTTGCGGCGAGGGGCGGATCGTGCAAACGAAGCCGGGCGCCGTGCCTCGCTACAAACGTTATCTCGACGAGGGACTTGGCGTTCCGATCGGCTCGATCTGGGACGACATTCCGCCGATTCAAAGTCAGGACGAGGAGCGCCTCGGCTACCCGACGCAAAAGCCGCTCAAATTGCTGCAACGCATCATCGAACTCAGCAGCGTCCAAAACGACATCGTGTTGGACGCCTTCTGCGGCTGCGGCACGGCCCTGGAAGCGGCGGAACATCTGGGCCGGCAATGGATCGGCATCGACATCTCGCCGACCGCGTGCCGCGTCATGGCCAAGCGGCTGCGGGACCGTTGCGGCCTGCACGAGGACGAAACCCTTTGGAAGGCCGGCCGCGCGTTTATCGTGCGGGGCTTGCCCTGGACGCAAGAGAAGCTGCGACAGCTTCCGCCCTTTGAGTTCGAGAACTGGGCCGTCATCGCCCTGGGCGGAGTTCCGAATAAGACCAAAGTCGGCGACATGGGGATCGACGGGCGGATTTTTCCCGTTCACGCCGCCCCGGAGAAGCCCGGCCGCGGCAAGCCGGGCGCGGCGGAACTCCCCTTCATGGACGACTGGTATCCGATCCAGGTGAAGCAGACGGACAAGACCGGTCGGCCGGACATCGACGCCTTCGAGGCGGTTATGCTGCGCACGGACCGCCCCAAGGGCTTCTTCGTGTCCTTCGACTTCTCCAGCGACGCGCTGCGGGAGATTCAAGCGTTTTTCACGCGATCGGGGAAAGTCATCGTCGCCCTGACCGTGCGCGAAATTCTCGACGAGCAACTGGCGATGAAACTCGCCTGACAATGAAGAACGCTTCCTGCCATCCTTGACGCCCCCACTGTTGCGGGTATAGTGGTGGCGGGGAAATGGACGCACGGGGGCGGATATGGCCAAACGACGATCGGCGTTGGTTGACACTCGCGTAGTTTACTGCGGCGACAATCTGGAGCAGCTTCCGAAGCTGCCCGACAGGTGCGTCGATCTCATCTATATCGACCCGCCGTTCAATTCCAACCGCAACTACGAGGTTTTTTGGGGAGAGGCCAAAGAGAAGCGTTCCTTTGAGGACCGCCATGCCTCCACCGCCGCGTACATCGACTTCATGCGGCCGCGGTGCGTCGAACTCGCCCGTGTCCTAAAACCTAATGGCAGCTTCTACTATCACTCTGATTGGCACGCCTCCCACTACGTCAAGGTGATGCTCGACCAGATTTTCAGCGAGAATCGCTTTGTCAACGAAATCATCTGGCGTCGAACGAATTCTCGCACCGAACGCCATCGCTGGCCGCGACTGCACGATACGATTTTCTTTTACTCGAATGACAAAAAAGGATACCACTTTGAGCCTTTGATGATTCCCGGGGATGCAGGCAAGACCCCGCATACGCTGATTACCGGGCCAGATGGGCGCAAGTACAACACGTCCGATCTGACGGGAAGCGGCACAACGAGCGAAGGGGAGAGCGGCAAACCGTGGAGAAATTTCAATCCCAAGGATTTTGGTCGTCACTGGGGTTATAGCCATTCGCAAATGGACGAATGGGACGCTGCCGGGCTCCTGCACTGGCCGAAGAAGGCCGGCGCCGCCGGCGGCTTCCCGCGCAAGCGAGACGAAAAACCCTTTGTTCCTAATGCCCGAATGGTGCAGGCGGGAAGCGTTTGGACAGACATCGACCGGCTCAATCAAACCGCAAAGGAACGGCTCGGATATCCAACACAAAAGCCGCTGGCGCTCCTCGAACGAATCATCAAAGCGTCCTCAAGGCCCAATGACGTCGTGCTCGACGCTTTTTGCGGCTGCGGCACGGCCCTTGTGGCGGCAGAGAACCTTAAACGCCAATGGATCGGCATCGACATCTCGCCGACCGCCTGCCGCGTGATGGCAAAGCGGTTGCGGGACGTTTGCCGCCTGCGAGAAGACGAAAAACTTTGGCGCAGCGGCGGCGGGTTTGTCGTTCGCGACCTGCCTTGGACGGAGGCGCAGCTTCGCAAGCTTCCGCCCTTTGAGTTCGAGAACTGGGCCGTCATCGCCCTGGGCGGAGTTCCGAATAAGACCAAAGTCGGCGACATGGGGATCGACGGGCGGATTTTTCCCGTTCACGCCGCCCCGGAGAAGCCCGGCCGCGGCAAGCCGGGCGCGGCGGAACTCCCCTTCATGGACGACTGGTATCCGATCCAGGTGAAGCAGACGGACAAGACCGGCCGGCCGGACATCGACGCCTTCGAGGCGGTTATGCTGCGCACGGACCGCCCCAAGGGCTTCTTCGTGTCCTTCGACTTCTCCAGCGACGCGCTGCGGGAGATTCAAGCGTTTTTCACGCGATCGGGGAAAGTCATCGTCGCCCTGACCGTGCGCGAAATTCTCGACGAGCAACTGGCGATGAAACTCGCCTGACAGTTTATGTCCCGCATCGTCCTGGCCATGTCCGGCGGAGTCAACAGCAGCGTGGCGGCCTGGCTCCTCCGCGAGGCCGGCCACGAGGTCGTCGGCCTGTTCATGCGTCACGGCTTGGAGGCAGCGACCGTCTGCGGCGCCGCCGGCCGCAAACAGGGCTGTTGCAGCCAAAGCGACGCCGACGACGCCCGGCGCGTCGCCGACCGCCTGGGCATTGCCTTCTACGTCTTGAACTTCCAGCAAGAGTTCGCGCGGATCGTCGAGTACTTCGTCGCCGAGTACACGGCCGGGCGAACGCCCAATCCCTGCGTCGTCTGCAACACCTGGCTGAAGTTCGGCAAACTGGCCGAGTACGCCGACAGCATCGGCGCCGAACAGATCGCCACCGGCCATTACGCCCGGCTGGAAACCGCCGCCGGAGAGCCGGCCCTCTTCCGCGGCCGCGATCCGAGCAAGGACCAATCCTACGTACTCTGGGGGATCGACCGCGGACTGCTGCCGCGACTGAGCTTTCCCGTCGGCGGCCGCGAAAAGAGCGAAATCCGGCGGATCGCGGCGGAGTTGGGCCTGGGTGTGGCCCAAAAGCCCGACAGCCAGGAGATTTGCTTCGTCCCCGACCGGGACCACGCCCGATTCGTTCGCCAACATCGCGGCAATGCCGACACCAGCGGCGAGATCGTCACCACGGCGGGCGTGGTGGTCGGCCGGCACGAAGGGCTGGAGCAGTTCACCATCGGCCAGCGGAAGGGACTTCGCATCGCCTTCGGCGCGCCGCGGTACGTGGTGCGGATCGAGGCCCCGTCGCGACGGGTGGTCGTGGGCACGAGGGACGAGTTGGCGCGGCGAGAGTTGACCGCGGCGGGGGCCAACTGGCTGGTCCCGCCGAAAGCCCGCTGCCAGGTGAAGATCCGCTATCGTAGCGAGGCGGCGGCGGCGACGGTCGAGCCACTGTCCGGCGGGCGGTTTGCGGTTCGCTTCGACGAGGCCTGTTTCGGGATTGCCCCCGGCCAGGCCGCGGTCTGCTATGACGGTGCGCGGCTGTTGGGGGGGGGGATGGATTGAATAGGGATGGTCGCGACTGTCGAAGGAGTGGGGAAATCCTAGGGAAGGAGTCGGTCCCGCCATAATGAACAAAAGGCCACGAGTGGTTGGCCAGCAGCATCCTTCGCCCCTTCCGGAACGTAGTGTCCGTGCATCCTTGGAATGGCTTTTTTAGGCGTTGTTCTTGCCTTCGCTAGGATTGTTCGCTAAACTGTCGCCATTTTTGCCACCATTGGCCAACACCGTCCCCGACGTTGGGGGAGAAATGGGGACGATCTAGGGAAAAATCTTTTCCTGGTTATTGACGAAACGGACAAACTAACTATGCTAAAGGTACCTTTTGCTCCTCATTTGTGTATCGTGTGCGTTTAAGGGCCAGTAACATCTAAACCATTTGCACTGTGGAGGCAGCGACCAGGGCTCTTGTCGGAAAAATCGCGCTTGCGCCGAGGAGGGCAACTTTGCCTCGGCAGCCAGTCGCTTCGCGAATCGAGTACGCCAGGATGTCCAGGACAGGACCAACATGAATGAAACCACCCTTTCGGGCGAGGCGCCGGTCTTTGTCGGCGTCTCTACGGCGATTCAAGAAGTCCTGGACTTGGTTGACCGGGTCGCGTGCAGCAAATGTGCGGTTCTGATTGAAGGCGAGAGCGGCACGGGCAAGGAGTTAATTGCCCGGCGGCTTTGCGCAAAGAGCGAGCGCGCCGAGCAGCCCTTCATCCCCGTCAACTGCGCCGGCATCAGCGAAACGCTGTTTGAGAGCCAGTTCTTCGGGCATGTCCGCGGGGCGTTCACCGGGGCCGAGCAAAATATGCTCGGCGTGATTCGCACCGCCGACAACGGCACCGTCTTCCTCGACGAAGTCTCTGAAATCCCCCTCACCCTCCAGCCGAAGCTGCTCCGCGTCTTGCAGGAGCAAGAGGTGATGCCCGTCGGCAGGCCGATTCCCGTCAAGGTCAACACCCGCTTCTTGGCCGGCACGAATCGCAATTTGGCCGATATGGTTCGCGCGGGGCTGTTCCGCCGCGACCTCTATCACCGGCTGAACATTGTGCGCATCGTGTTGCCGCCGCTCCGCGAGCGGTCGGAAGACGTGCCGCCCCTGCTGGAGCACTTCGCCGCCGTGTTTGCCCAGCGCTACAATCGCCGGCCGATCGCCTTGAGTTCCGCGGTCCGCGCGACGTTGATCGACTATGCCTGGCCGGGCAACGTGCGCGAGTTGTGCGCCTGGGTCGAGCGGCTCTACGTCACCGGGCTGACGGCGGAAGTCCTCCTGGAGATGCTGCTCAACGAGATGGGTCCCGGCCCGGCGATCCCGACCGACCCGGCGGCCACCCTCGACCACACGGAGCGGCAGTCGATTGTGAAGGCGTTGGAGCAAGCGAACTTCAACAAGCGCAAGGCGGCGCGGCTGTTGCAGGTCCACCGAGCCACGCTGGCCCGAAAGCTGAAGCAGCACAATCTGGAATCGCGCACCGCTTTCGCCCGCACAGCCTTCCCAGCGCGACGCGACGCTCTAATGGCTGCCGCCGCCGCTGCCGGAGTCCTTGGGCATGAGCTTCGGATCCGGGATCGATTGGATGAACTTCCGCCCCACGGCGTCGCTTCGCGCGGCGGAATAGCCGTCGGCCGATCTTGCGGACTCCAGGACCGGCGGATACTCGGCCGGCGGAACCGACTGCACAATGTACTGTTCGACCGTGTCGATCCGCGCCGCGGTTTCCTGCCGCGTTTGCGCCGGTGAACGAAGACATAGCGGCGCTGCTGCGGGACGTCGTTGAGGACCGTCTGCACCTTGGCCTCGCCGGCGGGAGTCAACTTTCCCGTCAGCGAATCAAAGTGCTCGTCCGTCAGCATATTCTGCCGCTCCCAGCCGTTGGCGACCATCGTCGCGAAGGGTTCTCGCGGGCCTGCCGGGCGGGATAGACGAACGGGATCGGCCAGCAGTTTCGCCGGGCGGTGTCCTTGGGAATGTCCGTAAAGAACTCGCTGATGCAGTCTGCCCGCGCGGAGAGGCAGCCGCAGAAGCCGGCGAGGATCAACACCGCAGAGCAAACGCCTCGATTCCTCATCGAATTCATCCTCCGCCAGAGGAAACCCTTCGCGCGCCGCGCACGCAACGACATCGGCGCACGTCCTGAATTCTTTATCGGTCAGGGAAAGGCGGAGTTTGCGGCGAGTTTCACCCGATCGTCCCGATCGAGCCACTTTCGCCATCTTGCCCAGTTTCACTGCGCGGCAAGCGGAGAAGGAGGGGCTGGGAGGATCAAGAATGAAGGATGGTTGCCTTTCCGCATTCATCCTTCATCCTTCCTTCATTTCCCCCCCGCCATCATCGGGAACATGTCGCGAATCATGCTGATGGCGGCCGGACCGACCAAGACGACGAAAATGCCCGGGAAAATGAACAACACCAGCGGGAAAAGGAGCTTGACGGCGGTCTTCGCGGCCTTTTCCTCGGCCAATTGCCGCCGTCGCGTCCGCATCGAATCGCTCTGGACGCGCAGGGCGTGGGCGATGCTGGAGCCGAACTTGTCGGCCTGGATGAGGACCGCTGCCAAGGAACGAAGGTCGGAGACGCCTGTCCTCACCCCCAGTTCGTGGAGGGCCTCCGCCCGCGAACGCCCCATTTGCAGATGAAAGTTGGTCAGCGCCAACTCCGCCGAAAGGACGGGATGGGTCCGCTTCATCTCGTCGCTGACCTTGCGCATGGCGTGGTCGAGTCCGAGTCCCGCCTCGACGCAGACGACCAGCAGGTCCAAGCCGTCGGGCAGGCCGAGGAAGACGGCCTGTTTGCGTTTGTTGCCGAGGAAGCCGACGACCAAGTCGGGGAGGTAGAAGAAGACCATCGCGATCACGGCGGTCGTGAGCGTGGCGCGTTGGTTGATTCCTTCGAGGGAGACGACGGTGCTGCCGCCGATGAACACGGCGGCCACCAGGCCCACCAGCTTCAAGCCGAGAAACACCGGCACGGCGCCCTCGCTGCGAAAGCCGGCGTTGGCCAGCTTCGTTTTCAGTTTTCCCTGTTCCGCTTCGCTTTTCGGTTGGAGGGGTTTGGCCAGGGCGGGCGTGGCCATCTCCAACATTTTCGTCATCGGGTCGGATCGCTTGAGGACGGCGTCGCCCGATTCGGCGCGGCGGAGGCGGGGATTCTTCGATCTCGTCGAGCCGCTCCAGGGTCCGCGGCCTCTTGTCGGCGACCAAGCCGAGCATCCACCACGCCGCCGCGGCGAAGGCCGCGAAGAGCGCGAAGGGGAGGATCGTTTCCAAGCTCATCAGGGAATCGGCGGCGAACACGGCGGGTTACACCTTGATGTCGATGATTTTTTTGATGACCAAGGCCCCCACCAATTGCATTCCCGCGGCGAAGGCCAGCATCTTCCTCCCCAGCGGATCGGTAAACAGCAGGGCGACGTACTTGGGATTGAGGTGGTGTACGGTGACGAACAGGACCAAGGGCAAGGCGAGGAGGACGACGCCGGAGAGGCGTCCTTCGCCGGTGAGGGCTTGGATTTGCCCCCAGATTTTGAAGCGTTCGCGGATCAGCAGGCCGATCTTATCGAGGATTTCCGCGAGGTCGCCGCCCGTCTGCCGCTGCAAAATGACGGCGGTGACGAAGAAGCGGAGATCGACGTTGGGGATGCGGCGGCCCATGTTTTCCAGGCTTTCCTCCATGGGGATGCCGAGGTTCTGCTCCTCGAAGACGCGGTTGAATTCCCGCCCGATCGGCGCGCTCATTTCGCTGCCGACCATGTTGAAGCCGAAGGCGAGGCTTTGCCCGGCGCGGAGCGCGCGGGAGAGCATCTCCATGGCGTCGGGCAACTGGGCGCCGAAGAGTTTCAGTCGTTTTTGGCGGCGGAACCAGAGCCAAACGATGGGCAGGCCGCCCAGCGAGAGCCCCGCCGCCGCGGCCAGCGGCGAGCGTTGCGAGAGGACGTACCCCGCCGCGCCGCCGACCATCGCCAGGACCGCCGAGGCGACCGCCAGTCCGCCGCCGGTCATCGAAACGTCGGCCTGCTCGAAGAGCAAATTCAGATTGAAGTCGCCAAATTGTTTCAGGAGGGAGTCCAACAGCGCGGGGCCCTGGTCCAAGGGCCGGGCGAGGACGCTGGATTGCTTCATCAGGCCGTCCTTGGCCGTTGCCGGCGTGTTCGCCCCGGTGAGAAGGTCGAGGCGGTCCTCGATGCGATTGGCCGGTTTCTGCAACAAGAACGCCGCCGCCCCGCCGACGATGGCGAAGACTCCCACGAACGCGACGATTGCAAGCAAAAGGGGATTCACTTAAGCCTCCATCATCACCCGCTGGCGGAAGGCGCTGGAGGGGAGCCGCACGCCGGCCGTTTCCAGCCGCGGCATGAACGTCGGCCGCACGCCGGTGGCGACGAACTTGCCGAAGGTGCTGCTCGATTCGTCCACCCCCTGCTTCTCGAAGCGGTAGATGTCTTGCAGGATGACCACGTCCTGCTCCATGCCGACGACCTCGGTGATGCAGGTGATCTTTCGCCCTCCGCCCTGGAGCCGCGAGGCCTGGACGATGAGGTTCACGGCGCTGGCGATCTGCGTCCGCATCGCTTTCAGGGGGAGCTCGAAGCCGGCCATCATGATCATCGTTTCCAGGCGGGAGATGGCGTCGCGGGGGGTGTTCGCGTGGATCGTCGTCAGCGACCCCTCGTGGCCGGTGTTCATCGCTTGCAGCATGTCCAGCGCCTCCGGCCCGCGGCACTCGCCGATGATGATTCGCTCCGGCCGCATGCGCAGGGCGTTGCGCACAAGGTCCGTGGCGGTGACCTGGCCTTTGCCTTCGATGTTCGCCGGGCGGGTCTCCAGCCGCACGACGTGGTCCTGCTGGAGTTGCAGTTCCGCCGCGTCCTCGATGGTGACGATGCGGTCGGTGTTGGGAATGAAGCTGGAAAGCGTGTTCAAGAGCGTCGTCTTTCCCGAGCCCGTGCCGCCGGAAATGATGATGTTCAGCCGCGCCTTGATCGCCCCTTCCAGGAGCATGACCATTTCCGGCGTGAACGCCTTGTAATTCAGCAGGTCTTCCAGCTTCAGCGGGTTGGCCCCGAAACGCCGGATGGAGACGCAGGCCCCGTCCAGCGCCAGCGGCGGAATGATCGCGTTGAAGCGCGAGCCGTCCGCCATGCGCGCGTCGACCATCGGGCAAGTCTCGTCCACGCGCCGGCCGACGCGGGAAATGATCCGGTCGATGATCTGCATCAAGTGATCGTTGTCGCGGAAGGCGACGGCGGTCTTCTCGATCTTTCCCCGCCGCTCCACGTAAACGTTCTTCGGCCCGTTGATGAGAATGTCGCAGACGCTCGGATCCTTGAGAAGAAACTCCAGCGGGCCGAGGCCAAACGCCTCGTCGAGCACCTCGCCGATCAACTGCTCCCGCTCGTTGCGGTTCAGCAGCGTGTCCTCGCTGTCGCAAAGGTGCTCGACGACGAGGCGGATTTCGCGGCGGAGGATGTCCCCTTCCAGCTCGCCGACTTTCGTCAGGTCCAGCTTGTCCACCAGCTTGCTGTGAATCCGCTGCTTCAGCTCTTCCAGCGTGCTTTCCTTGGAATCGGTCGGGCGGAGGGGAACGCTGAGTTTGGCCATCGTCGCTTCAATCCTCGGGAGACGTGCGCCGAGCGGCCGGCCGCGCTTTCGAATCGGTCCGAGAAAGGATAGCTTACCGGCGTCCCGTGCAAGCATCGGGGACCAGAGACGGGCCAACGCCCTTGGGCGCGAGCGGCGCCGGTTGTAGGGATTGCGCCGAAAAGAACGGCGGGGAGGGGCGGGGAACGGAAAAACGCCGGAGCCTTCGCAAGTTCTGCCCCAAAGGGGCCGAAACATTCTCGCCCCGGACAGAGCGAAGCGCCGCCCTGGGTTCCGCCGCTCCGCGGCTGCCCGCCGCCGCGCCCATTTATCGTCCGTTGCCGCCCGCCCCCGCGCAATTCTCCGCGACGCACTCCAGCGTGCGGACGGAAATCGCGTCCACCGGGCAGATGTTGATGCAGTTGCCGCAGCGGATGCAGTTGTCGCTGTCGA
This sequence comes from uncultured Planctomycetia bacterium, assembly GCA_963791075.1. GTDB lineage: Bacteria > Planctomycetota > Planctomycetia > Pirellulales > Thermoguttaceae > CAWBRF01. Next base: position 38,795 of record CAWBRF010000027.1, read on the forward strand.
TCCAGATGTATGTGGCCGCGTCCGGGTCGTCCGCGGGGACTTCGGTAAAGCCGCAGCGGCTGCCCGTCGGCGTCCCGCTCCAGGCGGCTCAGCCGGCGAATGCAGTCCCGCGGCGAAACCTTGATGCACCAGTCGCAGTGGATGCACTTGTCCTGGTCGATCTCGAACTTGTAGTTGCACAAGTAGCAGCGCCAGGCGTGCGCGTCGGCCGCCGCGCCGAAGAAGCCCAACTCGACCTCCTCGTTCCCCTTTCGCCGCGCCAGCGCGCAGGACGGGCATTCGCGGCGGGTCCAACAGGTCGTGGTCGCGCAGACGGCCGGTGATCTCCGCCGCGGCGACGCGAACGTGCTCGACGCGCCGCCGCCGGCCCATGAGAAACTCGTCGATCTCCAAAGCGGCGGCCTTGCCGTCGGCCGCGGCGTTGATCACGTCGGCGTTGCCCGAGGAGAAATCGCCGGCGACGAACAGCTTCGACAGGGTCGTCCGCTGCCCACCGGCGAGTTTCGCCTCCGGCGGGAGGATGCCGCTCTCTTGCGTCTGGCCGATGGCGTAGATCAGCGTGTCGCAAGGGAGTTCGAAGTCGCTCTGCGGCACGGGGACGAAGGCGGGCTTCTCGCCCGGGGCGGCCGGCTCGCGGAGGACGTTGCGGCGGAAGGCGACCGCCGCGGAGCCGTCCCTGTTCGACGCGCGCGGCCACGGGGGCGGCCAGCGTTTCCACGCGGACGCGCTCCAAGTGCAACTGTTCGAGTTCCTCGCGGCTGGCCGCCATCTGCGCCTCGCCGCGGCGATAGACGATCGTGCGCGCCGCCGGCGTCGCCGAGCAATCGCCGCGCGGCCCGGGCGCAGTCCACGGCGGTAAACCCGCCGCCGATGACGACGACGTCGCCGCGAACTTTTTGCGGCCGGTCCTCGTTGTAAAGCTTGAGGAATCGCAGCCCCTCGACGGCCGCGCCCGGCGGCAGGCCCTCCAGGTCGAGCGACCGCGGCTGGTTGGCCCCGGCGGCGAGCAGGACGGCGTCGAACTCGGCGAGCATCTCGCGCAGGCGGGCGTGATTGACGGCATGGTTCAGTTCGCACGTCGATGCCGCTGTCGATGATCGCACGGATGTCGGCTTCGAGGACGTCGCGCGGCAGACGGAACACGGGCACGCCGATCCGCATCTGCCCGCCCAGGTACGGCTCGCGCTCGAAGACAGTGACGGCGTGGCCGAGCCGCTTCAACTCGCGCGCCGCGGCCAGGCCCGCCGGCCCGCCGCCGACGATCGCCGCGCGTCTTTCCCGAGGCCTCGAAGTACGGCGGCAGCGGCCGGCTGGGCCGGCTCTTGCCGTCGGCGCAGACCCGCTTCAGGTGAGCAGATGCTCACCGGTCCGCGGGTGTTGGTCCACTGGTGGCGGCAGCGGATTTCGCAAGGCCGCGTGCAGATGCGCCCCAACACGCCGGGAAAGACGTTGTCCTCCTGGTTGATGCGATGCGCGGCGTCGAAGTCGCCCTGGGCGATCAGGCGGATGTACTCGGGCACATTGGTCCGCGCCGGGCAGGCGGCGCGGCAAGGCACGTCGCGCAGACAGCGCTTTTGGTCTCCCGCCGCCTCGCCGCGGCCGGCGACGACGGAAAGCTCCAGCGGATTCGGCGCCATCGCATAATCGATGCCCAGGGCGTCCACGGCCGCCTGGTACGGCGCCAGCCCCAGCCGGGCGACGTTCTCCGCCAACGTCTCCTCGCCGCGGCCTGTGCGAAGGAATGCATCGAGCACGGCGGCGACGACGCGGACGCAGTCCTCCGTCTTGAACTCGGCCCAGCGCCTGGCCGAAATCGTGTCTGCGTGCCGCCGACGGTCACGAGGAACCCCTCGCGCGAGCCGGTCTCTTCGCGAATGCGCAGCCCGCGCAGGCCGATGTCCGCAATCCGATAGGGCGAGCAGGAGTTCGGGCAGCCGGTGATGTTCACCAGCACGCGGCGGCGGATCGACGCGTATTTCTCCGCGCGAACCAGGTCTGTAGAGCAGGTCGAACGTCGCGGTGCGTGGCGGATACGGCCAGCGGGCAATAGGTCGTTCCCACGCAGATGACCACGTCGCTGAGTCCGAAGAAATCCTCCGTCTCCAACCCCAGCGAGCGGATCTCGTCGCGGAGTTCGCCCCGCCGCGCTGGGGCGACGCCGTGCAACTCCAGGTTCTGCCGATTCGTGCTGTAGACGTTCTTGTCGGCGAATCGTTCCGACAAGTCGGCGATCCGGGCGAGGTGAAACGAACTCAACTCGCCCTTGGGAATCTTGATCTGCACGAATCGCCAGGCCGTCCGTGCCGCAGGGGTCCGGCTGGGACAAGGGGCGGTCGGGAGGCGCCGGGCGCAGTCCGCGACGGCCGCGGCCTCGATCCCCGAGCGGTCCACGCCCTGGCGGTCGAGAATCGCGTCGATCGCCTCCCGGCAGCGGTCGATGCCCAGCCGATGGACGACGAATTTCAGCCGCGCGTACATGCGAATGCGGCGGTCGCCGTGATCGCGGAAGAGCAGCCCGGCGGCGCGGCACACGTCGATGATTCGCTCCCGCGGGACGAACCCGTAAAGCGGCTGGGCGACAAAACCCTGCCAACCCATGCCGCCGCCGAGGACGACGCGGAACCCCGTCTCCTCGCCGCCGTCGCTTCGCCGGCGTCGCAGGGCGACGACGCCGACGCAATTGATCGCCGGCTGGCCGCACTCCGCCGCGCAGCCGGAAAAGGTGATTTTGAACTTCCGCGGCAAATTGTCCAGTTCGCGGCAGGCGGACAATTCCCGGGCCGTCTCCTGCGCGAAGGGGAGGACGTCCAGCCGCCGATGGGGGCAGATCGAGGCCCAGGGGCAAGCCGCCACGTTGCGGGTGACGTCGCCGCAGCCGTGGAACGTGGTCATTCCCGCGGCGGCCAGGTCGCGGAGCAACAGCGGCAACTCCCTCAGCTTCAGACAGTGCAACTGCGCGCTCTGCCGCGTCGTGAAGGAAATGCGCTGCGGCGCGTACGTGGCCGACAGCTTTGCCAGCACCCGCGCCTCGACCGAGGTGAATTTTCCCCCGGGAATGACGACACGGGCCATATGATGTCCCGGCTGCCGCGAGTGATAGACGCCGTACCACTTGGCGATCGAGGCCTCCTCGCGCGACATCGAGCCTTTGCGGGCGATTTCGTCGAAGTCGAGCGTGAGCCCGGCTTCCTTGACGGCCTCTTCGTCGCTGCGCCGTTTCATCAGCAAGTTGCGCTGCATGGAGTCCCTTTCCTCCCGTTTTTTCACACCACCGCGATGGGGACGAGCTTGCGAAAAATCCCCGCCCGACCGTCCCCTTGCCCGCCGCCTCTTGCGGCGACTCGTCGGTGTCCAGGGGAATCGCCCGCGAGACGGCCGGCGGCTGCCCAAAGAAAACCAAGCGGCCGACGGCACGCCGCCAGTGCGAAGCCTAACACGAGACCGCCCGCTTGGCAAGAGAATCCCCCCGCAGCCCTTTTCTCCTTGACTGTCTTCGCTAAGATTCATTGGCTGAATCGACCCGCGGTGGGCGGCGCCGGCAAAACGAATGGCATACGGTCCCAGGATGGAACTGGGCGGAAGGCGGAGCGAGCATGGCTACGGGAATTACTGAGGCGGTTCTGTCTGCGGCAACGAGTCCGGAAATCCTCATCGTCGACGACGACCGCAGCAGTTGCGAAATCCTTTCCAAAATCCTCTCCCTCCGCGGCTACCGCGTCGACATCGCCAACGACGGTTGCACGGCGCTGGAGTTGGTGCAGCGGAAAACCTATGGGCTGGCCTTGATCGACTACCGCATGCCCGGCATGGACGGAGTGGAACTCTACCGGCGGATTCGCCAATTGCGCCCGGACGTGGTGGGCGTGTTCGTCACCGGATTCCCCACCATCGACACCGTCTATCCCGCCATCGCCGTGGGAGTGGAGCGGGTCTTGGCCAAGCCGGCCGGCTCGAACGAGTTGATCCAGGTGATTGAGGAGTTTGTGGGCAAGCCGCGGTGAGGTAGAAAGAGAGATTGCGGATTGGTAGGGTGGGCCGAGCGCAGCGAGTCCCACCAAGACGCAACACGTTGATGGATGGTGGGACTCGCTTCGCTCGGCCCACCCTACATGGGGAAATGACGATGGACAAGGGGAAGAGTGCGCCGCGCGTAAAGCCGACGCCGGAACAATGCGAGGAGTTGGCCGAGGCGGAAGGCCGCGTCCGCGCCGTGCTCGAGAACGTCGTCGACGGGATCATCACGATCGACGAGGAGGCGATCGTCCAGACCTTCAATCCGGCGGCAGAGCGGATTTTCGGCTACGCCGCCGCCGAGGTGATCGGGCAGAACGTGAAGATGCTCATGCCCGAGCCCTACCACGACCGCCACGACGAGTACGTCGGCCACTACGTACACACCGGCGAGGCGCGGATCATCGGCATGGGCCGGGAAGTGACCGGGCGGCGGAAAGACGGCTCGACTTTTCCCATGGACCTGGCCGTGAGCGAGTTTCGCCTCCGCGGCCGGCAGATGTTCGTCGGCATCACCCGCGACATCAGCGTGCGGAAGCGGGCGGAGGAAACGTTCAAGTTTCTCGCCGAGGCGAGCGCGGCGTTGTCGGTCCTGGTGGATTACGAGAGCGCGTTGCGGCGGGTCGCCCACATGGCTGTCCCCCGCTTCGCCGAGCTGGTGCGCCGTGGACATGGCCCAGGCGGACGGCTCGCTCCACCGCGTGGCGATCGTCCACGCCGATGCGGCCAAGCTCGAGGCGGCGCGGCGGATCGACGACCGCTTCGGCCTCGCTTTTCGCGAAGGGGCGGGCCCGGCGGAAGTCGTGCGCACCGGCCGCTCGGAGTTGATCGCCGACGTCGACGACAGCGTTCTGCGGCGGCTCGCCCGGGATGAAGACCATCTGCGGGCGATGCGGACGCTGGGGACGAAGTCGTACATGTGCACGGTGATGGAGTCGCGGGGGAAGCGGATGGGGGCGATCGTTTTCGCCGTCTCGGATTCCGGCCGCAAGTACACGCCGACGGACCTGGCCGTGGCCGAGGACCTCGCGCATCGCGCCGCGATTTCCATCGAGAACGCCCGCCTCTACGCCGAGGTCCGCGAGAACGCCCGCCGCAAGGACGAGTTTCTCGCGATGCTCGCCCACGAGCTGCGCAATCCGCTGGCCCCGATCCGCACCGGCTTGGACCTGATGGACATGCCGGAGTGCGACGCGGCGACCGCCGCCTGGGCGCGGGGAATGATGAAGCAGCAGCTCCAGCAACTCATTCGCCTCGTCGAAGACCTGCTGGACGTGTCGCGGATCATGCGGGGAAAAATTCAACTGCGCAAGGAGCGGACGTTGCTGGCGGAGATCGTCGCCCGCGGCGTGGAAACCGCCCGGCCGGCCATCGACGCCGCGAAACACGAGTTGGTCGTCTCGATGCCGAAAGACCCTGTCTGGGTGGACGTCGATCCGGTGCGCATCGCCCAGGTGGTCGCCAATCTGCTGAACAACGCGGCGAAGTACAACGACAAGCCGGGCCACATCCTGGTCAGCGCCGCAGCGCGAGGGGGAGGAGGCCGTCGTCCGCGTGATGGACGACGGCGTCGGCATCGACAAGGACCTCTTGCCGCAGGTGTTCGACCTCTTCACCCAGGCCGACCGCTCCCTGGCGCGATCGCAGGGGGGCTTGGGCATCGGCCTGACCTTGGTCCGCAGCCTCGTCGAGCGCCACGGCGGCAGCGTCGAGGCGTTCAGCGAAGGGCCTGGCCGGGGGAGCGAGTTCGTCGTCCGCCTGCCCGCGCTGGCCGGCCCGCCGAACAGCGCGGAGGAAGCGAAGGCGAACGGCCAGGCCGCGGCCGCTTCCGCAGCGACCCCGCGGCGGGTGCTCGTCTGCGACGACAACGCCGACGCCGCCCGCACCTTCGCCGAGATCGCCGCCCTGTGGAAGCACGACGTCCGCGTCACCTACACCGGCGCCGCCGCCCTGGAATTGGCGAAGAGCTATCATCCCGACGTGGTGCTCTTGGACATCGGCCTGCCCGGCATGAGCGGCTATCAGGTCGCGGCTCTTGCGCCGCCAGCCGGAGTTCGCGCACACGATGCTCGTGGCGGTCACCGGCTACGGCCAGGACGAGGATCGGCGGCGGTCGCGCGAGGCGGGTTTCAACCATCACCTCGTCAAGCCGGTCGCCCCCGACGCGCTGCACGATGTTTTGGCCGCGCCGATTGGGTGAAGCGGCATGCGGCGCGGCCTGCTCCATCCGACGCCCGGACCTCTCTGCCTTCGGGAGCGGGGTCCCGTTCAGGCGTTTCCCTCGCTTGACAGAGTGTGTATAATAAGTATACTTACGATATGGACAGTCGGGCGGTCACCGGGCGGCTGGAGCGGGAAGGATGGCGATTGGTCCGCAGCAAAGGCAGCCACCGCCAGTACCAGCACGCGACGATTCCGGGGCTGGTCGCCGTGCCCCACCCGAAGCGAGATATTCCCCGAGGAACGCTCCGTTCGATCTTCAAACTAGCGAGATGGGATCAGTCACGATGAACTATCCAGTTGTTCTCCACAAGGACCGCGGCTCCGATTACGGCGTGACCGTGCCGGACCTGCCGGGTTGCTTCTCCGCCGGCAAGACGGTCGATGAAGCGTTGGCGATGGCCAAGGAAGCGGTGGAATTGCACCTCGAAGGGCTGATCCACGAAGGGCAGCCGATTCCGCGGCCGCGCGCGATCGAACAACATCAACAGAACCCGGATTTTCGCGGCGGCGCCTGGGCGATTGTGACCATCGACCCGGCGGGACTGCGGGTGAACGCCAAACGCATCAATATCACGATCCCCGAACGCGTGCTCGACGCGATCGACAGTTTCACGCGAGAGCGGGGGCAGACGCGTTCCGGATTTCTCGTCGAGGCCGCGACCGCGCACATGGGCCGCAGCGGCGGTCGATCGCTGCCGCAACGCGCCAAAAGATCGACCAAGCGGCATCTCGCCAAAGGCAGGTAGAATCTGCCCCCCGGCGATTCAGCCCAACGCTCTCGATGGGACAGGGAATTGAAGCCGCCTCACTTCCGACGGGGTTGGGGCTTGCGCGCTTCGGCCTGCTCCAACGCGCGGACGATTTTGTCGACAGTCGCCACATTGGGGCTGTGCTTGGCGTGTTCCAGCCGGCTGATGGTTTCCACCCGCACGCCGGCGCGTCTGGCCAACTCGGCTTGGGTAAGCCCCGCCGCGCGCCGCCGCCGAATGATCTTCCGGGCAAGGATCACGCGGGCGGCCTCCACGGCGGGGAAATTCCCCTTCGCATCGGGCAGCGGCAAGGGCGGCTCCCACGTCTGGCCAACCAACTCGCGGTAATCCGCCTCGGCGATGAGGACGAATCGCTGCCCGGCCAGCGTGACGGTTTGTATGTTTGCAGTCATGGTTCACCCCTCGTAGAACTTGGCGCGATGGCCGATCTTCTCCACGACGACGGTTTGCCGTTCCACGCGAAATTGCAGGCGGTAGTCGCCCGTCCGCAGCCGCCAATGGCCGGCCAAGCGGCCGGTGAGCGGTTTGGCGCCGCTGACCTGCGGCCATCTTTCCAACCGCTCGTACAGCTTGCCCACCCGGGCAACAATTTCCAGCGGCAAGCGGTCGAGTTGTTCCAGGGCCTCGGTCGTGGTGACAACCGCAGCCATCAGGTTATTCTCCCTCGACAAGACATCCTTGTCAAGTGTTGATAAGATGTCTGCGATCCGGCCCTCGCCCGAACACTCTCCCAAACTGAGAGCTGACCGGGCCTATTCACCCCCGCGGAAAGCGGCGGCGAATCAACTCCGCCGCCTCGCCAATCCACGCCGCCCGCTGCTCCGGCGTGCTCATCACGATCGACTCGAAGTTGCGGCGCTGAAATTCCTTTACGCCGCAGAAGCCGAAGACGCAGGTCTTCCAAAGATTCTCCAGCGGATCGCCGTACAACCGCAACTCGTCGTCGCGCGGCGTGTTCGACGTGGTGAGCACGACCGCCGACTTGCCCGCCAACAGACCGACGACGCCCCGGGGCGAGAACTCGTAGGCGACGCCCTGGCGGAAGACGCGGTCGATCCAGCCCTTGAGGATCGCCGGCGGCTGGCCCCACCAGTTCGGGTGCACGACGAGATAGCCGTCGGCCGCGATTAATTCGCGGCAATGGCGGGCGAGCACGGCGTCGGCCGGCGCGCCCTTGGCGATTTCGCCCTCGGCGAGGATGGGATCGAACGCTTCCTGGTAGAGGTCGTGGAAGAGGATTTCGTGGCCCGCGGCGCGGAGTTCTTCCGCCGCCGCGGCGGAGAGCGCATGGCAAAAACTGCCCGGCCGCTGATGTCCGAGAATGGAGAGGATTTTCATCGCGGCGGCTACCTCATTTCGCAGCTTACGCCGCCGGAGGCGGGGAGGTAGCCCATGCGCACGTAGTCGGCGACCATGCGGTCGGCGCTGAACCGCCAGCCGAGCGAGCTGATCGAGTTCATCATGCGTCGGATCCAATGCCGCGGCAGGCCGTCGATGTCGCGGTCGTAATAGAGCGGCACGACCTCTTCGCTGAGCACGCGCACGAGGTCGGCGGCGTCGCGGGCGTCGGTGATGCGGTCGTCAACGTGCTGGGTTCCGCGGCCGATGGCGAAGCCGTTGCCGCCGTCGTAGGCCTCGGCCCACCAGCCGTCGAGGATGGACAAGTTCAGCGCCCCGTTGAGCACGGCCTTCTGGCCGCTGGTGCCGGAGGCCTCCAGGGGCCGCCGCGGGTTGTTCAACCAGACGTCGACCCCCTGGATCAAGTGCCGGCAGACGTTGATGTCGTAGTCCTCGACAAAGACGACGCGGCTGGCGAAGCGGGGATCGTGCCGCAGGTTGGCGATCTTCTTGATCAACTGCTTGCCCGGCTCGTCGGCGGGATGGGCCTTGCCGGCGTAGATGATCTGGATCGGCCGCTGCGGATCGTTGAGCATCGCGGCGATGCGGTCGGCGTCGTAGAGGACCAGGTCCGCCCGCTTGTAGGTGGCGAATCGCCGCGCGAAGCCGATGGTGAGGATGTTCGGATCGAGGATGTTGCGCGGCTTCCACGGCGTCGTCGCTTTCGCCGCGGCGGCGGCATTGGCGGCTGATGCGGCGGCGGACGAACGCCAAGAGGAGGTTCTTCAGGGCGTAATGGGTTTCCCAGAGTTCGCCGGGATCGACGTTGTAGATGCCCTGCCAGATTTCCGGCTCGCCCAGCCGCTTCTGCCAGCCCGGGGCGAAATTGCGGTCGTAGAGCTGCATCATCTGGTAGGCGAGCCAACTGGCGATGTGGACGCCGTTGGTGATGTGTCCGATGGGGATTTCCTCTTCCGCCCGCCACGGCCAGAGGTGCGCCCACATCCGCCGCGAGACGTGGCCGTGGAGGTTGCTCACGGCGTTTGCCCGGCGGGAAAGCTTCAGCGCCAGCACGGTCATGCAGAACGGCTCGTGCTCGTTCTGCGGCTCGACCCGGCCCAGGCCCATCAACTGCTCGAACGAGATGCCCAACTCGTCGCGCAGCGGGCCAAGGTGCTCCTCGATCAGCGAACGGTCGAAGCGGTCGTGTCCGGCGGGCACGGGCGTATGCGTGGTGAAGACGGTGCGATGGGCGATCTCCCGCAACGCCGCCTCGAAGCTCATCCCGTCGTCTTTCATCCGCACACGGATGGCCTCGAGCGTGGCGAAGGCGCTGTGCCCTTCATTGAGGTGAAAAACGCCCGGGGCGACCCCCAAGGCGGTCAAGGCGCGGACCCCGCCGACCCCCGCCACCAATTCCTGGCGGATCCGCGTGCGGTTGTCGCCGCCGTAGAGCCGCGCGGTCAGTTCGCGGTCCTCGGGGCTGTTGCTGGGCACGTCGCAGTCCAAAAGATATAGCTTCACCCGACCCACGCGCATCAACCACACCTTCGCCAGCAATCTGCCCGTGCGCGTCTCGATCTGCACGGTGATCGGCTTGCCGGCGCGGTCGCGGGCGGGCTCCATCGGAAGGTTCTCCACCTTCGTGTCCAGGTATTCTTCCTGTTGGTAGCCGTTGATGTCCAAGTGCTGCTTGAAATAGCCTTGGTCGTAAAACAAGCCGATGGCCACCAGCGGCACGCCCAACGCGCTGGCGCTTTTGATGTGGTCGCCGGAGAGGACCCCCAGGCCGCCGGAATAGATGGGCACGGACTCGTGCACGCCGAATTCGAGGGAGAAATAAGCGACCGGCCGCGAGCCGAGCACGCCGGTGTGCGTCCGTCCCCACGCCGGCATCTCGGAAGTGTATTCCTTCAGTCGCCGATACGCCTGGTTGATGCGGCTGAACAGGACCAGTTCCGACGCCCGCAAATCGAGGCGTTCGGGCGTGAATTCCGACAACAGGGCGATCGGATTGTGGTCCAATTGCCGCCAGCGGATGGGGTCGAGGTCGCGGAAGAGGTTAATCACTTCCGGGTTCCAACTCCACCAGAGGTTCCTGGCCAAGGCGACGCACTTCTCGTACAAAGTGTCCGCCGCAACTCCGTATGATGCAACGGGTTCACTCACGATGTCCGGAACCGTTTCCGTATGGCTCATAGCGGTCCAACGCTCCAAAAGCGGGGAATTTGCATTGCAGGCATGTCATTATATCGGCCGGCTTGTTCGGAATCGACCCCTGTGCGGCGCGCCGCCCGCACGATCCCCCGGTCCCGCAAGGAGATGCCTGAGGCGAAGAGATAATAGGAAAAATGCGCAATCTAGCTAACGACAGTAACCACACACTCCCTTCTCACGCGAAGGCGCAAAGACACGAATCCGTTAGGAGAGAACCGGGAAAGGTCAGCGGTCCCACGGCCGCCCCCTCCGCAGGTATCAGCTCAATGGATTCTAGCCTGACGCGGCGGGCCAAGCAGACGATCTTCGGCGTCTACGATTTTGACGCGAAGGATGGGCGCGGCGACGGTCACGACCGGGAAACGCTTGACCAGGTGATTGCGGCGGCACGTCGTCCCGACTACCTGTTGGTCCAACTCGAACAATCCTTTGAACCACTCGTTGAACGGTTCGACGGTCTGGCCGCGACGGGCATAAAGCCGTTTCCCCGTGCGCCCTTTCAGAAACTTTCTGCGTTGCAAGCGGCGGCGATGATGCTCGTCTCTTGGCTCGGGTGGAGGAATCGCTGGGCCAAGCGGGTCATGCCCGCCGTCTTGCAACGGCTGATGCGTCACGCGGAGATCGCCACGACCATGAAGTATTATGCCACGATGGATGCCGACACGGTGGCGGACGAGTTGTGGGGGCGCGATTGGGATGTCGGCGACAATTCTGGCAACAATCGGCCCAGCCCGGCCCAAAACGGCGAAGGGGCTCGCGGCGAGGAATCGCCGCAAACCCCCACGCAATAAAACCTTAGCGAAGCGGAGGGCAAGGGATTCGAACCCTCAACCGGTTGCCCGGCACCTGATTTCGAGTCAGGCTGCTAACCATTCGCGTACCCTCCGGGCGGAAATCGTAAGTCGTCTCCGCGTAATGAGTTTTGCCGCATCGCCAAAGCATCGTCAAAAAGGTCGGACGTCGGTCACACTCACCCCTGTTGACGCCGGATGCCCGCGACGATTCCTTCTCCAGCTTAGCCCATTTTCTGCGCGGCAATGCACCCTGTCCCGTGAAGATTTTACCACAAAGGCCCCCGCCGCCAAGCCGGACCCCAACGTCCCGCTTCGCGCCCACGTGTTCGGCCGCGGAGGCAAAAAATGGCCAGTTTCGCCGTAGGGACCCGTTCTTGCCAAGTCCCTTCCCATGGCCGAAAATACGCCCCATGACTTGCCGCGACCTGCAAACCTGCCTCCTCCGCCTCGGCAAACAGAATCGCCAAGACGGCAGCCACAGATTGACACAAGGGGAAACACGGATACAGACAAATAACTGCTTTCTATCTGTGTTTCATCCGTGTTCAATCCGTGGCTTGCTCCGTTTGTCTTGCGTTCATCCGCGCTTCCTCTCTGTTTCCCCGTCAATGGCATGGGCGGTCGCCTGCTGGACGATCCGCCGAATCGCCTCGTCGTAGGCGAGCCCGGCGCGCTCGACCGCCGCGGCGAAGCCGGCGTCCGGCGAGAGACAAGGATTCGTGTTGATCTCGAGGATCCACGGCTGGCCGTCGCCATCGACGCGGAAATCGACCCGGGCGTATCCCCGCAAACGGAACAACTCCCAACACGCCCGCGCCAGATCGCGGAGGCGGGCGAGCAATTCCGCATCCGCGGGGGGAAAGTCGAAACGCCGCGGCGTGTGGTGGAACTCGAACGAGTCCTCGCGCCACTTCGCCGCGTGGCCGACAATCCGCGGCTTGTCCGGCGGGAAGGCGGAGAAGTCGATCTCCGCCGGGGGCAGGACTTCCGCGCCCGCGGGACCGTCCAAGATGGAGAGATTGAACTCCCGCCCGGCGATGAACTGCTCGGCGAACCACGGCCGGCCGTTTTGCCGCTGCCGCTCCCGCAGGCGTCGCGGGAGGCCCTCCGCCTCTTCCGCGGGCACGATGTTTTCGTCGTCGAGTCCGCGCGAGGCGTGTTCCCAAACGGCCTTGATGATCCAGGGACAAGAAAACGTGTCGTGGAAGAGTCTCCCTCTCCCTTCGGGAGAGGGCCGGGGTGAGGGGAATCGCCACTGGCCTTCCAGCCCGGGTTCCCCTCCCCAACCAGAGGCGAGCGACATTCGCTCGGCCCCCGGGGGTGAGGGGAGTCCGGGAAACGGCCCGCCTTCAGAAGTCGGGGTCCGTTGGCGCTTCCCCTCACCCCAACCCTCTCCCAAGGGGAGAGGGGGACCTTGAATCAGCGTTCCGCGAGGGCCCAATTCGACCCACGCCGGCGTTGGCAGCCCGGCCAGATGGAGGAGTTGCTTGGCGAGGAGTTTTTGGGTGGTTTGAAAGATCGCCTCCGCCGGGGCGCCGGTGTAGGGCGTGCCGAGTGCGTCGAGCAAGGCGGCGGGGACGTATTGGAGCGAGTCGGCCCCGTCGAGCGATTCGACAAGATTAAACACTGCGTCGCCATGCGATATTAAGAGCTGCTTGCGGACGGCGGCGAGGTCCATGGTGCAGGGCATCGGCATTGGTTGCCAGCCGAGTCGCGTAATCGCCGCGGCGATCGCCTCGACCTGGACCATCGAGTCTTGGTCTTCGAGCGTGGCGTCTGCCAGAATCGCGGGATGGAGAATGATGATTCGCATGTTTTCAATTCACGCGGCGCGGGGCCGCGGGGTGGGGATGAGCTACTTCTCCTTCTTGCCGATCTTCCTCAAGGCGTCCGCGACGGCGTGGCGAACAGGCTCGTCCTTGTCATGGAGCAATTCGCTCAGCACCGGGACGGCTGCCCTCGCTTCGGGACCAAGATCCCCCAAGGCGCCAGCGGCAGAACAACGGCAGATGTAATCCTCTTGCCGGAGCATTGCCATTAGGGCCGGGACGGCCGCCTTCGCTGCGGGCCCAATCTTCCCCAGGGCGCGGGCGGCCTCAGTGCGAGCGTCATAGTTCTCGTCGTCGAGCATTTTGGCGAGTGCCGGAACGGCGACTTTCGACCGCGGACCCATCTCTTTCAGGGCGTAGGCAGCAGCCCAGCGAACATTTCCGTTCTTGTCCCGTAGCAACTCAGTGAGTGCCGGAATCGCCGTTCCGGCCTCAGGAGCGAGGTTTCCCAAGGCCCAGGCAGCAGAACTGCGAACGTCGGAATCCTTATCCCGAAGCAATTTGGTTAGCAGGGGGATGGCCGTTTTCGTATCCGCGTCGATGGTCCCCAGGACGTCGACGGCAGCGCCGCGAACGCCGGGTTCCTTGTCCCGGAGCAATTCGATCAACGGCGGGACAACCGCTGTCGCTAGCGGACCAGTTCGTCTGAAGGCGTCGGCAGCGGCAGTGCGAACATTCCGGTCTTTGTCCTTGAGCAATCTCGTGAGTACCGGGACGGCCCCCGGCCCATTTTCGGCAAGGGCGCCGCCGGCAGCCCAGCGAACGTTCATGTCCTTGTCTCGGAGCGAGTCCGTGAGGGCAGGAATAGCTGCGGAACCCATTCCCCCCAGCGCCGAGGCCGCGTAACTTCGGACGAACTCGTCTTTGTCCTTGAGCGATTCGGCGAGAGCCGGGATTGCCGCCTTTGCGTATTGGCCCGCTTCATACAGGGACTCAGCGGCTTTCCTACGAACGTCCACGTCTTTGTCCCGAAGCGATTTAATCAGGGCCTCGACGCTTGGACCGATGCCCTCCAGGGCTTTGGCGGCGGCGCAGTGAACGTCCTTGTCTTTGTCTCGGAGCAATTTGGTGACGGCCGGAATTGCCGCTTTCGACCCGGGACCAATCTGCGTCAGACTATCGACGGCGGCGTTGCGAACGTCCCCATCTTTGTCCCGCAGCGATTCGACAAGGGCGGGAATGGCCGCTTTCGCCTCGGGACCGATCTCCCCCAGAGTAAAGACAACGTTACGGCGAACGGCGTCGTCCTTGTCCCGTAACGATTCGATTAGTGCCGGAACGGCCGTTGCTGCCTCCGGACCCATTGCCCCCAGGGCCTGGGCGGCGCTGCTGCGAACGCTCTCGTGTTTGTCTCTGAGTGCTTCGTTGAGCGCCGGAATGGCTGCCTTTGCCTTGGGGCCCATGTCCCTCAGGGCCGCGGCGGCGTTATCGCGGACGCACCATTCCTTGTCTCTGAGCAATTCCGTTAGGGTGGGGAGGGCTGTGGGACCGAATTCTCCCAAGGCCGTAGAGGCGTCGCACCTAATGTTTGGGTCCTTGTCTTTCGCGCGGACTGCCCATTGGCTAAGGGTTTTCCCCTGGTAGGTTGGCTCCTTACCCGGCGACGCGGACGGCGGCTTTTGCTCGGCCGCAAGGCAAACGCCGGCAAGAAGGAACGTCAGCAACAAAGCGAGAGTTCTCATCGTCGCCCTCCCCCAAAAACGCTCGAAAATGTTTTCGCCGACTGCCGATTCCGCCCCGAAGGGGCCCGCACATTTCAGCCCAGGGCAGAGCGCAGCGCCGCCCTGGGTAGAGATCGCCGAAGACGCCGAGCCCTGTAAGGGCGCGACAAAAACGGCCCAATCCCCTGCGTAGCGTTCATCGCAATCGACCCCGCGTCGCCGGAATAACGCCCGGTTGTATCGCCCTTTCAGGGCTTCGCGATTGTGGTTCTCAAGACCCGGGGCGGCGCTGCGCTCTGCCCCGGGCTGGTATGTCCAGGCCCCTTCGGGGCACGCATTGGCTCGCCCGGAGCGAACAACGCCGTCCCCCGGCCGCGATTCCTCAATTATGGAGCGCGCCGGCCAATACCTCAAGCCATCGCCGCGACCCGCTTCAACGCCGACTGAAGAATCCGCTCGATCAGCGTCGCATAAGAAATCCCCTTCATGCCGCAAAGAATGGGCAGGTCGGAATGGACCGGATTGATGCCGGCCAGGGGATTGACCTCGATGAAATGCGGCCGGCTGGCCGCGTCGCTGCGGATGTCCACGCGGCCGGCGTCGCGACAACCGAGCACGCGATAGGCGGCCAGGGCCAACGCCTCCGCCTGGCGAACTTCCGCGTCCTCGTCCGGCTTGCCCGGGGCGTAATGACAGAATTCGTCGCATCGCTCCTTGTTCACGTAGGAATAGACCTCGGCCTCGGCCCCGGGCAGGAGATGGACCTCCATGCTGCCCAAAACCTCGGCCTCCGGGCCCGTGCCCACAATGCCGACGGTGAACTCCCGGCCGGACAAAAACGTCTCGACCAAAACCGGCTGGCGATAGCGGGCCAGCAGTTCGCGGCAGATGGGCAGGAGCGACTCGCGGTCGGCGATCTTCGAGGCGGCTGTGACCCCCTTGCCGGTCCCCTCGCCCACCGGCTTGGCGAAAAGCGGCGGCGGGAGCGTCAGCCGCGAAAGGTCCTCGATCCGCTCGACGACGGCGAAATCGGCCGTGGGCAGGCCGGCGTCGCGAACCACCGCCTTGGTGAAGCCCTTGTGCAAGGTCAAGCCCGCCACGACGGGATCGGAAAACGTGTAGGGGATTTGATAGAGGTCGAGGATGGCGGGGACTTGGGCCTCGCGACCCAGGCCGTGCAGCCCCTCGGCGATGTTGAACACCAGGTCCCAGCGGTCGCCGGCGGCGAGGCGCTCGACCAACCGCCGCCCATGGCCGATGCGGTCGGTCTGGTGGCCCAGGCCGTTCAAGGCGGACTCGATGCCGGCGATGGTGACCGGCTGGTCGAATTCGGCGGTTTCTTCTTCGCTGTAGCCTTCGGCGAGGTAATCTGCGCGAAGGTCGTAGGTCAGGCCGATCCGCATGGGGGGGAAGTTGAGCGTTGAGAGTTGAGAGTTGAGAGCCAGAAGTTGAGAGTCAAAAGCTGTCGGTTGCCGGCTCTCAACTCTTAACTCTCAACTCTCAACTCCGCGGTGAGCCGCTCGCGAGCCTCTACGCCTCCGGATCCGGGTAGCGGTAGACGCCGCCCTGGTAGTTGCGCAACAAGAGGTCGTCGCCGTCGCGGCCAACAACGTAGTTCGGCTGCAGGGGGATTTTGCCGCCTCCGCCCGGGGCGTCGATCACATACGTGGGCACGGCGTATCCGGTGGTGTGCCCGCGAAGCCCCTCGATGATTTCCAACCCCTTGGCCACGGTGGTGCGGAAATGCGAGGAGCCGGTGATCGGATCGCACTGGTAGAGGTAATAGGGACGGACGCGCATCTTCAGCAGGCCGTGGACGAGGCCCTTCATCGTCGCGACGTTGTCGTTTACGCCCCGCAGGAGGACCGTCTGCGAGCCCAGGGGAATGCCGGCGTCGGCCAGGCGGTTGCACGCCTGGGACGTTTCCGGGGTACACTCGTCGGGATGGATGAAATGGAGGCTCATCCACAGGGGATGGTGCTTGCGGAGCACGCGGCAGAGGTCGCGGGTGATGCGCTGCGGCAGCACGGCGGGCGTTTTCGTCCCCAGACGAATGAACTCGACGTGGGGAATCGCCCGCAACTGCGTCGAGAATCCAGTCCAGCTTATGGTCGCTGAGCATCAGCGGATCGCCGCCGGAGAGGAGGACGTCGCGGATTTCGGGCGTGCGGCGGATGTAGTCGAGGGCCTTTTCCAGCCGTTCGTGGCTGGGGCTGATTCCGCCGTGTCCGACCATTCGCGAGCGGGTGCAATAGCGGCAATAGTTCGAGCAGGAATCGATCAGCAGCAGCAGCACGCGGTCCGGATAGCGATGGACCAGGCCCGGCGCCGGGCTGTCGTGCTCTTCGCCGAGCGGGTCGTCGGCCTCGCCGGGGGAGCGGGTTCGCTCGTTTTCCGTGGGGACGACGGTGCGGCGGAGCGGCTGAAGGGGGTTGTCCCGCTCCAGGAGGCTCATGTAATAGGGGGTGATCGCGAAGGGCAGCATCGCCCCGGAGGAGAGCAGGGCCTCCCGCTCCTCGTCGGAGAGGCTGAGCATTTGCTCCAGTTGGCCGAGGGCGCGGATGCGATTGCGGGCCTGCCAACGCCAGTCGTTCCACTCCTTGTCGGCGATGTCGCGGTAAAACGCCCGGCGAAATGCTGCGCGTTTGCGGCGTGCTTCGAGGGGGGCGGGGGATCCGGGCCGAATGAACCAGATATTCTCGGCCGGCGAAGACATGCGGCCAGTGCGGCCGCAACGCCTGCGACGTAGAAGGGCAGGCGAACAAGTTTAAGGGACTACCCGGAGGTTCCTCATCCACTTCCAGGCGACAACCTGTGGCTGGGCCACCAGCATCCAGATTCGACACGATCCCGTTCTCCGAGGGTCCTTGGGAATTTGATCCGTCATTTTTTCGACCTCTGCGCCGTCCCAGTTGCAGCGAAGAAGTCGTCTGAGAACAAAATCATCTCTGGAGCAAGAATTGTCAAGAGCGAAAAGCGAGTCAGGCGGCAAAATCAGGTGAAATTTCTTCCCGCGGCCCGCCGCAAATCGCCGCCAGCCGTCCGCAGGCCCGGCCGACGTTTGCTCGCGCCGCTGGAAAGATGAGACAAAAGATCGGCACAAGACAGCCTAATCCTTAATCAGTTCCACGCAGATTCCCCCGGCGCGGAGAACTTTGTGCATGCGGGTGAACCACAATTCCTGATGCCAGCGCAGCCCAATGCTCTCGCAAATCCGCGCTAATTCGCGGCGATTGTAGGTCCGGCAGCACCATAAACGACTCGTCCAGGCCCCAGAGAAACTATCCTCCGTGGTCAAGAGGAGCATCCTTGCGCCGGGCGTCATCACGCGGCTGAGCTCGCTCAGGCCGAGCTTGGCGTCCGGCAGGTGCTCCAGGACGTAGCCGCAGGTGACGCAGTCGAACGCGGCGTCGGGGAACGGCAACCGGGTCAGGTCGGCAACCACATATCGCGGGCGGTCGCTGTGGATGCGGTGCTTCGCCCGGCGGAGCATCTCCTGCGACAGATCGGAGCAGGTCAGGCGGCACTGCGGATCGGCGTATTTCAGCAGGTGGCGGGCGATCTGGCCCGCCCCGCTGCCGACGTTGAGGATGTTCCGCACGCCGCGGAGGTCGAACTTCCGCTCGCGAAAGAGCCGCTCTCCCAGGGGCGAGTGCAGCGACAACATGCTGCACGCGGCGAGCATCGCCCCCTGGGGACCGCCATAGACGTTGCGAACCTTCTCCTGGTATTCCTCGAAACTCACCCGCTTGATCAGCCGATGCTCGATCATCTGATTGAGCGTCTTCTTTTGTCGCCCCGCGCCGCTGGGACGTTTTGGGCGGCCGACGGGCTCTTTGATGCTGGCTCTTTTTGGCGACATGATCGATTTCCGCGGCCTCGCCGCCGGACGGAAGGGGGGATCTCGGCAGAGCGACTCGCTCGCCTGTAGGTATACCACTCCTCGCCCCCTCCCGCTAGACCCAACCCCCATCAATTCTTCACAAACGAAAGGATGGAGGCGGAAGGATGAGGGATGAAAACCGATCCCCCTTCAACCTTCCTCCTTCCGCTGGCGGTATTCCGTGCGAATCAGCACCACGTCGCCGTTTTCGATGTGGTCGGTGACCTGGTAGGTGTGCTGTTGGAAGCGACGCTCCGGCTCGGCCTTGAAGCGGCCGCTGGTGAGGAGGTTGACGGTGTAATCCGAGGCGGTGTGGAACTGCTGCCCGACCCGTCCATGATAGCTCAAGGCGTAGTAGCGGTGGGCTTCGTCGTTTCGGCCAAGTTCGCCGGCGACGGTCTTCCCGTCCAGCGGCCCGCCGGAGAATTTGAAGATGATTCTGGACATTTCGACCTCGCCTGGGGCGTCGTATGCCCCTGGCTTTGCCAGTGCATCCGCTCGGCGCTGGCAAGGCCAGAGGCACACGGCCTCGGCGACGAATTATACACCTGCGGACCGGCGCCGGCAAAAGCCCCGGTTTTGCGGCGTTAATTGGACAGCGGGCGGCCCAGCCCCGGCGAACTCGGCGAGTAGGCGGGCTGGCTGTAGCTTGGCGACGGTCCCGGCGCCGGCGAGGGACTTACGCACGTGCCGCAAGGCGATCCACAAGGCGCCCCGCATCCACAAGGCGCCCCACACGGTGCGCATGTCGAGACGCATGGCGGGGCGCAGCATGGGCAGCGTTGACACGGAGGATCGCAACTGCAACAACCCCCCCCAAGCAAACCCACGCACAGGACGATGGAAGTCCATAGACGCTTCATGCGTCACTCCTTATTAATTCGAGCCGCGGTGTCGCCCGACTCTCCGCGACGGGAGAGCACCGGGTAGACAAGGGGCGGAATCGTAGCAAAACTACCTGGACGAGTCAAAGGCAAATCGGCGGCATTGCAATTGCCGGCCGCCGCAGGGTGTGATACCATAAACTCGGGCGCGAGTTGCAATTCCATCGAGTTCGCCAAAACACATGCTCCCCTCTCTAGGGCAGTGCAGGGGGCGTTGTCAGGCCGCAGAGGTGTTTCGTGACGCATCGCAAGCTGTCGAATCGCTCCGATCTCCCCATGCCCAAAGGGTTTACGCTCGTCGAACTCCTCGTGGTGATCGTCATCATCGGCCTCTTGGTGGCCCTGCTCGTGCCGGCTGTGCAAGCGGCGCGGGAGGCTGCCCGAAAAGGCCAGTGCATGAACAACTTGAAGCAGATGGCCCTCGGCGCCCAGCAACACGAGTCCGCCCGCGGCATCTTCCCGACCGGCGGGTGGGGATATTCTTGGGCGGGCGATGCGGACCGCGGCTTCACCAAAAAACAACCCGGCGGCTGGATCTACAATATCCTCCCGTATATCGGCGAACAGGTGCTGCACGACCTTGGGTTAGGGATGTCTTGTGGGACCGAATCCTCGGTGACAATGACCAGCAACGGCTTGCCGCCTCCCGTCGTGGACAAACAGACGGCGCTGGCGACGCTGGTGTCGATGCCGCTTACGATCATGAATTGTCCCAGCCGGCGTCGCTCCGTCACCTACCCGATGGGCGCGAGTTCGCCCAATTTGGCCTACTGCGAGAATCTCGGCGCGATCGTCAAGGGCGTGAACCCCACCGGCCTCCCCACTTTCATTAGCCTCGTTGCCCGATCGGACTATGCGGCCAGTTGCGGCAGCGCGGCGTACTACACCACCAGCGGTGGAACGCTTCCCGCCCAGTATGCAGGCCCGGCGACTTTGACTTCGGGCGACAGCCCCACCTATGCCTGGCATACCCCCCTAAATGGCGTCTGCTACGAGCGGAGCGAAATCAAGTCCGCGTCGATCACCGATGGCACGAGCAACACGATCTTCTGCGGCGAAAAATACATGGATACCGATAACTACGCGATCGGGTCGCCGGCCTCGGACAACGAGAGCATGTACATGGGTTTCGGGACCGAAATTTATCGCAGCACCAATCTCCCGCCGCAGCGGGATACGATGGGCTACGACGACCTCGGCGCCCTTTTCGGCAGCGCGCACTACAACGCGGCCCATTTCGCCATGTGCGACGGTTCCGTCCGGCGGATTAACTATAACGTCAATCCGCAAATTTTTCAATGGCTGGGCTGTCGCAACGACGGCCGCTCCATCGACCCAACGCAACTGTGATCGCGATTGTTCTCTTCCTTCGCTGTTGATCTTTTGCGATAATCAGCGAAGTCTGCGCGAGGCTCCGCTCGGCGGAGTCGCCATTGGCAAGGAATAGCCCGAAGGAATGGCGCCATGACGGAACTGGAAACGGCAAGGGAAGTCGGCGGCGGCGTTGGCCAAAGCGAGCCGATGCTGGAAGCCATCGGCCTGGTGAAGATCTACGGCAGCCGCCGCGTCGTCGACAACGTCGACTTCCAGGTCCGCAGCGGCGAGATCGTCGGCCTGCTCGGACCCAACGGCGCCGGCAAGACCACCAGCTTCCGCATGACCTGCGGCATGATCGAGCCCAACGCCGGCCGCGTCCGCCTCGGCGGCGTCGACATCACCAACTGGCCGATGTATCGCCGCGCCCGCGACGGCGGCATGGGCTATCTCGCCCAGGAATCGAGCGTCTTTCGCAAGCTCACCGTCGAGCAGAACCTTTTGGGCGTGATGGAGATGCTCGAATTCGATCGCCCCAGACGCGTCAACCGCTGCCGCGAACTCCTCGAACAATTCGACATCGTCCGCGTGCGCAAGTCGCTGGCCATGTCCCTCTCCGGCGGCGAACGGCGGCGGTTGGAAATCGCCCGGGCGCTGGTCTCCAATCCGAAGATCATCCTCCTCGACGAGCCGTTTACGGGCATCGACCCGGTGACGATCGACAGCATCAAGATCATCATTCAGCGGCTGCGGGCGGAGGGGATTTCAATTCTCATCACGGACCACCAGGTTCGCGAGACGCTGCAGATCGCCGATCGCAGCTACGTGATTCGCGCCGGCAAGGTCCTTTGTCACGGCACGGCGGCGGAGGTGCTCAACAATTCCGAGGCGCGGAAGTATTACTTCGGCGAGGACCTGGAGTTGGGCCATCGCGGACCGCCGCCGCCGCATCAGCGGAAGGATGAAGGCGGTAGGATGAAGGATGAAAGCGGCAGCATGAGGGCGGATGGATAAATTGCCGTCCCCCTTTTCGCTTCGGGAGCTAGGGACTTCTTTCCTCCCTCATCCTTTCACCTCCAGCATGCGTTTTAGCGCCGTCAATGCCGCGGCGGCCGTCTCCTCCTCGACTTCAATCGCGTTGACCGCCGCGCCGGCGGCGAGGTTCTCCAACGCCCAGCACAAGTGCGGCAGGTCGATGCGATACATCGTCGAGCAAATGCAGACGACCGGTGAAAGGAAGTGAATTTCCTGCTCGGGATGCTCCCGCTTCAGCCGCTCGACGAGGTGCAGTTCCGTGCCGATGGCCCAGATCGTTCCCGGCGGGGCCTCCTCGACGGCGCGAATGATCCCGCCCGTCGAACCCACCGCGTCGGCCAATTCGACGACCTCGCGCATGCACTCGGGATGGACGAGAATCTTGATTCCCGGCCGCTTCGCGCGAAACTGGGCGACGTGCTGCGGCAGGAAGACCTGGTGGACGCTGCACTGGCCCTTCCAGAGGATGACGCGGCTGCGGCGGATCGTCTGCGGCGAGTTGCCGCCCAGCCCCGCCTCGCGCGGGTCCCACAGCGGCATCTCCTCCAGCGGCACGCCCATGGTGCGGGCGGTGTTGCGGCCGAGGTGCTGATCGGGAAAGAACAGCACCCGCCGCCGCCGCGCAAAGGACCACTGGAGCACGGCGCCGGCGTTCGCCGACGTGCAGACGATCCCGCCGCGGCGGCCGCAAAACGCCTTCAAACTGGCCGCCGAGTTCACATACGTGACCGGCGTCGCGTCCTCGATGTCGATCGCCTGCGACAACTTCTCCCAGCAATCCTCCACGTCTTCGATCGAGGCCATGTCGGCCATCGAGCAGCCGGCGGCCAGGTCGGGGAGGATGACCGTCGCGCGCTGTCCGCCGCGGGCGGCGAGTTGTTCCGGGCGGTTGGCGAGGATGTCGGCCGTCTCCGCCATGAAGTGGACGCCGCAAAAAACGATCGTGCGGCACTCGGCGTCGGCCGCCGCCAACGCGCTGAGCTTGTAGCTGTCGCCGCGGAGGTCCGACAGGGCGATGACGTCGTCTTGTTGGTAGTGATGGCCGAGGATCAAGAGCCGTCGGCCCATCTCGCGGCGGACTTTTTGGATTCGCGCGGTCAGTTCCTCGCGGTCCAACGATTTATAGGGGCGGAAGTCGAGCAGGGGTGAAGTCATGCGAAATGCAAGTTCAATGCCCCCAACTTGGTGGGGTGCGTCTTAGGTGAGGGATGCGATCGTCACGGCTAAAGGGAGCGACGGCCTCGATCAGGCGCCACGCCCCAATCGACGGGCTTCCGGTCAATCAGGCTTCTCCTCCCAGAACATTCGCACTCTCTTAAAATGCTCAATCCGGTCATTGGTTTTGGCGATCTCTCTCGGGTAAAAGTCGAACAACGCATCGCAGAGTTGCAGCATCCACGCCTTGCGCGGATTCTGCGGCTTAACGACAATCCGGTTCGCATTGGCGATCTGGATTTGTCCCCAGCCCAAGGCCCCGAGCGTCAAGCATTCCCAGTCCAAAAACTCGATGGGGACGAACTTCACGTCGGCAACAACAACGCGCAGTCCTTGAACATCGTAGCCAACGTAAAGGATCACGAAGTAGTTCTTGTCGTCCTCGTAAAACCGAGCGAGCCGCTCAACGGAAGTCAGGTTCGGCATGTTGAACTTGGTGCTCGTCCGGTGGGTCTTGACGTCAACCCTGTAGTAGAAGGCGTCGCAATCCTCAAAGGCAAGGTCGGCCATTGCGCGCCGAGCGAATTCGGAAGAGTAGTTCAGGCAATGCGTTTCCCCAACAATCGATTGGAAATGCGTGGAAAGGATGTCCTGCATCGCATCACCCGCCGCTCTCGTGCTCTTCACGGTGTTCCCGGAGAGAAACTCCTCCTGCTCATTGAGAAAGTCCTTGATCTTCCGCTCGGCGACCTCGTAAGCGCCTGTGTCGAAAAGAGCGCTCTTCAAGTTACATCTCCTCGGCGAACAGGGAGTTTTCTTTTGCAGCCGCCGACGGGCGGTTGGCGTTCACGCCGTTCCGCCGCTGGTCGGACAGCGAGTTGCGCTCCCAGAAGACGCCGCCGCAGTAGCCCTGGATGCCGGGGTGTCGCTCGGCCATGTCCAGTCTTTTTTCAGCGAGACGGCAATACGCTTCTTCCCGCTCAATGCCAATGTATCGGCGGCCCAGCTTCTTCGCAACCACCGAAGTGGTTCCGGAACCCAAGAAAGGATCAAGAACGACATCGCCGGGGTCGGAACTTGCGAGAACAAGCTTGGCGATGAGTTTTTCCGGCTTTTGTGTGGGGTGGTCCGTGTTTTCCGGCATGGACCAGAAAGGCACAGTGATGTCCGTCCAGAGATTGGACGGGTGAGTCAAGCGGAATCGGCCTTCCGCAGCGACGTCCCAATCTTTGCGGCTCCCTCCTTCGTCCGTGTACGGTGCGAGGACCTTCCGCTTCAGTTTGACGGCGTCCACGTTAAACGCGTACTTTTCGGACATGGTGCAGAACCAGATGTCCTCCGCGCAATTCTTCCAGTTGGAAATCGCTCCGCGACCCTTTTCCCGTTCCCAAGTTATCCGATTGCGGACGACGAAGTGCTTCTCTGCCGCCGTGAACACGGCCGCCGTGGAACTCCATTCGGAACAGATGTAAATGGAAGCCGTCGGCTTGAGCGTTCGGCGGAGCGCCGCGAATCGCTTCTCCAGCCAATCGGCGTACTCACTCAACGAAAGCTTCTTGAATCGGGTCTTGTTGAACGTCTTCGCGAGGTTGTAAGGCGGGTCGAGGACAAGCAAATCGACGAACCGGTCGGGAAGGAAAGCGACCGCTTCGAGGGCGTCTTGGCAAATGGTCCGGTCAAGGACCGTGGCCACGGTCGCCTGCTGCCGCAGACACAGCAGACGGTCCCCGCAGGATGCATGGTCTTCGGCAGTCAAAGAGAGCGTCCGGTTTCGCGGCGCTCGCTGCTTGTGTTCCATCTTCATGACCTCCTTCCGGGGCGTGAGGAGACTTCAGCATCCTATCGTCCGGCGGCGTGGAAGGCCATAAAGCCGAGCGCCGCCAGCCAGGCCAATTCCAAAACCACGGCCGCGGCCAACAGCCAGGGCCGCTTCGTCGCCGGACGACAATCCCCGGCGGAAACACCGGCAATGCCGACGCCGCCCGGCCGCGGCGAATCAGGCTTCTTCTTGGCTCGTCCCAAAGCGAAATCCCTGCCGGAACGCGGTGTTGAAGTCGTAAACGTCGTCGAAATCCTTTCGCCGGTCGGCGGGCGTCTTCCGCATCTGCCCGATGCGGATCAAGTTGAAGACCATCTCGCCGAAGTCGCCGGTGGCGCGGATGCCCCATTGATTCAGCACCGTTTTCGCCATGTAGCCGTACTGTTCCAGGGCGAACAGGCGAATCGCCTCGCACAGCTCTCGCCCGGTGACGTGCCGGTGGCCCAACTCCTCCGCCGGGTCTTTCTCCTCCAGGTCTTGGATGGCGCCGTCGGTCAATTCCGCCAATTCCGGCGGGCAGTCGCACTCGCCGGCGTCGTCTCCTTCCTCGCTTGCCGCGAGCGGCGGCTCGAACGGTTCGCTCGCCGCTTCGACGCCGTAGCCCAAAACGTTCTGCGCGTAATTGAGGGCCTCGAAGACGAAGACGTAGGCTTCCCACGGATAGCGGCGGTTGTCGCGGAGCAACTTGCGAATCGTCGGATCAAGCATGATTGTCGCTCACGGGGGCGTCGTCGCGCACCGGCGGCAAGTCGTCGCCCGGCGGAAGCGCCTCGCCCGCCGCCTCTTCCGCCGGAGCCTCCTTCTGCACCTGCTCGTAGCTGTCGTACTCGTAACGCAGACAACACTTCAGCCGCCCGCAGCGGCCGGAAATCTTCGTCGGATCGAGCGTCGCCTTTTGCAACTTCGCCATCTTCATCGACACCGGCGGCATCACCACGAGATGCGTGTTGCAGCAGACGGGAATGCCGCAGTCGCCGTAGTCGGCCAGGAGCTTCGCCTCGTCGCGGACGCCGATCTGCCGCATTTCGATGCGGGTCTGGAACTCGCCGGCGAGGATGCGGACCAGTTCGCGGAAGTTGACCCGGCTCTCCGCGAGGTAATAGACCACAATCCGCTCGCCGCCAAAGATGTGCTCCACATCGACCAGTTGCATCAACAGCTTCAGCCGATCGACGTGCTGCTGGCAAAGTTGGAGTTCGCGGCGGGTCTGCTCGCGAATGCGGTTCAATTCGAGATGATCTTCGTGGGTCATCGCCCGAAGGATTTGGCCGTCGCCGGTCTCCTTCAAGGCGGCAATCGCCGTCTCGGTCGCCTCGCAGAGGACTTCCGCCGCCTCCAGGCCGCGATCGGTGCGGACGATGACCGCCGTGGAGCGGCGATACTCCCCGCTGCCGCTGGAGGAAAAGACCCCCAGCAGCCGCATCACCCCAAAGCGGACAATATATTTGGCCATGAACCCCTGCCGTCGGACCGAGCGCGTCAAACATTCAAGTATATCGGCGAAAGGAGAAAGGAGGAAGGAGAAGGAAGGATGAAGGCGGAAGGATGAAAGATGACAGGCGAAAGACGGCCGTTTTCCCGCCTTCGCTAGTCAATATGGGGGGGTGACGATAGGGCGGCTGGGCAAAACTGACCGCTTTTCATCCTTCATCGTTTCGCGCATTTGGGCGGCGATGAAAAGCGAGCCGGTCGCGCAAATCAAATCGTCCGCTGCGGCCATGCCGCGGACGGCGTTCGCAGCCGCCGCCGCGTCGGCGTAGAGCGGATGCCGCCGCCCGCTCAGTTCCCGCGCGATCGCCTCAAGTTCCGCCGCCGGCGCCGCCCGGGGATTGTCGCCGTACTGCGTGAAGACCACTTCGTCGAATCGCCCCGAAACGCGCTGGATCATGCCGCGAAGGTCTTTTTCTGCGTCGAAGCAAACAGCAGCCAGCGGCGGGAGACGGAAAAACTCTCGTCGAGCGTCTCCAACAGGGCCTCGATCGAGGCGACGTTGTGGGCCCCGTCGAGCACCACCGCCGGCCGCCGGGCGACCACTTCCACGCGGACCGGCCACTTCAACTCGGCCAGCCCGCGGCGGACCGCCTCCTCGGGAATGTTCCAGCCTTTTCGCCGCAGTTCCTCCAGGGCGGCCAGGGCGACGGCGGCGTTGGCCGCCTGCTGGCGACCGACCAGCGCCAAGGCGAGATCGCGGCAATGCTCGTCGCCCGGCGCCGCGGGCAAGTGGAAGAAGTCCATGCGGCCGGGCGCGGCGGCGGACTGGAGGTTTCGCGGCGGGCGGTAGGCAAAGTCGAAGTCGATGCCCCGCTCGACGAGCCGCGTCCGCCGCCGCCGGCAAATCTCGCGGATCACCTGCCGCGGCTCGTCGAGCGTCACGCCGCTGACCACGGCCACCCCTCGCTTGACAATGCCCGCCTTCTCGCCGGCAATCGCCGCCAAGGTGTCGCCCAATTGCCGCTGGTGGTCGAAGCTGATGCTGGCGATGACCGAGACCAGCGGGCGGCAGACGTTTGTGGCGTCGAGCCGGCCGCCCAATCCCACCTCGAAGACGGCGATGTCGGCCTTCTCGCGGGCGAAGTGGAGCATGGCGGCCGCGGTGAGGATTTCGAAAAGGTCGGGCCGATCGCGTCGCCGCCGCGCCGAGCCGCCTGGGCGTCCATCGCCGCGACCGCCGGCTGAATTTCCGCCAGTAGGCCCAAAAAGCGGTTGTGCGGGCAGGGCAGCCCATCGATCGCGAGCCGCTCCTCGATTCGTTCCAGGTGGGGCGAGGTGAACAGTCCCGTCCGATATCCGGCGGCGGACAGGACCGCGGCGACGGCGGCGGAGATCGAGCCCTTGCCCTTGGTGCCGGCGACGTGGACCGCCGGCACGCCGCGTTGCGGATTGCCCAGCCGGGCCAACAATCGTCGCATCCGGCCCAGCCGCAGTTCCGCCACGCCGTAGGGCATCGCCCGCATCCGCTCGTAGTCGATGCGGCGGAGGAGGAAGTCCAGGGGCGGCTCGGGCGTGAAATGGGCGGCCATGGGCGTCACGCCTGCGCCTGCCGACCGTGACCCTCGTTGTTCTGTTCCAGGGCCTTGGCAATCCGCTGGAGTTGCAGCCCTATAATGCCCAAATTGACGGCAATAATGCCCCCGACCAATCCGAACAACATCGCATCCATCTTCGGGCTCCTTGCGAATGGGGTTCTGGAAGAGTGCAACTTACCATAATGCTTGGCCGTTCGCCCCACCATCCCTCGCCCGATACCTCTCCCGCTGGGGGACGCACGCCGTCCCGGAAATTTTCCTTGGCGATCGCAGACGGCGAACCAACCCGGGCTTCGAGACGTAACACGAATCTGAGGCGGTCCGCGCCGATTCCACCCTCACCCCAGCCCTCTCCCGGAGGGAGAGGGGACCATGAAGCGACCGCTTGCGGCGTCCCGTATATTACGCGATTCTTGGCTCCCGGCGAGACAATCCATGCAGCCTACGCAGTCGGACATCGTCATTGAAACCCGGAACCTTACGAAGGTTTACCGCGATTTTTGGGGCCGCCAAAAGGTCCGCGCCCTGAACGCCCTCGACCTGGAGGTTCGGCGGGGGGAAATCTTCGGGCTCTTGGGCCCGAACGGATCGGGCAAGACGACCACGATCAAACTCCTTCTGGGGCTGTTGTTCCCCACCAGCGGCCAGGCCCTGGTCTTCAACCGCGCCGCCACGGAAGTCACCAAGAACGAACGCATCGGCTACCTGCCCGAGGAATCGTACCTCTATCGCTTCCTCAACGCCGAAGAGACGCTCGATTTCTACGGGCGGCTGTTCAACATGGAGCGGCGGGTGCGGCGGCAGCGAGCGTCGGACCTGATCGAAATGGTCGGCCTCGGTTGGGCGAAGCGGCGGCAGTTGAAGGAATATTCAAAGGGTATGACCCGGCTGATCGGCCTGGCCCAGGCCCTGATCAACGACCCCGAACTGCTCTTCCTCGACGAGCCGACCAGCGGTCTGGACCCGATCCACACGAAGGAGATGAAAGACCTCATCCTGCGGCTGCGGGACGAGGGGAAGACGATCGTCATTTGCTCTCACCAGTTGGCCGACGTGCAGGACGTCTGCGACCGCATCGCCATTCTCTACAAGGGCGAGTTGAAGGAACTGGGGCGGGTGGACACGCTGTTGAAGGTCCGCGACGTGACGGAGATTCGCACCTCGGCCCTGGGCGATGAGGCCCTGGCGGAGATCCGGCAGGTCGTCGCGCGTCATCAGGGGAGCGTGCATTCGGTGGGCAATCCCACAACGACGTTGGAAGACTTGTTCGTACACATCATTCGCGAGAGCGAGGCCCATCCCGGTCGCCGCGTGCGCGGCGTCGCGACGGAAGTCGCCGCCGAAGGCGCCCAAGCGGAGTAAGGCAATCCATGCCCGTCGAAATCAATAGTGCGGCGCCGTTTCTGCAGTGGTTCCTCCCCGCGGCAATGTATTGGCTGATCGTCGCCGGGGTCGCGTCGGTCATCGCCCTGGCGGTCTGCTGGGTGCTGGCGATTCTCCGCGGCGGGCCGATCCAGGGGACCGTGGCGACGGGAAAGGTGCTGGCGGAGTTGCCCGCCGACTTGCTGGGGATGTCGCCGCGGCGGGTGTTCGCGCTGGCCTGGCTGGCGGTAAAGGAGTCGATTCGCCGGCGGGTGATCGTGGTCTTCGCCCTGTTTGTGCTCATCCTCCTCTTCGCCGGTTGGTTTCTCGATCCGGCGAGCCGCGATCCGGCCCGCCTGTATCTGGACGTCGTGTTGACGTTCACCGGCTACTTGACGCTGTTGTTTGCCTTTTTTCTCAGCGCATTGAGCCTGCCGGCGGACATCAAGAACCACACGCTGCACACGATTGTGACCAAGCCCGTCCGCTCCAGCGAGATCGTCCTGGCCCGCATCGTCGGCTTTACGGTCGTGGGGACGGTGTTGTTGGCGTTGATGGGGGCGATCAGCTACGGTTTCGTCGTTCGCGGCTTGTCGCACACGCACCGGCTGACGGCCGCCGACTTGCAGCCCGCCGCCGGGGGCAAGTTGCTCAAAGGATTCACCAGCCAAAGCCTGCGGCATCAGCACGCGGTGACGATCGACCGATCGACGGGCAAGGCTTGGGTCGAGCCGCTCCAGGGGCACACGCACGCGTTGAGCGTGGAAGGGTCGGGGAAGACGGCCGTGTACACGCTTGGTCCGCCGAAGGACATGCTCTTGGCCCGCGTGCCCAAGTACGGGACGCTGCGGTTCAAGGACCGCGGCGGCAAGGACATGGAGAAGGGGGTCAACGTCGGCGACGAATGGAATTATCGCAGCTTCATCGAGGGGGGCACGAACGCCGCCGCGATTTGGACCTTCGCCGGGCTGAGGCAAGCGGACTTCCCCGAAGCCCTCTTCCCCAAGGGGCTGCCCTTGGAGTTGACCATCGAGGTCTTCCGCACCTACAAAGGCGACCTGACGAAGGGGATTCCCGGCAGCCTGTCGGTCCGCAATCCGCGGACGGGCAAGACGTGCGAAGTGCGGATCTTCGCGGCGAAGAAGTTCGCCACCGACGTGCAGTACATTCCCCGCACGCTTGCGGGCAAGAAGGGCGAGAAGATCGATCTGTTCCGCGACATGGTCGACGACGGGAAGCTGGAGGTCTGGCTGCGGTGCTTGGACAGGGCGCAATACTTCGGCGCGGCGCAGGCCGACGTCTACTTCCGCGCCCGCGACGCCTCCTTTGAAGTGAACTTCGCCAAAGGCTACCTGGGCATTTGGCTGCAAATGGTTTTGGTGATCGGCCTGGGGGTGATGTTCAGCACGTTCTTGAGCGGTCCGGTCGCCCTGATCGCCACGGTGGGAGTGGCGGCCGCCGGCCTCTTCCGCGACTTCATCGTCGAGTTGGCCTCGGGGAAGATGCTCGGCGGCGGCCCCATGGAGGCCCTGAACCGCATTGCCACGCAACAAAACTTGATTTCGGAAATGGAGCCGGGGCTCCGCACGAACGTGGAAAAAACCGCCGACTGGGTGATCGAAAAATTCCTCGGCGGACTCGTCTCGCTCTTGCCCGATTTCGGACGCTTCAGCTTCGCCGACTACGTCTCCTACGGATTCAACATCCCCTGCAGCCTCGCCGGCGGCGACGACCTGCTGTGGCAGTCCGTAGTCCGGGCGTTGGGTTTCCTCCTGCCGGTGTTTGTCGCCGGGTATCTCTTCCTGAAGACGCGCGAGGTGGCGAAGTGAATCCGCAAACAGCTTTTGTCCGCAAGATCCTCTACCTGTCCTCCATCGCCGTCCTCTTGGTCCCGCTGTTCTGGCTGAGCCATCCCGCCACCGCCGACGTCAAAGAGCAGAAGGGCCGCCCCGGCGGCAAACTCGCCCAACTCCGCGATGTCTACGGCATCAGCCAAACGCAACTCGGCGAGGTCAACCTGACCAGCGAGACGATCAAGCTGACCACCCTGGGGATGCGGGGCATCGCCGCCGAAATCCTCTGGAACAAGGCCAACGACTGCCAGAAAAAGAAGGATTGGACCAATCTCTCCGCCGCCCTGGAGCAAATCACCAAGGTCGAGCCGAACTTCATCGGCACCTGGCGATTCCAGGCTTGGAACTTGTCCTACAACGTCGCCGCCGCCTTCGACGACTATCACGACAAATACTTCTGGGTGATTCGCGGCGTCCGCTTCCTCCAAGACGGCGTGCGCTACAACGACCGCGAGCCGCGGCTGCTGTGGGACATCGGCTGGTTCATCTCCAACAAGATCGGCCGGGCCGACGAGAAGAAACTCTACCGCCGCCTCTTCAAGGAAGACGTCGATTTCAACGGCGCGCGCCCCCAGGACCTCTGCGACAACTGGCTCGTGGGCGAGGAGTGGTTCCGCAAGGCCGAAAGACTGGTCGACACGACGGGCGAGCGCTGCAAGGGAGTCGCTCCCTTGATCTTCTACTCCGACGCCCCGATGTGCCACATGAGTTATTCCAGCGCCTTGGAAGAGGACGGCGTTTTCGGCGAGAAGGCCCGCCTGGCCTGGAAAAAGGCCGGCCAGGAGTGGCGGCAGTACGGCGACCGCGACATCCTTTCCTACGAAAACCACGAGGTGGTGCTCAACGAGCAGGAAAAGCACGAGGCAGACGCGCACAAACTGCTCGCCCAGCTCGACGCTCTCTCGCCGGGGCTGCGAGAAGATGCGCAACGAGAAACTCGACCGCCTCAAACCCGCCGAACGCAAGGCCCTGGACACCCCCATCGCAAAGCGAACCCCCAAGCAATACGGCCTCGCCGCGGGGGCGGAAGAGAAGCTCCGGGTCACTCACAAGGAAGTCGCCATGCGGCTGGAGGGATCCAAACACACGCAGGCCATGATCCTGGCGCGAAAGATCGAAGATCTCGAACAGAAGATCAACAACGTCCGGGGCGACCGGGCGATCGTCAATTTCGACTACTGGCGGCTTCGCACCAAGTCGAGCAAACGGACGCGGCGCTGTCCGCGCGAAAATCGATCCACCAGGGCGATCAAGCCTACGCGAAGGCCG
The DNA here is from genome assembly GCA_963791075.1 of uncultured Planctomycetia bacterium. GTDB lineage: Bacteria > Planctomycetota > Planctomycetia > Pirellulales > Thermoguttaceae > CAWBRF01. The sequence continues at coordinate 71,238 of CAWBRF010000027.1, forward strand.
ACCTGGGGGCCGCGCGCACCGATTACGAACTCGGGTTGGCCGGCTGGCGCAACGTGCTCGACGACTTCCCGTCGCTGAAAGAAGACGTCACCACGCAAGACGACATGGGCGACATCTTCAAGCGATATAAGCACATCCTCAATCAGCTCGACGTCCCCTTCCCGAAGAACTTCATCCTTGAGGACGTCAAGGCGGCGTGGGAGGCGAAGCGAGGCAAATTGCCCTGAGCCCGAGCAGGTGCGGGGCGCCGCGGCCTGATGGAGCGGCCGGCGCGGGTGCCATGCCCACGCTTGCGTGGGCATGAGGCCCAACGTGAAGAGCATGCCCACGCAAGCGTGGGCATGGCACCCATTCGGCGTAAGAAACGCCCCCGGGGCGTCATCAACGTGTCAACGTGGTCTCTCTGACCGGCGGCGGAATTGTGCGCCACTGCTTGCCATCCCTCCCAAGCTGCGCATTCGCTGCATCCAACCGAGCCTGTTGACATTGACTCGTTTCGACTCGGCCGCTATCTTGCCTCCGCGGTGTGCTGGTGAGAAATAGGTCCGCCAACTTGGAGCCAGCGGGCGCCATGCCCACGCTTGCGTGAGCATGTGGTTGCCTTCTCGGCGATTTACATGCCCACGCAAGCGTGGGCATGGCGCCCTGCACGCTTTGGCGGGAAATATCGACCAGGGTCTTCCCGTTCAGGAGCCTCAATCCGCGATGAACCCCATCTTGTGGACCGCTTATCTCGTTCTTGCCGCGGCAGCCGTGGGGCAGGCGATTCTTCTCGGGCTGCAGGCGTGGGAGCAGCGCCGCTACGTCCGCAGTTGCATGCGGACGTTGGACCAGCGGCGTCCGTCGGGCAGGGCGCTGGTGCTGGCTCCGTGCAAAGGCGCCGACGCCGAACTGGAAGCGAACCTCCGCGCGCTGTTTCGCCAAGACTACGGCGATTACGAAATTGCCCTGATCGTCGAGGACGCCGCCGACGCGGCCGCCCCCATCATCCGCCGCGTGATCGCCGAGCATCCGACGGTCGCCGCGCGGCTGATCGTGGCGGGACGGGCGGAGACGAGCGGGCAGAAGGTACACAACATCCGCGCCGCCACCGCCGACCTGGCGGCGGAGATTCGCGCGTTGGTCTTCGTCGATTCCGACGCCCGGCCGCGGCGGCAGTGGCTGCGGCTGGCCGTGGCAAGGCTCGCTGAGCCCGGCGTCGCCGCGGCAACCGGCTATCGCTGGTTCGTCCCCAAGCGGCCTTCCCTGGCCAATGGCCTGCTCTACAGCGTCAACGCGACGATCATGTCGCTCTTCAGCCGCGACAATCAGTACATGGTTTGGGGCGGCTCCTGGGCAATCCGCCGCGAGATTTTCGATTCCGTCGGCCTGCACCGCGCGTGGGAGGGCACGTTGAGCGACGACCTCGTGGCCAGTCGCGAGTTGCGCCGGGCAAAATGCCGCGTGCGATTCGAGCCGGCTTGCGTCAACGCCTCGCCCTTGGACGCCTCGCTCCCCGAGGCGATCTCCTTCCTCCGCCGGCAATATCTCATCACCCGCCACTACACGCCCGGCTGGTGGCTGGCGGCGGTCTTCGCGGCCACGTTCCGCACCGCCGTGTTCCTTGGCACGCTTGCGGCGATCGCTTGGGGAATGTGGAACGGCCGGCCGCCGGTCTTGATTCCCTTGGCCGCAGGGGCCGTCGTCTATGGACTCGTCGCCGGCGCCGCCGGTTCATCCAAGACCTCGCCGGCGTCTACTTCCCCGAGCGGATCGCTTCCTTGCGGGCGTTTGCGCGGCTCGATGTTTGGGCCCATCCGCTGGTCGGACTGGCGGAATGGCTCGCCTTGGTCGGCACGATCTTCGGCTCCTGCGTCCGCTGGCGAGGGATTTGCTATCGGCTGCTTCCGCGCGGCCGCATCGCCCTGATCGGCCGCGAAGATGAAAACGAAAACGCAACAATTGTTCACGAGGAATCCACCATGCAACCTTCCGTGTCCCCTGTTTCCGCCCCCGCCGTGCTGCCGAGCCGTCCGCCGCGCGTGGTCCTCTGGGACACGCGAAAGCTCAACGTCTCGAAGGACTTTGCCGGCGGCTTCGGCATCGGGCAGTATTGCGGCGACGGCAGCTTCCGCAGCCGCGTGATTCGCCACTTCTACAAGCGCGATCGGCGGCCGTCGTCGCTCTTATACGCCTATTTGGCGGCGATTTTCGCCAAGCTGGGATATCGCGTCGAGTACGCCGAGGACAACCTTCCCGCCGACGCCGACCTGTACGTCTTCAATCCTTCGCTCTTGACGCTCCCGCTGGAGCGCGAGGCGATCGCCGCCTTGCACAAGCGGCAGCCGCGGGCGAGGGTGCTCGTGGTCGGCACGCTGGCCTCGGTGAAGCCCGACCTCTTCGCCGATCTCGACGTGACCGTGGTCAAGGGCGAGGCGGAGCAGCTCTTGTGGAAGCTCGACGAGGCCCTGAATCGCCCCGGCGCGATCGTGCAGTTGGGCACGCTGGAAGACCTCGACCGCCTGCCCATGCCCGACTGGTCGCCGTTCCAGCCGGAGCGGTTCCGCATCGGCTACGATTTCACGCGATTTCCCACGGGCCTGGTGCAGTCCAGCCGCGGCTGTGCGCTGAAGTGCGATTATTGCCCGTACATCGTGCTGGAGAATTCCACCCGCGTGCGCAATCCCGAGGCGGTGGCCGACGAGATGGCCCATGGGATTCGCCGCTGGGGGTTTCGCTCGTTCAAGTTTCGCGATCCGCTTTTCGGGCTGCGCCGCGGCGGTGTTCGAGCTGGCGGAGCGGATCGGCCGCCTGCCGCGGAAGATTCAATTTTCGATCGAGACGCGCATCGACTTGCTCCCCGCGGAGACGCTCCGGGCGCTCCGCCGCGTCGGCCTGACGAGCATCACCGTCGGCGTCGAGACCCCGGACGACGGACAGTTGCGCCGCTATCTCCGCGCCGATTCGCGAGGACCGCCAGCGGGAATTCATCGACCTCTGCCGCAGACTGGGCATTCGCAACGTGTGCGGCTTCCTCATCGGCTTCCCCGAGGACACCGAGGAGTCGATCCAGCGCGTGCGGCTTTATGCGGAGAAGCTGAATCCGACGTACGCCAACTTCAACGTCGTGACGCCCTATCCGGGCACGGCGTTTTACGAGCGGATGAAGCCGCAAATCGACGACGCGGACTTGAGCCACTACACCGTCTACACGCCGGTGTTGAAGTATCAGAATTTGACGCGGCAGCGGATGGAGCAGTTGGTGGCGAAATGTTTTCATCGCTATTATTTCCGCTGGCCGTACCTCCGCGAGAACGCGCCGCTGTTGTGGCCGATGTTGCGGAAGCTGGGTTTCGGGCGGCGGGAGATTCGCGTTGATTCGGCGCCCGAGTCGAAACCGGTCGTGCCGCCGGCGCACATCGGCGCGGAGGACGCCCGCGGTCAGCAGATTCGCGCCGACGGCCCGCATCGCAGTGGGAAGGGGTAGCCGCCGGCGCTTGCAATCTTCCCGCCTTGCGGCTACATTCTCCCTCATGCGGCTGATCATGCTGGGCACGGGGCCGTTCGCGGCGCCGACTTTCCGAAAGCTTTACGAGTCGCCCCACGCGATGGCGGCCCTGGTGACTGCGCCCGTGCGGAGCCATCGCGGCCAAGAAGTCCCGCCGCCGAGCGCGCTGCGGGAAATCGCCGCCCGGCACAACACGCCGATCCTCGATCCGGAAGACGCCAACGCGGCCGAGTCGCAGGCCCGGCTGGCGGCGCTGGCGGCCGATCTGTTGGTGGTCTGCGACTATGGCCAAATCCTCGCCCCGAAGACGCTCGCCACGGCCCGCTGCGGCGGCGTCAATCTGCACGCCTCGCTCCTGCCGAAGTATCGTGGGGCGGCCCCAATCCAATGGGCGATCTATCACGGCGAGACAGAGACGGGCGTGACGGTCATCCACATGACGCCGCAACTCGACGCCGGGCCGTGCGTCGCCCAGCTTCGCGTGCCCATCCTTGCCGACGAAACCGCGGGAGAGTTGGAGCCGCGGCTGGCGGACGCCGGGGCGGAACTTGTCCGCCGCGTGGTCGATGACTTTCAACTTGGACGGATCGAGTCCCTGCCGCAGGACCCGGCCTTGGCCTCGAAGGCCCCGCGACTGAAAAAGTCCGACGGACTGGTCGATTGGAACCGCCCGGCCGAGGCGATCAAAAATCAAATTCGCGCAATGGACCCTTGGCCAAAGGCATATGCATATTGGCATCGCCCGGACGGCCCGCCGACGCGGCTGATCCTCGGCCCGGCGGCGGTGGTCGAGCCGGCCGGTTCCGTGGCGCCGCCGGGCACGGTCCTCGAGGCCGCCGACGGACGATTGACGATTGCCGCGGCCCGGGGGGCTATCCAGTTGCGGGCGGTCCAGCCGGCGGGGGCTCGGCGGATGGAAATCGAGGAGTTTCTCCGCGGATATCGCCTCCGGCCGGGCGACCGATTCGGCCCGGAGGAATTGCCCTCCCCGTCCTAGGCTGTTGTGTGGTAAAATGGGGTGTTTCGAGGAAGAAGGGATTGGGGATTAGAAAGGGAAAACGGCGGCCAGCGGTCGCGAAACCGCAAGCACTGCGCCGGGGTTGTGGCTTCTACCCCTCTAATCCCCAATCCCTAATCCCCAATCCCTTTTCCCGCCCGGAGGACGCTGGCATGGACGCGTGGAATTTGGCGATCTTGGCGGCGGCCGGATATGTGGCCGTGACCGCCCTGGTGCGGCTGATGCTCCGCCGCCGCAATCAAATGTTGGAGCAGTTCCGCCGCGAGGTGGAAAAGGAGAAGCGCCGCCGGCAATTTGAGCGGCCGGCGGCGGAGAAACCAAACAAGAAACGAGCCGCGTAGCGAATAAGTTGAGAGTTGAGAGCTGAGAGTTGAGAGCCGGAAGGGAGCTATCAGCCTTCAGCGATCAGCAGGACGGGCTGACCGCTGATTGCTGACCGCTCTCAACTCTCAACTCTCAACTCTCGACTCTCAACTCTCAACTCTCAACTCTCGACTCTCAACTCTCAACTCTCGACTCTCAACTCTCGACTCTCAACTCTCGACTCTCAACTTCCTCCCCCATGAGCAAGCGCCTCTACATCGAGACTGTCGGCTGCCAGATGAACGTGTTGGACAGCGAATTGATGGCCGCGGGCCTGATCCGCGCCGGCTACGAGCTGGTCGACAGTCCGCGCCAGGCGGACGCCATTCTGTTCAACACGTGCAGCGTTCGCCAACATGCCGAGGACAAGGTCTATAGCGCCCTGGGCCGCCTGAAGGCGCTCAAGCGGCGCCGTCCGGAGATGATCGTCGGCGTGCTCGGCTGCATGGCGCAGAAGGACCAGGCGGAGATCTTCCGCCGCGCCTCGCACGTCGACCTGGTGGTTGGCCCCGGGCAATTGTCCCGCCTGCCGGCGTTGCTCGAACAGTTCGCCGCCGATCGGCGACCGCGGCTGGAAGTGAGCCTCGACGGATTTCGGCACAGGGGCCTCGGGCGGACGGGCGTCGGTCGAGGCGAGTTTCGCCCGCTTCGATCCGCCGCGGACGGCCGCCGCGCGCCGGGCGCGCCTCCAGGCGATGGTGCGGATCATGTTCGGCTGCGACAAGTTCTGCACCTATTGCATCGTGCCGCGGGTGCGCGGGCCGGAGCAGAGCCGCCCGGCCGCCGAAATCGAGGACGAAGTCCGCCGCCTGGCCGACCAGGGCTGCCTGGAAGTGACGCTGCTGGGCCAGACGGTCAACAGCTACGAGGACTCCACCGGCGGCCGGACCGTCCGCCTGGCCGACCTCTTGGAGCGGCTGTCGCGGATCGACGGGCTGCGGCGGCTGAAGTTCGTGACGAATCATCCGCGGCACATGAGCGACGAATTGTTGGAGGCGGTGCGCGATTTGCCCAAGGTCTCGCCCTATCTGCACGTTCCCGCCCAGAGCGGCTCCAACCGCCGTGCTGCAGCGGATGCGTCGCGGATACACGGGCCGAGAGCTATCGCGAGATGATCGAGCGGATTCGCCGCCTTGTGCCCGGCGCGGCGGTGACCAGCGATTTCATCGTCGGCTTCTGCGGCGAGACGGAAGCGGATTTTCAGGCGACGGTGGATCTGGTCCGCTGGGCGAGATTCAAGAACAGCTTCATCTTCAAGTACAGTCCCCGGCCGGGCACGAAGGCCTTCGACTTGTTCGCGGACGACGTGCCCGAGGAGGTGAAGCGGCGGCGGAACAACGAGTTGTTGGCGGTGCAGAACGCGATCAGCCTGGAGGACAACCAGCCGTTTCTGGGGCGGGCGGTCGGAGATCCTGGTCGAGGGTCCGAGCAAGTCGGCGCGGAAGGATGGGTCGGACGGGCGAGTCGGCGCAAAGTGGTCGGCCGCACGACATGCGACCGGATCGTGGTGTTCGACGGACCGCGGCGACTGGCGGGCGAGATCTTGCCGGTGGTTGATCGAACGCGCCGATTCGCTGACGTTGTACGGAAAGCAAGCAAGGGATTAGGGATCGGAAAGCAGGGACGGAGCCGCGGATGAACACGGATGAAATACGAATGAAGATAAGACAATTGCTCCCTTCTATCGGTGTTTGATCCGTGTTTCATCCGCGGCCCTCTTCCATGGTTGTCCAATCCCTACTCCCCAGTCCCTAATCCCTTCCGCACAGCGGCCCCCATGGACATTCGCCACCCTCCGCCGATATCTCGACGACCCGGCGGCCGCGGCCGTCTGGCTGCGAAGCCTGGGCGTGACGGACCTGAAGCGGGCCGCACGCCGGCGCTGGTCGGCATGGCCTCGACCCGGCTTGCCGCTGGACCTGCTGGCGGTCATTTGCGATCAGCTGGCGCAGCACCTGCCCCGCTCGCGCCGACCCGGACATGGCGCTGAACAACCTCGATCGCTTCGTGGCCGCGGCGCGGAATCCGCTGTCCATGGGCACGCTCTTCGAGCGCGATCCGACGGCCCTGCCCACGCTGGTGCAGATCTTTTCCACCAGCCAGCACTTCAGCGACCTGCTGGTCGCCGACCCGGAGGGTTTCGACCTGTTGCGGCTGACCGAAGGGGCGCCGGTGGCGCGGCAGATGCTGGTCGAGGACCTCGTCGGCCGAGGTCGAGGCCCTGGACCACGACCAGGTGGTGCTGCGGGCCCTGCGGCGGTTCAAGCGCCGCGAGACGCTGCGGATCGCCTACGGCGACATCATCCGCGAGCAGAGCCTGCAGCACCGTCACGACGCAGATTTCCTACCTGGCCGACGCGATTCTGGAGGCGGCCTTGCGGGCGGCCTGGCGGAAGCTCGCGCCGCAGCGGGGCACGCCCCGCGGCCCCGACGGCCGCCCGGCGCGGTTCGTCGTCCTGGGCATGGGCAAGCTCGGCGGCCGCGAGCTGAACTACTCCAGCGACATCGACCTGATCTTCCTCTACGACGTCGACGGCAAGACCGACGGCCGGCGGCCGATCACCAACAGCGAGTTCTTCGACCACCTCGCCCGCGAACTGGTCCGCCTGTTGACCGAGGCGACGGAGCTGGGCGCGGCCTACCGCGTCGACCTGCGGCTGCGGCCGGAGGGGCAGCGCGGGCCGATGGTCGCCAGCACGGCGGCGGCGCTGAACTATTACGACATGCGCGGCCGCACCTGGGAGCGGCAGGCGTACATCAAGGCCCTGCCCGGTGGCCGGCGACCTGGACTTGGGCAGCGAGTTCCTCGCCCAGCATGGCCGCCCTGGATTTACCGCCGCTACCTCAGCCGGGCCGACATCAGCGGCATCAAGGCCCTGAAGCGGCGCATCGAGCAGCAGACCCGCGACGGCGGCGGCGACGACCGCAACGTGAAGACCGGCCACGGCGGCATCCGCGACGTGGAGTTCGTCATCCAGTTCCTGCAACTGCTCAACGGCGGCGACCTGCCCGCGCTGCGCACCACCAACACGCTCGAGGCCATCGCCCAGTTGGAGCAGCGTCGGCTGCCTGACCGACCAGGAGCGGGCGCTGCTGGAAGAGAACTACACCTTCCTCCGCCGCATCGAGCACCTGCTGCAGATCATGTTCGACTTGCAGACGCACCTGCTGCCCAAGGAGGACGACGAGCTGCGGAAGCTGGCGCTGCGGATGGGCTATGCCGACGCGCCGGAGCGGCCGGCGCTGGAGGCCTTTGCCGGCGACTATCGCGAGCAAGACCGACCTCAACCGCAAGATGCTCGATCACCTGCTGCACGACGCCTTCAGCGACGACGCCGAGACCGAGGCCGAGTCGGACCTGGTGCTCGACCCCGATCCGCCGCCGGAGCGGATCGTCGAGGTGCTGGGCAAGTATCCCTTCCGCGACGTGAAGCAGGCCTATCGCAACCTGATGGCGCTGGGCGAGGAGAAGATCCGCTTCCTCTCCACGCGGCGCTGCCGGCACTTCCTGGCCGCCATCGCCCCGCAGTTGCTCGGAGGCGATCGCCGCCACGGCCGATCCCGACTCGGCGCTGGTGAACCTCGACAAGGTGAGCGACTCGCTGGGCGGCAAGGGCGTGCTCTGGGAGCTGTTCAGCTTCAATCCGCCCAGCCTGCGGCTGTACGTCGAACTCTGCGCCTACAGCCCCTACCTGTCGGGCATCCTCACCAGCAACCCGGGCATGATCGACGGCCTGATGGACAGCCTGGTGCTGGACAAGCTGCCCGCCGCGCAATCGCTGCGGGAGACGCTGGCCGAACTGTGCCGCGGGGCCGAGGACATCGACCCCATCCTGCACAGCTTCAAGAACGACCAGCAGCTTCGCGTGGGCGTCCGCGACCTGCTGGGCAAGGAGGACGTGCAGGCCACCACCGGCGCGCTTGTCCGACATCGCCGAGACCTGCCTGGCGCAGATCGCCGCCGCGGAATACGAGCGGCTGGCGGCCAAGTTCGGCCAGCCGCGGATCGCCGCCGGGCCGCGCGCCGGCCAGCCCTGCGAAATGGTCATCCTGGCCATGGGCAAGTTCGGCGGCCGGGAAATGAACTACCACAGCGACCTGGACATCGTCTTCCTCTTCGAGGCCGACGGGCAGACGGCCTTCGACTTCGGCCGCAGCGGCGCAGGGCACCTCCAACCAGCATTTCTTCAGCGAGCTGGGCCAGCGGATCATCAAGACCGCCAGCCGCCTGAGCGCCTACGGCAGGCTCTACGAGGTGGACGCCCGGCTGCGGCCCACCGGCAAGAGCGGCGCGCTGGCCATGTCGCTGGCCGGAGTTCGCCCGCTATTTCGCCGAAGGGTCCGGGCAGCTTTGGGAGCGGCAGGCGCTGTGCAAGGCGCGGCCGGTGTACGGCTCGCCGCGTGCGATGCCGCTGCCGCGACGGCGGCGGTCCACCGCGCCGCCTTCGGCCACCGCTGGCGCCGCAAGGACGCCGACGAAATCCGCCACATGCGGCAACGGCTGGAAGAGACGGCCGCGGCCGGCGACTTGAAGCGCGGGCCGGGCGGCATCGTCGACATCGAGTTCCTCGTGCAGATGCTGCAGCTCCAGCACGCCCGCAAGTACCCGCCGCCTCCGCACGCCCAACACGCTGGCCGCCCTGGCCGAGTTGCACGCGGCCGGGCTGCTTTCGGCGACGAAGACTACCGCTTCTTCGACGGCCAGCTACCGCTTTTTGCGGACGATCGAGGGCCGGCTGCGGCTGATGAACTCGACCGCCCGCGACACGTTGCCCCACGACGCGACCGAGTTGAACAAGCTGGCGCACTTGATGCACGCCCGGAGCGAGGCGCTTTTGCAGGAGTGCGAGGCGGCGATGCGGGAGGTGCGGCGGCGCTTCGAGGAGCTGTTCGGCGCGGCGGCGGCGAAAGGGCGGGGGTGAAGAGGATTGTTGGGTTGGTCAGGCGCAGCGAGCCCCACCCGCGATTCATTCAGCCGAATTCTGCCCGGGAGTCGCCCTCTTCATCACCACTTTGACGAAACGCAGTTCGCCCGGCTTCAACGAGAACTCGCCGCGATACGGATCGAACCCCGCGGCGCTGGTCTCGATTCGGAAAGTGGCGTTGGGAGTAAGGCCGGACATCCCAAAATGGTTGTCGTTCTCGGCAGGCCCGGTTATGCGTCCACCGCCGGACTTGTCGAGAAAAGCAACGTCCTGGACGCCCCGCACCGGAACGCCGTCCGCGTCGACAACGATGCCGCGCACGGCGGCCGGTTGGAGGGCTTTCAGAACAACCCCCTTCCGTATCTCCCCGGGCACGAGCGTTAGGGTTTGGCTCCAGACTTCCGCCGTAGGCTGCTCGCCAATGTGGAGCCAAAACGGCTCGCCCGGCATGATGCCGCCGAATTTCGAAAGTGCCGTCCGGCGCCGCCTCCAGAAAGGAAAACTCGAAAGAGATATCGTTGTCGTTGGCGTAACGGACCTCAGGCGCTGCCCGCAATCCGTTCCCGTTACCGTCCACGATCCTCCCACGCACACAGGCCGCCTCCTTCGCCGTTATGATGTTTAACACGTGTTTCTGCAAGCGACAAGGAACCGGGCCAACGGCGTAACCCGGGATATCCAATGTCAACCATCTTCGCACGCCGTCGAAGTATTTCTTGTTCTCCCCCGAGAGAAGCGACTCAAAAAGCACGCACTCACCCTTTTTGTCGGTCAACACCGTCTGGGTGTTATCATTCCAATTTTGGTCCCAGGCCGTGAACTGGACCGCAGCGCCGGGGATTGCCGCACCCTTCGGAGAAACCACCCGCACGTGATACTCCTCGCGAACGCCGTACCTGTCGCGAACATTAGAACCCCGTGGCCCCTCCCACGCCTTGGCCGGCGCCACATAACGACTACGAGGTTCCTTCCGCCACCTAGTCCACTCGCTCTCCACGAACTTTCGGAAGTCATTTCCATCGTACGTGCTCTGGCGCGGGCAGGTCAGAGCGTAGAAGGGTCCCTCGCCCGGGACCTTTACGACTTTGGCCTCGCAGTTTACAAACCCTTTGTTCGCCTGTGCAAATCGCAGTCCAATCGCGGAGAACGGGTAGCCCGGGGCTGCGAGAAATTCGAGCTCGCAATGAGACGAGTAGATGATAAAACAGCCGTCTTTGTCGGTCATTAGCTTGTTCGGAGGAACCCAGCTAACTTCCTCATCGCCTGGGGCCGCCCATAGGGGACAGTTAGCCATTGGCTTGCCGTGCTCGTCGCGTAGGCAACCGGCGAGCGCACCCCAATCGTCGTCCCAACAGAGCATGGCCTCGGTGGTGCTGAGATTTCGCCAGGCGTCGAAGACAGCGTATGGATTCTTCGGGTCCGGCTTGAACCAAGCGGGGATGGCCGGCTCCTCCGCGGCGGCCGATGCGACGAAGACGAGCAGACATAGGGCACAGCAGGGCATTGCACGCATTGGTGCGACCTCCGGTTATTGACGCCGGGCATCGCTTCCCCCTCGCCCGGCAGTGCCGCCTCCTTCCGGCAATCTTACCGCCAACCGGCACTGCTGCACAAGCCAGCAGTGGCACCCGCCCGGAAACACTGGCAAAGCCAGTGCCACCCGCCGCCCACTGCTTGCCGTGGTCTACAGAACGTGCTACAATGGTATAACAACGGCGAAAGCCGATCGCCGCGGAGAAATCGCCATGATGACGAAGAAATTGAGCAAGCACGGCAACAGCCTGGCCCTGGTGATTGACCGCTCCATCCTCGAACTGCTGGGCATCGACGAACAGACCACGCTGGACATCTCCACCGACGGCCGGGTGCTGGTGATCGCGCCGTCGCCCGACAAGCGCCGCCGCAAGCGGTTCCAACAAGCCTTGGACGCCTGCAACGAACAGTACGCCGCGGCGCTCGAGCGGCTGGCGGAGTAAATTCGTGCCGCCGTGCTTCCTCACGCTCGATGAAATCACCGACATCCATCGCGACCAGATTGCGCGCTACGGCGGGACGGAAGGCATCCGCGATTTCGCCATGCTCCAGTCGGCCGTTGCCATGCCCGCCGCCGGCGTCGGCGGCCAATTCTTCCATGCCGACCTGTGCGAAATGGCGGCGGCATATCTCTTCCACATTGTCCAAAATCATCCATTCATCGACGGCAACAAACGGGTCGGCGCCGTGGCGGCCTACGTCTTCCTCGCCTTGAACAACCTGCGGTTGACGGCCGATCCCGCGGCCTACGCCGACCTCGTGTTCTCCGTCGCTTGCGGCAAGACGCCGAAGTCGGCCGCGGCAGGGTTCTTTCGGGCGAACGTTGCGGCGAAGTGACGCGTGGAATTTGCGGCGGTGCTGAAGGCGCCGAGCCAGCGGCGCTTCCCCTCACCCTAACCCTCTCCCGAAGGGAGAGGGGACCTTGCGCGCGTCGCCGCGGCCCGCTGCCGCCGCTACACCTTCAATCCGCTGAGGTCCACGGCGAGATGCTTGTTCTCCTGAATCAACTGCGCCATCGTCAAGCGAATGCCGCGCTGGCCGGCCTCGCGGCCGAGGATCGTGGTCAACGTGCCGTCGATCGTGCGACGGATCGTCGGATTGTCGTGCCGTCCCTCGGTCACCTGCTTGTAGAACGCGGCGATGTTTCGCTTTGCGCCGTCTTCATAGAGGTTGACCACCTCGTGGGCGCCGTAGGCCTTCGGGCCGCCGCGAAGATACGACTTGCCCCAATAGCAAACGTGCGCGGCGGCCAATTCGCCGCGAATGTCGCAACACAGATTCCGCTGGTTTTTTTCGTCCGGAATGTCCGGGATGGTAAAGCTCTGATGGACCCACGACATGCCGTTGGGGCACTCATACATTAGCGCAAAGAGGTCGTGACGATCGCCGACGGGATGGGGGCGGCAGATGCGGGCCTGGCCGTATGCGGCAATCGGGACCTGGCCGCGTGATCCACATCGCCGCGTCGATCGAGTGGATGTCGTAGTTGCCGATCATGTCGCAGCCGAGGGCGATGTCGCGAATCCAACGCAGCCCTTGGAGGACGTTTTCGAGCGTCTTTCCGCGCGGGGTGTCCGCGCCCGGCGGATTCCCTCCGCTCATGCCCCAGGTCGAGATGGAGAGAATTTTGCCCAGCCCGCCGTCCCATATTCGCTGGGCAAGTTCGATGTTCACCGGGTCGGTCGGCATCTGGTAATCGACGTGGAAGCAGAGTTGCTTTTGCGTCGCCTGCTTCGCCGCGGCCTCGATGGCCAGGCAGCCGGGGACGTTGACGGCGACGGGCTTGGCCATGTAGATGTGGCAGCCGGCGTCGACGGCGGCCTGCGCCTGTTCGGCATAGAAATAGGGGATGTCCTCGATGGCGATGGCCTCAATGCCGCTGTCCAGCAACTTCTTATATCCCGAGAGGCCGGTGAATCGCCGTTTCTTGTCGACGCCCAGGGCGTCGCCGCACTTGTCGACGGCCGTTTGGAAGTAGTCGGCCAGGGCGTGCATTTCATAGCCGCCGTTTTTCTGGAACAGGCCGGCGAGCCACGCCCCGCGGCCGCCGCAGCCGACGACGCCGAGTTTGATCTTTCGTCCTGCGGGCGGCGTTGCCGCCGGGGCCGCGTCGGCCAGGGCGTGCGCGGCAGAGCCGAGGACCGCGGTCGAGGCGGCGGTCGCCGCAAGAGTTGCCAGGAATTCGCGCCGCGTGCCGGCCTCGCGATCGGTGGACTTGCAGGCGGTTGGGTTCTCGCTGGACATGCTGTTGGCTCCTTGTGCAGAAGGGTCGTTCGTGGCGGGCAGGGGAAAGGTTGGCGGACGGCGGTCGGGGGCAGTCCCCTTGCGCCTGGCCCCCATTTTACGATCCCCCGCGCCGCTTGGCAACCAGAATCGAAGAAACCCGGGGAAAATGGCGGCGGTTGACGGCCGTGAAGCGGCAGGAGGGACGTTGGGCGTTCGCTTACTCGACGGCGACCAGGCTATGGGCCTTCACCAGGCAGGCGACTTCAACCCCCGCTTGCAGTTGCAGTTCGGCGGCGGCTTGCGGGGTGACTTCGGCCCAAATGATCTGGCCGACGTCCACGGCGACAAAAAGGGCATGCTGGATCGGGATGATCCGGCAGACCTTTCCCCGCAGGCGATTCCGCACGCTGAGTCCGGCAACCTCCTGCCGCGCGAGGATGACGTCGGTCGGCGAGAACTGGACGAACTTGGGCAAGGCCGAGTTGCTGTCGCGCGGCGGCAGTTGCAGCATCTGCCGCCGATGCGGGCGGTGCAAGCGCCGCGCGCGATTCGACGTTCTCCAGCCGGAGGAGGTTGATCGGGCCGGTCGAATCGGTCCAGGCCAGCGGCTCCGGCTGACTCAAAGCGTCCTCCGGCGTGACCGACGCCGAGCGACCGCCCTTTTTCCAAGAGCACCACCCACTGGGCCGCGCGGCGAACCTCGGCCTGGGCGTGCGTGACAAACAGGGTCGGAATGTTCCACTCCGCAACCGCCCGCTCAAGATAGGAAAGCACGCGGTCTCGCAACGGGGCGTCGAGCGAGGCGAGCGGCTCGTCCATCAGCAGCAGTTCGGGACCGCTCAACAGGGCACGTCCCAGGGCCACGCGTTGTCGCTCGCCGCCGGACAAGTTGCGGGGAAATCGCTGCAAGAGCGGCCCGATTTCCAGCACTTCCACCACGCGCGCGAAATCGAGCATGCGTCCTCGCTTGTCGCGACGACGCTGCCCATAGCGCAGGTTCCCTTCCACGGTCAGATGGGGAAACAGCAACGAGTCCTGGAAGACCACGCCCAAATGACGCTTTTCCGGCGGCAGCGACACTCCCCCGGCGGCGTCGAAAAGGATGCGATCGCCGAGGCGAATCATTCCCTGCTGCGGGCGAAGGAACCCGGCGATCATGTTCAAGATGCTCGTCTTGCCGCTGCCCGACGGTCCGAACAGCGCCGTAAAAGGGCGATCGACATCGAATCCGACATCGAGGTGAAAGCCGGCGGGGTACTCATGGCGGCAGCGGAAGCTAAGGACGGACATCGAGCGGTTGCCTCCGTTCCAGCCACCCACAGGCCGCCAAGGCCGCGCAGGCCAGCAAAATCGACAGGCCGACCAGTCGCCACGTTTCTTCGATTCCGCCCGGCGTACTGGCCGAGCGTATAGATGGCCAAGGGGATCGTGCGGGTCTTGCCCTCGATGTTCCCGGCGACCATGATCGTGGCTCCGAACTCGCCCAAGCTGCGGGCGAAGGCCGAGCATGAAACCGGCGATCAGGCCCCGCCGGGCCAGGGGCAGGGCGACGGTGAAGAACGCCCCCAGGCGGCTTGCCCCCAGGCTCCGCGCGGCCATCTCGAAACGGGGATCGACTCCCTGAAACGCCAGGCGGATCGCTCGGACCATCAGCGGAAAACTCACCGCCGCCGAAGCCAGCGCCGCCCCCAGCCAGGTGAACACGATTTTGATTCCCAGCCATTGGCTCAACGTCGAGCCGAGGACTCCGTGCGGGGCGAAGGCGACGAGAAGAAGATAACCGGTCACGACGGGCGGCAACACCAACGGCAAGTCGATGGCAACCTCGATGATCCACTTGCCAAAAAAATGGAACCGGGCGAGCACGTATCCGGCGGCGACCGCAAAGGGCAGGCTGAACAAGGCCGCTGCCAAGGCGACCTGAAAGCTCAGCCGCAGAGCGCTCCCTTCCGCCGGACTCAAAAATGCGTCGAAAGGCTCCATAATCGGCGGCGTGAAAGCGCCGGATTCCTTGTTCAGCCCTGGGTCATGACGCCCGGCATGTCGAAAATCATTGGCAACCGATCCGCTCCAACTCCCCCGTTTCCGAGGCGTCGTAGCCGGGCAAGTCGCGAACGACTGCGCGATAGGTCGGCGATTGCACCGTTTCCACCAAGGCCTGGACGCGAGGGTCGCCCTGCCACTGGGCGGGAAAACACAGATCGCAGGTTTCTTCGCGGACGCTGAGGAAGTCGAGCCCCGCCTCTTCGCTGACCAGGCGCACGCAGACGCCGACATCGGCCCAGCCCACGCGCACGGTTTCGGCGAGATTCCGATGTCCGTGGGCAACGTGTTTGGGCACGCGGCCGGAAAGGGCCTCCTCCTGGAGTTCGCGCGCGGCGGAGCCCAGTTCGCGCCCCACCCGGCGCAGTCGGCCGTCGATTGCCCCTTGCACGGAGCGCACGCGGCGGCCGGCGGCCACTGCCAAGCCTTCCTGCCAGTATGCCGTCCGCAGCAGGCAAAACGGATCGTGCAGAAATCCGCGCGCCGCCGCGGCATTGTCGCCGCGTTGGCCGCGTCGTTCCAGATGCACCCCCGCAACATGCACCAGGCCCTGGGCCAGGGCGATAGGGCCGAGCGGCTGGACCTTTGCAGCGCGAGGATATGGAAGCCGCTCAGACGGTGGTACTCGTTGGCCAACAGGCCGACCGCCGGATCGCAGGAGGCCACGACGAGGATTTCGGAAGCAGGGACCTGGCCGCGGTCCTCGAAGCGTCCCTCGTGGGAGATCCCCGCGTGGGCCAGCGGCGCGCACGTCGGCTCAACGGGGTAAAGCAACTTCCGCCCCGAGACGCTGGAATGCCAGTAGCGGCACGGTTCGCCCGCGGGCTCCCAGGCCCACTGTCCGCCGCTCTGCCCTTCGGCAACCAGCGAGAACAGGTCCTCGAACGCGGCACGCGAACGCCGCCGCCAGCGCGAGCGCGGCAGTCGCCGCGGGAACGAGGCGTCCCATTTCAATCGCACTAACGCCCGCCCGCGAAATGCCCGCGCGCAACGCAAGTTCCTCCTGCGACCATCCTCGCGCGATCCGGCGCGCCCGCACCTGGTTGTGAAGTTGACGTTGTTCCGACATCGAACAATCCTTGCCCCTCGTCCCGCGAATCGGCCCAACGCAGCCGCTGCCCGATATTCTGATTAGTTCGGTTTCACCGCCTTTTCTCATGAACGAATACGGCGGGGCCGACACAACTATAGCAGACAATGACGGGATCGTAGCAGGTCAATAGAGACAATAAGACCGACCGCCGCAAGCGGGGCCACGGCGCACGAGCGATGGGAAAAGCGTTTCTATTGGAATATCCTCGCTAGTTTGCCGCACCTGCCGCCTGCCGATCGGCGGCGTACACGGAGAACTCCACCATGCTGAGATATGGGCGTCAAGCAGCCTGTTTTCTATTGATCACGGCCTTCGCAGCGATTGCAACCGTCCGCGCTGCTGCGGACGACGATGCGCCGATGCCTGGTTTCACGGCGGCGCAATCGCAGGTGGACGAGCCGCAGATGGTTGCGGACGGTCAATCGGGATACAGCAATGCTGCCCAACGTGAGCGGCCCGAAGACCTGACCCTCGCCAATTTTTTCTCCGCCGGTTGGGACGACGAATGGGCAAAACAGGTGCGCGACACGGGCACGCCCAACCTGGCCTTGTTGCGGGTGCAGACGAACTTTATGGAACGTGAATTCCGCGTCAACTACTTTTCGGAGAACAATGTCAACAGCACGACGACCAAGACCCTGACCGATTTCGACGCGCTGATCGCTTGGAGTTTCAATCGCCGGGTGATGTTGGAAATCACCGGCGCCTACCAGTGGACCGATCCGCGCACGGGCGCTTTGGAAGAGAACGGCGGTTTTCCCGGACTGGTGGGCCGGTTTCAATTGGTCGACACCGAATCGTCGTCCTATTCCTTTAATTTCAAGGTCGCCGCGCCGAGTCAGGAGTTGGGCGCGACCCAGACGACGATCAGCTACGGCCTGGCCGGATTCGAGGACCTGGCCTACTGGTTCGGCTTCAAGAAAGTCGGGCTGTATTACAGCTTCTTGTTCGACGCCTACGACGGACCGGCTGCGGCGGGGGCCAAACGCAACGACATCGGCTACGACATCACCCTGGCGAAGACCGTCACCGACCCGGAGACTCCGCTGCTGGGCAGCCTGACCTTCTTTGTGGAGAACTACGCCCAAAGCGATCTCGATGGGAGCCACGATGGACGGACGCTCGTGAGCATCACCCCCGGCGTCCGGTTCAATCTCGGCAAGTGCGATGGGGTCAAGATCGGCCAAGACAACTGGCTGATGTTCGGCGCCGATATTCCGATATCGGATTACAGACCCTGGGACGTTGTCTACCGCTTTACGTACATTAAGAACTTCTAGCGGCTGGAAGACGGGCCTCTGACCTTGTTGAAGACGGTGAAGCCGCACTTCTGAAAGACCTTGGCCGCCGCCGGGGAGATCAAATAGCGATAGAACGACTCGGCCGCGGCGCTCCGCTCTCCATGTTTCAAGAGCAGAAGCGGATAGCGGATCGGGCCGGTCAGCTTCTCCGGAATCTCGGCGGCCAGCTTCACTTTTTGGCTGATCGCGGCATCGGTCGCGTAGACGATTCCCGCCTCCGCCGCGCCCGTCTCCACGTACGCCAGCGCCTGGCGAACGTCCGCGGCGGAAACAACCTTCGCCTTGAGCTTTTTCCAAAGGCCCAGCTTCGTCAAGGCCTTTCGGGCGTAGATGCCGGCGGGCACGGATTGCGGCTCCCCCAAGGCCAGATGTTCCACGGCCGCAGCGAGCAAATCTTCGGGCGTCTTCACCTCAATCTTGGAATCGGCCGGAACGACGATCACCAGGCGATTGCCCAGCAAGTCCTGCCGGCGCACAACCTGGTTTTTTTGGGCGAGGAAGTCGGCCCACTTCGCGTCGGCGGAGATCAGTAGATCGGCCTCCGCCCCGTGAACGATCTGCTGGGCCAACGCGGACGAGGCCGCATAGCTCGTTTGCACGGCGATGCCGGAGTCTTCGCTGAACTTCGTTCTGATCTCGTCGAGGGCGCTGGTCGCGCTGGCCGCGGCGAACAGCAGGACCGTTTCCTTTGGCTTCGCCGCGCCGGCCTGGGGCGCCGGGGCTTCGCCTCGGCCAACAGCGACCCACGCCAAGAAAATCAGAATCGCGACACTGATTTTCCCAAGCTGATTCTTCATGTCGCAATTGCTACTCGACGGCAAGCATGACGCTGCTTGCCTTGACGACCGCGAAGACGTCCTTCCCCTTTGCCAGCCCAAGGTTCCGTACGGACGTTTTTGTAACCACGGCGACGACTTCCTGGCCGCCGGAGAGTTCGACGACGACTTCATCGTTGATCGCGCCTTCGACGATGCTCTTGACCTTGCCCTTCAAGACGTTGCGTGCGCTGATTTTCATGGCAACCGCCTTTCTCCTGACATCGTGGTTGACCGAGGGTCCCTGCCCGTCCTGCCGAACAGGGCAGGCACGACTTGCCGTATCATTCTAGCACAGGAAGCAACCGGGGGGCCGCTAGGGCCTCCGGCCCTTCAATCTGCCCCGGCCGCCAACAACCGTTATTGTCCCCCCCGGCCCGTTTGGATAACATCACTTTGCAGACCCGTGCGGGCGTCCAATATATCCTTTACCCGGTCCCGGCCACCCCCATGCCGAGCGAGAAAGCCACCGCCATCGTGCTCAGGACGGTCGATTTCAGCGAGACGAGCCTCATCGTCACGTTGTTCACGCGAGAGTTCGGAAAATTGGGGGCCTTGGCAAAAGGGGCAAGAAGGCTAAAAAATCCCTTCGAGTCTGCTCTTGACCTACTATGCCTCTGTCGAATAGTCTTCCTCCACAAATCGTCGGACGCCCTGGACTTGGTGACAGAGGCCAAGCTGCTGCGGCGGTTTCGCCCCGCCGGACGAAGCTTGTTTGGCCTGTACGCCGGCTATTACGTCGCCGAGTTGCTCAGCGCGTTGACCGACGAGGACGACCCTCATCCTCAACTATTCGATTTGGCGGATGAAACCCTGGAAGGCTTGGCCGCTGGTGAAGCGGTTCCGCGGTGGATCGTGCGGTTTGAACTCGGCGCCCTGCGGCTGCTGGGGCACATGCCCTCGTTGGAAAAGTGCGCCGAATGCGGCGCGGCGGTCGAAACCAGCGGCCGGATCGCCTTCGGCCAAGTCCAAGGCGGCGTGTTGTGTTCGAAGTGCCGGACGGGCCAAAGGCAGATTGTTGCGGTCAGCGCGGGCGTGTTGCGGATCATGGCCCAAATGGCCGATCTCGAACGCCCCACGTGGAGCCGCCTGGAGATCGACCCGCGAAGCCTCGGCGAATTGCGCGGCGTGCTGAACCACTACCTTGTCAACCTGTTAGGCCGAAAACCTCGCATGCACCAGTGGCTTGGCGCTCTCTGGAGCACCGGCCGGTCCCCGCTCTCTCCGGGAGAGAGTTAGGGTCAATCCCGTTAAAACAACGATAAGCCACGTCGTAGATACGGCTTTGGTCTTAGGACCAGGGCTTTGAAGGTGTGAAAAAGTCACGAAACAACCTCCCGTTGGTCCAGGATGCGTTTGGTGGAGATATGACTTCGGTGCTTCTTGTTGAATTGCTTGGGCGGTGGATGCTTCGGTCCGCGAGGATGCTTGCGGAACTGCGAGAGCCGCACCAACTTCGCCAGGCGGATCAAAGCGGCAGCCATGCGCGCAATCGACAGTTCCGCAAATTGCTCTCGCCAGGCCGGCGGGGGCAAGACGATCATCATGCCTCGATACGTCGCTGCGATTTCGTCGGCAAGGTGGTACGCAGAAATCTTGTCGTTGCCGATGCGATGTGCCGCCCGGATTGCCGCTTTCACTACACTCAGCAAGTTGTACATCGTCAACGCGGTGCAGAAGCCGAACAACGCGGCTTTGGGGTAGGCCAACGTCTCCACTTCCCCGCGAAGCGTCGTGGCGATCTCTCCGAAGGCCGTCTCCACCGTCCAGCGTTGCTGGTACAGATTGGCGATCGTTTTCGCGGAAATCTCCGCCGGAAGATTGCTCAACACATGGACTTCCGTGTCGCCATCTCGCGTCGGCTCGTCGAGTTGCACCGTGATGCGGCGGAAGGCATGTTCTGTTCCATCGGCCTCCGTCACCATCGCCCGTTGCTCGTACACCACGCCCGTGGCGCAGCGGCCGACGCGTTTGGGTTTTCCTTCCGGCCGCCACGGAAGGTTCCCGTGCTGGCGGATCACGAAATGCGCCTCGCGCCGGACAATGCCGCAAAGGAAGCCCACCGTACAGAAATTGCGGTCCGCGATCCACAGGTCGCCGGGGCGAACGGTTTTCAGCACGGGCCCCAACAGGGAACGCTCTTGGGCATGGCCATCCTCGCACGGGAACACGTCGATCGCCAACATCCGCGCCGGGTCCAGCACAACCAACGCCTGTCCGGGCAGCGGGGCCCCGTTGATCTCCCGCAACTCCTTCAAACGTCGTTGCGTGCGCCGCAGATGATTGCCGTCGAGAATCTTAACCCGGTAGCCGGGCAGCAGTTCGGGCAGTTCGGCCTTCATCGCCGCGATCAACTCCCCCAGCTTGTCGGCGCTCCGGGTCACAAGGGCACGGCACACCTGCGGCTCGATGCCGTTGAGTTTGTCGTAGACCGCCTTGATCGACACGTCCACCCGTTCCTTGCGGTGCTGGTAGGCAGCATGGACGGAGGGGCGTACCTTGGTCACTGCCAAACTCATCAGGTCGGCCACGGTGGAAAACAACAGTTCGCCCTCATATTGCCGACTGGCTGCATCACGAAACCATTGATCCAGCCGCGAAGCGGCGAACACATTTTCCAGCGTGGCCCGCATCATCACCGTGACCGGGCTCTCATGGGAAAACAACTCGAAAACTTCGTTGTAAATCATCATGCCACCCTGCTCAGAAGAACGTAAAGCTAAGCACATTGGCATGTTACACCGTAAACGGCACGCTGAGCAAACCACAGTCGCGTGCTAGCACTGAAAGCTTCAAAGCCCTGGTCTTAGGACTTGGGACTTGGCTGCCGGAGCATTAGCAACAACAAAGACCCAAGACCCAAGACCTAAGCCCGGCAAGCATTACAGATCGAAGGAACGTCATTCATGGCAGCCATCCGCAGGAAGCAACGCCGAGGGAAGATCGACGCCGCGCGGGTGAGTTTGCCGATCGCGCCGTTCTTGGGGCTGCGCTCTTCACGGCGCTGGCCGGCTGCGCGAGCGTGCCCCCGGCGTCGGCGGGAGCGGCCGTACTGCCTGCGGCAACTTCGACCGCCCCCGCCTCAACTCCAACTGCCGCGGCCACGGGCTATCCGAATCCTGGTCCCGGTTACGCCCCCGTCGCCGCGCCCGGTTCTCCGCCTGCGGCTGGTCCGGCATATCCCGCCGCGGCGCCCGGCGTCGCGGTGCAGCCGGCGTCCTACGCGCCGGGCGCGGCCCCGCCGGCGGCGGTCGTTTCCACCGCAGGGACCGCCGGCGCCGCGCCGCTCGAGCCCGTCGCGCCGGTGGCGACGGCGGGGACGGCGGCGGCGAAGGCGAAAGCGGACGACGACGATTCGGGGGGCTTCGATTGGGACAGCCTCTCGCCGGACGTGATGTGGAAGAACTTCCAGAAGGCGATCGGCAACGGTCCGGACGAGAAGATCGCCCGGCAGATGATGGACGAGGGGAATGCGCTTTTCCGCGCGAAGAAATACGCCGAGGCGGTGGAAAAGTTCTACATCGCCTCGTGGCGCTGGCCCGACTCGCCGCTGGAAGAAGACGCCATGTTCCTCATGGCGGAGAGCTATTTCTTCGACGACCAATACGGCAAGGCGCAGGACGCCTACGACATGTTGCTCAAGGCGCACACGAACACGCGTTACCTGGACACGATCGTCTGGCGGCTGTTTGCCATCGGCCGCTATTGGGAGCAATTGGACGCCGCCGACCCGCACTGGACGACGACGCCGAATTTCTCGGACAAGAAGCGGCCGTGGTTCGACACGTGGGGCAACGCCGTGGCCGCCTACGAGGCGATCCACATCCACGATCCCCACGGCCCGCTCTCCGACAGCGCCGAGATGGCGGCGGCGAACATGTATTTCCGCGCCGGCTACTACGAAGACGCCGCGCCGCACTACGACGTCATCCGCAAGGATTATCCGAAGAGCAAGTACCAATTGCAGGCGCACCTGCTCGGCTTGCAGAGCAAGCTTCGCTCCTACCAGGGGCCGGGCTACGACGCGACGCCGCTGAAGGAAGCCGGGGAACTCGCCGATCAGACGTTGAAGCAGTTCCACGGCCGCTTGGGCGCGGAAGAAGCCACCGTGGTGCAAGAGCGGGCGAAAATCCAACTGATGAAGGTCGAGCGCGACTGGGCGATGGCCCAATACTACGACGAAAAGAAATACTACGGCGCGGCGAAGCAGTACTATCTTGCGCTGATCCACGACTTCCCGACCACCCCCTACGCCGAGCAGGCCAAGGCCCGCTTGCCGCAAATCGAAAACGAACCCGACGCGCCGGCGAACCCTTTCAAAACGTTGGAACGCTGGTTCGATCGTGAGAGGTGACGTTATGGCCGCACAGCCTGCGCGGCCGCTGAGGCCGCCGAAAACTCAGCTTCTCGCCCTGGCCGGCCTGCTGGCGATTTGCGGCTGCGCCGGCTACCACTTCGGCAACCAGGGGTTGTATCCGGCGGAGATCGAGACGATCCACATCCCCGTCTTTCAGTCCAGCAGCTTCCGTCGCGACTTGGGCGAGCAATTGACCGAGGCGGTGGTCAAGGAGGTCGAGAAGCGGACGCCCTATCGCGTCGTGCCCGACGCCGACGCCGACAGCGTGCTCTTGGGACGCATCACCAACAACGGGAAGCGATTGCTGAACGAAACCATCCGCGGCGACCCGCGCAAGAGGAATACGACCTCGTGGTGAGCGTGCGTTGGGTGAACCGCCGCGGGGACGTGATCCGTCAGGGGCCGCCGATGAAAGTGCCCACGGACGCCGTGGACATCAACTCGGCGTCGCATTTGACCCCCGAGTACGGCCAATCGACGGCCTCGGCCCAGTTGGTGGCCATCCAGCAGTTGGCCCGGCGGATCGTCGATCTGATGGAAACGCCGTGGTAGGGAGCTGTGTTCCCGCATTTTTTTCCGCGTCCCCCTCTTCATGGTTATATGCCGCGTCGTTGGAAGCGGCTACACTTTAGAGACTGGGCGAACGGAAAGCAGCGGCAGCTTGGGAGACAGCGGTGTGCACGTTGGCAATTCTTTATAAGGTGGCGAGAAATACCCCCATTTTGCTCGCGGCAAATCGGGAGGAAAATTTTTCGCGGCCAACGCAGTATCCGAAGATTCAGGCGGGAACGCCGCGGATCGTGTGCGGCATTGACCGCCACGCGGGGGGAACCTGGCTGGGCGTCAACCAGTTCGGGCTCCTCGCGGCGGTGACGAATCGCCCAAAGCTTACTCTGTCGAATGACTTGCGATCTCGCGGCCTCCTCTGCCGCGACCTTCTCGACCGGCGAACCGCCCGGGACGCCGTCGATTACGCCGTCAAGGAGCTTTCCACCGGCTCGTATGCAGGGGCGAATTATGTCTGTGCGGACGGAAAGTTCGCCGCCGTGGTCTACGGCGGCAACCGCGTCGAGGTCGTCGAGTTGACCCCCGGGCTGCACACCCTGACCAGCGGCAACCTCGACGACCTTCGGGACGAGCGGCACGAATTCGTCCGCCGCATGTTGACCTTGCACACGCTCGATTCCGCGGTGACTTTTCTCGCGGTCGCCAGCCGGGCGTTTTCGCGCAAGCCGGACGCCGAAGGCCGCCGCGGCGTGGCCTTAAGCGGCGGCCAGTACGGGACCGTCTCCTCGACGCTGTTGGCCCTGTCGCGGAAGCCGCAGCACTCGATCTATCAGTACGCCCCCGGTCCGCCCTGCGACTGTGCTTACGACGATCTTTCCGCCTTGTTGCGTCAGGTCCTTTCCGCCGGCCGCGCCAAAAGGCCGCGGCGGTCAACGGCGAGAAGTCCCGCCGCGAAAAGGCGAAGGTCAAGGTCAAGGCAAAGCGGGCGCGGTGAGAGGGCATCGGGCTCGAAACGCTGAGGCCCCGTGCCATGTCCCACGCGTGCGTGGGCATGTCGGCGTCGCCTCTCTGCCCCCGCCGGAAGCCAATCTCAACCCACATGCCGACGCAAGCGTCGAGCATGGCGCCCGGCAAGCGTGGGCCATCGCACCCGGCTACTCTTCGTCGTCGAACTCATCGTCCAGTTCGTCGTCATCCAGGAGCGACAAGTCTCCCAGCACCTCGTCTCCTCCCGTTAGACGAAGGACGTCCTCTGGTTCCGACACGTGGAGAACGCAGCGATACCCATCCGGGCCGAGACGGTCGGTCAGGGTCTTGATGATGTAACGGCAGCGGGCCGAGTCGTCGAACGGACCGTTGACGAACAGCGGCTGCCCATCCTTGCCGTAGCGGAATTCCTCGCGGCACGACTCCGCGGAAATGTCGCCGAAGATCGCCTTCGCCTTGTGGTAGTCGGCATGGGGCGAGAAGCCAAGGTCGGCGGCGTATCGGACTGCCCCTTCGACCAGCTTGCGGGCGGCCTCCGGCTGCAAGGGAATCCAGTCGGTGCGTCGGGCCACCTTGTTGTAGAGATTCTCTTGATACGTTTCCCGCGGGGCGATTTCCGCCATCGCGTTTTTCACGCCCAGGCAGTACATATCGACGAGGAACACGCTGAAGGCGACATTGCCGTTGTTCAGGCGGCGGCTGATTAAGACCTCGCCGATCCCGTCGTCCCAGACATCGGCGGCGGCGCAGGAGTGGAGGATGGGGGCGGCGGATACCGCCTCCAGACAGGACGCCATCCCCCCCGCACGCCGCCGCGACAACTCCCGCCGCTTGGCCTTCTCCTTCGCCCGTTTCTTCTCCAGTTTCTTCTGCCGCTTGCGCGCATCGACTGCCATGGCATTCCCTCCTTGAGTATTATTACTGTGCGGCCCGGAAAGCCCGGTCCAGGCTATCCCCCATTGAAGCAAATTTTCGTTTTTGGAAAATCCCAATTTGGCAACGCGAAATGTCACTCGGGATGGCGCAACGCGCGGCTGACGCGCGACGAGACAATGAACCGCATCGCCGATCGGCTCTCGGCGATGCGGCGGATTCCGCTGCTCGGGCGGTCGATGATCGCCGGCCTGTACATTCCCGCAGACCCCCATCGCTGAGGGGACGGCAGTTTTGAAATGCAAGAGGTAGACTATGGATTGAGGCAGTCTCGCCCGGTTCGAGATCCAGATCGGATGTCGTTTCCCCGTCGTCCGCCGTCGAGATCATTGTGACGCAATCGCCCTGGTTCGATCCCTATCACGAATGGTTGGGAATACCGGCCAACGAGCCGTCGCCGAGTCACTATCGGCTCTTGGGGATCGATGAGTTTGAGGACAACCCCGAGGTGATCCGCGACGCGGCCGCGTGGCGGACGGCCCACGTGCACGCCTTTCAAGCGGAGTTGCAGGCGGAGATATCGCAGCAGATTCTCAACGAGTTGGACGCCGCCAACGCCTGCCTGCTGGATCCGGCAAGGAAGGCCGAGTACGATGACCAGTTGAGAAAGGGATTGGCTCCCCCGGAGAGCCAAGCGTATGGATTCCCGCAAGGAGAACTTTTCGGTCCAACGCAATCAGGACTCGATTCCAGCGACCTGATCGCCCCTCCTGTCGTTTCTTCTGCCGCCGGCCCACAGCCTCCTCTCCCGCCGCCTCCGCCGCTTCCCCCTCCTCCCCCTCCTCTGTTTCCTCCGTTTCCGCCTCCTCCGCCTCCGCTGCGAATTGAGCTGGCCGAAATTATGGCCGACGCCTCCCCTGCGGCCGGCGAATGGACCATGCCGGCAAGCTCGCCGCCGCGCGGCCGTTCCCGCGCCGAGGGGAAATCGTTCTGGGCGGGACTTGCCGCCGCGACTCGCCCTTTTGACGCTTTTTTCCGCCGTCTTGCGGGCGAGGAAAACGACATTCTCCGCTATTTTCTCTGGGTCGTTTTTGCGCTGCTGCTCTTGGCGGCGGGCTGGTTCGCAACGAGCGACTTCTGGCGCACATCGCCGTCAACGCCGGCGGCGGAACTCAGGCTGTGCGAGACGCCGCCGCAGACGGTCGAGGCGGGCAAAACATTGACCGTGACGGTGACGCCGGAAAACGCCGACGTTTGGAAAGGCAAGTTGCGATATTCATTTGCCGGGCAGGCCCCGCCAGGGGCGAGCATCGACGCGGAAACGGGCGAGTTCTCCTGGACGCCCGACGAGGAGCAAAAGCCCGGCAAGTGGGACATTGCCGTCTCGGCCGTTGGGCCGGAGGGCCAAAGGCGGCAGACAACCTTCGCGGTTGTCGTACTGCTGCCGCTGCGACTGTTGGCCATCGCGCCGCAGACGGTCGAGATGGGCAACTCCGTGAGCGTAACGGCAACGCCGGAGAATGCCGCCGCCTGGAAAGGCAAGTTGCTCTATTCCTTTGCCGCCCAGGCCCCGCCGGGCGCGACCATCGACGCGGAGACGGGAAAATTCCTCTGGACGCCGCCCTTCGGTCAACTGCCGGGAAGATATGACGTCGCCGTACTGGTCGAGGGCCCGGACGGGCGAAGGGACCAGATGCGCTTCCAAATCACGCTGCGGCGGAAAGAACTGGCCGTGGACCTCGGCAAGGGCGTGAAGCTGGAACTGATCTTCATCCCCGCGGGCGAGTTCCGCATGGGCTCGCCCGATGCGGACCTTGAGGGCCAGAGCTGCGAGCAACCGCAACACCGCGTGCGGATCACCGCTCCGTTCTATCTGGGCAAATATCTCGTGACGCAGGAACAATGGGAAGCCGTCATGGGCGACAACCCCAGCCGTTTCAAAGGCCCGAAGCGGCCGGTGGAACAGGTTAGTTGGGACGATTGCCAACTGTTCTTCGACAAGCTCAACGCGAAGTCGCCGCTCGCGGAAGGAAAGTTCCAATTGCCCACGGAGGCACAATGGGAATACGCCTGCCGCGCGGGAAGCAGCGACAGATATTCTTTTGGCGACGACCAGGGCCAGCTCGACGAGTACGCGTGGTACGCGAACAACTCGGGCGGTCGCACGCATCCGGTGGGGAAGAAGAAGCCGAATGCCTGCGGGCTCTACGATATCCAGGGGAACGTGTGGGAGTGGTGCGCGGACTGGTATGGCGACGGATACTACGCGGCTTCGCCGACGGACGATCCGACGGGGCCGAAAACGGGGGCGAACCGCGTGTTTCGCGGCGGCAGTTGGTTCAATCGCGCCTGGTTCTGCCGTTCGGCGCTTCGCTTCAGCGGCGTGCCCGGGGTCCGCAACGGCAATCTCGGCTTGCGTGTGGCCGGAGTTTTGGCGGAAAAATAAGGCGAGGCTCGCGGGGCGACGGCCCGAGGCGCGTCCGCGTCAGCCTGCCGGGGCGCTTGTCAACGACGCCCACGGGCAGTATGCTATGGGCTTTACCTGCCCGCGCCGCAGAAGGAACCGAGGTCGCGTGGGAAATCGCGGCGCAGAGGAAGCTATCCGCCGCAGCCGAGCCGCGTTCCCATAGGGACTTTTGTCTACGCTGTGTTTTATAAACGCATGGTTGACAGAATTCCCCGCCCGTGGCGAGGGGCCCGCGACTTCGCATATCCGCGTGATTTCTGAATTGACGAACCATCCCGCTTGAGGAGAGAAATTGTGGAAAAAAGACGCTTCGTGACCGTCGACGGCAATGAAGCGACGGCCAACATAGCCCACCTGTGCAACGAGGTGATGGCGATTTATCCGATCACGCCCTCGACGGGCCTTGGGGAAATGCCGGACGCCTGGGCGGCGGCCGGGCGGAAAAACGCCTTCGGCACGGTGCCGGTGGTGGTGGAGATGCAGAGCGAGGCGGGGGCGGCCGGGGCCGTTCACGGCGCGCTCCAGGCCGGGGCGCTGACGACCACGTTCACCGCTTCGCAGGGCCTGTTGTTGATGATCCCGAACATGTTCAAAATCGCCGGGGAATTGACCGCGACGGTCTTTCACGTCACCGCCCGCTCCGTCGCCACCCACGCCCTGTCGATCTTCGGCGACCACAGCGACGTGATGGCCTGCCGTTCGACGGGCTGGGCGTTGCTTTCCTCGGCGTCGGTGCAGGAAGCGCAGGACATGGCCCTGATCGCCCAGGCGGCGACGCTGGAATGCCGCGTCCCCTTCATCCATTTCTTCGACGGCTTCCGCATCTCGCACGAAGTGAACAAGATCGAGCAACTGACCGAGGACAACGTCCGCGCGATGATCGACATGGAATTGGTCGGCGCGCACCGTCGCCGGGCGCTCTCGCCGGAGCGGCCGGTGCTGCGGGGCACCGCGCAGAATCCCAACGTCTTCTTCCAAGCCCGCGAAGCCTGCAATCCCTTCTACGACAAGGCCGCCGCGCTGGTGCAGAAGGCGATGGACAAGTTCGCCAAGCTCGTCGGCCGGCAATATCATTTGTTCGATTATGTCGGCGCCAAGGACGCGGAGCGGGTCATCGTCGCGATGGGCTCGGGCTGCGGCGTGATTGAAGAGACGGTCAACAAGCTGGCCGCGGCGGGGGAGAAGGTCGGGCTGGTGCTCGTGCGCCTCTTCCGCCCCTTCGACGGCGCCGCCCTGCTGGCCGCGCTGCCGAAGTCGGTCAAAAAGATCGCCGTGCTCGACCGCACGAAGGAGCCGGGCGCGTTGGGCGAGCCGCTCTATCAGGACGTGATCACGGCCTTGGCCGAAGGTTGGCCGGGCGCGCCGCCGGCGGTGATCGGCGGGCGATACGGCCTGTCGTCGAAGGAATTCACGCCCGCGCACGCGGCGGCCGTCTTTGCCGAGTTGGCCAAGCCGCAGCCGAAGCGGCACTTCACCGTCGGCATCGTCGACAACGTCACCCGCTTGAGCCTCGATTACGATCCGCTGTTTACGACGGAGGCGAACAACGTCACCCGGGCGGTCTTTTTCGGCCTGGGGAGCGACGGCACGGTCAGCGCCAACCGCAGTTCGGTGAAAATCATCGGCGAGAGCACGCCGCTGCACTCGCAGGGCTACTTCGTCTACGACTCGCGGAAGGCGGGCTCGGTGACCACCTCGCACGTCCGCTTCAGCCCGCGGCCGATCAAGGGATCGTATCTCGTCCACCGGGCGAATTTCGTCGCCTGCCACCAGGTCCAGTTCCTCGACCGGATCAACATGCTCTCGATGGCCGAGCCGGGGGCGACCTTCCTCCTGAACAGCCCCTATGCCGCCGAGGAAACTTGGGACCATCTGCCCGCCGAAGTGCAAGAGCAGATCATCGACAAGAAGCTGAAGTTCTACGTCGTCAACGCCTATCGCGTCGCGCGCGAGGCGGAGATGGGCGTGCGGATCAACACGGTCATGCAGACCTGCTTCTTCAAGCTGGCGAACATCATTCCCGCGGAAGAGGCGATCGCCCACATCAAGGACCAGGTGAAGAAGACCTACGGAAAGAAGGGGGGTGGGGCGGTGGTCGAGCGGAATTTCGCCGCCATCGACGGCGCCTTGGCCGCCCTGCACGAGGTGAAGGTCCCCGACCGCGCGACTTCGACGCTGCCGATGGTCCCGCCAGTGCCGGCCTCCGCCCCCGCTTTCGTCAAGGAAGTGCTCGGCATGATGATCGCCAATCGCGGCGACGATCTGCCGGTGGGAGCGATGCCCTGCGACGGCACGTTCCCCACGGGCACGACGCAATACGAGAAGCGGAGCATCGCCCAGGACATCCCCATTTGGGACGCGAAGATTTGCATTCAGTGCGGCCTCTGCTCGCTTGCCTGTCCGCACGCGACGCTGCGGATGAAGGTCTACGAGCCGGCGGCGCTGGCCGGGGCCCCGCAAGGCTTCCTCTCGAGCGAATCGAAGGGGAAGGAGTATCCGGGCTGGAAGTTCACGCTCCAGGTGGCCCCGGACGATTGCACCGGCTGCGGCTTGTGCATCGACGTTTGCCCCGCCAAGGACAAGGAAGTCGCCAAGCGGAAGGCGATCAACATGGAGCCGAAGCTGCCGCACCTGGAGCGGGAGCGGGCGGCCTACGACTTCTTCCTCACGATTCCCAACGTCAACCGCGCGAAGGTCAAGGCGGACACGGTCAAGGGTTCGCAACTGCTGCTGCCGCTGTTCGAGTTCTCCGGGGCCTGCGCCGGCTGCGGCGAGACGCCCTACGTCAAGCTGCTCACGCAGCTCTTCGGCGACCGCATGTTGATCGGCAACGCGACCGGCTGCTCGTCGATCTACGGCGGCAACCTGCCTTGCACGCCGTTCACGGTCAACAAGGACGGCAAGGGCCCGGCCTGGTCGAACTCGCTCTTCGAGGACTGCGCCGAGTTCGGCATGGGTTTTCGCCTGGCGATCGACCAGCAGAACGAGTACGCCCGCGAACTGCTGCGGCGGCTGAGTCCGCATCTAAGCGACAACCTGATCGCCGCCCTGGTGGACGCGAAGCAGGAGACCGACGTGGAGATCGAGGCGCAGCGCGGCCGCGTCGCCGAGTTGCTCCAGCGGCTCGCGCAGATCAAGGACGCGGACGCGCGGAACCTCGCCGCCTCGGCCGATTATCTCATCCGCAAGAGCGTCTGGAGTTTCGGCGGCGACGGCTGGGCCTACGACATCGGCTTCGGCGGGCTGGACCACGTCTTCGCCTCCGGCCGCGACGTGAACATCCTCGTCCTGGACACCGAGGTCTACTCGAACACGGGCGGGCAGGCGTCGAAATCGACCCCCCGCGGCGCGGTGGCCAAGTTCGCCGCCGGCGGCAAGCCCGGCCGCAAGAAGGACCTCGGCATGATCGCCATGGCCTACGGAAACGTCTTCGTCGGGCAAATCTCCTTGGGCGCCAACCCCGCGCACGCGATCAAGACCATCCGCGCGGCGGAGTCCTATCCGGGCGCCTCGCTGTTGATCTGCTTCAGCCATTGCATCGGCTGGGGGATCGACATGGCCGCGGGCATGACCCTGCAAAAGGAGGCGGTGGCCTGCGGTTACTGGCCGCTGTACCACTTCGATCCGCGCGACGAGGCGCATCCGTTCCACTTGGACAGCAAGCGGCCGGTGGGGCATTTCAAGGACTTCGCGATGAAGGAAGCCCGCTTCGCCATGTTGGCCCGCTCCAAGCCGGAAGCTTCCGCAAGGCTCTTGGAGTTGGCCCAGCAGGACATCGACGCCCGCTGGCACTTCTACGATCAGTTGGCCGGCGTCGATCGGGCGTATGAAGCGACGCCCGCCGGAAATGGAAACGGCGAAAACCAGTCGCAAACGAAGGAGGTGAGCGCATGAGCGTTGATTTGACAACCACGTATCTGGGCCTGAAATTGAAGAATCCGCTGGTCATCGGCGCATGTCCGCTGACGGAGAAGCTGGAGACGCTCCAGCGTTTGGAGGCGGCCGGCGCGGCCGCCGCCGTGCTCCCCTCGCTCTTCGAGGAGCAGATCGAACACGACCAGATCGAGATGGCCCGCGTCCAGGATTTCCATACGGAAAGCTTCGCCGAGTCGCTCACCTACTTCCCCGAGCAGGACGACTATCACGCCGGGCCGGAAGTCTATCTGGACAACCTTGCCAAGGCGAAGCGGGCGGTGAAGATCCCGATCATCGCCAGCCTCAACGGCACGAGCGTCGGCGGATGGACCCGCTACGCGAAAATGATGCAGGACGCCGGGGCCGACGCCCTCGAACTGAACATCTACTTCATCGCCGCCGACGTGGAGACGACCGCCGAGGAGGTGGAGGGCCGCTATCTGGAACTGGTCGCCGCCGTGAAGGAGTCCGTGTCGATTCCCTTGGCGGTCAAGGTCGGTCCGTACTTCAGCGCCATGGCGAACATGGCGCGGCGGCTCTCCGGCGCGGGGGCCGACGGACTGGTGCTGTTCAACCGCTTCCTCCAGCCGGACATCGACCTGGAGACGCTGGAAACGACGCCGCGGTTGGTCCTCAGCACGCCGTCCGAGTTGCTCGTCCCCTTGCGCTGGATCGCCATTCTCCACGGCCGCGTCGACGCCTCGCTGGCCTTGACCGGCGGGCTGCACGACGCCGACGCGATGCTCAAGGCCCTGCTGGCCGGGGCCGACGTGGGCATGATTTCCTCGGCGCTTTACGAAGAAGGCGCGGAGCAGATCGGCAGCATCCTGACCGGCCTCGGCGCGTGGATGGAAGAGAAGGAGTACGACTCGGTCGAGCAGCTCAAGGGGAGCATGGGCCAGGCGAACTGCCCCGACCCGGCCGCCTTCGAGCGCGGCAATTACATGAAGGCGTTGACTTCCTACACGGGGAAGTTCATCTGACCCGCGCGGCGTTTGCCCCGAAGGTTCGCGGTCGGCCCCGGTAGCCTTGCTGTCGGGGCCGCCGGGCGCCCCTCCTCTTCGCCAGGATCGTTACGATAGCCCCATCCCTCAGCGCATCCTACCCCAATATCGGAGGGATCGCTTGCGGTCTGCCCCTGCTCGTGGGAAGATAGAGAGATTGGACGCACTTTGCCGACCCCTACAGGAACCCACCCATGTTGCTTAGCGCCTGCCGCTTGGCTTGTTGGCCCTTCGCTTTGACGATGTTTTTGGCGACCGCTTGCGGACTGGCCGCGGCGAAGGAAGCAACTGCCCCAACCGCCTCGACGCCGGCGTCGCCCGCCGTCAAGAAGGATGCCGCCAAGAACGGCGCCGGCAAAACGGATGCCGCCGCGAAGAACGGCGCCGCGAAGAAGGCTGTCGCCAAAAAAGACGCCGCGAAGAAGGACGCGGACAAAAAGGCGGAGAAGAAGGACGAAGACGCCGAGAGCAAGCCGGCCAAGGAAAAGGTGAAAAAAGGCGCGTTCCGCATCTCCTTGGAGTTGGAAGGCGTCTTCGAGGCGCAGAACATGACCGAGTTGCTCGTCCGCTTGCAGGAGTGGAACGGCCTGACCGTGCTGAAGGCCGTCGAGCCCGGGACCGCGGTGAAGCAGGGCGACCTGGTCCTCGCCCTCGAGACGGAGAAAATCGACCGCACGATTGCGGAGCAGGAGAAGGACCTGAAGATCGCCGCCCTTTCGGTCAAGCAGGCGGAAGAGGCGCTCGCAGCGATGGAGAAATCGACGCCTTTGGAGATGGAGGCCGCCCGGCGGAATCACCGTTTCGTTCACGAGGACCTGAAGCATCTCGTGGACGTCGAGCGGCCGATGAACGAGAAGCTGGCCGACTTCATGGTCCGCATGGCGGAGCAAAACGTCGAGTATCAAGAGGAAGAGATGCGGCAGCTCGAGAAGATGTACAAGGCGGACGACATCAAGGAGGAGACGGAGAAGATCGTGCTGAAGCGGGCGCGGAACAACGTGAATCAAGCGAAATTCAGTCTCGAATACCAGCGCGTGCAGCGGGACGACGCCCTGAAGATCAATCTGCCGCGGCAAGTGGAGAGGACGAAGGAATTCACCGAGCGGGCCGATCTGGATTGGGCACGCGCAGCTCACCCTGCCCGTGGCGCTCGGCAAGCAGCGATTGGAGTTGGAGAAGCAGAAGCTGCAATTCGCGCAGAGCGAGGAGCGGCTGCGGAAGCTGCGCGAGGACCGCGAGGCGATGACGATCAAGGCCCCGGCCGACGGGATCGTCTACTACGGCAAGTGCGTTCGCGGGAAGTGGACGGGCACGGGGGGCGAGGCCCTTCGCCGCGGCGATCCGATCGTGCCCAACCAGGTCCTCATGACCTTGGTCCAGCCGCGGCCAATGATCGTCCGCATCACCGTGCCGGAGGCACAAGTGGAGCACATTCGCGGCGGGGAACAGGCCGTCGTCGAGCCGACGGCGCTGCCCAACGCGCGGCTGCCGGCGATTGTCCATCAGGTGGGCGGCGTGCCGCTCACCAACGGCGGATTCGACGGCGTCCTCAGCGTGGCGTTGGAGGGCCGCGATGCCCTCATGCCCGGCATGAACTGCGACGTGAAATTCCTCCCCTACAAAAAGCTCGAACGTCTTGACGGTCTCGCCCAAGGCCGTCTTCAGCGACGACCTCGACGTGCACAAGCGATACGTGTACATCGCCGCGAAGAAGGAGAAGGCCAAGCCGGAGAAGCGGGAAGTGACCGTGGGCAAGCGGAACGAGAAGCAAATCGAGATTCTTAGCGGCCTCCACGAGGGCGAGGAAGTCCTCTTGGAGCGCCCGCGGACGAGTAGCGAACGGGGGCTTGAAGGCATTGCAGTTGGAAAACTGCCACGGGCGCGCGAAAGCGGTCCCCCTCTCCCTCTGGGAGAGGGCCGGGGTGAGGGGCGCCGAAGTAAGCGGCGCATCTTCACCGGCGCTCGAGAAGGCGTCGAATCTGCGCGGCGGCGAGAGAGGAGAACGCGGAATCTGAGGAAAGGGGCCTTGCGGCGACTCCCCTCACCCCAACCCTCTCCCGAAGGGAGAGGGGGACCTTGATTCCGCGGACGAGGTTGCGAGACGGCGAGGTCGAAGGACGTTCGATATGCGATGCGGTTCCAGCGGGCGTTGTCTGTGCGTCGTCGGCCTCGGCGGGCTGATCCTCTTCGCGTCGGCGGCCGCGGGAGAGGATTTGTTGAAGGGGCCGAAGCCGAAACCCGTCGCCCGGCCGGCGGCGGCGGACTTGGAGCGGTCGATCCAGCGCGGGGTGCGGTTCTTGTTTTCGCGGCAGAACGCCGACGGTTCGTGGGGATCGGCGGCTTCGACCCGGCCGGAGGAAATCTACGCCCCCGTGCCCGACGCCCACTTGGGATTTCGCGCCGCGGTGACGGCGATGTGCGTCTCCGCGCTGATCGAGGCGGGGCCGCCGGGCGCGGAGACGGATCGGGCGATCGATCGCGGCGAAGCCTGGCTCTTGCGGCGATTGCCGGCCGTTCGCCGCGCGTCGGCGGACACGATCTACAACAACTGGACCCACGCCTACGCCATCGCCGCCTTGGCCCAACTCCTCAAACGCCACGCCGGCGACAAAGACCGCTGCCGATCGCTCCGCGACCTGATGGCGCTGCAGGTCAATTTGTTGGAGCGATACGAGTGCGTCGACGGCGGCTGGTGCTATTACGACTTCAACGCCCACACGCAAAAACCCAGCGGCTCGACGATCAGCTTCGTCACCGCCACGGTGTTGGTGGCCCTGCGGCAGGCGAAGGACGCGGGCGTCGCCGCGCCGCAGCGATTGATCGACCGCGCCATGGCCTCGATTCTTCGCCAGCGCAAGCCCGACTTCAGCTACGATTACGGCGAATACCTCAAGTACATTCCCATGCTGCCGGTGAATCGCCCCGGCGGCAGCCTCGGCCGCTCGCAGGCCTGCAACCTGGCGATGCGGTTCTGGGGCGATAAGACGGTCAGCGACGAGGTGCTGCGGACGTGGCTGGACCGCCTCTTCGCGCGGAACCTCTGGCTGGACATGGGCCGCAAGCGCCCGATTCCCCATGAATCGTGGTTCCAGGTGGCCGGTTATTTCTTCTATTACGGCCACTATTACGCTGCCCTGTGCATCGAGCAGTTGCCGCCGGGCGAGCGGCCGCCCTATCGCGATCAATTGGCGCACGTCTTGCTAGGAGTACAGGAGCCGGACGGCTCGTGGTGGGATTTCCCCCTCTACGACTACCATCGGCAATACGGCACGGCCTTCGCCTTGATGTCGCTGGTCCGCTGCCGGCAAGGGGAGTCCGCCAAGGCGAAATAGGCGCCCGACAAATGTCACGGCTTTTCTACTGCCTGTCAAGGCTTTGTCCGTGATATACCACGGCTGCATCCAAACTGACCATATCGCGCGTTCTTCCCCGAACGGCAGGGCAAAACCGGGAACGAACCTCGTTTCGCCTCGCAAATCAGGTCGAATGCCGCATTCCAGGACGGCTTGACGCATCTGGTCGGGACCGGCGAGGGGCTGACCCAGCGCGAGAGAATGCCGATTGCGAAGAAATTCGCTGTTTTTCCGAGTTCGGCATGCGGCTTGCGGGATGAATCAAGCGTTCGGCTGGCAGGAAATGGCCAGCCGGCGCCCCTCTGGAGAACGCGACATGTCGCTCGTGATGAAATACTACTGGCGTCGCGCAAAGCGGTGGTTGCTCAGCGGAGTTCGCCAGGCGATTTTGGAAACGGATCGCGCACGGCGCGAGTCGCTCTCTCGCCCCTCGGGCCGTTGACTAGGCAGTCGGGTGGGTCGAGCGCAGCGAGCCCCACCATCCATAATTCCGCCGCGTTCTGCTGGGGCTCCCTGCGCTCGACCCGCCCCAAGCTTGCAAAAATCGCGATTTCTTCGGATAATTTCCTCGTCCTCCGAACATCCGCGAGTCCGCCGCGATGCTCTCCGACACCGATCCCAACGCCGAGACGGTCCAACTCGATCTGATCCGCCGGATGAGCGTCGCCGAGCGTATCGGCGAAGACGGCAAGACGGCCACAGATTAACACAAATGGAACACGGATGAAGACAGACAAAGGCAAATAATTGCTTTCAATCTGTGTTTCATCTGTGTTCCATCCGTGGCTTTCTCTGTTTATCTGCGTTCATCTGCGGTTCCCTGTTTTCTTATGGACTCTTTCGACGTTGTCATTATCGGTTCCGGCCCGGCGGGGCTGATGGCCGGATGCCGGGCGGCCGGACAGGGGCGAAAAACGCTCGTGCTGGAGAAGAACCGGCGGCCGGGCGTGAAAATTCTCCTTGCCGGCGGGACTCGCTGCAATTTGACCCACGACGCCGACGCCCGGGGAATCGTCGCCGCCTTCGGCGCGGCGGGGCGATTCCTGCACTCCGCCCTGGCGGCCTTGGGTCCGCAGGAACTTCGCGACCTCTTCGCCGCCGAGGGCGTGCCCACCAAGGTCGAGCCGGGCGGCAAGGTCTTTCCCACGAGCGATCGCGCCGCCAACGTCCTGGACGTCTTGCTCCGCCGCCTGCAACAAAGCGGCGCCAGCCTGGCGATGGCGGAGCCGTTGGCCGAGGTGCAGCCGCATGGCGACGGCTTTCAATTGGGCACCGCGCGGCGAACGATCCTCGCCCGGCGGCTCATCCTCGCCACCGGCGGGCAGTCGTATCCGCAGTGCGGCACGACCGGCGACGGCTACCGCTTTGCCGCCGCGTTGGGCCACACGATCGTCCCCCCCGTCACGGCGCTTGTGCCGATCGCCACGGAAGCCGCCTGGGTCCGGGCGATGCAGGGGATCACGATCCCC
This sequence comes from uncultured Planctomycetia bacterium, assembly GCA_963791075.1. Classification (GTDB taxonomy): domain Bacteria; phylum Planctomycetota; class Planctomycetia; order Pirellulales; family Thermoguttaceae; genus CAWBRF01. Next base: position 108,974 of record CAWBRF010000027.1, read on the forward strand.
GACGCGGCGGTGAAAGTGGTGGAGGGCGACGAAACTTGCCTTGCCCGGCAGCGTGGTTCGCTCCTCTTCGCCCATTTCGGTCTGTCCGGCCCGGCGATTCTCGACGTGAGCCGGGCGGTCAGTCGTCATCCGCGGCCGGCGACGCTCGCCCTGGTGTGCGACTTCCTTCCGGCGGTCGCCGAGGGGGACCTGGCCGCTTCGCTCCAGCGGCAGTGCCAGACCGCCGGGCGAAAACAGCTTGCCAACGTGTTGGACGAATGGATTCCACATCGCCTTGCGGAGACATTCGCCGAACTCGCGGCGATTCCCGCGATCTGCCGCCCCGGCGAGCTGAGCAAGCGCCAGCGGCAGGAGTTGGTGCGGCTGGTGAAACGCTGTCCCATTCCCGTGACCGGGACGTTGGGGTTCCGCAAGGCGGAGGTCACCAGCGGCGGCGTCCGCCTGGACGAGGTCAACAGCCGGACGATGGAGAGCCGTCTGGCGACGAATTTGTTCCTCGTCGGCGAATTGCTCGATTTGGACGGTCCGATCGGCGGCTACAACTTTCAGGCCGCCTTCAGCACCGGCTGGCTGGCGGGGGAAATCGCGGGGCGGGAATGAGGATGGGGAAAGGGGCGCCCGGGGAATCTGCGGTGGCTTCCCATCGCGTTTTGCTCTATACTGAATTCGTCGCTTGCCGCAGGCAAGGCCGGTCGAATGCGAGACAGCTAGGAGAATCCTCATGGGCACAACGACGAATCATGGCGCCTCGCGGCGCGAGTTCCTCCACGAGAGCGGCCGCCTTTTGGGCGCCTCGGCGCTGGCCATGGCCGCCGTTCCCGCCGTCCACGCGGCGGAAAACAACACGATCCAAGCGGCGTTGATCGGCCGCGGCACGGGGGCGGCGGTCAACTGCCTCTCCGTGCAAAGCGGCCCGATGAAACTCGTCGCCATGGCGGACGTCTTCGCCGGCCGCTTGGGGCCCAGTTACGACTCCTTGAACAAGGACTTCGCCGCGCAGGTGGACGCCCCGCCGGAGCGGCGCTTCCTCGGCTTCGACGCCTATCGCAAGGCGATGGACTGTCTGCGGCCGGGCGACGTGGCGATTCTCGGCACGCCGCCGGCGTTTCGTTGGGTTCACTTTGCCTACGCGATCGAGAAGGGGCTGCACGTCTTCATGGAGAAGCCGATCGCCGTCGATGGCCCCAGCGCGGAAGATGATGGCCCTGGCGGAAAAATCGCGGCAGCGGAACCTCAAGGCGGCCGTCGGCCTGATGTGCCGGCATTGCCGCGCACGGCGCAGCTTTTCGAGCGCATCCGCGACGGGCAAATCGGCGACCTCATCGCCCTGCGGGCGTACCGCATGCACGGTCCGCTGGGATTTTTCGCTTCTTCGCCGCGCCCGGCGGGCTTCAACGAATTGCTCTTCCAGGTGCAGCGGTTCCACAGCTTCCTTTGGGCCGGCGGCGGGGCCTTCAGCGATTTCTACATCCATCACATCGACGAATGCTGCTGGATGAAAAACGCCTGGCCGGTCCGCGCCCAGGCCACCGGCGGGCGGCATTACCGCGGCGACTCGATCGATCAGAACTTCGACAACTACTCGGTCGAATACACCTTCGGCGACGGGGCGAAGCTGTTTCTCTACGGCCGCTGCATGGACGGCTGCCACGAGGAGTTCGCCAGCTACGCCCACGGCGCGAAAGGTTCGGCGTTGATATCGGCGGGCGGGCATTTTCCCGCCCGGTGCAAGCTGGTCAAGGGGCAAGACCTCGACGCGCCCGCCTTTTGGAAGGTTCGCGGCGGGCAGCCGAATCCCTACCAAACCGAATGGGACGATTTCGTCGAGGCCATCCGCCAGGACAAGCCGTACAACGAAATCCAGCGGGGCGCCGAGGCCAGCCTGGCGACCTTCATGGGACGTTTGGCCGCGCATACGGGCGGCATCGTCACTTGGGACGAGGCGCTGGCGCACGAGCATGAGTTGGGCCCCGGTCTCGACAAGCTGACCGCCGACTCGCCGCCGCCGCTGGCCGTCTTGCCCAACGGCAAATATCCTGTGCCCCAGCCCGGGCTTACGGGGCGGCGCGAGTTCTGAAGGATGAAGGCGGAAGGATGAAGGATGAAAAGGCAGTTGCCGTTGCGACGTTCTCCCTCCGCTTTTCCTTCGTGCTTTCGCTCCTTCGTGCTTTCGCCGGCCAATTGTGGACTGGCGCCTGCCGCGCGAGCGTAATTTAGAGCGCATCAAGGATAAGTGTAGCGTGTCGGGTGCCATGCCCACGCTCGCCGTGGGCATGTTTTCCCGAGAAACCGCTGCATGGCCACGCAAGCGTGGCCATGGCACCCGCTACACGTATGGTTGACGCGCTCTAGCCACGTTCTGGTGGGGCTCGCTACGCTCGACCCACCCTACATGGGGGTGTACGGCGGCATTTCCACGTCAAGATGACGTTAACCCAGCGGCGGAGATTTGCTATGATCGCCGCTCGGGTGAAACGGACATCAACTCGATTCTTGGGAGGGAACCCATGACCCGCATTCCGCTGCCCGAGTGGGCGAAGCAAACCAAAGACCAACGCCTGGAAATGAGCACCGCGGAGATCGGCCTGCCGGTCCGCACCGTCAATTGCCTGGAGGACCACGGCGTGTTCACTGTGGATCATCTCCTCCACTGCACGCCGGAAAAGCTGTTGAGCTTTCCCAATTTCGGCGAGAAGACGTTGGAGGAAGTGTACCGGGCGTTGGCGGCCATTGGCTTGCGCCGCCGGGCAGTCGCGTAAAGCGGCTTAATTCGCGAAGGGGTCGTCGGACCCGGCCTTCTTGTCGCCGCTCTTATCGGCGGCCTTTTTGGCCGCGGCCGGCTTCTCCGCAGGCTTGTCCTTGGCCGACTTGTCGTCGCCGCCGCCGAACGGATCGTCGCTCTCCGCCTTGCCGCCGGCAGCGTCGCTCTTCTTCGCCGGCGCGGCCGGCTTCGCCGCAGGCTCTTCCGCCGGCGTCTCCGCCGACTTCTTCGCCGCGCCGCCGCCGCCGAACGGATCGTCGGAATCCGCGGGTTTGGCCGCCTTCGCCGGCGGCTTTGTTTCCACCGGCGGCTTTGTCTCCGCTGGCGCTTCGGGCTTTTCCGCCGCATTGGCCGCCGGCTTTTCCGCCGCCGGCTTCTCCGCCGCGTCCGCAGGTCCCGTGGCAAAGGGACTGTCGGCCGGTTTCGCCTCGGGCGGGGCGACGACCTCGGCGCCGCCCTTGCCCATTTGCGCTTCCACGGCGCGTTGCTCCTGACGGCTCATTTCTTCATAGCGGGCCTTGCGCAATCGCTCGGCTTGTTCGAGTGCGGCGGCGCGGGCTTGGACGCGATATTCCTCGACGGCCAGCCGCGCCGATCCTTGCACGCGCTCCAGCGATCTGGCGACGCTGTAGGTGCGGTTCAAATCGCCGCTTTCAAATTTCGCTCCCAGTTGAAAGTCGGCGGCGGCCTCTTGCGGACGCCCAAGCCGCCAATAGGACAAGCCGCGGAAGTAATAGCAGCGCGGATCGCGCGACCCGCCGCTGATGGCCGCAGACAGCAAGTCGTGGGCCTTGACGAAGTCGCCGGCGAAGTAGGCGTGGACGCCGTTGCCGTACAACTGACTCAAGACGCCGTCCTGCGCCGCGCTTGTCCCGCCCACGCCCCCGCCCAAAACACTCCGCCCACCAGCAAGACGCTGATGCTCCGCACCATGGAATGATCTCCTCTGCTCGCTGAATCTTCGCCCCGTCGAGAGTCCCGTGCGCCGCGGCAACAATGCCACACACTACACAACACTATAGCCGATCCTAATTCGTGCCCGGGAAAATAGCAAGCAATTCCTCCGCCTGGAGGCGGAAAACTCGAGGCGGACAACGCGAAGAGATCGCGGAAAAAATGCCAATAACGGCGCCGTCTCCCTCCGGGAGAGGGTTGGGGTGAGGGAAAATTCGCGGAAACGCCGGCCCACAGAAGTCGGAAACCTCTCCAGCACCGCCCTCACCCTATCCCTCTCCCGAAGGGAGAGGGGACATGAGCGTACCGCAAGCTCAGCGAGAAAAATGTTCCTTCACCAGGCGGCGAAATTGCGGCAGATTCGTTGCCGTGCGAAGGCGCCTCGCGGAAGGCCGCGGGGTCAGGCAGCCAGCGCGCGAAATAGCCGCTGGTCCGCGGCAGTCGCCGCACCGCCAACGGGGCGCCGTAGAGGCGAAATTCGCCTTCGATCAATCGCAACAAGACCCGCCCACGCTCGGCCAGCGTCGCTTCGCGCGCCGCGCCGCCGCGGAACATCGATCGCGCTTGCGAAAAGATCCACGGATTTCCCAAGCAGCCGCGGCCGACGGCCGCCGCGTCGGCGCCGCTGCGGCGCAAGTGCTCGATCGCGTCGGCCGCCGTGCGAATGCCGCCGCTGCCGATCACCGGGATTCGCACTGCCTGTTTCAGCCGCGCGACCAATTGCCAATCCGCCCCGCCGACGTAGCCTTGCGCGACGCTGCGCGCATGCAGGCTGACGGCCGCGGCCCCGGCCTGTTCGCTGCGGACGGCCACGTCGAGGGCGGTGAAATGTTCCGCGTCGGGACCGCTGCGGATCTTCAGGGTGACGGGGATCGACACGGCGCGAACCACGGCGGCGACCAAGCGTGCAATGGTCGGCGGATCGGCGAGCAAGGCCCCGCCCTCGCCGCGCGCCAGCAGCCGGCGGACGGGACACTCGAAGTTCAAATCGACGATGTCGAAGCCGAGTTCTTCGACCACCCGCGCGGCGGCGGCCAGGGCGTCGGCGTCCCTGCCGCTGAGTTGCCCGGCGCGTGGGGCTTCGGCCGGCGCGGTGTACAGCCGCCGCATCGCCCGCCGCTGCCGCCGCGCCGCCTCCGCCGCGTCCGTCCGTTCGCTGACCACCAGGCTCGCCCCGCACTCCTTCATCAACAGGCGGAACGGATAGTTGCTATGCTCCTCCAAAGGGGCCAGGGTGAAGGGATGGGCGATGACGACGGGGCCGATTCTCACGGCGGACACCACTCTTTAGGTGGGGAAGGTAAAAACTTGACGCTCCCGAAGGGCTGCAATTATACTAAGTATTCCGAGAGCCTGCGTAGGCTGGGGGGCGTATGCTTGGGAGCAGGGCCGGCGCGCCCTCTTTGCCGGGGATCGAGGTCAGTGCGCAGCAGGGGAAGAGACTCTTGATGAATCGCCTAGATCGCTTGGGGATTTTATCGGCCGTCGCGTTCGTGGCGGCCATCGTGGGCCAGTCGGCCATGGCGCAGCAGCAGCCGGCCAATCCCGGATATCGCAAACTCGCCCCCGGCGTTGTGGAAGACGTTTTTCCCGATCGCAAGGTGGAGGAATCGGTCGCCCGGCACGACGCCGTCGAATTGCTGGCGGTGGACCAGAACTTCGATTGGGCCAAAGAAATCCCCTTTCGCCACGACGTCTGGACGCTGGATTTCCGCTTCAAGCCCGTGCGGATGCTTTGGGTCGATGTGCCGGGGGCCAAGGGGCAAATGCAGCGGAAACTCGTCTGGTACATGGTCTATTCCGTGACGAATCCCGGCAAGACGATGCATCCGGTCGAGCAGCCGGATGGGACGTACAAGGTCGAGTTTGTCGATCGTCCCGTCCGTTTCACGCCGGTGTTTCTCTTGGAAACCCACACGCGGATGAACGACGACGAGTTTACAAAGGCGTATAAGGACCACTTGATTCCCCTGGCGGCGGCGAGCGTGGCGATGCGCGAAGATCCCCAGCGGCACTTCTTCAACAGCGTCGAGATCGGCGGCGGCAAGATTGCCGTGGGCAAGACGGCCTGGGGAATTGCCACGTGGGAAGACGTTGATCCGCGGACGAAGTGGTTCTCGGTCTACGTCGAGGGGCTGACCAACGCCTATCGCTGGGACGACAAGAAGGGGACATTTGCGGAGAAGGACTTCGGCAAGGAGTCCGCGATCGGCGGTGGCCGCCGCATGGCGAGAAAAGTGCTCAAACTGAACTTCTGGCGACCGGGCGACGAATATTTTGAGCACGAGAAAGAAATCCGCTACGGAGTCCCGGGACGGGTTGACTACGAGTGGAAATTTCAGTAGAAATGAGTGTTTCGCCCGGCGGCAAGGCCGTACCCGGAGTTTTGCAAGTTGCTAATCCGAGGTCCCCTTTCCCTCCGGGAGAGGGTTAGGGTGAGGGGACGCTGGACAGGGCTCCGAGTTCTGGAAGCCAGTGTTTCCGCCGGTTCCCCCCACCCCAGCCCTCTCCCAGAGGGAGAGGGGGATCATGGGTCGGCAATTCGTAAAGGTTCCAATAGGCAAACCATCAGATCGCGGTGAGACGTGCCCGGCACGACTCGCCCAACGCGGGATCGAGGCTCTTATGGCGCACAAAAAAGGACAAGGTTCCAGCCGCAACGGCCGGGATTCAAACGGCCAACGCCGCGGCATCAAGCGATATGCCGGCGAGAAGGTCATTGCGGGCAACATCATCGTGCGGCAGGTGGGGACGAAGTTTCACGCCGGGATCGGCGTCGGCCAGGGGAGCGATTACACCCTGTTCGCGTTGATCGACGGCGTGGTGAAGTTCGACCGCGGCGGTCGCCGCGTGCACGTTGTCGCCTAAAGCGAGTTCGCCCGGGACTCCGGCAAATTGCCCGCAGACATGCGGAAACGGCCCCCCCTCTCCCTTCGGGAGAGGGTCGGGGTGAGGGGAACCCCGGAAAAGCGTCGGCTTCCCACGCCCCCCGACCCAACTCGCCGCCCCCAGGTTGTGGCCGGGGTGGATCTGCGGTAAATTGTCTGTGCGCCGCGCGATGGCGGCCAGTCCCCAGGAGGCCCGCTCATGCTCCAGTCCTTGCCCGTCCTTTTCGCCGACGCTGCGGAGGGATTCTCCCTCGCGTACGTCCTCGGCATCCTCGTTGGCCTGTTCTTCGCCGTCGTCTTGCTGATCGTCGTGTTCGTCTACGGGAGCATCTGGTTCCAAGCCTACATGTCCAGCGCGAACGTGAGCATCTGGAGCCTCGTCGGCATGACCTTGCGCCGCGTCAATGCGCGGACGATCGTGCTGGGGAAGATCATGTCGATGCAGGCGGGCATCGGCTCGGAGCGGGACACGGGCGTGACGACGCGGCGGCTGGAAGCCCATTTCCTCGCCGGCGGCAGCGTTCCCAGCGTGATCCAGGCGATCATCGCCGCCCACCGCGCGGACATTGATCTCGACTTCGACCGCGCCGCGGCGATCGACCTTGCCGGCCGCGACGTGTTGGACGCCGTGCAGACCAGCGTCACGCCGAAGGTGATCGATTGCCCCGATCCAAAACGGTCGGGAAAGGCGACGCTCAGCGCGATCGCCAAGAACGGCGTCGAGTTGAAGGTCCGCGCCCGCGTCACCGTGCGGACCAACGTCGAGCAGCTCATCGGCGGGGCCACGGAGGAGACGATCATCGCCCGGGTGGGCGAAGGGATCATCACCTCGATCGGCTCGGCGGACACGCACTTGGAAGTGATGGAGCGGCCGGACCGGATTTCGAAGGCCGTGTTGGACCGCGGCCTGGACGCGCAGACGGCGTTTCAGATCGTTTCCATCGACATTGCGGACATCGACGTGGGGCAGAACATCGGCGCCCGCTTGCAGGCCGACCAGGCCGAGGCCGACATGCGCGTGGCCCGGGCGAAGGCCGAGGAGCGTCGCGCCATGGCCGCCGCGCGCGAGCAAGAGATGAAGGCCCAGGTGGCGAAGAATCGCGCGATGGTCGTGCAGGCCGAGGCCGAGGTCCCGCTGGCCATGGCCGCCGCCTTCCGCGAAGGCAACCTCAACGCCGTCGCCGCCAAAGGGTGAGCTTCGGCCGTCGCAGCCGTGTTTGAAATCTTCGAGCACACCGCCAACGTCGGCTTGCGGCGCGGGCCAAGGACGTGAACGAACTGTTCGCCGAGGCCGCCCGGGCGCTCTTCTCCCTCATCGTCGCCAATCTGGCCGACGTGCGCCCGGTCGAAACTGTCCGCGTGGCGGTCGCCGGACGGCAACTCGACGAACTGCTGCGCGACTGGCTCGGCGAACTGCTCTATGTCTTCGACACGCGCCGCATGCTGCTGTGCCGCTTCGACGTGAGCGTCGGCCGCGAAGGACTAACGGCCCAAGCCCATGGCGAGCCGATCGATCCCCAGAGGCATGAACTCGACATGGAAGTCAAGGCCGTCACTTGGTGCGGACTGAAGGTCGAGCGAGAGGACAACCACTGGCTGGCCGAGGCGATCGTCGATGTCTGACGAATAGAACAGGGGAGCGACAGAGCAGGAGAACAGGGGAAAGTCAATTCTCTCCTGGTCTCCTGCTCTCCTGTTCTACTGTTCTCCTGTTCCAATCTGCCCGGGAATCGCGCTTTGATGGAGATAGCCGCGCTGGGCGTCCCATTCCAGGATGGGCGTCTTCGGTTGGCCTTCTTCCAAGGAACGTCGGGTGCAGCGGTCCGGCGTCGCGGTCCTTCGCCGAGAGTTGATCGACAAACGCCCGCGAGACGTGGTCCAACATGAGCACTTCGCTCTTGCCCTGCTGATTGCGAATGATGCACACGACTTCGTTGCCTTCCTTGATCCGCCGTTGAATTTCCTCCATCGCCGCTTGCTCGCCGGAGGCCAACTTCGCCGGCGTTTCGATCGGCGGCACGGGAGACATCGGCGGCGACGCCGCGGGGGCCGGAGCGACGACCGCAAGCGCGGCCGGGGCCGCGGCCGACTGCTTGTAGACGAAGCCGACATTGGCGCCGTCCAGGGCGGCGTAGATCGTCGGCAGGGCGACGCAGTAGCCGGCGTGCTCGCTGCGGTCGGCGGCGTTGCAGATTCCCACCAACAGGCCATCGCGGGAGAAGACGCCGCCGCCGCTTCGCCCCTCGACCGGCTCCCCTTCGACTTGAAGATTGGCCGGGCCGAGGAACTTGTCGACGGACAGGACGCGGCCGCGGTGCACGCTCGGATCGCGGCCATTGTTGCAGCCCACGGTGACCACGGCGTCGCCGCGGCCCACGCGATAGCCAGCCGGCGCCACGCGCGCGGCGACCACCGCGCCGGAAGTGTGAATGCTCACCAGTCCCACGTCGTTTTTCTCAGCGTCGTAGGCGATCAGTTGGCCCTTAACCCGTTGCGCGCCCCGGGAGTGAACAGATCGACCTCGATCGGGCCTTTCCCCTTCGAGTCGCGGAAAATGTGTCCGCAAGTGAGGATCAGGGCCTCGCCCTGCCGGGCGTCGATGATCGTTCCCGATCCGCAAGAGCGGCCGTCGGGGTCCTCGACCCGCAGACGCACGCTCGCCGAGATCAAGGCGGCATCGGCCACCGGCGGATTTTCCTCTCGCGAAGCCCAAGAGGCTTGCGAGATTTCGCCCCTGGCGACCGGCGGCATGGCTGCGGGCGGCGCGGCTTGAACCACCGCCGCGGGCGATTGTCTTGCGGCGACAGCGGTCGTGAACATCCGCTCCAGCCGGCTGTAGGTCGTTCCGCCGACGACGCGATCGACTTCCCGGCCATCGACCACCATCACGAAACAAGGGATCTTCTGCACCTGGAACTGGTCCACCAGGGCCTTGTCTTCATCGAAACGCACGTGGCGGACGGGATAGCCGCGGGCCTCCAACTCGCGGACGGTCGGGTCCATGGCGCGACAGGGAGCGCACCACGGCGCGGAGAAGTCGAGCATCACGGTTTGGCTCGGCTGAGCGGACAAGACGAGAACGGCCAGCGCGGCTTGCAGCGTAACCATCGGTTCCCTCCCTGGAATCGAGCGAATTCCTTTTCATGGTCTTTCAGGCAGGCATGGGGTGAAGGTCGATATTTTCCCCAGAATGCCCAACCGGCACAATCGCAACTTGAGGGTTTCTTGGGGGTTTTTCGGAAGTTCGCTAAATTCCACTTTAGGGAGTACCCAGAGTGCGGGACCGGTGCTAGCGGCAGTTCGCCGGCGACACTCCTGTCGCTCGCCCCTGCCGATTAGTGCAGGACGTGACTTGTCGAGCCGTTTGGCCATTGCCTTGCCCGGAATACCCCTGCCACGTATACTCCGATTTTCCGTCGGGACTTTCTCCTTCCGCCTGCCAAGATCGCTATGAAGCAAACGCTTGTTTCGTCCGCCCGTGCCCGATTGCCGTATGTCGTCGGAGTGGAATTCGGCGAGGACGACGTCCGCGCCGGCGTCGTCAACGATTCCGGCCGAGTGCTTTCCTGGCTGACCGAGGTTATCCAGATCGATCGCGGTCCCGAGGCCGGCAGCGGCCAACTCGCGTCGCTTGCGCTGCGGGCGATCGCCGCCGCGGGACTAAAGCCGAAAGATGCGGCGCACGTCGGGCTGGCCCTGCCCGGCACAATCGACGCGGCCGCCGGCGCCCTGGCCTGTTCGGCCGTTCTCCCTGGGTGGCGGGGATTTCCCCTGGCCGATCGCGTCGGCGGGCAATGCGGCTTGCCGGCAACCCTGGTCAACGACGCCCTGGCCGCGGCTTACGCCGAGCGTTGGGTCGGCGCGGGCCGCAACTTCGAAAGCATCGTTGTCTTGACCTTGGGAAAGCGGATCGGCGGCGGCATCCTCATCGGCGATTTGGCGATCGACGGCCGCTCCGGCCGGGGGAGCCAGTGCGGCCATATCCTCGTCGACGCCACGGACGCCGCGCGGCGGTGCAATTGCGGCCAGCGGGGCTGCCTCGAAGCCTACGTCGGCCAGACGGCCCTGGTCGAGTTGACCCGCGAGGCCCTGGCCGCCGGACGCGCCAGTTCGCTTTCCGTCCGCTTGGCCGCCGGCGCGCCGCTCACGGCCGCGCTCGTGGCCGACGCCGCCGAAAGCGGCGACAGCCTGGCGACGCAGCTCGTCCTCGATTCCGCGCGGATGTTGGCCGTGGGCGTGGTCAGCATCATGCACACGATCGATCCCGGCGCCGTTCTCTTCGGCGGGAACATGATTTTTGGCGGCGCGGGATCGGAGTTGGGGCGACGTTTTCTCGCCCAGGTGCGCGAGGAGGTCCAGCGTTTGGCCTTCGCCATCCTCGCCCGGAACACGCTGATCGATTTTGCCGCCTTCGGCGAGCAGGCCGGCGTGATCGGGGCCGCCGCAGCGGCGCGACAGGAGGGGGAGCGCATTGCGAAACCCCGCCCTCCGCTCGAACAGGCTTAAGCGCACGGTGCGATTGTTGCAAGGAACGCGAGAATCGCCGCGCTGACCTCGTCGGGCCGCTCCATCGGCGAGAGATGGCCGGCCCCGGGGATCTCCACCAGCCGGGCCCCGGGAATCGCCGCGGCCATCGCCGCCATCTCCGCCGGGGGAGAAACGACGTCCTCCCGCCCGACAATCAACAGCGTCGGGCAATCGATCGCCGGCAGGAGCGGGGTGAAATCCGTCCGCCGCGCCATCGCGAGGCTGGCGGCGGCCAGCCCGCGGGGATTGTTGGCCGCGATCGTCCGCCGCACGCGATCGAGCAGGCGCGGTTGCTCGCCGGCGGCGGCCGGGCCGAGGAGCCGCGGCAGCATCGCCGCTTCCAGAAACGCCGTCCCTTCGTCCACCAGCCGCGCGGCCGTTTGCTCGCGGAGGGCGGCGGCTTCGGGCGAATCGGCCGTCGCGCGGGTGTCGCAAAGCACTATCGCCCGAAGCCGCGAGCGATGCCGCCGCCAAAATTCCAAGGCCACGTATCCGCCCATCGAGACCCCGGCGAGAACCACGGGCTGGTCGATTGCCAGGGCGTCGAGCAGGGCGGCCAGGTCGTCGGCGTATTGCTCGATGGAGACGCAGGACAACACTGGCCAGCCGCCAGTGCCACCCAAGCCGCTGCGTCCGAAGCCGCGAAGATCGGGGGCGATCGCGCGGAACGGCCCGCCGCTTGCCACAACCCGGGAGTCCCGAACCGCGTGGCCCAGCGCGTCTCCTTGATGCGCCAACAAGCGACGCTTAGGGCCTCGACCTGGGCGTCCCAGACCGTGTGGTCCAGGGGAAAAGCGTGGACGAGCACGACGGGCGTCCCCTGACCGCAGTCCGCGTAGAACAACTCCATGTCGCCCAGTTTTGTCGATTTCATGACGACTACTTCTTCGCCTTCGACTCTTCGAGTTTCTTGCGGAAGAAATCGAGCTTCTCTCCGATGATGCGGGATCGCGGGTCCAGCTCGGCCGCCTTGCTCTGAGTCTTCACGGCGTTTTCGTAGTCCTTCTTGCCGAAGGCGTAGACGTGGGCCAGCGTGTCGTAGTAGCCGCCGACGCCCGGCGCGAGTTCCAACGACTGCTTCGAGAATTTCAACGCCTCGTCCATGTCGCCTTCGGTGTTGCCGACCAGCCAGGCAAACTCGTTGTAGTTGGACGCCTCGGCCGGCTCGTCCTCGATTTTCTCCCGCACGGCGTCGGCGGCGGAGCGAATCAACTCCTGGATCTTCTTGTGGAACTGGGGAGTTTGATCGGGCAAGCGGTAGCAGGCGATCAACACGTCCACGTCGCTGGGATTGTCGGCCAGCGCCTTTTCCAGCAGCCCCCGGGCCTTCGCCGCGTCGCCCTTGGCTTGCCAGTGGCAGGCGAAGAAAAAGTTCATCTCCGCGCGGATTTCGCCCAAGCTGCGGACTTCGCCGGGAGGGGGAAGCATCGGCGTCGCCGCGGGCTTGTCGGCGCCGACCTCCTTGACGGCCCTCTCCAGGCTTTCCGCGGCGGCCAGGTTTTCGAGCTGATCGCGATGCATTTCCGCCAAGGTGATCATGGCGTTCAGGCGAAAAAGATTGTGCGGCGAGACGTCGATGATGTGTTCGTACTCGCGCACCGCCCAGGCGAACCGCCCCCGCGACCGCAGCGCATAGGCGGTGATCACGTGGCTCGACAGGCGCCGTCGTCCTTGCCGGGGTTCAACGCGAGGGCCTCGGCGGCGAGTTTCTCCGCCTGTTCCTTGTTGCCGCGGAGCGCCTGCGACTCGGCGATGGCGTAGCGGAACATCGGCACGGAGGAGAGCGAGAGCCGCGAATTGGCGTATTCCTGCTTCGAGGCGGCAACCGGCGGCACGTGGCGCGCGGCCAATTCGTCCACCGCCTGCCACGCCTTCTGATCGTTGAGCCAGTAGACCAATTCGATCAGCGAGTCGGCGTCGCCGACGTCCAGGCGAATCAAGCGGCGGATGGCGGCGACCGCCGCTTCGTTGCGGCCGGTCTTCTTCAGCCAGGCGACCTGAAATCGCAGCATCGCGGCGACGATTTCCGTGGAGGTCTCCGTGGAGCCGCTTTTCAACAGGGCCTCCTCCGCCTCGACCAGCTTCGTCCACGCCGCCGCGGCCGCGTCGGGGTCCTTTGCCATGCGGGTGTAGGTCAACAGCCATGCGGCGACGGGACGGCGGCAGTTGCCCAACGATTTCTGAATCGCCGCGGCCAGGCGCGCGTCGGGCTCCTCGCCCGGCTTCACGCTGCCCAACAGGTCCAACGCCGCCTGCTTCGACAACACGCTGGCCCTTTCAAACCGGGCCAGGCGGCACAGGGCCCCGGCGCCGGCGTGGCCGGGCAAGCGGGCGAGTTGCGCCATCCGCACGCGGCGGTTCTCCGCGCTTTGCGTCGCATAGTCTTGCAGCAGGTCCTTGACGATCTTCGGATCGTCCCGGCCGCTCCATTCGACGCGGATCAGCCGCAGCAGGTGCCGGGCGTGCGCGGCGATTTCGGGGTCTTCGTCGCCGGCGGCGTCGCTCAACGCGTCGAAAGCGTCGGCGCCGACGGCGGCCAACTCCGTCTCCGCCCGCTGACGCACAAAATAGTCCTTGTCGCCAAGCTGGCGGATGAGCTTCTGCACGCGTTGCTGCTCCTTGGCGGAGGCCGCCGGGGCGGGTTCCGCCGCCTGGCGCCGGCGGCCGCGAAGGCGGCAAGCCACGCGGCGACGAGGAGCCGCTTCGAACCGGACAAGCCACGGATGAAACACAAATGAAACACAAATGGAAAGCAGTTATTTGTCTTTATCTGTGTTTCATCCGTGTTCAATCCGTGGCCAATTCCGGAAGTTGTTCCTTGGCGCATCCTATATCTCCTTCTGATAAATTCGATAGGTTTTGTACCGCTCGCCGCCGACGGCTTCGATGGCGCGGTTGACGAGGGTGTTGTCTTCCAGGGTCCAGCCCAGTTCGGCTCCGGTGAAGCCGATGACGTTCTTGCCGTAGTCGAGCGTGCGGAGGATGAGCAGTTCCGCGATGCCGCGGCGACGAAACGGCTCCAGAACGTCCAGGACGATCATCCGCGCGGTGCGGACGCGCTTCATCCGCCGCAGGAAGCGGAGGAGATTGATCGGCAGGCCGAACTTCGTCAGCCGCCCGCCCAGCCCCGCGATCGCCTCGTTCATGTCCGGCAGGGTGATGGAGAATCCGGCCGGTTGGCCGTCAACTTCGGCGAGGAGGACCAGTTCCGGGGGGGCAAGCCGCGTCAGCCGCTTGGCGAAGTAGTGGAACTCGGCGTCGCTCAAGGAGACGAAGCCCCAATTGTTGCGCATCGACTGGTTGTAGATGCCAAGGCATCGGGCGGCGTCGGCGTCGAAGTCGTCCAGGCGGAAAGGGCGAACGACGATCTTGCCGCGGCGCTGGAGCCGCTCCGCCCGGGACGCCCAGCGCTGCATCATGTTCCGCGTGTCGAGGAACCACCAGCAAAAGAAATCCTTTGCTTTTTGCATCCCCCAGGACTCGAGCAAGGCGGCGTAGTACGGGCGATTGTGGTTGCTCATGATCCGCGGCGGCGTGTCGAAGCCGTCAACCAACAGGCCGCAGGCGTAGTTCGTCGAGTAGTCCATCGGCCCCATGATGGATGTGCGGCCGCGGCGGCGGAGCCAGCCGGCGGCGGCGTCCATCAGCGCGCGGGCCATCTGCGGATCGTCGGGGCACTCGAACATGCCGAAGCAGCCGACGTTGGAGCTGTGCTCCTGGTTGTAGCGGCTGTCGTCGCTGACGAGGATGCGGCCCTGCGTCCGCCCGCCGCGCGCGGCGAGGAACTGCGCCGCGGCGCCGTGCTCATAGAAGGGATGCTTCCGCCGGTCGAGAAACTCCTTCACCTCGACCAACAGCGGCGCCCTCCAGTGCGGATCCTCGGCGTAGATCGCGTAGGGCACGCGGAGGAAGCGGCGCATGTCGCGGCGGGTTTGCACCGGCTGAATCTCCAGCGGCTGCCGGCGTATCCGGCCCACGGCGTAGAAGGCAGGCGGTCTTCGGCCGCCACCCCTGCGGCGGCGGCTCCTCGTCGAGGTCGTACATCCGATACGTCTTCGTGAGCTTCGCGCCGCCTTTCTCCAGGCTGCCGCGGGAAAGCTGATTCGACTCGAGCACCCAGGAAAACTCGACTTCCTCGACGCCCCATTCGAGGACCTTGGGAAGGATCCCGCTCATCAGCACCAGCCCCAGCCCCAGCCGTTGATACTCCGGCAAAACGTTCGTGGAAATCATCCGCAGCCGCTTGATCTGGTTCTTTTTCCGCAGCAGGCGGAAAAAGCCGAAGGGAAACAGCCGCCCGTTAATCTGGCGGATCCGCGGATTGTAGTCGGGCAGCGCGAACGCCACGCCGACCACCTTGTCGTCAACCTCGACGATCACGGCCAACTCGGGGACGATGAGGAACCGCAGCCCCTCCGCCGTGGCCTTCAGCTCGCCCGGCGACATCGGCACGAAGCCCCAGGTGTTCGTCAGCGATCGGTTGTAGAGCGAGAGGAAGATCTCCACTTCCTCCGTGAACCGCGACGCGTCCATCGACCGCACGCGGACGTTGTACCGCTCGCGGATCTGCTCGGCTGATCGGCGCGAGCTTCTCGCGAATCTTCGGCAGCATGTTGATGTGCCCCCAGAAGGCGTACATGTCCTGGGTCTTGCGGAAGCCGTAGTTCTCCAGCAATCGGCCGTAATAGGGCGGATTGTAGGTCATCATAAAGACCGGCGAGGAGTCGAAGCCGTCGATCAGCAGGCCGGTCTCGTAGTTCAGCGACGGGTTGGCCGGCCCGCGGAGGCGGAAAATCCCCTGGTCGGCGAACCACTGCCGCACGGCGTCCAGCAGGCCGTCGGCCGCCTCTTGATCGTCGAGACAGTCGAAGAAGCCGAAGAAGCCGCGGCGCTCGTGGTAGCGGTCGTTGTGCCCCTGGTTGAGGATCGCCGCGATCCGCCCGCACACCTCCCCGCCGCGATACGCAAGGAAAGTCTGCACGGAGTTGCGCTGATAGAATGGGTGCCGGCGATAGCCGAGCAGTTCCTTCTGGCTGTCCAGCAACGGCGGGATCCAGTAGGGATCGCCGCGATAGAGTTTCCAAGGGAAATCCAAAAACTCTCTTCGCTGCCGCCGGTTGGCGACGCGTTGGACGAGCAGGTCGGCCATCGTGACCCTCCTTGGGATGGGGATGAATCGGCTTCCGTGGATCATCTTAACGCTTTCCCCGCCGGGAAGAAAGGCGACAAGCCTACCCTTCGGCCGCCGCGCGGGTTAAACTGCTCCCATGGCCAAGATTCTCGTCACCGGCGCCAGCGGCTTCATCGGCTCGCACTTGGTCAGGCGGCTGGCCGCCGACGGCCACGACGTCGCCTGCCTGGTGCGGAAATCGTCGTTCGCCGGGCCGTTGCAGGCCCTTGGGGCGCGGCTCGATTTTCGGCGACATCGCCGATCTGGAGTCGCTCCGCGCCGCGGTCGCCGGCCGGCAAATCGTCTACCAATTGGCCGGCTGCCTGCGGGCGCTGCGGCGGGAGGAATTATTGCGGGTCAATGAAGGGGGCCTGCGAAACGTCGCCCAGGCGTGCCGCCGAACTGCCCGACCCGCCGGTGCTCGTCGCCGTCTCCTCGCTGGCCGCCGCCGGCCCGAGTCAACCCGATCAGCCCCGCCGCGAAATCGACCCGAACGCTCCCGTCTCGGACTACGGGCGGAGCAAGCTCGCCGGCGAGCGGGCGTTGCGAACGTTGGCCGACCGGGTTCCGATCACGATCGTCCGGCCGCCGATCGTTTTCGGCGAGGGCGATCCGGCCATGCTCCGCGTCTATCTGCCGATCTGGCGGATCGGCGTACACATGGTTCCCGGCTGGGCCCCGAACCGCTTCTCGCTGATCCACGCCGCCGATCTGGTCGAGTTGCTCGTCTTGGCCGCCGCGCGTGGCCGCCGCCTTTTGCCCATCGATCCCAACGGGCCGGAATCCGGCGCGTGGGCCGCCCAGGGGATTTATTTCGCCGCTTGTCCGGAAACGCCAACTTACGGCGAACTGGGGCGGATGATCGCTGCGGCCATGGGCCGGCGCGTGTTGGTGATGCCGACCGCCGCGCCGGTCGTTTGGATGGTGGCCGGGGCCGCCGAGGGTTTTCATCGGCTATTCTTCCGCCGCCCGGCGTATTTCAATCTCGACAAGGCGCGGGAGGCGACCGCCGGGTCTTGGGTGTGTTCCCCGCAGGCCGCCGCGGAGGAGTTGGGCTTTTCCGTCACGGTCTCCTTGCAGGATCGGCTTCGCCAGAGCGTCGAAGGCTATCGCGCCGCGGGGTGGATGTAGACGCCCAGCCAATCCGCGCGATGTCAAAACGCCTTGACGTAAATCGCCTTGCCGTCGCCGGGGGCGTAAAAATCCTTGAGCACGACTTCGAGATGATAGGCGCAGCGCTCGTAGAATCCCCGCGTCGGCGCGTAGGGCGGACGCGTCGAGGTCTCGATGTAAATGCGATGTCCGCCCTCGCCGCGAATCCGCCGCTCCGCCTCCTCCAACAACATTCGCCCGAGGCCGCCCCCCTGCGCCGCGCGGTCCACGGCGATCCAATAAAGATCGTAGCTGCCGTGGGTCAGGGCGATCGGGCCGTAACAGGCGTAGCCGATGGCCGCGCCGCCGCGCTCGGCGAAAATGAAGTGATAGCCGCTCGCCGGCCCCTTCGCCAACCGCTCGTCGGCCAACTCGACGGCGCAGTGGACTTCCACGGGGCTGAAAACGCCGGTCGATTCCACAATCGCGCGGATGCGCGCCGGATCGCCCGCGCCGATGTCGCAACGAAACGTGACTGGATCGTTCATGACATACTCCGGAATGGATGGCGTTGATTCTAACCGCTCGCCCGGCGGAAGATCAAGAGGCAACAGCTCTCACGCAAAGGCGCAAAAGAAGAGAGAAGGCAAGCCACGGATGAAACACGGGTGAAACACGGATAAAGAAAAATCACTGCCTTCTATCTGTGTTTCATCCGTGTTCAATCCGTGGCCCTTCCGGCTTCCGTTTCGCGATTTCGCGTTCCTTTTCCGATTCGCGCGCGCACTCCGCCCTCACCCTAACCCTCTCCCGGCGGGAGAGGGGACCTTGCGATCAAAAGCCGAAATGCCTCTGCGCGTTGCGATAGCAAACGTCGCGGACCAGTTCGCCGATCATCGCCGGGTCGTCGGGCAACAAGCCTGCGCACATCTCGCCGCCCAAGCGGTTGCAAAGGATGCGGCGGAAATACTCGTGCCGCGTGTAGGAGAGAAACGAGCGGCTGTCGGTCAACATGCCCACGAAACAACTCAGCAGTCCGAAGTTCGACAAGACGTCGAGTTGCCGCTCGATGCCGTCCTTCTGATCGAGGAACCACCAGCCGCTGCCGAACTGCATCTTTCCCGGAATGTCGCCGTCCTGGAAGTTGCCGATCATTGACGCGAAGACCTCGCTGGCGGCCGGGTTGAGGTTGTAAAGGATCGTTTTCGCCAGGCGGCCGCGCTGGTCGAGGCGGTCGAGGAACCGCGCCAACGGCAGGGCCTGCGGCCGGTCGCCGATCGAATCGAACCCCGTGTCCGGCCCAAGCAGGCGGAACATCCGCGTGTTGTTGCTCCGCAACGCGCCGAGGTGAAACTGTTGCGTCCAGCCCTTCTCGTGGTCCCAGAGGGCGAACTCGTGGAGCATCGCGGCCGCGAACCGCGCGACGTCGTCCGCGCCCAAGGCGGCGCCGCCGCGGACGCGACGAAAAATCGCCGCCGCATCCCCTTCGCCGCAATCGCCGTCCGGCAGCGTCTCCAGGCCGTGGTCCGAGCTGCGGCAGCCGGCGCGATGAAAGAAATCGTGCCGCTGCCTGAGGGCTTCGAGGAATCGTTCGAAGCGGTCGCCCACATTCACGCCGCTTCGCTCGGCGAGCCGCTCGACCCAGTGATTGAACTCGCCGGAAGAGTGGACCGCCAAGGCGCGGTCGGGGCGAAACGTCGGCAGCAGCTTGATCTTAAAAGACGGATCGGCGGCGATCGCCGCGTGGTGCTCCAGCGAGTCAATCGGATCGTCGGTGGTGCAGGCGACGACGACGTTCATCTGCCGCATGATCCCCCGGCAGGAGAACTCCGGCTTGGCGAGCGTCGCGGCGGCGCGCTCCCAGATTTCCCTCGCCGTGTCGGGCCCAAGCAGGCGATCGCCGATTCCCAGCGGCCGCTTCAATTCGAGGTGCGTCCAATGATAGAGCGGATTGCGGAGCGTCTTCGGGACCGTCTCCGCCCACTTCAAAAACTTTTCCCAATCCGAGGCGTCGCCGGTGCAGTAGCGTTCCGCCACGCCCGCGGCGCGCATTGCGCACCATTTGTAATGGTCGCCGTAGAGCCAGATTTGCGCGAGATTCTCGAAGCGGCGGTCTTCGGCAATCTGCTGCGGAGGGAGGTGGGAATGATAGTCGATGATCGGCAAGTCGCGCGCGTATTGGTGATACAGCTCGACCGCGCGGTCGTTCTGGAGGAGGAAGTTCTCCGTGATGAAGACGTCGCTCACGGCAGTTCTCTAGGCAGCGTCACGGCGTGTTGAGAAATACGGGCCGAGCAACCGCCCCCATCCCGCGCGAAAACAAAAAACCCCGCCGCTCGCGGCAAAGCGAAACGGCGGGGCCGGAACAGAGAAGAGGCCACTCTTCTTATATCTCGATGATACCAGTTTCGGCCATCTTGTCCAGTCTTGTCCGCAAGAATTTTTCGCTACCGTACAAGATTTCCCCCTTTCCATTCTCCAGAGGGGGAATGGGGACGAAATGTCCTCAATCCCACCACCACTGCCCCTTGGCCAGCTCGATCTTTCCTTGTCGGCGAACTTTGCCGACCGCCGGGTCCTCGTCGGAGGCGGATTTGTTGGCAAAGGCCCGGTCCGGTTGGATCGCCACGCCGCCGCCGATGGGGGTCATCAATCGGCTCCCCTTCCAAATGGCGTTGATCGCCGGGGCGACCTGCTTCGGCATGTCGTAGGTTTCCACGGCGAAACGCTGCTCGTCGCCGAAAAGGTCCATCTTCCACTCCGCCTTGCCGTAAAAACCCTCATGGCGGATGTACGCCGCGGCAATCGCCAGGTCGATCAGGTCCCGCAGTTGGGCGTAGACCGGCGACCGCTCGGCCAACTCGGAATAGCGGGCGGTAAAGCCCCTGACGAAGGCCTGGCTGGCGGCGTCGGTTCGCCCCGCGCCCTTCCGCTGGCCTTCCTCGCCGACCACTTCGCCCTCGCCGACGAGCTTCACGCCGTCGCCGACCAGTTCCATGGCCATGCCGGCGTCGCCGGTCTGCACGCAGTCATAGTCGGGCGTGAAGAACCACCGCTGCAAGGCGTTGCGGCTGACCGCGGCCGGATTGGCCCGATCGACGTAGCTGACCAGCTGCACCGGCGGCTTCTCCAGTCCGATGCCAATCAGCTTCATCCGATAGTCGGCCTCGACCAGCACGAGGGCGAAATGCGTCCGCGGCGAGACGCCGTTGATGCTGATCGTTTGCGGGCCCAAGCTGGTCTGCAAGCCGCTGATGATCTGTCCACTGACGCTCTGTGCGTCTTGCGCGGAGAAAACCGAGCCGGTGCTCCGCAAGAATTGCTGCATTGCGGCCAGCCCTTCCGGCGTCGGATCGATCGAGCAGCCGATGAACTTCGTCGCCGGACCCTCCGGCGGAAACGCCCGCAACGCCACCACAAGGTCCTGCAACTGGACCGTCGGCCGACCGCTCTTCAGCCCCACAAAGCGGCCGAATCCGTCAGTCACCCAGCCTTCGGCCGGACCGGCGATGACGATGTCCTTGCTCTCCGGATAGAGAAAAACGTAGCGGACGCGGAGCAGACCGGCCAGGTTCTGCATCTCTGCCGACGGCACGCCGTGGCGGTCCTCGATGGCCTTCTCCAAGTGTTTCAACGAGATGTAGCGAAGCCGGCTGTAGGCGGCCACCTTCGGATTGAGCGCAGCCCGAGCGGCGGCGATTCGCTCCTTGGCCAATTGCCCGTCGGCTTCCGCGGCGGTCTTCGTCCGCAACACGCCCTCGGCGTCGACAATCACGCCGGCCGACGATTGCCCAAAGACCACGGCGGGCGTCGTCAGCCCGAAGCCGAAGACGGCCAGCACAATGATCGCAAGCGAACCGATCCCTCGAAAACGCATGGGTATCTGCTCCTGTTCCAGGGGGAATCTCCGCGCCCTTCCACCACAACAGCGACCCGCCGCGACGGGAGGGTGAACGGGGCGAAAGAAGACGTTCCTTACGAGAATATACTTCGATCATAATTGGGCAAGCTGGGGGAAGCAAGTAATTGCCTTCGCCGCGGCCCAATTTCTCCACTTGACTTCTCCCCGGCACTCGGCGATAATAGTGAATGTTCACGATGTTTAGAACGATAGTGAATTAAAGAAGCCGGCTTGCGGCTGTCCGAAAGGTGCGAATTCGCAACACCCTCCATAATGGTGGGTTCCTTTCCGGCCGTTGCAAGCGAAACGAAGTACACGCAATGAGCCAGCCCAGTCTCTTTCCCGACCGCGTTTCGGCCATCGGCCTGACGCTTGGGCTACGCCGTATCTTGCCGGCGGAATTCTGTATGCGGTGTACGCGGGTCAGGCCGTGATCGACGACTGACCGATGGGTGGCGGCGTCTTGCCCCGTGTTTCCACCGGCAGCGATTCCGGCCTGACCTCGTCCTCCGGTTGCCCCGGGGGCGAACCAACGGCGGCTTTGTTACGTCTGAATTTATTGGTGTCTATTGAGAAGAACCGTCGCAAGATTGCGTCGTGGGATTGGCGAAGAAACAATTTGGGGGGTTGTCCAAGTTTTCGCGACGCGAAAATTGGACGATCCCTTCCGCAGGTCTTCCCGGGGACGGGAGCGATCGATTCGCTGATCCGAAAGGAGTAATTCAAGAATGGTTAGGAATCAAGTGACCATGCTTCTCGTCGAATATCGCGACGAGGTTTTTGCGCGGATTGCGGCCGATTTGGCCGCCGCGGGCGTCGTCGTCCAGCGGGCCGACAGCGGGGCCGAGGCGTCGCGGATTTTCGCCCAGCAGGGCGCCGGGCTCCTCCTGGTCAACGCCGATTTGCCCGACGGCAGCGGTTGGCTGGTCAGCAGCAAGCTTCGCTTGGTCAACCCGGACGCGTCCATCTCGGATTTACACCCCCAGGGCGACGTCGGACGCGGTGTCCATGGCGAATTTTGTCGCCGCCGACGAATTGATCGAGTACGGGGGCGACCTCTGGCGCCTCAGCGGCGAAATCGCCTCTCGCTTGGGGATTCCCCCCGCGGCGGCGACGGCGTTGCCGGTTGACGCGGAGGCGGCGCTGCCGCTGCTGGCGGCGGTGTAAACTGGAATCGCCGCCCGTTGCGCGGTAGACTTTAATAAAGACCCTTTGGAAACCCTCATGGAACGCTTGCTTCGCATCGTGCTGGCAGTCAGTTTGCTGGCGATGAGTTTTCCGCAGATGTTTTGTTTTTGCGGAATGGGCGCGGCGGCGGCGAGGGGTTCCGGCGTTGCGCCGGCGCGTCCGCGATGTTGCGCCAAGCTCGGGCGGACGGCCCCGGCGGACAACTCGATTCCGCCGCCGTGCTGTTGTCAGAAGTGCAAGGCGATCCAAGCGCTGCCGCCCGCCGCGGCGGCTGCGCCGCTGACGCCCGCGCGGAGCGGCCAGTTCGCTCCCGCGTTGGCCGACGTTGCCGGCGCGCCGTGGGCGCTGGGCCATCTGTCCGTTGGCCGCGAGGCCGCCGATTCGCCCGCTGAATCGTCTGGCTTGGGCTGCGCGCTCGTGATTCTCTTCGGCCGTCTGCTGATCTAATCGCGATCAGATTCTTCCGGTCGATTCCCGCCAGGGATTGTCCCGCCGGTTCTCTGTTTTCCCTAGCCCAGGCATTTATGCCTGGGACAGAGAGACACGAGCCAGCCAAACCCCGATTTAGCCGTTCCGCCGCCGTCGGCGGCGGAACGGCTAAATCGGGGCGGCGCGACGGGAACGACGTGGTCCCAGGCATAAATGCCTGGGCTACAGAAAAGAAAAAGACGAAACGTCGATTTAGTTCCATCCTCATTCCGCAAGTCAAGATTTCAGAAGACAACTTTCCTTTCCGAGGCGTCGAATGAACGAGAATCCCAACCGCAATCCCGATGTCCCGCCCAAGAGCCGCGCCTGGATCACCGTCCTGGAGGTGATCGGCGTGCGGCTGCGATTCGTGGCCATCCTGGCGGCCACGTTCGCAATGATTGCCTACTGGGACGCGATTCACAACTACTGGGACAAATGGACCCGGCCGCAGGCCGTCGCCGGCGGACAACTCCCGGCGGAGAAGGAATTCTTCTGCCCAATGCACCCGAAGGTCGTTCGCAGAAGCCTCGAAGCGGACGGTTCGATTCCCAAGTGTCCGATTTGCGGGATGCCGCTGTCGTTGCGCAGCAAGGGCGAATTGCCGCCGCTTCCGGCCGGCGCGACCGCCCGGGTGCAGCTCTCGCCGGAGCGGATCGAGCAGGCCGGCGTCGAGACGGTCGAAATCGCCTACCGCCCGATGACCATGGACATCAGCACGGTGGGCACGGTGGTTTACGACGAGAGCCGGCTGTCGCGGGTCGTCGCCCGCACGAGCGGCTACGTGGAAAAGTTGTACGTGGACAAGACGTTCGTCCGCGTCGCCCGCGGCGATCCGCTGGCCGAGATTTACAGTCCCGATTTGTACAGCACGTCGCAGGAGCTGCTGTTGGCGGCCAACGGGGGCGGGACGAAGGAACTGGCGGAAAGCGCCCGGCGGCGGCTGCAACTCTTCGGCGTCAGCGACCGTGAAATTGACGCGATCCTCCAGGCCGGGACGGCCCTGCCGCGGCTGGTCCTCCGCGCGCCGCGGAGCGGCCGCGTCACCGCGAAGAACATCGAGGCCGGCGCGCGCGTCGAGGACGGCATGACCCTGCTGGAAATCGCCGACCTCTCCGCCGTCTGGATCGAGGCCGACGTCTATGAAAAGGACCTCGCCTACGTTCGCAAAGGGCAGGCGGTCGAGGCGTCGGTCGAGGCGATTCCGAATCGCGTTTTCGCCGGCAAGGCGGCCCTGGTCTATCCGCAACTCGACGCGGCGACGCGAACCAATCGCGTGCGGCTGGCGATGGCCAATCCCGGCGAAGCGCTGCGGCCCGGCATGTACGCCACGGTCCGCATCCACGTGCCGCTGGACGAAATCGAACCGTTCAAATCGCGCGCCGCAAAAGACGCGACGCTCCGCATGGCGACTGCGGCGGACGGGCGGCAGGTCGAGGAGGCGTTGGCCGTGCCGGAGCGGGCGGTCATCGACACCGGCGCAAAGCAGATCGTCTATGTCGAGCGTCGGCCGGGCGTGTTCGAGGGCGTGGAGGCGCAGCTCGGCCCGCGAAACGGCGACTTCTACGCCGTCGCCGGGGGACTCTCGGCGGGCGACCGCGTCGCCGCGGCCGGGGCCTTCCTGATCGATGCGGAAACGCGGTTGAATCCCGCCGCCGCCGGCTATCTCGGCGCACAAGGCGGGCCGTCCGCGCGGCCGTCGGCCGGCCAATCGCCCAAGGCGAGCGATTCTCGCCCGCCGCCCCTGATATGGACCGAGGAGCAATTGAAGAACCTCGCCGCGCTTCCCGCCGCCGATCGCGCCGCGGCCCGGCGCAGGGGCGATGCCCCGTCACCGGGTTGCCGCTGGGGTCGATGGGCGTGCCGGTCAAGATCGCGCTCAAGGGCCAGGCGGTCTTCCTCTGCTGCCCGGGCTGCGTCGAGCCGGCGATGAAGCAGGCCGACAAAACCCTGCAAAAGGCCGCCGCGCTGCGGGAAGAGAAGCATGATTGAAAAAGTCATCGAGTTCTCCATTCACAATCGCTTCGTGGTCATCCTCTTGACCGCCGTCGCCGCCGCCTGGGGCGTCTACGCCGTCGTGTACACGCCGGTGGACGCCATCCCCGACCTCTCCGAAAACCAGGTCATCGTCTTCGCCGACTGGATGGGCCGCAGCCCGAAGGAAATCGATGACCAAATCACCTACCCGCTCTCCGTCAACCTGCAAGGCCTCGCCGGGGTAAAGGCGGTGCGGTCGTCGAGCGAATTCAATTTCTCGATGATCAACGTGATCTTCGACGACAAGGTCGATTTCTATTTTGCCCGGCAGCGGGTGCTGGAGCGGTTGACGCTGGCCAGCACATTCCTGCCGCCGCGCGTGACGCCCTACTTGGCCCCGGACGCGACCGCCTTGGGACAGATTTTCTGGTACACCGTCGAAGGGAAGGGCTACGACCTGGGCCGCCTCCGCGCGGTGCAGGATTGGTATGTTCGCTATCAACTCAACTCGGTTCCCGGCGTTGCCCAGGTCGCCTCGGTCGGCGGTTATCCGATCGAGTATCAGATCAACGTCGATCCGAACAAGCTCCGCGCCTACGGCGTCACCCTGGGCGAACTGTTCAATGCCGTGGCCCGGTCCAATTCCTCGGTTGGCGGGCGGGTGATCCACAAGGGGAACGCCGAATACTTGATCCGCAGCGTCGGCTGGATTCGCTCGCTGGTGGACATCGAGCAGATCGTCGTCCGCGCCGACCCGGCCAAGGGGCGCCGCTCACCGTCGCCAATCTCGCCAGCGTGGCCCTGGGGCCGCAGTTCCGCCGCAGCGTCTTGGAGAAAGACGGCAGCGAGGCGGTCGGCGCCGTCGTCATGATGCGCTACGGCGAAAACCCCTTGGCCGTCACCCAGGCGATCAAGGCGAAGATCGCCCAGCTTCAGCCGGGCTTGCCCCCGGGCGTGCGGATCGTCCCCTTCTACGACCGCACGCGGCTGATCGAGGGCGCCGTCCACACGCTCGTCGAAACCCTCGCCACGGAGATGCTCATCGCCTCCGTCGCCATCCTCCTGATCCTCATGCACCTCCGCAGCGCCGTGGTGATTTGCCTCACCCTGCCGCTGGCCGTGCTCGCCTCGTTCATCCTCATGCGGCAATTCGGCGTCGCCTCGAACATCATGTCCCTGTCCGGCATCGCCATCTCCATCGGCGTGTTGGTCGACCAGGCGATCGTCATGGTCGAAAATGCGACGCACCACTTGACTGCCCATTTCGGCAGCGAGCCGGTCCGCGGCGACACCCGGGCGATCGTGCTGCCGGCGTGCCGCACGGTCGGCCGGCCGATCTTCTTCTCCGTAATGATTATTTTGCTCTCCTTCATTCCCGTCTTCGCGTTGACCGGGATCGACGGCAAGCTCTTTCATCCGCTGGCCTTCACGAAGAGTTTCGCCATGGTCGGCGTGGCGATCCTTTCGATCACGCTCGTGCCGGCGTTGATTCCCAGCTTCATCCGCGGCCGCCTGCGGAGCGAAGAGGAAAGTTGGCTCGTCCGCAGCCTCATCCACATCTACAAGCCGCTGCTCACCTGGGCGATGCCGCGGCGGAATTTTGTCATGTGGAGCTTCGCCGCGCTGCTGATCGCCGGGGCGGGGCTGTTTCCTTTGCAAGCCGTGTTCGGCGTCAGTTGGCGCACGGGCTTCTTGGGCGTCGTCGCCGTCACGACCGCAATCGCCGTGATCCTCACCGTCGGCTGGCGACAGCAAATTGCCGCCTTCCTCAGCCTCGCGGCCCTGAGCATGGCGGCCTACGACTTCCCCAAGATCGGCGTCGTTCACATGCCCAGCCTCGACGAAGGGAGCATCCTCAACATGCCGGTCACCGTGCCGCGGGCGTCGGTCGCCGAGACCGCCGACAACCTCAAAGCCCGCGACGCCATGCTCCGCCGCTTCCCCGAGGTCGAGATGGTTGTGGGCAAGTCGGGCCGCGCGGAAACGCCGACCGATCCCTCGCCGCTGGAAATGCTGGAAACCATCGTCACTCTCCGCCCGAAGGAGTTCTGGCCGAAGCGAATGCTCCGCTGCGCCGACGCCCGGCGGCAGGCGGCGGTCGTCCTCGAAGCGTTGGCCGGTCGCGGGTTGCTCCAGCCGCCGGCGGCGAAGTCCGACCGCGACGCCCTGGTCAACACGGTCACGATTGCCGCCATGGGCCAAATGGACGCGGCGCTGCGGGAGTTGAGCGTCGAGCGCCATCGCCAGTTCCAGCGCGAGCTTGGGCCGCGGCTCCTGCGCGAGTTCGTCGCCGAGTTGATCGCCCGCTGGCGCGGCGCCGGCCGCCTGCGGCGCGAAGTCCCGCAGGCGGAAATCGAGTCGCTCGCCCGCGGACTGGGCGACGAGTTCGCCCATCCTGGCCGCCGGGCCGGCGCAATGGGACGTCAATCGGCTCGTCCAACGGATCGCGGAGAAATTGTCCAAGGCCGATGCGGTCCGGCTCGACCCCGAGTTGCTTTCGCTCTCCGCCGGCCCGCTCCGCCAAGGGTGGATTCTCGTGCAGACCGCGCTGGGGATGGAGCCGCCGACGCTACTGACCGACATGCACGGCTTCATCCAAGGCCGCCGCAACGCCCACTGGAGCGCGCAGGTCCGCACGCTCGATTACGAACTCTTCGACCGGGCCGTCGGGGCGTACAATTGGGATTGCCTCGACGCATTCCGCAAAGAGGCGAAGGAGCAGGGGTGGTGGAAAGCAGGGCGGGCCGAGCGCAGCGAGTCCCACCGGAAGCCGCCGCAATCCAATTGGTGGGACTCGCTGCGCTCGGCCCACCCTACATTTTCGGCCGCGCCCAGCGAAGGCGACCTTCTAAGGCAGCTTCGCGCGGAATTGGACCGCCCGCTGGCCCGACGGCTGCTCCTCTGGCGAAAGAGCAAGGACGACCTGCTGAAGGAAATGGACAGCGTCGTACACGTCCCCGGTTGGGCGAACATCTGGACCCAGCCGATCATCAACCGCATCGACATGCTGGCCACGGGCGTGCGGACGGAAATCGGCGTGAAGGTTTTTGGCGACAACCTGGAAAAGATCAAGGCGGTGAGCGAGGAAGTGGCCGCGGCGCTGCGGCCGATTCGCGGCGCCGTCGATCTGACTCCCGATCAGGACTTCGGCAAAGGCTACCTCGAAATCGACATCGATCGCCGCCGCGCCGCCCGCTACGGCGTCAACGTCGGCGACGTCCAGGACGTGGTCGAGACGGCCCTGGGCGGCAAGGCGATCGCGACGACCGTCGAAGGGCGGGAGCGATTTCCCGTCCGCATCCGCTACGCCCGCCGATGGCGGCAAGACGAAGAGGCGGTGAAAAACCTGCTGGTCAGCGGCGGCGGCGGGGGGATGGGCGGCGATTCTGCGGCGCCGGGCATGACCCCGCCCGCCAGTCCCGCCAGCGCCGCCCGGCCGGTCCAAGTGCCGCTGGCCATGGTCGCCGACGTCCGCATCGTCGAAGGCCCGGCGACGTTGAAAAGCGAAAATGGCCTGCTCTGCTCGAAGGTGCTGTTGAACGTCCGCGACCGCGACCTTGTGGGCTTCGTCGAGGAGGCCCAGCGGGTAGTGGACCAGACGGTGAAGCTTCCGCCCGGCGTACACTTGGAATGGAGCGGCCAATTCGAGCACTCGTTGGCCACGCAGAAGACGATGCGGCTGGTCCTGCCGCTGGTCATTTTGCTGATCTTCGTCATCCTGTACCTCACTTACAACGACTTGATGGACGCGCTGTTGATGATGATGGCCGTGCCCGAGGCCCTGGTCTGCGGCGTTTTCTTTCTCTGGCTCTTTGGATACAATTGGAGCGTCGCCGTATGGGTGGGGTTCATCGCCTGTTTGGGCATGGCCACGGAGACGGGCATCATCATGCTGGTGTATCTGCGCGAGGCGATCGATCGCCGCGGCGGGCTGGAGAAGATCGCTTCGCTGGACGAGCTTCGCGAGACGGTCGTCGAGGGCGCCGTGCATCGCCTGCGGCCGAAGCTGCTCACCGAAGGCGTGGCGATCGTCGCCCTGGCCCCGATGGTGTTGGCCAGCGGCGTCGGCCACGAAGTGCTCGCCGCGATGGCGGCCCCCGTGCTCGGCGGCCTGTTGTTTTCCGACGAGGTTGTCGATCTGTTCATCCCCGTGCGGTTTTATTGGGTCCGCCGCGCAAGGTGGTTGAAATTGCACAAAGTTGAGAGTTGAGAGTCGAGAGTTGAGAGTCGAGAGTTTCTGGCTACGGCCTCTCGACGAACGCGAGTCCCCTTTTTTAGGAGTCCTGAGATGCGATGGAGTCTATTTGCCGTTTTGGTGCTTTCGTTCGTGCAATATATCGGCTGCGGCGGAACGCCGCCGGCCGGGGCGGCAAAGGATTCGCCCAACGCCGCGCCCGCCGTGCCGGGCGCTGTGCCCATCGTCGGCGGCGCCGCCGCGGACGCAGATTCCGGCCTGAAGGAACTCGACGAGGCCGACCGCAAGGCCGCCGAAAAGCAAAAGACCTGCCCGGTCAGCGGCGAAAAGCTCGGCTCGATGGGCAAGCCCTACAAGGTGACGCGGAAGGGCCGCACCTTCTTCCTTTGCTGCGACGGGTGTCTGGCCGAGTTGGACGCCCACGTCGACAAGTACCTGAAGAAGCTGAAGGACTGACCGCCGCAGAGAAACAGAAAGGAACCGCAGATAAACGCGGACAAAACCGGGAAAGCCGCGGATTGAACACAGAATGAAACACAGATAAAGACAAGTAGCTGCTTTCTATCTGTGTTTCATCTGTGTTCAATCTGCGGCCGCCTTTTATTCCGCCAACTCCCGCGTTCACGGCTTGAGGCGCGGCCAGGCGTCGCTGTACTTCACCGGCGTGAATCGCCGCTCGGCCGCGGCAAGTCTTTCCAAAAGCTCCCGGGCCAGCGCCGCGTCAACCTCGCGGCCGACGTTCTGCAAGCCGCTTTCCGCCGGGCTTGATCCCGTCGCAGCGAATCAGATCGACGCCGAACGGCGTTGGCGTCGGCGGACTGATCTGGCCAATTTCGAGGGCGAACGCGGCGCGGCAGAAGGCCTCGCTCATCGGACCGTGGCCGCGACTGGCCCAATCGTCCGCCCTGTTGGCCGCTGGGAGCGGCGGAATACTTCGCCGCCGCCTCGGCAAAGGAAATCTTCCCGGAAAGAATTTCGTCGCGGAGCCGCTGGGCCCGCTGGACGAGCGCCTCCTTGGGCGGCACTGGCGTCTCGCCAGTGCTTCGGCCGTACGCTGGCGAGACGCCGGCGCCACTCTCAGGCGGCCGCAACAGGATGTAGCTGACGGCAACAAGGCTGCCGTCGAACTCGCGGCGATGCGCCTGAAAATACGCCTCTCGCCGCGCCGGCGTGACGTGCTTCGCCAGGCACTTCTCCCAGACGACGCCCCAGACCAACTGCCGCCGCCAATCGTCCTCGCTGATCGACTGGCTTTTGAGATACTCCTCCAGCGAGCGATGCTGATAGGCGAGCCGGGCCAAAAAGTCGCTCCGGGCTGTCTCGAATTCTTCTTTGCTGCCCAGGCCGGTTCGCCGGGCATAGGCCAGAACGAGCCGCCGTTGGATCGCCTCTTCGAGCGTGCGGGCCTGGAGCGTCGCCAGCGCCGCCGGATTGATCGGCTTGCCGCCGGTTGCTCGCGTCAACGCCCGCTGCACGTCGCCGACGCGAATCGTCTCATTGCCGACCGTGACCGCGACGGCGTCTTCCTTGGGCGGCTCGGCGGAAACGCCCGGCGAAATCGCAAGCGGGACGCACAACGCCGTACAGAGCAGGCCGATGAATTGCGAAAGTACAGTTGACATGCTTCACGCGCTGCGTCAACGCCTCAGTCCCACCACCAGTTGTCGTCGGCGGGCTTGTGGGCCGCGGCGGCAGCGCGACGCCGGCCCAGCGCGCCGTCGCGGTCGATCTCCACGGCCGAACGCTCGACCAGCGAAGCCGGCCGGACGCTCACGCCGCCGCTCGCGCCGGCAAGGATGTGAACGCCGTTGATCACGCGGCAATTCACCACGGATTCGACTTCCTTCGGCGGCGCGTCCAAGGCGACGGCAAACGCCTGCGGATCGCCGAAGCAGGTCATCCGCCAGCCGACTTTTTCGGCGAGTCCCTCCTGCCGCACGATCGCGCCGACGAGGGCCAGGTCGAACAAGTTTCGCAACTCGGCGTAGAGGGGATATTTTTGGCAGAGTTGGGGAAAATGCGCGGTGAAGCTTTGGGCGAACTTCCGGTTCAGCGCCTCGGACTCGCCCGTGTGCAGCCGCTTGCCCTCGGCGGAGAGGCGTTCGTTTTCGCTTTGCACCTTCACGCCCTGGCCGCGAATGGCGAAGCACTGCCGCTCTGGATCGGCGGCGACGGCGTCGTAGTTGAGCGTGAACCACCAGCGGAGCACGCCCAGGGCCGGCGGGGCCTTGCCCGGCGGAACCACAATCGAGGCAAGATAGCTCTGCACTCCCGGCACGCCCGGCTCAAGACCCATGCCCACCAACTTCATGCGGTAATCGGCCTCGACCATGACCCGCGCCGCCCGGGTCCGCGGATCGAGCCCATAGACCTCGATGTCTTGCTTGCCCAACTGCCGCCGGAGCCGATCGAGCCACCGCGGCCGCTCCGCGGGCGAGATCGCCCGCTGGTTGGATTCCTTCAGGAAGGCTTGCACCCGGGCGAGCGATTCTTGCCGCGGGGTAATCATGCAGCCGAATTCGCCTTGGCCGTCGGCAAACAGCCGCAGGACGACGACCAGATCATCGAGCCGCAAGACCGGCTGGCCCGTGTCGGCGCTGACGACCAGGTTTTCCTCTCCCGGGCGCCAATCGCCGGCTGGGCCGGCCACGACCAGATCGCCCGTCTCCGGATAGACGAATAGGTATTCGATTCGTTGCAGGCCGGCGAGCATCTCCATCGCTTCGTCCAGCCGACCGCGGGCGGCCAGTCGCAACTGGATTTGCTTCTCCAATCGCGGCAGCGAGACCATCCGCAGGGGCGAACTGCGGCGGACGCTCTCGCCGCTTTCGCGCGGACCGCTCTCCGCGCGCAAGGCGGCCAGTTCTCCCGCGCGATCCTCCTTCAACAGCGGCTTGAGCACGCCGCGGGCGTCCACGTAGACGCCGGTGGGGAACTTTTGGATCGAGCCAAGGCCGCCGGCGCTGTCCCAGCTTCCCGGGTCGATGGTCGAGGTGATCAATTCGATCAGCGACTCGAAGTCGGGTTCGGCGGCGCCGCCCTGTCCGCCGGTCTGCTGTCCGCCGATGGGGACGGCCGCGGCGCTGGCCAATGCGCCGCTGCGGACGCGATCGTCGCCGATTTCGGCCGCGGCGCGGAGCGAGGCCCCGGATTGGCCGGCCTGGGCCTGGGCCAGGGCGATTTTGGCCAGCCAGGCGTCGCGGTCTTGGGGGTCGGCCGCCGCTTCGGCCAGGGCGACGGCGGGGGCGAATTCGCCCGCGGCAATGTCCGCCTGGATCGCCGCCTCCCGAGGTTGATCTGCCGCCGCTGCCGCCATGAGGCTGGCCTGGACGGCCCAGAGTCCGAAGGCTGCCGCAAGCAGCCGCCGCGCGCACACGAGCTTGTGCGACATGAGAGTCCTCCCTACTGTTCCGGTGATAGGATGGACAAAGCGGAAATTCGCCCCCTCTTTAGCAGGGGGAGCGTCGTTCCTGCATTCAATATCGCCGAATTTGCGAAGAAAGGCAAGCGCAGTTGCGGCGATTTTGGGGGATGCGGGAATTGTCCGCCCGCCGGCGGTTGGGCGGCGGAGTTGGCCGCCGCCTGCCGGAAAAACAACCTATACTTCCTGTAGAAACACCCCTCAGGAGCCCATCGTATGTCGCAAACACTCGACTCCCCCGCGCAGAGCTTTGTCGAACGTCGCGGCTTCGACGTTGCCGAGCGCACGCCGCAGATAGAACGGCGGCAGTTCGCCAACAGCTTCGACGGGCTTTCCCCCGAAGCCCAAGAACTCGGCCGCGCGATCGACGAGTACAAACTCCGCCATCGCCGCCGCTTCATCACCTACGAAGAGACCCTCTCGGTCATCCAGTCGCTGGGCTATCGCCGCTAGGGACGCTCGACGCCCGGCGCCGCTTGTCCCTCGTCCAGCAGCGGCTCGCGCAGCCGCTTCGTGGTGATGATGCCCAGGGTTTCGTCGCGGGCGTTGACCACGCGGGCGAGACTCTCGTTGGCGCTCTCCAGCCGCATCAAGGCGGCCAGGTGGTTGCACTTTTCGCGAATCTGCAACAGCGGCCGCAAGACGCCCAGGTCCGGCGCATCGCTGAGCTTCAAGTCGATGACGCGAACGTAGCCGACGAGGCTCCCCGCCGATTCGATGGGAATCACCGCCGTCCGGCGACGCGCGGCCAAGGCCAGGGCCTCCTGCTTGCTCATCTCCGCGGTCGCCAGGGGGAGCTGGTCCATGGGCGTGAGGAAGTCGCCGACGGGCCGGCCGGCGATGGCGAAAATCCCTTGCGCCAGGCGTCGCTGAACGGGGCGAAGAATGCCCGCCTCGTGCCCCTCGTCGAGCACGCGGCGAAGCTCGCGGCGGGCGAGGATCAAGCGGACCGGCTCGGGCGAGGCGTCCAGAGAGCGGGCAAGCAGGCGGCTCAATCCCCACAGCCACGCGCTAATGGGGAACAGCGCGGCAACGAAAAACAGGAACACCCCTCCCACCCGCCGCAGCAGCCGATTCGGCGCTTGCAGAAACAAGTTCTTCGGCAGCAGTTCGCCATAGACCAAGAGCACCGGGGCCAACAGCAGCGGCGCGATCCATTCGACCAGATGCCCGGGCAGCACGCCTTCGAGAATCACCACCGCGGCCAAGGTGACGAGATAGTTGGCCAGGCTGTTGCCCACCAGGGCCGTGGCGACGAACAGCGAAGGATGATTGGCGAGGAAGAGGAGTCCGCGGGCGACGGAGTCGCCGCCCATTGCGTCGAGCACCAGCCGCAGCCGCGTGGCGCGATAGAAGCCGGTCTCCGCGCCGCTGAACAGGGCGCTGAGCAGGAGCCCCGCCAAGGCCAGCGCGATCATCAGGACGATCATGGCTGGGCCTCCGGAACTTCCGTTTTCGTCAGTTCGACGAGGATTTGCCCCCGCGGCGGCGCGTCGAGGACCTTCAGCAGGAACGGTCCCCAGCGGCACTGGTCGCCGGGCTGGGGGAGCCGCTCGAGCTCCTCCTGGACGATGCCCGCGACGGTGACGCTCTTGCTCGGCAGGCGTTCGACGTGAAAGTGCCGCGCCAGCCGCCGCAGGCTGGTCATGCCGGTGACGTGCCACACGCCCGGGGCAATCTGCCGGATCGGCGCCCGCCGCAAGAGGCGTTCGCTGCGGCTGGGCGCGCCGCTGAAGATCGTGTCGAGGATGTCGTCGAAGGTGAGGAAGCCGATCGTCTCGCCGAGTTCGTTGACCACGGCGGCCGGTCGGCGGCGGCGGGCGAGCATCGCCTCCAACACGTTGGCCACCGAGGCGCACCAGGGGACGTAGATCACCGGCTCGGCGCAGCGGTCCAGGTCGGTCTCCGGCGCCTCCCAGAGATCGTCCAGGCACAAGGCCGCGGCAATCTCCTCCGTGTCCGGCTCGGTGACCAGGAGGTAGCCGCTTTGCGGCATCCGCCCGCGAAGGTCGGCCAGGGCGACGGGCGGATGGAAGGAGAGCATCTGCCGCCGCGGGCGCATCAACTCATCGACGCGGATTTCCGAGAGCAGCACGATGCTTTCCAACACCCGCTGCTCCTGCTCGACCAGGGCGGCGTCGGCCACCGAGAGGCGGACCGCCCGCTCCAGGTCGTGGATCTGCAAGTACGGCTCCGGCTCGAACCGCGGCCAGAAGAGCCGTTGCGAGAGGAGGTTGGCGGCGGCGAAGATTCGCCAGCAGGGGGTCCAAGAGCTTGACCATGGCGGCCAGGGGGACGGCCACCAGGGCGGCGATAAATCGCGGACGCAAAACGGCCAGGCTCTTGGGGAGCATTTCGCCGCAAACGATGATCACCAGCACGGCCGCCACGGAGAACGTCCCGGCCAGCGCGGTCCGCCCGTCGCGCTCCAACTCGATGCCGACCACCGAGGCGGCGGCGAGGTAGGCGACGTTGACCAAAAGGTTCCAAAAGAGCACGGCGGTCAGCAGCCGGTCGGGATTGACCAGCAGCGCGGCGGCAATGCGTTGCGAGGGATTGCCGCCGGAGAGCAGCCGCCGATCGGGGCGACGCAAATAGAACAGGGCCGCCTCGCTGGTCGAAAAGAAGGCCGAGCAGACCAGCAGCAGCGCCATCGCCGCCAGCCAGGAAGCGTAGTGGATCAAAAGCGCCATGAAGAAGAAAGATACGGGATGGGGGGCGGCGAATCAAGAGGAAGGATGAGGGATGAATTACCGAAGGCGGGGAATGAAAACATTCATCCTTCATCCTTCCGCCTTCATCTTTTCATCCCCCCCCTCACTCCGTCGTCCGGCCGGTGGCGACGTCGAACTCGTAAATCGCCGGCACGAGCATCGCCGCCGTGGTGAAGCCGTAGGCCGCGACCATCACCAAAAAGACGCCGAGCGTGTAGTCCATGCGGAAACTGGTGATCGCGTAGAAGGTGGCGAAAGGGCAAAGAAAAGACGCCACGCCGATCGCCGTCGATGGATTTCGCGCGCCCAGGGCGACGTACAGCCCCACGCCGCCGCCGAGCATGAAGGCGAGAAACGGCTGCAACTGGGCCTGAAACGACCCGCTGAACGCCTCCATCATCCGCATGCACAGTGGCCACGCCGACGAAAAGAAAGAAGACCGTCCCCAGGCTGGTGGCGATGGCGGTGCGGGAATTGACGTAGTTCATCCCCGCGTGGACGCCCAGCACGGCGACGAACAGATACAGCACGGCCAGCCCGCCCAGCAGATAGGCGAGGTTCTCCAGGCTGATCGCCCGCCAGAACCAGAGACAGCCGCACAGCGGCCATCGGCAGCAGCACCATCTCCTTCGTGTTGTAGAAGACGCCGCCGAGCTTGCCGAAGACGATTTCCTTCGGCGTCAAGTCGGTGACCAGGAGGAGGTCCAAGGCGCGGCTGTCCCGCTCGCTGGTCATCGCCGTGACCGACTGGGCGTTGACCAGCACG
Source organism: uncultured Planctomycetia bacterium (assembly GCA_963791075.1). Classification (GTDB taxonomy): domain Bacteria; phylum Planctomycetota; class Planctomycetia; order Pirellulales; family Thermoguttaceae; genus CAWBRF01. The sequence goes on from CAWBRF010000027.1 coordinate 144,996, forward strand.
AGGCTCAGCAGCCACAGCGGCGCGAGGATTGCCGCGCCTCCGGCGACGGTCATCGCATCGCCGCCGGTCGCGGCCCAGCGCAACCAGACGGCGGCGGTTGCGAAGAGGAGCAAATAGACCACGCGGATCGCGAGGATCTTCCGCCCATAGGCCCAGGTGCGGATTTCCCGCCAGAGGATCGGATTGTCCCAGACGTGGCGGGTGGAAGCGGCGGCCGCTTGCGGCATCGCGGCTGCGGCCAGGGAACTTTCGCCGGCCTCTTCGCGGACAAATCCGGCGTCGCTCGTGCAATTCCAGCGGCGAACCATCGCTACGGCGACGATATTCAGGAAAACGGCCGCCGACGACGCCACGAGGACGAACAGATGGACCGGCGTGCCCAGCGGTCCCAGGGCGGGCTGCGCCTGGACGTAGGGATGGGTTGCCAAGAGGATCGCCCGCCAGGGGCTGATCGCCGCGGCCCAATCCGCCGCAGCTCGATGCCGGCGAGGCTTTGCCCAAAGACGCCGGCGGCGACGATTTCGCCGGCGGCCAGCCACAGCACCAGCGCGAGGACGGTCGTGGCCAGGGCCTGAAAGGTCTTCTCCCGCCACAGGGCCAAGGTGGAACCGAGGCTGCCGCAGGCGGCGACGCTGGCCAGCGTGACGGCGTACGCCCGGCCGATCTGCCCGAAGGAGACGCCGCCCAGCAAGGCGGCAATCATAAACAGCGGCAAGGCGGCCGCCAGCATGACGGCGACGTTCAACAGGCTGGCGGCAAGTTTGCCCAGGACCAACTCGCCGTTGGAAAGGTGCGTCAGCAGCAGCAGGACCAGCGTCCGCCGGTCCTTCTCTTGGGCGACTGCGCTGGCCGCGAGCAAGGCCGAAAAGAAGACCGCCACGGCCGCCTGGAGGGGGGCGAGAATTTGAAACAGCACGGCCCCGAAGCGGGCGAAATCGCCCAGGTCGCGAACGATCTGCGTCCCGCTGAGGATCAGCCACGCGGTGCTCATCACCAGCAGCAAGGCGGCCGCATAGGCGGCGCGGCCGACGTACATTCGCGTTCGCCGCGGGGCGACCGCCGCCTCGCGAGTGAAAACCGGCCCCAGCAACACGCGATGTCTCCGATGCAATACGTGTAGTGTGCCGCGCAGATGGCTCGTTGTTACACACAAGTCGTGGCGAGCCTTCGTATTCCTGCCCCGGAGGGGCATTTGATAATAGCCCAACAGTTTACTGCTGGGTAGACAGGGCAGCATAATTCCGGCCAGCGAGTCCCGTAGGGACGAATGAACGCCTCGGGGTTCAGTCGTCCCTACGGGACTAACAGGCCCATGGATTACCCACCGAACCCAGCAGTAAACTGCTGGGCTATTATCAACCGTCCCTACGGGACGAAACTGCAAAACGACTTGTGCGCAACAAGAGGCGCGGACGGGGCTTCTACGTATGCGCGGCACGGATGGTTCGCCAGCGCCCCCCGAAGGGACGAAACGGAAGAGCCGCCCATCCCCCCTTGTGGGATTGACCGCCTGAGCTCGTACTTAAACTGTTGGAATTCGGGGAAGGCGGTAAGTTCGGCGACCGCGTGACCAGTGGACGCGGTTGACCAGCGGCCGCTTTCATCCTTCCGCCTTCATCCTTTCACTCCAACTCCACCGTCTGCTGGTACTCCGGCACGACGACGTTCCAGCCCTTCGTCGTGCGCAGCTCGTCGGCCAAGGCCAGCGACGCCTCTTCTTCGCCGTGCGTAATGAACGCTTTTTTCGGCGGGCTATGAAAGGCCCCCGCCCAGGAGAGCAAGGCGTTGTGGTCGGCGTGGCCGGAGAAGCCGTTGATCTCGGCGATCCTCGCCCGCACCCAGAGCCAGCGCCCATGAATTCGCACCTCGCGGTTGCCGCTGAGAATTTGCCGGCCGAGCGTGCCCCGCGACTGATAGCCGACGAAAAGAATCGTACACTCCGCGCGGCCGATGGTCTGCGCCAAGTGGTGCTTCACGCGCCCGGCGGTGCACATGCCAGAGGTGGCCATGACGATCGCCGGCCCCTTGAGGTTGTTGATCGCCTTGGACTGCTCGACGGTCCGCACGATCGAGAGGCCGGGAAAGCTCAACACCGGCTCGCCGGCGTCGACCTGCCGCACCGTCGCCGGATCGAGGCAATCGCGATGGCGGCGGAAGACGTTGGTCACGTCGGCGGCCATCGGGCTGTCCAAAAAGACGGGAACGCTGGGGATTCGCTTTGCGCGGAGCAGCCGCCCAAGATAATAGATCAATTCCTGCGCCTGCTCGATGGCGAAGATCGGAATGACCACTTTGCCGCCGGCGGCGATCGTTTCGCCGATCGCCTCGGCCAACTGCTCCTCGATGCCGCGGTGGTTCTCGTGGTTCCGGTCGCCATAGGTCGATTCCATGACGAGGAAATCGGCCTGGGCGAACTCGGCGGGCGGGCGGAGCAAGGGCTTGCTCGTCTGGCCGATGTCGCCGCTGAAGAGCAGCCGCCGCGATTGGCCGTTCTCCTGGGCCGTCAACTCGACCATCGCCGAGCCGAGGATGTGTCCGGCGTCGCGGAACACGGCCGACAGGTTGCCGTTGATCGGCTGCGGCCGGTTGTAGGGGACCGGCTTCAGGAGGGGCAGCGTCCGTTCGACGTTGCGCATCGTGTAGAGCGGCTTTTCGGGGAATTTCCCCTTGCGGCCTTCCTTGCGATGCCGCTTCTTTTTGAACTCGATGTCTTCCGCCTGAATCTCGGCCGAATCGCGGAGCACCAGCGCGGCCAGGTCGGCCGAAGCGCTCGTCGCGAGGATCGCGCCGCGAAAGCCGTCCTGCACCAGCCGCGGCAGCAGGCCGCAATGGTCGATGTGCGCGTGGGTGAGGAGGACGACGTCGATCTCGCGCGGCCGCACGGGGCAGTCTTCCCAGTTGCGGTAGAGGAATTCGCGTTCTTGGAACATGCCGCAATCGACGAGGACCTTTGTCCCGTCGCAGCAGAGGCAGTATTGCGAGCCGGTCACTTCCCGGGCCGCGCCGAGGAATTGGATTTTCATGCTTCGATTGCCCAAGGGACGCAGAATCGAGGAAACGCCAACGGGCAAGCCCCGCCGTCGCGTCGGCCACCATGGGGATTATCGCCGTAACGGCGGCGTACGGCAACCCGGCGCGGCGGAAGGGACGCGGATGGTTGCCATCCGGCCATACTTGACGGAATGATTCCGACTTGATAGCCTCCGCGGGTGGAGTTGTTCCGGGGTGTTGTTTTGTCAAACCATGGGAGGAAAACGGAAATGAGTGCTCAGAATCCGTACCAATCGCCGGACGCTGCGTTGACGCCGACTGGAGTTCCCGAAAATCGAACCCTTACCTGGATCCTCTTCGGCTTTGCGGGGCGCATCCCCAGGCGCGTGTTCTGGGGCGCCTGGCTTGCCTCTGCCGCTGTATCCTGGGCGATCGTTTTCGCACTTGCCGCGGTTTTCGGCCAAAAGTCGGGCATCGGGGCCGGCGCGATGCTCGTACTCCAGGTTCTCTTAATCTGGATATCTTTGGCCATTCAGATCAAACGCTGGCATGACCGAGACAAGTCGGGTTGGTGGGTGCTCATCAACCTCATCCCGCTCATCGGGGCAATCTGGGCGTTTGTCGAAACGGGATGCCTGCGGGGAACCATTGGCCCCAACGCGTATGGCGCGGACCCGACCTGACGGATTGCGGGATCGAACAGCGTGTAGCGTGGGTCAAGCGGAGCGAGCCCCACGATAACGTCGCCGGATTACGCTGCCTACCTTCGGTACGGCACGAACTCGTAAACCTGCACCTCGTTGACGCACACAAACTCGTCGCCGATCCAAAACGAAATCGGATACGCCTCCCGCCGGACGAACTCCAGCTTGCGGGCCGACGTTGTCGCTGTCAGCCAGGCTTGAAAATTCTTGTCGTCCTGTTGCGTGCTGATGTTCGGCCGGAAACGCACCAACCGCAGCGGCCAACTGTTCTTGACCTTTTCCCATTGCGGCTTCTCGCCGCTGGCCAGCCGCGGCCAATAGATGCGCTGATTGCAAAAGTAGATCGACGCCAGGTCGTCGCCCTGCGCCGGCTTGTAGAAGCACTGCCCGCCAAAGTCGTGCTTCACACAGACCAACTCGCCGTCGCGGGATTTCTCCGTCCAAAACCAGCGGGCGAAATCGCGGTCCCGCTGAAAACACGGATCCTTGTAAGGCTTGATAAAATCGCGGACGGAAATGCCCACGGCAATCGCCGCCAGGAGCCAAAGCGTCGCGACCACGGGCGTGGAAGCCGGGCGGCGGCGGCCGCCAGTCCAGGCGAGGATTGCCGCCCCGCCCAAACCGGTCAGCACGCACAGCAGCGAACCCATGTAGAGAAAGAACCGCACATGACTGCCATAGGGATAGGAATGCCTTGCGGCGGCGGCAAAATTCAGGACCAAGGGCAAGACGCACAACGCGAGGAGAAAGAATCGCCGCGATCGCACTAGCAGGATCAGGCCGATCAGGCAGCAGACGGCGGTCAGCGCGCTGGCCCCCGACTTGCCGCCGATCGGATAGGCGACCGCATCGCCCGTGTGGTTGGCCAGCAGGTACAGGGCCAACTCGCCCGGCGAAGTGAGCGGCGGGGGGAAGACCCCAGCGAACGCCTTCTGTTGGGCAGGGCCCGACGCCGACATCTGTCCCCGGCGCAGAGCCCGTAGAGGGCGGCCGCGCCGCCGGCCAGGGCCGCACAGACGACAACCCATCGCAGCCACGATCGCCAGCGCCAATCGCGCCGCAGAAGCAACTCGATCGCCATGGCCAGGCAGATTCCGCCGCCCATGAACGCCACCGGATAGGACAACAGCATCGCCAGCGGCATGGCCAAGGTCAGCGCCCACCACCACCGCGATTTGTCCGGCTGCTCCTGCCAGAGGATCGCCAAGGTCACGAGGATCAGGGAGACGAGCATGTCGCCGCCATAGGGCTTGGCGTCGCCGGAGTAGCGCACGAGCGGATACGCCACGGCAAAGACGGCCAATGCCAGCACCAAGGCAGTCCCCCGCAGCAGCCGGCCGGCCAGGCAGCGAAACACGAAAAGACTAGCGATCCCGCACAACAAGGAATACAGCCGCAACGAATACTCGGAGAAGCCGAGGAGATTGACGAACGCCTTCTGTATCCACAAATAGAGAATTGGGGCAATTTGGATAAAATCGAGTGGTTTCAGTAGATCGAGGTAACTGCGATCCAGGTAGTTGTGGGCGAGGTAGGCCTCATCGGGCCAGAGGGGGAAGCAGAGCAGGAAGCGAATCGCCCGGATGGCGATCCCCAGCAGCAAAAATGCCCAGAGAATGCGGCGGATTCGCTCTGGGGTCAGGGTTTCGGCCGCGGCGGCGAAGGGATCGAGCGGCGAAAAGCGGATATCGCCGGCCTCCGGCGGCGCTGCCGTGCGATCGGGATTCGGCCTCATTTCCTCCATGCCCAGACGCCTCTCTTTGCCGGGCTAGTGCTTGGTCACGCCTAGAAACTGGGATTGTTCGTAGGGCGGTTTTGTGGGAAACTGCGTGGAACAAGGAGGTGTCCCATGCAGAAGAAGTTTATTGTCCGCTTATCCAAGGAAGAACGCAATACGTTGCGAGAGGTGGTCAAGAAGCTCAAAGGCAGCGGCCAGAAGGTCCGACGCGCCCAGATTTTGTTGAAGGCCGATGCGGACGGTCCTGCTTGGAGCGACAGCCGGATCGCGGAAGCCTTCGGCTGTCGGCGCCAGACGGTCGAGGGGATTCGTCAACGATTTGTCGAAACCGGCTTTCAAGAGACGCTGGAGGGAAAGAAACGCGCCGATCCGCCCACCCCAAAGTTGCTTGACGGAGAACAAGAGGCGAAGCTTATTGCCATGCGCCTTGGGCCGCCGCCGAAAGGCTACGCCAACTGGACGCTCCGACTGCTGGCTCGCAAGGTTGTCGAGTTGGAGATCGTCGATGCGGTGAGTTACGAGACGGTGCGACGCACGCTAAAAAAAATGGAATGACCAATCGCAAGATCGAGTACTGGGTCATTCCACCAGAGGCCGATGCCGAATTCGTGGCGAACATGGAAGAAGTGCTGGAAACCTATGCCAAACCGTATGATCCAACAAACCCGGTGCTCTGCATGGACGAGCAGCCCGTGCAATTGGTCAAGGAGACCGGAAACTCAATCGCGGCCACGGCGCGACATCCCCGGCGCGTCGATTACGAGTACGAGCGGGCGGGCACGGCGGATATTTTCATGTTCACGGAACCGCTCTCGGGATGGCGGATGGCAACGGCGCGGCAGTCGAAAACGAAAGTGGACTGGGCGGTGGAAATGGCGAGGCTGCTCGATGGCCGTTACAAGGGGTGTGAAAAAGTGATTCTCGTCTGCGACAACCTGAATACGCACACCAAGGGGGCGTTTTACGAAGCGTTCCCAGCAGCCCAAGGCGCAAGTGCGTCCGCCGCATTGAATTCCGCCACACGCCCAAGCACGGAAGCTGGCTGAACATTGCCGAGAATGAACTCAGCTCGATGACACGCCAGTGCATGGGGAGACGCCGAATAGGTGACTTGAAATCACTTCGTGAGCAGATTCGTGCATGGTCCAACGATGTCAACAAAACTCAGCGCGGTGTTGATTGGCAAATGAAGATCGACGACGCCCGCTGCAAGCTGAAGTCGGTTTATCCCAAGATCAAGATGTGACTAAGCACTAGTGTACCGCGAGGGCGAAACAGCGACAACAGCGGCCTTCCAGCGGCGCCGGCGTCTCGTCCGCGGAAAACGATCTTGTTGGTCGCCGATGCTTGCCGTATTATCTCCGCCCGGCGTGGGGTATCGGTGGACAATGTACATTGCCAGCATACGCTAATTTCCGGCTGCCTATGTTTTGGCTCGGCCTGATGTCGATCGTGCAAGTCGCCTTCCTGCCGGGCTATCTCGCCCTGCGGGCCGCCAGGCTCGCCGTGGGGCCTGTCTCGCGCACGCTTGTTTTGTCCTTCGCGCTCAGCCTGGTCATCAATCATTTCCTCGTTGTCGGCCTGGTTCTGGCGGGCTGGTATCGCCCCGGCGTGGTCTACGCCGTCTTCGCCCTGGAAGCGGCCTTGGCCGCCTGGTCGGCGCGGGAGTGGGCCGCCGCGAGCGTCGGCGAGACGGCGATGCGGCTGGCGATTTGGGCCCGGCGGTCGGCGCGATCGGCGCGTCGCGAACCATTGGGCCGGCGGCTTGCCTTCGCCGCGGCAGCGCTGCTGATTGCCGCCTTCGGGCTGCATGCGTTGGCTCACGCCGGCGACATCTTCCAGCAATGGGACGCGGTGGTTTCTTGGAACCGTTGGGCGATCGACTGGGCGGCCAACGGCCTGCCCCGCCGCACCGCCGAGTATCCGCAACTCCTTCCCGCCAACCTCTCGCTCACCTACGTCTTCATCCAGGACAGCACGATCTGGTTTTTCGCCAAGGGGCTGATGCCGCTGTTCTGCCTGTTTCTCCTCCTGGCCATGTTCGATCTCGGACGCCGGACGAAGCAGACGGAATACCTTTGGGGCGTGCCAATCGCCTACGGCCTGTTGGTGGCGATGCTTCGCTTCCGCTTCATCAGCAGCGGCTACGGCGACGTGCCCGTGGCCTTCATGGCTTTCGCCGGCGTTTATGCCCTGCTCCTTGCCCGCAGCTGCGCGAACCCGCAATGCGGATGAAATATGTCCTCCTCGGGGCCGTCCTCTGCGCCGGCGCCGCTTTGACGAAACAGGCGGGTTTGTACATCGCAGCGGTTTATCCGGTCCTGGCGTGGTCGCTCGTGGGACGTGGCGCCGAGGGGCGCCGTCCTCAAGCGACCTTCGCCTGGCCTGCGATCGGCGTCGTCGTGCTCGTGCTCGCCGTTTTGATCGCCCCCTGGTACGTCTATAAACTCCTTGCGATTCATCGCGGCGCCGATGGTGCGGTCGCCGCCTATCTCCTCCACGACATTCATCAAGGCAGAAATCTTTGGCAACGCCTGCTGCACGCCGGCGGGCTGTTGCACGCGGCGGTCCCGCTGCCGGCCGTCGCGGCCCTGCTGGCGGCGATGGCGTTGGCCCTGCGCGATCCCGTCCAGCGCCGGCTGACGCTCCTTGTGGCCGCGCCGTTCGCTCTGCTCTGGGCCTTGGGTTTTTCCTACGACCTGCGGAACATCGCCCTGGCGATTCCCTTCGCCGCCGCCGCCGCCGGATTTGGCGCGAGCGAGTTGGGAAGAAGAGGGATTGGGAATTGGGGATTCGGGATTGGACAAAGAGGCGCGAGGGCCGATCTCCACTGGACCAAGGCGAATCGCCGATGAGCGGTCCCCCTCTCCCTTCGGGAGAGGGCAGGGGTGAGGGGAAGCTGGAGCGGGTTCCGAATTCTGAAGGCCGGCGTTTGCCGTGGTTCCCCTCACCCCGGCCCTCTCCCGAAGGGAGAGGGGGACTTCGTACTCGGCTGTGGACCAGATTTCTCTCCCTCCGCACCGGCTGGATCGCCGTGCTGGCCGTCGCTCCCCTGGCGGCCTTGGGCATGACGATCCGCGCCGACGACATGGCCGCCCGGCAGCGCAAGCTGCAACGAGAAGTCGTCATGCCCGACGCCAACGCAATGCTCTACGACTTCGACAAGCGGCAAGGAATCCGCGCGGGCATCGTCACGGATTATCTCGCCGCGCCATGGCTGCCGGGGCTGGAGCGGCGGTTCGTCATGTGTTCCCCGGCCAGCGACGCGGCGTTTCGGAAAATCTACCGCCGGCCGGACATCGGCTTCGCTTTGCTGCACAAAACGCAAACCGCGCCGGAGACGTGGCAATTTCTCGCCGCCGACGGCGCGGGGAAGAGCCGCTTGATCGGCCAATCGTCGGCGTACTGCTTTTATCAAAAGATCGCCACGGAAGGGAAAAGTCCCATTGCGGACGCGCGTCGCCCGGCGACCGCGTCCGGGAAAAAATGCGAGGACCGCACATGGATGTCGCGGCGTTGATTCCCGCCTACAATCCCGACCTCCGTTTGCTGGGCCTGGTGCAGGAGTTGCTCCACAGCGGGCGACTGGCCGAAATCATCGTCGTCGACGACGGCAGCGGCGCGCATGCCGGCCGATCTTCGCCCGCTTGGCCGCCATGCCCCGCGTGACCGTCCTGCACCATGCGGTGAACCTGGGCAAAGGGGCGGCGCTGAAGACGGGGCTGAACCACTTCTGCTTTGCCATGCCCCAGGCCAGCGGCGTCGTGACCGCCGACGCCGACGGCCAGCACCTTGCCGCCGACGTCCTCCGCATCGCCGCGCGGCTGGAGGAAACCGGCGACCGGCTCGTGCTCGGCAGCCGCCAGTTCGCTCTCGGCGTGCCGTTGCGGAGCCGATTCGGCAACGTCTTGACCAAGTACGCCTTCTGGGGCGTGATGGGCAAGAAGCTCGAAGACACGCAGAGCGGCCTCCGCGGCATCCCGCAGAACCTCGCCCGGCGACTCCTCCGCCTGAAGGATTCCGGCTACGAGTTCGAGTTGGACATGCTCGTACACTGCCGGCGGACGGGAGTGCCGATCGAGGCTTGCCCGATCGCCGCCGTCTATCTCGACGAGAATCGCTCCTCGCACTTCCATCCCGTCGTCGACTCGCTGAAGATCTACAACGTCTTTCTCCGCTTCATCGCCGCGTCGCTGGCCACGGCGGCGGTCGATTATTTTGTATTTTTTCTCGCCTTTGCGGGCATGGCGAACATTCTTCTCGCGCAAGTTGCCGCGCGGCTGGCGGCGGTGGGCGTGAATTTCGTCCTCGCCCGGCAGGCCGTCTTTCGCTCGCGGGCCGACTGGGGGTGGTCGCTGGCGAAGTTCGTCCTCCTCGTCGCAGTCATGGGGGCGACTTCGTATTGCCTCATCCGCGCGACGATGCACGCCTTCGGCTGGGGCGTGCTGCCGGCGAAGATCGCCTCGGAGTTGGCGGTCTACCTGGCCAATTTCGTCATTCAGCGAAACTTCATCTTCGCCAACGCGGCCGCCGCGCCGTGCGCCGGAGGACAGTGTTCTCCCGCAGACGGACTGTGCGCTGCGCCGCTTCCCGCCGAGCCGCATGATGAAGCCGACCGATTGGGACAGTTACTATCGTCGTCCGTCGCGTGCGGCGGGCGTGGCGCGCCGGTTTACGGCCGCGGCGCTCGTGCGGCAGATGCGGCTGGCGGCCCCGCCGCAGCCGGTTGTCGTCGAGCTTGGCGGCGGCGACAGTTGCTTCTTCGACCGCATCGAGGCGGAACTGCGGCCGAGCGAATATCACGTCGTTAACAACAACGAACTTGGCCTGGAGCGTTTTCGCCGCCGCACGGCGCGGCGCCGCAACGTGTACTGCCACCTGCATGACGTTTTGAAGCTCGACTTGCCCCCGGCCGCCGACTTGGTCTTCAGCGTCGGCTTGATCGAGCACTTCGATCGGGAAGGGACTCGCCGGGCGGTGGACGCCCATTTCGACTTGCTCAAGCCGGACGGGATCGCGGTGATCAGCTTTCCCACCCCCACGCCGCTTTATCGCCTGGCCCGCGCGGCGGCGGAGTTGGCCGGGGCGTGGATCTTTCACGACGAGCGGCCGCTGCGGCTGGCCGAGGTCGCCGCCGCCGCACAGCCGCACGCGGAGATGCTTTCCCACCGCATCCTCTGGCCGATCGTCTTCACGCAATGTCTGGCCGTTTGGCGAAAGCACGCGCCGGTTAGCCGCGGAGCGGCGGCATAGGATAGCCTGGGGCGTAAGCCCCAGGAGCCCGGCGGCAGGAGCGTCCAAGCCCCGGAGGGGCGACACTGCGCGACGCCGAACGCCGTGTCGCCGCTCCGCGGCTCAAACGCGATCGTAGGCACGTGTTCCTGGGGCTGCCGCCCCAGGCTACTCTATGACGCCGCTCCGCGGCTGAATCCCGCGAACGCTTGTCGGCGACCGGCCGGGTGGCACTGGCTTTGCCAGTGTGGCGCCGCCGCTGGCTCTGCCGCCGTTTCCGCTGCACAGTGGCGAAGCCAGTGCCACACTCACGGGGCGTCCTTCAACCCAAGCCGCGCCAGCCAGCGGCCGCGACCCGACGGGCCTGCGGCCGCGCCGCCGCCCGCTTCGCTTTCCGCCGCGGGACGATGCGTCTCCATGACGCGGGTTTTCTCTTCGAGTTCGGCCCTTTGCCGGGCCAATTGCGCCCGCTCCCGCGAGATGTCGATCTCCGCCTGGCGGAGCTTCTCCATCCACTGCTCTTGCAACCGCCGGAGCGTCTCGCGCTGCTGCTGAACCACCGTGTCCTGGTCGAGCAAGTCGCCCACGGCCGCCGCGCCCACGGCCACGGCGCCGAGGTTGCCGCTCTGGCTGGCCAGCAGGCTTTGCAATTCGGCCACTTCGCGGTCCTTGTCCGCGACGAGGCGGTCGGTGGTCGCGATGATCTCTTCGAGTTGGAGCCTCGCGCCGACCTCCACCGCGTCATCGCCCCGGGTTTCCGATTCCAGCGCCGCGAGGATGCGGCCTTTCTCCACCTCCCAACTCGACCGCGCCGAGGAAGCGCCGCCGGCGGACATCGCCGCGGATGCCCGCGCGGCGACAAGCTGATGTTGCAGTCGCGATTCCGCCGCGCCCAACTCGCCCTGGCGTTGCGAGATCGCTTGCTCCCGCTGGGCGAGTTGCTCCCGCTGCTGGCGCAACTCGGCGATCGCCTCGTCGCTGACGTGCAGTTGGCGGTCGAGTCGTTCGACCTCCTCGCGCAACAGGGCCTCGACGCGCGTGAAACGCCGCTCCTGCACCGCGAGGAACTCGCGCAGACGCCGCCGCTCGGAGTGCAGCGGCGTCTCCGGCTCTGCGACGGGACTCTCGGCGCTAAGGCTCGGACTGGGCACGGCGTCCATAAAACGGCAACAACCACGGAGGATCAACGGGAATCCTGGGGCCTGTCCCCTTTCGCAACCACGGTGGATTCCCCATTAACTTCTATACGTTATGCCACGGTGTGGGTCAAAACCGCACATCCGCCGGCAACGCCTGCAACGATTGTAGCGGCGGCGGGGGGGGAAAAGGATGAAGGATGAAGGAAACCGCCACGGAGTTGTGGATACATGGCACACAGAGGAGAAATGCGGCGCTGTCTTGGCTGATGCCCCCGCTTGCGGTTTAGCGCGCACGCGCCGCGGATCGTGATTTTCTCTGGCGCCTTGCTAAACCGCAAGCGACGGGGGACGATCGCTGCGGCGCCCATCCGCGCGCGGCGTTATGGAATGGCGCCGTCCACGCGAGTTGAGATCGTTGTGCAGTCCGCGTCCACCGACAAAATCTTGACGCTGCCGTCGCAGTACGCCGCGACGTAAACGCCCGGATGATACGGAGGAGTGGGAAAAAGCTGTGCCAACGCCGATAGGTGCTGCCACGGCCCGGCCGGCAGTGGGTTCCAGGTAAAGGTCAGGTTCGGCGGCGTATTCGTCGGCAACCAAGTGGGGCTGGCATAGATAGAGTACGACAGCGGATTATACGGCGGATTATACGGCGGCGACGGATTCGCGTTCCACGGCCCGGCGGCCGTCACCGTAGCAGTATTCGTCATCGGGCCTTCGCCCAACAAGAGCGTCCGCGACGCCCCCTTGAGTTGCGAAACGGTCACGTCCACGACGCTGCCTTGCAAAACCCGGTTGTCGCAGATGTTCGAGTTCACAATGTACGTCAACGGGGCCTGAACGCCGGGGGCGGCGGCGTTGCCGTCGTCCGGACAAATGAACGCGCCGACCTTTACCGGGGAGAAAGTGCCGCCCGATTGAAGGCCGTTGGTCCAGAGATCGTTTCGGTCCATGCCGGGGAGAATGACCTCGCACCAGTTGACGCCGACGGTCCCGCCGCTGACGGTTACCTGATTGACGAACCCGGGAAAATGGCCGGAGCTGGCGTCGTAACCCAAGATCGCCATCGTCACGGTTTTTTGGTTGTTCAGGCAGGTGGTCTGCCGGGCTCGCTCCCTCACCCCCATGACGGCGGGCGCCAAGAGGGCCACCAAGATCCCGATAATCACGATGACGATGAGGAGTTCGATCAGCGTAAACCCGCCGGCGGCGGGCTTTTTGGGCCGGATGTGCTGCGACATGAGGATCGACCTGTTCCGAAATTGGGGCCTGGAGACCTTGCCCTCCGCCCTCTATTGTCACGGAAAGTGCGAAAAAAAGCCAGAGGACGAAATTTTCGGGGAAATGGCTGGATTTCTTTCCAAGAATCTGAGACAATGATTATTGGGCACAGGCGAGCCAAGCGGCAAGAAACTTGGCAGCAGCGGAGGGTATCTGTATGGACCGGAAGAGGAACGAGAGGCGGGGTTTCACCTTGGTCGAGCTGTTGGTGGTGATCACCATCATCGGCATGTTGATGGGGCTGTTGTTGCCAGCCGTTCAGGCCGCGCGGGAAGCAGGCCGGCGGAACACGTGTTCGAGCAACCAGCACAACCTGGGACTTGCGTTGATGAGCTATCAATCGGCGAAGCAGTCGCTTCCCGGCTTCCACATGCAGCTCCGCTCGGCCGGTTGGCCTGGCGTGCCCCCAAAAGGGTCCGCGTCGTACATCGACACAAGTTGGTTGACCTACATGTTGCCGTACCTCGAACGTACGGACATCTGGAACTTATGGAGTTGGAATACGACCGCCGGCTCGTTTTACCCCACGGCGGTTTACCTTAGGGTGTTGACCTGCCCAAGCGACCCGCCGAACTCGATAAACACGGGCGTGGACGGTCCGGCCGCCTACCAGGCCAACGGTTGGGTCTTGCGCGACGACTACGTCTGGAACGCGAACGTCGGGAGCGGGACGTATGTCCCGGCGAACAAAGGCTATTCCATCGACTACATTAGCGCCCATGACGGATCAACGCAGACGCTCATGCTCTCGGAGAACCTGAGCAACTTTACCATTTCCGCCAGCTATAGCCCTTCCAGCGGCACCGTGCAAAAATACCACAATTGGTGGGGATATCCGGAGACTCTGGCCGCAGGCAGCAATGACCTGCCAAGCCCTGGTTCGCTTGTGTCGGGCAGCCCCGCCTCACCGGCTCAGCTAAGCTTCGGGTGGAATTACTCCCCGCCCTCGAACAGCGGGGGGCAGCCGGGACCGTGGTTCGCAAACAACCCCGTAACGATCATTTATCCCGGCGACTTGGCCGACAACCTCGAGGCGAATCACGGCGGCGGCGTCGTGGTCACGTTCTGCGACGGTCACACGTACTTTCTCCGCAACGACATCAGCAGCACCGTCTATGAGCAGTTGTGCAACCCAAACGACATGGCTATCCCAATAGGCAACAGTTATTACAACTCTCCATTAGACGAGAGCAACTACTAGCGTAATTGCCGGAAATTGGGGTTGCGCGGCAACACGGGTGGCGCTGGCGCGCCCGATAGCTTTGGCTTCGGCGCGGCCGGATGGCCGCGAGTGTAGACCTCGCCGTGTGCGAGGCCGCCCCCCGCGTCTCTCGACACGTCGATCGGCGTTCCTACGCCGCGACGGTCGGCATCGCTTCAAACCGTGCGGGGTACAAAGTCACTCCCGCCAGGGTGGGAGGAATTTGGTAATTACCAATTGTCGCCATGCGCCAGATCCCACGCTTGCGTGGGCATGTCAATGACGCCGCCTCTTCAGCCGTGCGGAAAGACTGCGCGTGCCTAACATGCCGACGCAAGCGTCGGGCATGGCGCCCAGCCAGCCCTATCATCCCCCCTTCACCAATCCCTAATCCCCAATCCCTAATCCCTCTTCTCTAATCTCTAATCCCTTCCCTCAGATTAGGCAAAGTACTTGGTAAACTTTGCCGATTAATTCGACAACGTCGTATGGAACGACTTTGACGACGGCGCGCATTCATACTTCCGTAATTGTGCGTCTTATCTAGCTTACCTAGCCTGATGGCATCGGGACCGCGGCGTCCATGACCAACCTCTGCCGACTCCTGTCTTGCGTCCGGGCCTGCGCCGCCGCCGTAGTGGCCTCGGCTGCCTTGGCCGGCTGCCAGTCGCTCGAAGTCCGCAACGACTTGTTGGATCAGCCCATCCCCGACGCCATGGTCCCGCCAAGGGAACTCCGCAAGGTCTCGCTGCCCAGCTACCGCATCGAGCCGCCGGACATCATCGCCATCGAGATGCCGAAGATGGTCCCGCTGCCCCCCTATCGAGCGGAGGTCTACGATGTGCTCGAAATCCACGTCGCCCAGGCCTTGATGGACCAACCGATCGACAATTACTACATGGTCGAGGCGGAAGGGGTGGTCAACCTCGGGCCGGCCTACGGGACCGTCCGCGTCGTGGGCATGACCCTCGAGGAGGCGAAGAAGGCGATCGAACAGAAGCTCGGCCAGATCCTCCGCGAACCGGAGGTCTCGGTGAAGCTCGCCCGGGTGTCCAACTCGCAGCCGCTCAGCGCCCAATACCTGGTCGGTCCGGACGGCACGATCAACCTGCACCAATACGGGCTGGTACACATCGCCGGGCTGACGGTGACGGAGGCGCGGCTGGCGATCCAGAAGCACTTGTCGCAGTACCTCGATTCGCCGGAGTTGTCGGTGGACGTGGTGGCGTTCAACAGCAAGGTGTACTACATCATCACGCAAGGGGCGGGCATTGGCGACAACGTGCGTCGATTTCCGGTGACGGGGAACGAGACGGTGTTGGACGCGATCAGCCAGGTGAACGGGCTGTCGCAGTTGTCGAGCACGCACATTTGGATCGCCCGGCCGGCCCCGGGGAATTTTGGCTGCGAGCAGGTGATGCCGATCGACTGGACGGCGATCTCGCAAGGGGGCTCGACGGCGACGAACTATCAGATGCTGCCTGGAGACCGGCTGTTCGTCGCTCAGGACGACATGGTGGCGTTGAACAACTGGGTGAACAAGATTGTGTCTCCGTTCGAGCGGTTCATGGGCTTTATGGGTCTGGACGGTTCGACGGTGCGGAACTTGCAAACGATGGGCCGGGCCTACAATCACGGCCAAACCAACTCCACCATTCCTTAGCGCCCAGAATGTCCCTCATGTGGGTGGTCTGAACGATGTCTGTGCGGCGTCCAGCCGCGGCAGGTCGCGGTAATTTTGTTGCCTTGTCGGGAGGGAGACGGTAGAATTGGATTGGGAATAGCAGGTCGTTTCCTGGACCGGTGGCCATTCGGCGAGGCGGCGCTCCGCATAGCAATCAAGGAGAACTGACATGACTCTTGCGGTAGGGTTTTGGGTTCTTTTGGCCGGCGGGGTGATGCTTCCTGGGAGCAATGATCCGCTGGCCGTTTCGGCGCCGATCAACAGCCAGTATTACACGGTTCCCCTAAACATCCCGTCGTGGCAGAGCACATGGGCGATGCTGCAGATTCCGGGGAGCGGAGACTCGCGGAATGCGTCTGGCCGAGGCTATAACGTCCCGGGCCGGAGCATTCCGGGCCAGCCGTATCGACCGGGCAGCTACCCGCGAACTGTGTCGACGATGCCGCGGATAATGCCCTTGTCTCCGACCGACCCCGGGACGACGGGTTACATGCCGGCGCCGCCGACCATGACTGGGAACATGCCGCTGAGCCCCATGGGCCGCATTCGTCCTGGGTTTTCGGGCAGCACGCTTGCGAATTCCAGGATGCCGAGTGCGTTTTCCGGTCTCGGCAAGATGCCGACGGCGCCTTACGGCGGCGGTTCGTCGTTCACCTCGATGGAGTCGGCGGGAGGCATGGCGCCGCCGGCCCGGTTTGGCGTCGCAGGCAATCCCTCCACCCAAGAGAAGGCTTTTAACAGATACCACCAGGCGTCAGCGGTCAGTCCTTACTACGGTTTGTACAGCGCCAATACCCAGGGCGGCACGGTCGATCCATTTACGAGCACCGTCTTGCCGCGATTGCAACAAGAGCAGCAGAACACGCAATTCAACAACGACATCAACACGCTGCAAAATCAATATCAATTGGTAGCGCCCGAGCAGAACGCCAACCGGGCTCAGGGCGACTCTTCCGGCAATCCGATGAACTATTCGGGGCAGCCCGGCAACGGGCCGTAGCCGTCCGCTTCATCCGAGGGGAACGAGTTGCGGCGGTTCGGCCGCGCGGAGCGGCTTGGCGGGCGCGGCGGTGGACTTCGCCGAGGGCGTCGCCGCACGGCAGCGGGCGGGCTGGACGTCTTCGCAGGCGTCGTTCTTCTCGTAGAAGGTCGGCGGCTCGTAGCTCCAGCCCGAGGCCAAAAGCTTCTCCTCGCGGCGAATCCGCCAGAGCACGTAGCGGCTGCCCAGGGCGGAGAAGAGTCGCGACTTCCAGCCGAACTCGCGGTGCAGATCGGCGAGCACGGCGGACATCTTCGCCTGCATTTCCGGCTGGTTGCGGTAGTACAGCTTCACGCCGCCGACGACGGCGGAGAAGGTCGTCGCCAGTTCGCGGGCTTCCCAGGCGTAGCGGCGGCGGATGCGCGCGTCGGGGTGGTTCTTGTGGCGTTTCCAGCCGGCCAGCGTCGTCCGCACGATCCGCACGACGCTCGGGCCGTTGCGGCGGAAATCGCCGTCGAAGGCGCGGATCATGAACTCGCCTTCCATGCCGGCGGGAATGTGCGGATGGCGATAGTTGAAGATCAACTGCCCGTGAACGTCGCCCGGGTCGCACTCGCCCGCCGGCTTCATCACTCCCTTCGCCTCGAGTTCGGCGTGCAGGGGCGTGCCGGGGATGGGCGTGTAGAGCATGAACTGGTGGAAGTCGGTGTCGTGGCGCGCGGCGTACTCGATCGCCGCGTCAATGTTTTCCGGCGTGTGGTTCTCCAGGCCGATGATCGTCGAGCCGAGGACGCGAATGCCGTTGGCTTGAAGTTCGCGGACCAGCTCGAAGGTGTCGATGCCTTGCAGCTTGACGTAGCGGCTGTTGCAGCCTTCGATGCCCATCCACACCCAGGAGATGCCCAGGCCGATCAACTGCTCGATCGTGTACGAGCGGAGGACGTTGGCGGAGCTGAAGACGTAGAGCGACCACGCCTTGTCGTGCTTCCGCATCAACTCCAGCAGCCTTAAGGCGCGCTTGCGGTGGAGGAGAAAGTTTTCGTCCATGACGAAGAAAGAGGAGACGTTCATGTCGCGCGAGAGTTGGCGCATGACGTCGAACAACTCGTCGCCGCTCGGATAGAAGGCCACGGACTGGCCTTTGCCGCCGAACATCGCCGAGGTCGAGCAGAAGTTGCAGCCCATCGGGCAGCCGACCGAGGGGATGAGCGTCGCGGCGACGTCGCCGGGGCGGTCGTGCACGGTCACGCCCATGTTCCGCGTGCCGAGGCCGGAAACGACTTCCGGATGGCGGATCGGCCGATCGACCGCTTCGCCCAGGTAGCGGCGGAACCAGGCCACGCCTTCGCCCTTGACGACGTGGTCGGCGTCGATCCGTTTGACCAGGTTCGGGATGTTGGCGATGTGCCCGCCGACGACGATCTTCGCCCGCGGCTGATATCGGCGAATCAACGCGCACATCTTCGCGACCTTGCCCTGATTGGGAATGATCGAGGTGATGCCCACCACGTCGTACTGCTTCGTGCGAATCTCCGCGACGAAACGCTCCAGCGTGGGGAAGTCGAGCACGGTGCAAGGGGCTTCGATGTTCGCCGAGATGAGCATGATTCCCCAACTGCGGTGGAACATCCGCAGGGAGAAGGCGCCCTGGGTCCGCGTGACCTGGTTGTGATACAGCTCCATCGGGTTCAGCCGGCGGCTGCCGTACTCGTCGTTGACGCCGTAGGGGCCGAAAACGCTGGTCAAAAGGATCTTTGCCCGCTTGCCCAGCGGATGCAGCGGGATTTCCTCCGCGCCCGCCGGCTTGGCGTCGTGAAACTCAAAGTGCTTTTCCGAAGGAACCATCGGCATCTCCTCTGACCGTAAGTGTTCTTGCGCTCTGTCTGTTCTGTCGCCGCCGCGCGCGCGCGGTCACGCCGCCGAGGGCATCCGCGGCATTATAAGCAATGTCGCCGCAGCGGGAACGCGAACTGCGTATTTGTTGTGTAATACCTGGGTAATAGTTGTGCGACGACCGTCGCGTGTAGCGGTTGGGCGGGAATCCCCCTTCGCGCGGGTGGATCGCGACATCGCCGCGATAGGGAATGACCCAATTTTCGCCGTCCCAGGGACGGCGCCTTGTAAGCAATCGCTCCTGCCGCAAAAATGGGACTGTCTCCACACCGGCACGGGGCACAACTCATGTTGTCGCGGCGTTCCTTGCGTCTGCCCATCACCTTGGCCGTCGTCATGCTCGTCCTGCTGACGGTCCTCGCCGTCGGCTGGGTGCTGCTGAACGTTTTCCCGGCCATCAAGGGCGGGCGGTTCGCCCCCTTGTACTGGACGCTGCTGGCCCTGGGCAGCACCTTCATCCTCCTGCTCCTCCTCGGCGTCGTCCTCTACCTGATCCTCACCGTCAAGGCGATCAACCTCAATCGCCGCCAATCGAACTTCATCGACAGCGTCACCCACGAACTGAAATCGCCGATCGCCTCGATGAAGCTCTATCTGCAAACGCTCAACCGCCGCCAGGTGAGCCAGGAGGAACAGGCCGGCTTCTATCGCTCGATGCTCGAAGACCTCGACCGCTTGGACCGCCTGATCGACCAGTTGCTCGACGCCGCGCGGCTGGAGGCGGAGCGGACGGACATCGAGGCCGAGGACGTGCCGCTGCCGCAGCTTTTGCAGGATTGCGCGCGGACCGTCTGCCTCCGCTATCGCGTGCCGGCGGAGACGGTTCGCTGCGAGTTGCAGCCCTGCCTGGTCCGTGCGCGGCGGGTCGATCTGGACATCGTCTTTCGCAACCTCATCGACAACGCGGTGAAATACGCCGGCGGCCAGCCGCGGGTCGAGGTGACGCTTCGCCGCACGCCCGACGGCCGCGCCGTGGTCCGCATCGCCGACAACGGCCGCGGCATCCCGCACGGGCTTCGCCGCAAAATCTTCGGCCGCTTCGAGCGGCTCGGATCGGAGTTGGAGCGGGACAAGCCGGGCACGGGCTTGGGGCTGTACCTCGTGCGCAATCACGTGCGGCGGCTCCGCGGCCGGGTCCGCGTCCGCGATCCCGAACGCGGCCCGGGCACGGTCTTCGAGGTGCAATTGCCCAACGCCTCCGAGCCGCCCCACGACGATCGGAACGCGGCCGGCGCGTAATGCAGGGAGATTGCAAAATGAAAATTGCAAATTGCAAATTGCAAATTGGCGAGCGGACATGCCGCGGTCCCGCGTCGCGCGCCGCGGCTGCGCCTCCTTTCAATTTACAATTTTCATTTTGCAATTTGCAATTTGCAATCTTCTGTTTCCCGCCCCGCATTGCCTTGCGCGATTGCTTATGACCGCCAACGCACACATCCTGGTCGTCGAAGACGAAGAGCACCTTGCCGCCGGCATCAAGTACAACCTCGTCGCCGAGGGCTATCGCGTGACCACCGCCGCGGACGGACCGACGGCCTTGAAGATCCTCGAAGCATCGCCGGGCGCGATCGATCTGATCGTCCTCGATTTGATGTTGCCGGGGATGAGCGGCTACGCGGTGTGCGAGACGCTCCGCGCCGTTGACCGCGAAATGCCGGTGTTGATCCTCAGCGCCCGCACGCTGGCCGAGGACCGCACGCGGGGATTCGACGTTGGCGCGAACCAGTATCTGACCAAGCCGTTCGAGTTGGACGAGTTTCTCAGCCGCGTGCGAAACCTGTTGACGTTTCATCGCCGCCAGATCGAGAGCCGCGCCGGGCGTCCAGCCCGCGTCGTCGAATACGCCTTCGCCGCGGCGAAGATCAACTTCGAGACGTTTGCGGCGAGCGTTAACGGCGAGCCGCTGCGGCTGACGCAGTTGGAAATGAGTTTGCTGCGGTATTTTGTGGAGAACGAGGGGCGGGTGATTCCCCGCCGCGAGTTGCTGGAGAACGTTTGGGGGATGCCGGGCACGTTGAACACCCGCGCCCGGACCAATTTATTCGCCGCCTGCGGAAGCTCTTTGAGCCCGACCCGGCCGCCCCGCGGCATTTCTTGACGATCCGCGACGCGGGATACAGGTTTGTCGCCGCGGGGGAGGCGGAGCAGGAGAGAAGGGGAGCAGGGGAAGAGGAGGGCGAGCCGCGTACCCAGCAATGAATTGCTGGGCTATCATCAAACGTCCCTCCGGGACACAGGAGCCGAAACGCGGATTCAATCACCCTGCGGTGTCCGCCGCCGATCCGCCCTCACCCTAACCGGGATTATTCATAGGCGTGGCGGCTGGCGCGTTGGTTGATGGCGAATGGCCATCGTGGGGAGACGACTCGGCGACGCGGCGGACCGTGGACGCAATCCCCCCTTTCCCCCAACAGCCAGAAGTCCGCGGAGGCATCGAGAATCTGGCTGCGCCGTGCCTCAGCTGGAGTCCGCAGCGGCCAAAGAATTGGCCAAGAGGCGTCGCACGACTTCCTGGAAGTGGTCCAGGTAGGGCCAACTGGCCGAGAGTTCCACCACCACGCGACGCGACGTTTCACGCACCCGGGCGGCAACCTTAATCAGCCTCGTGCGCCATGTGCAAGGCTGGCCCTCGCCCAGCGGATCGCCCTCCCGACGGCGGTTGTGCCAACCGCGACGTTGACGGCCGGCGAAAGCTTCCACGGGAACTTCTTCGCCGCTCGCCTCGCGCGGTGGATCGGCTACTTCGCGACGCATGTGGACCAAGAGGTTGTACGCCGTCGTGTGCAGATAAAGTCGAAACAGGTTGGCGAAGTAACGATGATCGCTGAGGCGGTCGGCCAGCAAGCCGACCTTGAGTTCCTTGTTGCGGTTCTCGCTCTCGCCGCGGTCGGCGTAGCCGTCGTAGGCGGCCCCCGGCAGCACCGTCGCTCCCTCGCGGTTGCTGACCACGGCGCGGCGGTTCGTGCCTTGGGCGTTCGCTTCGCACTTGATCACGACCCAACGCGGAGCCGGCCAAGAACCCGCCTGATACCAAAACGCCGTGAACAGACGTTGCGGCTGGCCGGTCGCCTCCCATTGCAAAACCGCCTGTTTCAGCAGGGAATCGCTCATTTTTTTCAGCCGTGAGTTCATGCCGATGCCGATGGTGTATTGAATGTTCAATTGTTCGCAACCAGCGTACATCGCGGGCGTGCCGAAGCCACTGTCGCCGCGAAGGTGGACATGCACGTCCGGCCACGCCTCACGCAAACGACGCAGGACATGCTCCAACTCGTCCTCCGCTCCCAAGGCGGCATGGGCCGTGCCATGCAGCAGAGAAAGCGACAGCACAAGGTTGTTCTCCGCGCAGGTGACAACCCGCGGCAGGTATTGATACTGCTCGTAGTAGCCGTGGAAGAACGTCAACTGCTGCTGACCGTGCGTGGGATCGTCAAAGGGGTCGATGTCGAGCGTCAACTGCCGCGGCGGCTTCGCAAACGAGGCGATGAACTGGTCGAGCAAGAGGTCGCGGAGGCGGAAGAACGAGCGAACGTCGATCGCATTCTCGAAGCGCGAGAGCGTCGGCTGGCTGGCCAGGTTGTCGTCCTCGATGGAACGGTCGCAAAGCAGTTTGAAGATTGGATCGCTCCGCAACACGTCGTGGTCGTTCTGGTCGGCATAGTCGGCGAGGATGCCGTAGACCCGCATTCGGGTCATCTCCAGGAAGGGGTGATCGATATAGCCGATGTGGCGTCGGTCGGTCAAAGCGTCGGCAAACTGCCGTGTGAGGCCGATCCGCTCGTCGAGTTGGCGGAACGGCAGCAGCCCGGCGTCGCTGGAAACTTGCTCTGCCGAGGGCACTACCACAACCGGCTTGGATTTGAGAAAATCAAGCGTCAGTTGAAAATCACTCTGCGAAACCATCACGTGCCTCCGTGTCCGCGTAAAGGTGCTTGTTTCCTAACACCTTAAACGCTACCGGAGGCACGTTGGTTTCCAATTTATGAATAATCCCGGCTAACCCTCTCCCGAAGGGAGAGGGGACCGCGAACTCGGCTTCAGCCCTTCTTATTCTTCAACGCCGCATGTGCCGCGGCAAGCCTGCGCAATCGGCACGCGATAGGGCGAACAACTCACGTAGGTCAAGCCGCACTTGTGGCAAAACTCGACCGACGCCGGATCGCCCCCCTGCTCGCCGCAAATGCCGATCTTCAAATCGCCGCGGGTCTTCCGCCCACGCTCCACCGAATACTGGATCAACTGGCCAACGCCCTGCTGGTCGATCGACTGGAACGGGTCGCCGGCGAGGATGTTGTCCTTCACATAGTCCGGCAGGAAACCGCCGATGTCGTCGCGGCTGAAGCCGAAGGTCATCTGCGTCAGGTCGTTGGTGCCGAAGGAGAAGAATTGGGCCGACTTGGCCATCTGATCGGCCAACAAGGCGGCGCGGGGGATTTCGATCATCGTCCCGTAAAGATACTTCACATCGACGCCCAGCCGAGACTTCACGTCGGCGTGGACGCGATCGACGATCACCTTCGTCACGTCCAACTCGCGGACGTTGCAAGTGACGGGGACCATGATTTCCGCCTTCGGGTTCTTGCCGGCCTGGGTCAGTTCGGCCGAGGCCTCGAAGATCGCCCGGACCTGCATCTCCGTCACTTCGGGATAGGTCACTCCGAGGCGGATGCCGCGATGGCCCATCATCGGATTGGTCTCGTGCAGTTCCTCGCCGCGCTTGCGGATCTCGGCCGGCTTCATGTTCAGCGCCTTGGCCAACTCGGCCTGGGCGGCCTTGTCCTGCGGCACGAACTCGTGCAACGGCGGGTCCAGCAGGCGGATCGTCACCGGCAGGCCGTCCATCGCCTCGATCGTGTCCTTGATCGACCGCTTGACGAAGGGGAACAACTCGTTGACCACCGCCTGGCGCTCGGCGAGGACGGCGGTTTGGGCGGCCTCGCGGGCCTCTTTCGTCTTCGCCGGCTTGGGCTTCTTGCCCAGCACCATGATCATCTTCCGCAGGATGAACAGCGGCTCGTCGGCCCCCTTGCCGTAGAACATGTGCTCGGTGCGGAACAGCCCGATCCCCTCGGCCCCAAAGCTGCGGGCGACGCGGGCGTCGTCGGGCGTGTCGGCGTTGGTCCGCACGCCCAAGCTCCGCCGCGCATCGACGAGCTTCATAAATCCCTGGAAGCGGGGATTCTCCGTGGCGTCGATCATCGCCAACGCCCCGGCGTAGACGCGGCCCTTCGTGCCGTTCAGGGTGATCACGTCGCCCTGCTTGAAGGAGGCGGCCCCGGCGGTCATCGTCCGCGGCCATGTTGATTTTCATCTCGCCGGCCCCGACGATGCAGCACTTGCCCCAGCCGCGGGCCACCAGCGCGGCGTGGCTGGTCATGCCGCCGCGGGCGGTGAGGATGCCCTCGGCGGCGCGCATTCCCTCAACGTCCTCGGGATTGGTCTCCTCGCGGACGAGGATCACGGCGACGCCTTTTTTCGCCTCTTCGACGGCCTCGGCGGAGGTGAAGACGATCTTGCCGCAGGCCCCGCCCGGCCCCGCCGGCAGGCCCGACAACACCGATTCCGCCGCCTTCTCCGCCGCGGGATCGATGATCGGGTGCAGCAACTCGTCCAACTGCGCCGGCTCGACGCGCAAGACGGCGGTCGTCTCGTCGATCAGCTTCTCCGCGAGCATGTCCATGGCCATGTTCAAGGCCGCCGTGCCCGTCCGCTTGCCGTTGCGGCACTGGAGCATGTAGAGCTTGCCCGCCTGAATCGTGAACTCGATGTCCTGCATGTCCTTGTAGTGGCTCTCCAGCTTCGCGCGGATGTCGCAAAGTTGGCGGTAGAGTTCGGGCATGCCGGTTTGCAGCGAAGGCAGATGCTTGTTCTGCTCGTTCTTCGTTTCTTCGTTCAAGGGATTGGGCGTGCGGATGCCGGCGACGACGTCTTCGCCCTGGGCGTTGACCAGCCATTCGCCGTAGAACTTGTTCTCGCCCGTGGCGGGGTTGCGCGTAAAGGCGACGCCGGTGGCCGAGTCCTCGCCCATGTTGCCGAAGACCATGCTCTGCACGTTGCAGGCGGTGCCCCACTCGGCGGGAATCCCCTCGATCTTCCGATAGGCGACCGCGCGCCGCCCCTGCCAACTCTTGAACACCGCCCCGATCGCCCCCCAAAGCTGCGCCTGCGGATCGTCCGGGAAGGGCCGGCCCAAGACCTCGAGCACCTTTTTCTTGAATTCTTCGCACAGCTTCTTCAAGTCCGCGGCGGTCATGTCCGTGTCCGCCTTGTACTTCTTCGCGCTTTTCAGCTTGCCCATGATGTGCTCGAGCTGCACGCGGATGCCTTTTCCCTCGGCCGGCTCGATGTCCTCGGCCTTCTCCATCACCACGTCGGAGTACATCATGATCAAGCGGCGATAAGCGTCGTAGACGAACCGCTCGCTGCCCGACTTCGCGACCAGGCCCGGGATCGTCGCCGGACAGAGGCCGACGTTGAGCACGGTTTCCATCATGCCGGGCATCGACTTGCGCGCCGCTGCGGCAGGACAAGAGGAGCGGGTTCTCCGCGGCGCCGTACTTCATGCCCATCGCCGTTTCCGTTTTCGCCAAGGCGGCGGCGACCTCGTCCATCAAGGATTGGGGAAACTTGCGGCCTTCGTTGAAATACTGCGTGCAGAACTCGGTGGTGATGGTGAAGCCGGCGGGGACGGGCATTCCCAGCCGCGACATCTCGGCGAGGTTGGCGCCCTTGCCGCCCAAGAGGTTCTTCATGCTCGCATCGCCGTCGGTGCCCTGCGGGCCGAAAACGTAAACGTACTTGGTCGCCATCTTCTTATTTCCTTTCGTGGATTCTTAATTCGTAGGGTGGGGCGTGATTTGTAGGGTGGGTCAAGCGCAGCGAGCCCCACCAAAAACACGAACGGATGGTGGGGCTCGCTGCGCTCGACCCACCCTACATCTTTTTCCGCAACCGAAACCGATTGGAAGGGCTCAATCTAACAGTCGAGTTCACAAACGTCAAGGATGGCGGGGGGAGGAGGAAGAATGCGGAATTTGGTGTATATTGACCCCCATGCAAGAGAAATTCTCGCCGCCGACAAGTTTCGCTTTCACCGCCGGACTATTCGAGGCAACGCTCCTGTTTGTCGCCGTCGGAGCGGGCTGGCTCGTTGGAATCTCGCCCCTGGACACCCTCCACGGGAGCGCCCAGGCCGCCCTGATCGGTTCACTCGCCGCCCTGCCGGCGGTGGGAATCATGATCGTCTGCATCCGCTGGCCGGGGAAATGGTTTGCCCAGCTTCGCACCGTCGTCGATGAGTTGCTCATTCCGCTTTTTCGGCAACTCACCTTGGCGGAAATGGCGATCATTTCTTTCTTGGCCGGCCTGGGCGAGGAAATCCTGTTCCGCGGCGTTCTTCAGGCGGCGCTGGTGCGTTGGCTCGGCGGCAGCGCAAGCGGCGCCGCGTCCTGGGGCGGGTCGCTGCCCGACTGGACGGCGGCCGCCGTCGTCGCGCTGCTTTTCGGTCTGGCACACAGCGTCAACTTTGGATATGCTCTGCTCGCCGCGGGGATCGGTTTCTACATCGGTTGGCTGTGGATGGCCAGCGGCGATTTGACCGTCCCCATTGCCGCCCACGCCGTCTATGACTTCCTCGCCCTGGTTTACTTGGTAAAGATTAGGGGTCGCAACGATCAAGCCGACTAGGCGATGCGGGAAAAGTTTGCTGGACGCCAGCGGTTCTGACGGCCGATAAACACGAATAGGGTCGCTTTGCCGCCTCGGGAACACTGCATGAGAGACTTCGCACGCGAGCAGCCGTTGATCCTGGTCGTCGATCAAGACCAGGCCGTCTTGGATGAAATGGTGGCCGTTCTGGCCTCGGGTGGTTTTACTTGCCACTGTTGTTTGACCGCGGAGGCGGCCTTGGCGGCGGGCCCCATCTTGCTGCCCGACCTGATCGTCGCCGACATCCATCTCGACGGCGCCAGCGGCGTCGAGGTCTGCGCAATTGACGCAACACGCATCGCTGGCCGACGTGCCGGTGATGTATCTTTCCGCGGGGCAGATTCCCGACATCATTCGCCGCCGCGACGGCGGCCACGGCAGCTATTATCTTCGCAAGCCGTTCGACCCGGCCGTTTTGGCCGAGCTGATCGAGCACGCCCTGGGGATGCAGCGGGAAGTGGCCGCGCCCGCAGTCTGAGCCGCCGCCCGTAGAGCATTTTTCACGGCGCGGCGGCGTCCCGACGGGTGCCATGCCCACGCTTGCGTGGGCATGAGGCTCGGGGTGAGGGACATGCCCACGCAAGCGTGGGCATGGCACCGGGCATGTTCCTCACGTCAGGCCTCATGCCCACGCAAGCGTGGGCATGGCACCGACAAGTCCGAGCGCCGCCGCCCCCTGACAGAGTCTTGACCGCCGCTCCTTCCCCGCAAGAATTCTTGCGCTGGGACTCTTCCCGGCAGACTGGAGGGGAAGCGATGGCTGTACAAAACGCAGAACAATGGACCGCCCGGCGATGCCGCTCCTGTGAAGGCGGCATGGAAAAGTTGACGCCCGAGGAGGCCCACGCGCAAATCGAATCCCTCGTCGGATGGCGGATATGCCGCGACGGCCAGCGGATCGAGAAGCACTGGAATATGCGGGATTTCATGGCCGGCATCCGCTTCTTCCAGGCGATCGCCGAGTTGGCCGAAAAGGAAGGCCACCATCCCGATCTTCACCTGGAGGGATACCGCCACGTGTGGATCGAACTGTGGACGCACGCCCTGGGCGGGCTCTCCGAAAACGACTTCATCATGGCGGCGAAGATCGACCAACTGCCCGTGGATGTGAAGAAAGGATGAAGGCTGAAGTTCAGCCGCCGCCGCCATAATTCCGCGGGGGGGGTGCGACTTTCGTTATTTGTCTCTCCGCCTTGCCTTCATTCATCCTTCATCCTTCCGGCTTCATCCTTCCGGCCTCCGTCCGCCCATCTTGCCGTGCGGCGCTCTGCGCAGATAATGGAAGCATGAATTTCACGTTTCCGTCTTTTTCGTATTCATCCTTCATCCTTCCGCCTTCATCCTTCCTTCTGCTGGCGGCGGTCATTTTGGCCGGCTGCGGCAAGGCCCCGCCGCCGGCCGTGAAAGGGGTCGAAGCCGGCCGCTCCGGGCCGTCCGCGCAGACGCCGGCGCTGCAATGGCCGCCGCATTTTTCTCCGCCCTTGGAGATTCACGTCGCCGCGCCGAAGGTCCCCGCCAAAATTCTCGGACCGTCGCCGCCCATCGGCGAGAAGAACACATGATCGACGATCGCTTGCTGGAGAGTCTCGTTTGTCCGAAGGACCGCAAGCCGCTGGCCGTGGCCGATTCTTCGTTGCTCTCTCGTCTGAATCGGGCGATCGCCGCCGGCTGGGTGAAGAACCACGGCGGCCGCGCGGTGGAACAGCCGCTCGAGGCGGCCTTGGTCCGCAAGGACCGGACTTTGCTCTACCCGATCATCGACGAAATCCCCGTGCTCCTGGTCGATGAAGGCATTGCTCTGGACCAACTCGATGGGAAGTGACGCTGGCGCACAGGTACACCACGGAGGCACGGAGCCACAGATGAGGGATGAGAGATGAGAGATGAGGGATGAGAGATGAGGAAATGCAAAGTGCAAAATGAAAAATGCAAAGTGCCGGAACCGCGACAGCGCATCGCGCAGACGGCGTCGTCATTTTGCATTCTCTTTTCGTTTGCCCCCCATCTATCTCTTATGCCTCATCTCTCATCCTTCAGCTTTCCGTGATCTCCGTGCCTCCGTGGTAAACTTTTTGCGGTGCGACGAAAGGGAAAGCTTATGGGCAACAAGACGCTGTTCAAAAGGATCATCGACCGCGAGAATTCCCGCGAAGATCGTCTTCGAGGACGATCGTTGCCTGGCGTTTGAAGACATTCGTCCGCAGGCGCCCGTCCACGTGCTGGTGATTCCGAAGCAGGAGATCGCCTCGTTGGACGAATTGGGCGAGGAGGACGCGGCCTTGGCGGGGCATTTGTTGTTGGTGGTCCGCCGGATTGCCGCCAAGCTCGGGTTGACCCGCGGCTATCGCGTCGTGGCCAACTGCGGCCCGGATTCGGGGCAGGCGGTGCCGCACTTGCATTTTCATCTCTTGGGCGGCCGCCCCATGTCCTGGCCGCCGGGGTGATGTTTTCTGTAGAATACGGCCGAGTTGTTCATGGTGGGGCTACTTTGCCTGGCCGCCCGGGTGACGAAATGATTAACGAATGGCTCCTCTGCGCGGTCGCTACGCCGATTATACTAATCGCCTGCCTGATCGCGGCTTTCTGTCGTGCGGCGCGCGAGGGCCGTGACGTGAAATCGATGGACGCCCGCGAGCAAGCTTGCCCAAATTGCGGCCGGATGAATTCCACTCGCACGCGCGTCTGTCCCCGATGTGAGTACAGGTTCGAGGGCTGAGGGCGGCGTCACGACGCCGCGGCGATATGTTGTTCCCTGAGAAGGACGGCCCTCCGACGCTCGCTTGGGCGCACCTGGCGGTCGCTGCAGTCGCCCTGCTCCTGATCGCTCACAGGTCGCTCCTGTTTACATATCCGGCCGTCTGGGCAGGCACGACATTGATCGCTGTGATCATGCTCTCCGGGGCACTGACGTCGAAGGTCTTCTTTCGCTTTGAGGGTCGCCTGCTCGGCTGGCTGATGGCGCCGATTTTCGGCGTTGGCTGGGTCGTGCTTTTTTGGGCCGTGTGGCTTCTCTTTAGGGTCCTGAGCGGCTGACGGACGTGTTCCGCGCCTTGGCCAACCCGAGCCGCGACAAGCCGGTCGACGAGAGCCTGTGGAAGTGAACGGCAATGTCGCATAGAGTCCGTTGGCCGGGGGCGGACGTTGGTATTGACTCGGCGCGGGGGGCCGCCGAAAATGACTGTGGACTGGCGCCGCAGTGCGCCGCCTGGCGGCCGCCAACGCCGCTGTCCGCGACCCGCTCTTGGCGCGAGGGAGTTTCAGCCCAAATGAAATGGCAAGAATACATCGAAGAACGCGACGATGTCATGCTCGGAAAGCCCGTCTTTCGCGGCACGCGATTGACCGTCGAGCACATCCTGAGGGAGCTTGGCGCCGGCATGGGCCAGCGGGAGTTGTTGGAGAATTATCCGACGCTTAAGCCTGAGCACCTACAGGCAGCGATGCTCTATGCCGCCGCGGTTCGTGATGATGGACGAAAGCATCTACCAATAGCGGCGCGGCTTGAGAATGAGACTTTTCGCCGATGAAAACGTCGCCGTGGCCATCGTCGAGCGACTTCGCTCCGGGGGGCATGACGTGCTTTACGCCGCGGAGGCCAAGCCCGGCGAGAGCGACGCCGCGTGGCTTCAGCGGGCGGAGCCGAACAGCGCCTGATTCTGACTTGCGACAAGGATTTCGGCGAACTTGCCTTCCACCAGCGACGCGGCAGTCGGGGCATCATACTCTTGCGGCTGGAAGACATGCCGCTGGCCAAACGCATTGCCCGCCTCCAGGCGGCCTGGGCCGTCGTCGAAGCGAACCCGCTGGGGAAGTTTGTCGTGATCGGTCCCGGGAAGACTCGCGTCCGGCGCATTGGCGATTCGTGACATTCGCGCGCCTCCTCCCGTGATGGCCGCCACACGCGGGTGGCGCCATATAACACCATCAGCAAATTTTTCCGCCAGCCTCTTTCCTTCATCCGCTTTTCTGTTATAATCGGGAGCCGTGCGACCTCTTCACGCCGAGATGCTCGGTATGGCCCCGATCAAGGCAACAAGTCGCTATCCACGCCCCGGCCAACGCGTTGCGCCGTACACGCTCCGCGAGTTCCTCATCGAGCCGATCCCCTCGCCCTGGCGGGAGACCCTGGGCAATGTCGAGCTCGAAACTCTGCGATCTGGACGAGACCGTTTGGGAGCGGCTGCCGGCCGACGCGATCGCCGAATTGGCCCAGGTGGTCGTCGACCGCATCTCGTCGCATCACGTCCGCAAGGTCTTCGAGCATCGTCACTTTCCCCGCCCGCCGGAAGGGACCGACCTTTCCGGGCTGCACCTGGAGAACCGCACGCGGCGATGCCTCGTGCGCGAGGGTTTTGACGAGCGGCCGGAGACGCTCGGCGATCATACGATTGGCGAGATCATGTCGATGCGGGCGTTTGGGCCGCGGTGCCTGGTCGATTTGCTCAGCGCGTTGGAATCGTCGCGGCCGGAGGCGGCCGGTCCGGCGGCGGGGGGACGCCGCGGGCCGCGCTTGGCGCCGCTGGCGAAGGAGTTGACCGCCGCCGCGGCGCGGCTGGCCGACTTGCCCGACGCCCACGCCGTGCGCAGCGACGATCCGCGCTTCGCCCGCGCGATGTCCGCGTTGGACGTCGAGGCGCGGACCGCGCGGGAAGCGGCGCGGCGCATCCTTTCGCGGACGCAGGACCCGCCCGACCCGGTTTATTTGGCCCGCCAGGTCGAAGAGTTCGCCGCGCGGATCGAGGGGATGTCGCGCTTGACGATCGAGGAGGAGTTGATCGAGGTCTTTGCCCCCGAGCCGCGCGACCGCAACGCGGAAATCCTCATCGACTATTACGGCTGGGGCGACGGGCGGCAACACACGTTGACGGAAGTCGGCGACCGTTTCGGGGTGACGCGGGAGCGGATTCGCCAGATTCTGCGCGAAGC
The DNA here is from genome assembly GCA_963791075.1 of uncultured Planctomycetia bacterium. Lineage (GTDB taxonomy): Bacteria > Planctomycetota > Planctomycetia > Pirellulales > Thermoguttaceae > CAWBRF01. The sequence continues at coordinate 176,471 of CAWBRF010000027.1, forward strand.
TCACGGGCAAGCCGAAGAACCTCGCCGCCGTGCTCGCGCCGACGATCGATCGGGCGTTGGCGATGGTCGAACGGCGGCTGCCCTGCGCCGCCGACGAGCTCGAGGCGGAGTTGCGCCGCCGCGGCTGGACGAGCGTCGGCATGTCCTTGGAAAACCTGGCCACGGCGGCGAAGCTGCTCGAGCGCGCGGCCGATTTCCGCGTCGTGAAGATCGATCCGGACCGCAAGGGGAGTCCGCGGCTGGCGGTCCGCTCGGGCCAGCTCGAGGCGACGCCGATGATCGCCGATGCGGCGAAGAAGGACGTGTATTTCCATGGTCTGGCGACGATCGCGCGAATCCAGCGGTTGGCGGCGGCGAAGTTCGCCGGCGGCGTCAGCGGCGAACTCGTCGCCGAGACGCTCCGCCTGGTCGAAGGCTTTTCCTGGCCGATGAAAAATCCGGCTGGTTTCGCATTCAGGGGATCGGCAAACACGGGCTGCCGAAGACGATCGACAAGGTGTTGGCGGTGGCCGGCGCGGCGACGGCGGGGCAGCTTCGCGCCGCCCTGGGCCGCAACCGCCGCCTGTGGAAGGAGCCGCCGCCGGAGGCTGTTTTGCTGGAGTTTTGCCGCGACTTGCCCGGCGTGCGGATCGAGGGCGAGCGGATCGTCGCCGATCCGCCGCGCGACTGGCGGACTTCGCTCACGGGCGTCGAGTGGGAGCTGGTCAACGTCCTCCTGCGCACGGCCCGGTGATGGAGCGCGGCGACATGGAGGACATTTGCGTCCGCGCGGGGATGAACCGCTTCAGCTTCCACGCCTTCGTCTCCTGGTCGCCGGTGATTGTGCAGTTGGGGCATAGCGTCTACGGGCTGGTGGGAGGCGAGGTTTCCGCGGCGCAGATCGACGACCTGCTGGCCGTGCGCTGCGCGAAGGGCGCCGCCCGCCGCGTCTTGGACAGCCATGGCTGGACGGACAGCGGCAAGGTGTGGCTGAGCTATCGGCTGTCGAAGGCGGCGAGCACCTACGCGGTGATTACCGTGCCGGCGGCGTTGAAGAAGGTGGTTCGCGGCCGCTTCGCCCTGCTGACGCCCGACGGCGCCCGGATTGGGGCGTTGGCCACGAAGGACGGCCGCGCCTGGGGCCTGGGCGCGTTTCTCCGTCAGCACGGCGCGCGGATCGACGACCGCATCCTCTTGACCCTCGACCTGCACCAGCGCACGGCGACGGTGTCGTGGGCGGAGAAAGAAGAGGCAGATGGGTGTGAAGAGTGAGAAGGGCGCAGAGGGTATAATGAGTTTGGAGGGGACTTGACCATGGAAATCGTGATTCAAGGCGTCGTGCATGGGAAAACGATCGATCTGGAGGCCAGCCCGGGAATCGAGGATGGGCGGAGGGTGGAGCTGGTTCTGCGGGTGAAGGAATTGCCCGGCCCGCCTCCCGGTTGGAAGCCCGGCGGCACGGAGACCGCGGCGGGGATGATGGCGGATTACTGGACGGACGAGGACGATAGAATATTGGAGGAGATCTACCAGGACCGAAAGAAATCGGGCCGTCGGGAGACGGCGGAATGAGTTTTCTCCTCGACACGAACATCCTTTCGGCGCACATTCGCCGACCCTCAGGTTTGGCCCATCGGTTCTTCCAGCACTCGGGGCGGCTTTACACTTCGAGCCTCTGTTTGGGCGAGTTGTATGTCTGGGCTTACCGCAGGCCCGATCCCGGACCAATGATCGCGTCCATCGAGAAGCTGCTTCAGCAAGAAGTGAGCGCGGTTCCTTTCGACAACGACTGCGCGAGGCAGTTTGGACTTGTGCGCGTTGACATGCGGCGGCAGGGGATCGAGGCGGACTCCATGGACCTGATGATCGCCTCCGTCGCCCTCGTGCATGGCTTAACGATGGTTACGCACAACACGGCGGATTTCCGCCTCGTCCCCGACTTGCGACTGGAAGATTGGTTGATATGAGCATTAGGCGATGAAACTCCCGCCCGAAGGGCGGCTCGCTGGCTCGTTTCCCTCCGCTGGCTGGCCTGCGCCGCGGTGTTTGTCGCCATCTGGCTCACGAGTTCCGTGCTCGCGGTCATTGCCAATCCCACGCCGCTTTATCTGGTCGCGTTGGCCATTTTCGCCTACAACCTCGTCTTCCGCCGCAACCTGCAAAACGCCGCCGCCGGCGATGGAAACGTCGATCGCCAAATCTTCCTCCAAGTCGCTTTCGACCTTGCGGCCTTGACCCTCTTGCTCTACTTCTCCGACCTGCCGCGGAATCCGTTCCTCGTCTACTTCCTTTTCCACATGATTATTGCGGGCATGTATCTTCGCCGCTGGCAGCCGTATTTTTTCGCCGGCCTGTGCACCGCCTCGGTCGGCGCGGTCATGTTGTTGGAGCATCTGCGGTGGATTCCCCGCTTCGCCATGCACTTTCCCACCGATCCGCAGCCGCCGCCGCCGCTGGATGGGCTGTATCTGCTGGGCGTTTTCTTCGCCTTCGCCTCCGCCTTGTGGATCACCGTCTATTTCACCACTTCGATCCGCCGCTACGTGGATCGCGCCCACGCCGAGATCCGCCAAAAGGAAAAAATGCTCGGCATCGGCCAACTCGTGGCGGGAATCGCCCATCAAATCGCCAATCCGCTGGACGGCGTGCAGAACTGCCTCCGCCGCGTCGGCGAGCGGGTGAAGGACGACCCGCACTTGACCGAATACGTGCAGATGATGACCGAGGCGCTGGACCGCATCGAGCGGACGGCGACGCGGGTGCAGGCGTTCGCCCGGCCGCGCGGCATCACCCTGCAAAGCACCGACGTCAACGCGGCCGTCGCGGCGACGCTCGACATGCTCGGCAGCGGGTTTGTCGGGCCAATCCGCATCGTCCGCGAACTGGGCGACGTTCGAGCCGGTCCAGGGCGACCCGTACACGCTCCAGGAGGTGTTGTTCAATCTTTGCACGAACGCCGTGGCGGCGATGCCCCGCGGCGGCGCGCTCACGCTCCGCACCTACGCGCTGGGCCCGCGCGACGAGGACCAGATGGGCTCCGTGGCGATCGACGTGTGCGACACGGGCGTGGGGATTGCCGCGCGGACCTGGAGAAGATATTCGAGCCGTTCTACACGACCCGCGCCGCGACAGGCGGGACCGGCCTGGGCCTGGGCCTCTGCCGCATGTTGATCTCCGAGATGGGCGGACGGATGGAGGTTCGCAGCGCGGTCGGCGAGGGGACGACGTTCACCGTCGTGCTCAACCGCGCCGGCGTTGCGAGGAAGGGGCCTTTGCAAACAAGGTCCCCTTTCCCTCCGGGAGAGGGTTAGGGTGGGACGTGCCGGGGGACCATCCATTTCCTTCCGGGCAGGTCGGGCCGCATCCTTCGCCCGCGAGCAAACATAGCCGAATGCTTGATGCACCCCTTGCAGCAAAGTAAATTGGGGCTATTCCCTGGCAGCCGATTGCGGTCGCCGGCCAGTGAAGTCTGGCCTTTGCCCTCTGATGAAGGAGTGGCGCGTGTTGGCCTCCCGCTTTGCCGGACGCATGGCTTCGCTTCGGGCTTGCGTCTACGGCCAAAACGCCGGCGCGACATTCACGCTCAGCGGCGGATCCCTCAACGACGAGCAAACGCAGGTCGGCTGCTCGGGAACGGGCGTCTTCACCCAGACCGGTGGGACGCACACCATCACCACATCGCAATGCTGGAGCCCGCGCAATCCCATCGCCAATTCTCTTTGCCTCGGTTTCGGCGCCGGCTCCGAGGGCACGTACAATCTCAACGGGGGCGTCTTGTTGACGCCCGGACTCAGCCAAAGCGGCGGCACGCTCGACATCAGCGCCGCCAGGGCGTTGTCCGGCAGGGGCTTGGCGACAATCTCCGGCGGCGGGTAACTGGTGCTAGGCAGCGGCGCGGGCATCGGGGCGCTGCTTGCGGCCTCGCCGCCGATCGCCGCGAACAATATCGTCTTGGGCGCAGTTGCGGCGCCGGAGGCGTTGATCGCGGAAACCGGAGGCGCCGCTGAAGAAACGCCGACGCCCGGCAACTCCCTGGCGTTACCGCGGGGCAGCGGCGCGGCGTCCGTGCCCAAAACCGGGGACGTTCGCCCTGCCGATCGCCGCGTCGCTCTGCTGCCTGGCACTCTGGCGTGCCCGTCCGACGACCGCTGATGGGTTGCGAAGGGTTGACAACAGTCTGAGGGGCGACAACAATAGGTGCGGACAGCGGGTCGCGTTTGGCCCCTTCACCCCCTACCCCTCCACACGTTTCACGCCCAAGGCACTTTTCCCCTGGAGATCCTGCGATGCAAACACAGACGCGAAGAACTTTTCTTGCCGGCGCCGCGGCGGCTGCATTGGGGGCTTCGGCGGCCGCCGCGATGCCGGCCCGGGCCGCGGAGGGCGATTCGCCCAGCAGTGATTCGCGCCGCAGCGAGCCGGCCGGCAGTCAGCGGCTTTCGCTGGCGAAACTGCGAAAATGGGAATCGCTCCAGTACGGCATGTTCATCCACTTCGGCATGAGCACCTTCGTCCAGCAAGAAATGCCCGACGGGAAGGCGCCCTTGTCGATGTACAACCCCGACCGCCTCAACGTCGATCAATGGGTCTCGGTCGCCCGCGACGCCGGCATGAAGTACCTCGTGCTCACCGCGAAGCACGTCGCCGGCCATTGCCTCTGGCCGAGCAAGTACACCAGCTACACGGTGGCCAACAGCCCCAACAAGACCAACGTGTGCGAGCAATTCTGCAAGTCGTGTGAGAAGCGGGGCGTCCTGCCGGGCTTCTACTATTGCTCTTGGGACAACCACCATCGCTTCGGCAGCAAAACGCCCTCCGACGGCGGCGGGTTTGGGGAAATGGGCCAAGTGCCTCATGTCCGAGCACAACCTGGCGCCGTTCACCACGTCGCTGTATCAGAACTTTCAGACCGCGCAGCTCACCGAGTTGCTGACGCAATTCGGCCCGATCGCGGAGACGTGGATCGACATTCCCGGCGTGCTCGGGCCCGGCTACCGAAGTTTCCTCTACGAGCACATCGCCGCCTTGCAGCCGGAAACGGTCGTTATGATGAACAGCGGCCTCAACGATGGATCGAATTACCCCGTCCACTACGCCTGGCCGTCCGATCTGATCGCCATGGAGCGGAACCTTCCGCCGGTCTCGGGCCACAAGAAATGGCGGCAGATCGAAGGGCAAGAGCTATTATCTGCCCGGCGAAGTCTGCGAGACGATCGGCAAGGATTGGTGGTTCTGGGTCCGAGGCGACACGCTGCGCTCCAGACGGCGCACTGGCGGCGCAGTTCGACGCCTGCCGCTTGCGCGGCGCGAACTTGCTCTTGGACGTCCCGCCGGACGTGCACGGGGTGATTCCCGAGGAAGCCGCGGCCGCCCTGATGCGGCTGCGGAAGAACGCGAAGATTTGATCTCCGCCGGCGATGTCGTCAACGATCGCCGCGGCGGGTCAAGTGCTCGTCCGCGACCGGCTGCGACGCGCCGCCTTCGCCGTGCTCCAATCCTTCGTGAGCGTCTCGAAGACCTCCGGCGACTCGTAGCGGATGACGCCCTTGCTTTCGGGCATGGGGCCGATCAAGCCGCGGAACACCGGCATGCCGCGGAGCGAGAGATTGGTGCTGCAATCGTCGACGCCGACCTGGGAATGTCGCCGCAGCAGGGCTTCCGGGCTGTCGTAGTCGCGGATGCGGATCTCGCCGTCGGCGCCGCGGGTGACGACGCGAAACGTGTCGTTGCTCTTCATCAAAACCGTCCTGAAGAAATCTCGTTGTTGCGGGAGAAAATCGGCCTAACCCCATATCGGCGCGGGGACGCGCCGCGGGAAGGTTTTTGGCCCCCGTCCACATAGCGGTGCAATCCGCAAGAATCGGCATAGATCGCGCGACAGCCAAGGCCGTTGCCAAGCGTCGCTGTGATCGCTGGAAACGCGCCAGCCGGCATAAGCGTCGGGCGGAGTTTTCGGCACTTCGCACAGGATCGGCGCCGCCGGTTTTCACGCCCTCCGGGTTCCGCCTACGCCGGATTTCCGCACTGGCGGCGGCAAGGGCCGAACATTATAATGTCCAGCGGTCAACGGCCGCGATCTTGTCGCGGTCTTAACGACGGGGAGGAGACGCTATGGTGGACTTGCGGTTGCCGCGAACGATCGCAGGCTATGCGCGCCCGATGTGCCCGCACTGCGAGAAGGAGTACGGGACGGACGTCGCCAACGTCGGTCCGGTGCTGTGCGGCGAGTGCGGCAAGTGGTTCGAAGTGACCGCGCAGACGGTCTACCAGTCGATCGAGAAGCTCGACTACACGGCCGCGCACCCGAAGTGACGCGGGTCCGGCATCTCGGCAGGGGCGGAGTTCGTCATGGGGATGGTGCAAAGCGCTTGGGAGGCCATCTACCGGCAGATCGCGCCGAAGGTCGATGGGGCCGAGATCGAAGCGATCTTGAACAAGTGCCGCGATCGCCTGCCCACGCCCGTCTTCTGGCTGCTGGGCAAGGCCGGCCAAGGAAAGACCTCGATCGTCCGCGCGTTGACCGGCCGCGACGACGCGGAGATCGGCAAGGGCTTTCGCCCCTGCACCCGGACCGCCGCCGTTTACCCCTTTCCCGACGAGCAAGGCTGCATTCTCAAGTTCCTCGACACCCGCGGACTGGGCGATCCCAACTACGAGCCGCAGGCGGATATGGAACTCTTCGCCCAGCAGTCGCACTGCCTGATCGTCGTCGTCAAGGCGATGGATCACGCCCAGGAGGAGACGCTCGCGGCGTTGCGGGCGATTCGCCGCCGGCGGCCCAAGTGGCCGGTGATCGTCTGCCAGACGACGCTCCACGAGGGCTATGCGGAGAGTGCGGGGCACGTCCTGCCCTACGCCTACGCATCAGACATTGTGGACGCCGCCGTGCCGCAGGGCCTCGCCCGCTCGCTTTCCGCCCAGCGACGTTGGTTTGCCGACGTCCCGGCGCAGTTCGTCCCTTTGGACTTCACCTACGCCGACCATGGCCAAAGGGTCTTCGACCCGTGGGACTACGGCCTCGAGCCCTTGTGGGCGGCGATCGAGACGGCCGTGCCGCTGGGGTTGAAGGAAATCGTGCGGACCACCAACGAGATCCGCGGCCGCTTGCACGCGACCTACTTCGACGCCGCCCATCCGCACGTGCTGGCCTACGCGGCGGCGGCCGGCGGGGCGGGCGCCATCCCCGTGCCCTATGTCGATCTGCCCCTGGTGCTGGCCATTCAAGCGAAGCTCTTTCACACGGTGGCGTCGATCTACGGCCAGAGCGTCGATCTGCCGCAGATGGCCGCCTTGGCCGGGGCCTTGGGGAGCCGCTTCTTGCTGCGGCTGGCCAGCCGCGAGTTGAGCAAGGCGATTCCCGGGCTGGGCTCGGCCATTTCCGGGGCGTTTGCCGCGGCGAGCACCTATGGGCTGGGGATTGCGCTGTGCGAATACTTCAGCCGCGTGCTCGACGGCGACGTGCCCGATCCAAAGCAATTTCGCCAATGGTACGACGAGGGATTCACCGCCGTGCGCCGCCGCTTTCGGCAACGCGCTGCGCGGGGAAACGAGGCGTCGCCATGCGGTCGTTGAAATCCCTGTCGTGGTTGTTCGTTGCCGCGATAATCTGGTTCGCCTTTCCGCTGCTGGCCGCGTCGCTGGTGGGCGCCGTCTGGATCTATCAACAGGGCTGGCTTTGGCCATACATCGCCGCGACGGCCGTTACGACGGCGAGCGGCTGGTGGCTTGCGCACGCGACGCTCGCGCGGCTGCGGGGCGAGGTGGCCGCCGCGCCGCCGCCGGCGGCGTGCTGGACGCCGCTTGCCCAGCAGGCCCGGCAGGCCGTCGAGGCCGTCGCCGAGCGGCTCGAAGCGGAAGACCGCGCGTGGGGCCAGCCGGAGGATTTCGTCAAAGCGGCGATGGAGGTCCTCGACGCGGTCGCGCGATGCTACTATCCAAAGTCGGACGCTCCGATCCTGGAGCGGCCCTTGCCGCACGTTTTCGGCGCGGTCGAATTGGCCCTCCGCGACGTCCGCCGCCTGGTGGCCGACGAAGTCCCCTTCGGCAGCAGCGTCACGCTGAAGGGCTGGATGCGGCTGAAGTCGCTGGGGCAATGGGCGTGGCCGATCGTCGTCGGCGGCTATCGCGGCTATCGCGTCGCACGGCTGGCCAATCCCCTGGCCGGCATCGCCCGCGAAGGGATGGATTGGGCCTCCCGCCGGCTGGCGGGCCATTCGTTGGCGAAGACGAAGCACTGGCTCATCCGCGAAGCGACGGCGCGGATCGGCGACTACGCCATCCAGTTGTACAGCGGCGACCTGACCTTTCCCGACGAATCGTGCGCGCGGCTTTCCCCGCCCACGGCCGTCTTGGATTTCGCCGCCGAGCCGCTGCAAACGCTGGTGCTTGGGCAGGTCAAGGCGGGCAAGTCGAGCCTGGTCAACGCCTTGCTCGGCCAGCCGCTGGCCCCGGTTGACGCCCTGCCCGCCACGGATCGCGTGGACCTCTACGAATGCGTCCCGGCCGGGCTGCCGCCGATGATTCTTCGCGACGCCCCCGGCTACGCGGGCGGGGACGCCGACGGCCCGGACGCCCTCTCCGCGATGCAGGAATCGATTTTGGAGTGCGACTTGATCGTGTTGGTCTGCTCGGCGCAATCGGCGTCGCGAAAGGCCGACTGCGAGATGTTGCGGCGGATTCGCGCGCTCGTCGGCCAAACCGACCGGCCCCCGCCGCCGGTCGTCTGCGTCTTGACGCACATCGACTGCGTGCCCAAGGGGCTTGTCGGCGAAGCGGTCGCCGCCGTGGCCGCCGATCTCGGCCGCAGCCCCGCCGAGGCGACGCCGGTGTGCGTCCGCTGGGGCCGCCTGGAAAACGTCGCGGGCATTCTCAACGCGATCCGCGGCGTATCGGAGGAAGCGGAGCGTTTGAAACAGATGCGTTGCATTCGCCAGATTCGCCGCGAGCGCGACGAGCATTCGCTGCTAACGAATCTGCTTCGCTTCGGGCGGCTGGGGCTGGGGTGGAAGGATGAAGGATGAGGGATGAGGGATGAGGGATGAGGGATGAGGGATGAGGGATGAGGGATGAATTGTCGGTTTTCATCCTTCATCCTTCCGCCCTCATCCTTGCCCGTGCTCTTGCCGCAGCCACCGCTCGATGACGCGAACGACGTACTCGACCTGTTCCGAGGCTAGCGGCTTGCCCCGCTCGATGCGATGCCATTTCTCCAGGCATTTCCGGCAGCAGGTGGCCGTGGCGTGCTGGGCGACAAAGACCGGATGGCCGTTCCAGGGCGTCTGTTTGCCGTCGTTGCGCGGCTCGGCGGGGACGAGCCGCTCGCCGATGAATCCCCGCGCGTGATCGAGAATCACCGGCAGCGTCTTCTGCGCCAAGTACGCCCGGTCGCGCGGGCCGAGCCGCACCTTGCGGCGAAATTCGTTCGCGGCCAGTTCGTCGAATAGTTCATCGAGATCGCGCACGGCTCACGCTCCTTTCCTTGCCAGCATGATCAGATCGACGCTGGCGGCGCGGTCGTAGGGCGGTCGCTGGAAACCGCCGAAGAAGACCGCCTCCGCCGCCCCGCAACGCCGGGCCGTCCGCTCCAGGTCCGCCGCTTCCAGGCCGAGAAAACGCGGCGACTCGCTCCGCATGGTTTCATCTCCCGCGAGATGGACGACAAGCAACTCGACATAGCCGCGCTGGCCGGCGCGATGCACGCCTTTGACGACCAGGCCCTGGCCGCCGGGCAGCTCGATGCGACGGCGCTTTTGCCAGACAACGGGGCCGTCGGGCAGGCTCCACAGGTTGAGCGTCTGCGTCAGGATCATCCCGCCGGGCCGCACGGCGGCGAACATCGCCGCGATCGCCCGATCGACGCCCTCCCGGTCGGCGGCCAAGGCGAGCGAATTGCCCACGCACAGGGCGACATCATACGGCTCGGCCGGGCAGATCGGCTTCTCGAAGCTGCGGACCGCCCAGCTCAGCCCCTCCGGTTGGCCGAACTTCCGCCGCGCCAGATCGATCATCCGCAGACTGACGTCGGAACCTTCCACTTGCAGACCCCAGGAGTGGAACATCGCCGCGTGATGGCCGGTCCCGCAGGCGACATCGGCGACGCGGCGGGCGCTGGCGGCGTCGAAACAAGAGCGGTAGAAGGGCGCCTCATTGGCCAGCCGCTTCGGCCAGTCGATCAGCGCCTCGTAGAACGTTGGCCAGATCATCAAAGGCTTCGCCTGCCATCGCGATTTCTGAAACCGTTGACCGCGAGGAGAACAAATGAGCGCAGAGGAGGCGGCCACAGAGGAAACACAGATAAGAACAAAAAACTGCCTTCTATCCGTGTTTCATCTGTGTTCCATCCGTGGCTCGTCTGCTTTGTCCGCGTTCATCTGCGGTTCCCTCCCGTCTTCCCCTCTCGCATGAGCGGACGTTACTTCTTCGGGCGGGATTGGGCCTTGTGGCAGCGTTTGCAGCGAACCACCTGCGAGTTGATTTTGCCGCCGCACTTCGGACAGCGGCGGGATTTCAATTCCATAACGAACTTTGTCCGTGGGCGAGTCCCCATGCGCGAATTCCTCTCTTCGAGATATTCTGCAAAAACACCAGTCTAGCCGCTTTTTCCCATCTCGGCAAGGGGCGATGAAACGGCCGGCGCGGTCACTGGCGAAGCCAGTGCCGCCGGGGTCGCCAGCCGGATAGTATTTCGCTGGCCGCGTCGCTTTGCGATTGGGGCTGCGGCGCTACGCCTTGCCCATCGCCTCCCGCAGCCGCGCAATCATCTCTGGGGTGTGGCCGCTGGTCAGGCTGACGCGGAGACACGCCTCGCCCTCGGGAACCGTCGGCGGCCGCATCGCGGGGACAAAAAGGCCGGCCGCGCGAAGGCGAGCGGCAAGCTCGGCCGCGCGCGCAGGCTGGCCGACAACGATCGGAATGATCTGACTTGTCGAACGGCCGACGTTCCAGCCGGCGGCCAAAAATCGCCGCGGAGCGATTCCGCCTGGGCCAACAAGTTCCGCCGCCGCTCGGGCTCGCGGGCCACAATGTCCAACGCCGCCAGGGCCGCGGCCGCGGCGGCTGCGGGGGCGGCCGTCGAGTAAATGTACGGCCGGGCGCGATTGACCAGCCACTCGATCAATCGGCGGCTGCCGACGACAAAGCCGCCGATGCCGCCCAACGCCTTGCTCAGTGTGCCGACGCGGACCGGAATGCGGTCCGCGACGCCAAAATGTTCGGCGACGCCCCGGCCATTGCGGCCGAAAACGCCGGTGGCGTGGGCCTCGTCGATCAAGAGCATCGCCCCATGCCGCCCGGCCAACGCGCTCAATTCGACCAGCGGGGCGAAGTCGCCGTCCATGCTGAAAAGGCTGTCCGTGACGATCAACTTTCGCCTATGCCCTTCATTTGCGCGAGCAAGTCGTCCAGCGCGGTCCAATCGGCGTGGGGATAGGCGCAGGAACGTCGGCGCGGGAGAGGCGGCAGCCGTCCATCAGGCTGGCGTGGTTCTTGCGGTCGGTGAAGACGACGTCGCCCGGTCCGACCAAGGCCGCCACGGCGCCGACGTTGGCGGCAAACCCGGAAGGAAAGAGCAACGCGGCCTCGGCCCCTTCCATCTCCGCCAGCCGCAGTTCGAGTTGGGCGTGGAGCGCACAGCGGCCGGTCACGAGCGGACTGGCCCCGCTCCCCCAGCCTTCCTCGGCCACGGCCCGGACAACCGCCGCCGCCAAGCGGGGGTCCGCGGCCACGCCGAGATAGTCGTTCGAGCCGAAGTTGATCAGTTCCCGGCCATCGAGGGTCAAGCGGACGCTTTGGGGGCTGCTGCGGGCGGTCAAGCGGCGGCGAAGACCATGGCGTTCCAGAGTGTCCAGTTCGGCGTCGATCCAGTGGAGCGAATTGGGCGTAGAATAGTCCATGAGCGAGCTTTTTGGGGACCTATCCCGCTGGGCAGTTCGGATTGTAGCGGAATCTCCCTGCGATTATAGCGGGCGGCGGAGCCGCTTGCCAGACGCAACCTCCGGCCAAATAATCACTTGCGGCTTTCTTGCAAGGTTTTCTTCCCTGCGGAAACTATATCTACGGCCATGACGCAATCGCAACCCTGCCCACTGCCTGGCGGCGTCAAAGGGCCACCGATCGACTGGCCGGTCGTGCTCAGCCAGCACGACCGCTGGTTGCGCACTGTCGTCTACGCCCGCTTGGGCGAGCCGCAGGCGGTGGATGAGGTGATGCAAGAGGTGTCGATGGCCGCGGTGCGGCAGAAGTCGCCCTTGGGCGATGCGGCGAAGGCCGCCCCTTGGCTGTATCGCTTGGCAATCCGATATACGTTGCTGTATCGACGCAAGTTGGGACGGGGCCGGAAACTCATCGAGCGGTTCGTGGAGCGGACGCGGCCGACGAGTTGTGGACGAGAGGCCGACCCGCTCGATTGGCTCCTGGCCGAGGAGCGGCGGGCGCAAGTGCGCGAGGCGCTGGAGCAGTTGCCGAAGCGCGACGCGGAAATCCTGATGTTGAAGTACACGGAGGACTGGACCTATCGGCAATTGGCCGAGCGGCTTGGGGCCAGCGAATCGGCCGTCGAGGCGCGTTTGCACCGCGCCCGCGGACGCTTGCGGCAAAGGCTGACCCTGATGGACGTGACCGAGGCGGAACCATGAATCCAAGCGAGGATACGACGATGAACGACCGGCGCGACCGGCGGCTCGACCTGTTGGTCGATGGAGAACTGGACGAGAAGGATCGCGGCGAACTGCTTCGCGGCCTGGACCGCGAGCCGGACGGCTGGCGCCGCTGCGCGATGGCGTTTCTCGAAGCGCAAACCTGGAAGCAGGCCGTTGGCGCGATCGTCCGCCCCGGCGCACCGTCGGCGGCGAGTCCCCGCCCCGCGAAGCCGGGCGATTGGAAGCGGCGCCGCCGAGATCGCCTTGGCCGTGGCGGCCGGTTTCCTCGTCGCCCTGGCGGTGGGAACGCAGTGGCGGTTCCCCTCCGACGCCGCCGGACAGCGGGGCGAGTCGCTGGCGATGCGCCGCCCCGACGCCCTATTGCGAAACACCCAACCAGCGGCTTCCCTCAGCCCTTGGCAGACGGTTGCGTTGACCGCCCCCGGGGCTGAGGGGAAGCCGCACACCTTTGCCTTGCCGGCGATCGAAGGCGATCGGATCACGGAGGCGTGGCTCCGCGACCTTCCCACCCCCATGCCGCCGGCCGTGCTCAAGGCGCTCGGCGACAGCGGCCAGGAAGTGCAGCAGCGACGCATGTTGCTCCCCGTGCAAATGCAAGATGGACGCCGCCTAGTGGTGCCCATGGACGAAGTGAAGATTCACTTTGCCGGCCGGCCGACGCTGTAAAGGCGAGTGCGCAAGATGATGTAGGGTGGGCCGAGCGCAGCGAGTCCCACCAGGAGCCACCAGAAACCGATGGTGGGACTCGCTGCGCTCGGCCCACCCTACGCCCTCGGAAAAGAGGAGAGGCCATGTGGAAAACGATTGCCTTGCTTGGCGCGTTGCCCGCCTTCTGCTGGGCCAACCCGCTGGCGGCGGCGGATGAGAAGTCCGAGGGCCTGGTGACGATCAGCACGCAAGGCTTCGCGGACGCCGCCGTCGCGCCCGGCGGCGAAGGGATGCAATTCTCCACCGGCGGGCCAATCCAGTTCCTTCCCGAGGGCAAGTTTTGGATCGGCGCACTTACCGTCCCCGTCCCGCCCGCCCTGCGAGCCCAATTGGCGTTGGCCGAGAACGAAGGGCTCCTGGTTCATGCGATCCTGCCAAAAAGTCCCGCGGAGAAGGCGGGCTTGAAGGAATACGACGTGCTGCTGAAGGCGGGCGGAGCGATTCTGGCAAGCCCGGCCGACTTGATTGCCGCGGCGGAAAAGGCCAAGGACAAGCCGCTGGCGGTCGAGTTGATCCGCGGCGGCAAGCGACAGACGCTCGCGATCACGCCGATTCCGCGGTCTGCGGGCAACGTTGCTTTCAGCGCGGGCCCGGGCGTGATGTTCTTCGGCGGGGCGACGGCCGAGGGGGAACGCTATTTCCTCGGGGTTGCCGCCGGCGGACTCGCCCCGGAATTGCGAAAAAAACTGAATCTGCCGGAAAAACAAGGCGTCGAGGTGCAAGAGGTCGTGCCGAAAAGCCCGGCGGAACAGGCGGGGCTGAAAAAGGGCAACGTCATCGTCCGCGCCGGCGGGAAGCCGATCGAAAACATCGCCGGCTTGTCCGCCGCGGTACAAAAGAGCGAGGGCAAGCCGCTCGCCCTCGAACTGCTTCGCGACGGCAAGCCGCAGACGATCCAAGTCGTGCCCGAAAAGCGGCCTTCCACGCCGACGCAATTCGACTTCCTCAGCGACGCGCTCCGCAACGACCCCGCGGCGATGCGGCTGTGGCTGGAGCGTCAGCGGGCGGAACACCCCGGCGGGACGCTGGGCTATCACATCATTCATCCCGGCGTGATCCTGCCGCCGCCGGGCCCGGCCGCGATCAGGCTGCCGCCCGGCACGAGCATCTCGATCACCCGCGAGGGCGACAAACCGGCGAAGATCGTCGTCAAACAGGGGGAGAAGAAATGGGAGGTCAACGAGGGCCAGCTCGACAAGCTTCCCCCGGACCTCCGGCCGCTGGCCGAGCAGATGGCGGGCCATGGCCCGCTGAGTCTCTCAACGGCGGTATCCGCTGGGCCCGATGTATTGCGTCTGGCGACTCCGGGCGAGATCCACATGCAGCGGCAGCTCGACGAGATGGGCCGCGAGGTGAACGAACTCCGCAAGGCGTTGGAGGAGTTGCGCGGCAAGGAGAAACCCCAATCCGCGGAGAAATGAACATAAATTGAAATAATCCCGCCTTGCCGATGCGAAGAGCATATCGGCGGGCGGGGTAGTGCGAACCTTCCGCTGCAGTTCCCCACTGCGGCATTCTTGAGGGGCGGGCCCAAAGCGACAGGCCCGCCCCTTTTTTTGTTTCTCCTCTGGCCCACCCGCTAAAATTCATCGAGAGTTCTTGGTATCTTAGGGCGATCTGGCGCGAAGTGTGAACGCGGAGAGGGGGGAACGACGATTTGCGGCACTTCCCCCTCACCCTAACCCTCTCCCGGAGGGAGAGGGGACCATGAGGCGACGATTTGCGATAATCAAGCTATGGAAGGAACCACGTGAATATGAAAGATTTCAGCGACGGTCATAAGTCGCCGCTTGCCGGCGTCCTCCCCCCCGGCGGCGACATTGATCCGCAAGAAACCTCCGAGTGGCTCCAGTCGCTCGACTATGTCTGCCGGGCCGAGGGGGCCCCACGCGCGGAGTTCCTCCTCGAACGGCTCAAGGAGCAGGCGTTTCGCCGCGGCGTCCCTTTCGTTTCCAGCGCGACGACCCCCTACATCAACACGATCCCCGCCGAGCAAGAGCCGCCGTACCCCGGCGATCGCGAACTGGAACGACGCATCAAGAGCATCGTCCGCTGGAACGCGATGGCGATGGTGGTCCGGGCGAACAAAGAGAGTCCGGGCATTGGCGGCCACATTTCCACGTTTGCCTCGGCGGCGACGCTCTATGAGGTCGCCTTCAACCACTTTTTCCACGGCAAGCAGGGGGCGCATCCGCCCGATCAGGTCTATTTCCAAGGCCACGCCGCGCCGGGAATTTACTCGCGGGCGTATCTTTTGGGCCGGCTGAGCGAGGCGCAGTTGAAGAATTTTCGCCGCGAGTTGGCCCCCGGCGGGGGACTTTCGTCGTATCCGCATCCGTGGTTGATGCCGGACTTCTGGGAATTTCCCACCGTCTCGATGGGCCTGGCCCCGATCATGGCCATCTACCAGGCGCGGTTCAATCATTACCTGGCCGATCGGAAGATCAAGCCGGACGCCGTGGCGTCGCGGGTTTGGGCCTTTTTGGGCGACGGCGAGACCGACGAGCCCGAGGCCCTCGGCGCGATTACCCTGGCCGGCCGCGAACGGCTGGACAATTTGATCTTCGTCGTCAACTGCAATTTGCAGCGGCTGGACGGCCCGGTCCGCGGCAACGGCAAGATCGTGCAGGAATTGGAAGGGGCCTTCCGCGGGGCGGGCTGGAACGTCATCAAGGTCCTCTGGGGCTCGAACTGGGACTCCCTGTTGGCCCGCGACGCCGACGGCCTGCTCGTGCGCCGCATGGGCGAAGTCGTCGACGGCGAATATCAAAAGTACACCGTCATGCCCGGCGCGTACATCCGCGAGCATTTCTTCGGCGTCGATCCGCGATTGCAAGCGATGGTCGAGCACTTAAGCGACGACAACCTACGGAAGCTGCGGCGCGGCGGGCACGATCCGGCGAAGGTCTACGCCGCCTACGAGGCCGCCGTCGAGCACCGCGGCTCGCCCACGGTCGTGCTCGCGCACACGATCAAGGGCTACGGCCTGGGCGAGGCCGGCGAAGGGCGGAACATCACCCATCAGCAGAAGAAGCTCAACGAGGAGGAGTTGGTCGAGTTCCGCCGCCGCTTCGCGATTCCGATTTCCGACGAGGACGCCGCCCATGCCGTTTTCTACAAGCCGCCCGAGGAGAGTGCGGAAATGCGGTATCTTCGCGATCGGCGGCAGGAGTTGGGCGGGCACGTGCCCGGCCGGCGGGCCCCGCTGATGAAGCTCAAGCCGCCGAAATGGGAGGATTTCGCCGAGTTCTTCGCCGGCAGCGAAGGCCGCGAGGTCTCCAGCACGATGGCCTTCGTGCGGCTGCTGGCGCGGCTGATGCGCGACAAGAATGTTGGCCGCTACGTCGTCCCCATTGTCCCCGACGAAGCGCGAACCTTTGGCATGGAGGCCCTCTTCCGCCAGTTCGGCATCTATTCCCACGTCGGCCAACTCTACGAGCCGGTCGATTCCGACACGCTCTTGTACTATCGCGAGGCGACCGACGGGCAGATTCTCGAAGAAGGGATCAACGAGGCCGGCGCGATGTCGTCGTACATCGCCGCGGGATCGGCCCATTCCAGCCACGGGCTGAGCATGATCCCGTTCTTCATTTATTACTCGATGTTCGGTTTCCAGCGGATCGGCGACCTGATCTGGGCGTCCGGCGACATGCGCTGCCGCGGGTTCCTCCTCGGCGGCACGGCCGGCCGCACCACCCTGGCCGGCGAAGGCCTGCAGCACCAGGACGGCAACAGCCACCTCTACGCCATGGCCTATCCGAATCTCCAGGCCTACGATCCCGCCTACGCCTACGAAATGTCCGTCATCGTCTTGGACGGCATTCGCCGCATGTTCTTCGAGCAGGAAGACATCTTCTACTACCTGACCCTGATGAACGAGAACTACGAGATGCCGATCCTGCCGATCGGCGCGACCGAGGGCATCTGCCGCGGCATCTATCGGATTTCGCAGCGCGACTTGGGGGCGAACCATCCGCGCGTGCGGCTGCTGGGCAGCGGGGCCATCCTCCGCGAGGCCCTGCGGCGCAGGACATTCTCGACGCAAAGTTCGGCGTCTCCAGCGAGGTCTACAGCGTCACCAGCTACAAGGCCCTGTATCAGGACGCCCGCGAGTGCCAACGCTGGAACCGCCTCCATCCGCAGGAAACGCCGCGGCGGGCGTACGTCGCGCAGACGCTCGCCGGCGACGGCGCGCCGACCGTGGCGGCGTTGGACTATGTGGCCGCCGTGGCGCTGTCGATTGCGCCGTGGATCGGCCCGGACTACACGGTCTTGGGAAGCGACGGTTTCGGCCGCAGCGAGGCCCGCAAGGAACTGCGGCGATTCTTCGAGGTGGATGCGGAGAACATCGTCTTGGCGGCGTTGGAACAGTTGGCCCAGAAGGGACAGCTCCCGATGACGCGGCTGGCACAGGCGATCCAGACGTTGGAGCTCGATCCGGAGAAACCCAATCCGGTGAGCGTCTGACGGTGGGCAGCGAGAACCGTTCCCGCACGCCCCCCGTGCCGGGCAGCGGCGCTAAACGCTGCCGTCGGGCTGGAGCGTGACCGCGGTTCCGGCCTGGAACTGCGCCGTCAGCGTGTGGGCGGTGTTGATGTACAGGGACATGTTCGACGCCAGTGTCCCGGTCGCCGCGTTGCCGCCGCTCTTGAACGTGGCGGCCGTGGCCGCCAGGAACGTCGCCGACATTGTCTGCGCCGTGTTGATGTACAGGCCGGTGTTTGACAGCAGGGTCCCGCCCGAGACGCTGCCGTCGCCGTTGAGGGCGATGGGCTGGCCGGCGAGGAAGTGCGTCGCCAGCGTGTGGGCCGTGTTGATGAACAGGGACATGTTCACCGCCAGGCTCCCATCCGCGTCGCTGCCGTCGCTGTTCAGGGTGACGGCCGTGCCCGCCGCAAACGTCGCCGACAGGGTGTGGGCCGTGTTGATGTACAGGCCGGTGTTCGACAGCAGGGTCCCGTCCGCGACGCTGCCGTCGCCGTTGAAGGTTTCGGCCGCGCCGGCCTGGAAGTGCGTCGCCAGCGTGTGGGCCGTGTTGATGAACAGGGACATGTTCACCGCCAGGCTCCCAACATTGTCGCTGCCGTCGCCATTCAGGGTGACGGCCGTGCCCGCCGCAAACGTCGCCGACAGGGTGTGGGCCGTGTTGATGTACAGGCCGGTGTTTGACAGGAGCGTCCCGATATGGACGCTGCCGTCGCCGCCGACGTTGAAGGTGACGGGGTCGCCCGCCGCGAAGTGCGCCGCCAGCGTGTGGGCAGTGTTTGTGAACAGGGACATGTTCCCTGCCAGACTGCCAACCGCGTCGCTGCCGTCGCCATTCAGGGTGACGGCCGTGCCCGCCAGGAACGTCGCCGACAGGGTGTGGGCCGTGTTGATGTACAGGCCGGTGTTTGACAGGAGCGTCCCGTCCGCCGCGCTGCCGTCGCCGTTGAAGGCGACGGGCTCGCCCGCCTCGAAGCGCGCCGCGAGCGTGTGGGCGGTGTTTGTGAACAGAGACATGTTCACCGCCAGGCTTCCAACCGCGACGTTGCCGCCGCCGCTGAAGGTGACGGCCGTGCCCGCCTGGAACGTCGCCGACAGGGTGTGGGCCGTGTTGATGTACAGACCGGTGTTTGACAGCAGGGTCCCGTCCGCAGCGCTGCCGTCGCCGTTGAAGGTGACCGCCGTGCCCGCCTGGAACTGGGCGGAAATCGTGTGCGCGGTGTTTGTGAACAAAGACATGTTCGACAGCAACGTCCCATCCGCAATGCTGCCGTCGCCGTTGAGGGTAACCGCCGTGCCCGCCCCGAACGTCGCCGACAGGGTGTGGGCTGTATTGATGTACAGACCGGTGTTTGACAGCAGGGTCCCGTCCGCAGCGCTGCCGTCGCCGTTGAAGGTGACCGCCGTGCCCGCCTGGAACTGGGCGGAAATCGTGTGCGCCGTGTTGGTGTACAGGCCGGTGTTTGACAGCAGGGTCCCAAGCGCGACGCTGCCGTCGCTGTTCAAAGTCACGGCCGTGCCCGCCTGGAACGTCGCCGACAGGGTGTGGGCTGTATTGATGTACAGACCGGTGTTGTTCAGCAATACCCCCGAAGGAGCGACCGCCGTCAGCATCGTCCGCGACTCCAGAACCTCTCCTCGCAGGAGCCGGGCCTGACCGGGTCGGCGCGACGCCCTCCCGCGCGTACGCACGGATTTCACCCCCCAAAAACCAGCGACTCGGTGCAAGAATGAGCTTGACATGGTTTGTCCCTTCAGAGCGGGTTGGCGCAGCGTACAAATACCCGCTTTTCCACAGTTCTGCAAGAGCCGTTTGTGCGCCTTCCTGCCCACGGCGGGTGGTGGGCTGAGCGTTCGCGGTGAGGATCCCGGCTGGTGACATTCTAGGAATCGCCTTTGCGGCGGACAAGTCCGCCATAGGTTGAACTCGCCGCCGCGCGCGGCCGGGGGGTTGAGACGTTTGCCGAAGGCGGATATAGTTGGGAACACCATGTCCATCGACTTCAAACTTCCTGAATTGGGCGAAAACGTCGCCAGCGGCGACATCGTCAACGTGCTGGTCCATGAGGGCGACGTGCTCTCGGCCAACGACGGCGTTTTGGAACTGGAGACGGAAAAGGCGATCGTCGAGCTCCCCTGCCCCTACGCCGGCAAAGTCGCCAAGCTTCACGTTCACAAGGGGGAGACGGTGAAGGTGGGGCAAGTGCTGCTGACGTTGGAGGCGGAAGCGCCGGCCAACGCTCCCGCAGCGAGCGCGCTTCCCGCAGCGAGCAGGGCCGCGGCGGCGGCCGCCGCAACGTCGCCGCCGTCCGCCCCGCCGACCGCCGCGGAGGCCCCGGCCGGGCCCGCCGCCCGCCGCATCGCCCGCGAGTTGGGCGTCGATCTGCGCACCGTTCGCGGCAGCGGTCCCCGCGGCCGCATCACGCCCGAGGACGTCCAGGCCGCCGCCGGCGCTCTTCCGCGCCTGCTCCCCCTTCACCCGCTCCGTCTGTCTCCGCCGACCGTGATTCATGGGGACCGATCCGCCGCGAGAAAATGCCGCGCATCCGCCGCACGATCGCCGAGCAGATGGTCCGCTCCGCGACAACCATCCCGCACGTGACGAATTTCGACGACGCCAACGTCACGGAACTGGATAATCTTCGCCATGGGGCTGCGGCCGGGCCCGCGGAGGAAAACGTCCGGCTGACCCTGATGCCGTTTGTGCTCAAGGCGGTCGCCCTGTCGCTGCGCGCCCATCCGACGCTCAACGCGAGCCTTGATGGGGAAGACGTCGTCTACAAGGACTACGTGAACGTCGGCGTTGCCGTGGACACGCCGCGGGGCCTGATTGTGCCGGTGATTCGCAACGCCGATCGCATGCGGATCGCCCAACTGGCCGAGGCGCTGGCGGCCTTGGCCCAGCGCGCCCGGGCGGCCGAGTTCGGCCTCGAGGAACTCCGCGGCGGCACGTTCACGATCAGCAACCTCGGGGCCGTCGGCGGCGCGTACAGCACGCCGATCATCAACCATCCCGAAGTCGCCGTCTTGCTCCTCGGCCGCGCCCGCTGGATGCCCGTCGCCGGCGGACCGCAGCACGATAAAGTGGAAATCCGGCTGATGCTGCCGCTGAGCCTTTCCTACGACCATCGTCTCGTCGACGGGGCCGCGGCGGGGCGATTCCTCAACGAAGTGATCGGCCTGTTGCAGGCCCCGGCCCGATTGCTGATGGCGCAATGAGAAGAAGGGATTAGGAATTGGGGATTAGGGATTAGAAAAGGGATGGGAACCCAACGATGAACACGGCAAACGGACCATCCGTTGTTCCTCACCCTTCGCCCCTCATCCTTATTCCTTCTCCTTCATGCCTTCCTTCTCTCCAATCCCTAATCCCAATCCCTAATTCCTTCTCATGAACACACAACTTGTTGTCGTCGGCGGCGGACCGGGCGGATACGCCGCCGCGTTCTTGGCCGCCGATCTCGGAATGCAAGTCGCCCTGGTCGACCTCGAACCGCGCCTGGGCGGCGTCTGCCTGCTGCGCGGCTGCATCCCCTCGAAGGCCCTGCTCCACGTCGCCAAGGTCATGGACGAAGCGAAACGCCTCGAAGCCTGGGGCGTCGTCTTCCCGCCGCCGACGATCCGGCTGGAAGCCCTCCGCGCAGAAAGAAAAGGTCGTCGCCGCGCTCGCCGCCGGTCTGAAGCAGATCGGCGGCAAGCGAAAGGTGCAGGTCGTCCGCGCCAAGGCCGCCTTCGAGGACTCGCAGACGCTGCGATTGGCGTCCGTTCAACGGAAAGCCCCTGGCCGACGACCGCATTCGCTTCGAGCATTGCATCGTCGCGACGGGCTCGCGGCCGGCGCGGATTCCCGCCTTCGATCTGCCGACTCCGCGGATCATGGATTCCACCGCGGCCTTGGAGTTGGTCGACGCGCCGGAGTCGCTGCTGGTGGTTGGCGGCGGCTACATTGGCCTGGAAATGGGCGCCGTGTACGCCGCGTTGGGCAGCCGCGTCACCGTGGTCGAGATGACCGACGGCCTGTTGCCCGGCGTCGATCGCGACCTCGTCCGCCCGCTGCACAAACGACTCGAGCAGCAGTTCGAGTCGATCCACACGAGCGCGAAACTCCTCCGCTTGGTCGACGAGAAGGATGCAATCGAAGCCGCCTTCGAGGCCGACGGCGTCGAGCAGGTGCGGCAGTTCAGCCGCGTCCTTCTCTCCGTGGGCCGGCGGCCGAACAGCGACGGCCTCGGCCTGGAGAACACCAACGTCGCCGTCGATCCGCAAGGCTTCCTCGTCGTCGACGGCCAATGCCGCACCAGTGACGCGCACATCCTCGCCATCGGCGACGCCGCGGGCCAGCCGATGTTGGCGCACAAGGCGGCGCACCAGGGAAAGGCGGCCGTCGAGGCGCTTGCCGGCCATGCCGTCTCCTTCGCGCCCGCGCCATTCCCGCCGTCGTCTTCACCGATCCGGAGAATCGCCTGGGCCGGATTGACGCAGACGGAAGCCGAGCGGCAGAACCGCGCCGTCTCCGTGGCCCAGTTCCCCTGGGCCGCCAGCGGCCGCGCCGCAAGCGGTCGGACGCACCGAGGGCCTGACCAAATGGATCATCGACCCGGCAAACGAGCGCCTGCTCGGCTGCGGCATCGTCGGCGCCGGGGCGGGCGATCTGATCTCCGAAGCCGTGTTGGCCATCGAGATGGGCGCTGCCGTGGGCGACCTCGTCGAGACCATCCATCCGCACCCCACCTTGAGCGAAACTCTCGGCGCGGCGGCGGAGGTCTTCTTCGGCACGGCGACGGACCTCTATCGCCCCAAGCGGCAATGAAGCGGGCCGGAATCCGGCAAATTGGCGGACTTAGCCGGCCATTCCCGGCTTCACGCGCTTCTGCACGTCCGTCTCCAACACGCCGAACATCTCGTTCGTGCCGCTGGAGCGTCAACTGCAAGGCGTGCAACATCCGCTTCGCCGTGTAGAAATTGGTCACGATCCGCTGCGTGACGACGATCGGCTGCGTCAACACGCCGAACGGCTGCGGATTCAATCCGAAATCGATGATCAACTCTTCCGGAGTCCCCGTCACGCGGCAAAAATTCGCGTACAAGGACACCGTCTTCGAGTCGTCAACATCGACCTGCATCCGCGGCTGTTGCGGCTGCGTGCGCTGCGCGTGGGCCGCGTCAGTCTGGGCGGGAGTGGCGACGGGAAATTCTTCCCTTTCGGACGGATTCGACACGGGAGGCTCCTTCAAACAAGGCGTTTGACCATTCCAAGAGAATAGAAAACCATAGTATACGAAAACCCCGCAGGCGGCTAGTAGCCTGACAACTTGGCGTTGGCAGATTGGGCAACGCGATCTGAGCGAGTGAAGTCAGGGAACCCAGCGGCCTCGGGAACACGGACAGCGTTCCCTGCATCCCCCATCTTCGCCAATCCCCAATCCCTGGTCCCCTTCCTTCAGATTAGGCAAAGTACTTGGTAAACTTTGCCGATTAATTCGACAACGTCGTATGGAACGACTTTGACGACGGCACGCATTCATACTTCCGTAATTGTGCGTCTTATCTAGCTTACCTAGCCTGATGGCATCGGGACCGCGGCGTTCAATGACCAACCCCTGCCGACTCCTGTCTTGCGTCCGGGCCTGCGCTGCCGCCGCCGTGGCGACCGCCGCCTTGGCCGGCTGCCAGTCGCTCGAAGTCCGCAACGACTTGTTGGATCAGCCCATCCCCGACGCCATGGTCCCGCCAAGGGAACTCCGCAAGGTCTCGCTGCCCAGCTACCGCATCGAGCCGCCAGACATCATCGCCATCGAGATGCCGAAGATGGTCCCGCTGCCCCCCTATCGAGCGGAGGTCTACGATGTCCTCGAAATCCACGTCGCCCAGGCCTTGATGGACCAGCCGATCGACAATTACTACATGGTCGAGGCGGAAGGGGTGGTCAACCTCGGGCCGGCCTACGGGACCGTCCGCGTCGTGGGCATGACCCTCGACGAGGCGAAGAAGGCGATCGAACAGAAGCTCGGCCAGATCCTCCGCGAACCGGAGGTCTCGGTGAAGCTCGCCCGGGTGTCCAACTCGCAGCCGCTCAGCGCCCAATACCTGGTCGGTCCGGACGGCACGATCAACCTGCACCAATACGGGCTGGTACACATCGCCGGGCTGACGGTGACGGAGGCGCGGCTGGCGATCCAGAAGCACTTGTCGCAGTACCTCGATTCGCCGGAGTTGTCGGTGGACGTGGTGGCGTTCAACAGCAAGGTGTACTACATCATCACGCAAGGGGCGGGCATTGGCGACAACGTGCGTCGATTTCCGGTGACGGGGAACGAGACGGTGTTGGACGCGATCAGCCAGGTGAACGGGCTGTCGCAGTTGTCGAGCACGCACATTTGGATCGCCCGGCCGGCCCCGGGGAATTTTGGCTGCGAGCAGGTGATGCCGATCGACTGGACGGCGATCTCGCAAGGGGGCTCGACGGCGACGAACTATCAGATGCTGCCTGGAGACCGGCTGTTCGTCGCTCAGGACGACATGGTGGCGTTGAACAACTGGGTGAACAAGATTGTGTCTCCGTTCGAGCGGTTCATGGGCTTTATGGGTCTGGACGGTTCGACGGTGCGGAACTTGCAAACGATGGGCCGGGCCTACAATCACGGCCAAACCAACTCCACCATTCCTTAGCACAAGCGAGCAAGCAGGGAAGGACGACATGATGGGCCGATGCACATCCTTGGTCATGAGGCTGACGTGGATCGCCGCGCTGGTCGCACTGTGGCTCAATTGCGTTTTCGCTCTTGCAGAGCCGACGCTTTGGCCGCCGCACAATCCGGGCGCCTGCTGTCCGAACGCGAGGAACTACGGCTACAACGAGACGCAATGGCGGGTGTGGCCTGGGGAAGGGCGGCCGGAGCGGGTGTTTCCCGCCGCGGTGGGCAGGGAGATCATGCCGCCGACTGCCGGCCAGGTTCCGCTGCCGCTTCCGAAGGCGGAGGCGGCGCCGTCGAAGACGGAGTCGCCCGCCGGGGCCCTGCCGTCGCAGACGCCCGGCGGTCAAGTGCTTCCGGAACCGGCCGTGCCGAGCGGCAAACCGACTTCGGACGAGGACCTGCTGACGCCGAACAAACTGCTGCCGGGCATGGGCATCCTTCCCGGCAAGCCGGAGAAGCCAGCGGAAACGCCGCTGAACGAGCCGGAGAAGCCATCTTTCGAGAAGGATTTGCCGGGTCTTGGGCCGGAGGCGACCCCGCCGGCGAAGTCGAGCGAGCCAAAAGCCGGCAGCCAACCCGCGCCTTCTCCCAGCGGCAAGAGCGACGATTTGGTCCCCGTGCGGCCGGAGAAGAAACCGCACACGGAAAACGAAAGCGATCAGCCGCCGCCGGAGACGGAGAAACCGGCTTCGCCGAAGGCGCCGCCTCCCTCGGGGGCGGGCATCGAAACGGACTCCAATTGCCCGATCATTCGCACCAGCGCGGTCATGCCTTTCGACGGCGGGCAACCGCTGGCGGAAAATCGGGCGGCGTCAGCCGTCCTCGAAGTTCCGGTCTCGCCCGCGCCGGCGTTAGCCGCGCCGGCGTCAACCGCGATCCTTTCGCCGGCGCCGATCCCGCCCGCCCAGGCGCCTCCGCACACCGCCGAGTTCTGCGAGGCCGCTTCCGGCGGCGACCCGCCGTTGATCCTCGATGGATTCTGCGTCGTCGAGTTGTCCGAGCATCAGCGTTGGGTCCGCGGCGACGCGCGTTGCCCGGCCGTCTACGCGGGACGGACGTTCCTCTTTTCTGGGCAGGAGCAGCGGTTGCGATTTCTCTCGAATCCGGCGCGGTACACGCCGGCGTGTGGGGGAAATGATCCGGTCTTGGCCACGGAGCGGAACGCCAACGTGCCGGGAAAATGCGAGTTCTCCACGCTCTGCGACGGCAAAGTCTATTTGTTCGCCAGCGTCGAGACCCTTGCCCGCTTCCGCCAAAGCCCCTACCGCTACGTGACGCAAGGGCGTTGACGGCGGCGACGTGGTACAATGAGGGCGTTGTCGCCGCGACCGTCCCCGGCGTTCGATCATGCGTTGCAAGACCATCCTCACGCTTGCCCTGTTGTCGTTGGCCGCGCTGACGTTGACGATTTCGGCGGTGGCGAACTTGCGCCGCTCGGCCCCGGCGGACGAGCAGGCGGAAGCGAATCGCGGCCGGCCGGACCGGCTGGTGGTCTATTGCTTCCACGCGGCGGTCCGCTGCCCCACGTGCCTGAACATGGAGGCCCTTGCGCGAGAGGCCGTCGCGGAGGGTTTTGCGGATGGGCTCGCCCGCGGGCGGATCGAGTTTCGCTCCGTGGACGTGCAGAAGCGGGAAAACGAACACTTCTGCGACGATTATCAACTTGTTGGCCCCGAGGTGGTCATCGTGCAGTTGCGCAACGGCCGCGTGCAGCGGCGGGAGAATCTCATCGACTCCGTCGCATTGCTTCGCGACAAGGGGCGTTTCATCCGCCGCGTGCAAGAGCGAGTCCGCGCGATCGCCGCAGACGGCAAGGCGGGACAGCCCCCATCGGCCTGGTGAAGGAGCCCGTCATGTTCCAGGCCGTCGGCGAAATGTTGGCGTTGGGGATTGCCACGTCGCTGCATCCGTGTCCCTTGGCGGCCGGCGTCGCCGCCTTGGCCTTTCTCGCGCAGCGCGCGGGCAGCCCGCGACAAGTGCTCCTCGCGGGACTGCTCTACGCCGTCGGCGGCGCAATCGCCTACGGCGCGCTGGCGGCGATCGTGCTGGCCGGCGTGCGCGCCAGTCCCCTGGCGTGGCTGCTGCACCGTTGGGTCCATCGAGCCTTGGGCCCGATCCTGATTCTTTTGGGCATGCTCTTCTTGGGATGGATTCGCCTGCCGCGGACGGGCGTCGGCTTCGGCGGGCGATTCCAATCGCGGATCGAGCGCCTGGGGCTTTGGGCGGCGCTGCCGATGGGCGTTTTGGTGGCGTTGAGTTTTTGCCCCGCCTCGGCGGCCGTGTTTTTCGGCGGCGTCCTGTGCATGGCTGCGCGGCACGACCGCCCGCTGGCGTTGCCGTTGGTCTATGGCGTCGGCGCGGTGTTGCCGGTCTTGTTTTGCGCGGGGCTATTGGCGGTCGGGGCGGAGGCGGTCGGCAAAGCGCTGGGACTGTTCGCGCAGATCGATTGGTGGGGGCGGCGGATCGCCGGGACGGCGCTGATTCTCGTGGGGGTCTATTTCTGCGTGCGGGTCCTTTGGGCCGCGTCTGGGGCAATGTGACGGCGGCGGCTGCCGGCAGGGGGATTTCCCCACCGCGGGACGCGCCAAAAACGACGCCGAGGCCTTGCGGCCGCGGCGGTTTTTGGGGAACGGTTTTGATTGCACGCGTCTCCCGGCAATTTGCCGGAGTCGATTTAGAACCTCGCGTTCACGCCGACGAGGAACATGTTGGCGATGCCCGAGGTGTTGTAGTACGACGACAGATCCCCGTAGTCGAAGTAGTTCCAGCGGAAGAACGTGGTGAGGTTCGGCCGCACCAAGTAATCGACGCCGGCGGAGATGCGGTAGGTGACGTTCGAGACGACCGAGTATTGGCCCAAGTTGAAGGGCACGACGGCGCCCGGAGGCGCGGGCGTGTTGGTGACCGCGTCCAAGCCGCGGACGTACTCGAAGTTGCCGTTGAGGACGACCCTCGGCGACCACTTGTAGGTCGTGCCGACGTTGAACACGTCCGACTTGCTCTCGTAGGTCCAGGGCGCGGCAAACGCCGTGGGCGTGCCGATGTTGATGGTCTGGTTGAGGTTCTGGTCGAAGTTCGCATACCCGGCCGTCAAGTGCCAGCACTTCGTCGGCGAATACATGAAGCTGAACATGAAGGGATAGTTGGTCGAGTCGAACTGGCCGTACGGGCCGGTGTTCTCCGAGTCTTCGACGAAGAACGTGGCGTTGAAGAGGAACCGCTCGCTGGGCATCCACGTGCCGCCGATCTCCATTCGCGTTTCGTTCGTCGGCAAGATGGTGTTCAACGCCGTGTCCAAGGTGTTCACGTAGGGCGTGATGCCGTAGAGCGGATACGCCGTATTGATGAACTTCATGCGGACATAGGTGTCGAAGTGCTCCGACCACCGCTCATCGGCCGTGACGGCGAAGGTGCTCGTGTCCGTGTCGGGTTGGTAGAAGTTGACCGGGACCGGCAAGTCGATGGTGTCGTCGGCATAGGTGCGGCGGATCTGGGCGTAGTCGTAGGCGCCGGTGATCGACAGCCGGCTCCAGAGCGAGCATTCCTGGTCGTAGAACGGCCGCCACCGCGCGCTGAAGCCGACGTCGGTCTCATCGCGGTCGATCGGCTGGACGAGGCCGTCGGCGGCGTTCATCACGCTCGCCGGCTGCTGATAGTACGACGCCAAGCTGGGATAAAGGGTGTTCAGCGAAACCTGCTGCAACTGGGTGTTCTCCGAATAGACCTTGCCGTGGGCGGTCAGCGTCAGGCCGTCGATCGAGTCATTCGTGATGCGGCCGTCCACGCCGCCGAGGTGGCGATTGATGTAGTTCAACTCGTCCTTCTCGTCGCCGACGTAAGTGAGGATGTAGGCCTCGGTGTCCTGGCCGAGTTGGACGCGGGTCTTCAGGCGGTCGATTTCCGTGAGGCTGTCGGGGACGATGGCGTAGCCCGCCTCGCCGCTGCCGGGGGTGTTGTTGCCGTATCCGAAGCTTGGCGAGTGGTCCCAGTCGGAGTAGACCATTTGGTCGTTTTGCGTAAAGGTTCTCATGGTGCGGGAGTACTCGACGGTGAGCCAACAGTTGCTGGCCTCCAAGGCCGGCTCGATCTCGTTCGTCTTCCAGTCGATGTACTGGGTCTGGCTGACCGTATGGCACTGATTGACCAAGGTGGTCCCGGGGAGTTGGTTCGGCGGATTTGCGGTCGGATCCTGGTAGCAGTGGGCCGTCGCGTCCGCCTGCCGCTCGCCGGATTTTTCCAAGGAAAAGACGTTCACCCGCCACCGCAAGCCGTCGGTGACGTCGCCCTTGAGGTTGAGCTTCAACTCACTGACGTTGATGGCGTAGTCTTGTCCGGGGTTCATGTCCGAGTGGGTTTGCAGAATGTAGGGGGCCGAGGGGTTGGTCGTCGTCGGCCCGGAGGCGGTTGTCG
This sequence comes from uncultured Planctomycetia bacterium, assembly GCA_963791075.1. GTDB lineage: Bacteria > Planctomycetota > Planctomycetia > Pirellulales > Thermoguttaceae > CAWBRF01. Next base: position 205,404 of record CAWBRF010000027.1, read on the forward strand.
CCCAGTTCTGGTAGGGATCGTGCAGCAGTTCGTGCGGGAATTGCTCGTAGTCGAGGTTGGCTTCCAGGTTCGGGCCGAAGTAGGTCCCTTTCACCTGCGTGGAGGCGTCTTCCACGCCGGTGGCGTTGAAGTTCAAGGTCCGCGTTCCGTCGGTAATCAAGGTGTTGACGTCGTAGAAGAGCGAGGACGGCGTGAGGCTCTGGTATTCGCCGGTCCTCACCGTGGAGCCGCTGGTCTGCGTGCCCCAATAACCGACGCGGACGGCGAAGTCGCGGATCGGGTCGTCCTGGCCGTAGTCGCCGCAGTATCCATAGACTTGCTGCGTCGAGGCGGCGGCCGCGGCGGTTCCCGCCGTCGGCGAACTGGTCGGTTGCGCCTCCTGGGCGAGCAACTTTCCCATGGGCAGCAGGACGATCGTCGCGACTGCCGGCAGATAGAAACAAGTGAACCTCATTATAAGGCCCCCCCCTTATATCTAATGTGTCTTCTTCAGACGTTCGATGTTCGTTGGGAATTGTGGAAGCGGTTATCGGAACTTGACCAGGGCGTTCGGATCGGTCGGCGACGGGACGTCGCTGCCGTGCACTTGCGTGTGGCACTGCGTGCAGTCGCCGTAGAACGCCGGGCGGATCGCCGGGTTGGCGTTGACGTTGACGCGGCCCTGCGTGAGGTGCGACCCCGACTCCGCGTTGTGGCCCACGTGGCACCCCAAGCAGAGGAACGTCGGCGGCCGCCGCAGCAGGTAGTTGGCCACCGCCCCGTGCGGTTCATGGCAAATCGCGCAGTTCTCGTCGCACGGCGGGTGCGGATACGCCCACGGCCCCTGCTTCTCCATGTGGCACTTGTAGCAGAGCAGGTTGATCGTCTCCGCCTTCAGGTTCCGCTCCCGCTGCCCGTGCGGATCGTGGCAGTCGGAGCAGACCATCTTCCCCTCCAGGATCGGATGGTGCGAGGACATCTGGTTCAGGGCGTAAATCTTTGGGTGGCACTTGTAACAGGCGTCCGGCTCCCAGACCGACATCGGCATCCGCTTCGGACGATCGACGCGGTAGTGGTTGATGTCGACCACGCTTTGCACGCAACTGTTCGGGTGCGGATTGTGGCAATCCGTGCAGGCCACGCCGTTGAGCTCGTGGATCGACGAGTGCCAAGCCATCGTCGGCGCATGCCCGTCGTGACAGCTCAGGCAGAGGTCGCGACGCGACGACTCCTTGATCTGTCCATGCGGGTCGTGGCAGGTGGTGCAGTTGAAGCCGTTGGGTCCGCAGATTTGGTGCGGGCCGGCGATCCGCTGCAAATCGACCTTGTCGCAGTGGCAGCGGTAGCAGATGTTCGGGGCAATCGGCGCCCAGATTGCGCGACGTGCCGCGGAGCGAAGGCAGTTGCGCGGCGGCCGCGTCCGCCGCCGGGGCGTTGGCGGTCATGTGGAAGCTGGTCAACTTCGCCGACGAGCCCTCCAGCGCCGCGTCGCCCGGAGCCGTCGTTGCCGGCGTTCCCGGCGGCACGTTGTAGTGTCCGCGGTGGCAATCGACGCAGGTCACGCCGCAATGGGCGTGCTTGCTCGTGCGCCAACGGCAGCCGACGGCGCACTGGCTGTCCTCGTGGCACTTCAAACAGGCCTCCGCCTTTGCGGCGGGGCTCCCCTGCTTAAAGCTGAAGATCATCCCCGGCTCCTTGCCGCGGCCCTCGACGTGCTTGCTGGCCGGGCCGTGGCAGGACTCGCACTTCCCCTGGCGATGGACGTTGTTGGCAAACGACTTGACGTAGGCGTCGTGGCAGGTCATGCAGATTTCGTCGTCGTTGACGAACTCCGCCCCCGCCACCACCGGCAGCGCCGTCCGCACTTCGCAGTACGAGACCTGCACGAACAGCCGTGGATCCGTCTTCGGCGGGCCATTGTCTATCCTGGCCTCCGTGCGGCAGCAGGGCTCGTGCGGAGATTGGCACGAGGCAAAGCCGATGCAAAAGACCCCGATTAATACGATTCCCATGGGGGGAATTCGCAATCCATCTCTCCGGCGCCGAATGGTGCGCACGATCGACCTCCTTGTGAATTCGCCAAGCCGATGACGGCCTAGGATTATCCCTTCCCTGGATCTCTCCGCCGCAAGCGTCTCATCCGTGAGGGTTGACTACGATTCCTTTTTTGACTGCCGTAACTCCCGTAACGAATGGTTCTTTTTGTCGGGAAGTAACGGCTAATGTGCTTGTCGCCAAACGCGCCTGTCACAAAGCAGATTTTTCGCCCGGTTGTAAGGCTCTTAGCTCATTTGCAGCCTCTTTATTCCATCTGTACCGGATATTCCGACGCCCGACGCTGACAAAATAGACGTTTACACGCCGCCGCCGCCTCGCTATCATCCCGGCGCGGCTGTTGCTGTCCCTATATTTGACACAATAATTACACCACGTTTGACCGCTGAAATTCCCCTTTTTTCACAGTTGCGTCGGAATTCAGCAAGCTGAAAACGACCGGTCGCCCACTCCAGCGCACAAAGAAGGACCTATCCGAGCGAACTTGGCAAACCGCGCCGGGCGGAAGCGACCACGCGCGAAACTCACGGCCCCGATTCGAAAGGGTGTTTTCATCATGCGCACATTTCTGGTCACGGCCCTACGAGCCTTGGCGTCTTTGAAACTGGCGATCTTCCTCTTGCTGGCCCTGGCCGCGGTCTTGGCCGTCGCGACCTTGCTCGAAACCGCCCACGGCCGCCAGTACGCCGGCTGGTACGTCTACCATAGCCGTTGGTTCGTCGCCCTGTTGGGCCTCCTGGCAGGCAATATCCTCGCCGCCACAGCCGTCCGCTTCCCGCGGAAACGCCGGCAAATCGGCTTCGTGCTCACGCACGTCGGGCTGTTGATCCTGCTGGGCGGGGCCGTCTGGACGTTCCGATCGGGCATCGACGGACAACTCGTCCTCGCCGAGGGTGAAACCGGCGACCGCATGATGCTGCCCGACACGAGCCGCTTCGACGTTCAATGGGCAGGGCAACCGCGAAAGGATCGCCTGCCGGCCGTCTTCACCTTTCAGGCCGGACCGGTCGACTGGCCCGAGGATGAAACCCTTGAACTTGGCTCCGTCTCCGGGGTGGGGCTGAAAGTGGTTCACTATCTCCGCCACGCCCGTTCTGTGGACAATTGGGTCCCCGAGGAGGCCGGTTCGGGCCCGGCGGTGTTGAAGGTCTCGATGACCGGTCCGGAGGCCGCCAGCGGCGTCGAGACCTGGTTGCCGGCCAGCCCGATGGAAGCGAACATCGGCTCGGCGCGTTTTGCGTTTTTTCAGGCGGAAGCGGAAACTCTGAGCGAGGATTTTCTCCATCCGCCCGTTGCCGACCTGGGCCCGGACGGCCTGCTGGCGATTCACTACGACGGCAAGGTCCAGCGCGTCGGGGTAAAGGAAAACCTGGGCAAGAAAATCTCGCTTTCCGCGGACGGGACGGCCGTCGTGATCGCCGAGTATTTGCCCAACGCCGTTCCGCAGTTGGACGGCCGGCAGGTTTCCGCGGGGATTGCGCCGAAGAACCCGCTCTTGGAATTGCGGATTTACCTGCCGAAGAAGAAGGATCCACAGCGGCAGATGGTCTTCGCCAAACACCCCTGCCTCAACCTCGATGGGATCAACGGCCGCGTTTGCCCGGTGAAGTTCTGGTATCATCATCCGGCGGTGAAGGCGGAGCCGGGCGTGGAATTTCTCGCCGTCCCCAGCGGCAAGCTCTACTGCCGCATCGGCGGCGAGGGGAAGTGGAATTCTCGCGGCGAGGTCAAGGCGGGCGACCGCATTCCCGCCTGGGCCAGCACCGCCGTCTGGCTGGTGAAGCACTTCCCCCATGCCCGGCAGGAAGTCCGCTATCTGCCGGTCTTGCCCGACGCGGCGGGGGCCGATTCCGCGCCGGCGGCGGCGCTGTTGGAAGTGGCCGCCGGCGGGGCGAAGCACTTGTTGTGGCTGCAACAAGGCGAGCCCGGCCAAATGCCCCATCCGCTGAAAACCGCCGCCGGCATGCTCCACGTCGGCTTCAGCTTCGACACGCGACCGCTGGGCTTCGCGCTGCGATTGAAGAAGTTCATCCATCAACTCAACCCCGGCGGCACGGGCGACGCCGCCTTCGCCAGCGCCGTGCAGGTCCTCGACGCCGCCGGAAAAATCGTCCAAGAGCGGGAAATCTCCATGAATCAACCGCTGGTGTGCAAGGACTTCATGGTTTGTCAGTCCGGCTTCCTGCCCGATGGGCAAGGCTCGATCCTCGGGGTCAGTCGCGATCCGGGGATGTTTCTGAAGTATCTCGGCGCGGCGATGGTTTGCCTTGCGCGCGCCGTGGATTTTCATCACCCGGGCGAGGACGGCCCGCCGCGGGTTGGCCGTTTCCGCCTCTCCACCGCCGATGGCGCAAAAGGAATCCTCAATGCACAGCCGCATTGCCGCCTCGCTGGCCTTTTTCGCCCTCTTTGCGGCGGCCGCACAGGCAAAAGCCGCCGAAGAGTTCGATTGGAAGCCCTGGCGCTGCCTGCCCGTCCAAGACCACGGCCGCCAAAAACCCTTCGACAGCCTCGCCTGGGAAAGCTGGCGAATGATCGGCAATCTCAGTGGCGCAACCGATCCGCAGACCGGCCGCAAGCTCGACGCCGCGGGGCTCTATCTCTCCGTGCTCTTCGATTGGCCGGGCTGGGAGCAGAAGCCCGCCGCGCCACGAGCTGCGCCGCCGGCGCAATGCGGCAGATCGCATTCCATGGCCGCGGGCATGGACGCCTGTCCCGCCCACGCCGCCTCCTTCCCGCCCGACCGCTGGGACCAGTCGCCCTTGATCCTCGTCGAATCGCTCGAATTGCACCGCGCCTTGGGCATGCCCGAAGAGCAGAAACTCATCTCGCCTTGCGATCTGGGCAAGTCTCCGTTTCGCGATCCGCAGACGCAGTCGTGCCCGCGATTTTCCGCTTGGGCGCAGACCTTGGCGTTTCGCCCGGAGGCGCAGCTTAGCGCCTTCGAGAAAAAGGGGATGGAGCTGGCCCGCCGCTTGCGCGACTACCAAGAGCTTCGCGCCGGACGCCGCCTGGAAGCGGCCCCGCTGGCCAACAGCCCCGAAGGTCAATGGGCATCAATCGACTACTTGCTCCGCATTTCGCTGGACGACCGCACGGACCCCAAAGGCTTGCTGCGGCAATTGAAGCGGAAGTTTCTCGCCGTCCGCGCGGCTTATTTGGCCAACTCGCCGCGAGAATTCAACCGCGCCTCGGCCGCCTTCCTCGCCGCGGCGCGGGAGCTCGGCCCGCAACTCGGCGCGTATCCCGCGCTGACGAAGATCGACGCCGAAGTCGCCTACAACCACTGGGTCCCCTTCCGCTTCGCCTGGGCGCTGGCGATCTTCGCCTGCATCGGCGTGCTGCTGGCGATGGGGACCTCCTCGAAATCGCTCTATGTCGCCGCGCTTGCCGCCTTCGCGATCAGCATCGCCGCCGCACTGGTCGGCTTCGGCATGAGGGTCTGGATCTCCGGCCGCGCCGGTCACGAACATGTACGAGTCGGTGACCTATGTCGGGCTGGGCGTGGCCCTGCTCGGCATGGTCCTCGAACTCGTCTATCGAAAACGCTGCATCCTCGCGGCCGCCTCGGCCATTTCCGCCGTCGCCCTGATCCTCGCCGACAACTGCCCGGCCATCCTCGATCCCAGCCTCCAGCCGTTGCAGCCGATCCTGCGCAACAACTTCTGGCTGGTCACGCACGTGATGAGCATCACGCTGAGCTACGCCGCCTTTGCCCTCGCGCTGGGGATCGGCAATCTGACGCTGGGCTATTTTATTATCGCGCCGAAAAATCAGTCCGCGATCGAGTCGCTCAGCCGCTTCACCTACCGCGCGCTGCAGGTCGGCGTGGTCCTGTTGGCCGTGGGGACTTTTTTGGGCGGCGTTTGGGCGGCCTCCGCCTGGGGACGCTTTTGGGGCTGGGACCCGAAGGAAGTCTGGGCCTTGATCTCCTTGCTCGGCTACATCGCCGTGCTGCACGCCCGCTACGCCGGTTGGGTCAAGCACTTTGGCCTCGCGGTCTTGTCCGTGGCCTGTTTCGCGCTGGTGATGGCGGCCTGGTATGGGGTGAACTTCCTGATGGGCGCCGGTCTGCACAGCTACGGCTTCAGCGCCTCCGCCGGCCAGGCGTACGTCGGCGGGGCGATCGTCTTGCAGACGCTCTTCATATTCGCCGCGGCGGCGCGGACGTATGGCGTCGGCGGAAATCTGGTCCCCTCCCTGTAGGGCGGGGCTCGAAGGGCGCCACTGCCGGACGCGCTAAGTTAAGAACAAAGCACCGAGACGGAACACTAATCGCCGCTTATTCACGCTAATATAGTGAATTAGCGAAGATTGTGAGTAAGTGTTCCTTCTCCATGCGTGCTTTCATGTCTGCACACTGACCGTTCGGCCAATTCATGGCTTAACTTCGTGCGTATGGAGCCGGGTGCCATGTCCCACGCTTGCGTGGGCATGTGACATTGAGGCTGGTTTCCGGCGTGCGCGAAGAATTGGCGACATTGACATGCCCACGCTTGTCGTGGGACATGGCGCCCAGCCGCGCACTTTCCAATCCCCAATCCCTAATCCCTTTCATCCCCCTCAGTCGCCATCGTCGGGCGGTGGAGCAGGCGATCGAGCTTGTCGCAAAGCAATTGAAAGTCGATCGGCTTTTCCAAAAAATCCGTCGCTGCCAGCGAGGCGGGATCGATGCTCGCGCCGGCGAAGCCCAGCGGCATGTGCTGATGGATCGCCGTGAGCAGCACGATCGGCAACAGGGGAAACCGCTCCCGCACCTGCCGGGCCAACTCGATGCCCGCCACGGGATTGTCGGGAAACATGACGTCGAGGATCAGCGCGTCGGGCAGACGCTGATCGAGCCGGTCGATCACCCCGGCGACGTCGTGGAGCATGGGCACGTCGTAGCCGCGGGACTGGAGGACCATGCGGACGGCGCCGGCGAAGTCGGCATCGTCGTCAACAACAAGGATTTGCGTCATCGGTTTCTTCCTTCCAAGGCCCGTTTCATCGCGAGGCCCATTTCCGCGGGACTTTCGGCGATTTGCACGCCGGCGGCCTGGAAGGCGGCGATCTTTTCCGCCGCCGTCCCTTTGCCGCCGGAAATGATCGCTCCGGCGTGGCCCATCCGTTTGCCGGGCGGGGCCGTGCGGCCGGCCACAAACGCCGCCACCGGCTTGGTGACGCGCTGGGCGATCAGCGCCGCCGCGTCTTCCTCGGCCGAGCCTCCAATCTCGCCGATCAAGAGGATGCCTTCCGTGGCCGGGTCGTCCTCGAACATCTGCAACAGATCGACGAACGACGATCCGACGATCGGGTCGCCGCCGAGGCCGACGCACGTCGATTGCCCCAGCCCGGCCCCGCTGAGCTGCCACACCGCCTCGTAGGTCAGCGTGCCGGAGCGGCTGATCACGCCGATCGGGCCGCGGCGGTGGATGTAGCCGGGCATGATGCCGATCTTGCACTCGTCCGGGGTGATCACGCCGGGACAATTCGGCCCGATCAACCGCGACTTCGAGCGGCGCACGACGTCGATCGCCCGGGCCATGTCGAGCACGGGAATCCCCTCGGTGATGGCGACGATCAGGCGGAGCCCGGCGGCGACGGCCTCGAGGATGGCGTCGGCGGCCAGCGGCGGGGGCACGAAAATCATCGTCGCGTCGGCGGCGGTTTTCTCCACCGCTTCCGCGACGGTGTCGAAGACGGGCGCGCCCTCGACGGTTTGTCCGCCGCGGCCGGGGGTCACTCCGCCGACGATCCGCGTGCCGTACTCGCGGCAGTGCTTCGTATGGAATTGCCCCGCCCGCCCCGTGATTCCCTGGCAGAGCACGCGCGTGTGGCGATCGACGAGGATGCTCATGATTTTTCTCCCCGCGCCGCGGCGACGGCCTTTTTTGCGGCGTCGGTCAGATCCGTCGCCGTGGCGACGTTCATCCCGCTTTCCGCGAGGATGCGGCAGCCCATCTCGACTTCCGTCCCTTCCAAGCGCACGACCAGCGGCACGCTGAAGTGGACGGAGTGCGAGGCCTCGACCAGCGCCCGGGCGATGGTGGTGCACTGCATGATGCCGCCGAAGATGTTCACCAGCACGGCGCGGACGCCGGCGTCGGAGACGAGGATGCGCAGGGCCTCGGTGACTTGCTGAACGTTGGCGCCGCCGCCGACGTCGAGGAAGTTGGCGGGTTGTCCGCCGTGGAGTTGGATCAGGTCCATGGTGCTCATCGCCAGGCCGGCGCCGTTGACGAGGCAGCCGATGTCGCCGTCGAGCTTGACGTAGCTCAGCCCCGCCTCGCCGGCGCGGACTTCGGCCGGCTCTTCTTCGGCGAGGTCGCGGAGTCCGGCCAGTTCGCGGTGGCGGAACAAGGCGTTGTCGTCGAAGCTCATTTTCGCGTCCAGGGCGAGGAGCTGGTTCTCGACGGTGAGCACCGCCGGGTTGATCTCCACGAGGCTGCAATCGTGGCGAAGGAACATCTCGCCCAGGGCCTGCATGAATTGCTCCGCGGTTCGCACGCTGGTCTGCGGCAGGCCCAGCCGCCAGACGAGCTTGCGGATCTGGTGCGGCCGCAGGCCGGCGTCGGGGTCCACGGGCTCGGTGAAGATGCGGTCGGGCTTCGTCGCGGCGACGTGCTCGATTTCCACGCCGCCCTCGGGCGAGGCGATCAGCACCGGAGAGCCCGCCCCCCGATCGACGACGACGCCGAGGTAAAACTCCCGCGCGATCGAACAGCCCTCTTCGACGAGCACGCGATGCACGGGCCGGCCGTCGGGCCCGGTCTGCGCGGTAATCAGGCGGTGGCCGAGGAGGTTGGCCGCCGCTTCTTCCGCCTGGTCGCGATTGCGGACCAGTTGCACGCCGCGCTGCGTGGGGACTTCGGCGACCGTTCCCTTGCCCCGCCCGCCGGCGTGAATCTGCCTTGACCACGGCGACCGGCTTGGCCAAGGCGGCGAACGCCTCGCCGGCGGCCTGGGGACTGTCGGCGACCAGGCCGCGGGGAACGGCGACGCCGCAATCGCGAAATATCTGCTTCGCTTGATGTTCGTGGATTTTCATCGCGGCGTCACTTCTTCGCCAGCATCGCGGCGAGCTTCTCGCGCAAGACCGCAAAATCGACCGGCTTCTCCAGAAATTCCGTCACCGGCAGCCACGTCGGGTCCTGGTCTTCCTTGCTAAAGCCCAGCGGAAACGACTGGTTGACGGCCGTCAGCATCAACACCGGCAACTCGCCGAACGCGCGGCGAATCGCCCGGGCGACCTCGAATCCGGACGTGTCGCTTTCGGGGAACATGACATCGAGGATGACCGCGTCGGGCCGCCGCAGCCGGATTCGCTCGACGGCGCGCTGGGCGACCGTCTCCATGGCGACCTCGTATCCGTGGTTCTCCAAGACGGTGCTGACCGTTCTGGCAAAATCCTCGTCGTCATCCACAAGCAGCAAGTAAGCCATGCGGATTGCTCCTATTCATTCGGGATTTTCGGTTGCGTCGGGAGAAGGCGGAAAATCGAGAAAGAAGGCGGTCCCCTGCGCCGTGCGCTCTCGACGCGGACGCCGACGCGGCCGGCGATGGCCGCTTGCCGCAGAATCGCCAGCCCCAGGCCCGTCGACTCCTTGTTGTGTTTTACCGCTTCCGTCGTGCGGAAGTAATCGTCGAAGATGTGCGGCAGGCGGTCGGCGGAAATGCCGATGCCCTCGTCGCGGACGACGACCGCCGCGCCGCCGTTGGGCTTCGGCTTGCAGGAAATCCACACCCGCCGCCCATCCCGCGAATAGTTCACGGCGTTGGAAATCGCGTTGTCCAACATCATCAGCGCGTGGTCCTGCACGGCGAGCACGGGAGTGCTGGACAAATCCTCCTCGACGGCGATGCCGCGCTTGGTCGCCTGCGGGCGGAGATTGGCCAGGCAGGCGGCGATCAACTCGGCGAGGTCGATTTCCACCGGTGCGGGCGGGGTCTGCGCGGCGGAGCGGAGGTTGGCCAGTTGCAGCATGTCCTTGATCTCCCGCGACAGCATTTCGCAGCGTGCGGCGATTTGCCGGATGATCGCGACGGCGGCCTCGGGGATCGGTCCGCAGTAGCCGCCGAGGAGCAACTGGGCATTGGCGTGAATGGCCGCAAAAGGGGCCTTCAACTGGTGCGTTGTGCGGATCATGTACCGCGCCCTCTCTTCGGTGGCGGCGATCAGGCGGCGATTGATGGCGGCCAGTTCTTCGTCCCGCCGCCGCAGGGCGCTGGCCAGCCAAGACGCAAGATACCATACCGTGCCGGAAATGAACACCAGGGAGCCGAAATGCCAAGCGAGAACGCCGCCCAGGCCGCCGCCGCGGGGCGGTCCCGCGGCCAGCAGCGACTGCGGCGCGACGATCCCCGACTGCTCCAGGAGAATGCAGGCGAGATACATCCCCATCGCGCAGAGCGTGACCAGAAGGCTTTGCGCATAAGGGAAAAAGATGCACGCCAGCACGATGTGAAACAGGTACATGTACGGCGCGAACGTCCCCAGGCTGCCGACGTAATGGATCACCACGGTGAGCCGCCCAAGTCGAGGATGATTTGCAGCCAGAGGCTTTGCAGCCGCAGGGCGGCGGGCTGGGCCTTTCCGCGGCGCGGCGGGCGATGTCCAAGTAGCTCATGTTCAGCGCCGCCAAGACGCCGGCAACGGTCAAGGGCCATTCGGGGCTCAGGCGGACGCCCCCCGCCAGCGTCCGGCCCCCCGTCGCCCAGCCGAGCACGCCCATGCCCGTCAACGTCCCCACCACCAGCCACCGCAAGGAACAGAACCAGACGACGTTTTGCAGGAGGAGCCCTTCGTCGAGCGGCATGTCGCGGGGCGATGCGGCGACGGGCTCTTCGCGGCCCGATTCCGCCGCGGGCAATTCGTAAACCGCCCAACCTGCATTGGCCGCTTCGAGAGTCATGCCGACGCCCTCAAAGTAGGGTGGGCCGTGCGCAGCGAGTCCCACCCTACATATTTCATGCCGACGCCTCGCGAAACCGCAAGCGGAGTGCTGCTAATCCACAAACCACGTCGTTCCCGCGTTGAACAACCGCGACAGGTCGCCCTTGCCTTGCTGGGCAATCGCGCCGTCGATCTGCGACATCAACAGATCGTTGTAGGTCGGCTTCTCGACCTGGCGGAAAATGCCCAACGCCGTGGGGAAGTCGGGCGGCTGGAGCCGGGCGAGCAGATACGCCGGCAGGGGCGAAGGGCAGTGCGGATCGTGCACCAGCAGGTCCTCCTCGCGGACGCCGTCGACGCCGATCGTGGCCACGGAGGGCGTCAGGCCGCGAAGCACGATTCCCTTGCCGCCGTCTTTGCCGAAGCGGACCGGCTTGCCCGGCTCCAGGCGCAGCCAATGTTCTTCGCGGTCCTCGCGGTCGGCGAAGTTTTCCAGCACGTTTTCGTTGAAGACGACGCAGTTTTGCCGGATTTCGATGAACGACGTCCCCTTGTGCCGCGCCGCCGCCTCGAGGACCGAGGCAAGCTGCTTCGGCTCGGCGAAGACGCAGCGGGCGACGAACGTCCCCTCCGCCGCCAACGCCATCTCGCATCGGATGGATCGGCTGCTCGATCGTCCCCAAGGGGCTCGACTTCGTCTTCTTGCCGAACTCCGAAGTTGGCGAGTATTGCCCCTTCGTCAGCCCGTAAATCTGGTTGTTCAACAGGAGGATGTTGACGTCCAGGTTGCGGCGGAGGCAGTGGATGAGGTGGTTCGTGCCGATGGAGAAGCTGTCGCCGTCGCCGGTGACGACCCAGACGGAGAGTTCCGGCCGGGCGCACTTCAGGCCCATGGCGATTGCCGGGGCCCGCCCGTGGATGCCGTGAAACCCGTAGGTGCTCATGTAGTAGGGGAATCGCGAGGAGCAGCCGATTCCGGAGACGAAGACGACGTTTTCCCGCCGCAGGCCCAGGCGCGGCAGGATGCTCTGCACCTGGGCGAGGATGCCGAAGTCGCCGCAGCCGGGGCACCACTTTACGGCCTGCGACGATTGGAAGTCCTTGCGCGTCAGCGCGGGCAGGGCGTCGGCGGAAATGTCTCCGCAGGAATCGCAGTCGCGGATGCTCATGGTTTTCGCCCTTTCAGCATATTTTCGATCTTTTTCCGCACTTCTTGGATGCCGAAAGGCCGGCCCTCCACTTTGCAAAATCCCACCGCGTCCACGAGGCAGCGGTCCCGCAACAGCGCGCGGAGCTGCCCCATGTTGTTCTCCGGGACGAGCACTTGTTTGTAGCGGGAAACAACCTCGTCGAGGTTGGCGGGGAAGGGATTCAAGTGGCGCAACTGCAGATGGGCCACGGAACCTCCCTCCCGTTGCACTTCCTCGACCGCCGCGGCCACGGGGCCATAGGCGCTGCCCCAACTCACGACGAGCAATTCGCCCTCGGCGGGGCCGACCGGCGCCGCCGGCGGGATGTCCTTGGCGATCCCGGCGATCTTTGCCGCGCGCAACTCCGTCATCCGCTGGTGATTCGCCGCGTTGTAGCTGACCGCCCCGGACACGTCTTCCTTTTCCAGCCCGCCGATGCGGTGTTCGAAACCCGGCGCGCCGGCGCCGCCCAGGGGCGGGCCAGCGTCTGCGGATCGCGCCGATAGGGGGCGAAATCGGCGGCGGCGGGCAACGCCGGCGGACGCAAGTCGGGAAGGCTGTCCGGCTCGACAATCCGCCACGGCTCGGCGCTGTTGGCGAGGAAACTGTCCGACAACACCATCACCGGCGTCATGTACTTCACCGCCAGGCGGACCGCTTCGACGGCCATGCGGAAGCAATCCGCCGGCGTCGCCGCCGCGAGCACGACCAGGGGACACTCGCCGTGCCGGCCAAACGTGGCGATGTTCAGGTCGGTCTGCTCGGTCTTCGTCGGCAAGCCGGTGCTCGGGCCGCCGCGCTGGACGTCGAAGACGACCAGGGGCAGTTCCGTCATTACCGCCAGCCCCAAGCCCTCCGACTTCAGCGAAAGGCCCGGACCGCTGGTGCCGGTGGCCCCGATCGCGCCTCCGAAGGATGCCCCGATGGCGGCGACGCAGGCGGCGATCTCGTCTTCGGTCTGGAGCGTGCGGACGCCGTATTCCTTGTACTTGGAAAGCTCTTGGAGGATTTCGCTCGCCGGGGTGATGGGATAGCTGGCGTAGACCAGCGGCCTGCCCGCGCGGTGGGCGGCCGCGACCAGTCCCAGCGCCGCCGCTTCGTTGCCCGTCAAACGCCGATAGCGACCCTTGGGGAGCTTGGCCGGCGCCACCGTGTAGTGGATGGAGAACATTTCCGCGGTGTCGGCGAAGTCGTAGCCGGCGCGGAGACATGCCCCGTTGGCCGCCATCACCGCCTTGTTCTTCTTGAACTTCCGCATCAACCACTCCAAGACCGGCTGCAACGGCCGGTCGTAGAGCCAGAGGGCCAGCCCGAGGGCGTAGAAGTTCTTGCACCGCAGGGCTTCCTTCCGCGGGAGCCCCGACGCCGCGGCCGCCTCTTCCGTCCGCCGCGTCATGTTCACCGGAATCACGCGAAACGCCGCAAGCTGGCCGTCGGTCAACGGATTCGATTCGTACTTCGCCTTCTCCAAGTTGGCTGGAGTGAACTCGTCTTCATTGACGAGGAGGATTCCGCCGGGCTCCAGGTCGGGCAGATTCACTTTCAACGCCGCGGGATTCATCGCCACAAGGACGTAGGGGGCGTCGCCGGGCGTGTGGACCTCGTAATCGGCGAAGAGGAGTTGGAAGCCGCTCACGCCCCCCAACGAACCGGCCGGGGCGCGGATCTCGGAAGGAAAGTCGGGCATGGTGCAGACGGCCGCACCGGTCATCGAGGCGATGTCGGCGAATTCGCTGCCGGCCAGTTGCATCCCGTCGCCGGAATCGCCGGCAAAGCGGATTGTGGCCCGGTGCACGACGACGAATTCTCGCTCTTTTTTCTCTTGATCCAAGCTCGCTGACGACATGATCTCCTCCCTTGTCATTATCTGATAACGGGGAAGGGCTATTTTGTCAAGCGGCCCTGGAAAAATATGCCGTCTTCGGGTGGCTGTGGAGGGAATCGCCGCCGACGGGTCAGGGCGCCATTTATCACACCACCCGAACGAAGCCGGCGCCGCGCGTGCCGCGCGACTACCGCACACGGCACTGGAAGCGGATCACGCCCCCCTGGCCCGGCTTGAGCGGATTGAGCAACTCGCAACGCATCACCAGCGACTCGCCTTCGTTGGCCTGCGTCGAGAAGCGGGCGTCGAGGCTGCACTGGGCGCTGGAGGGAACGTAAGCCAGCCGCGCGCTCAGGCTGTCGAGAATCACGACGCTGCCGATCGCTTGCAGGCCGAGGTTGTCGAAGCGGAGGGTGAAGTCGACCGTTTCCCCCGGCTTCGCGTCCGACGTCGAGGCGAGCTTGACGATCCGCAGCCGCGGCGTCGGCGGGAGGTCGTTCGTGTAGACGGTCCCAAGCTTCTCGACGACGCTGTCGACCACGGCGGCGCGGTGTTCGAGGAGGATTTGCACGGCTTGCTTGTCGGTCCAGACCGCGGCGGCGTCGCTGCCGCGCGCCACCCAGGCCGACTCCGATTCCCTGATCGCGCCGAGGCGAATGATGGAGTAATTCTCGAACGCCTTGTAGCGGTCTTGGAACGAGCGCGGCCCGACGGCGATCGAGACCGCCCCGTAGCCCTGTTTCGCGTGGAAAATGCTCGCCGGCTGCATGCCAATGTCGTCGCCGACCTGGAGGTCTTGATGGCCCGTGGTCACCGGCGTGTTGATCGTCGGCGCGGACAATTTGACCGGCTCGTGCAGGCCCCGCAAGCGGTCGATCTGCACCCCGTCCTCGAGGTTGGCCACCTGGCGGACGGCGCCGAATCGCGGGGCGTAGAGATAGACGGGATTGCTCGGCTGCACGTGGCTCTGGCCGTCGAGGGTTTCATATTGCGCCACGGTGTCTTCCATTTGCAGGCCGCGGACCTGCCCTTGGCGATTGACCGTCAACGGGGCGCCGACGTGTCCGCCGTCGCGGATGTATTCGCTTTTCGGCCAGGGCGTCTCAATTCCCGGCGGCGACCAAGGTCCGGAGGGCTGCCCGGGGGGCACGGGCGGCATGGGCGGTCCGCCGAGGACGCCGGGGCCAGGGCCGCCGACGCCCGGTCCGGGCTGGATCAGCGAATTCTCCGGCGGCAGGGTCGCGTAGCCGTCCGAGCGGATCCCGCTCAGATCGGGCGCGGCGGCGGCGTCTCCACCGCGCGGCACGAGCAAAGGATCAGCACGCCCAGGGCGATGATCCCCATTCGCCAAAGTCGCGGCCAAGGAAGCGAGGCGTCGTTCATGGCGCGGCGTTCTCCTTGGCGGGAACGATCGCGGCGGGATGGACCGTCGTCTTTGTTTCCGACGCAGGCTGGGGAATCGACTCGACCGTGGCCGCATAGGGGACGTACGGCGGCGAGCCGAAGAAGAAATTCACACTCGGATTCGCGTCCGGCAGCCGTCCGCCGAGGCGAAGGATGGCGACCGGGCGACCCAAGGCGTCGGCCGCGGCCAACGGATCCTCGCCCGGCCCCGCCTCAAACCACGTCTGCGACCGGTCGATCTCCGCCGTCGGCAAGGCCTTGTTCTTGTCTTCGAGATAAATGACCCGGGTGACGAGCTTGCCGGAAAGGGCGAGTTTCAGGTCTTCCAAGGTCAACTCGATGGGGATGGCGAAGCGGACCTCTTCGCCCGGCGGGGCGTAGAGCCGGTCGATCACCTCGATGGTCGGGAAGACTTCGAGGCCCTCGGTCCCTTCGGGAGTGGAAATGTTCGTAACGCGAAGCCGGTACACCGAGCCGATGAGCATTCCCGCGCGACGCGGGCATGGCTGCGGTGGGCCGAATTGATCGCCGCTAGCCAGGGAGACCATGACCCCCGCGGGGCCCTGATCTCCACTGGCTGGAAGAAACCCGGCAATGGTCCGCCCCGCAATAGCTGGCCAGTGCCAATCGCTCCCGGTGGCATGACGCCCTGATGGATATAATGAACGCCTTGCTGCTGGGCCTGGGCAAAGGGGGCCAGTCCGCAACAGCAGAGCGTCATTATCGCCGTCCTGGCGGCAAAGCCGCCTTCCGCAAAGGCGCACCAACCTTGCCAGCCAGCGGAGCTCTTGGACCATTGTCGCGAGTTGTCTTGGGAGAAAAGGGATTCTTTGACGCCGGTCCCCTCTCCCCTTGAGAGAAGGCTAGGGCGAGGGCTGCCCGTCGCGCCGATTCGGCCCTCACCGTAGCCCTCTCCTTGAGGGAGAGGGGACTCCAAACTCTTGTTCGCGAAACGACGGTTCGTATGCTTACTTCGCGGCCTGTGGGACTTGGCAAGCCGGCGCCGGTTCCGCCGGGCAACTCGGCGCCGGTTCGCCGGACGCATTGTCGCACGGCTGGCCGTTGCCGCACGCCTTGCCTTCGCAGGAAGTGCGTTCGACGATGCGGACGTGGTTGGGCGGCGTCGGAGCGCAGTAACCCGGCTCGTGTTTCACATCGACGCGAATTTCGTGCGTCGGTTCCGGCATGCAGACGTGCGTGTGGTTGACCATGGTGTAGCCTTGGAGTCCGGCGGGAGTTCCCAAGGGAATGTGCGGCGGACCAACCAGGCCGATCGGCGTGCCGCACATCGGCATCCCGTACGCCGGCCCCGTGACGCCGGAAATATAGTAGCCCTGCGGCATGGCGGCGTTCACGCCGATAGGCGCGCCGAAGGGCACGCCGGCCGGGCCGCGACCGCCGATGGCGGCGTGGAAGCCGGTCTGGGTGATGCCGTTGGCCGCGGCCTCGCCGTTGGCCGCGGCGGACTGCAAGTCCTTGTTGCCCAGGCGGACCACCGCCAGGATCGCCCCGCGGCGCGAGGCCTCGCGGATCGGATCGACGCCCGGATCAAGCCGCGTGCTCACCAGCGTATCGACGCCCGCCAACGCCAACTCTTGATACTCCGGATTGGGCAGATAAATCACCTTCGTGACAAAGTTGCCGCTGAGGACCTGATCGAAGTCCTCCTCGGTGAACTGGACGGGCACGGCGCTGTGGTCGAGGAAGGCCTGGGTCCGCGGCGCGGCCATGGCGACCTCGATCGTCGGATACAACTCCACTCCGGGACGGCCCGGTATGTTGGAAATCTTCAGGCGATAAATGGCCGACTGGGCAAAGCTGTATCGGCCGGGAACCACCAGCGGCTCGGAATCGAACTTGTTCGGGGCGGTCACGTCCCAGCGAATTTCCATCCCCTCGGGGTCGCGGAAAGCAAGCTGCGACGAGCCGATCGGCATGGGAGGCATTTGCTGGCCGACAAGGACGCCGGGGCCAGGGCCGCCGACGCCCGGTCCGGGCTGGATCAGCGAATTTTCCGGCGGCGGCGCCATCGAATGCCCATGCGACGGCATCGCGCCATCGTCGAGGGCGCTGCAGCCGGCAAGGATTAGGAACGCGAGAGACATCGACACGCCAAAGATCCTCATTGAATTCCCCCCTTCAATTGACGTAGACCCTGTTGGAGGGCCGTCTTACAATACAAATTCCGCGTCTTGCCCCGACCAAGGGGACTCGTCCTCTTTGACGAACCCTGCAATGGACCACGCCGATCGGCGCAAGACCGGGATCGAGCGAAACACACTTCTGAGGTGTATTGGTCGGCCTGTTACAACACGAATCTTTGGAAAATCCCGCATAAGCGGCAAAAAGGTGCAACACGAGCTATGTTATTCATCTTGCCGTTTTTGCCTATTCTTGCGGCACAGGCCATCTTCCAACCTCCTGGTCCCGCTGACACCGCCGCAGTGACGTCTGTGCCGCCCCAGGTCGTTCTCCGCTCGGCGATTGACGCCATCGAGCGCCGCCCCTCTTTCTCCGCCAGCATCCGCCAGCAAGTGCATCTCTTCGGCAAGGATTTGTTCGGCTCGGGCAGCTATCGGGAACTCCGACAGGGGGGGCCGCCGATGGTCCGGTTGGAGTTGAGCATCCAGATCGGCGACAAATCCTCCAGCCTCTTGCAGGTCTGCGATGGCAAGTACTTGTGGACCTACCGCAAGCTGTTGAACGAGACGACCTTAACGCGGATCGACGCCGTGCGGGCGACGCGCGCGCTGCAAGAGGCGGCTGCCATCCCAGGCCGCGACCCCGCCACGTTGCCGGGGCTGGGCGGCCTGTCGCGGTTGCTCCGTGGGCTGGACGCCAACTTTCGCTTCACCAGCGCCGAACTGGGGCGGGTGAAGCAGCCGGGGAAGTATTTGCCGGTGTGGAGGCTGGAAGGCGGCTGGCGGCCGGAAGTGCTCGTGGGGCTGTTGCCCAATCAGAAAGACGCGATCGAACACGGCAAGCCCGTGGACGCCACGCGACTGCCCAAACACCTCCCCGACCGCGTCCTGCTGCTGATCGGCCAGGAAGACCTGTTTCCCTATCGGATTGAGTATCGCCGACAGGTCGAGAAGAAGGAGGCCGGCGGGGGCGAAGAGAGCCGCGCGGTGGTGACGATGGAGTTGTACGAGGTCAACTTGAACGCCCCAGTGGAGCCGCGGCGATTCCTCTACAATCCCGGCAGCATGGAGCCGGAAGACCAGACGCAAGCCTTCTTGGCCGCGATAAGGGCGCACTGAAGGATGACGGCGGAAGGATGAAAAGCGAAGAGCGGCGGGTTTTCCGCTTTTGTCCTTCGTCCGTTAGCCCAAGTTCGCCAGTTGTTGACGTAAGTCCTTATGCAGCAATGTGCGGTTCCTGAAAGTCTTCACTACACACCTTCCGTTAGGCGGATGCTGGGAAGGTTCCGGCCGAGGTGCGCCAGGAGGATCGCTTGGTGCTCGGTGGGCTGCGTCACACAGCGGCGGCGAATCTCCGTTCCGTGACGCGCGGGCAACACCAGGTCCACCAATTGAATCTTGCCCAACTCTTCAAACACCCGCCGTGGTTCATGGCCCAACCCGGCCCGCTGGCAACGTTGCGCAAGCGTCTTCCAGGGCACGTAGGCCAAGAAGCAGACGAGGATGTGGGCCAACCCTGGCCGGCATTTCTTTGGTCGTCGTGCATCTTCGGCGAAACCAGACGGGCGCGTCGGGCCAGCAAGTGTTGACAACCACCGCTTCGGCCCACGATTTGCGTAGGAAGAAGCCTGACAAAAAATGGCGTAAGGGATTCTGTGGCCAGTAGATCGGACAATTGCAAAAGCTCTTGCGCGTCGTTTGTCGTAAGTATATATATTGCACTATGTTGAGTAACATACTAATTGTTATTCATGATTCGCCGGTAACGGATCGACGTGATTTTCATGGAATGGAGCCGTGATATATGATGGATATAGCCTTGATTAGTGATAGGAGAGCCGTGGCATCTGATGCAATTCCGCCCGGCGGACTGGATGGTCAGATCATCGTCGAGATCTGGCGCGAAGTGTGCCGACATATCGAGATCCATGAATCGACTCGTACGATTACGGGGATGCTCGCCAAGCACGCCCCCATCGGGCAAGTTTTGGTCCGCCGGATCGATCGGGAACGATCGTGCTTGGATACGGTCGCCGTGGGATCGCCGCTTCCCGATTACCTGTTGCCCGAAGCGCGGACGCAGTGCTCTGAGGGCCAGTTGCCGGAATTGCTGGCCTGGTGCAAGCTGGGGGAAGTTGCCCGTCGCGTGAATGGACGTTCGGATTGCGAGCCGCTGTCCGCTTTGGTCCCGTCGGGCGTTGGCGGCGATGTCCTGGCCGCTCCGCTGGGACCGTCGGAGGAGCCGTCGGGCGTGTTGGTCTTGATCGCCCAACCTCGCGTTGCCCTCACGTCCGCACACGCCGCCCTGGTGGAAGCCTTGCGGGAGCCCTTCTCGGCAGCCTTGGAGAACGACCTGCGGCTGCGGGAAATGGCGGCGATGCGCGCCGCGGCCGAGGCCGACAAGCAGTCGCTGCTCACCCGGCTGGGCCGGAAGGATCTCGGCGACACGGTCGTCGGCGCCAATTCGGGCTTGCAGCACGTGATCGAGCGGGTGGGCCTGGTCGCCCGCTCCGACGCGCCCGTGCTCATCCTTGGCGAGACGGGCACGGGAAAAGAGGTCATTGCGCGGATGATTCACGCGCAATCGCCGCGGGCCGACGGCCCGTTTCTGCGGGTCAACTGCGGGGCCATCCCGCCGGAGTTGATCGACTCGCAACTGTTCGGCCATGAGCGGGGCGCATTCACCGGCGCGGTCGAATCGCGGCAAGGCTGGTTTGAACGCGCTGACGGTGGGACCTTGCTCTTGGACGAGATTGGCGAACTGCCGCTGGCCGCCCAGGTTCGCTTGCTGCGCATCCTTCAGGACGGCTGGATGGATCGCGTCGGCGGCGAGGACGCGATGCACGTCAACGTCCGCATCGTTGCGGCAACGCACCGCGATCTGGCGGCAATGGTGGCCGACGGGCAGTTCCGCGAGGATCTCTGGTATCGTATCGCAGTATTCCCCATCCGCTTGCCGCCGCTTCGCGAGCGCCCCGAGGACATCGCCGAGTTGGCGCGGCATTTTGCCGAGCGGGCGGCCACGCGGTTTGTTCTCCCTTTGGCGCCGTTGACCCCTGACGACATTCAACGATTGATGTCCTACCCGTGGCCGGGCAATATTCGCGAACTGGCGGCGGTGATCGACCGGGCGGCGATCTTGGGCAACGGAAAAGGGCTGGAGGTGGCCCAGGCGCTTGGCGCTACAGTGGCGCCTCCGCCCGCCTCGCTGCCTTCGGCGCCGGCGGCCGCGCCGCGCACGGTCGATTTTCTTTCGCTCGATGCGGCAATGAAGCAGCACATCGAAAGCGCGTTGGCAATTGCCCACGGACAGATCGAAGGCCGCCGCGGGACGGCCGCCCTCTTGAAGATCAACCCGCACACGCTCCGCGCAAGGATGCGCAAGCTGGGCGTTGACTGGGCCAAGTACCGCATCGAAGACGCGCCTTATTGAGGCGTGCATTGCCAACGGCCGCGCCCCCGCTCTTTTGCCGCCATCTCGGCGCGCGCCGTCGCCTGGCAAACTTCCATTCGCGGCGCATGCGTGCGCAATGCCATGCCGTCAAATGTGCGGAGATATTGCCTTGAAACTTGCTTGGCTGTGAAATCTGACGACTGCTGGCCGCGGCGCATTCGTCGCGACAACCGCCGCGCAGCGCCGCCATTTCAGCGAATCCGTCGTCCCTGCTGGATTCGCATCGCTGGCCGCCCATATTTCGCGGCCGGTCAACGCTCGCTGACGGGCAAAATGGTCATTATGCCGAGCAAGAAGAAAATGTTGCGTTGGCACAAAGATTGCGTTCCATGCACTCGGATTCGCGGGAAAGTTCCGGATGGCTTCAATAGAAAGGAAGCAACGATAATGAGGCTCTGTTTCTGCCAGACTCCAAGATCGCGATGGGCGGGCGCTTGCTTCAGCCTGATGCGGCCGACGGCGCTGGTTGCGGCCGCGATGGCGGCGGCGCTGGCCGGTTGCGGCAAGGGCCAAGGCAATCGCGTCGCCGTGTATCCCGCCGAAGGCAAGGTTCTCTGGCAGGGAAAGCCGCTTGCCGGGGCGACGGTCATCTTCTTCCCGCAAACTTCAGCCAAGGAAAGAAATTCCTTCCGTGCCGCGGGGCATACAGAACGTCAACGGTCGGTTTCGCCTGACCACGTTCGCGGCCGGCGACGGCGCGGCGGAAGGCGCATACGCCGTGGTGGTGACATGCAGCCCCGTCGTGAAGTCGGCCGACGGATGGGCGCCGGGCCCCAACGTCCTGCCGCCGAAGTACGCCAATTTGAAGACGACGGACCTGCGGGCGACGGTCGCGAGGGGCGCCGCCGCGCTGCCGGCGCTTGACTTGAAGGAATGAGCGGCGAAGCGAGCTTTCCAAGGAAGGATGAAATCGGAAGGAGGGTAATCGCGTGAACGCGTGTCCGTGATCCCGGCGGAGGACCGGCTTATCTCTCGTTTTTTTCCTTTGTGTTTGAGAACAATCAGAATTTAGGAGAAGCGCAAATGAAAGTGCGAATCAAGGAACGAACTGCTTTTACCCTGGTCGAGTTGTTGGTGGTCATCGCGATCATTGCCATCCTCATCGGATTGCTGTTGCCGGCGGTGCAGCGTGCCCGCGAGGCGGCCCACCGATCGAGTTGCACAAACAACCTGAGGCAGATTGGCTTGGCGGTGCATAATTTCCACGACACCTTTAACCATCTGCCCTCCAGTCTCCGGCCGCCAAGCAATTCGAGCATACGCCACTCGACGCTGACGTTCCTATTGCCGTACCTGGAACGGGCCACTATGTTCACCAACTACAACCAGTCCTTTAATTGGTGGGCGACGGGCGTCACCACGGGCACTCCCGGCGTGGCCGATCCGAACAATCCGAATGGATGGATTACCTCGCAGCCCCTGCCGGTGTTCGTCTGCCCGTCGTCGCCGAATCCCGCCCGCCTCGACGCGGACCCGGACACGAACCCGTGGAACCCGGTCGTGGCGATCACCGACTATGGCGCGACGATCGGCGTTGACCCGAACCTGGTGGGCACGAACACAACCGCGTTGATCGCCCCGCCGATCATTTCCGGAGGAACGTCGTCGGGGGCGCTGTACCGGGTGGGCGCCTTGGCCAGCTACCCCCGTTTCGCCGACATTACGGACGGCCTTTCGAATACGATTCTCTATGCGGAATCCGCCGGACGGCCCTATGTCTATCGGAACGGCGTGAACGCGAGCGATGTCAACGGCATCGACAGCGTAGCCACCGTCCATGTCAACGGCGGCGGCTGGGCTCGTCCGGCGTCGGAGATTATCCTTCGCGGCTCGGAACGTCACGGGCACGATTCCCAACGGAACCGCCGCCGGCGTCTACGCCGTGAACGTCACCAACGGGTTTGCCTCCCAGTACGGGGTAAACGGGGCCGCCAGCGACCCCGCCTTCGGCACGAATCCGACGGGGGAAATTTATGCGTTCCATCCCGGCGGGGCAAACGCCGTGTTCGCCGATGGATCGGTCCGCATGCTCAGCGTCGGAATCGAAATCGAGGTCATTGCCGCGCTGATCACCCGCGCCGGGCAAGACGACACCAATCCTGGGGCGACCTACCTGCCGTAGCCGCTTCCCCAGCGGAGTGAATTGGCCGATTGCGCGGCGAACGTTGGGGCAGCCGCAGGCGCTGCCCCGACTTCGCCCGCCTTGCCGCGAGCAAGGCGCTGCGATCCGCCTTCCAACACACGGAGACATGCCATGTTCGGGACGATCGATTGGAAACCCGCTCCCAGCGAGGATCGCTGGATCAAGGCGCCTGTCGCGCCGCGCGGCTTCACGCTCATCGAACTGCTGGTGAGCATTGCCGTCATCGGCTGCCTTATGGCGTTGCTGTTCCCGGCCGTCCAAAGCGTCCGCGAAACGTCCCGGCGCAGCCAGTGCGCCAGCAACATGCGGCAGTTGGGGCTGGCTGCCCTCAGTTTCCATTCCGCACAGTCCAGCTTTCCGCCTGGCTGCCAGGGCAACCCGACCACCGGGTCCACGTGGGGACTCATTGTTCCTCTGCTTCCCTTCCTCGACAAGAATCTCCTTTTCAAGCAACTCGACCTGACCAAACCGGTCACCGACCCCGCCAACGCCATCCTGCCCGCCGCCCCGCTGCCGATTCTTCGTTGCCCCTCGGACCTGAACCTGCTGGACAACTCGCCCGATTATCCGGCCTTCGCCGGCTGGACGCGAAACAACTACCGCGGCAACGGCGGAAACGACACCGGCATCCTGGACGCCAACGGCAACGAGACGAACAACGGCGTTTTTCGCCTGAATCGACGGATCGGCATCGACCAAATTACGGATGGCGTCAGCGCCACGGCCTTGTTCTCCGAAGGCGTTACGGGAGACGGGGACAACAACTTAATCACAAGCCCCGGCGACTGGTTCGTCGTCGCGCCGACCACGAGCAGCCGCACCGACGGCCGCCCGGGTCCGGCGGCGGCGGACATTTACGCCGCTCTCCAAACGGCGACGCCAAGCGCGGGATCGAGCAACCAGGCGTCTTGCGCGGCGCGGCCTTCGTCTACGGCAATTATTTCGATTCCCGCTACAATCACGTGATGCCGCCCAACGGCCCCAGCGGCGTCGTCGCGGGCGGGCTTGATCCGTTCACGGCGGTCAACACGGGCGCCCAAGCCACCACCGCCTCCAGCCATCATTTCGGCGGCGTCAATCTCGTCCTCGCGGACGGTTCCGTGCGCTTCATTAAGAACACAATCGACATTCAGGCGTGGTGGGCGCTGGGCAGCATCGCCGGCGGTGAACTCATCTCCGACGAGCCTTGAGTGTCCAATGATCGCCAAAAGATCAGTCTACCGGGGATTACACGAATGTATCGCAGTTTCAAGTGGGGCGTGGCCGTGGGTTTTTCCTCGTTGCTGGGGATTCTTCTCCCAGGCTGCGGCAACACGGACTCCGCTTCCCGATCGGGCGAGGACAGCCCCCGATCGGTTGAACTTCTCAATCTCTCCTACGATCCAACCCGGGAACTCTACAAGGAGTACAACGAGGCGTTTGCCAAGCACTGGAGGCAAACGGCGGACCAGACGGTAAGGATCAAGATGTCGCCCGGCGGATCGGGCGGGCAACTCCCACGTATTCATGCACGATTTCAGCATTTGATTTGACGCAAGGCAGATGCCTCCAGGAATCGCGGCATCGACATGGCTGTGCGCGGAGGCGGGGCCGCGAGATCGAAGGATTCTGACGAAGCGGACGACTTTCGCGACAAGAAATGTCGTCGCGGATCGTGCGGGGGACAAGAATTGTCGCTTATTCGGAGAGGAACGGCGCCGGTTCACCCGATGGCCCTGCTGATAGGCATAGGGCCGGGTTGCCGCCAAATAAATGGACCGCCTCGTACATGGCCACGATGTTTTCGGTCGAGGTCACCGATTGGAAATTGTGGCAGGGAGCGCAAATCCAGCGTGCATCAGCGTAGATCTCCACGCTCTCGCGCACCTCGCGGACCACATCTTCCACGCGCCCGAACGGCAGGGTCCGCTGGTTGTCGATCGAACCGTGAAAGATGATTTGCCGGCCGAAATCGGCCACGAGCTTCTCGCGTTCCATTCCCGTGCAGCGCCACTGGATGGGGTTGAGCACTTCGATTCCCACACGGTCGATCAAGTCGGGGAGAAACGCCCGGACTGCGCCGTCGGTATGGTACATCACGTGGATGCCGAACGAGCGGGCAAGATTCGCCATCTTGACCTGATTCGGCAGCAGGAAGCGGCGATACATGGCCAGGCTAATCAGCGGCCCGGTCTGCGAGCCGAGATCTTCGGCCACGTAGGTCGTGTCGATCCGCCCGGCGCCTGCCTCGAAGATGCGGCGATGGTGCTCGATGTAGAAGTCGAAGATGCGACCGAGGATCGCATCGGCAATTCCCGGACGCAGAGCGAGGTCTTCCATCGATGTTTGCAGCCCGCGGAGATAGCCGTACAGCAGGAACGGCTCATAGCAACCGGAGTGGAGCGGCCGGTAGCCGTCGTCTTGTTCGACCGCCCGCGAGATCGCCGTATAATCGAACTCGTCGCACGAGGGCCAACGGTAGGCATGGATGTCGGCTGTGGTTTGGGCCTCGGCCAGCGGAAGGATCTCGGGTTCAAGGTAGGCGCCCGTGCCGTAACACATCCAGCGATAGCGGATGCCCCACATGTCGGCCTCGGGATGACGGTCCGGCGGCCGATTCCAAACCGGGGCAACGAAGCGACGGCCGTCGATGTGCAGCTTGTTGTAAAGCGCCTCCTCGTCGGCGCAGCGCAAATCGCGGAGCAGCCGGGCAGTGACTTCTTCCGTCGCCTGGTAGTCGCAGGGGATGCGATCGGGGATCTTGTGGTCCAAGATGGCCAGCCATCGCTGGCGAGGGGTCATTTCCATGGATTCAACCCTCAACGGCAAATTTTGGCTTGGCTGTCTTCCACGCCCCTCCTGTGAAATCGGGACACTTCACCGGCGCGCTGCCAGCGCGTATGGATTGTTCCGACAACGGGACAATTGCACTCATCACCACGGAATCATAGACATCGATCGGCGTCTGCGTCTTGCCGCGGACGGCCCGCACGAATTCCCGCAATTCAATGACATCCGTGCCCGCGTGTCCCGCCTGCCGCGTCTCCGGCGGCGAATTCTTCCAAAGCGAGTGATCGTACTTCGCCTGGTACGGCGGAAACGGCTCCCACTGCTCAACGCCCGGGCTGACCCCCTCGATGAAGACCGCGTCGCGCTGCTCGTTGTACAATCCGCGCGTGCCTTGGATTTGCCAGCGGTTGTCGTAAGGTCGCGGAAGCTGCATGTCCATCGCAATCACGATCGTGTTGCCCTTGACCGTCTTGACCATCGTCGTGACGATGTCGCCCTGGCGATACGGCAGCGCGGCGGCCGGGTGGTTCGCGCCGTACTTCCGCTGAAGTTGGTCTTTGATCCCCAACGAACGGGAAGCCATCGACACGACGCAGTCGAATCGATCGCCGCAGTTGATGTCCATCCAACTCAGCGCGGGGCCGAGGCTGTGTGTGGGATACTGGTCGGCGTTTCGCCGCAGCAGGTGGTTCCCGCTCCAACGCGGCTTTCCCGCCGCGTCGAAATACCAACTTATGCAGTTGTGCGAGTGGGCGCAGTGGCAATGGACGATCTCGCCGAAAAGGCCCTTGCGGATCATATTCAGCACGGCCAGATTGTCGCGGCGGAAACTCCAGTTTTCCAGCATCATGCAGGGCACGCCCGTCGTCTCATGCGTCTTGACCAGTTCCCAGCATTCCGCCAGCGTAATCGCACAGGGAACCTCCACGCCTGCACACTTGCCGGCCTTCATCGCGCAGACGGCCATCGGCGTGTGCCATTCCCAGGGCGTGGCGACGATCACGGCGTCGAGATCGTCGCGGCCCATCAGGCGTTGGAAATCTTCATCGCCCTTGGCAAAGATCGCCGGCCGTTTGCGCCGAACGGACGATCATTGCCTCCGCCCCGGCGGCGGCGGCGGGATCGATGTCGCAAACTGCGGGGACTTCAACCCCCTTCATCGTCAAAAGATTGGCCAGCAGGGCCGTGCCGCGTCCGCCCACGCCGACGCTGCCAATGCGGACGGGCTTTTCCGCCGCAATGGCGCTGGAGGCAGTGCGGGCCGGCGCGATCATCAGGCCGGCGGCGGCTGCCATGCCCGCCTTGAGGAAGTTGCGCCGCAGAGTCGATCTATTTCTCGTCATGCCTTTCTCTCCTTGGAGCAGCGCCGAGCCCTAAGAATCCGGGCTTTGTTGCCGGGTCGCTTTGTTGTTCCGATACTTGCTCGGCCAGACGCCAGTCTTGTTCTTGAACAGCTTCGAGAAGTGATACGCGCTTTGGAAGTGCAGCGCCCGGGCGATCTGCTTGATGGGCATGTCGGAATCACCCAACATTCGGCGGGCGCGCTGAATCTGCAATTTCAGGTGGTACTGGTAAGGCGTAAGGCCAACCTGCTTCTTGAAGATGCGGTAAAAATGCGTGCGGCTCATGCTCAACTCGCCAAGCAGGTCCTCGACGACGGGCAGTCCATCGGCCTCTTCTTCCAAGGCGATCTTCGCGCGGCGCACGAGGTCCTGGAATTTGTTGTCGGCATGTTGCGACTGCGCCGCCCCCAGCGCCGCGGCAATAATCGCCATCGTGTCGGCGGCGATCATCTGCTGAAAACCGGCCGGTTCCATCCGCAAGGAATCCAGAATCCGCGTCATCGTGTTCTGGATCCACTCCTGCAAGCCGATCTTCAAAACGGCTTCCGACGGGCCGATAAAATGGTTCGTCGCCAACCGGTCGGCATCGCTGCCTTCAAAGGTGATCCAATAGTGGCGCCAGCCGACCGACTTATCCGGCCGGTAGCGGTGCCACACGCGGGGAAAGAGGAGCAATACGTCGCCGACACTCGCCTCGACATGCCCGGTCGCTTGCGATTCGAACTCGCCCTTGCCCTGCGTGATATAAACGAGGCCGTATTCGTCGAGCGTGCGGCCCCGTTGCCAGGTGTAATAGTGCGATTTGGGATAGGGCCTCGCGGGAACCTCGTCGCAGCCGGGCAATTGAAACTGATAGCCGGCCCCGGTCACGTAAAGACCCCAGCGGCGATCGCGCTCGCCGGCAACGAGGTATCGGCAGTACTCTTTAGTACAATCTGACATTGACAGGGCCCGCCAAGTTCCCCCGCGCGACGAAACCACGCTGCCGCGCGGCAGCCATCATCGCCTAAGTATAGCACTCATCATCGCTTAAGTAAAAGTTTATCCTGCCCCGCGGCTAGGTGTCAACCGGTCAAGAGGCAGCGTCGGACGCATCTGAGCGTCGATGGTACGAATTGACATCATTTGGAACTCCTGGGCATTTACTGCGTTGTAGCGCCCAATTATACTCAAGGCATGGTTAGGGTTCGGGAAAAGTTGAGGTTGGCGTTCTCCACGGCGTTGCGCCGCCACGCGGCTGTCATGCCTTTTCGTTTTGAAATGGTTTCGTCGTGGCGGCCTGCCCCCGTTTTTGCGTGAAGTTGTTCGCGACTTGGGTTATCGTGGAGAAATGGCCAATGCTCGGAAGGTGTTTCGAGAGCGGAGATGCCGGCGAATTTTAGCCAAGAGGGAAGAGATGCCTTGAGATAGGCAAACCGAATAGTGCGTCGCATTTCGATTTTCCGTTGGCTTCCAGGTCCTGCTATTGTATTGGGGGGTGAGTTATGAAAGCGAGATTGTTGGGTGTTCTTTGTGTCTTGGCGGCGACGTGCTTGGCGTCTCCCTGTTCGGCCACTATGATTGACATTGACAACCCAGATTTTGATGACGGCACTGCCGGCTGGAGTCAGTTCGGCACTTCAGGCGTCTGGGCAGGGGATTCGACTCTTGAACCCTACTCCTCGGACTCCTACATGGCCTACATCAACGGAGATGGCCTTTTGGGGCAGCCTCTGGAGATCGGCGGCAACCCGCTGATCGCGTACGCCGGCGACCAGATCAGCATTTCCCTATTTGAAGGCTTGCGCTCCAACCAAACAGCCGATGACGACCTTGAGATCGAACTGCGTACAGCGTATGCGGGCGCCACTTTCGCATCGCAGACGTTTGGCGATGCCACTCTTGGCGGCTGGGTGGAGCGCGACTTCAGCTACACACTTACCAGTGCCGACGCAGGGGCGGAAGGGACGGAGGTGTTCCTCTGGTTAGCTAACCCGAACTCTGCCGGCGCAAGTCGAGGTGGACAATGTCTCGGCGTCCTACACTCCTGCCTCTGCGATGATTCCCGAGCCGAGCGCGCTGGCCCTCTTGGCCACCGGCCTGATTGGCCCTTTGGCCTACGCTTGGCGAAAGCGAAAATAGCCGCAAAGGAAAAGAACCGCAGACGCCGCGGAGGATCGCGGAGGAACTGCATGGTCCTCGGCTGCGGGTTTTTCGCCCCTGCGCCTTTGTTGTGAAACGCAACGTTTTGTGCAAAGGCAAGAAATGGCGACTCGCCGACGACACAGCCTTAACTTCGTCGAGTTGCTAGTGGTCGCCGTCGCTGGCATTCCGATTTCGTTGTTGCCGGCGGCGCGGGCGGCAGGAGAGCCGGCGACGGTCCAGGAGGCCGTTGGGTGGCTGCAAAACAAGTCGAAGGAGATGATCCCCGCGAGCCGGCGGACCATGCACAACGGCGTGGCCGCATTCCCGCCCCAGGTGGGCGGCGGCTACGAAGCGTTCTGGCTGCGGGACTACGAGTACATGCTCGAAGGCTGCATCGAAGCTTTTAACGACAAGGAGTTGCGGGACGCCTGCATGGCGTTCATCAACGCCCAACGGGCCGACGGGGCGTGCGTTGACTGCGTGAAGTTTGACGGCACGCCCTGCTATGAGCCGGGTTACGGCGCCATGGGCGAAAACCCCGTGGCCGACGGTTCGCAGTTTATGGTTGGCGTTGCATGGCGCACGTGCCGCAAGATCCAGGATCGCGGCTTCGTGAAACAAATCGTCGATCGGCTCGTCAAGGCGATGGCGGCGACGCCTCGCAATCCGAGCAATGGGCTAGTGCATATCAAGCCCGGCGGATGGGACCGCTGCCCCTATGGATTCACCGACTCCACACGCAAGCAAGGCGACGAACTGTTCTGTTCGTTGCTCTATGTTGACGCGGCGAGGCAGTTGGCCGACTTGCTCGAAGCGGCCGAGCGGCCGGCGGAGGCCAAGAAATGGCGGGCCGACGCAAGTCGCATTGCCGAAAGCGTCCGCACGGTGTTTTGGGACGGCTCAATTGGACTGTTTCGCGCGGCAACCGCAGTTTGCGAGGAGCCCGACATTTGGGGTTCCGCTTTCGCCGTTTATCTTGGCGTGGCGTCGAAGGAACAGGCAATGACGATTGCCACTTACTTCCAACAACATTACGGCGAAATCGTCTATCGTGGACAGATTCGCCATCTGCCCGGCGGCGTGTATTGGCAAGCCGCCTGCGCCAAGGATGTTTATCAAAATGGAGGGTTTTGGTTGACGGCGACTGGGTGGTTTGTCTACACGCTCGATCTGGTCGATCCGAAACTCGCCGAGCAGACCGTACTGGATATGGTTCGCGACCTGGAGAAGAACGGTTGCGCCGAATGGGTCTTCCGTGAGAAGAAAGGCGTGTTGAACTACACGGCCAACGCGGCCCTGCCCATCGCAGGCATTCAAAAGATGCTCGCTCGGCGGAAGACGATCGCCGGCCCTGCTCCGCTGCCTGGTTCGCCGTCATCTCTCCGCAAGAAGGACGCTCCGTGATGGCTTCGCGATTCGATCCGCGGCGTCGCGTTTCAACCGTTTTCCAATGGGAAAAGGGGTTCACACTGGTGGAACTTCTTGTGGTCGTCGCCATCGTCGGCATTCTGATTTCGTTGTTGTTGCCGGCGGTGCAAGCTGCCCGCGAGGCCGGCCGCATGATGCAGTGCGGCAACAACCTGAAGCAAATCGGCCTGGCCTTGCACAGCTACCACGAGGCCAACGACATTCTTCCCTACGGGGCCAGCTACGGCGACCTTCCAAATGGCGCGGGCACGTCGGGGAAGTGGGGAACCTGGGCGGCGCTGATCTTGCCCTATCTCGACCAGATGAACGTGTACAACGCGTTCGATCTTGCGAAGCCGATCTGGGACCCGGTGAACGTTCCGGCCGTCCAGACCGTGATTTCCGTCTACATTTGTCCCAGCGACGGCGTCGCCGGCAAGGCCCTGCTGGGCGGGCAAATCCAAACCGGGGTTAACAATCCCGGCCCGTCGATGGGCCTGTGGTATCCCGGCTCGATGGGCCCAACCTGCGACAACGGCTGCGTCTTTTGTCCCGGCGACGCGGAATGGTGCTGCGCGCACACGGCCTCTTTCGGCATTTTGGGCACTTGCGCCTACGGCGGCCCCGGCGTCGGCATCTTCGACCGCGGCGCGCACCCAATCGGGTTCAGCGACGTGACCGACGGCTTGTCCAACACCCTGATGGTGGGCGAGACGATTCCTTCCCAGTGCACCTTCAACGGGGCCTACAACCAAAACTTCCCCGTCGCCGGCACGACCATCCCCTTGAACACCGACCAGTTGACGGAACAGGGCGTGAATAATCTTTGGTACATCGGCTGCGGCTTCAAGAGCCGGCACGCCGGCGGCGCCAATTTCGTCCTCTGCGACGGCAGCGTCCACTTCTTGAGCGCATCGATCGACTACCAACTCTACAACAACCTCGGCAGCCGCAACGGGAACGAAGCGGTCGCCGTGCCATGAGAAGGATGCAGGACAGACGATGAGAACCGGCGCATCCGTTCCTGGGGACTGTCGCAAGGCGATCGCCGCGACTGGCGCGGCCGCGATGAAAATTCGGCTGTCTCCTTCGGCGTGGCTTGCCATCCTCTTCTGCCTGGCTGGCGGCTGCGGGGGCAATTCGCCGGCCACCGTCCCCGTGAACGGCCGCGCGACGCTCGACGGGCACGATTGGCCCAGGCCGGGCCGGCTGTTCTTCCTGCCGACAGGGTCCCGCCCCGGTTTTCCCAGGCGTCCGGGGCTGGCCAATTTCGGCGTCCACGGGCGGTTTCGCGCCGGGAGTTTCTCGGAAGGCGACGGGCTGTTTCCGGGGACGTACGCCGTCCGCATTGAGTGCTGGGAGGTTCCGCCGGCCATGGACAGCTCCCGGCCGGCCAAGAGTTGCCTGCCCGCCTCCTACACGACGCCGCAGTGGACTTTGAAGGTCGAGCCGGGGAGCAAGCCGATCGAGATCGAGTACGACGCGTTCAACGAAGGGCCCTTCGCAGGGGCATCCGTCCGACTGGGCCTCGCCGTAGGCAACCGCCGCCGCGCTGTCCGTCGATCGATTGGATGTGGACATGCGGGCCGACAAGCAGTAGACGGATATCGCGATATTCCCGCCTTTGAACAATCCTTCCCTTTTGCAGGCTGAGGAGCATTTCCCATGAAGTACGTGCGATTTTCACGATTCCTCGCGGCATTGGGCCTTTGTGCCGCCTGCTTGGCCGCTGCCGCCGCGGCGAAGAAGTTCAACGCCAAGCGGCCGGACGGCCGCACCGCGCCGATTGGCTCCATGCGGCGCGTTGGGGCGTGTTTACCCACTACCTATGCGATACGGTGGGGCCGCCCAACGCCACGGTCCAACAATGGAACGCGATTGTCGATGGGTTCGATGTTCGAGGGGCTCGCCCGGCAACTCAAGGCGTGCGGAGCGGGATACTATTGCATTACCGTCGGCCAAAACTCGGGTTTCTATTGTTCGCCCAACGCGGTCTACGACAAGTGCGTCGGCATCTTGCCGAGCAAGTGTTCGCGGCGAGACCTGATCGCCGATCTTTATCCAGCCTTGGAGCGTCAGGGAATTAAATTGATGGTCTATCTGCCGTCCAACGCCCCCGATCGCGATCCAATTGCCGTGAAGGCCCTGCAATGGAAGAACGGACCGCACCGCAATCGCGAGTTTCAAATGATGTGGGAAGACGTGATTCGCGCGTGGTCGAAGCGTTGGGGAACGAGGGTGAAGGGCTGGTGGTTCGACGGTTGCTATTTTGCCGACGCCATGTATCGTCAACCCGACCCGCCTGGCTTTGCCACATTCGCCGCTGCCGCGCGAGCCGGCAACCCACAGAGCATCGTGGCTTTCAACCCAGGCGTCACCGTGCCGGTGATTCACATCACGGAACACGAGGATTACACCGCCGGTGAAATCCAGGACGCGATAGGAATCGCCTGTCCGGGCCGATGGGTGGGCGGCGCCCAATGGCACATGCTCAGCTACTTGGGACCGAATTGGTTTGCCGGTCCGAAGCCCCGCTACAGCGATCCGCAAGTAATCGACGTCACGCGCAAGATCCTCGCCAAGGGAGGCGTGGTCGCCTGGGACGTTAACATCCAAGCCAACGGACTCATTCCCCGCCCATTCTACGAACAATTGTTGGCCATTGGAAAGGCCGTGCGTTAGATCGGCGGATTGGAACGAACCACGTCCACCACGTGATGCGACCGATGCAGGGCGGCGGCGCCCTCTCTTCGAGACTTCTCGCGACTGGCATGTTGAGACTGGATGCGAAGGACGAAGAAAAACATGTTGTTCGCTCGATTGCGCAGAGCGACAAAGAAAATGCGCGAAAGGATGTAGTGCAGAGGATTGACAGATGTAGAATTACAGTAGTTGTTCACGCGGTCGCGGGGAGCGACCGCGGGGCCGCAGAAAAGAGGGAGAGATAGCGGGGAACGAGTGCCGTCAGGGGCCTGATGGCAGCAGCGAGGGCGGCAGGGTGCCGGAGAGATAAGCTTGGACCGAGTCCAACAAGAACTGAAAGACCGCGCGACCCTGTCGGGCGCAGGTGGCGATCACGGTCCAGATCCGCTCGCACCAGCGACGACCTTTTTCGCTCCGCGTTCCCTGGGTGATTCGCCGGTCGATCACCACGAAGCGAATCGCCTGTTCCGCAAGGTTGTTCGTTGGGTCAACTCCCGGGGTGGTGATGAAGCGGAAGTACGACTCCCCGTTCTCGCGGAACCGTTTCGCCATGTTCCGCGCCTGTTTCGTCTCCGGCACGCCGGTCGTGGCCGCCTTCATCACTTGCTCCCGTGCCGTTTCCAACGCCTTTTGAAAATCCGCCGCGGTCATCTGCTCGCGCCGATGGATGACGGCAAACAGGTCGCGCAGGGCGTCCCGCAGCCGTTGGCCGTAAGCTTGATTTTCCGCTCCCGGCAGCGTCAGCAGAAACTTCACGTCGCGGATCAGGTGGGCCATGCAGAACTGGAGCAGCACGCCGAACACGCGCATATACTTGCGGTAGGCGCTGAAGTAATCGCAGCCCAGCACCCCATTGAACTCTTCGCCGAGCACCTCCACCAGCACTTTCGATCCCCGCGACTTGTCGATGCGGAAAAGCGTGTAAAGCTGGGCGCGGAAACACCAAGTCCAGAACTTCTCACGGTACTCCTTGTGCCCCGTCTCGTCGACGTTCAGCACGGGTTCGCCCGGCAGCCGCTCGAACAACTCGGCATACGCCTTGGCCAACGAATCGCTCACCTTGCCGATCAATTTCGCGAGGTAGCCGCGGGAAATGTCCACGTGGGCCACGTCGCGGAGGAACTTCCAGATCGTGGAGAACGAGGCGTGGCAGACGCCTTTCATGAAGGCCACCAGGGCCGTCAGCCGCGGGCCGAACAGCCCCGCCTTGACCACCGCCTCCGGCAACGGCGCGTAGTGGAACTTCTGGCAGTGCGGGCACCAGTAGGCCAAGCCTTGATGTTCCGTGACGATGGTCGGCGTGGCGATGATTTCCACCTGTTGCAGGACGTCGGGCGGACGATTGGCAAGCCGAAGCGAACCGCCGCACTCGGGGCAGCAATCCAGCGTGTACGGCTCGAAACGGTTGACGGCCTCGGGCGGAAACGGCGTTCGCAGATGTTGATCATGTCCTGGCTGCGCGCCCGTCTGCGCTTCTCGCCGTCCTTGCGCGGCGGCTTGGGCGGCTTGACCATATCGCTCGACGGCGGTTTGGAGGAGGTGGAGGAGTTCTTCAGCGCCGCGGCCAATTGCTGCTTCAGGCGTTCATTCTCTTCGCGAAGGTGCGCGTTCTCTTCTTCCAGCGTCGCGATGCGTCCCATCGCCCCAGCGAACTCCTTCTCCAGCCGCGCCATACGCTCGGCTAGCAAATCGCGTTCCGAATCGTGGCTCGCTTCCCGCAGCTTCATAGGGCGGAAAGATACGCTTCCGGCCTCATGGGAACAAGATCAACCGGCTGCTCGCCTAACAAGAATTCTGGCGGATTGTTGCCGGGGGGGGGCTTGACAAGCCAAATTCCGTCGATCAAAATCACATTCGTTGTCCTGCCGCTGAGGGGTTCGGACAGGACAATAGTCGTAGGAAAACCGTGAACGGTTACGA
>CAWBRF010000028.1:0-125706 GCA_963791075.1 uncultured Planctomycetia bacterium
GATGGTCCTTCGGATCGCTCCCCCGCGGCGGATAGAAGGAAAAGCCGCGAATCAGTTTCGTCTCGAAGGCGTGGGCCAGTTCGCACGCCTTCCGCACGTCGCCCTCCAGATACTTCTTCAGCGGCACGTAGACGTTCTTCGAGCCGTCCTCGACGTCCAACAGCTTGACCTTGCCGATCGGCGAGCCGAGCGACGGAACGTCCATGCCGAACTCGTTCTGAAGCTGCCGCACCTTGCGGATCTCCGGCAGCGTGAGCTTCAAGACGTTCTTAATGCCGCGGCCGACGTCGAGGAAGCGGATGCTGTAATACTCCAGCCCCAACGCGGCCATGGCCGCAAACTGCTCGACGGCCGTCTTGTGGTTGGCGGCCTCGTCGGCGAAACCGGAAAGAATGACGCGCGGACGGTCGGACATGGTCGGCCTCGGGCAAAGGGTTTCAAGTTCTTGGCGACATTGTGACGCCTGGGGCGGTCGGAAACAAGGGGGCGGGCCCTTACCCCTCCGCCTTCGCCTCCCACTGCACCGTCACCGTGGTCGTGATCCCCCCTCGTGCGGTGAACGCAGCCGTCAGCGTCATCCGCCGCGGCCGGACCACGCCCACGAGGTCGTCGAGAATCCGGTTCGTGGCGTCCTCGTAGAAAATCCCCTCGTTGCGATACTGCTGGAGATAGAGCTTCAGACTCTTCAACTCGACGCATTTCGCCGCGGGAAGGTAAACGAACGTGAGCGTGCCGAAATCGGGTTGACCCGTCTTCGGACAGACCGAGGTGAACTCGGGACAGACGATCTCGATCGTGTACTCCCGCCCCGGATGCGGGTTGTCGAAGGTTTCCAAAACGTCGCCAAATCGCTCGTTCACTTGCAGGCTCCTTTCGCCGCGCAGATAATTATGCATGATAAATGTCGGGGAGGGAATGACTATCGCACTTTCTGCTGAAGGGGAACGCCGAGCGGTGATCCTCCTTTCCGGGGGGCTCGACTCGGCCACGACCGCGGCGATCGCCCGGGCGGAGGGTTTTTCGCTCTACGCCCTGTCGATCAACTACGGCCAGCGGCACCGCTTCGAGTTGGACGCCGCCCGGCGGGTCGCCCAGGCGATCGGCGTCTGCCGCCACGTCGAGGCGGCCGTCGAGTTGCACCGCTTCGGCGGCAGTGCGCCTGACGGCCGACATCGAAGTGCCCAAGGACCGCGACGCCGGCCAAATGGCCGACGGCATCCCCGTAACCTACGTTCCCGCGCGGAACACGGTGCTCTTGGGCCTGGCGCTGGCCTTTGCCGAGGCCAGTGGGGCGGCGGACATCTTCCTCGGCGTCAACGCCATCGACTACAGCGGCTATCCCGACTGCCGCCCCGAATATCTCGCCGCCTTCGTGCAGTTGGCCAACCTGGCGACGAAGGCGGGCGTCGAAGGCCGCCTCCGCTTCGCCATCCATGCCCCGTTGATCGCCTGGACGAAGGCCCAGATCATCCGCCGCGGCGCGGAACTCGGCGTCGATTACAGCCTGACTCACACCTGCTACGATCCCGACGCCTCCGGCGTAAGCTGCGGCCGCTGCGACGCCTGCCAATTGCGATTGAAGGGATTCGCCGAAGCCGGGCTGGTCGACCCGCTGCGGTATCACGAAAAAGGAGGAAGGATGAAGGATGAAGGATGAAGAAAGGAGAAAGAAACGTCGAGGCAGAAGTCCGGCATTCTAACTCCTAACTCCTCTCTTCTTTCTTCCCCTTCTGTCTGCCGTTCATTCCCATGCGCATTGCCGAGATATTTCGATCTCTTCAGGGCGAAGGCCGATTGACCGGCGTGGAGAGCGTTTTTGTGCGACTGAGCGGCTGCAACCTCCGCTGCCGCTTCTGCGACACGCCGTACGCCTCGTGGAGCCCGGAGGGCGAGGACCTCTCGCTCGCCGAGGTTTTGGCGCGGATCGCCGCCCTCTCGTCCGCCGCGGCGCACGCGGTCGTCACCGGCGGCGAGCCGATGCTCTTCGCCGAACTTGCCCCGCTCTGCGCGGCGTTGCGCGATCAAGGACGGCACGTCACCATCGAAACGTCCGGGACCGTTCATCGCGCCGTCGCCTGCGACCTGATGTCGATCAGCCCGAAGATGTCGAACTCGACGCCGACGGAGAATTCCATCTTTTCCGCCGCGCACGAGACCGCGCGGCGCGCGGTGGATGTCGTCCGGCGGCTGATGGCCGATTACGAGTATCAATTGAAATTCGTCGTCGATCGGCCGGAGGATTGCGAAGAGGTCGAGGAATATTTGCAGTCGCTTCCCGGGGTCGATCGCCGCCGCGTGTGGCTGATGCCGCAGGGCGTTGCCGACGACGAACTCGCCCAGCGGACGCGGTGGCTGGCGCCGCACTGCGCCGCCGCCGGGCTGCAATTCTGTCCCCGCCGCCACATCGAGTGGTTCGGCGCCCGCCGCGGCGTCTGAGCGTCATGCGCATTCGGCCTTCGCCAGCGCCGGAGGCGGATTGACAATCCGCTGGTGCACCTCGCCGCGAAGAATCGGCGTCTTCGCCGCGGCCTCGAAACCGAGTTTCACCCGCCCGCCGCGGATCTCCAAAACCACCACCCGCAAATCGCGGCCAATGACAATCCCCTCGTTCTTCTTCCTGCTGAACACTAACATCGTTCCATCCTCCTTCCTTGGGTCCCTCAAACATTAACAGTTTAGCCTGTTAATAATGGCAATTATATGAATTCCGCCGATTGCCGCAAGAGGAGTTTTGGGAAAAGTGGAAAAATCCGTCGTCAGTGTTCTTCGCGGAGGGCGGCCAGGAGCGGGGCATGGGTGAGTGCTTGCACTGCCGCCAGACTGGTGAGGGTCCCAGATACGAGAACGATCGCCATCGTGCCGGCCAGCGAAACCCAAGGGATCGGCGCTGCCCGGCTCAGAAGGTGCGGCAGCACGGCCACGGCCGCCGCCAAACACCCGCAGGCCAACCCCAATCCCAGCAGGAGCATGTTTTCCCAGATTACCAGAGATGCCAAAGTTCTTCGGCGGAATCCCGTTGCCCGGAGCAGGGCCAACTCGCCGCGTCGCTCCAGCACGTTTCGCAATTGGACGGCTGCCAGGCCCGCCGTCCCCAGCAAAAGGCCCAACGCGGCGAGGCTCTGGAACGTGGACAGGTAGGTGTTTTGCACGGCGGCGAAGCCGGCCAGCCGGGCCGCGGCGGTTTCCGTGGCGAAACCGTAATCGCCGAGCGTTCGTTCCAGCGCGGCTTGCACCTGGCGAATCTTCGCCGGGGGAGTTTCCACGAGGAAGAAGCGATAGCCGCTCGTGTCCGGATCGAAGGCGAGCAATGCCTTTTCGCCGACGAGGAGGTCGCCTTGGAAGAGGCTGTCGGACAACAGTGCGGCCACGCGCAAGCGGAGTTTTTCACCGCGGAAATCGCTGATCTCGTAAGGCTGGCCGAGGCCTTGCCACAAGTCGAGGGCGTAGTTCGCGGTGTTTTGCTCCAAAATGACCGGCGATTGACCCTGCCCGGGCGAGTCGAGCAGTTTCCACGGATTCCGGCAGCCCTTAGGGGCGTCGGACCAGGCGAAGCCGTCATGCTCGACCAGTTGCCGCGGCGCGGCGAGCAATCGCGGCTGCCGCGGCCGATAAAGGTTCAGGCAACTGGCGTCGTCGCCGCCTTGCACGCGCAGCGAAACGATCGCGCACTCAGCCAGCAGCCGCTCGTCGTCGGGCGAGAACCCGAACTGGCCGCGTCCCGCGGGCGAATTGAGGTCCTCGTAGATCGGCTGATCGCTCTGGGCGACCAAGGAAAATCCGCCGCTGGGGCCGTGCAAAGCGGGCCCCTGTTGGGAAGGATCGAGTTGAAATGCGCTAACCGAAACGATGAGGAACGCGGCCGACGCGACCAGGCCCATGCTGAGCGTGCTGCGGCCTGGGCGGCGGGCGGCGTTGCGCAGGGCCAGGCGGACGAGGTTTCCGCGGCCGACGGCGACGGCCGATCCAATCGCCCCGGCGCGAAATTGCAGACCGGCCAACGCCAGCAGCGAGACCAGCGAGAGCGCCCGGCGGCGAAGAACGCCCCAACCTGTACGTCTTGGCGGATCGGCGCAAAGACGATCGCGATCGCCGGGCCGAAGGCCAGCAGAACGAGCGCGCGAGGGAGATCGCCCGCCGCCGTTCGCCCCGGGGTTGGTCCGACAGATAGGAACTCTCTTCACTGGTTTCGCCCGCCAGGAGCCGTCGCGGCGAGATTTGGGTGATTCGTCGCGCCGTGACGAGAATTGCCAGCATCGCCGCCGCCATGCTCACGCCGAAGCCAATGGCCAGGCTGCGCGGGGTGGCGTAAAGATGCAGAAACGGCGTCGTCACTGCGGCCCGCCACCAGGTGTTCAGGCCGGTCACGAGAATCGCGGCATAGCCGACGCCCACGGCGACGCCCAGCAGGCTCCCGGCGGCGGCGACGCAAAAACCCTCGGCGGCCAGCAGTCGCGCGACTTGGCGGCGGGAGAAGCCGACGGCGAGCAGGATGCCGATTTCCGCCGCACGGCGCTCGACCGCCAACCGCAGCAGCAAGGCCGCCAACATCACTGCGGCAACGATCAGAAATGAACTGAAGGCCAGGAAAAGGACGTCAAAGGGCGTGCTCCCCGACGCCGCCGTCAACCCCTGCCGCTTCAGCGGCTGGAAGACGAAGCCCATCGCCGCCGGGTCGAGCTGGAGCGGCCCGGGCAAGCGGCCCGTGAAGATCGAGGTGTTTTGACCGAAGCGGCTGCTCCACAGGCGCCGGCCGGCGGCAAGCGAGACAAACGCCTTCGGCGCCGCGCCGTGCTCGCGCCAGTATCGCTCGTCGGCCGGGCGAATTCGTCGGATATTGAACGGGAAGGGCGGAGTCCAGTCGGCCATGGTCGATCGGTCGGTCACTCCCGGCAGCGGCGGCACGAGCATCCGCTGATCGTCGCTCGCTTTGGCGACGCCGGCCAGGCGCAGCGAGACCGATTTCTCGTGGAGGCGTCCTGCGACGCTTTCCGGCTGGAAGTAAACGAGGCGGACCATGTCGCCCGGCTTGGCGTGAAGCTGTTCCGCCGCCCAGGAGTTGAGCAAAATTTCGCCATCGGCCAACGGCGGCAGCGGCTTCCCGTCGGCATCGAGGACAAAATCCTCGGCGGCCACGGTCGAGTACGGGATCTCGCGACTGCCCACGGCGATTGTGTTGGCCAGGTAGACCAGCGCGGCCGCCGCCGTGGTATCGGCCCCCTCTCCCTTCGGGAGAGGGTTAGGGTGAGGGCTGCGTTGTGTGGCAGTTCCCGCCCTCACCCTAACCCTCTCCCGAAGGGAGAGGGGACCGCCGCGGCCATTCCGCAGTGCGCGGACGATCTCCCGCTCTGCTGCTGGGGCGAGGATCATGCGGTCCGAGGCAATGCGGAAGGCGCCGCCGGGGGTCCGCTCGAT
The DNA here is from genome assembly GCA_963791075.1 of uncultured Planctomycetia bacterium. Taxonomy (GTDB): domain Bacteria; phylum Planctomycetota; class Planctomycetia; order Pirellulales; family Thermoguttaceae; genus CAWBRF01. The sequence continues at coordinate 5,413 of CAWBRF010000028.1, forward strand.
TGACAGTCCATAATCGGCCGGCGTCGGATGGAGCAGCCGCTGCAATGCCGCGGCCTGTTCGGCCGGCGGATCGATGGCGGCGTCGCGACCCGCCGCCAGCAGGACGTTGGCTTGCCCCGGCTGGTCGAGTCGCGATTGCACCGCGGCGAGCGACACGTAAGCGTTGCGGGGCTCGCGTTGATCGGCGCGGAGCGAAAAACGCCCCAGCCCTTCGGCCGGGAGGATTTCCGCGACGGTCAGCCGCCATCCGGCGATGGTCTCGGTCTTTTTCCCTAAGGCGCTTTCGGCGGGAATGGCAGCCGGTTTGGACAGCCGCAGGATCACAGACTGCCCAACGTGAACGCCGAGCTGTTCGGCCAACGGTCGATTCAGCGCGATTTCGCGATTTCCCGGCAGCCGCGCCGGCCGCCCCGCCCCCAGGTCCCAAAACTTCTCGTCGCAGCCGATCAGATTGACCTGGTTCGCCCGGGCGGGGGCGTCGGGGGCGACGGTTTCCACGCTCGCGCGGAGCAAGACCAGCGGCACGGCGGCCGCGGCATGACGGCGAAACTCCGGCTCGCGGGCCAGTTCGTCGGCCAACTCCGCGCGGAAAAAGCGGCCGGCCACGACCGCGGCGTCGATCCGTCCCAGCCGCTGGAAGGTCAGCGCCCGCAGGCTGCCGCGCAAGGAATCGCCGACCAGCAGCGCTCCCGTGAGCACCGCCGCGGCGACGGCCACGCCGCACGCCACGGACAGGTTCATCCATCCATGCCGCCGGAGCGATTGCACGACGAGACGGAGTCGATCATTCACGGCAAATCTCAATCCCTGCCCAATTCCACTTGTCTGCCCATCATCGCCGCCAGCCGTTGGCTGTGGGTGACGACGATCAGGATCATCGCCTCGTCGCGCTGCAATTCCAGGAGCAAGCGGCCGACCTGATCGGCGGCGGCGCGGTCGAGGTTTCCCGTCGGCTCGTCGGCGAGGAGGAGATCGGGGCGACGCACCAGCGCCCGGGCGACCGCCGCCCGCTGCCGCTCGCCGCCGGAGAGTTCCGCGGGCCGATGCTCGAGGCGGTCGCCCAGTCCGACGCGATCCAGCAGCATCCGCGCCGCGCGACGTCCTCGGCCCGAGTCGCTCCCGCGGCGATGGTCGGGGTCAACACGTTTTCCAGCACGGAGCATTGCGGCAAGAGGTAATGCTCTTGGAAGACGAAGCCGATCCTCCGGTTGCGAAACGCCGCCAATTGCGGCTCGGGCAGCGAGAAGGGGTCTTGGCCGTCCAAGGCGATCCGTCCGCTGCTGGGCGGCAGGAGCGTGCCGAGGATGCTCAAAAGCGTGCTCTTGCCCGACCCGCTCGGCCCGACGATCGCCAGGTTCTCGCCGCCGGTCATGGTCAAGGAGAAATGGCGGAGCACGACCAGCGGCCGCCCGCGGGTGGGAAACTCCTTGCACAAGTCTTCGACTACGAGTTGCGTCATCGCAATGCGATTGTCCCCAGGCCGTAGAAAGTATACTCGACGTCGGGTTGGCCATCCCAGGCCCCCGCGCGGAATCCGCCGCCGGGACACGCCAGCGAAAGGGCGAAGCGGCGGGCGGCGTCCAGGTCGATCGCACGGAGTGCGTCCAGATCGGCCAGGGCGGCCAGGCTGCTGAAGGCGCTGAGCAGGTCGCCCGCGGGAATCCGGCCGTGTGCGCGGAATCCGCCGTCGCCGGCCTGCATCGCGGCGAGGAAGCGGATCGCCTCGGCCCGGGTTGGCTCGTCCAGGGCGTCGTCAACGCGGAGAATCGCCAGGGCGGCAGCCGTCGGATTGACGCCGCTTGCGCCCATCGCGTCGAACTCGACGAAACCGCCGTCCGGTCGATGGCGGCGGCGGCACGAGGGCCGCGGCCGCCGCGGCGTCTTCCCGTGGCAGGCCGGCCATTTCCCGGCACATCGCGGCGAGGAAGGTCTGGTACGTACTGCTTTGCCCGCGAGTGGTCTTTGCATAGCCGCCGTCGGGCCGCCGCAGCGGCGCAAACACGTCGCGCACGATGCGTTGCCGATCGCCGCCGGCCACGTTGAGGAGGATCATCCCGCCGAGCAGAGAAGTGCAATCCGGCCCGGAAAGCGGCCGATCGCGACAGCCCATGATGAACTCGCCGGCGCGGCGGGCGGTCTCGCCGCTCAAGCGACCGACCAGGGCGAGGCCCCGCAGCGCGAAGCCGGTGAAGTAGGGATCGCTCGCGCCGCGGCGGCCGGCGAAGCCGCCGTCGTCGCACTGAGCGGCCGCCAGCCACTGGCCGTGGCGCAGCCGCAGATCCTCGGGCAGGTTCGCCGCCCCCTCGGCCAGTCGCAGCATCAGCTTGGCATAGTAGGACATAGAATATGCCTTCGCGGAAAACAGCCTTGCCGCGGGCGTTGGCCCAACGCTTGCGGTTTTGCGGCCGTCCCCAACCCTACCGCCCCAAACCCGAATCCCTGACGCCGGCGATCGCGTCGGCCAAGAAGTACATCAAATGCCGCAACGGCTCGCAGGGGATGTCTTGGGCGGCCAGCCGAGCGCGGTCGCGATGCTTGGCAACCAGGGAGGACGCCCGCGAAAACGCCCCCGCCTGGACAAACAACTCCCGCGCGCGATTCAGCAGGCGCTGGTCCGCCGCGGCCGCGCCGGGCAGCGACAACAGTTCGCGGCGTGCCGGCGGCGGGAGGCCCGCCAACGCCAAGGCCCAAAGCACTGTGGGCCGTCCGGCGAGCAGGTCCGTGCCGCCGGGCCGCCTGGTTTGGCCCCGCCGGCCGCCAATCGTCGAGGTCGTTGAGGATCTGGTAGGCGACGCCGAGGTGCCGGGCGAAGCGGCAGATCGGCTCGCGGAACTCGCCGATGGGTCCGACCAGGCGGACGCCCGAAAGGATGGCCGCCGCGAACGCCGGCGACGTTTTCAGCGCGGCGATCTTCAAGGCGTCCAGCGGCGCAATCTCCTGGTTCGGGCGAGTCGCGCCACGCGCAGTTCGGCCCCCTGGCCTTCGCAAAGCCGCGTATGCGCGTCGGCGAACTCCGCCAGCACATCGCCGGCCGTCTCCGCCCCAAGCGACTCCCGCCCGCCCGCCGCCAGCCGATAGCCCAGGCCAATCAGATAATCGCCGGCGTTGATCGCCGCGGCGACGCCGTGCTTGCGATGCACCGCGGGCAGGCCGTAGCGCACCGGGTCGTCGTCCTCGACGTCGTCGTGCACCAGGGAAGCCTTATGAAAGACCTCGATGGCCAGGGCGATCCGCTTCACGGCGTCGGGCAAGCGGGCCGCGGCCTCCGCCCCGTCGGATCGCGCGCCGCCGCCGCCGCTCAGGGCGTCGTAAACGGCCAACGTAATAAACGGGCGAGACCGCTTGCCGCCGGCGGCGAGAAACCCGCAGGCGATCGCACGGGCGGCGAGCAAGGGGTTGAGGTTGTCGAGAGCGGATGGGGAGCGGCTGCCGCAAACCGGCAAGAGCAATCGCCCCAATTCCGCCGGCTCGAACATCCCCGCGGCGGTCCGCATCAGGTGCAGATACGTCCGCGAGGACTGCTGCGCGGGGCGATGCGGCGTCTCGATCATGCGCACGACCCAATCCTCGTCCACCGCCGTGTCGCGGCAACCGTTGTCCAGCAGGGGCACGGCCATCGATGGCACGCCGGCCAGGAGGATCTTGTCCAGGGTGTTTTCCAGGGCGTCGAGGCAGGCGACGCCGAAGACGGCGTCGGCGTGTCCGGCGAGGATCATCCGCAGGACCGCCGGCGAGCCTTCGGCGATGAGCACGCGGCAGCCAAGCCCCTCGGCCTGCGCTGAAGACGGCTCAGAGCGCACGCCCCGCAATCGCCGCAGTGGAGGCCGTCGGCGTCGCACGGGGCAGGACAGGTTGCCGCGTCGCGGAGGCAGCGGGGCAAGAGCACCAAGCGGCGGTTGAATGGAACCGCCGCCGCCTGTTCCCGCCAAAAGGCGGATGCGGCCAGGACCATCGTCCAGCCCAAATACGCCTCGGGCAGGGCCAAGTCGGCCAACGCACGCCGCGCCGCGGCCTCCAATTCGCTGCGGCCCGGCGGACGGGACCTGTCCAACGATGCGACGGCCAGTTCCACCCGCTCGGCGATGCGGTCGCGTGTCGCGCGCGGCTGCGGCGTCTCCTTCAGCCGACTCGTGTCCCGACCGCCGCCGGTCAGCGCCGGCATCGGCTCGTCGGTCGGAGGCGTCCATCGCGACTGTGCAGCGGTGCTCAAGGCGTGTGATCTCAACGCAAGTTGTTCTCGGCGGCGGCCTGGGGGGCGGGAGGCAAGCGGCGGACGGCCTGGCCCAGCGCCGAGACGCTGAACACCAACGGATACAACTTCTCATAATACCACAGTTTGGCGAAGTAGAGGCCAATGGGGGCGGATTCTCGCTGCCGCCCTTGGGCAATCGCCGCGGCGAGCCAACGGAGTCCCTCCTCCAAGGCGGTGTGTGACGCGGAGCGATCCGGGGCTGCCAAAAGTGCCTCGACGGCCAACGAGGTCTCCTCGACGCTGGGCCCGCCCGGCACGCCGCCGCTAGTTTCCCCGCCGGGCCCCCCGCCCCAGCCCCCTCCCGGGTCGGTGTGCGTCGGCCAGCCATTCCACGCCGCGGCGGGCGGGAGGCGTTTCCATCAGGCCCAGGTCGCGATAGGCCAGCAGCACTCGGGCGGTCCCGTAGATCGGGATTTTCGTCGCTCGGGAAAAAACTGATTGCCGAACCAGAGCGGGATCCAACTGCCGTCGGACCGCTGCTGGCCCGGCCAAATAGGCCAGCCCACGATGGATCGGCCGCGTCCGCGCGGCCGGCGGTCCGCGATGCTTCCAGGCGTGCAAGGCGCGGAGGGCGTGGGCGGTCAGGTCGCAGCCGCTGCGGTCGAAGGGCATGGCTCCCCAGCCGCGGCAGAAGGTGGGCCAGCCGCCGTCGTCGTTTTGCAGATCCACCAGCCAGGCGACGCCGCGCGCGGCGGCCGCTTCGATCGGCTCGGGTTGCGACTCCGCGGCCGAGCCGACAATCGCCCAGAGGGCCAACAACGCGGCGGCGGTGTCGTCGGCGTCGGGGACGGCGCCGGCGGCGTCGCTCCAGCCCCATCCGCCCGGCGCGGCCTGGGTGAAGGGATGGACCTCTGGCCCACTGCGACCGCAACAGCCAGCCGACGCAGTCCAACGCGCCGAGGTCGCTGGCTGCGGCGGCCAGGGCCGTAATCGCCAGCGACGTGTTCCAATCGGCCAGGTCGACGTCGATCGGCCACGAGCCGTCCTCGCGCACGCTGGAAAGCAAAAAGGCGACGCCGCGGCGAACGACGGGGTGATCGACCCTGCCGGTCGAGGCGAGGCCCATGACGACGAAACTCGTCAGCGGCACGGCCTCCGAGAAACCGCCGCTGGGCGGCTGCATTCGCACGAGCGTCCGCAGAGCTCGCGCCGACGCAGAGCCGCCGCAAGAGCCGGGCCAAGGGGTTCCACGGCTCGCGGTGGAAGAACCGCGCCTGGCCGATGGCCACCAGCGCCGGCAAGGCATAGCTGACCACCGGCAGCCGCAGGAAGCGCAGCATGCGCGAAACGGGCAGGCAGGCCAACTCGAAGGGCAGCGCGGGCACGTCGCGCCAGGCGGACGAGGCCGGCCAGCGGCGCAGTTGGTCAGGATGGGCGCGGCGAATGTCTGGTCGTTGCCGTAACGCTGCCGCAGGCCGTCCAGCCCGCCTTGGGATTCGATGTACTGCGGCGGCCCGCTCGAGTTGCGGCCTGGCAGTGCGTCGGCGATGCCGGCAAGGTGCAAGGCGGCAGCGACCAGCAGCGTGGCGGCGAGATTGGAGAAGCTGCGGTCGGTGTCGCCCCAGCCGCCGTCGTCGTTCTGGCAGCCAGCCAGCCACTCGCCGGCCCGGCCGGCCAATTGGCGCATAGCGCGTCGCGGCGGCTCTGGTCGGCCACATGGCGGCCCACCACGGCCAGCGCGCTGGCGGCCGTGGCCGTGGCCAGCGCCGAACTGGACAGCCGCCCGACCCAATGGCCCGGCGGCCTCCCGCTCGGCCGAGCAGATCGCGGCGGACCGTCTGATAGGCGGCGAGCAATCGGTGCGGATCGATCATCGAGCGTTACCTATACCAGGGCAAAGTGGTATAATCAAGGCGGCGTAAGGGACGATCGAATTATAGCGGGGAGTCGCCGCCGACGCAGGGCGGCCTATTAATTTGCACGCGATAAACATTGGACAGTCCCCCGGAAACCATTCGGGGATTGACAGTCGATGCTGTTGCAACTTGCGTACCGGTTGGCCACGGAAATCTCCCCGCGGTTGGCGATGAAGGCGGGTCTATCTGTGGGCGTAGAAGGGGAGGGGGCCGTGCGCGGCATACCGGCGGCGGATGGGGCGCGGCGAGTTGTTTCCGCCCTTTCTGTTCCTCGCCTTGACCGACGCCTGCAACCTCCGCTGCCGCGGCTGCTGGGTCCGCTCCGGCGGCAGCCCGCATCGGCAATTGGCCGAAGACGACGTCGAATCGCCTGATCGCCGCCGGCAAGCGGCAAAAGGCCTATTTCTACACCCTGCTGGGCGGCGAGCCGCTGCTTTACCCGAAACTTTGGGACCTCATTGGCCGCCATCGGGATTGTTATTTTCAGATCATCACCAACGGGATGTTCTTCGACGCGGCGACGTGCGACAAATTCGCGACCTCGGCAACGTCACGCCGCTGGTGAGCCTCGACGGCGAACAAGAGAACAACGACGACCGCCGCGGCGACGGCGTTTTTCAAGCGGTCCTCGACGGGCTGGCGCAATTGAGGCGGGAGAAAATCCTCTTCGGCGTCGCCACGACGGTGACCAGCCGCGAACATCGAGGAAGTCACTCAGCGACGCCTATGTCCGCCGGACTGATCGGCCGCGGGGCGATGTACTTGTGGTATTACGTCTATCGCCCGGTCGGCCCCGATCCGTCGCCGCAGTATTGCCTCGGGCGCGGAGCAGATGATCGCGGCTGCGGCGGCGACTGCTGGCGCTGCGGCGGAGGCATCCGATCTGCTGATCGACACGTATTGGAACGCCGCGGGCGAGGCGGTTTGCCCGGCGGCCTTGGGGCTGGGCTTTCACATCGGCCCGCAGGGGCAGCGTCGAGCCTTGCCCGCCGCTCTCGGCGGCCTGCGAGACGATCCGCGACCACGATCACGACCTGTTTCGCACGATCAACGAGCAGCCGATTCTTGCGCGGATTTCAGGAGTTCGTCAAGGAGCGGACGCGGGGCTGCGTGATCCTGGAGCATCCGCAGGCGTTGGCCGAGTACCTTCGCCGCCAGTCGGCCGCCGACTACAGCGGCCGCGATCTGGCCGGCGAGTTGGCCGCCGCCGCGCCGCGGACGAGCCATCACCTGCCCGGCGAAGAGATGCCCGAGGACTATTGGCTCTACCGGCTGCTGAAGAAGCAGCTCTTCTTCGGCATGGGCGGGTATGGGTGAGAGACGAGGGATTAGGGACTGGGGATTAGGGATTAGAGCGTTGCGTGGCCGGGCCGTCTGGTGGCACGCTGGCGGTTCCGCATGGCGGCGTTACTCCTTCCCGCACCACCAGCGCGCCAGCCGACCGCGGGGCAAGTCGGGCGACAGGAGCCGCTCCGGGCGGCCCAGCGACCGCCAGCATCGCCTCCGCCGCCAGGCGGCCGCTGCGGACGGCGCCTTCCATCGTGGCCGGCCAGCCGGTCGCCGTCCAATCGCCCGCCAAGAAAGAGATTTGCCAGCGGCGTCTGCTGCCGCGGGCGGAGCCGCTCGACCCCGGCGCAGCCGCGAAGACGGCCGCCGGCTGCGTCGCCACGCGATCGATGCAGCACGTCGCCGCGCGGGCCTGCGGCCAAACGGCCTCCAGGTCCGCGGCGGACCGCGGAGCGAGGTCTTCTCCGCGGTCGCGGTCGGCCAAGGCGTGCGAGGCGCCGATGACGACCTGGCAGTGATGCAGCCGGGCCGACCGGCCCGTCGACAAAAATCCATTGGCTCAAGCGATCCACCAACACGGCATGGGGCAGCGTCGCCGAGCGGCCGATCGAACCACAGGTGCACGGCGGTGATCGCCGCCGGGCGGGATGTTCTCCACGCGCCGACAGGGCAGGCAAAGCGGCACGCAGGGGTCGCTCAGCAGCCGGCGGACGCTGCGTCCAGGGAACAGCGAGATGAAAAAATCGAATTCTTGCCGCGTGCCGTCGGCAAGGACACGCCGGCGGTTGCCTGCGGCCGTCGCCCTCGATTCGGTTTACCGGCGTGCCGCGATGGATCGCCGCGCCGCGATCGGCCAGACCACGCCCCCATGCGGCGCGTCGATCCATTCTCGCAACGTCAGTTGCGGCAAGCCGGAGCGTGTAGGCGTCGCGGGCGGCCAGAAATCCGATCGACGAAGACCTGTCGGGCGGCGGCCAGGGAGGCGCGGTCCGTGGCGTCTCCGCCAGGGCGCTGAGGATGACGGCCGCCCAGAAACGCGCGATGGCCCGCGGCGATTGTCCCTCGGCGGCGGAGCCATGCGCCGATCGGTCTCGTCGGCCCGATTCCCCGCCGGCAGCAGAGCGGCCAAACGCCGCATCGCCCGGAGAATTCCGAGGCGCTCGCCGAGGCCGAGGTGCTTCTGCCGCAGCAGGGCGGGCAGCAGGTGCAGCGGGGCCGGAAGCCAGCCGACGGCGGCGAAGTCGCTGCGGCCGCCGTCGGGGGCGAAAAAATGGAGCGTCGTGCAGCGGCGGAAGGCATCGGCCATGCCCATGCGGCGGCAGAGGTCGAGCAGGTTGGTGCAGCAGCCCAGGGCCAGGTGTTGGCAGGAGTCGACGAGCTGGCCGGCGGCCGGATCGTGGAAGCTGCCGGCGCGTCCGCCAAGGCAGGCGGCCTGCTCGAACAATTCGACGCGGCAGCCGTGCTCCGACGCGGCCGCGGCGGCGGCGAGTCCCGCCAGGCCGCCGCCGACCACGGCGACGCGAGGCATGGGACGGTTGGAAGTCGGGGAGAAGGCAGTGTCGTTCACGAGGACCAGTGCGGAACCTCCGCGGCGGCAGCAAGCGCCCAGCGGGCGGCGATTCGCAGCTTCCTTGTCCGGCCGAGGCGGATCGCGCCGCCGAAAAACGTCTTCCGGCCGGCGGGCAATCTTCTCCAGCAACGCGCGATACGTGGCCATCATCATGCCGAAGAGCCGCTGCCCGGGCGGATACAGCCAATCCAACAGCCGTGCGCCTGTCGCGATAGAATGCTCGCGGCGCGGCCGATCTCCAGTTCCATCAGGCGGCGGAACGCCTCGCCGGTCTGACCCCGCTGCAATTGCTCGAGCGCGAATAGCCGCACTGCGCGCAGGTCGTCCAGGGGGAGATAGACGCGGCCCGCCGCGGCGTCTTCCTTCAGGTCGCGAAGGATATTGGTCAGTTGCAGGGCGATGCCCGCGGCGCGGGCCGGAAGCCAAGCGCCTCCGGGCCGCGGAATCCCCAGACGTGAATGCACGCCAGGCCGACGGCCGACGCCACGCGCTCGCAATAGCCGACCAGGTCGGCGAACGTCTCGTAGCGCGGCGGGACGAGGTCCATTTCCACGCCGTCGAGCACGGCGCGGAGGTGCTCGGTGGAATCTGGAAGCGAGCGACGGCGTCGGCCACGCCGGCAGAGCAGGGCGCCGTCGAAGCGATGTCGTAACGCCGGCATGGCGACATCGCCGCCGCAGGGCAGGCTTCCAGGTCCGATCGCCACGCGGCCAGGGCGTCGCCGCGGCGTCGCCGACGCCGCGTCGACCAGATCGTCGCGTGTGGCGCATGAAGGCATACAGGGCGTCCATGGCGCGGCGCTGGGCCGGCCGGCAGGAGGAGGAAGCCGGCGGGAAAATTCGAGCTCGCCCGGCGGCACCAAGCGACGGCAGGCGGCATAGCTGGCCTCGAGTTCGGCGCCGGGCGAATCACGCTTGTCCTCCTCGGCCTCTCCAAGAGCGTGCCCGCGTTGCAGCCGCCACCAGCAACGTGCCACCAGGCCGAGCTTCTCCCACTTGGAGACCTTGGGCCGCGCGGTCCAAACGTCGTAGTCCTGGCGGCGAATCGCCTCGAGGATCGCCAGGCCGCCGTGGACGAACAGGGCCACGTCGAGCTGCAGCTCCGGCGGCATCAGCGGCGACCAGCGGCAGGCCGCGGCGGCAGGCAGCCTTCGGCCTGGTCCACCTCGGCCGCCATCAGCCGGCGGAAGGGGTCGTTGCACAACCGCTGGGCGAACATCCCCTCGTCGTAGCCGAAGCGGCGGCAATCGGCCAAGGGCAGGTAAATCCGCCCTCGGTCCCAATCGGCGGCAACGTCCTGGCAGAAGTTGGCCAATTGCAGCCCGGTGCAGATCAAGTCGGCCAGCCGCAGCCGCTCCGGCGTGTGGCAGCGTCCCAAGTAGAGGACCAGCCGGCCGACCGGATTGGCCGAATAGCGGCAGTAGTTCAACAGTTGGCCGAAGTCCTCGTAACGCCGCACCCGCTGGTCCTGGCGAAAGGCCACCAGCAGATCGACGAAGGGGTCCGGCGGGAATGGCGAACTTGCGGATGGTGCCGTGCCAAGGCGATGAAGACCGGGTGGATGGCCTGGCCGCGGTAGCAGGCGTGCAACTGCTGTTCCCACCAATCCAGCAGGGCCAGGCTCCGCTGCGGATCGCCGCTCTCGTCGGCCAGATCGTCGGCCCAGCGGCAATAGGCGTAGATGTTGTAGAAAGTGCTGCCGCAGCCGGCGGGGCAGCAGTCGGCTGGCGACGGTAAAATTCTCGTAGTGCCGCCGCGCCAGCCGCCGGCAATACCGCCGGCTTTGACGCGGCGTCGGCGGCGTCGCCATCGATTGGGCTTGCGGGCCGTAGCGTTCCAGGTCGCCGGGAAACATGGGGAGGGATTGGGGATTAGGGATTGGGGATTGAAAAAGGCGATGCCTTCCCGTTTGCCGCGCTGCGTTGCCGCGGCGGGCAGCCCGTCGCTTGCGGTTTCGCGGGATTGGGAACCGGCGACGCCTTCCAATCCCTTCCGTCGCTCCATCGCTCCCATTATGATATCTTTCCGACCGATGAGGGAACCATGCACATCATTCTGGCCGGTCCGCGGGGATTCTGTGCGGGCGTGAATATGGCGATCGAGAGCCTGGAAGCGGCTCTGCGGCGTCTACGGCACGCCGATCTACGTCTACCACGAAATCGTCCATAACCGCTGGGTCGTGGAGCGGTTTCGCCGCCTGGGGGCCGTTTTCGTCGACGACCTGTCCGAGGTCCCGCCGGGGGCGCACCTGCTCTATTCGGCCCACGGCGTCTCGCCGGAGGTCCGCCGCGAGGCCGCCCGGCGGGGGCTGCACACCATCGACGCCACCTGCCCCTGGTGACCAAGGTCCACCGCGAGGCGATCCGTTTCGCCGCGGCGGGCTACACGATCATCTGATCGGTCATGCCGGGCACGACGAGGTGGTGGGGGTGATGGGCGAGGCCCCCGGGGCGATGCGTGCTGGTGCAAACGCCCCGAGGACGTGGATCGGCTGGAGGTCGCCGACCCGGAAAAGCTGGCCTATCTGACCCAGACGACGCTTTCGCTGGACGATGCCGCCCGGACAATCGCAGCGGCTGCGGGAGCGGTTTCCCAAGATCGCCGCGCCGCTGAAGGGCGACATCTGCTACGCCACGCAGAACCGGCAGGAGGCGGTCCGCACGCTTGTCGCGGCAGGCCGACGTGGTCCTGGTGGTGGGCAGCCGGAACAGCTCCAACAGCCGCCGGCTGGCCGAGATGGCCCGGCACAGCGGCGGCCGGCCTCGCACCTGATCGACGGGCCGGCCGACATCGACCTGGCCTGGTTCTCCGGCGACGAGACGGTGCTGATCACCGCCGGGGCCAGCGCCCCGGAAGACATCGTCCAGGAGTGCATCGCCCTGCTGCAGGAGCGTTTCGCCGCCGTGGTCGAGTCGCGTGCACGCTCTTCCAGGAGCGAGATCGCGTTTCTCCTGCCCGAGCCGTTGCGCGAATTCCCGAAGGGGAAGGTTCCGACATGAAGATCAACGACCTGGAATTTCATCTCGTCGAGATCGGCTGCACGGGGCTGGCGCAGCCGGTCCGCTCGCTGCTGGTGCGCCTGACGACGGACTCCGGGCTTGAAGGGCTGGGGGGAGGCTGGGTTGGCGTGGCGTCCGGGCGAATTGCCGGCCCGCCGCGACGCCCTGCTGCCGGTGCTGGCCGGCCGCAGCGTCTTCGACATCGAGGAACTGCACACCCTCGAAGCCCTCGCCTCGCCGCCCCTGCGCGCGGCCGTGGAAATGGCCTGCTGGGACTTGGTCGGGCCAGGCGGTCGGGCCAGCCGCTGTGCCGGCTGCTGGGCGGCGAGTATCGCCGGCGCATCCCCCTGGCCGTGCCGCCTGACCGGCCGCCGGCCCGAGCGGCTGGCCCGCCTCGCGCGGGAAATGGCCGCCCAGGGCTTCCACTGCCAGGTGGTCAGCCTCCTCGGGCGAGGCGGAGTTGGATCGGCAAGATGTTGGCGGCCGTGCGGCAGAGCGTCGGCGACCGCATGGAACTCCGCCTCGACGGCCTGGCCCAGTACGACATGGAAACCGCCCGGGACCTGTGCGCCGAAATCGAAGGCGACAAGCTGCAATGTCTCATCGATCCCTTTGCGGACGGTGGAACTTGACCCGCTGGCCTCGCTGGGGCGGCAGACGTCGGTGCCGCTGGCCGTGCGTCGGGCGATTCGCTCGGCCCCGCCGACGTGCTGGCCGTGGTCCGCTGCGGGGCGGCGACGCTGCGTGGTACTCGACGTCGAGCAAGTCGGCGGGCTTGTTCCCGTTCGGGCCTGCGCGGCCGTGGCCGCCGCGGCCGGCGTTTCCGCGCTTTTGGGCGGGCGGCCCACGCTCGGCGTCGGCCACCGCCGCCTGTTGCACCTGGCCGCCGCCACGCCCGATCCTTTCCGGCTGCAACGAATCGGCCTATCATCAATTGCAGGACGACATGTTTGGCCGAGCCGCTGGCGATTGACAGCGGCATGATGGCCGTGCCGCAGGGTCCCGGATTCGGCGTCGAGGTGGACCGGGCGAAGATCGAGCGGTATGGGGTGGTGTGGTGATCCCCCGCTTTCGGTTTCGCAACTTTCAACGCGGGATTGGAACGCGGGCGTAGAATACGTAGAATGATGGCCGGGCGGCGATCGTTCTATTTGAGCGAGGAGGTCGTGACGTGTCAGTTGCGCAATTCGCCAAGGACGTTTACGATGCGGATTTAAGGGAGCGCTTGGAGGCGGAGCATCGCGACAAATTTGTCGCGATTGAACCCGTTTCGCGGGCGTTCTTCTTAGGCGAAACGTTCGTCGCCGCGGCGCTTGCGGCCAAAGAAGCATTTCCCGACCGGAAATCGTTTGTCATCCGCATTGGGCACGACGCGGCATTTCACCTCGGGGCATTCGCGCCGTGATTGGCACTGTGGATGCGAAAGGCCGCGCTGCTGGAGGTCCTGGTCGGCAATCGACTCACGGGCGACTACCTGCCCGTGACGGCCTGGATCGACACCGCGTTTGACGGCCACTTGGTTTTCTCAACGCAACTCATTCGGGAGATCGAGCTCGACTCGTTGGCCGAGACCGAGGCGATACTCGCCGACGGATCCAAAGTCACGCTGGATACATACCTCTGCTACATTGACTGGTTTGGGCATCGTGTGCCGCTCCAGGTGATAGCCAACGAGGGGAGGTTCCCTCTGTTGGGCACGGGGCTGCTCGAACATCGGGTTCTGCACATCGATTATGTCCGCGGCGCCGTCGGCCTGGATTAAAGCGGCGTGGCGCGACGTTCCGCCCCCCTCACCCCCGAATATAATCCTTCATAAACCGGTTTTCCGCGGCCAGGTGGGCGTGCTGGGCCTTGACGATGTCGCCGATCGAAACGATCCCGACCAGCCGCCCCTCCGACAACACGGGAAGATGACGAATCCGCTTCGTCGTCATCAGGTCCATGATCTGCTCGACCGAGTCGCCGGGCGAAACCGTGATCACCGCCGTGGTCATCAACTCGGAAATCTTTGCGGCCATCCACGGGCACTTGTTCGGCGGCGAGGACTTGACGCTCGCCGGGCCTTGCAACTGGGCGTGGGCGTGCAAAAGGTCGCGCTCGGAAACAATGCCCCGCAGTTGTCCCGCGCCCGCCGGATCGGAGTCGCAGACCAACAACGCCCCAATGTTGTGCTCGACCAACTCCCGCACCGCCTCGGACACCGTCGCGTCCGGACGAATCCAATAGACCGCATCCCCTTTGACCTTCAAAATGTCTTGCAACAACATGGTCGTCGCGTCCGTCACTGGGTGGAAAAGTTGAAAATCGCGCCCGGCGTCCGTCCCCTGTCAGAGAATTTTACCAATCCAGTCTGTTAAGTCAAATCCCGCGTTTCCAGGTGATAATCTCGCCGATGATCTGTTCGAGCGAGTATCGCGGCTCGTAGCCGATGGCCGTCCGCAGCCGGCCCAGGTCGGGCACGCGGCAGCGGCAGTCCTCGAAATCCTCGCCGTAGGCCTCCAGGTAGCTAATCAGCCGGATTTTCAACGCCGGATCGACCGCCGCGATCACCATTTGGGCCAAGTCGAGGATGGAAATCGCCCGGTCGCTGCCGATATTGAATACCCGGCCTACGGCCTCGGGGGCGTCCATCAAGGCAAGAATCGCCCGCAGAACGTCGGCCACGTGGGCGAAGCACCGCTGCTGGCGGCCGTCGCCGTAAACGTCCAACGGGCGGCCAGCCAAAGCGGCGTCGATCAGCCGCGGCAGCACCATCCCATAGGCCCCCACCTGTCGCGGCCCGGCCACATTGAACAGCCGCCCAATGACCACCGGCAACCCCCGCTCTCGCCAATAGGCCAAGGCCAAAAACTCGTCGATCGCCTTCGAGGTCCCGTAGGACCAGCGCGGCCGGGTGGTGGCGCCGAAGACCAGGTCGTCGTCCTCGTTCCAGCGGGCCTTGGGGTTCTTCCCGTACACCTCGCTGGTGCTGGCCAAAAAAGCTTCGCGGAGCGTCCGCGGGCGTGCAAGGCCCCAAGTTCCTCCAGCAACAGTTCCGTGGGGTAGATGTTCGTTTCGATGGTTCGGATCGGGCTTTGCGCGATCAATTGCACTCCCACTGCCGCCGCGAGATGAAAAACCTCGTCGGCCTCGGCCGCCAGTTCCCGGACCAACGGGCGGTCGGCCACGCTCCCTTTGACGTAGCGGAGTCGAGGATGGTCGATCACAGTGGCCAGGTTGGCGACCGAGCCGGTCGATTCGTCGTCCACGACCGACACGTGATCGCCGCGGGCCAAAAGGGCCTCGGTCAGGTGGCTGCCGATAAAGCCCGCCCCGCCGGTGACAAAGATGTTCCTCACAACTTTTTCCTCCCTCGCCCGGCGCGCCGTAATTGAGACGCCTGATTATTTCTGGCAGTCCCGACAGCCTGGGTGGCACTACTGGCTTGTCCAGCAGTGCTGCGTTTTGTGGTGGTTCGACACTGCTGGACAAGTCAGCAGTGGCGCCCATATTGCCAAGTTTATCCGGAATGAGGCCCCTCGATTCCGAGGTACTGTAGTCGCTGCGTTGCATCATACGGGCTCACGCGCGGCGCGGCAATCACGAAACGTTCCCATCGCTTGGGGGATGAGCTATAATTTCTTATGAACATGCTTTTTCGTCTTGCAACGATCCTCGCCATCCTCCTCTTTGCGTCCTCGGCCTCGGCGCAACGGTCCGACCTGCCGCCGGCGGCGGAGTACAACGCCGCAGTCAAGCTGCTAGACACGGGGGAGTACAAACTGGCCGCCGCCGAGTGGGCCGACCTCCTGCGAAAACATCCGACCGATCCCCGCCGCGAACAGGCATACCACGGGCTGGGCGTTTGTCTGCTGCGCACCGATCAGTTGGAGCCCGCCGCGGACTGTTTTGAAACGCTGATTCGCAACTATCCCAAGTCGGACCTTATGGAATCGGCCTGCCTGCACTTGGGCGTGACGCAAATGCGATTGGCCGCCGCGGGCAAGCGGGAAATGTACGCTGCCGCGGCGGCGACGTTCGAGGCATTCGGAAAAGATCATCCCCGCAGCCCCTACGTCGCGATGGCGATGTTGAACTGGGCCGATTGCCTTGTCCATCGCGACAAGAAGCGGGAAGCCGCAGACGTGTATGCCCGACTGGCGAAGGAACATCCCGACGACACGCTGGCGGCGGACGCCTGGTACGCCCTCGGGGCGACCTGCGAGGAACTGCAGCAGCCGGGCCGTGCGGCCGAGGCGTACGACCAATTCTGGCGCGTTTTCCCGCGCATGCGCTGGCCGCGGAGGCGACCCTGCGACGCGGCGAAACGCTGATCGCCGCCGGCCGATACGGCGAGGCCGCCGCGTGGTTCGCCCAGGCGGCCGGTCGGCCCGGTTTCGCCCTGGCCGACCGCGCCTTGGGGCGTCAGGCGGCGGCCCTGGTGCAAGCGAAGAAATATGCCGAAGCGGGAGGCGTCTACGCGGCGCTGGCGAAAAAGTTCCCGCAATCGCCTTTTGCCGAAGCGGCCGACCTGGCCGGCGGAAAGTGCTATCGATTGGCCGGCAATTTCGTCGAAGCCCAAGGGCTGTTGGAAAAATCGCTGGCCGCCGGCGATGAAGCGGCCCCCGAGGCCGCCCATTGGCTCGCCGACGTCCTCTTGCAGGAAAGTCGTCCGGCCGAGGCCGCGGCGACGATTGACAAGGGCCTGGCCGCGGCAGATTCCGGAGCCGTCAGACCGCGGTTGCTGCTCGATCGGGACAATGCCCGCTATGCCCTGGCGTTGAGCCAGATCGGCCGCGCGAAGTTCGCCGCGGCGGCGGAGACGCTCCGCACGCTGATCCGGGACAATCCCCGCGGAACGTTGGCCGATCCGGCGCTTTACGAGTTGGGCTGGGCGTTGGAGAAATCGGGCAAGCGGAAAGAGGCGGCCGCGGCCTTTGCCGAATTGGCCGGCGCCCACGCCGACAGCCCATGGAGCGCGGAGGCGAATTGCCACGTGGGCGAAGCGGCCTACAACGCCGGCGACTTCCGCGCCGCGGCCGTCGCGTATCGGGCGGCGCTGGAAAAGGCCGGCAAGTCGGAATGGGGCGAGCAGGCGGCCTGCAAGCTTGCTTGGGCCTGCTTCCGCATGGACGATCTGGACGCCGCCTTGCAGTCGTTTCGCAGTCAGCGGCAGGCATGGCCCGCCGGGCTGCTGGCCGCGGACGCCGCCTTCATGGAGGCGGAGTGCCTCGTAAAGCAGAAGCAGTTCGACGCGGCGCTGGCGGGTTTTGTCGCGGTTGTCTACGGCGATGTGCATTCGCCGCGGCAGCCCGACGCCTGCTATGAAGCCGTGCGCTGTTGCGAGATTATGAAGCGCCCCGCCCAAGCCCTGCGGCAGTACGCGGAATTGATCGAGAAGTTTCCCCACAGCGCGGCGGCGCCGCTGGCGCGAGAGCGCGTGCGGGAGTTGGGCAAATAGGCGCGTTGACCGGCAATCAAGGCCGCGATTCTTCCCGCATGAGCCCAGCCAAGAACTTCGCCAAGCGGTCGGAAGCCTCGATCGCCCGCTGCTGAAGCCGTAAGAGATCGATGAACGTTGCCGGACGCTTCAAGATCAACCCGACGGCGGCCCCAAGCCGACGCGCGCCGCTGTCTTGTGCCAAGAGCCGCTCGACATGCTCGGGCAGGACGTCTTCCGCCGCGTCGTTGATCACCCGCAGGGCGAGAAATGGCTGCTGGCGATCGCGGCAGACCTCGGCCACGGCCAGGGTCTCCATATCGGCGGCCAAGGCGGCGTGCTTGCGGCCCAAGGCGAGCTTTTCCGCGCTCGAGCGGATCACGCGATCGACCGTCAGCAGCCGTCCAACGCGGGCGCCGCGCGCTTCCGCGGCGGACAGCAGCGTGCGCGCGACAGTGAGTTCCCGCCCGCTTTCGTCCACGAGGCAATCGGCGGCGACGATGTCGCCGCGGCGAAGCGTCGCATCGAGGGCCCCGGCGAATCCTGCCGAAATGACCACGCCGGGGCGATGGCCGTCGATCAAGGCGTGCGTCGCGGCGCAGCCCGCTCCCGCCCAGGACCGGATTGAACGATCGCCGTCGGGCGGCCGTCAAGGTTGCCGCAGCGAACGCAAAATCCCTGCCCGCGGGTCGCGATCGCGCCTTGCAACAGGTCTTCCAGACAGCCCGACTCGATGCTCAGGGCGAAGACGACGCCGTAGCGACAGGTGGATAGGCTGAACGACATGAGGGTTTAGAGTTGAGAGTGGAGAGTTGAGGGGGACGATCGAGAGTAGAGGGCTGGGAGCAGACCGCGTGCGGCTCTCAACTCTCCACTCTCAGCTACCTCATCTGCCAGGCGGCCATTTTCAGTGCGTCGCGGAAGCCGCGGTTGGCGGCGAGCACGGCGGCCGGCTCGAAGCCGCAGTGCATCAGGCAATGCTCGCAGCGTGGATCTTTTCCCGGCCCCAGCGCCGACCAATCGGTCCCGTCAATCAACTCGCGATACGTCGGACAATGGGAATCGGCGATCAAATAGCAGGGCGATCGCCAGCCGCGGATGTTTCGCGTCGGATTGGCCCAGGCCGCGCAAGGAAGCTCTCGCAGGCCGCAAAGAAACTCCATGTAAATCGGCGAGGCGAAGAGGCGGAACTTGCCCAACAGCCGCCGCGCCGCGAGGAACTTCTCGTGGACCTCGGACCGCGTCATGAACAACTGCTCCGCCCCGGCCGCGTCTTCCTCCTGGACCGCTTCGTAGCCGTAGGCCGGCGCGATCATGAAGCCCTCCACGCCCAACTCGGTCAAGTAGGCGAAGAGCACGGCGATCTCGTGCAAGTCGGTCTGCTTGTAGATGGTCGTGTTTGTGCAGACGGCGAATCCGGCGGCCTTGGCGGCGCGAATGCCGCGGACCGCGGCGGCGAACGTCCCCGCACGCTGCACGAGGCGATCGTGCGCGGCCTCCATGCCGTCGAGGTGGACGTTGATGAACAATCGGCCGCGCGGGCGAAACGCGGGCAGCCGCTCTTCTAGAGTCAAGCCATTCGTGCAGAGATAGATGTGCTTGCCGCGGGCGAGGATTTCTTCGACCAGCCGCTCGATTTCCGGATAAATCAGCGGTTCGCCGCCGCAAATGCTGACCACCGGGGCGCCGCACTCCTCGACCGACGCAAGGCACTCGTCAACGGACATGCGGCGATGCACCGAATCGGCGTACTCGCGGATCCGCCCGCAGCCCGCGCAGGACAGGTTGCAGGCGTGCAGCGGTTCGAGCATCAGCACCAGGGGAAACCGCTGGTGGCCGGCGAGTCTCTGCTTCAGCAGGTATCCGGTCAGGGAAGTCGTCAGCGAGAGCGGAAATCGCACGGTCTAATCTCGATGTCGTTGAAGCAGCCGTAAGCTGCGAATTTGCAAGAGCTTCAGCATGCGACTGGGCGGGTCTTGGGTCTTGGGACTTTGTCGTGAGTTGCCGTTGCGTTGGCCAAGACCCAAGTCCTAAGACCCAAGACCGAATACCGAAGTCCCTGCCGGCAAATAGTTGCCGCTATTTCAACGGCATTGTTTCTCGCCTCCGCTTGCGTCCGCTTGTGGCCATCGCGGCTCCATGCGCACGGCCCAGCGGGCCAAGGCGGTCAGCGGGAAGTAGATCGCATAATAGTGATACCGCAGGTAGAAGACCCGCGGAAACCCCGTGCCGGTGAATTGGGTTTCTTTCCAACTGCCGTCCGGGCATTGCGTCCGCAGGAGCCAACGGACGCCGCGGACCGTGGCGGGGTGGTCTTCGAGCCCGGCGGCCACCAGGCCGAGGATCGCCCAGGCCGTTTGCGACGCCGTGGACGGGCCTTGGCCGCGGAGTTCCGGCCGGTCGTAGCTGTCCGGCGATTCGCCCCAACTGCCGTCGGCCTGTTGATGCGCCAGGAGCCAGGCGGCGCCGGCGACGACCGCCGGATCGTCGGCGCGGCAGCCCGCCTCCGTCAGCCCGACCAGCGATTGCCACGTGCCGTAAATGTAGTTGACGCCCCAGCGTCCGAACCAACTGCCGTCGGCCTGCTGGGCGGCGCGGATGTAGGCGACGCCCCGATCCACCGCCGCATCGCCCCGGCGCCGTCCCAACGCGCCCAAAGCCTCCAACACGCGGCCGGTCAGGTCCGCCGAACTTGGGTCCGTCATCGCATTGTGATCGGCGAAGGGAACGTGGCAAAGGAAGCGGCGGTCGTTGTTGCGGTCGAACGCCCCCCAGCCGCCGTCCTTGTTCTGCATCGCCAACAGCCAGCGCACGCCGCGGTCGATCGCTTTCATCGCGTCGGCCATCGCCGCCGCTTCGCCCTGCGGGCTTTCCGTCTCCGACCCTTCCCAATCGGTCGAAGCGGACAGCACGTCCAGTTCCGGCGGGAGGGCCGCCGACGGCTCGGCCTGGTCGGCGAACTGCATTCGCAAGGCGATCAATGTCATCGCCGTGTCGTCGCTGTCGGGATAAAATTCGTTGGCGTGCTCGAAGGCCCATCCGCCCGGCTCGGCAGCGACGGTCTGCGACCAATCGCCCGGCCGCGAGGTCTGCTTGTCCAAGAGCCAGCGAACGGCGCGGCGGATGGCCGGCTTGTCCGCTCCGACGCCGCTTTGCCGCAACGCCCGCAGGACAATGGCCGTGTCCCAAACGGGCGACTTGCACGGTTGCAGCCGCGCCGTCCCCGTCTTCTCGTCGTCGATCACCAGGTCGTGAAGCTGCTTCATGCAGTATTGCATCGGCGCGCTCTCGTCGCTGTAGCCCAACGCCCGCAGGGCGACGATGCTGAAGACGATGGGCGGATAGATGGCGCCGAGTCCGTCGCTTTGCTGGAATCGCTCGAGCATCCAGGCTTCGGCGGCGGCGATCGCGCGGCGGCGGAAGGGCACGAGCCGCAGCCGCTGCGCCCACTTCAACGCCCCCTCGATCACGCGGAAGAAGCGGTCCCAGCTCAGCGGCCCCGTCCCTCCGGTCAATCCCGGACAGCGAAGCGGCGGCCAGTTGGCCGGCCCGCGCAGGAACAACTCGCGGATGCCGCGGCCCGCCTCGATCCGCCGCACCGGCTGCAACGCGGAGACGATCGACAGGGGCACGATGATCGTCCGCGACCAGGCGCTGACGGCGTAGAGGTTCACCGGGAACCACTTGGGGGCCAAGACCATCTCGGGCGGGACGGCGGGACACTGGTTGTAGGAAATCTGCCCCAACAGGGCGAGATAGAAGCGGGTGAAGCTGTTCACCGCGTCCGCCCCGCCGTGGGCGAGGATCGCCCGCCGCGCCCGCTGCATGTACTCGGCGCTCGGGTCGTGGCCGACCAACTTCAGGGCGAAATAGGCCTTGACGCTGCCGCTGATCTCGACGCGGCCGCCGGGATACATCGACCAGCCGCCGTCGGGAAGCTGCTTTTGGAGCAGGTAGCTGGCCGCCCGTTGGGCAAGCGGCGTGAATTCCAACCCCAGGTACGCCCAAAGAAGGATCGTCTCGCTTTCCAGAATGGTGTCGCCCTCGAGTTCGGCGCACCAGTGGCCGTCCGGGTTTTGCCGGTCGAGGAGCCATTGCCGCGTGCGGACAATCGCCCGGCGAACGCCGACGGCCAGCGATCGCGCAACCTCGAGTTCCGCAGCCTGCGTCTCCGGCGGTTCCTGACGCCCTTCGACGCGCAGGACCGACGCGTTCGGACTCGAACTCATGAAGCATGCCTCCCTTGCAGCGATCCCACGGCGGCGGGGGTGAGCAGACGAGTTGCCCGACCCGAGCGCCGAATCTTCCTTGACTGGTTGCACTCTTGGCGACTGCAATACCTTATGCTATCACCCCCCTGGGCGGCAAGAGCAGTTTACATGGAAGGGGAGAAGAAGGGATTGGGGATTGGGGATTGGATTTGCAGCGGAGTTCTACAGATTGCCGATTCAAGGTCCCCCTCTCCCTTCGGGAGAGGGTTGGGGTGAGGGGAGTCGCCACAGGCCGTCGCTCCACAGATTCCGCGTTTTCTCTAACGCCCCTCACCCAGTTCCTCTCCCAGAGGGAGAGGGAGACCGCTTGCGTGCATATCCTGGCAGTCGGCACGGGTCCAGATAGCCTGCGCATGCTCGGGCAGCGTGACGACGAACGTCGCTCCCTCGCCCGGGAGGCTTTCGACCGCAATCCGGCCGCCGTGATTGGCCACGATCCGCCAACACTTCGACAGCCCCAGCCCCAGTCCGCGGCCGGCCTGACGACCGGAATAGAACGGGTCAAAAATATGCCGCCGCTCCTGGGCCGAAATGCCGGGACCATCGTCGGAAACGCGAATTTCCACCCCCGCGGGACTGCCGTCTGCGGCGATCGTTACCCGTCCCCGGCCGCCGATCGCCTGGATCGCGTTTTGACACAGCGCGCGCATGGCGACCAGCAGTTGCGTCGGGTCCGCCTCGATCATCAGTCCCTCGCGCTCCACCCGCGCGATAAGAAGACATCGGCGGAAGCGGCGGCGGGAGAAAGTTCGGCGATCACCCGATCGATCAGGGCGGAGACGTCCAGCGACTGAAACTTCGGGCGGGGCGGCCGGGCGAACAGCCGCAGGTCGGCGATCATCTCATAGACCCGCATCGCCTGGGCGTTGATCAGCGCCAGGCCGCGGCGGCGCTCGGGATCGGACTCCTCGCGAAGGAAGAGTTGCGCCCGGCCGGCGATGACCGTCAAGGGGTTGTTGATTTCGTGTCCCGCCCCCGCGGCAAATTCCGCCAGCGCGGCGAGTTTTTCATTTTCCAGGGTTTCGGCGAAGCTTTTCTCCAGGGCAGCCAGCCGGGCCATGCGGTCGGCCAAGTCGGGCAGCCAATCGGCCGGTCCGGCGATGTCTCGCCGCCAACGGTTCGCCGCCTCGGCGGCCAGCGATGGCGCCTTGTGTGCCGCTGCTGGCTTGTCCAGCAGTGCCGAAATCGCCAACCGCGGCGCCCCGCCGTCCAGCTTTAGCTTTCTCAGGTCAGGAGATGCGTCCGAGGACGCCATGGCGTCGCTTTTCAGCCAATCGTCGGCATAGTAGAGCAGCCCGCCGCAATAGGCCGCGTCGCGATCGGCTTGATTTTCCCCCGCGAACTGGGCCGCCAACTCAGCCAATTCGACCGCCGCGGCAACCCGCCCCGCCCAGAACGTCGGCGGTCGCCTGGACATGCCGAAACGCGGCGTCGTCGGCCGAGGGCCAACGAAGGATTTCCGGCGCGTGCTCGGCCAGCCAGCGGGCGGCGTCCTGGACGGAGTGCACCGGCCCATCTCCGCGTCGGACGGCATGGTGGACCGTCCAGACCAACAGCGGCGGATCGCTTCGCAGCGCATCGGCCAAGCCCGCGCAATTGCCGATCGCCAGCATTTTGGCCAAGGCGACGGCCGAGGCGTCCGCCATGGGCAAGGCCCAGCGGAACGGGCCAACGTCCAATGGGGGCAGACAGCGCATGGATCAATAGGCAAACGGCAATGCCGTAAACTGCTCCCCAATTCCTGGAAAAAGTGGGGATCTTTACGCCGCGTGAACGGCCTCGATGTCGAGGTGATGACACATCCGATCGACCAGCTTCTCGACTTCGAACGGCTTGTGGAGGAAGTCGTCGGCCCCGGCGGCGCGAAGCTCGCCAATCTTGTCCTCCTCGACCATCCCCGAGATGCAGATGATGCGGACGTCGTCCATCGTCTTGTCATTGCGGACCCGTTGGCACACTTCCTTGCCGTTGATGTCCGGGAGCATGACATCCAGGACGATCAAGTCCGGATGATACTCTTTGACCATCATGCCGGCGTCGAAGCCGTTGTTGACCGTGCGGACTTCGAAGCGGCCGTCGCGGTCCAGGACGTCGCTGATCAGCTCGACCAACTCGCGATCGTCGTCCACGAGGAGGACCTTCCGCTTGCCGCTCTCCAGGGCGTCGGTCGGGATGCCGTTGTCGCGCATGAACATGTAGAGCTGCTCACGCGGGATCCGGCGGAAACGGCTGCCGGGCACGCGAAACCCCTTCAACTGTCCGGAATCGAAGCAGCGGATAATCGTCTGCTGGCTGACCTTGCAAATCTTCGCCGCTTCGCCAGTCGTGAACACCGTCTTCATGTGTTTTTTCATCCCTCCGCATAGACCGGTCCTTCCGGCCAGCGTCAGCGAAGCCCCGGGCGTCCATTGCCGGCAGCCGCTCGGCGGCTTCTAGGCTTCCATGTCGAATGTAGTGTGAATAAATCGCCTTGAGTTCGCCTCGTCCGCAAACTCTGCACATTTCAAGCTGTGCCTATCCGGTAAGCTCCTCCGGCACTGCCGACATTGCCGAAGTTACCGATCGCCGCAATTATAGCCATCTTCCCGGGTTAGTCAATACGGATGTGGATTTGCTAAGTTAAAGGAAACCAACGAGTTGCGCCACAAGTTCCCCGAGAGGGGCAGAAGCTAGGCGGTCCCCGAGAAAATGCCCAGAAAAGGCGAATGAGGAAGGATGAAGGATGAAGGCGGAAGGCGGAGGGAGGCAGATACAGGCGGACCCCCACCCTCTAATCCCTAATCCCTCTCCTTTTTCCCTCCAACCTAACCATCAGCACCGCAAGGTCGGACGGCGTAATTCCGCTGATCCGGCTGGCCTGAGCCAAATCGACGGGCCGCACCCGGGAGAACTTCTCCCGCGCCTCCGCCCGCAGGTGCTCGATCGCCATGTAATCCAGGTCGGCCGGAATCTGCCGCGCGGCCAAACGCTGCTGCCGGGCGATGTCCGCCTGCTGCCGCGACACATAACCGGCGTATTTCGCGTCGTGGGACAGTTGCCGGGCGACCTCCGGCGAGACGTCCGCCAAGGGCGGCAATCGCCCGACGAGGTCTTCCCAGGATGTCTCCGGCCGGCGGAGCCATTGGGCCAGGGAAACGCCATCGCGCCGGGTTGTCTCGAGCAATCGGCCAACGCGAGCGATTTCCTCTTCTTTCCGCGCAAGCCGTTGCCAGCGGGCGTCGTCCACCAGCCCCAATCGCCGACCGAGCGGGGTCAAACGCCGATCGGCGTTGTCGTGCCGCAGTAGGAGGCGATACTCCGCCCGACTGGTGAACATGCGGTACGGCTCATCGACGCCGCGGGTGACCAGGTCGTCGATCATCACGCCTAGATAGGCCTCGTCGCGGCGGAGGACCAGCGGCTCTTGCCCTTGCAGGGCCAGCGCGGCGTTGGCCCCGGCCAGCAGTCCTTGGGCGGCTGCCTCCTCGTAGCCGGTGGTGCCGTTGATCTGTCCGGCGAGGTACAGCCCTGCCGCCGGCTTGGTCTCCAAAGAAAGTTGCAGTTGGTCGGGCGGGACGTAGTCGTACTCGATCGCATAGCCGTAGCGGACGATTTCCGCGGTTTGCAGTCCGGGAATCAGCCGCACGATCGCGTCCTGCACGTCGCGGGGAAGGCTCGTCGACAGCCCATTGACGTAGATTTCGTTGGTCGCGCGGCCTTCCGGTTCGAGGAACAATTGATGCCGCGGCCTGTCGGCGAAGCGGACGATTTTGGTCTCCAGCGAAGGGCAGTAGCGCGGTCCGGTCGATTGGATCTGGCCGGTGTACATCGGCGCGCGGTGGAGGTTCGCCCGAATCAACTCGTGGACCGCCGGCGTCGTGTACGTGATCCAGCAAGGGAGCTGCCGGCAATCGATTCGATCGGCGAGAAATGAAAACGGCTCCGGCCGCTCGTCGCCGGGTTGCACTTCGGTCTGGGCGTAGTCGATCGTGCGGCCATTGATTCGCGGCGGGGTGCCGGTCTTGAACCGCGCCAGCCGCAGGCCGAGACGCTCCAGGGCGAGGCTCAGGCCGACGGCGGCGGGCTCGCCCATGCGTCCGCCCGGGCTGGTCGCCTCGCCGACGTGGAGCACTCCGTGGAGAAAAGTGCCCGCGCAAAGGACGACTGCCCGGCGCGATAGGCGGTCCCGTCGGCGACGCGGACGCCGACCACCCGCGGCCTGCCGCCGCTGGTGTCAACGAGCAGAATCTTCCACCGTCTCTTGCCGCAGGGAGAGTCCCGGCTGAAATTCGCACAGGCGTTTGATCTCTTGTTGATAAGCGCGTTTGTCGGCCTGGGCCCGGGGACTGTGCATTGCCGGGCCCTTGCTGCGGTTGAGCATGCGGAACTGGATCGCGGCGTGGTCGATGGCCCGGGCCATGGCCCCGCCCAGGGCGTCGATTTCGCGGACGATTTGCCCCTTGGCGACGCCGCCGATGGCCGGATTGCAGCTCATCTGGGCGATCGTGTCGAGGTTGCTGGTCAGCAGGGCGGTCTTTGCCCCCATCCGCGCCGCGGCCAGCGCAGCCTCCGTTCCCGCGTGGCCTCCGCCGATCACCAACACGTCGTAGTCGTAGGATGCGCTCAAGGGGGGAAGGGGGGATTAGGGATTGGGGATTAGGGATTGGAGACGGGGCGCGGCTTCAAGTGCTGTGGCGCTGTATTACCGCGGCGGGTCGCCTGCCGCTTGCGGTTTCGCGCCGCGGCGATGAAATTGCCTGTCTTCAGAATATCCTTTGAGTCGCCCGTCCGCCAGTGCCGAGCCGGCCTGCCGCGTTGCGACAGCGGGCAACCGTTGCGCAAGCGCGCCGCGCTCCTCAGTCGACCAATCCGTGCGCAATCAGCAGCGCCCTGTCGTCCAGCACCTCGGCGGTTGGGCGATCGGCGACGATGCGCCCCTGTTCCATCAGTATGACGCGGCTGCACAACCGGCCGACCATCGACAGGTCGTGCGTCGCCAGCAGCATCGCCTCCGTGCGGCCGGAGAAAATGTCGAGCAGCCGTCGCCGCGAGCGGCAATCCAGATTCGCGCCGGCTCGTCGAGCAAGAGCAGTTTTACCTGCATCGACAACACGGTCGCCAAGGCCGCGGCGCGCTTCTGGCCGCTGGACATATGGTGGGCGGATCGTTCTTCGAGGCCGGCGAGCCCCGCCTGGGCGATGGCTTCCGCGCGCGCCGCCGGGCCTCGGCGGGATCGCAACCCTGGTTGAGCGGCCCAAACGCCGCGTCGTCGAGGAGCGTCGGCATAAACAGGTGATCGTCGGCGTCCTGAAAGATCATCCCGCATCGACTTCGGGTTTGGCGCTCGGTTTTGTGGCTCACCTCAACGCCCTCGACGGCGATCCGCCCGGTGAATCGCACGGCGTTCATCACGCTGAGCATCAGCGTCGTCTTGCCCGCGCCGTTGGGGCCGATCAACCCGACGCGTTCGCCGGCGCGCACGTGGAGCGACACGCCGCAAACGGCGTTCACGCCGTCGGCGTAACGCACGCAGAGATCGTCAATTTGAAGAAGGGCGGGTGAATCGTTCAAGTCGAAACCTGTGTCAGAACCATTTTGGAAAACCCCAGCGGCAGGCGGCAAGATAGACGGCCGCCAGGGCGAGGAAGACGGCGTCGGCGGCGGTGAAACAAAGCCGGCCCAGGCTGTGCGGCTCGCCGCGCCAGCCGCGCGAGGCCATCGCCAGATGAACGCGCTGGGAACGATCGAGCGTGCGGAGGAACAAGGCGCCGACGACGCCGCCCGCCGCCGCGAGCCGGCGGCCGACGGGCGCCAGCGCCGCGCCGCGAAAGTCTCTCGCCCGGCGGACGCGCATCGCCTCGTCGATCAGCAGAAAAAGGTAGCGGTAGAGAAACCCCAACTGCAAGACGACGATTTGCGGAACGCGCAGCCGCCGCATCGCCTCCAGCAGCAAAGCGAAGGGGGTGGCGCAGATCATCGCCGTCAACGCCAGGACCCCGAGAGCAAACTTGATCGCGATGTTCGCCGCCGTCAGCCAGCCGCCGCTGACGGCGAATTGCCATGGGCCGAACGCCGCCTCGCGCAACGCTCGATCGTACACCGGGCTCATCAGCGCGAGCATGAGGATGAATGGGCTGAGGATCGCCACGCGCCGCAGGGCAAACGCGACCGGAATGCGGGCGAACCAGAGCATCGCCAATGGCATCACGGCCATCGGCGCCAAGTCCGCGATGCGATAACGGTCGAAGCTGATTAGCACCACCGTGTAGGCCAGCACCGCCACCAGCTTGGCGCGTGCGTCAAGGCGATGAATCGGCGAGTCGCCCATCGCGAAGCGGTCGATGAAGTGGTGGTGCATGGAGGCGAATTCGTCTTCGAGGGCCAGGGGGAGCGAACAACCCTGCACGGGCGGGTCAGACGCTGCCGCGACTGCGCATAACGCGCGACGCGCCGTAGACCATCCCCAGCGTCGCGATCGTGCCGAGCACGCCCGCCAGGGAGCGCCAGCCGTTGGGATGAGGCCGCATGGACGCAGCCTCGGCGGCGCCGCGGGGCATTTGGCCCAGCGGCGCCTGGCGTCGGCCGTAGTCGGTCAGCGGCGACCATTTGCTCTGCCACTGATCGACCGCGGCAACGACGGCGGAATCGTTGGCGACGGCCTTCTCTGCGGCGGCGTAACGATGTCCGAGATAGCTCCATTCCAATCCGTCCGGCCAGGTCGATGCGAACCAACTGACGATTCCCGCCAGCAGCATTGCGGTGACGAGGAAGGACGCAACGACGACGAAGTAGCCGGGCCGCGCGGCGGCGACAGGCGACTCCCTCGGCTCCAGCCCCATCAATTCCGGCCGCACTTGCCGCAGGTAGGCGATCACGGCGAAGGTCGCGCCGCCCTCGCACAGCCCGATGAGCAGATGCACGCCGATCATCACGCCGAGGAATTGCGAGAGCGGGACTTGCAGCACGCCGCTGCCGGCGGCCTCGATGGGGACCAGGGCCGCGCCTGCGGCGACGGCGACGACGCAGGCAATCCACGCCGCCAGATACTGCCGCCAAGCCGCCGCCCGGGCCGGCGGGCCAAGCAGCCCGCGATAAAGTCCCCAGCCGAGCAAGCAGGGAATGACGCCCATATTGATGATGTTGCATCCCAGGGCCAGCAGGCCGCCGTCCTGAAACAGCAAGCACTGCACGATGAGAATGGCCGCCATGACGACGATCGCCGCCGCGGGACCCAAAAGAATTGCCAGCAGCACCCCGCCGCCGAGGTGACCGCTTGTACCGGGCATGCCGGGCAGAGTGAAGTTGATCATTTGGGCCGCGAAGACGAACGCTCCCATAACCCCCATAAGAGGCAGTCGCTCGTCGCCCACGGTCTTGCGGCTGCGACGCGCGGCTAGGGCGACCGCGAGGACGGCAATCGCGAGCGTGACGCCAGCCACAGGCAAGCTCAGCAATTCGTTGGCCATGTGCATCGCGAAAAGAACGCTCATCGACGTATCCTCATGTCAGGGCAGGGAGTATTGCCGCTTCCTATCTATCGTATTCCAGTCTGCCGCCGGTTGCCACCCCTGGCCATCGCACTCGGGGCGGATCGGCTCATTTCGCACGCATGTTTTTCGCTGTCGCCTTGCGGACTTGATCGGAAGTGAGCGGCTTGTCTTGACGATCGAAGTATTTTTCTCCGAGAAATTTGCCGTTTTGGTCGTATCTCCTTACGGCGCGATGATATCCAAGTTTGGGGGCGATAATCGGTTCCCCCCGCACGCCGATGTACGCGATGCTTGCTTGGTTTCCCCGCTCGTCGAAAGCGGCCTTCCAGCCGGCAATGCCATAGAGGTTCAGGCAGGGCTTGCCGTCGGCGCCGAAGTAGGCCATGCTGGTCTCGTTTCCCCGCGCGTCGAAAACGGCCTGCCGTGCGGCGACGCGAATGATGTCGAGGCAAGGCTTGCCATCGACGCCGAAGAAGGCCCTGCCGATCTCGTTTCCCCGCTCGTCGTAGGCGGCCTTCCAACCGGCAACCTTCTCCTTGTTGAGGCAGGGCTTGCCGTCGACGCCGAAGTAGGACGCGCCGGTCTGGTTTCCCCGCTCATCGAACTCGAGCTCTCCGCAGCGCGATTCCATCCTTGGTCAGGTAGGGCTTGCCATCGGTTCCAAACCAAGCCGCGCGCGTCTTGTTTCCCCGCGCGTCGTAGGCGGCCGTCCACTCGGCATACCCGTCCTTGTGCCGGCAGGGCTTGCCGTCAACGCCGAAATACGACACGCTTGTCTG
This sequence comes from uncultured Planctomycetia bacterium, assembly GCA_963791075.1. Lineage (GTDB taxonomy): Bacteria > Planctomycetota > Planctomycetia > Pirellulales > Thermoguttaceae > CAWBRF01. The sequence goes on from CAWBRF010000028.1 coordinate 35,314, forward strand.
GAAGCCGCGATCGTTGTAGGCGAGCTTCGCCCCGGCGATCCCGTCGGTTGCGTCTACGCACGGCTTGCCGTCAACGCCGAAATAAGCCACGCTCGTCTGGTTTCCGCGTTCGTCGAATGCGGCCGTCCACTCGGCATAGCCCTCCTTGCGCAGGCAGGGCTTGCCGTCGATCCCAAAGAAGGACTGGCTTATCTTGTTTCCGCGCTGGTCGAAGGCGGCCGTCCATCCGGCATATCCCTCCTTGCGCAGGCAGGGCTTGCCGTCAACGCCGAAGTAGGACACGCTTGTCCTGTTTCCGCGTTCGTCGTAGGCGGCCTTCTCATCGGCATAGCCGTCCTTGTGCCGGCAGGGTTTGCCGTCGACGCCGAAGTAGGACCGACGTGTCTGGTTTCCCCGCTCGTCGAAAGCGATTCTCACTTCGGCGAACCCGTCCTTCAGCAGGCACGGTTTGCCGTCCGCGCCGAAGCAGGAACAGCGCATCTCGTTTCCGCGCACGTCGAACTCGGATTTCCTTGCGGCAAGCCCCAGCTTGGCGTGAAAGCAGGGCTTGCCGTCAACGCCGAAGTAGGACGCGATTGTCTTGTTGCCCCGCTGGTCGTAGGTGAACTTCTCTTCGGCATAGCCGTCCTTGATCAGACACGGTTTGCCGTCCGTCCCGAAGAAGATCGTGTCTTTCTCGTTTCCCCGATCGTCGAAGGCGGACCTCCATCCGGCGTATCCCTCCTTGTGCAGGCAAGGCTTGCCGTCAACGCCGAAGTAGGCGGTGCTTGTCTTGTTTCCTCGTTCGTCGTAGGCGGACCTCAATCCGGCGACGCCGTTGACGGTTAGGCAGGGCTTGCCGTCGGCGCCGAAGCAGAACTAACCCGTCTGATTTCCCCGCTCGTCGTAAGTGGATCTCACTTCGGCGTATCCATCCTTCAACGGACACGGCTTGCCGTCGGCGGCGAAATAGGACCGACATATCTCATTTCCTCGCTCGTCGTAGGCGGCCTTCCACCCCGCATTTCCATCCTTGTGCGGGCAGGGCCGGCCGTCGGCGCCGAAGTAGGACGCGCTCGTCTTGTTTCCATGCTCGTCGAAGGCGGTCTTGCACTGGGCGACCCCGTTTTTGTCCAGGCAGGGCTTGCCGTCGGCGGCGAAATAGGACCGACATGTCTCGTTTCCCCGCTCGTCGAACTGGGCCTTCCATCCGGCGCACCCGTCCTTGTGCAGGCAAGGCTTGCCGTCGACGCCGAAATAGGACACGCCCGTCTGGTTTCCCCGCTCGTCGTAATCGCACCTCGCTTCGGCGTATCCGTCCTTCAGCAGACACGGCTTGCCGTCGGCGGCGAAGTAGGACCGACGCGTCATGTTTCCGCGCACGTCGTAGGCGGTCTTCCACGCGGCATTTCCGTCCTTGTGCGGGCAGGGGTTGCCGTCAACGCCGAAATAAAACGCGCTTGTCTGATTTCCCCGTTCGTTGAACTGGGCCTTCCATCCGGCGCACCCGTCCTTGTTCAAGCAGGGCTTGCCGTCGGCGGCAAAGAAGGACACGCATGTCTCGTTTCCGTGCGCGTCGAACACGCGCTTCACCGCCGAGTACCCGTCGTTGATCAGGCAGGGCTTGCCGTCGGCGTCGAAGTAGAAGTGGCTTGTCTCGTTTCCCCGCTCGTCGAAGGCCGCCTTCGCTTCGGCGTGTCCGTCCTTAATCAGGCAGGGCTTGCCGTCAACGCCGAGGTAGGACGTGGTCGTCGCGTTTCCGCGTTCGTCGAAAACAACCTTCCATCCGGCGTACCCATCCTTGTGCAGGCAGGGCTTGCCGTCGAACGCCAAAGAAGCACACGCTCGTCTTGTTTCCCCGCTGGTCGAAAGTGCGCCTTGCTTCCGCGTAGCCGTCCTTGATCGGGCAGGGCTTTCCGTCCGTGCCGAAGTAGGACACGCTCGTGGCGTTTCCGCGCTCGTCGAACTGGCTGCGCCACTGGGCAACCCCGGTCTTGTGCAGGCAGGGCTTGCCGTCGGCGCCGATGTAGCGCACGCCCGTCTGGTTTCCCCGCGCGTCGAACGTGCGCTTCACCGCGGCACAGCCGTCCTTGTTCAGGCAGGGCTTGCCGTCAACGGCGAAGAAGGACGCCATCGTCTTGTTTCCCCACTCGTCGAAAGTGCGACTTCACCGCCGAGCATCCATCCTTGTTCCGGCACGGCTTGCCGGCGGCGTCGAAGTACCCCTCTTCGACGCAATTTCCCTCGGCATCGTATTTCTGCCTGCAAATCGCATAACCGTCCTCGTTCAGGGCCGGCGTTCCCGCGGGTCCGATCCATGTCGTCTGAATGCGATTTCCTTGCGCGTCGTAGTCGTACTGCTTGCCGGCGATTCCCCGCTTCGTCGGACACGGTTGGCCGGCGACATCCAAATAACGTATCGCTTTCACTTTGCCCGCCGGAGTGCAGACAAACTCCTGGACATAAATCCCATTGGCGTCGGACGTCGGGTAGCCGCTCTGGTTCAGATACGTCCGCCGAACCACGCGTCCGAGGTCGTCGTACTTCAACTCCCAGGCGGCGATTTCCGAGCGCCCGCCCGCTTCGACCACATCAAGCCCGCCACTGAACCCCTCCGCATCGGCCCGGAGAAACTTCGCCTGCATCTGCAACCGCCCCTGGCTGCCCCCCTTGAATTCGACGATCGACAAGTCCGGGGCATAAACGGATTTCCGCAGTTCCTTTCCCGTCGCCGTGAATTCGTTCGTGTATTCCAATGCGCCGTCGTCGCGGTAATGGAAAAATCGATCCGCCGGGCGATCGGCGTCTTCCGTGTCCGTGGGTTGGCAGACGCTGCCGCTGCCGTTGACGCTGCAAACGCGGTCGGCGCGGCGGCGCGAAGACGCGAATTTCCAGGAGAGATTGCGGCGCTGGACCTGCGCGGCGCTCAGCGCGCCGAGGCCCTGGGGAACGCCCCGGCATTCGACGTAGTCGGCATAGTAGGCGACCTTCGTGCGATAGTAGTCCCAATAAGCGAAACCGCCAATCGCCGCCGCGAGGAACAACATGGCCGCCGTCAACCCGCGGAAAAGCCGCTGTCGCCGCTGGCGGCGGCGATGCCGGTCCCAGAGTTGATCGAATTTCAATCCGAGCAGCTTGGCGACGACCTTGACAAACGCCTTTTCCTTGCCGAGTTCCGGCGCGCTGACGCCGAGCATCGATCGTTCGGCGCCGCGGAGGATGGCGGGAAAGCACTCCTCGTCCGGGTTCGCGGCGTTCGGCGCGCCGGCAACGACGAAGGGAATGATCCGCTCCGCGCGGCCCATGTCGATGAAGTGCTGCACCTCGCGGTTGACCCATTCGGATTTCGCCGCGGCGGGCGAGCAGAGGACGATCAGAAAACGGGAATCCTGCAACTCCTGGCGGAGGTTTTGCAGCAGCGGTCCGGTGCTGATGTCGGTCTGGTCGCGAAAGACAGGGCGAATCTGCTTCGGCAGGTGCGGCGCCTGCTTGCGGATGATGGCGGGAAGGCGATACGTCTCGATTTGCTGCTGCAGCCACTTGGCCCAGCGCATGTCCTCGTGCTTGTAGCTGATGAAGGCAAAATATTCGTATCGCTTGTCGCCGGCTGCGTCCTGCGACATGCCCGTTGAGGAATCCATGTGGCGCCTATTCCCGGCTTGTCCTGTAATCCGGACCAATCGCCGCCCGCGCCAATCCGGTCGGTGGGGCGACGCGCGACTCGCTTGCCGCGAATATACAACTATAGGAATCGTGTTCCTCATTAGCAACCGCGTCGCCGCCCGGCGAAAACGCGCGGCGCCGGCGGAGCGTCGAAGCCGGCCGGCGCGGTCGGGGACGTTCTCGTGGGCGACCCTTGAGTCGGGGGTGCAGTCCACCCATGCGAGTGGTTCCTCTGCATTCCCAAGTCGTTTTGCAGCAACGAGTTGCGGCGCATCCTCGTAATTTTTCCGCTGCTTGAGCCATCCGTGTACGATGCCGTCAATTGCCGCGTTTTGTGAAAGTCCGCGGCGTACACTTCAAGAGACGCTTCGCGGTGCGGCAATTGATTTTCGCTGTGTCAACAACCTAGAATACGATGGCTTCGCTTTCGGCAGCGCAAGGCGGAACGTCATGAGCGTGCCTGTTTCCGTCATCGGCTCAACTCTTTGAGGAGCGATCATGTTCCGAACGAACCTCCGCTTTGTCTTTTGGGGCGCCTTGGGCTTTTGGGCTGCGGCGGCCTCCGCCGCCGATCCCTGGCAAAACGCCCAGATCATGCCCAAGTCGGATCAATTGTTGCTGCGAATTGGCGGCGAGGTTGCCGGCGACGTGCACCAGATCGAGTGGCCGGCCACTGTGGAGCGCATCGAAGGACAATGGTTGTGGATCGCCGATCGCGGCGGTTATCACGTTCCGGCGATCTCCGGTTGGGTCAGCAAGGACGAGGTGCTGAAGCTTGCCGAGGCGCACGATTACTATATGGACATCCTGCAGACTTACGACGCGCCCTGGCTCCATTGGCTCATTGGGATCTGTTTGGAAAGCAGGAAGGAATCAACGCCCGCCGAGGAAGAGTATTTGAAGTGTTTGAGCCTGAACGCGGAATCGCACGACGCCGACGCGGTGCGGAGGGCGGTCGAAGGGCAGCCGAATTTGCTTGACGCCGCGGTTCGCCTGTTGCGATCGCAGACTCTCGCGACGAATTCCGTTGAGCAGGCCGTGATGGCGGCCAACGTCCTTAAGGAACTCGCGCCAAATGTCGAGGCCGCGGGTTATCGCCGGCCTTATGTGCATTTCGAAAGGGCGGAGGCCCTGCGCAGGGCGTTTGGCCGCAACGTCGCCGAAGAGCAAAAAAAACTCCATGAAATCGAGGCGCGGATTGCCCGGGCCAACTCGGAGAAAAACGGCGGGACGGATGACGACCGCAGTCTCTTCACGGAGGCCGACGAAACGTATCAGCTCTCCACGTCTGCATATTCCGCTTACGCGCCGACCGGACCGCACTGTTGGAAAGGCCATTTGGGCGCGGCCGAACTGCATCTTAGTCGCGGGGAGATTCTCCGCGATGAGGCGTGGTCGCTGATCGCCGCCGAGGGAGCGTCGCCGGCGTCCCCGCCCGCGGACGCCGAATCGGCGGACAACGTCGATGCCGCCGCGCCGGTCGATTTGCAGTTGCTCGATGTTTTTGTCAAGCGGCTTTCGCAGCAGGGGCCCGCGACGGCAAATCAAGCGAAGGCGGCGTGCGTTTGTCTTGCCGCGGCAGTCGAATCGCTGCAGAAGGCCGTTGCCCATTTCGACAAGGCCGTCGGACTCAGTCCGGACCTGGTCGAGGCCTATCGCGATCGCGGCCTCGCGTTCTACCGCCTCGCGCAATGCGAGGCCGCCTGGGCGACGATTGAAGATGCGCTGCGTAAATTGCCGTCCGCGATCAAGGGGGCGTCCTCGGACCAGGCGGCGCCGACGGAGAAGCTTGACCGCGCCTTGGTGGACGGGCGAAGGTCTTTCGAGAAAGCGCTCAATCACCTGGTCGCAGCAAGGGAGCAGGCAGCCCTCCTCGCCGCGGAAAGGAAGGACATTGCAAGCGCCGAGGACGCCATGGCGAAGAATAACATCGCCACGGCGCTCATCCGCGGCGATTCGGCGGCACACGGGCGAGAGAAGGCGGAAACGGCCGGTCCGGACAAGATGGATTTGTCAATGGTCGGGAAAAAACTTCATAAACTCAGGAGCGACGCCGCTGCGATCAACCAGCGCATCGACAGAGATGAACGGAAAGCCGCGGAGGCTCTTGTAGTCGCCAACGCTGAATTGGCCGCGAGTTGCAACACGCTGAACAACAGCCGGAACCTGCAACAGGCGAAGCGATCCGCGCACGCCGCATGTGGGAAGGGCAATTATTCCAGCGCCGAAAGCCTGAAGGTCCTGGCCATGATCTATGCCAGTCAGTGCAACTTCGATCGGGCCGAATTCTATCAGAAACTGGCCGTGATCTTCGCTTCCGAAGACGAGCGTCCGGCGGCGCTGCAGACCCTAGAGCATTACCGCAAACTGGGCCAAGTCGTCACGGAAAGGAAGCAGGCAAAGACGCCGCCTTCTCCCCCGGGGCAAGGCAGAGGCTCCCATCAACCGGCGGAAGAGCAAGCGACGTCCGAATGACGATCGACGCGGACGCGCGTTGCCAATCACGGCGGCGGCGCCCCGAAGTTGGGCATCGTGTTTTGAAACAAGTCGAGTTGCAGAAGATTCCCGCCGGCGGGAACCGGCGCACGCGGATAATACTGCTCCTTCAGACCGCTGGCGCGAAGTTGATCGTGCAAAAAGTCCAGCTTGCCTTCGAGCATCTGGTCTTCGTCCAGCAGCGCTCTGCGCTCCTCCGGGTTGGTGGTGGTCGCCAACCGCTCCTTGACATGCTTGTGCCGATAGTCGAGGAACTGTTCAATACGGGCCTCGTCGGCCTGCCCGGTCTTGATTAGGCTCTCCACGTTCTCGTCGATCGCCACCGTGGCGGTCACCTTGCCGACGGAACGTTGCTGCGTCGTCGGCAAACCATATTCGTCGAGGTAATAGACGACCTCCTTCGTACGCTTGATCGGCGGATCGTGCAACGCGTAGTCGAGGATGGTCAAGGTGAGCCTGGTTAATTGATCCTGTCCTTCGGGCAAGACCCACACGTAGACCCCGCAATACTCGCCGACGGCGACGCAGGGGGACTTACAATGCTTGGACATGCAACTCTTGCAGCCGATGTGGAACCAACAGCAGTCCGACTTCAGGCATTCCGAAGTGACGATTCCGTTGGCCCCTTGACGGATATCGCCGTTCGGGTCGCCGGTATAGAACACCTTGAAGCGGGTCTGACAATCCGGGCAGGTCGCGGAGACGGCGCCGCGCCCGCAGTTGGCCACCGCCGCCTGGTAGGCGCAACGCATCAACTCCAGTTTTCGCGGATCGTTGACCGGCGTGACGGTGAACGCTTCCTGCTGCGACCGCTGGCCGCCGCCGGACAAGCCCAGCGCACTAAAGAGAAACGGAAACGGAACAACGGGGCTGGTGCTGGCGCCGCCGCCGCTGGTGGGGTACAAATTCACGCGGCTCCAACCCGCCGTGGCGCCGGCGTTGACTTGATCGGTGATCTGCGCCCCGCTTTGGTTGGCATAGGAAAAATAGGGCATCGAGTTGTAGTTGTAGACGAACATGGCCAGGTTATCCAAAACCTGCTGCTGTTGCAGGTCGTGCACCGCCGTGGCCTGGCTGACGCTGTTCCTCCGCAACAACTGGACGTCTGCGCATCCAGAAGCCGCCGACAAGATGCATCCAAGGATTATACAGCGACGAATCATCATGGCCTGCCCGACGCCTTGGCGGGAGCAATCCTTTTATCGCGGTCGTGTGGAAGGATGGGGAAACGCGGCAGGGGCAAAAGGGTTCGTAAAATGGGGCGCCAACGGTTATATCGGCCCTGCGGGCGAAATCGGCACACGGAATTGGCGCGAACGATAAGACGCCCGGCAGGCCGACGCCCTAGGACAGGCACGAACGGAACATTCTCGCCATCTTCTCCGGCTTGCCGCCTCTTGAGGGGCGGACGGCGCCGGGCGAAGATGCAACCGCCGACTCAGGGCTGCGCAAGATCCCATAGTTTTTTTACCGTCTCGCTCCGCGACTCCAGGGGGCAGGCTTTGAGCACCGCCTGCAATTGGATCGCGCAGTCGAAAGGGATTTTCTCGCGATCGAACAGGCCCAAAAGTTGTTGTGCCACGCCTTCGAATTCATCGGGGCGATTCTGTCGTAGATGGCAGCAGAGCAAACCCGCGGCGGCAAAGCAGCGGTCGATCGGATCGCCGGCCAATTCCCAGGACCGCTGATAATGCGTCAGCGCCGCTTCGAGGTCGCCCGTTTCTAACGCGCAGGCCCCGAGCAGGCTGTGCATTTTGACCTGGGCGATGATGTCGCCGATGGCTTCGGAGATTTCCAGGTTTTGCTCGAAGCGCTTTTTGGCGGCGGCGACGTTCTTTGGTTCCGCGTACCATTCCAGGCGGCCCAAGCCGGCGATCGCCATGGCGACTCCGCGGAGATCGCCCAATTGCCGCTGCGCCTCCAATTGCAGCCGGCACTGGAAAAGCCGCTTCGCCTCGCTCCGCTCCTCCGCCGTCCCCTTGCTCAGTTCTTTTGCCAGGGAGGTCGCGATTTGCGCGAACCAGCGCGACGCCTCCCGGTCTTCCGCCGCCGCGTGTTCCAGAAGTCGGTGCGCTTCGCGCAGTCCGGCAATGCGTTCCCCGCGCCGCTCGACGGGCAAGCTGACCGCCATGATGTGCCGGGCGTGGGCTTCCTCTTGCGGCGAGGCGGGATGGGCGACGACTTGTCGGCAAAGCCGCGTCGCCTCTTCACGCCATTTCCGCTCGTGGCGGCGGTGTCCCACGTCGTAACACAGTTCGGCGACCGCCAAGACCAGTCGCGCCGGAGCGTCGGGGTGTTCCGTCGCGTACGCCAATCCCGCCGCCGCCGCAGACGCGCACTGCTCGCCCTGAGACGACACCTGGGCTTCCTGGCAACGGAAAATCTGTTTCTCCAGTTCGACCAAGGGGCCGGCCGCCGACAATTCCGCGCACTCGTCGGCCATTTCCAGGTAATTCTTCGCGCGGCGAAAATCATAACTGGCGGCGGAGGCGCGGGCCGCCGCGAGGCAATACTCGACGCCCTTCGCTGCACACTGCGCGCCGGCCGCGTGGAAATGGTTGGCGACTTCATACAGCCCGCCCTGGGAAGCCTTCAGCGCGGCTTCCAGGGCGACGGCCAATCGCGCGTGGTACTCGCGAACGATCTGCGGCGCGTCGGCGTTGCCAGCGCCATGGCCGGCGACGCCAAGTTGACCGCGAATCACCTCCAGCAGAAAGGATGAATGAAAGGCGTACACGTCGTCGCGATTGCGCACGTCGTGAACCATCCCCGTCGTCCGCTCAATCTCATCCAGGGCGATGAGCAGGTCAAGCGACGTCCGCCGCAAGGCGTCGGCAAGCACGCTGACGCGGAACTCGCGGCCGTCGCAACCGCACGCCGCACAGGCGAGGACGGCGCGATATGCCGCGGCGCTTTCCCACTGCGCGCGGATCGCCGCTTGCATGTGCGCCGGGATGGCAAAGTCCGCCGGCCACGCGCCGTTGGCCCAGGCGAACCCTTCCTCGCTGCGCGCGAAGGCGCCTGCGCGGGCGAGGTTTGCCGCCGCCTGCAGCGGCCAGAGCAGTCCCCCGTCGGTTTCGCGCACCGCGCCCGTCCGCGCGAGGACCTCTTCCGCAACGGCTGGCTGGAGGCCGACGCCGCGGAAGAGAATCTGCGCCTGCTGCGCCAGGGACGGATACGCGACCTCAACGCCCTCTTCGGCGACGTTCAATCCCAGTTCCACAAGGCAGGATTTGCCATTGGCGGCGAGAAGGATCGCGATGGGCGCGCCGCCGCCGGCGGGAAACTCCTTGAGCAGATGCTTCACCAGCGCCGCCGACGCTTCGTCGAGCCATTGCACGTCGTCGAGGAAAAGCAGAATCGGCCTCGTTCTTGACAAACGGCGAAGCATCCAGGCAATCGAAGCATTGATCTCCTCCGGCCGGACCGCGGCGTCGCCGCCCGCCGAATGCGGAAACAGAATCCGTGCAAAGGGAATGACCGACCCGAAAAGCCCGCCCAGCGATTGGCTGATCTGCTGCATCTTCGGCCCCGGAGGCGCCAGCAGGTTGACTTCAAAGTGCTCGGCAAGCACTTCGCGAAAGGGAGCGTAGGAAATCGGCTCGCTGATCGGTTGCGGACAACTTCCGCGCAAAAAGGGCGAGATGAGAACCCCTTTTCTCCAATTCCTCCGTCAAGCGCTCGATCATTGCGCCGGCGGCGGCTGTCTTGCCGGCGCCGCGCCGCCGAACAGTCCCAGGCGGCAGCAACGACCGGCGAGCACGTCGCGCATCCGAGCCCACGCCAGATCAAAGCAAGGAAACCGCTGATACTCCGGGTTTTCCGCGGCGAACCAACTCTTGCACGTCGGCGGGAATGCCGCCGCTCATTCGCGCCTGGCCGGCGAGAGAGTCGATGGAGTTCCGCTTGCGAGCCTTGGCGCGGCGATTCCTGAACATCGCGTTCCCGCCGACGACCGCCGTCGCCGTCGCGACAATCGTCGTCGCGGCAATTGCCAACCACAGCGTATCGGCATGGAGCAGCGCCGCTCCCGCCGGCGCGGCAAGAATCAGGGGAACAAATGCCAGCGATAAGGGGAGCGGGTCGGAATAATCCAAGGTTCGGCCGAGCAAGTAAGCCAGAACCACGACGCTCACGCTCATCAACAGGACGTCGGCTGCCGGGTGTTTGTCCGCGTACAGCAGCATCGGGCCGGCAAGGCAGGCGGCAATGCCCGCCCCCATCGCGGCAAACAGGGCGCCGCCGCGATTTCCCGGACTCAGACTCGGCCACAGCCCGGCAAACCAGGGCGAGGCCAGCCAGTAAACCAGCAGCGGCGCGGCGAGAAAACCCAATCCGGCCAGGCAGGCGATCCAGCAGGAAGCCAGCGCCGGCGTTCCCGGTGGGAGTTGGATCGATCCGAGCAGCGAGGAAAAGGCGTAGGGCACGGTGCGCCCGACGACAAAGGCAACCAGCGGCAGCGCGAGAAGCGTGCTCCACGAGCTGCCGCCCGCCATGCCGCGATGGGTGGACACGATCAGCGCGTAGGCGGCAAAAGCGATGACCAGCAGCGCGGCGTTGGCCCATAAGATCCAGGCCAGTCGGTCGCGCCGGTCGCGGGCAAAACCGGATGTCGAGAATGCTTCCTGCCGCGGCTTGCCCGCCTCGAGAAGCCTTCCTTCCGTTCGATAGCGGCAGACGTCCGCGACAACGTCGTTTTGGCGAATCACGACGACCAGCAGCCTCGGCCCGAACGCCTCGATCAACCTCTCCGCAACCGCGGTTGTGATGCGGCCGGCGCGGAAATCGTCGCAAACCTGCGGCGGCGTCTCTTTTCCTGCGGGAGCGAGCGCATCCTCGACCGCGGCGCCGGTTTGCAGCAGAAACTGCGGCGATCCGCGGAAGGCTCGCCGCGCCGCGTGCTCCACGGCGCGGGCCTGGGGGCGGCTCTGACCGCTCTGGCCGGCTTGCCGTGCTGGGTCCTCTGCCGACTTTCCTGAGGGAGGGGCAACCGCGATGAATGCGACCGGCAATTGCCCCGACTTCTTTTCCAACTCACGCGCCTGGGCGGCGAGGTCTGCGGCGGCGTCCCTGGTTGCTTTGACCGCTGGATCATCGATCAAGCGGTAGGCGGCGGTGGGCCCGGAATCGGCAAACAACGGCGACGTAAGAAAGCGAGTCAGTGGAAATACGCCCTCCAGGGTCCCGCGCGCGTGTGCAATCTGATCCTCCAGATCGGCGTCGATGGCGGCGATGCGTTTGCCGATTCGATCGGCCTTGTCCGGCGGCAAGGCGGCCTGTTTCAACAGTTCCCGAGTGCGCTCCAAGGCGGCCCGACCTGCTTCGGGAGCGCGGAGGTCGCCCTGTTCCACCATCCCCAGGCGCATAATACGTCTCGGCGTGCCGGATCGCAGCGTCAATCTGGTCCACGACGCTCCCGTCCGCGGCGGCCAGGTCGGCGGCGCGAGTCCAATTTGGCGCGGGGAAAAACATGGCCAGCGCCACACACCATCGGCTCCAAGTGGATCTCATGGATTTGGTTTCCAGAATGCTCGCCTCCGATGTTGACGCGGATCGCCCTCAACTGCCGGCGGTCTGCGGAAGACGGTACACTTCCAGCCCGGCCTCGCGGAACTTTCGCGGCAGGCCGCGGACCGCGTCCAGGTCATACTCCTGGATTTCCCGCGCGAGCTTGTCATAGGGCACGAGATAGGGCGAAAGTTTCCGGCCGACGTCCTTGGCCTCGGCCCAGCGCCAACCGAGCAACAGGCGTTCGACGTTCCAGCGGCCGTGCTCCATCTCCGCCAGATGTTCCAAGCCGGCCTCGTCCAGGAGGTCCGTCATGCTGACGGGCGGCTTGCCGGGATCGGTGATGCGGCGGAGGCCCAGGCCCGCGGTCTTGAGAATGTTCTCCGCATAGGCCACCTGGTGGAAGTTGGAAAGCTTCAGAACTTCGGGAAGGTCTCCCCAAGGGAGCAAGGACGGCTCTTTGGAGGCCGCCGATTTGACGTACTCCTCGTGAGTCTTTTGCGCGGCAGCGGCGAATTCATCGCGTTTGTAAGGAATTTCATCTACGAGCAGGAAGGCGCGGAGGGTCATCGCGTCCATGGGCAGTTGAACGAGGTTGGCGAATTCTTGCCATTGCGGCTCGTTGAACTGGCGATTGTCCGCCAAGGCCGCGTCTTCGACGACGCCAACCCGCGCCCCCAGCGCGGCGGCAAGGATGCACTCGGCGGCGGAGATCCGTCCGCCGGCATAACAGAGAAGCTTGACGCGTCGGGGGTCCACGCCGGCGGCGAGCATGTCGGTCCAGGCTTGCAGCGGCTCGAGCGGGCTGAAATCGGAGCCCGAGGAATTGAACCGCCGCGCGAAGCGATCCGGATGGAGGTCCTCTTGGACGCCGCGGGGCAAGAGCCGCGGCAGGTAGCCGAACGCCCGCACGCGGCCGCCGGACTGCTGGGCCACGTCGCCCGCCAGGCCGCTGATGCCGGCAGCAGTCCCGCCTCCTACGAGGGTGAACGCGAGGCCCGCGCATGCGGAAAGCAAGACCGGCTTAAAGGCGTCGATCGCGCTTTGCACATCCGGCGTGCAACCCCCAGAGAGGACGACGATCCTTTCGTTTGCAGAAAAATGCGGCTCTTCCCCACCCCAGGACGCCAACTCTCGCAATGCGTCGGTCGCCTGGCCGTCTTTCACGGCCGCGGCCAGGCCGAGCAAAACGGCGCGCTCGCACCAGTCGAAGCCCGGCAGCTTTTCACGAATGCACTGAATCCGCTGGAGGGCGCTCGCGCGTGCGCAGCACGGCGCCGGTCGGCGGCGGAGGGCGGCGCGGGCGAAGCAAGATCGTCCGCGGCGGCCAACGTGTCGCTCGGCGGCTCGCAAAGGCGAATCAATTGCCCAATCGCCCCCAGGGCTTCGTACGGCTCTCCGACGAGGAGATGGAGCAAAGCGCGGCTGGCCCAAGCCCAGGGAAGATTGACGCGCGCTTCGATCTGCTTGCGACAGCGGTCGATCGCATTGCGGATCATCGGCGCCGCCAGGCGCGCAACGATGTCGTTGGACACATGGGCGGTTTCGAATTCGAGGTAGCGCGCCAGCGCCGTCGGCGCGGTCGCGTCCACGGCGACCGCCTGGTGAAACAAGTCGCGGGCTTTGGACTCGTCGTCGCGCACCGAGCTCTCCGCCAGCGCGCACAACGTTTCCGCGTCTTTTTGCCGATGCGCGCAGGCCGCTTCAAGAGATCGGCGGCCGTCGAGATACTCTCGGTTGCGGGGATGATCCCAATGCATTTCCACCAGGGCAAGACCGCGGACGCGCTGGACGCCTTGCTTCGCTTCGGCGACATAGGGCTCCAAGATTTCCAGGGCAACCGCGTGTCGGCCGACGGAAATCGCCAGTTGGGCAATCTTCACGGCCACGTCCACATTGTGCGAAGCATACGAGAGCACGATGCGGAGACGGGCAATTTCCGCGTCCACCTCTTTCCGCTCGTGGTAAGCGCCAAAGTTGGATTTGAATTCCTCCAAGCCGTGGACCAACATTTCGAACTGGCGGTCCACCCCCTCGAGCACCGCGGCCAGCGAGGCGAACTGGCGATGGATGCGATCCGGCACGCGAAGTTCCGTCTTGTACGCCATGTCGTGGCCGATATCCGCCCAAGCGTGCTCCAGCAGCGTGCGCACCTGAATCTCAGCCTTCAGTCCAAGGACCTCCGCGGGAATGGCGATCGCGACCCCGGCGTCTTGGAGCTTCTGTGGATCGATCGCCACGATGTAATGCACGGAGCGGTAGCCGAACTCCGTGGGACGCAATCGCTGGCTGACGTCCTCGCTGTTCGACCGGTCGATGTCGAACGCCCCCTCGATAAACTGGCACACGCTCCGCACCTGTTCCGAAGTCTGCGTGATGACGCGCGCGCCGCAGAGGTCCGTGAGGCGGGCCAACGGATCGGCGGGGAGTCCGCCCTTGGGATGCACATAGACTTTGCGTTTGCGGAGGATCTTCTCCGCAAAACTCAGCACGCTCTTGGCACGCGCTTCGATCACAGCCAGAGGCGCAAATCCAGTGCATCCCTGTTGGAGAAGCGATTGCAGAAACTCCGCGTAGAGAAGGAAACGGGGGCGGATTGCCGCGAATCTTGGCACTTGCAGCGCTACCCAGTCCTCGTCGGACAGGCTCGCCCATTGCTCGATTTCTTCCCTCGTTTGAGCCATCGTCCTTTGCTCCTGGCCCCAACAATCGCCCACGATTTTCGATGCATTGAGCGGCGTTTTTCTTCCTCTGAATCGACGCCGCTCGCCAGCGGTGCAAACGCCGAAATCGGCGGAGCAAATGCCCCGCCTCTTCCTCCCCGCATGACTATGATACATGCGGCATCGGGGGGTGTAAAGGATGAGGAAGGCGTCCATTTTCCAGATTTCCACGATTTCAGGAAATCTGGAAACCGAGACTGCCCAGGATCGCGACTGGGCCGACGAGTTGATGCATGTGTTCAAGCACGAGGGCTATTCGGCGGCCTGGGAAAAGATCGTCCAGTGGCGAGCCGCCGTGAAGGGCACGGCGAAGCGTGAGGCGGCGGACCGGCTGATGAAGTTCGTTTCGATTCGGAAGGAGATGATCCGCTATCCGGCGTTTCGGGAGCGTGGTTGGCAGATTGGCAGCGGGCCGACGGAATCCCAGTGCAAGCTCTGCACGAAACGGCTGAAGGGCTGCGGCCGCCGCTGGGACCATCCCAACGCCACGGCGGTGGCGGCATTGGACGCACTAGACCGAAACGGCCAATGGCGGCAGGTGTGGCCAAACGCCTGCCCCGCCGCCGTTTAAGGCCGCCAGAAAGTTTGGTCACGCACAGTGATTCACCCGACTTGGCAATTCCATGCCCGTCCGTTATACTGCCAGTGTCACTCCCCGTATTTCCCGCCTCTGCACAGCTTCCCAAAGCTTGATCACAAACGCGCGAGTCCCTCAGAACGGCTCTGAGAACCGCAATCAGTTGTCCTGGCTTGGAGATCAATCATGCTGCGAGCCATTGTCCCGACGTTCCTGGCGCTGACGTTGACCGTCAGTGTGTCGGCTCTCACGGCAGCCACACAGAACCGATACGAAGGCAAGTACTGCGAAGGCGTCGGGGACGCGGAGTTCCTGCGATTGATCGACGAATCGTTCGCCTTTCTGCATCCGAACCCCATCGTCCCGAACGTGGCGATGCTGTACGAGCCGAACTGGGACACCTTCGCCGAAGGCGCCGGCTGGGGTGGCTGGTGGATTCAAAATAGCTATGGTTTTTCTTACGCTGCAACTCCCTTTCTGCAGGAGCCGTGGTTCTCCACACTGCAACGCTCGTGGGACCTCTTCTGGGACAACCAGGGCGACGGCAAGCGGAAAGGGCTGTTTGGCCCCAAGACATGTCCTCTTTGGCCATTGGTCGCGCCCGACGGCGGCTTGGGCGACTGCGCCTATCCCGGCGCCATCGCGTATAAACAGGGAGACGGCGACCCCAAGGTTCACGACTGGTTCTACGAGGCCACTGCGGCGGGCGTGGTCATGCAAGCCGAGGTCCTGCTGGCGGGCCGCGATCGAAAAGCGATCGAGCGTTACCTGCCGCACCTGGAGCGGGCCTGCAACTGCATCGAGAAGACTCGCGATCCAAAGAACAATCTATTCCTGGTGGGGCCGGCGTGCAATCTGTTGGCCCCCAGCTTCGGCGGCGTCAAACAAGCGGACGGCTCGTTCGGCAAAGGCTATCTGGCCGGCCTGTCGATCACCTATCTTGCGGGGCTCGATCGGATGGTGGAATTGTATGAGCTGATGGGAGATAAGAAGAAGCTGGCCGAGTGCCAGCGCCGCCAAGAGATCACCCGCAAGTCGCTCGAATCGCTGCGGACGCCCGCCGGCTATTTTGTCAAGTCGATGGAGCCCAATGGCACGAAACACGGCGTGCTGGGCCAGAAGATGTTCGGTTACCTGGAGGGCGTGGCCAACGTTGACGCCGTTGCGCTCCGCGTGACCGACGACGCTGCCGCACGATCCATCTATCGACAAATCGCGGCTTTTCCCGCCATTCGCCCCTTCGACTTCCTCTTGACGAACGCGCCGGGGTTGGACGACACGTATTGGAACTACGGGAGCGCCAAAATAACCTCGCTGCCTTACGAGTATGGCTGTTGGGTCAACGGCGGGGTCTGGGGCACGGTCGAAGGACGTGCGATCCTGGCGTACTACCGACTGAACAAGTTCGCGGACATTCGCCGTTCGGCCATGCGGGCCATGAAATGGGCGAAGGATTTCCGTATGGATGCCCCGTGGTCGCAACGCGGCGAAAACACCAACAATATCTGGTCCGATGCCGGAGGAAATCAGGTCGGCGGCGTGGCCGTCATGGTTGACAACTTCGCCATTCCCGCCGCCACCGTCCGCGGGCTGTTCGATTACGAGTATCGCTTTGACCGGCTGATTTTGCGGCCCCATGTGCCGGAAACGATTACCGAATACGTGCAAAAGCAGCCCGTCCGGTTTGGCGAGAAGATTCTCTATCTTTCATGCCGAAACGGCGGGCCACAACTCAAATCGGTCGTGGTCAACGGAAAGACATTGAAGGTTGAATCGCCGGACGCAGCGGCCATTTTTTATGACGAACTGCCGAAGGAGGCGAAGGTCGAAATCGTTACCGAAGGTGGTTGGAGGACCGATTCCGCAAGGCCGGCCATGTCGCCCTCGCTTTTTCAAGCGAGTGCAGAGGCTGCCGTTCCCAAGGTTGGGTTGCCGACGTCGCTAAAGAAGCCGTACGCAGTGCTGACTGCGATGGATCGGCTCTTAGCTGTGGAACCGAATGCGGAATACGAACTGTCGTTTGTCCGCGAGTCGCTTGCGGCAATCGAGGCTTGGCGGATGCGCACCTCTGTAGAGCCCGGTCCTGGGTTCTTTCGCCCCATGACGCCCGAGAAACGAGAAGCGATCCTCAAGTTCTATGAGAACGCCGCTCTGGGTATGTACAATGGTTTCGCCAAACGGATATTGGGTTACGCTAAGAGTCCGCACGCGAAAAAAAAATACTTGGCCGAGTTGTTTCAGCGGGCGCAAACACTCTGACGGCTAGTACGTCTTCCTGACATTTTCTGCCATTGCCGAACGCCCCCCACTGCAATGGAGGGCGTCGCTTCGCTGGCACTGATTTTCGGAAGCCGTACCAGCCGACGCGAATGCAGAACGAAAAACGATGTTATGGGGAGAGGCGGAGGCAATAGGAAAACAATAGCCCGATGATGCGGATAAATGTCGTGTCATTTGCGGAAATCGAGCTCTTGTAAGCCGGATATTGAGGACAGACAATCGAGGATGTATTCAACCTGCCCGCCCACCGCACACCTCTTTGATCACAGTTCCCCACCTGGAGAAGCCGATGAACGGTCGGCATCAATGGCTTCTGTGGGCGGAATCGAGCCGCGTTGAAGGCAGGCGGCGGGAGCGGGTAAGCTCAAAACAGGCGAAATTGGATGCGCCTTCGTTCTATGGCAAATTGGATACAGAAACCACAAAGGAAAAACGCCATAAGTCGTTGATACTTATGGCGTTCTGAGTATCCCCGACAGGATTCGAACCTGTAACCTTCGGCTCCGGAGGTGCGAACTCTATTCAAGGGATTTCGCGCTTAAACCATTTACCGCACAAGGGTTTCGGCAGCGGCAGCACTCGCTCACCCCTTTCCATATTTTCCAAATCTTACTACGATTCACACCGTTTGGCAACGATCCTGTGCCAACATCTGTGCCAAGTCATACCGCCGCAAGATACGGTGATGGGGATTCAACAGCCAGGACTGATCGGGAGAGGGGGGCAGCCCATCGGGTCTGATGGGGCAGTTCGGTGGGGACAAAAGAAAATTACGGTGGCCCTCGGCCTCGGCATCAGCATAGAAATGGTCCTGATTCCGGCGGGCGAGTTCCTGATGGGCTCACCCGATTCGTTTGCTTGGAACAATGAGAAGCCGCAGCACCGGGTGCGCATCACGAAGCCGTTCTACTTGGGCGTGACGCCGGTAACGCAGGAGCAGTGGCAGATGGTAATGGGCTTGGGCTGCAACCCGAGTCGCTTCAAGGGACCACAAAGACCCGTCGGGGGGGTGAGTTGGGGCGATGTCCCGCAATTCCTGGAGAGACTGAGCGGGAAGTTGGGTGCTGGAGGAGGCAGATATCGGTTGCCGACGGAGGCGGAATGGGAATACTCCTGCCGGGCGGGAAGCGAGACGCGGTACTGCTATGGGGACGATCAGGAGCGACTTGGCGAGTACGCCTGGTACGAGGCGAATTCAAAAATAAAAACGCGTCCAGTGGGTCTGAAGAAGCCGAACGCTTGGGGGCTGTACGACATGCATGGGAACGTGTGGGAGTGGTGTTCTGATTGGTACGATGAACACTACTACGAGAAGTCGCCCGTGGATGACCCGAAAGGTCCCAGTGTTGGCTCGTGCCGTGTTGCTCGCGGGGGCTCGTTCCGCCTCCGCCGAATCGAGCTGCGGTGTGCGTGCCGGGTCCCCCGCGACCCGTCGTACCCGAGCTTCGACGACGGTTTTCGGGTGGTGTGCGAGCGGTAATGGGCATTCCCGAGTCATCCTCTGACCGCCCCCCGACCGCTCCCGAGTCCCTTCCGAAAAAAGCCCGCCGACCGCAGTCTCCACCTGCGAGCCCCTTGGACGGAACTTTGAGCCCACCGGTCTCCGTCCGCGCAACCTGCATTCCGCAGTCCCGTGTCACGGGGCGCGTAAAACCGGCCACGTAAGGGCGCGTTATACCGGCCACTTACGAGGAGAGAAGATTCGTCATCTAGCCTTCAACAACCCTTTGCTGAAGGAGAGCTTAGATGACGAAACGACTCACGATGGCCGCAGTCAACACGATCCTTACACTTCATAAAGCCGGACACTCCAACCGCGAAATCGCCGCCCTTCTGGGGGTGAACCGGGAGACGGTCGGCAAACATCTCGTCCGCGTCAGGGCCCAATACCAGCCAAACGCGCCCACCGGGAATCCGACCGACGATCCGAACAACGCGCCCGCCGAAAGTGACGCAGGTGACGGTCGTGCGGGCGACACGTCTGGATACCAGCCAAACGCGCCCACCGGCTCGGCAAGTCCTCCACCCAACGGACCGCCCAGCGAATGCGAGCCGTTCCGGGAAGAGATCCTGGCGAAGATCGAGCAGGGCTTGGAGGCGGTGCGGATTCACCAGGACCTGGCCGAAGACCACCGTGACAGCACCCCAGCTACTACAGTGTGCGGCGGTTCATCGCCCGGCTGCGGCATAAAACGCCCTTGCCGTTTCGACGGATGGAGACGGAGCCTGGCGAGGAGGCCCAGGTGGACTTCGGCACGGGCGCGGCAGTGCGCACGGCCGATGGCAAGGTCCGCCGTCCGTGGGTCTTTCGCATCGTGCTGAGCTACAGCCGCAAGGCGTATAGCGAGGCCGTGTGGCGGCAGACCTCGGAAGCGTTCATCGGCTGCTTGGAAAACGCCTTCCGTCATTTCGGCGGCGTGCCCAAGCGGCTGGTCATCGACAACCTCAAAGCCGCCGTGGCCCGGGGCGACTGGTACGATCCCGAGGTTCATCCCAAGCTGCAATCGTTCGCACGCCATTACGGCACGGTGTTCCTGCCCACCAAGCCCTATACGCCCCGGCACAAGGGCAAGATCGAAAGCGGCGTTAAGTACGTGAAGCGGAACGCGCTGAAAGGGCGGGTTTTTCCGGGCCTGGCCGAAGAGAACGAGTTCCTCTTCAACTGGGAAACGCAGGTGGCGGATCAGCGCATCCACGGCACGACGAAGCAGCAGGTGGAAAAACTCTTCGAGCAAGTGGAGCGGCGGGCATTACTGCCGTTGCCCGCCGAGCGGTTCCCGTTCTTCCATGAGGCCCGTCATACCGTGCATCGCGACGGGCACCTGGAGGTGGACAAGGCTTACTACTCGGCGCCGCCGGAGTACGTGGGCCATCGGCTGTGGGTCCGTTGGGACAGCCGCCTGGTCCGCATCTTCAACAACCGTTGGGAACAGGTGGCCGTACACGCCAAGGCGGAGCCGGGGCGTTTCCGCACGGCAAACGAGCACATCCCCAAGGAAAAGTTCTCCGCCGTGGAACGCGGCACGGACGCCATGCTGCGGCAGATCGCGGCGATCGGTCCGCACACGCGGCAGTGGGCGGAAGCGACGACGCAGGCCCGCGGCGTGGAGGCGGTGCGGGTCCTGGTGGGCCTGAAGAATCTCGCGGGAAAACACCCCAGCGAAGCCTTGGAAGAAGCCTGCCGCGTGGCCCTTTCCCACGGGGCCTATCGCCTGCGGACCGTCCGCAAGCTGCTCCAGCGCAAGGGCCAGGCCCAGGAGCAGTTCGAGTTCCTCGAAGAGCATCCGATCATTCGTCCCCTGAGCGACTATTCGCTCGCATCTTTACTCCAGTTCCGAAGGGAGGCGCAAGCACGATGAACGCCAAACTGGCTGAGTGTCTGAAGAAGTTGCGTCTGAGCGGGATGGCCCAGACGCTGGACGTGCGGTTGCAGGAGGCGATGGCCAACCGCCTGGACCATGCCGAGTTCCTCGAACTCGTATTAGCCGATGAAATGGCCGTGCGCCAGGAACGGCTAATTGCCCGCGGACTGAAGGCGGCCGCCTTCCGCGAGCAGAAGACCCTGGAGGACTTCCACTGGGACTTCAACCGTTCGATCAAGAAGAAGCAAATCTTCGACATGGCGGCGGGCGGATTCGTCCGTCAGCATCGCGACGTGCTGTTCGCCGGGCCGCCGGGCGTCGGCAAGAGTCATCTCGTCCAGGCGATTGGCCGCCAACTGGTCCATGCCGGGTTCACCGTCCTGTATCGCTCGATCTTCGACGCGGTGCGCGACTTCCTCCACGACGAGGCCTTCGAGGGGCACGACCGAATCATGAGCAAGTACCTCAAGCCGGACCTGTTGATCCTGGACGACATGGGCCTGAAGCAATTGCCCAAAAAGTCGGGAGAGTACCTGTTCGAGATCATCATGCGGCGGCATCAACTGCGTTCGACGATGATGACCAGCAATCGGCCCCTGGAGGACTGGGGCAAGCTGATGAACGACGTTCCCGCCGCCACGGCGATCTTGGACCGACTGTTGGCCAACGCCGAGATCCTTCAGATTACCGGCAAGAGTTATCGGCTGGGCGGCGGCGACAAGCCCGAAGACAAATGAACGGCCGACCGCGGGCCGGATCGTGGCGAGGAAAAGGTTTTTTCAGGCATGACAAAGCAAAAGAATGATCCGCAGAAGCGAAAGAGGCCCGGGGCAAAGCTGCCCCAGGCCTGCGGGTTCATTCTCCCGCCTTGGCCTGGCTATCCCTTGTTGGGTTGCTCCTCAGCAGAGCCCAACTCCGTTTCGGCCAGGCAACAGGAAGCATACCATGCCAGAGAACCGATTGGGCCGGATACCAGCCAAACGCGCCCACCGGGAAACGTGTCGATCGACGCGATCAGATACCAGCCAAACGCGCCCACCGGCTCCCGGCGATCCCGAAACCAGCAAAATCCGTAAGACCGCCCCTTGCCAACGAGCAAGTTCGAGGAGATAACAGGTAGAAATCCACCCAATCACTGGCTGGTAGAACGCGCCCATCGGTGGCCGGATTCAACGCGCCCCGTGACAGTCCCGTCCGAGCCGCCCCAAAGAAAAAGCCGCCGCCCCCGGCAACTGGCAGTACGAAATTAGCTCTTGCCCCCCTTCTGTGCCAAATCAGTCCAAAAGTCTAACGCTTTTTTGGCCGCCTGTGTTGAGTCTTGGAAGAAGTGACCGAGAGGCAGGCTGCCCAAGCCGTCGTCGTCCGCTCAAAGGCAGTCGCGGTTCCTTGAGGAAAGAAAGCCGGCGAGCGGCGTCGCAGCCGAACTTGTTGCGAGCCGTCGTCGTCCGCTCATGGTTAGCTGGAACCTCCCTTGAAGAAGAAAGCCGGCGAGCGGATGTCGTTGGCGTCCCGTCGCATGGAACCAAGCCCCAGGGGACTCCGTTCGAGATTCGGAGATTATGGGAAGGGAACGGCGGCGGAGGCCAGCCGTTCTGCGGTGGCTGATCCGGCTAGCCGGGTCGTTGTTCGGGATCGCCGTCATGTTCCAAGCTCGGAACAAGGCCGAGAAGGTGCCGGGCACCCCCGTTGCACTCTACGTATTTGCCCGTACCTGCTCCATGATGCTGCCATTCAGGGCGGCACGGCCCTAGGGAGGTATTCAACGACTCGCTGGCGATTCACCCATCCGGGTGCCCTTTGCGCCAGGGCTAGTTGTGGCATACTGTACTTCGTTCCAGGGATCCCCACCCCGGCAAGCGCTCGCCCGACATGCTACCGTGAACCCTTGAACGGAAACTTTTTTCGGCGAATCAGTTTTGTGAGGATTTACTTTGACGTTTGCCAGGCGTAAATCGAAGCCCAGATCGGCCAGGACAGCGCGAGTCAGTCTGGATGACCGCACGGTCATCAAGACGTTGGACCAGATCGCTGGTAAGAAGCGGCTGGGTCAACAGAGAGAACCGAAATGGTTCCACCCCTTTCCGGCTCGCATGCCACTGGCAGTGGCAAAGCATCTTGTCCGCACACTGACGAAGAAGACGGCCATGATCGCCGACCCGATGGTCGGCTCCGGCACAACCCTGGTTGCTGCACGGCAGCTTGGACGAAGCGCGATCGGCAGCGACCGAGATTTGCTTGCAGTTCGCATCGCTCGCTGCGCGACGCATGCATTCTCTCAGACGGGACTCGATCGCATTCGCGAGAGGGTAATTACCCGTGCTCGGGAATTGCTTGCGACCGGGGAAATGCGATTGCCCCAAGTCCGGGGTGAGTTGCCCGATGAAGACCAGCAATTCATACGGTTCTGGTTCCCTGTCCAGTCGCAACGGCAGTTGTTCGCATTGGCGGCTGCCATCGAGGAGTTGCGAGTCAGGGCAGATCGCGACTTGGCTTGGGTGGTCTTTTCCAGCCTCATTATCGCAAAGTCTTCAGGTGCCTCTCACGCTCTGGATATTGCCCGATCGCGTCCCCACAAGCGACTGGATAAGCCTGTTGTGGCTCCCTTCGATGTCTGGGACCAGCGATTCCGTAGCTCCGTCTCGCGTCTTCCATTCCTCGATAACCCGAATTCATGTTCGGTGGAAGTGCGTCACGGCGACGCCCGGGCTCTTTCGCTGAAAGATGCTTCCGTCGATTTCGTGCTTACCTCGCCGCCGTATCGAAACGCCATCGACTATATGCGCTGCCACAAGTTCGCGCTAGTGTGGATGGGGCATCCACTAGCCGACTTGCGTGAGCTACGCGGGACCATGATCGGCACCGAGCGAGGACTCTGGAGCCTGGACGGAATACCGGCCCCTCTGGAAGAGCGGCTACAGCGGGCGGATACCGAACGAGAGGCCGCCGTTGTTCGGCAGTATCTTTCGGACATGCGAAAGCTGTTGACCGAGATTCATCGCATCCTAAAGCCCAGGGGCCTAGCCGCATTGGTAGTCGGCCCGACGATGATTAATGACCTAAGATCGGATGCGGCCATGGTGTTTGGCCAACTCGCCGAGGCAGCCGGCCTCCGATTAGTCGGGAGCACGACTCGCTTATTGGACGTGACGAGACGATCGCTCCCTATTCCGCAGAAGGCTGGGCACCAGAACGACCTGGCGAAACGGATGACTCGCGAGGTGGTTCTAGTTCTTCGGAAGGGGTGAGGATCGAACCAGGGCTATCGCATGTTCCTATCCACCACCAGCCGCGAGTAGAACACGAAACAGGTAGTCGTCGTCCCACGCGGCCATAAGACGTTTCGTAGCAATGCTTTGTTTGGTCGATTCACGCTTCAACAGGCTGATCGCCAGCCGCCGCAGGGTGGCCATGTTTTCCGTGCCGTAGCCCTTGCGGATGCGGCTATCGTCCTCCCGAAAGGTAACGTCCAAGACCCAATGCAGCGAGTTCTCGATCCCCCAATGCCACCGCACCGCCTCGGCCAACTCTTTGGCATGATTGCCAAGGCTGCTGATGTAGTAACGGGTCTGCGACTCCTCGCGGCCTTTCAGCACACGACGGCTGACAATCATGCCGATGCTCTGGAGATCCTTCCACAGTTCTCGCTGGCGAAGGTCTTCCGGCACGGGCAAAACGTAAGTCGTGCGATGCTCTTCGCGCCCGTGGCCCTTCTCATGGGTTTCGTAAACATCGCACGGCGGGGCGGCCGATTGCTGAGGTTGCCGTTGTGCGAAATGAGCGGCCACGTCCTCGTAGAGCGTGTTCTGATTTTTCTTCAACGCCAGCACGTAATCCGCTTTCTGTTTGCGAATCTTGCTGGCGATCGCCCGTTGACAGCCCGCGGCGTCGATCGTGACGATGGCCCCGGGAATCTCCAACAACTCCAAGAGCTCGGGAATTGCCGTAATTTCGTTGGTTTTTGCGTCTACAGCCAGTTGGCCGAGCGAGACATGGTTTTCACTGCACCAGGCACTCACCAAGTGCAGCGGTCCGCGTCCTTTGGCGTTGTCAAACGACCGCCGCAGGGTCTTGCCGTCGATGGCCACGATCTTGCCGCCCGTCGCCTTGTGCAAGGCGGCAGCCCAACGCATAAAACACTCTTGAAACTTCGTCGCATTCAACAATGCCAGCACGCGAGAGAACGTGTCGTGCGAGGGAATGCCCCGGGGCAGTTCGAGAAATTGCCGGAGCCACGGTTCCTTTCTCCGAGCATACTCGGCCATCTGGGTGCATGCTTCACAACCGGCGATAACCGCACACACGGCGATCACGATAATGTCAATCAGTTTGTGGACTGCGTTGGGGCCTGCCCGTGGATCGGGAAGTTCCTCAAAGTATTGAACGATCGAAATCCGAACCGGCTCCGGGTTGGTGTTGCCGTCCTGACTCATGGGAATTCCTCCGTGACCTCATGGTCTTGGGAGGAATTTACCCGAAGGATCACTAATCTGCGTAGCCCAATTTACCTAAACTAGTGCGATAGCCCTGAGGATCGAACATGCTGCCGGCAAACTGGTGGGAGATGATCGACCAGCGAATCAGGCGCGGCGACCCGACCGCCACCGCGGAATTGGCGGAGAACACACTCGATCTGCTTTGCTCCCACCTCAAGTGCCGGTTCCCGACGATGCGCGACCGGGACTGCATCGACGATGCCGCCACCGAGGCGCGAGTCTCATACATGAAGCGCCCGGATCAGTATGACCCCCTCCAGATGAGGTTGCGTGGATACCTAGAAATGGCTGCCGAAGCAGACCTTCGGAACATCTTGGCTAAGGAAGAACGGCGAAGGGAGCACGAGCCGCGAGATTCTGATGTCGAACTTGGCGAGATCGCCGGGAAAGAGCCTATAGACCCCGACGACAGCCAATCGCGCCAGGTGGCGGACACACTTGCCGAACTCTTCAAGGACCCCGTTGATCGGGAATTGGCAGCCTTAGTAGTCGATGGCGAAAGGTCCACGGAGAAGTTTGCGGCGTTACTCGGCATCACTCACCTGCCAGCACCTGAGCAGCGAAAGACCGTGAAGCGTCATAAAGACCGCATCAAGAAGATACTCCACCGCCGCGGGAGAAACCACTATGGCTAAGTCCCCTCTTCAGCGGTTTGCCGAACGCGTTCGCACGGATCCATTCTTTCTCGCCGGGACGCTGATCACGTATCAGCGATCGCGTGGGTGGGACGACCAATCGCTCGCCACCTTTTTGGAGTGCGAGGTCTCGGTCATCGACCGTTTGGCAGCGTGCCGTGCTCCGTCCGCGGCTGCGCCAGTGTTTCAAGATGAGGTCCGAGCGATTGCGGCATTCGCCGGTTGTAGCCCTGAGAAACTTGCAACTATCCTCCGCGAGGTCATGGTGGTCACGACCATGCGCAGCGAAGGTGAGACTTCCGACCAAACGTACTTGATGGCGGCACGAGACCGAAAGAGTGGCCGCAAGACCGACACCGGAAAGTAGCATGGCCCGAAGTCTGACAGACAACGAGGTCGCGCGCAAGCCGGTGAATTCTGGCAACTCGTAGGTTTCGTCGAACCGTTCCCGCGATCGCTGGAGACAGCCCTCCTTTGGGCGTTACCGCTCGCTGTCGTCAAGCTGCCACGCCTTGGCCTTGCGGACCTGCGAGACTGGCTCCGGAATCGGGGAATCGATGTATGCCCCGATCTCCGCCATCGGCCATTGCGTGCGTGCCTGGTGCCGTGGTTCCAAGATGGAGTCGATTGTGAAGCTGGCGCATGCTTTGTTGTCCACCGCCTTCCTGCTTATAGTCGGCATTACCATTCCCGGTTCTGCGAAGACCTACACTTGCGACTCGCCAGAGAGCTACGAGGGCAAGGTCGTCGGCGACGGGCAGTGCGTTGCTTTTGTGATGGAGGCGACCGGCGCGCCAGCGACCGCCGCGTGGAAGAACGGTTCGAAAGTTCATGGTGGCACCGTAGCCCAAGGCACGGCGATAACCACATTTGACGACAGCGGACGTTACAAGTGCGATAAGACAGGAAACCACGCGGCCATCGGATCGCCCTATTGACGGGAGAAAGAAAACACTTACGCTTAACGCTATCGTCTCGTCAATGTTAGCTATGAGAATTACCGCCTCTTCAGAGGAGATAACATGGCAAAGGTCAGCCTTTTCACAGCTTCGACTTTGATCACGACGAGGATCTGCGCACCGTGTTGGTCGGACAGGCGAAGAATCCTGACTCCCGTTTCGATCTGGCTGACTGGTCATTAAAATAGAAGCTGGCCTCGCTAGCGAGGGTTGACGACGACACGGCATCGACAAGCGGTTGCCGAAATCGCAGCAGGTGTTCGACAGGCCGAAGATGAGCACAAGACACCTTGAAATGGTTGTCACGACAAGACCCAGCGCCGATCGTCATGCCATCGAGGACTGGTTGACGAGCCACGGGTTCACCGTATTGCCGATGGAGGCCGGCGTCCTCGCGGCCGGCTCCGCGGATTTGTTCGACTCCCTTTTTCGTCTCAGTCTTGGCCAGGCGGTTCTCCCGGTGAAAGTCGCCTTCCCTCCGGAGTTGCAAAGGCATATCGAATCGGCGGAAATTCAAGCACCTCCCGAATACCACTAGCCGAGAACTTCCATGACCGTCAGAACGTCCCAGAAACGCCGCTCTCAACCCTAGGTTCTCAGAGGAGCCGTCAATGACCAACAAGCCCAGCCTCCCCAACCAGATTCCATCCGACGATTCAGTTCCTGCACTGATCAACGGCTATTTATCGGTGCGCGGGCCCCGCACGGTTTTCAAGGAGCCGACACGCGAGTTCTCGCCGTCGCTCGATTCCACCGTCGCCTACCATGCCAAACCAGCGGACCGGGACCGAGTTCGTAGGCTGCTCGGTCGAGGCGGGTTCACGATCCTCGCCGAGAGCCCGCTGGGATTCGCGGTGAACGGTCCCCCAGGCGCCTACGAAGAAATAACCGGCGGGAAGGTTGTCACGCAGGAGCGTCTGATGCGGGCCGAAGGCGGCCGCATGCGCTATGTCACGCACCTGGACGTGGTGGGAAAAGGCCAGCCCAAGGAGTTGGGAGTCGCCTATCCCAAGTCCGCGACCTTGAAAGTGGACGGCATCCTGCTGGAAAGACCGAAGATGCTGATGTCGGTCTTCCCGTCGCCGATCCCGCCGAATTCGCCGCGATTCCATCTCCGCTTGCCCGGTGACGTCTCCATTGGGCTCAGCGCCGCCGAACCCCATCAGGCCAACCTGAACGGACAGGACGTGAGCGTGGTCATGCCCGACTCGGGCTGGTACCGCCACCCGTACTTCACGGCGAACCACTACGACGTCGCGACGCCTTGCGCCGTGGTACCCAACGTGAGCGCCAATGGCGATCCGGTCGGACACGGCACCGGGGAATCAGCGAACCTGTTTGCCATTGCTCCCGGAGTGCGGCTTCAGCCGATCCGGGCTGCCGACGACGACGGCCACCTGGTAGGGGCGATCGCCAGTTTTCTCAAGGCCAAGGAACTGAAGCCGCAAGTCATAACGTGTTCGTGGGGCGGCGACTCCGACTATCCGCCGATCGGCGGTCCAAGTCAGACCGACCTTGCCATAGCTCTGGAAATTAAACATGCGGTGGATTCCGGGATCTGCGTGGTATTCTCGGCGGGCAACGGACAATTCTCCATCGAGCCGCAAGTGCCGGGCGTCCTGGCGGCGGGGGCGAATACATGAACGGGACGCTGGACGTTGTTGCATCGAACTATGCAAGCGGTTATGAGAGTCCATGGTATCCTGGCCGGATCGTGCCCGACGTGTGCGGGCTGGTCGGGATGCTGCCCCGGGCCCAGTACCTGATGCTTCCCGTACCACCCGGTTGCCAACTTGACCAAAGCCAGAGCAAGCCCGACGACACCGATCCCGAAGGCGACGGCACGTCGCCCGATGACGGCTGGGCGCTTTTCTCCGGCACCTCGGCGGCTGCCCCCCAGTTGGCCGGCGCGGCGGCCGTGTTGCTCAGTCTCAACCCGAAGTTGAAACCCGCGCAGATCAAGGAGGCGTTGACAAGGACGGCGATCGACGTCACTGCGGGCAGTTGCCATCCGCGTTTCAATAACCCGGCGACCGTGGGGCAAGACAGGGCGACCGGGTTCGGCTTGGTGAACCTCACCGACGCGGTCGCTTACGCACGGAACCACTTTTCCGGAAACTAGCCGACGTTCGCCGGTGGCCGACGACAGGAAACCGGGGAGAATCGCCGAGTCGGCTCGGAAAAACCACCCACACCTCGAACCAGGAGACAATGATGAAGTTCTCGAAGATGATCGATCAGGTAATCTCGGCGAACTTGCAGGCCCTCAGCAGGCCCGGAGTGCTGTCGGTCAGGCCCGGATACCAGGCCGCCGGCGGTTGGTTGACGAGGAAGCCGGCGATTGTCGTGACCGTGGACGAGAAGCGGGACGATCTGCCGGCCCAGGATCGGCTGCCGGAGACGCTCGGCGGCTACGCGGTTAACGTGCGTCAAGCCGGGCCGTTGGAAAAGATCCGCTTGTCGGACCCGGCCCGGTACGCGTCGATGGCCGGCGCCATTCGCCCGGAGATGCAACCGCCGGTCTTCGCCTTCGAACGGGATTTCAGCGGCACGCCCCTGGCGCCGATGAGCGAAGCGTTGGAGTCGTCGCGGGGCGCCGCGAAGGACGAGATCGACTATGCCCCGCCAAAGGGCCAGCCGCTAAGTCCCGTTAGTGCGAAATTCAGGATTACATGCCATGCGAGCCCCGATGCCGGCTGGCCCACGCTCGGCCCATTTCTGGCGGCGACGAACAAGACGCTGACGATAGGCATGTACGACTTTACCGCCGCCCATATCTTGGAAGCCGTCAAGCAGCTTTCCGTGGCTCCGCGGGGACGGGGCGTCAGGGCCGTCAGAACGCTCAACCTTGTCCTTGACCACCCGCCTTTGAACAAGACGCACGACCAGACGGACGACCAGACGCGCGAGGAATTGGCCGACGCCTTCGGCAACAACCTGCGGTTCGCTTGGGCCCTGGAGCGGAACGATCCGAAGGTGGACACCTGGATTTATCCGAGCGCCTACCACATCAAGGTCGCCGTTCGCGATGGCAGCGCATTCTGGCTCTCCAGCGGCAACTTCAACAACTCCAATCAGCCCGACATCGACCCGATCGGGGACCTCGACACCGCCGAGCCCTATTTCAAGTCGTGCGACCGCGATTGGCACGTGATCGTCGAGCACGCCGGCTTGGCGGAACTTTTCGAGGCGTACTTGCTGAACGATCTCGACGTGGCGGAAGCCAACCAGGAGGCCCCGGCAGGCGCTCAGGCGATGGCGGCTGCAATCGTCGAGTCGACGGTCCCCGACCTGATGATAACGGCAAGGACGCCGCGGCAGTTCTTCGCCCCTAAGGTTATCACGGACGCGATGAAGATCCAGCCGATCCTGACTCCGGACAACTACGCTCCCCTTATTCTCAAGTTGATCCAGTCAGCCAAGGTGTCGTTCTACATGCAGACCCAGTACATCACTCCGTCGGACAAGGACGGGAATGAGGGCTTCACGGCGCTCATCCAGGCGATCGCCGACAAGATCAAGGAAGGGATCAACGTCCGCATCATTCTCAGCCAGTACGAGACGATGGCCAAGCTTGAACTGCTCCAGGAGGCAGGCGTGGACGTATCCAACGTGCGGATCCAAGCGAACGTCCACAACAAGGGCATGATCGTCGATTCCAAGGTAGTGGCGGTGGGCAGCCAGAATTGGTCCGGCGACGGCACCTTGCGGAACCGCGACGCGACGCTGGTCATCTACAACGAAGAGGCTGCTCGATACTGGGAACAGATCTTCATGCACGACTGGACAGAAATGGCGTTCCAGCGCGCGCTGGATTGACAAGGAGAATAATCGCGTTCGCCTGAAGTCCGCGGTCGGCAGACTGTTCGCGCGACAACCTGAAGCAAGCTAGTCCTCAAGCCACTGGAAAGGAAAGATCATGGCCGACAAGGCGCTTTTGGTCGGAATCAACGTCTATCTGAACGTAAATCCGTTGCGGGGCTGCGAAAACAACGTCGCCCAGATGCGCACCCTCCTGATGGAGACGTTTGGCTTCCCCGAGGCCGATATCCGCGTGCGCAGTCAACGAGAATGCCACGAAAGCCAACGTCAGCCAGGAGCTGGACTGGCTCTTGGGGACCCTTCGGCCGGGCGATCGTGCCGTCTTCCATTTTTCGGGTCATGGTTCATATATCGCCGATACGACGGGCGAGTCCGAGGACGGCAAAGACGAGCTGATCTGCTTGTATGACATGGACTTCGGCAACCCCGGCAGCTACTTCCTGGACAAGGAATTGCGAAGACGGTTCGACCCCATACCGCCCAGTGTGTTGCTGGTGACCTTCGATAGTTGCCATTCCGGCAACGGGACGAGGCTCATCGAGGGCGGCCCGCACTTGGTGGCCGCGGCTGCCAACCTCCAGGCGGCGGGCGTGCATCCCGGCAGGAGCCTGCTCGTCGCCGCCGACACCTTGCGCCGTAGCAAGAACTGGGGCCAAGTCGTCGCGCTGCTGGGACTCCAGGAACGGGCAGTGCCCGTGATGGGATTGCAGGCGGCGCCGGTGCCGCCCGAGCCGGCCGACCTCCAGCAAGCGGTAATCGCGCGGTTCGTCCCCCCTCCCGAGAACATACAGGCGGAGGTCCGCCGTCGCCGCATTGTCGCGGCCCGCGCCGTCGGGGCTCGCGAGATCCCCGAATCGCGGATGACCGAGACGCTGCTGGCCGCCTGCCGCCGCGACCAGACGGCGGCCGACGCCTACATCGGTGGGAGCTATCACGGGGCTTTCACGTACAACTTGTGCCAGGTGCTGAAACCGAACGTAACGCGACAGGACCTGCTCTCGTCCCTGCGGGACTCGCTGCGCAAGGAAGGCTTCGCGCAGGAGCCGCAATTGGAGGGCCGCAGCCACACCGGTCCGCTTTTCGGCACGACCGTTGCTCCGGGCCCGGTTCCCGCCGAGGGCAGCCGGACGCCCCCCACGTCCTCGCAGACGCGCCTGCTCGGTCTGTTGGCGGAAGTGCAGCGGCTAATTCTCGCCGGTCCGGGCGGCGTTCAACCCCGCGACGCGGGCACGCGGTACCTGGTCTATGTCCACGGCATTCTGCAAGCACGATCCGGGCTATTCGAACGGCTGGTGGAACGCCATGAGTCCCTATGTCCCCAGCGTGCAGCCCGGCATCCTCGGCGGGAACCGCCTGGAGGTGCTCTGGAGCGACGTGGTTCGCCCCTCCCGCGACCTGGTTCGGGGCGTCGCCGACGGAAGGGCTCTCTCCCAAGAGTTGCAGGACGTGCTGCGGGACCGTGCCCAACGGCAAGTCGCCGAGGCGACGCCGCAGCTTTTCGGTCAACAGCCGCTGCCCACCGTCGCCGACCGGGAGCTGTTCGGCATCCCCGGCCTCGACTGCGTGGATGACTTTACGATCTACCTGATCGACGAGTCGATCCGCGACCAGGTCATCGACCGCTTCCGCAACGTGGTTGCGCCCTTGTCGAGCGCGGGGCGCAGGTCGAGGTTGTCAGTCACAGCTGGGGAACGGTCGTGGCCTACGAGGCGCTTTGCCGGATGGAGGCCGATTTTGGAACCGGGGCGGTGTTGAACTTCTTCACCGTCGGCTCAGCCCTCTCGATCCTTCCGGTAAAGCGGCGACTGATTCCCGAAGCCCGCGATGGCCACCGTCCGCGGATGGTCAAACGCTGGGTGAACCTCAACGTGCGCGGCGACATCGTGGGCGGCGTGCTCAAGGATCATCCCTTTTCGGTGGACAGCGAGTTCCTGGGGCTGGAACCGGTGGGATGCGCTGCGTTCCTCGGGCTTGTACAGCCCGCCTGCGCGCACGGCTCCTACTTCCAAACCGCAAATCTTGCCGTCAATCGCGACATTTTCGGCCGCCTTATCGAGAGTCGAGAGGCCAACGGAGGGAGAAAAGGGTTGGGGGGCAACTCTTTCAACACCGAGCACGCCGGCAGGTTGAAAAGGCGCGACACAAAAGCACCGGTCAAGACCGGCATCGAGCAGCGGCTGAAAGGGCCGCAAAGAGGAGGAGCAGCGAACCGTCCTGGCCCCGAGTCATTCCGGCGCCAGATTTCCTGCTCCGCGCCGGCAGGACGATAGCGCAGTCCTTCCGGTGAACCAGCGTCACGTCGGTCGCCTGGAGCTGCCCCCCAATCTGCAAGGATGGTGGCTTAGCGACGATTCGCGACATTAGCATACGTACCAGCGGTTAGCCTCAGGGCGAATCGAGCTTTCGCCATCGCGGGGGTTTTCGCCCATCCAGCAGACGACAGTAACGAGAACCGAGTTTCTGCGACGGCCAATCGCTTCCCCTTAGCTTCCTGGAAGAGTATGATGAACTTCGTCTACTAGATGGGTTACGACCGGAGGTTGACAGCCCAAGAATTGCCGGACTAGTGCAGCGATCTGATGTCTACCCCACGACGTTGAGGTCCACCTGTGTGGACTTGCCGCCCTGCCGCAGCCGCAACGGCAGACGCGGCGTGCCCATCGTATTCAAGAACATCGCTCGCTGCTCGGAGTTCGGCGCTTGGCAGCTTTCGCTGAAAGCCTGAAGCTTCTTCCCAGGATCGCCGGGCGCTTTAATACGGACGGTGGCACCGTCTGCATCGTGTGCGATCCGAATATCGAACTTATTCACGTTGAGGTCGCGTCCGAGCATCTTCGGTAAAGATGTGCGGATGACACCCTCGGTCAATTCAATTCCGGGGATGCAAACCAAAAACGACAGACTCGACAACGTCGCGGACTTTTTCATAATACGCGGCGTTGAGGATCACTCGGTACGCTTCATGAAATCGCGGCTGACACTCCCCCCTGATAACATCAGAACCGAGAACCTTGTGCAACTCGGCGGCCACGTGATTGTACCAGACATCCTCGGGCGCGAAGCCGCTCTGTTCTGTGACTGCCATTCCGGCCGGGCGCTCCTGAATCGCCCTGAGTCGCCCTTCCGCGAGCGCGGCGCGGATCTGTGGGGGAGGTGCAGTAACGACGTGTATCTTGCTCTCGTAATTCGACGCCATTGCCTTCCACTCGTGGGGATTAAACAACGCTGCGCCAAATCTTCCGGACGCGCCATCGATGTGCTTGCTGTAATCTGTTGCAAAAATGACTGCTTTGACCTTGCTGTTCAGCGCTCGCGTAATGATGTCTCGCTTGACGCATCCAACGGCGCCTGTGTCAAACGGCCCGACGGACGGCAGAAGTCCGGCCACGGTGACCACAACCACGGTTGCGGGGGGCTCCTTCGTCACAGCCTGCGTTAGTTGTTCCTGGCATGCAGGGCCATAAACCCCACCATGCTCGCAGTATCCGCACGCTGGATCCACATCGGCAGCGCCGCCGACGATCTCCAGCTTGAACTTCTGAGCTACAGCCGGATTGTCTCGATACTCGCGTATCAAGGCAGCGTTAGGGGTGATCACTGTCACAGACTCGTGCCCGGCGGCTATCGCCAAGCCGATGTAGAGCGCGCTACTGCCCTCGAACAGAATCACTGTATCGCCGTCACCAATCAATGTAGAGCCGTCGCGTTTTTTCCCAGCGACGACATAATGCGCGACCAGCTTTTTCTCCTGCTGCCGCTCGTACACCCCCCGTCCGAACTTTGAACGCGTCGGGTAGGTGGATATTGGTTCGAGGGCGTCTCGGTGCCACTCGTTGCATTCATCCACGAGCGCTTCAAGGGTCTTGCCGCAACGGGCGCACACGCGGTCTGCGACCTGTGGTCTGCCGAGCACCTCCACAAATGGCAACTCGCGCACCGTTGACATGTCCTCGACCTCGTCTAGGTGCGTCGGGCACAGACAGTCGGGAGGAAACCGATCCAAGCACTGCACTCCCCACAAACGCTGATCCAGCGACAGGTCCTGGTACTCCTCACGGGTTAGCCGCCCCGTGAACAATAGGTATCGACCGAGATCCATAGCCGCCCTCCTTCCGCAATAGCATGCCGAGATACTGTTTATACTGCACACTTGCGAACCGCCGCCCCTGGTGCAGGAGATAAGATGCTGATTGATCAGGTGGGACGGGGCATTGCGTATGTCAGAGTTCGTTCCCGCGAAACAACTGTCCGTGCTTCGTAACAATTGCGATTTTTATCATACCG
The DNA here is from genome assembly GCA_963791075.1 of uncultured Planctomycetia bacterium. Lineage (GTDB taxonomy): Bacteria > Planctomycetota > Planctomycetia > Pirellulales > Thermoguttaceae > CAWBRF01. The sequence goes on from CAWBRF010000028.1 coordinate 70,095, forward strand.
CTTGAACACGTGCATTGCAAGGGTTACCAGCATCGACCGATAGGGAATTGCCGTAGGGAAAAGCGACGCGCAGCACCGACCACGCGCGAGTCTGGAGAACTGTGGAAAAATAGGGGGGCGACGGATTTCTGGGGTGCTCGATCAAATGTGGTGGCTACGGACTGGAAGAAAACCGCACTGCACATCCTCCAGCATAGCCGCCGGGTCGAGCAGGAAAACACGCCGGTGATGCCAGGGCGCAGCAGCCACCACCCCCGGGTAGATGGCAGGGATTGCAACCGCTCGCCGCTCATTCCCGGACTTAATTCCTCGGTTGGCAGCACCTGTTTCGTCGCGCTGAGGACGATGCCACGGGCCGTCGACGATCACGAACCGCTGGAACTTGCCCTCGATGTAGAAGACCTCCGGTCTTGTGCCCGTCACCGTGACAACTCCTTCTCCTCCGCCTCCCTCGGCTCCACCAGTTTCCAGGTGAACTTGTGACCGCCGCCCTTGAAGGCGGCATAGCCTTCCAAGGACTTGCCGTGAAGACCCAGGACGGCAGTCCGGGTCTGCGGCAGCCACTTGTCGGGCGGGTGCGGCTGGGTATGGACGAGGCGCATCGTAATGTGACCGCTCTTGCTGATCTGTCCCTCGGCGCGCCAAGTCACCCTCTCGTTCCCCGACTTATAGGACGCCGTGGCGACGAAATTGCCGCCGTGCTGGATGACGGTAACCAGCACTCCCTTGTTCTCCACAACCGACCAGACCCCGGCGATCAGCGGATACTCGCCGGTCGTCCGCCAGTTTGGCTTGATGGGGAGGTCGAGAGGCTTCCTTTGTTCCTGGTTCTGGGGCAACGGCTCACCGTGAGGGCGGGTCGCCCACCAAATGCCCGATGCTCCGACCGCCACCAGCAGCGCCCCCGGAGCCGCCAGCCAAAGCCACCGCCAACTCCGAGGCGCAGACCTCTGCGCCAAGTCGGAAACCAGCGCCGTCACAGACTGGTAGCGGTCTTCCGGCTTCTTGGCGACCATCTTGCGGAAGACGGCATCCAGCCACGGAGGCGCGGTGGGGCATGCCTTTCTCAGCGACGGCACCGAATGCTCGCGGTGGGCAACGATTCGCTCCATCACTGTCTCGCCGCCGAACACCGGCTGACCCGTGAGCAGGAAGTGGAGGGTACAGCCCAAGGAATAGATGTCGGCGCGGTGGTCGGCGCGACGGGTGTTCATCGCCTGCTCGGGAGCCATGTAGTCCACGGTCCCAAGGACGCAGCCTGTCTTCGTCAGATCGTCGGCGGATTCTGCCGAAGGCAGCGGCTGGAACCGGGCGATCCCGAGGTCGAGAAGCTTCAACGTCCCGTCATGGTCGAGGATGAGGTTCGATGGCTTGATGTCGCGGTGGATGATGCCCTGGGCATGGGCGTACTCCAGGCCACGAGCCGCCTGGAGGATGCAGTCGAGGGCTTGTTCGACGGGCATCGGACCATGCTCCCTCGACCAGCCGCGCCAGGTCGTCGCCGTCGACCAGGTCCATGACGTAGAAATGCGTGCCGTCCGCGGCGCCGGCGTCGTGGACGGCGACGATGTTCGGATGGGACAAACGGGCGAGAGTCTGGACTTCTCGCTTGAACCGTTCCACCGACTCCGGGGATCGGCCGAGCGACTCCGGAAGCAGCTTCACGGCGACCGTGCGGTTCATCTTGCGGTGGACCGCCCTGAACACCCGCCCCATCCCGCCGCCGCCGAGTTCGTCAAGCAGCGTGTACTCGCCGATGGTGCGGTGGCGGTCACGCTCTTCTGCCGTGATGACCCCCGCCTCCCCGAAGGTCTCGTCCGCCACCTCGTCCGCCCGCCTGTTGAGCCAGTCGCCGCTCTTCAGCACCCGCGTCCACTCCCGCAGCCGTTCGGTCAGGTGCGGCGCAGTCCCGGCACAGTTCCTCCACGCTGGGCTCCTGCCCCTGCTCGCGCAGTTCCTCCCATCGGTCAAGGAGGTCTCGGAACTGGTCCGTGTCTCGGGAACTCATGGTCATTCCGTGGGCAACGGTTCGCCGAGACGAGCCTTCTGGAGGCGGTAGCGTGCGTCCTGCCAGCGTCGGCGGACGGTCCTCGTCGTCACGCCAAGCACCTCGGCGGCCTGCTCATGGGTCAGTTGCTCGTACCAAAGCAGGTTAAACACTTCCCTCTCCTCCTCCGGCATCGCCTCAACCTGCTCGTGGAACTCCGTCCATTCCGCAAGGTCGCCGGGCTCGCCCGAGACGTCCGCCTGCTCGTATCTCGGCGGCGTCTCGCCATCGGTCGCCACGCCGACCGTGTCGTGATGGCTGCCGAGACCCTCGGGGCCGCAGTAGCGGCGGGCCAGGTCGATGAGGACACGGCGGATCTGGGTCGCCGCCAAGTTGTAGAAGTGCCTCGGGGACTCGGGCTGGACTGTTTCCAGGGCGCGGTAAAGCTTGGTGACCGCCGCCACGAACACGTCGTCGGTTTCTTCCCAGCGGCGAACCTTTGGGTAGCGATGAAGCATCTTCCTGGCCAGACCGCGCAGCCGCTCGCAGGAATGCTCGACGAGCCTCGTGCGGGCGGTGTCGTCGCCTGCCCGCATGAGATCCAGCCAACCGGCGGTCTGGCCCGTAGGTTCCGGCATTGGAGGCGATGAAAAGGTGGTGGTTTCGCGCTTTCCTTACCACCATCCTAGTCATTCCCCCGGCGGGCGGCAACGTGAGGTCGGTCGGGTTTGACATGGCTTGCCTCGGCATCAGCGATGCCTGGAATGTCCAACCGAAGGTCGGTTCACCTGGAACCTCGGCTTCCCGTGCCGGACGACCGGCTTGCAGCCGCCGACGCGGACGAGGCTCGTCCCTGCGCCGAGGGATAAGGGCAGCGCGGCCGCGCTGCAAGCCATCTTGAAAGAGTTGAGCAAGCAATGTGCCTTCCGCTTCCCGCCGAAAGGTTGGCGGCCCTCTTCCCGCAAGCAAGCGAATCGGCGGCGCGAAGTCCACATGACTCTAGCGTAATCGGCGCGGGGTCGAGAAGCAAGCACAATCCGCTTGGATTCGCATGGGCAGGGGCCTTTCATCCTGCCCGTTTCTTTGCGCGCGTGTTGTCTCGCGCTCTTGCCCCGCGCTCCGTTGCCTTGTCCCCTTGTTCCCTTCGCGCCGCTTGCACGCGCGATGAAGCAAGGCAAGTCGGCATGACGGCGCGGTCTGTTGCCGTTGTGCTTGCGGCGATTGTGCCGAGAAGGGGTGGGGGAGGGTCTAATCGTATGGCTTGACCCAATGGGGACGGAAAAAAATCTTGGGTTGGTCCCCACTCCCTGCTCGGCGCGCGCCGGAGATGTCTGACGCGGCACCCGCGAGATTCCGTTGTCAACGTGGCCGGCGGTCCGCCCACTGTCACAACGCCGCCCTGCTGCATGACAAAGCGGGGCCGGCCACCATCTTCCAAGACGCTTTGCGGACGCTCGCCAACACGCGAACACCGCCTCCTGTGCCTGACGGCAGCTCGATAGCAAAGCTATCGGTGCTACCCGCCTTGATTCAACGGCGGTTATAGGTGTCCCATTTTGCCCCCCCCAAAAAACTCACATCCCGTAGTCCGGCAATGCCTTTTTGAGGCTAATCACCCCAGCTTTTGTGACCTTGGTGTGGTCCAGGCCGAGCCCCTTGAGTTGGGCCATGCCTTTGATGTGCTCCAGGCCAGCGTCGGTGATCTTGGTGTGCGACAGAGACAGATACTTCAGTTGCGTCAGCCCTTTGAGGTTTACCAGGCCGGCGTCCGTCACCTTGGTCCCACTCAGGTCCAACATTTGGAGCTTGGTCAGCCGTTTAAGGTGAACCAAGCCGGCGTCCGTGATCCTGGTTCCTTGCAGGTTCAGTAATTGGAGGTTGTTCAAACCGCTCAGGTGTTCCAGACCAACATCGGTCACCTTGGTTCCCCGAAGGTCCAGCGATTGGAGTTCGGTCAAACCTTTGAGGTGTTCCAGACCAGCGTCCGTGATCTGCGTACGCCGCAGATACAGGAATGCCAGCTTTTTTAAGGCTTCGAGGCGCTTAAGCCCGGCGTCCGTGATCTTTGTGTCGGTGAGGCTTAGCCCTTCGAGGTGGATCAGCCCTTTGATGTGTTCCAGCCCGGCATCGGTGATCCGGGCACCATCGATGTCCAGTGACCGCAGTCCTGCCAAGCCTTCGAGGTTTTCGAGCCCGGCATCCGTAATCCCGGTCCCTACCAGGTTCAGGAATTGGAGCTTCGTCAACCCCTTGAGGTGTTCCAGCCCGGCGTCGGTGATCTTGGTTTCCCGCAAATCTACCGAAATCACCGGCCTGTCGGGACTCTCTCGGTCAAAGGTGACCTTCCCTCCCAGTTTCTCGATTTCGGCGATTGCCTTTGCTTGTTCCCGCGCACTCTCCGCGACCGAACAGCCGCACAGGATGGAGGCAAACGAGAGGCCCAACGCCGTTATCGAAACAGCAATTCGGTTCATAGGGTTGCCCTTCTGCTTAACGGTTTTGGGTAAGGCGGGCATCGCCCCATTTACCGGTAATTGCGGGTACCACCAATATCAACTGGCTGGGTCGTGTTGATATCCGGCCCCTCCGGCCCATGCTCTGGACCCTCATACGTGTCGGAACCAGGACCCCAACCAGGGGGCGGAGTAACCCGCGATTCGCCAGGGCCACCGTTACTAGGAAAGGCACCCCCTCTGCCCATTTGAGAACCCGGTTTTGCCCCGCTCGGGTAGAAAATCGGCCGCGTCCAAACGGAATAGGGATTAAAAACGCCGAACGGGTCACACACGCAAAACTCAAAGTGCGGGCGGCCGTAGTGCGGATTAGCGTGCGCCGCCGCATCTGCGGCGGCCGCAGCCGCGGCGGCGGCTGCTGCGGCAGCCATGGCGCGGGCACCGGCGGCGTTGATGACGCTGCTGGTGTTGCCGGATATCGTCATGCTGCCGGGTGCCTGTGGCAAACTAGATGGACCCATCGCCGCCGGATTCGGCATAGTCGTCGGCAGCGGCACGTCAGCGACGGGGACAGGTTCCATACCACTTGGGTCCGTCGCATCCGTCGGCTCGTCACCGCAGTAGCAGTAGAGGTTCGTGGTGCTCGCAATTGGATCATCAGAAGAGTCTGACGGCCATTCGAGGCAAGCCCCGTCCCAACCCCATTGCCCGTCTCGGCTTACGTGACCCAAAACCCGCAGGAGCCTTGTGTGCGGGAACATTTTTTCCAGGCGCGGGTTCTCGCCAAGGAAGGCCGGTGCCGCCGGCGCGACCCGCTCGATGCTCAGTGTCCAGACCCTTCCGCTCATGGACTCCATTATACAGGAAGCCTGCGGGTGGCCGTCAAGGGGAACGCTCCTTGCGGGCCGGATGCGTGGCCGTGTGGATTTCCTTCAACTGAATACAAGCATCCTGAAGGTTGCGAATCATGCTGAGCGCAACACGGAACTGACGATCAGGCACCGCTCATTCGTCCGTCTCTTTTCGCAGGTGGCCTTCCATCTCGATGGCCTGCCGTTCGCGTTGCAACTCGGCTGCCAGTTCTGTCTCCGTGGGCAAGTAGAGCTTGTAGCGAGAGGCGAAAATCTGTTGGTTGTCCTCGGGCAAGGTGTATCGCACGACGGCTTCGCTCTTGTCGGTGCAGAGCACGATCCCGATGGGTGGATTCTCGTCAGGCGCGGTCAACTCCCGCTCGTAATAGTTGACATACATTTGCATTTGCCCAAGGTCTTGATGCGTCAGCGTCCCGACCTTCAAGTCAATCAGCACAAACGACCGGGTGAGCCGGTTGTAGAAAACCAGGTCGATCCAGTAGTGCTGACCATCAATCGTGATGCGTTGCTGGCGGGCCATGAAGGCAAAACCTTTGCCAAGTTCCAGAAGGAACTCGCGGAGCTTGTCGATAAGGGCTTGTTCGAGGTCGGATTCAAGGTATCGCTCGCTTTGCGGCAGCCCGGTGAACTCCAAGACGTAAGGGTCTTTGATGAGGTCGCCGGGCTGTTGGATTTCATGTCCCTTCTCAGCCAGTGCCAGCACCCCTTCCCGATCCCGGCTCAGCGCCAAGCGCTCGAAGAGCAAGGAGTGAATCTGCCGGTCCATTTCACGGGTGGACCAGCGGGAGTTGACGGCTTCGACCTCGTAGAAGGCCCGCGCTTCGGGCTTTTCCACCCGCAGGAGCAGGCGGTAATGGGTCCAGGACAATTCTTGACGCAGTGCGTCAAAAATTGGGTAGGCCAAGTAGAACGCCCGCATCATGGATAGGTTTGATGGATCGAACCCCTTGCCAAATTCGGACTTGAGGCGACCGGAGAGTTCGACAAGGAGGGCTTGGCCGTATTCGGCCCGCTGCTGTCCCTGCTGTTCCTGCTCGACAATGATTCGCCCGATCTCCCAATAGGCCGCCACCATCGCCGTATTGATGGCACGGTAGGCCCGCATTCGGGCTTCGCTCAGGATCGCCCTGATTCGCTCATAGGTCTGCTGGAAGCCGGACGGCGTTGGCAGGTTTTCGCTCATTCCCATGAGTGTAGCCATCGGCCCCGGTCTTGTTAAGGCCGGACAGGGCGGCAGAGGGCAGCGTCAAGGCTTGGAGATGATCGGGCCGCCGTGTTGGCGAGCGACGATATGCTCGACGTGGAAGCCAACAAACCGCGAGGCTGCGTGCGGCAATCGGCAGTATTCACAACCGACGCCGGCAACGCATCCTGCGCAATCCTCGGCAATTCCAGGCGTTTCCGGCCGACAGGAGACATTTGACTTCAGCCATAGGGGAGGCATAATGTCAGTTCCAAGTGGTAATGTCGGTGGGTGGTCCCATGTTGGGATCGTCCGCCGTCCGGCCGCCCGCCGTCCAAGACGATAAGGAATCTTCCCCATGCCCGACACGTTTCTCAACCCACAAGCTGATGACCAGAAGTTGCTGGCCCAAGTAATCGACTATTACTGCCGCACGCTCAAGGAAGCCACCGAGGGCCTGGATTATCTGCGGAGCCGTGGCGTCACGGTGGGCGAAGCCATCGACCATTTTCGGATCGGCTACGCCAATCGAACGCTGGGCCTCACGCTGCCCACGATGGACTCCAAGGCCGGCAGAGACATCCGCGCTCGGTTGCAGCAAGTCGGTCTATTCCGAAACAGCGGCCACGAACACATGAATGGCTGTATCGTGTTTCCGATCACGGCCGCCGATGGCAGCGGTCAGGTGGTGGACATCTACGGGCGGAAGGTTGGGACGCATCTTCGCAAGGGGACGCCCTTGCACATGCACTCGTCGGACCAGCGGCGCGGCGTGTGGAACGTCGAAGCGTTCCGGGCCGGCAACGAGATCATCGTCTGCGCCGGTCTGTGGGATGCCCTGACGTTCTGGAACGCGGGCTACCGCAACGTGACTTGCACCTTTGGCGCTGACGCCCTCACGGCCGATCACCTGACGGCGTTCCATGAGTTCAACGTCCGGCGCGTGCTGGTGACGGCGGCGGCGATCGCGCCGCAACTGCTGGCGGCCGGGATCGACTGTTACCACATAATCCTGCCGCCCGGCGTGAACGTGAACGCATACGCCCTACAAGCCGAACAACCATCGCAGGCCCTCGGGGCGATCATCCGCAAGGCCGAGTGGCTTGGAAAGGGCCAGTCGGCATGCCGGTGACAGTGCCGGCCATAGAAGTGCCACAACTGATCGTGCCGGTCGAAACAGACCAGGTTGAAGTTGAAGTCGCCGACATGGAGGAACTCAGCGACGAAGAGCAAGACGATCTTGACGACGACTGGGAGGAGTTGGAGGAAGAGGCCCAGAACGATGGCGAAGCAGAACTGCTGGCCGACGCCATCCCGCCCGCGCTGCCAGCCGCGCCTGCCCCGATCCTCGCCGCCTCTCCGCTGCCGCCAGCGCCGCCGGAAATCGACGCCGATGTAGATGGCGACGAAATCACGATGCACTTGGGCCACCGGCGCTATCGGATTCGGGGCCTGTCGAAGAATCTGGCGTTCGACCAGATGAAAGTCAACGTGCTGGCGACGACTGACCACGGCATGTTCGTCGATTCGTTTGACTTATACCTCGCGCGCCACCGGCGGCAATTCGTAACCCAGGCCGCGATTGAGTTGGGCGTTGAGGAACAGACGATCAAGAAGGACTTGGGCCGGGTGCTGTTGAAGCTGGAACAATTGCAGGACGAGCAGATTACGAAAATGCTGGAGCCGCACGAACCGGCCCCGCCCATGACGCCGGAAGAGAAGGAAGAAGCGTTGCGGCTGCTGCGATCACCCAACCTATTGGAGCGGATCGTCGCGGACTTCGACGTGGTGGGCGAGACGACCAACAAGCTCGTTGGCTATCTCGCGGCCGTCTCCCGCAAACTGGATCAGCCCTTGGCGATCATCATTCAGTCATCATCCGCCGCTGGCAAGACTTCGCTCATGGAGGCCATCTTGGCGTTCGTGCCGCCAGAGGACCAGATGAAGTATTCGGCGATGACCGGCCAGTCGCTCTTCTACATGGGCGAGACGAACTTGAAGCACAAGATTTTGGCGATTGTGGAGGAAGAGGGCGCGGAGCGGGCGACCTACGCGCTGAAGCTCTTGCAAAGCGAAGGGGCGCTCACCATCGCCAGCACCGGCAAGGATTCCAGCACGGGCCGGATGACAACGCAAGAATACAGGGTGGAAGGTCCGGTGGCGCTCTGCTTGACCACCACGTCCGTCACAATCGACGAAGAACTATTGAACCGATGCCTTGTGCTCAGCGTCGATGAGAACCGCGAACAGACCAAAGCAATCCATCAATTCCAACGACGACGACAAACGCTGGCGGGCCTCTTGGCCGATCAAGGCCGCAAGGACACGCTGGCCCTCCATCGCAACGCCCAGCGATTGCTACGGCCCCTCTTGGTCGCCAACCCCTTCGCCGAATCCTTGACGTTCCTGGACGACAAGACGCGCACGCGAAGGGACCACCAAAAGTATTTGACGCTCATTCGGACCATCACGCTCTTGCATCAATACCAGCGTCCCGTCAAGACCACCGTGCATCAGGAACAGGCCGTGGAATACATCGAGGTCACATTGGATGACATCGCCGTGGCGAACCGACTGGCCTGTGAAGTGCTGGGCCGATCCGTGGACGAACTGCCGCCGCAGACACGCCGGCTGCTCGGGCTTGTTGACGAAATGGCGACGGCCGCCTGTGGGCGTCTTGGCATCGACCAAACCGATTATCGTTTCACCCGCCGCGACGTTCGGGAGTTCACCGGCCTGAGCCACACGCAACTGGCGGTCCACTTGAAACGCCTCCAGGACATGGAGTTCCTTTTGACGCATCGCGGCGGGCGCGGTCAGTCCTTTGTCTACGAACTCCTCTACGAACCCTGCCCGGATGCGCAGAGCCGATTCCTCGCTCGGCTGATCGACGTGGACCAGTTGAGGCAGGAGTATGACGGCGATTGCCGGGCCAAGGGGGACAACAAGAGGGGTGACAATTCGGGTGGGTGTCGGGGTCAATCCGGCCCGAATCCGGCCCCAATCCGGGGTCGGAAATTGGTGCAAGTGCAAACGGCGAAAGCACTATGCCGGCCTCAGTTGCAAAAGTGAATCGGAACGCACATCTGGACACGGGAAAAATCGTCACGTCATAGTCGTAATCATAACTGGAGGAAATCATGCCGCGAAAAGCAGACCCGATCATGGGCGATCCCAATGACCCGAAGGGGATGATCCCCATGCTGGAGCAGTATCTTGAGTGGAGGCAAGTCAGGAACTATGCGGAGCGGACCATCGGCGTTCAGCGCGATTATCTCCGCTACTTCATCAACTGGTGCGCCGTTCGTGGCGTCACCCAGCCGGCCGAAGTCACCAAGCCAATCATCGAGCGCTACCAGCGTTATATGTTTCACTACCGCAAACAGAATGGCGACCCACTGAGCGTCATCAGTCAACACGGCCGCCTGACTCCGATCCGGGGCTGGTTCCGCTGGATGGTGCGCGGCAACCACATTCTATCGAACCCCGCCAGCGACATCGAATTGCCGAGGCTGGAGCATCGTCTGCCAAAATGCGTCCTGACGCCCAGCGAAGCGGATCAAGTCATCAATCAGTGCAACATCAACGATCCGCTGGGCCTCCGCGATCGCGCCATCCTGGAGACTTTCTATAGCACGGGCATCCGACGCATGGAGATGATAAACCTTCGTCCCTTTGACCTGGACGTGGAGCGCGGCATCCTCATGGTTCGGCAAGGCAAAGGCAAGAAGGATCGGGTGATTCCCATTGGCGACCGGGCAGTGGCTTGGGTGGATCGCTATCTGGTTGAGGTCCGGCCGGGGCTGCTGGTGGGCGACAACTCGGGCGACACGCTTTTCCTAAACAACCACGGCTGCCCATTTTCACGCGAGGCAATGACGCAGCTTGCGAGGGAATACGTAAACGCCGCCGATCTTGGCAAGAAGGGGGCCTGTCATCTGTTCCGGCACTCCTGTGCAACGGCGATGCTCGAAAATGGGGCTGACATTCGGTTTCTGCAAGTCATGCTGGGCCATGTGAAGCTCGAAACCACGGCGATTTACACCCAGGTATCCATCCGCAAGTTGAAGGAAATCCACACGGCCACGCATCCGGCCCGCAAGGAGCGTTCCCCTTGACGGCCACCCGCAGGCTTCCTGTATAATGAAGTCCATGAACGGAAGGGTCTTGCCACTGAGCATCGAGAAGGTCGCGCCGGCGGCACCGGCCTTCCTTGGCGAGAACCCGCGCCTGGAAAAAATGTTCCCGCACATTGGCGTCTTGCGGGTTTTGGGTCACGTAAGCCCGAGAAGGGCAATGGGGTTGGGACGGGGCTTGCCTCGAATGGCCGTCAGACGCTTCTGATGATCCAATCGCAAGCACGACGAACCTTTACTGCTATTGCCGCAACAACCCAGTCATTTTGGTCGATCCGAGCGGGCTGTTGGTCGCGCCGTGGAATCCAAACGCCCAGTGGTGGTGGCCTTTCAGTTATTGGAATAAGCCCGCGCCGGCACCTGCGCCGACCCCCGCCCAGCGCCGCCGGCCCCCGCCCAGCGCCGGCCCCAGAGCCAAAACCTGGCCCCCTCGGTCCACCGCCGGAGGTTCCTCCCGGACTACCGTCAGTTGTCCCCGGAGGGGAAATGTTGGAGACGCTTGAGGTAGCGGCTGCGACAGGGCAGTGCATGTTGAGTCGGAAGATACAGACTATGTACTGGGATTCGCTGAACAACCCCCAGAACTACACGAAGGACCAAATTGCGCAGATCAAGAAGCTGTACGACAAGATGTGCGCAGATACTAACAAGTGATGGCGATCAGGGCGCGTACGAAAAGCGTTCGCCTCGGCAGAACGCTCGGGGTTATAGCGCGGCCGTGCATTGCCCGTAGTCCCCAATGCGGCGGCGCGCCATACGTTTATTCCTGCGCGGCCGAGGGACCATGACATGGAACTGGCCTGGGAAGGAGGGCATGGTTGTTGAAGCACCGCGAGGCCATCGTCGGTTGCCTGGTCAGCGCTATCGTTCTGGTGGAAGCCCCAAAGTATCTCGTTTTGCTCCCCGTTTGCCGGGGCTGGGCTTTACCTGGTGTGCTCCTGTCGCAAACGCTTATGGCTGTCGGCCCCTTCTTCCTGGCGCGAGCGGTTCCGGGACTTGCCGACTTTGACAAGCAATGGATTCCGCTGGCTCGGTCGCACTGGCTATGGTTTGCCGGTATGGTAATCCTGCTGTTAGGGGTAGGGGCAGCAGAGCCCTGGCTGCTGTCTTTTCGTAAAGACTGGTTCCTCTCTGACTTGATGTCGCACGTTATGACCGATGTCAGACCAGCCAGGGTGCTCCTCCGCGGCACCATCTTAGTGCTCTTTGCCCCAATCGCAGAGGAGGTTTTCTGGCGAGCGTATCTCCTCGCGCAGTTGGAGAAACTCACACATTGGGGTATCGCGACTATCGTACAGGCTCTAATTTTCGCCTGCGCGCACCTTCCGAACCTTTGGCTCGGGTGCCCGACCGTTTTCTTCTATGGGGTGGTACTCGGCGTCTGGAGGATCAAGTTTCGCAGTATTCTTCCGCTGATATTTGCCCATGCCGTTCTTAACGGATTCGCTTTGATCCCACATCTGAAAGCTGAGTATGGAGCCGCGACACGGGCATACCCGAAGTGCCGCGAAATCGACCTCGTGACGAGAGAGCCGGCGGAGAAAGCGATACCGAGGATCATTGCATTCATCGGTGATGACGACGAACTGGTTTCCACCTACGCTCTTGAGGTGCTCCGGCGGGATTACTGGAGCAAGGCGGAACCTTACCTTGGGAGGGCCTTGGCTTCCGCGGACAACAAGACCCTGGTCCCTCTCCTGTTTGCGGTCCAGACCGGCGCGTATGTCGGTCTGAAAGGCGAAGTCAGGAGGCTGGCATGGTCCGGCGGCGACGTGATGGTTCAATTGTCAGCCGTTCTTGCCTTGGAGGGGCTTGGAGATGATAGGGGCCTCAAGAAGATTGCCGAAGGCCACCCAAATGACAAGGTTCGCGGGGCGGCGCGAGACAGGATGGAATGGCGGCAGGAGAAGGCAAAAGAGAAGGCACGGGGACGCCCATAACCGCCGCTGAGTCAAGGCCCGGATTCTGGAATAGCAACAACAGCAGGACAGAGAGAGAGGCTGGGCGGAATAGCCCTCTGCCGCTCCCTGTTCGTTCGCTGACGAGCATCCGCACGGAAAGAGAAGTAGTCCGTCCCGAAATCCTGCAACCGGAGTGAATCCATGATCCGCATCGCCGACAACTCCACGTCCATCTTCACCGACATCGACATCGACGAGGACGTGGACCTGCAATTCGACCAGGCTCGCCACTACGACCCGACCTTGGGCTGCTTCATCAGCGACGACTCGGCCGCCTGTGCCGGCGATGCCGACCTGTATCCCTACGTCGGCAACTCGCCGCAATAGCCCCGCTGGCATCATGGCATCATCGTGCCCGGCCCCGCTGTGTCATGCAGTCGGGCGGCTTGGCGGCCACATCGACAACGGAATCGCGCGGGTGCCGCGTCAGACATCCTCGGTGCGCGCCGAGCAGAGAGTGGGGACCAACCCAAGATTTTTTTCCGTCCCCCTTGGGTCAAGCCATAGAATCAGACCCTCCCCCCTCTATTCTCGACCGAATCGCCGCAAACAACACGGCAACAGACCGCGCCGTCATGCCGACTTGCCTTGCTTCATCGCGCGTGCAAGCGGCGCGAAGGGACAATGGGACAAGGCAACGGAGCGTGGGGCAAGAGCGGAATCAATCGCGGAGCAAGAGCGCGAGACAACACGCGCGCAAAGAAAAGAGCGAGGGAAAGCCCCCGCCCGTGCGAATCCAACCAGATTTTTCTTGCCTCTTCACGCGCTCCTGATTAGAATAGCATCATTGCCGCTGGCGCTGCCGCCTGGCTTGCTTGCGTCGTGAAGCCTTCCAATTCTTCGGAGGGAACTTGAACGAACACTTCTTGTTCAACTCTTTTAAGATGGCTTGCAGCGCGGCCGCGCTGCCCTCGCACTTCTGCGCCGCATCGGAGCGCGGCGTCCCGAAATATACGAGATCAAACCACTCAGACCAGAAACACTGGGGAACCCCGCTGTCCAGAAGGATGCCCTCCAAGATGAGTTGATGCAAGTCGGTCTTGCGTTGCGCGGTTGCGGTACTCATTGCTGTGACTCCAAGAAGGATTGAGAAGAGATGTTTGGGACATTGCAAATCTTCCATGTCGGGCGAAGAAGTCAACGCGATTTCTCCCTAAAAACAAGGGGTTTTGCAACATTTCGCGCCGACGGCAACGGCGCGTTTTCAGAGGGCGAGAACGCCCAAAAACAGCCTTCGCCAACCGCGAATTGAAATCGGTCAAGAAATCGGAAATTCGGTTTCGCGGCGCGCCGCGCGCCGGGCCTCGCGTGGAATCGCCGGCCGGGGACTCGGCCGCGTTGCGAAGGCCGCCTTGGCGAGCGCCGCGCGTCCCTCTCTTGTATCTGAAGGCCAACTCACTTCACGATGCCGGCGTTCATCGCGTCCGATTGATTCCTTCGTCTGCCTGTTGCGCCTTGTGCGTCTGCCGGTCCAGGAAGCCGCAACGATCTCGGACAGGAAAGCGGCAAGCATGGCCGTGATGATCGCACACGGCGAAGCGTCAGCGGCATCGGCCAGCCCGTCCCAACGATGATTGCTCGCCAGCGCCGGCGGTCAACACCTTCAGGCTGCTTTGTTTCCATCCGTGCGGAACATGACCGCCACGGCGTCGTCGTTGACGGCATCCGTGTTGGACGCTACCACGTCGCCTGCGGGTTTTGGCGGGCGAGGCCGGCGAGCAAGCCAGCGACGTTGCCCTTGGCCGGAGATCGGCCAGCGGCGGCATGGCCGTTGCTGCGGATCGGTACGAAATCTTGCAGCAGCGGCTCGACGACGGCGGGGAATCGACTGCTCGACAACGGCATCCGCGCAGCCTGAAGGTCTCGGCCGCGAGGCGAGCAGGCCACGGGGCGGGCAGAATTTTTCCTTATGGCCCAGTTCTTGACCCTCCTCAATCCCGGCCGGGACCATCCGCCAAAGAGGCGTGTAAACGCGCGCTGTTTCCATGCCGATTCGCCCCGTCTGAAACACGGCCCATCTTCTCAATTCCGTAGCGCTTCTGCTTGACTTCAGGCGGATCGCCAAGCAATGTCGAAATAGAAAGGCGACTTTGAGGTAGAAGCGAAGCTCGACACAACTTTGAGGACCGCAACCATGATTTCCAACAACATCGACCACGTTCCAGGCAACAAGGGCCGCAAGCTGCCTCCCGAGCCGCTCACCGCCGAGGAGGTCAAGGCCCTCATTCGCGCCTGCTCGAAGCGGGCCGCCACGGGCGTCCGCAACCGGGGCTTGATCGTCGTCTTGTATCGGGCCGGCTTGCGCGTCAGCGAAGCGTTGGCGCTGATGCCAAAGGACCTGGACGCCCAGGCCAGCACCGTCAGGGTCTTGCACGGCAAGGGCGACTGCCACCGCGTTGTCGGCCTGGACACCGGCGCGTGGGCCGTCTTGCAACTCTGGCTGGACCGCCGGGCCGCTCTCGGCATCAACGGCCATGCCCCGGTCTTCTGTACGCTCCAGGGCCGCCGCGTCACACCGGCCTATGTCCGCACATTGCTCCCCAGGCTGGCGCGGAAGGCCGGCATCGAAAAGAGGGTCCACGCGCACGGGCTGAGGCACACCCACGCCTTCGAGCTTGCCAGTGAAGGAACGCCTCTGCACGTCATTCAGGCCCAGCTTGGTCATGCCTCGTTGGCAACGACGGATCGCTATGTACGCCACCTGCACCCAGCCGTCTTGGTCGAGACGATGAAGGCCCGCGTGTGGAGCCTGTAAAGGCCCCTGCGACCCCCAAGACGCTTGGAAGCCGTACACGACGATGCTGTGCAGCCTTGCGGGTCCGCCTGCCGGCCACCGGTGACTCTTAATTCGACCAACCGATGGGGCAGAGGCTCAAGCCATTCGGCCGCGGCGGCGGCAGTGCCCGACGTGGACCTGCAAGCTGCTTTGATGCGGTCCACATGGCCGCCGACCATCAACGACACCAGCAGGTTTGCGGGTTCGCCTGCCGGCCAACTGTGACCCTTAACTCGACCAACCGGCGGGCCAGAGACACAGGCCATCCAGCCGCGGCGCTGCCCGACGTGGACCTGCAAGCTGCTTTGGCACGGTCCACATGGCCGATTAGGTCCCATCCACGACCATCATGTACACTGCGTCTTTGCGGGTCCCGTAGGGAAAGAACGGCGGACGGCACAACCTCATGGACCATCAGGTCCGTTGTGTGCTTGCGGTGGGTTTGCGGCCTACTTCGATTCGGCGTGAACGTCAGGCTGTCCAATTGGCTCGGTCGCCGTTGACAGCGGCGAAAAACAGAGGCTTGGATCGGCCGCAGCGCAAACCTGCGACGATGATTGCTCAGACTGCTCACCTGTCGCGGAGACAACCGGCTGGGCGGAAGCGTACTCTTCAGCAAGCGCCTGCTGCAACCATTCGTCCGCAACATCCATGTTCGTTGTATCGCATACTTCCCGCAAACTGACGTAGCTGCCTTCGTTGGTGCGTTTGACGTTTCCTTGGATGCCACGCTTCCACGAATCTTCCAAGACGGCCTTCAACTGCTTCCCGAAAACACCAGGGTCGCTGGACCACGGCCCCTTGCCCAGCTTGCCCAATAAGTCGGCAACCAGCGATTCGTACCTATCTGACATTCGGTCCAGGAGAAACAGCGCCAAGGCGTTTTCCAAGGCTTGCTTCACGGACCGCTGCTGGGTCTCTTCGCCCGCTATCGCCTGTCGCTTGGCCTCAGTGTCCAGCACCGGCAGCCAAAGCCGCTTCGTTCCTTCGGGCAATGGAAGGTCAACCAGGGTCCGAATGAAGTCCGGGGCCTCGTGCAACAACCGGGGACACAAGACCTCCCTCCACGCCAAATCCTCGTCGGGTTTCTCCGGCACATGAATGACCACGATGCGAGTATCGTCGTCAAAGATGGGACAGTGGTGGCGTTTGTTCGAGCACTGAATCCAGTGCGCGTAAGACTTCACACTGTAAGCGTTCACATACTTCGGGTTAATCGTAATTTTGTCCGCCGTCACCAAGTCCTTGATTCGATTGTACACGTCTTCCCGCTTGCCGCTCAGGTCAACCTCTTCGATGTAAGCGAGAATCGCTCCGTCAAGTTCGGCGTTGTGGTCGGTCAGCAACGAGTTGCGGGCCTCGACGTGGCCCTTCGACATAAGCAGACTGAGGGCGTTGTGGAGGCTTGACTTGCCGCCTTCGGAAACTCCGTAGATGAACAAGTAGGGCAACTTCTGGTCCGGGCGTTGGAACAAGGACGCGCACCAGTATAGAAGATAGGCCCCGCCCGTGGTGATGCCATTTTGCTGGCACCAAGGATTCGCCCTCACGGCATCGTCCAAGCCGGACCCGATATGGTCCAAGAGGTTGTCCCAGTGCTCATGCTTCATTGGCCGGTCTTCCTCGGTGGGCTTGAATGCCAGTTCGCGCCGATGTTCCAAGTGCGACCGCCGGGAAACTCCGGCTGGAAGGGCATATTGCGCATGGTCCAGTTGCGGCGTTGCAACTTGGCAAGCGCCGCGCCCACCTCCGTCGCTGGCACTGCCAGTTCCAGGAGGGCGTCCTTGGCTGCGGTCCTGTCACGAACAACCCAGTCCCCTTCGTCGTCTTTTACCCGCCAGCCGGCGTCCTGCCCATCCGGCGTCTTGAGGCTGCGGATCGCGGCATCATACCTGTCCAGCATTTCGCTCGCTCTGTCGCTGCTGAGCGCAGGCGGCAGCTTCACGATCTGAACCCATCTTATCTGTTTCTTCACCCCTTCGCAGTTCCAACGATGGTCCCGCATGTCCTGCGCGGATCGCGGGTTGTCATCATCCGCCTCGTGGGCGATGAAGGCAATCAGCTTTCGACGCGACTTGTGCGGCTTCAAGCTCATTTCGCGTTTCTCCGTCCACGCCGGGGCCGTCGCCTCGATCCCCATGCCCTTCAGGGCCGTCAGTCCTTGGGGCACACTTCCGAAAGCATACGAGCCGTCCGAACGCTCGAAGCCCCCGACGGCATGAACCGCATCCGAAAGGGTGGCGCGAACATTATACTCGCAACAGGTCCAGTGCCCCGCGTGGTCCCAAGTCTCGGCTTCCTTGGCGCCCGGCGAGAATCGAAACACCTTCCAGCCGCCGTTTGCCAGCGCGAACATGAAGCAGTTGGGTTTGCCGGGGTCGGTGCCCGCGCTGATCGTCTTGAAGATGCCCCTGATTTCCAAGCTCGGATCATCCATCAGCTTCGCCAAGCCGGCGGTGTGCGTTTGAACGAGGTGATTGTCCTGCTGATAGACCACGCTGAAACCCTGACGGGTGAGAGCCTCCATCACCCGCTTGTGCTCTGGACCGAGCGGCACTCGCTTGCGAGCGCGGACAAGATCGTCGAAAGCGTTTTCGGCATCGGCGTCCAGGCCAATGATGCGCTGGGTCGCTCGCTTGCGCTGGACAACGGGAAGGTGACTCCGCCAATCGCCCGGCAGGTCAGCCATCGTCAACCGCCGGGTTGCGGCTTTGAGCAGTTTCAAGCCCTCGTTGGCGAGAGTTGCCTTGCGATGCCATACCCACATATTCCCGCCACAGCAATCCACGCTGGCAGTGAAGTCAAACCCGGCCGCCGACGAAATCACTTCGAGGACGGCACGTCCGAGCGCGGCGTGCTCGCTATGATTCGCCGTGGCGATTCCTTCATCGGTACAGCGCACGTACAAATGAAGTCCTTTTCCGCCAGTGCTCTTGCGAATCTCCAACCACGGAATCTCCCAGGCCGCTGCCTTTACGGCTTCCAACGCGGCGTCGGAAATGCCGTGGTCCGAGGCATGGCCGACGATGGAATCGAAGTCAAAGCCGAACCACCTTGAGCATCGCTGTCCGAAGTCCCATCCCGTACATCCTACGCCCTCAACATGCTTGGCGAAATCGTACTCCAAGGGCCAGTCGTTGCGTTCCGGCTCGCCATTGGCGTTCTTCGGCATCCTGACATTGTACCAAGGCTCAGACAGCGAATCGTCTGGGTCCAGCCAGGCGTTGCGCTTGCCGGGCACCGGGTCGCCGCCGTCCGCCGCCACGTTGATCTGCACCTCCATGTCGAGATTGTACAGGTCCAGCAATTCATGCGCGTTGTGTCCGGCGCGCACCTTGGCGTCCGAAAAGAACGTCAGCAGAGTTTGCGATGTGGTCTTCGTCATGTTAAGTTCCTGGATTATCCTGCGGGAGCCGATCCCCGGCGTGCGATGCCGCGTTGGCGTGTCTGTAGGGCGTCATGTCGGGGACGCGCGCACGGGCACGATTCAAGGTTAGGTTACGGAACGCGGCAGCGGCGACCGCCCGTAAGGGTTGCCCACTGGAGAGGATCGCACGATGGCGGTGACGAGTGTAGGGTGTAGGGTCCGAAAACCGCCTCCCCTATGGCGCTGTCTGTTTTCTGCTCCAAAAACACATTTCATATACTGGGGTGGTTTTCCGAACCTACACCCTGCACTGTCACCGCGTCGATCTGCGACCACCCCCTCTGCGGAGTTATCGCGCGGTTAGAAGCAACTGCGCTGTGTCTCGCCCCACGGTTATGAAGGTCTGCTAACCGGCGCTAGACATCAGGACCGCCCCTACGCTATACGTAATCCGTTCTGTATAGTGTCGCACCACCTGCACCTTGCCACCAATCGCTACGGCTGCGGAGCAGCATCACGGACCTGGTAGGTCTGCACGCCGTCCGCCGTTCTTTCCCTACGGGACCCGCAAAGACGCAGTGTACATGATGGTCGTGGATGGGACCTAATCGGCCATGTGGACCGTGCCAAAGCAGCTTGCAGGTCCACGTCGGGCAGCGCCGCGGCTGGATGGCCTGTGTCTCTGGCCCGCCGGTTGGTCGAGTTAAGGGTCACAGTTGGCCGGCAGGCGAACCCGCAAACCTGCTGGTGTCGTTGATGGTCGGCGGCCATGTGGACCGCATCAAAGCAGCTTGCAGGTCCACGTCGGGCACTGCCGCCGCCGCGGCCGAATGGCTTGAGCCTCTGCCCCATCGGTTGGTCGAATTAAGAGTCACCGGTGGCCGGCAGGCGGACCCGCAAGGCTGCACAGCATCGTCGTGTACGGCTTCCAAGCGTCTTGGGGGTCGCAGGGGCCTTTACAGGCTCCACACGCGGGCCTTCATCGTCTCGACCAAGACGGCTGGGTGCAGGTGGCGTACATAGCGATCCGTCGTTGCCAACGAGGCATGACCAAGCTGGGCCTGAATGACGTGCAGAGGCGTTCCTTCACTGGCAAGCTCGAAGGCGTGGGTGTGCCTCAGCCCGTGCGCGTGGACCCTCTTTTCGATGCCGGCCTTCCGCGCCAGCCTGGGGAGCAATGTGCGGACATAGGCCGGTGTGACGCGGCGGCCCTGGAGCGTACAGAAGACCGGGGCATGGCCGTTGATGCCGAGAGCGGCCCGGCGGTCCAGCCAGAGTTGCAAGACGGCCCACGCGCCGGTGTCCAGGCCGACAACGCGGTGGCAGTCGCCCTTGCCGTGCAAGACCCTGACGGTGCTGGCCTGGGCGTCCAGGTCCTTTGGCATCAGCGCCAACGCTTCGCTGACGCGCAAGCCGGCCCGATACAAGACGACGATCAAGCCCCGGTTGCGGACGCCCGTGGCGGCCCGCTTCGAGCAGGCGCGAATGAGGGCCTTGACCTCCTCGGCGGTGAGCGGCTCGGGAGGCAGCTTGCGGCCCTTGTTGCCTGGAACGTGGTCGATGTTGTTGGAAATCATGGTTGCGGTCCTCAAAGTTGTGTCGAGCTTCGCTTCTACCTCAAAGCGCCTTTCTATTTCGACATTGCTTGGCGATACGGCTGAAGTCAAGCAGAAGCGCTACGGAATTGAGAAGATGGGCCGTGTTTCAGACAGGACGAATCGGCATGGAAACAGCGCGCGTTTACACGCCTCTTTCGCGGATGGTCCCTGTCCGGGATGGTGGAGGGTCCGGGATGGTGGAGGGTCAAGAACTGGGCCATAAGGAAAAATTCTGCCCGCCCCGTGGCCTGTTCGCCTCGCGGCCAAAATCTTCAGCCTGCTTGGATGCTGTTGTCGAGCGGTCCATCTCCCGCCGTCGTCGGGTCGTTGCCGCAAGGTTCCGTACCGATCCGCAGCAACGGCCGTGCTGTCGCTGGCCGATCTCCGACCAGGGGCAACGTCGCCGACTTCCGCGCCGGTCCAGACTGTCAACACCCGCAAGAGGCTTTGATGCTGTCGGCAATGAGTTCTGCCTACGCCGCCGCCATGACGACGACGTTCTGTGCGGATGGAAACAACGTGGCCTGAAGATGTTGACGCCGGCGCTGGCGAGCAAGCATCGTTCGGACGGGCCGGCCGACGCCGCCGACGCTTCACCGTTGTACGCTGGGCTCGGTCAGCTTGCCGCTGACCGCCGCCCATCGCTACAGCGTTGTCGGGCCGCTGACGGCATCGCTATGAGATGCAAGCGGAGGAGGCAATCAGGCGGCGAATGACGGTGGATCGTGGACCGCGTTGACCGTCAGACGGGAAGATGGACTCGCGGCGCTCGCCAAGGCGGCATTCGCAACGCGGCCGAGTCCCCGGCCGGAAATTCCACGCGCGGCCCGGCACCGGCAAGGAGCAAAACCGATTTTGCGATTTCATGGCCGATTTCCAATCGCGGTTGACGAAGGCTGTTTTTGGGCGTTTTCGCCCTGGGAAAACGTGCCGTCGCCGTCGGCGCGCAATGTTGCAAAACCCCTTGTTTTTAGGGCGCAATCGCGTTGACTTCTTCGCCCGACATGGAAGATTTGCAATGTCCGAAACATCTCTTCTCAATCCTTCTTGGAGTCACAGCTATGAGTACAGCAACCGTGCAACGCAAGACCGACTTGCATCAACTCATCTTGGAGGGAATCCTTCTGGACAGCGGAGTTCCCCTGTGTTTCTGGTCCGAGTGGTTTGACTTCGTTTACTATGGTGTGCCGCGCTCCGATGCGGCGCGGAAGTGTAAAGGCAGTGCGGCCGCGCTGCAAGCCATCTTGGAAGAGTTGAGCAAGCAATGTGCTTTCCGCTTCCCGCCGAAAGGTTGGCGGCCCTCTCGCCGCAAGGCAAGCTGATCGGGGCGTGAACTCGCATGACCCTATTCTAATCGGCAAGGGTCCGAGAAGCGAGAACAATCCGCTTGGATTCACAATGGGCAGGGCATTTCACCTTGCCCGTTTCTTTGCAGCGTGTTGTCCCGCGCTCTTGCTTCGCGCTCGATTCATTCCGCGCTCTGTCGCCTTGTCCCATTGTCCCCTCGCGCCGCTTGCACGCGCGATGAAGCAAGGTAAGTCGGCATGACGGCGGGGGTCTATTGCCGTGTTGCTTGCGTGGATTGTGCCGAGTGTACCGTGGGGAGGGTCAGAATCAATGGCTTGACCCAATGGGGACGGAAGAAAATCTTGGGGTGGTCCCCACTCTCTGCTCGGCGCACGCCGGAGAAGCCTGACGCGGCACCCGCGAGATTCCGTTGTCGATGTGGCCGGCGGTCAGTCCGCTGCCGCATCGCCGCCGTGCTGCACGATACAGCAGGGACGGACACGGGGGGCCGATCCTCCACGAGGCGATGACGCCTTGTCCGCTTCCCTTCCCAACTATCGTTGCGTCTCCGCCACGCCTGCCAGCACGTCGTTAGACACGAATATCGGGACATTGCAGACCAACGCTAGGGTCACTGCATCGCTGGGCCGCACATCCACAACGAGCGTCTTGTTAGTTAGCTGGATATGCAACTTGGCCTCGTACATGCGCTCCGCAGGAAAGAACTTGTCTATTACAACGCATTCCAGCAGGCCGCCAAGGGCTGTTATCAACGAGGCCATCGCGCGGTGCGTGAGGGGCCTCGGGACGGCAAGCTGTTCCAACTCCCACCCAAGCGAGGACGCCTCAAACGGGCCTACTTGACAGTCGAAGCGACGGCTGCCACCAACCTCCCGCAGGGAGAACTGACACCATTTATCCGGGCGTCCGTCGTATATCACAAGTTCGATGTCAAAACCAACGGCGTCCGCGCGAACCTGTGGCGTTCCCTCGCCCGTACGTTCCGTTCCGTAATATTCATCAAGAAAGGCTTGAACATGCTTCTCGCAACAGCGTGCCTCTTTTACACGTTTGCGCAATGCGAGACAGAAGTGAACAATCGCCTTCTGCTTGCATTCAGCAACGGCACATACCTCGGATCGCGCATTCGCAACCCCTTGCGGGCTCGTCAGTGGCATATCGACGTGCTTCCAGCAGCGTGAAAGTATCCGATTCCACATAGCAATCTCAGTTGGGCGACGGCGGCGCTGGTGGATATCCTGAAGGTCCCGGCGTGGCACCGCCGTCGGTACCGGGTCCCAGCGGCGTGATGCGGGGCATCCGGGGGTTGTATGGCGGGGTAAAGGGTTCAGGCTGGCGAAGCGGATTACAAAAGAATTCCTTTGCCGCCGCTCGCTTCGCCGCGTTGGCTGCCGCCGCCTTGGCCCCCGCGGCCGATGCACCGCCCATCCCACCGCCAAGTGCGCCGCCAAATCCGCCGATCCCTCGTCCGAGTTCGCCACCCCCGGAGCCTCCAACGGCCGCACCTACGGCCCCGCCTACGGTGCTTCCTGTAACGCCGCCCGCAATTCCTGCGACGGTTGAACCGCCGCCGACCGCGGCTACCCCGGCTCCTACCGCTACCCCCGCGCCTATCCCGGCTAATCCTCCGGTCCCTATTCCGATCATCCCGTAGCCGATGCCGTTGCCGACCTGAAGGTCAGGGTCCATCTGGGAAGGGTGCATGAGGTAACGGCCGTAGTCGTAACAGAAGTCCCCAACGGAACCCCAGAAGCCACAACCGCTCGGATCGACATGAATTACCGGCCGGTTGCCGCAGTAGCGGTAGAGGTTTGCGTCCCCCGCCTTATATCCCTTTGGATCATCAGAAGAGTCTGACGGCCATTCGAGGCAAGCCCCGTCCCAACCCCATTGCCCGTCTCGGCTTACGTGACCCAAAACCCGCAGGAGCCTTGTGTGCGGGAACATTTTTTCCAGGCGCGGGTTCTCGCCAAGGAAGGCCGGTGCCGCCGGCGCAGACCCGCTCGATGCTCAGTGTCCAGACCCTTCCGCTCATGGACTCCATTATACAGGAAGCCTGCGGGTGGCCGTCAAGGGGAACGCTCCTTGCGGGCCGGATGCGTGGCCGTGTGGATTTCCTTCAACTTGCGGATGGATACCTGGGTGTAGATCGCCGTGGTTTCGAGCTTCACATGCCCCAACATGACTTGCAGAAACCGAATGTCGGCCCCATTTTCGAGCATCGCCGTTGCACAGGAGTGCCGGAACAGATGACAGGCCCCCTTCTTGCCGAGATCGGCCGCATTTACGTATTCCCTCGCAAGCTGCGTCATGGCCTCGCGTGAAAATGGGCAGCCGTGGTTGTTTAGGAAGAGCGTGTCGCCGGAGTTGTCGCCTACCAGCAGCCCCGGCCGGACCTCGACCAGATAGCGATCCACCCAAGCCACTGCCCGGTCGCCAATGGGAATCACCCGATCCTTCTTGCCTTTGCCTTGCCGAACCATGAGGATGCCGCGCTCCACGTCCAGGTCAAAGGGACGAAGGTTTATCATCTCCATGCGTCGGATGCCCGTGCTATAGAAAGTCTCCAAGATGGCGCGATCGCGGAGGCCCAGCGGATCGTTGATGTTGCACTGATTGATGACTTGATCCGCTTCGCTGGGCGTCAGGACGCATTTTGGCAGACGATGCTCCAGCCTCGGCAATTCGATGTCGCTGGCGGGGTTCGATAGAATGTGGTTGCCGCGCACCATCCAGCGGAACCAGCCCCGGATCGGAGTCAGGCGGCCGTGTTGACTGATGACGCTCAGTGGGTCGCCATTCTGTTTGCGGTAGTGAAACATATAACGCTGGTAGCGCTCGATGATTGGCTTGGTGACTTCGGCCGGCTGGGTGACGCCACGAACGGCGCACCAGTTGATGAAGTAGCGGAGATAATCGCGCTGAACGCCGATGGTCCGCTCCGCATAGTTCCTGACTTGCCTCCACTCAAGATACTGCTCCAGCATGGGGATCATCCCCTTCGGGTCATTGGGATCGCCCATGATCGGGTCTGCTTTTCGCGGCATGATTTCCTCCAGTTATGATTACGACTATGACGTGACGATTTTTTCCGTGTCCAGATGTGCGTTTCGATTCACTTTTGCAACTGAGGCCGGCATAGTGCTTTCGCCGTTTGCACTTGCGGCAGATTCCCGACCCCGGATTGGGACCGGATTCGGGCCGGATTGACGCCGATACCCACCCGGATTGTCACCCCTCTTGTTGTCCCCCTTGGCCCGACAAGCGCCGTCATACTCCTGCCTCAACTGGTCCACGTCGATCAGCCGAGCGAGGAATCGGCTCTGCGCATCCGGGCAGGGTTCATAGAGGAGTTCATAGACGAACGATTGCCCACGGCCGCCGCGATGCGTCAAAAGGAACTCCATGTCTTGGAGGCGTTTCAAGTGGACCGCCAGTTGGGTGTGGCTCAAGCCGGTGAACTCCCGAACGTCGCGGCGGGTGAAACGATAATCGGTTTGGTCGATGCCAAGACGCCCACAGGCGGCCGTCGCCATTTCGTCAACAAGCCCGAGCAACCGGCGCGTCTGCGGCGGCAGTTCGTCCACGGATCGGCCCAACACTTCACAGGCCAGTCGGTTCGCCACGGCGATGTCGTCCAACGCGACCTCGATATATTCCACGGCCTGTTCTTGATGCACGGTCGTTTTGACAGGCCGCTGGTATTGGTGCAAGAGCGTGATGGTCCGAATGAGCGTCAAATACTTTTGGTGGTCCCTTCGCGTGCGCGTCTTGTCGTCCAGGAACGTCAAGGATTCGGCGAATGGATTGGCGACCAGCAGCGGCCGTAGCAATCGTTGGGCGTTGCGATGGAGGGCCAGCGTGTCCTTGCGGCCTTGATCGGCCAAGAGGCCCGCCAGCGTTTGCCGCCGCCGCTGGAACTGATGAATGGCTTTCGTTTGCTCCCTGTTTTCATCGACGCTGAGTACGAGGCATCGGTTCAACAACTCTTCGTCGATTGTGACGGAAGTGGTGGTCAAGCAGAGCGCTACCGGACCTTCCACCCTGTATTCTTGCGTTGTCATCCGCCCCGTGCTGGAATCCTTGCCGGTGCTGGCGATGGTGAGCGCCCCTTCGCTTTGCAAGAGCTTCAGCGCGTAGGTCGCCCGCTCCGCGCCCTCTTCCTCCACAATCGCCAAAATCTTGTGCTTCAAGTTCGTCTCGCCCATGTAGAAGAGCGACTGGCCGGTCATCGCCGAATACTTCATCTGGTCCTCTGGCGGCACGAACGCCAAGATGGCCTCCATGAGCGAAGTCTTGCCAGCGGCGGATGATGACTGAATGATGATCGCCAAGGGCTGATCCAGTTTGCGGGAGACGGCCGCGAGATAGCCAACGAGCTTGTTGGTCGTCTCGCCCACCACGTCGAAGTCCGCGACGATCCGCTCCAATAGGTTGGGTGATCGCAGCAGCCGCAACGCTTCTTCCTTCTCTTCCGGCGTCATGGGCGGGGCCGGTTCGTGCGGCTCCAGCATTTTCGTAATCTGCTCGTCCTGCAATTGTTCCAGCTTCAACAGCACCCGGCCCAAGTCCTTCTTGATCGTCTGTTCCTCAACGCCCAACTCAATCGCGGCCTGGGTTACGAATTGCCGCCGGTGGCGCGCGAGGTATAAGTCAAACGAATCGACGAACATGCCGTGGTCAGTCGTCGCCAGCACGTTGACTTTCATCTGGTCGAACGCCAGATTCTTCGACAGGCCCCGAATCCGATAGCGCCGGTGGCCCAAGTGCATCGTGATTTCGTCGCCATCTACATCGGCGTCGATTTCCGGCGGCGCTGGCGGCAGCGGAGAGGCGGCGAGGATCGGGGCAGGCGCGGCTGGCAGCGCGGGCGGGATGGCGTCGGCCAGCAGTTCTGCTTCGCCATCGTTCTGGGCCTCTTCCTCCAACTCCTCCCAGTCGTCGTCAAGATCGTCTTGCTCTTCGTCGCTGAGTTCCTCCATGTCGGCGACTTCAACTTCAACCTGGTCTGTTTCGACCGGCACGATCAGTTGTGGCACTTCTATGGCCGGCACTGTCACCGGCGCTGCCGACTGGCCCTTTCCAAGCCACTCGGCCTTGCGGATGATCGCCCCGAGGGCCTGCGATGGTTGTTCGGCTTGTAGGGCGTATGCGTTCACGTTCACGCCGGGCGGCAGGATTATGTGGTAACAGTCGATCCCGGCCGCCAGCAGTTGCGGCGCGATCGCCGCCGCCGTCACCAGCACGCGCCGGACGTTGAACTCATGGAACGCCGTCAGGTGATCGGCCGTGAGGGCGTCAGCGCCAAAGGTGCAAGTCACGTTGCGGTAGCCCGCGTTCCAGAACGTCAGGGCATCCCACAGACCGGCGCAGACGATGATCTCGTTGCCGGCCCGGAACGCTTCGACGTTCCACACGCCGCGCCGCTGGTCCGACGAGTGCATGTGCAAGGGCGTCCCCTTGCGAAGATGCGTCCCAACCTTCCGCCCGTAGATGTCCACCACCTGACCGCTGCCATCGGCGGCCGTGATCGGAAACACGATACAGCCATTCATGTGTTCGTGGCCGCTGTTTCGGAATAGGCCGACTTGCTGCAACCGTGAGCGGATGTCTCTGCCGGCCTTGGAGTCCATTGTAGGCAGCGTGAGGCCCAGCGTCCGGTTGGCATAGCCGATCCGAAAATGGTCGATGGCTTCGCCCACGGTGACGCCACGGCTCCGCAGATAATCGAGGCCCTCGGTGATTTCCTTGAGCGTGCGGCAGTAGTAGTCGATGACTTGGGCCAGCAGCTTTTGATCGTCGGTAAGTGGGTTCAAAGGGAGCGTGTCGGGCATGGGGAAGGTTCCTTGTCGTCTTGGGCGGCGGGTGGCCGGACGGCGGCCAATTCCAATATGGCACCACCCGTGGACATTACCACTTAGAACTGACATTATCCCTCCCCTATGGCTGAAGTCAAATGTCCGTCACCGGCTGGGAAGCCCTGGAATCGCCCAGGATTGCGTGGAATGCGTTGTCGGCGTCGGTTGGGGGAAAGGGCCGGCGGCCTGGTGCGCCCTCCGCTAGGCCCAGCCCACGGCACAGGGTAGAATAGGATTGTACGAAGATTGTCTCCCCGGAGTACGTTATGACCACCGCAGCCGTCCACCTTGATCGTTTGCTGGAACCGTTTGCCGGCTGTCTCTCGCCGGACGTTGCCGCCAAGGTGGCCGATATGCAGGCGGACGAGGCGATGCAGACTCGCATCGACTACCTGGCCGAACGTTCCAACGAGGGCTTGCTGACCGATGAGGAACGGGAAGAGTACGCCGGGTATCTGCACGCCATCGACGTGATTGCCGTCTTGCAAGCCAAGGCCCGTTCCCAACTGCACAGGCAATCGTGATGGACAACGCCCTGCGGTCGCTGGTCTGCCGCCGGGCCGACGACGTTTGTGAATACTGCCGATTGCCGCAGGCGGCCTCGCGGTTCGTCTGCTTCCACGTCGAACATATCGTCGCCCGCCAGCACGGCGGCCCGACTGAACCGGACAACCTGGCGCTAGCCTGTAGCTTCTGCAATTTCCACAAGGGGCCGAACATCGCCGGCCTTGATCCCGACAGCGGCCAGCTTGTGCCGTTGTTTCATCCACGCCGGGACCGTTGGATGGATCATTTCGCCTGGGAAGGAACCGTAATCGTCGGTCGGACGGCGATTGGTCGCGCGACCGCGCAATTGTTGGTGATGAACGACTGGCAGCGTGTCGAAGTCCGGGAGAATCTGCAAGCCTTGGGTGAACGATTCGCTGGGTGAGGCTGCGACCTTCAGGATGCTTGTATTCAGTTGAAGGAAATCCACACGGCCACGCATCCGGCCCGCAAGGAGCGTTCCCCTTGACGGCCACCCGCAGGCTTCCTGTATAATGAAGTCCATGAACGGAAGGGTCTTGCCACTGAGCATCGAGAAGGTCGCGCCGGCGGCACCGGCCTTCCTTGGCGAGAACCCGCGCCTGGAAAAAATGTTCCCGCACATTGGCGTCTTGCGGGTTTTGGGTCACGTAAGCCGAGAAGGGCGTTGGGGTTGGGACGGGGCTTGCCTCGAATGGCCGTCAGACGCTTCTGATGATCCAATTTCGTTTAGAGGCGGTATGAATCTGTATGAATACTGCCGCAACAACCCTGCCATTTATGTCGATCCCTCGGGCCTCCGGCCTGCGAATTGGTTCGGCGACTATTCCTACGTGGTCGGCCCGACACGAGTGCCAAGCGCGCCTGGAACGGCTTGCTTTATAGTACACGTTCATTACGTGACCAGTTGGTTATGGACCGATATTTTGGAGGAAAACGATCATCTTATTGCAACGAAGCAAGTCTGCTTTTGCCAGAAGGACGCAGTGAAAGCGGCTCTGTTGTTGAACGATTGGGCCAATTCGCTGACGGACGAACTCGATACGCTGTCGTATCAGCAGGCGTTGGAACGCGCCAAGGCCCTCTTGGTCGCCGTAGAATCGGTCCTAGTAGCGAAGGGGTTGTATCAACTGCTGCCGGACGGTCCTGATCGCGGGTATCTCTTCAACGATCCGAACGAGTTTGGCCCGGACGAGGGCCCAGACGACGGCGGCCCGACAGACGCCCCAGCCACGCCAAGAACGCCCGCGACGCAGTTGCCGAAGCCGGTGCCAACGCCTACGCCGACATTAGCCGCATAGCCGCGTTGTTCGCACCTGACTTACGCACGCGCATGGAGGGAGTCACGGCCTACCGTGAGTGCCGTGGTGTACGATAAGCCAACACGGTTGACTGTCATGCCATTATGGACGCACCAGAACTAGAGCGAGGCATCGACGCGGCGGCTTGCGGCGACCTGGACGCTGCCATTCACGCACTTACCGAGGCAATTAAAGCCAAACAGCGTTTGCCTCTGGCGTACAGGCACCGCGGCCACACCTATCTGAGGAAGGGCGAATGGGTAAAGGCGATCGCGGACCTCACGAAAGCGATTCACCTCAACCCAAGCGCCGCAAATGCGTATGGCAACCGCGGCAACGCCTTCCTGCAAATCAGCGATTACGTCCGCGTAATCTCGGATTGCACCGAGGCCGTCCGCATCGACCCTCAACTCGCCGGTGCCTTTATGTATCGGGGCCGCTCATACCTGGAGATGGGTGAGTGGGAGGCGGCCATCGTTGATTTTGGCCAAGCAATTACCCTCGGATTCGGCGACCCGCACTGCATTAGCCACTGCTATAGCTGTCGGGGTTATGTGTTCTGGCAGATGGGCAATTTTGATGCGGCGATGGTCGATTTCACGGAGGCAATTCGACTCGATCCGAAAAATGCCCAGGCGTTCTATTACCGGGGCCTTGGCCACCAACGAAGGGGCGAGACGAGCGAAGCGGAGGCGGATTTCGCCGAGACCAAGAAACTTGGCTACAAGGCGACCGAAGAGGGAGAGAAGTAGTCCGTCCCGCAATCCTTCAACCGGAGTGAATCCATGATCCGCATCGCCGACAACTCCACGTCCATCTTCACGGCCGCGACCTCGACGAGGACGTGGACCTGCAATTCGACCAGGCTCGCCACTACGACCCGACCGTGGGCTGCTTCATCAGCGACGACTCGGCCGCCTGTGCCGGCGATGCCAACCTGTATCCCTACGTCGGCAACTCGCCGGAATAGCCAGCCATCAAGCCATCCTCGTGCCAAGGCCCCGCTGTGTCATGCAGCACAGCAGCTTGGCGGCAGTGGACTGACCGCCGGCCACGTTGACAACGGAATCGCGCGGGTGCCGCGTCGGACATCTCCGGCGCACCGAGCAGAGAGTGGGGACCAACCCAAGATTTCTTTCCGTTCCCCTTGGGTCAAGCCATAGAATCAGACCCTCCCCACTCTATTCTCGGCACAATCCCGCAAACAACACGGCAATAGACCCCGCCCCCTTGCCGTCATGCCGGCTTTCGCTCTTTCATCGCGCGTGCAAGCGGCGCGAAGGGGACAAGGGGACAAGGCAACGGAGCGCGGGGCAAGATCGCGGAAAGAATGAATCGCGGAGCAAGAGCGCGCGGACAACACGCGCACAAAGAAACGGGCAGGTGGAAATGCCCTGCCCATTGCGAATCCAAGCGGATTGTGCTTGCTTCTCGGCCACGCGCCGATTACGCTAGAGTCATGTGGACTTCGCGCGCCATTCGCTCAGCTTGCTTTGCGCAAGGCGGGTTGAACTTCGGAGGGAACTTGACCGTTGCACATTGCTTGCTGCAACTCTTTCAAGATGGCGTTGCAGCGCGGCCGCGATTGCCCTGCCGCATTCGAGCAAGCCGCATTCGCAGCGCGTCGCCCCATGGTACACGAAGTCAGACCACTCGCGCCAGAA
Organism: uncultured Planctomycetia bacterium; assembly: GCA_963791075.1. Taxonomy (GTDB): domain Bacteria; phylum Planctomycetota; class Planctomycetia; order Pirellulales; family Thermoguttaceae; genus CAWBRF01. The sequence continues at coordinate 101,084 of CAWBRF010000028.1, forward strand.
ACACAAGGGAACCGCGCTGTCCGCAGGATCCCCTCCAGGATCTCCGGTTGATGCAAGTCGATCGTTGCTGCAGGTTGCCGTACTCATGCTGTGACTCCAAGAGAGAAGAGTTGAAAAGTGAATCTTCGCCGACATGAAATCCTGCCATGTCTGGCGACATGCACAAGCGATTTCGCCTTAAAAACAAGGGGATTTTCGCGATATCGTGTCGACGGCGACGGCACGTTTTCAGAGGGCGAAAACGTCTGAAAACCGCCTTTGCCAACCGTGGTCGAAAAGCAGTATGAAAATTCCGAAATTCGGTTTCGCTACTCGCGCGGGTTGGGCGGTTGTCGAGCGCCGCCCGGCGGCCGGAAGCTGCTCGAAACGATGAAAGGCCGGCCACGATCCTCTCGCGTCCATCGTTCAATCGCAAGCTCGATCGCTCTCCACGCTCCCATCGTTCATCGCCATTCGATTGGCGCTTCCGTCTGTTCTCCTCGCTTCGCGTGCTCGCTGGCCCGCCAAGGCTCTGGCAACGGCCGCTGGGCTTCTTGGACTTGATCGAGGCCAGCACGCAAGGGCGAGGCTCCTACGGCGTTTGGCGGCATGTGCCGGCCGTGTCCTGCTCGGCGACGGCGACGATCAACACCTGCCGGCGACGGTGAGGCAAGAGGCCGTGTAGATCGGCTGCCGGATGGCATGGGCGAACGGTCGTCGTGGACGGTCACGAAGTTTCTTGCGGGTCGTTGGCGTTCTCGGCCGGGCCGATGGGCGAGTCAGCCGCGCCAGCTTCGGCCGAGGATCGGCGGGCGGAATCGCCGCTGGCGCGGATCGGCGCAACAGCACGAACGCGAAGGCCAGCATCTGTTCGGAATCGACCGCTCGGCAACGGCAACTTGCAGTCTGGCTGTCGGCCGGCGGGCATCGGATCGGGCCACGGGGCGGGCATGAAATTTCCTTATGGCCCGTTTTGTGGCCCTCCACCATCCCGGACCGGGCAATCCCGGCTGGACCGTCCGGCGAAGAGCGTGTAAACGCGCCTGTTTCCAAGGTCCGATTTGCCCCGTCTGGAACACGGCCCATCTTCAACAAAACAGTATGCGCTTCTGCTTGACTTCGGCCGGATCGGCAAGCAATGTGGCAATAGAGGGACGCTTCTCGTGTAGAAGCGAAGCTCAACACAACTTTGAGGCCCGCAACCATGATTTCCACTGCCATCGACCACGTTCCCGCCAACAAGGGCCGCAAGCTGCCGCCCGAACCGCTCACCGCCGAGGAGGTGAAGGGCCTGATTCGCGCCTGCTCGAAGCGGGCCACCACGGGCATCCGCAACCGGGCCTTGATCGTCATCTTGTACCGGGCCGGCCTGCGGATCAGCGAAGCCTTGGCCTTGCTGCCGAAGGACCTGGACGCCCAGGCCAGCACGATCCGGTCCTGCATGGCAAGGGCGACCATGACCGCGTTGTCGGCCTGGACGCCGGGGCGTGGGCAATCCTGCAACTCTGGCTGGACCGCCGGGCCGCCATCGGCATCAATGGCCATGCCCCGGTGTTCTGTACGCTCAAGGGCGGCCGCGTCAAGCCGGCCTACGTTCGCACGTTCTTGCCACGGCTGGCGCGGAAGGCCGGCATCGACAAGCGGGTCCACGCCCACGGCCTGGCCACACCCACGCCTATGAACTTGCCAGCGAGGGCACGCCGTTGCACGTCATTCAATGCCAGTTGGGCATCGCCCGTTGGCGACGACGGATCGCTATATCGGCACCTGAATCCGGCCGCCGTGGTCGAGACGATGAAGGCAAGGGCCTGGTCGTTGTGGAGGCCCCGGCGACCCGCAGGCTGCCCGTGTGCGGGCACCGGACCCGCAAGACGCCAGGAAGCCAGTACCCACGGCCATCATCGACGGTACTGGCAGCCTTGCGGGTCCGCCGGCCGGCCAATTGCGACACCCAACTGGATCAACGGACGCGACAGAGGCTCAGGCCATCCAGCCGCGGCACTGCCCGACGTGGACCTGCAAGCTGCCTTGGTACGGTCCACATGGCCACCGACCATCCACGACACTATGCGGGTTATGTACACTGGAGTCTTGCGGGTAACGCGGCGGGGCAAGCTGGACGCGACGTTGCCTGTTCGTGCGGGGCGTGTCAGACACCCCGGTCATCGAATCGCAAAAAGTTTCTGCGCAGTTGCTTCTAACCGCGCCTACCACCCGTGCAGTTCTGGCCACACTGGACCCGATGCGGTCGTCCCCTCCGTCGGCTGGCGGTATGCGATTAAGCTCTGGTTGGCGCGGCTTCTAACCGCGTGCGGCAGAGAGTCGGCCCCATGCCCACGGCTCGGCAAGTCCGCCGACGTAACCGAAGTCACAGAAAGCAGTTATGCAACCGAGCGGACTTGGCGGACCGCTACCGCGTCGCCGCGACACGCACCCGCTGCGTGGCGATGCGGTGTGGGGCCGGGCGATTCAGCCGTCCACCAGAAGGAGGGGAACGACGGTCGAGGGCGGCGGTGCAAGTGCAAGGTCATTTCCCAACAACTTCCTCCCCTTCCCCGAAATAAACAAATCCGGCCTGAATTCATTCTTTTTGGGAAGGAGGAGAGGTTGTTGGCGATCCTCCTTGCACTTGCACTGCCCTGGAAACCGGCCGACCGCCGCCGACACGGGCCAGACGCCCCACCGCCCGTCCCATGACCTACACTTTCCTATCCGCCTCTGGCGCTCTCGGCGATCCCGGCGATCCCTTCTCCGCCAGTTCACCCCCCAACATGACAGGCCAGCCATGTCCTACTACCCCACGACATCCGAAGCCATCATCGCCTTCTTCAACAGCCCCGTAGTCCGCGCGAAGCACAATGCCCCGGAGTTGTTGGACCGCTACACGCCCGACATGGAGGTCCAGATCAACGTGGCGGTCGATGGGGGCGTTCCTGTCGCGGGCCAACGCAACACTTGGACCGATCCCGACGTTTCGCTCTGCGAACCGTGGTTCCATGTTCGCAATCCGAAGAACGCGAAGGACAAGCCGGAGCGCCACGACTGGCCGTTGAAATTCAGCCTTGCTCAGCACGCCGAAGGGATTGGTTCGACAGGCTGGGACTTCGGCAGGCTTTGCTCTCGATGGTTCGGCTACGACTTTGATTCGATCATCGACCACGCTCCGGGGAAAGGTGTATCTGACGAAGACTTGGAGGCCGTGAAGAAGGCCGCCTGGGACATCCCCTGGCTGGAAATCCGCAAGAGCACCGGCGGAAGTGGATTGCATCTGTACGCGCTGTGCTGCGACGAAGGCATCGCTACGTCGAATCACATGGAACACGCGGCGCTCGGCCGGGCCATTTTGGAGAAGATGGCCGTCATTGCCGGATTCAGTTTCTCGAAGAAGCTGGACGTTTGCGGCGGCAATATGTGGGTGTGGCATCGCAAGTCCAGCCGTGAGAATGAAGGCTTGAAGCTGCTCAAGCCGGCCACAGGCCGGTTGACGCTAGCGGACATTCCCGGCGATTGGCGCAGCCACCTTGCCGTGGCAGCAGGCAAGCGGGCTACCCAGCGGGTCATCGGCGTACCGGAGGAGGCTGACGACGACTTTGACCAGCTTGTATCAAGCCGCCGGCACGTTCCGCTGGACGACGAACACAAGCGGATCATCAAGGCACTGGGCGAGAACGGATTCAGCGTAATCTACCAGCAGGACAACCATCTTGTCCAGGCGCACACCGCCCGCCTTGCCCAAGTGGCCGCCGATCCGGCCTTCGGTATCAAGGGTGTCTTCCAAACGCTTAGCCAAGGCAAAGACCCCGCCAAGCCCAACTGTTTCATGTTTCCTTTGCCGAACGGCGGTTGGCTGGTCCTTCGCTTTTCGCCGGGGACCAACGAAGCAGCGACCTGGGACCAAAGCGGCTTCTGGACGCATTGCAGGTTCAACGTCCATGCGACCCTGGACGAGGCCGCGAGCGCACTGGAAGGAGAGGAACGATCCGATGGCGGCTACTCATTCGACAAGACGGCGCAAGGTCTGCTGGCCCTCAAAGCACTCGGCATCGGGGCCACTGCACCGGACTGGGCGGCCGGGCGAGAAATGGTCATTCAACCACACAAGAAATCGCCCCGCAAACTGACGGCTAGTATCGCCTACGACGAGAACGATAATAACGCGCCGACGGTCAAAGCCATGCGGGACGATGGCTGGCACACGGAAGGCAAGAGGGCTGATAGCAAGCACTGGGTTCAGGTGTTCAAGTTGCCGGTGGTGAAGCAAAAGATGTCGAGCGATGGAAGTGATGATGCTGTCGAACGTTTCGAGGCGTACATCCGAAGCCTGAAGTCACAGGACGGCCAAGATGCGGGATGGCGATTGCGCGACGCCAAGGGCATTTGGGTCGGCCGCGAGCGAACGGCCGCCAATGATATGTTGCTCAACCTGGGCGTTCAGTCGAAGCAGACGGGCGCGGTCATCGCCCGATTGCAGCATCGCAACTGGACGCTGCAAAACCTTCCATTCCAGCCGGAGTTTCCCGGCGACCGGGTTTGGAACATTGGCGCTCAGTTGGCCTACGAGCCGACGATGGAAGACCGGCAGATGGAACATCCACACTGGGACATGATCTTCCAACACCTTGGCAAAGGACTGGATGAAGCCGTTGCGAACGATCCCTGGTGCCAAGAGAACGGCGTCACCAACGGGGCAACCTATCTGCTCTACTGGTCGGCGTCTCTATTTCAACAGCCGTCCCAGAAACTACCCTATCTGTTTTTCTACGGCCCAGAGGATGCGGGGAAAGGGACCTTTCATAATGCGTTGGGCCTGCTCATGTCGAAGGGACACGTCGAAGCCCGCAATGCGCTGTTGACGCAATATAATGGCGAACTCGATGGCACGATTTTGGCCTACATCGAGGAAGTCAACTTGACGGGCAAGAACGAAGACGCCTTCAGCCGGTTGAAGGACTTTGTGACGAGCGACACGGTTTGGATTAACGCCAAGTACGCGAATCTCTACAAATCGGTTTCGCACCTGCACTGGATTCAGGTGAGCAACGTCCGCTCCTATTGCCCGATATTTTCCGGCGACAGCCGGATCGTGGTGATCGAGGTTCCCGACAAGCCACCGCAAATGGAAAACCACGGCTGGGACAAAGTAATGAAGCCGGCCTTGAAGCATGAATCGCCGGACTTCCTGCGGACACTCTTCGACATCCAGCTACCCCAAGGCGTGGGCCGCCTGTGGTTGCCAGTGCTCTCGACGCAGGCTAAACGCGAAGCGGCGGCGGCGCGTTCGGGCAAGCCGGCCAATGGATTCGACGCGAACGCCTTGGAATCTGCGCTGCTGGCGAAGATGTTCAGGACAGATGCCTTGGTTTACAAGGCCCTGGTGCATGAACTGTTGCGGGAGATCGGCAAAGGCCCGTGGTCGGACGATCCGGCGCAGTTTGGCAAGCAACTCCGAGAAATCATCAAGACCGGTATCGCTCGGGGGCTCAAACTGAGTATCGAAGATACCAACCGTGGCAGTGAAATTACGATAGAAGAGCAGTGCGACGACGAGAACATCGACCCGCTAGCCGACTACATCGAATCTACGGACAACGAGGCAGCCGCGCTTTGGGAGACGGTGCAGCGTCAACTCGCGGCGGAGATCGAAAGCAACCCGATGGACGTGCCGGCAGCGCCATGAGTGACCAGCCGACGGGATACGGGTGGGCCGTTACCCGCAAGACTCCAGTGTACATAACCCGCATAGTGTCGTGGATGGTCGGTGGCCATGTGGACCGTACCAAGGCAGCTTGCAGGTCCACGTCGGGCAGTGCCGCGGCTGGATGGCCTGAGTCTCTGTCCCGTCCGTTGATCCAGTTGGGTGTCGCAATTGGCCGGCCGGCGGACCCGCAAGGCTGCCAGTACCGTCGATGATGGACCGTTGGCGTAATGGCTCTTGGCGTCTTGCGGGTCCGGTGCCCGCACACGGGCAGCCTGCGGGTCGCCTGGGCCTCTACGACGACCAGGCCCTTGCCTTCATCGTCTCGACCACGGCGGTGGGATTCAGGTGCTTGATATAGCGGTCGGTGGTTGCCACGGACGAATGGCCCAACTGGCATTGAATGATGTGCAGCGGCGTGCCCTCGGTCGCTAGTTCAAAAGCGTGGGTGTGCCGCAGGCCGTGGGCATGGACCCGCTTGTCGATGCCGGCCTTCCGCGCCAGCCGTGGCAAGAGGGTACGGACGTAGGCCGGCTTCACCGGCCGCCCTGCGAGCGTACAGAACACCGGGGCACGGCCACTGATGCCGATGGCGGCCCGGCGGTCCAGCCAGAGTTGCAGGATTGCCCACGCCCCGGCGTCCAGGCCGACAACGCGGTGGCATGGTCGCCCTTGCCATGCAGGACGCGGATCGTGCTGGCCTGGGCGTCCAGGTCCTTCGGGAGCAAGGCCAAGGCTTCGCTGATCCGCAGGCCGGCGCGGTACAAGACGACGATCAAGGCCCGGTTGCGGACGCCCGTGCGGCCCGCTTCGAGCAGGCGCGAATCAGGCCCTTGACCTCCTCGGCGGTGAGCGGTTCGGGCGGCAGCTTGCGGCCCTTGTTCGCGGGAACATGGTCGACGGCAGTGGAAATCATGGTGCGGTCCTCGGAAGTTGTGTTGAGCTTCGCTTCCTACACGAAAGCGTCCTTCTATTGCCATCATGCTTGCCGATGCGACCGAATCAAGCAGAAGCGCAACTGTATTGTTGAAATGGGCGGAGTTCCAGGCGGTGCAAACGGACATTGGAAACAGGGCGTTTACACGCTCTTCGCCGGACCGGTCCAGCCGGGATTGCACCGGTCCGGGATGGTGGAGGGCCACAAAAGCCATAGGATTTTCATGCCGGCCGCATGGCCCGAGCCGATGCCCGCCGGCCGAGCTTCAGGCTGCGCAGTTCCGTGTCGATCGCGATCCCGCAAGATGTGGCCTTCGCGTTCTGTGTTGCGTCGATCTGCGCCAGCGGCGATTCCGCCCGCCGATCCTCGGCCGAAGCTGGCGCGGCTGGCTCGCCCATCGGCCCGGCCGAGAACGCCAACACCCGCAAGAAACTTCGTGACCGTCCACGACGAACCGTTCGCCCATGCCGTCCGGCGGCCGATCTACACGGCCTCTTGCCTCACCGTCGCCGGCAGGTGTTGATCGTCGCCGTCGCCGAGCAGGACACGGCCGGCACATGCCGCCAAACGCCGTAGGGGCCTCGCCCTTGCGTGCTGGCCTCGATCAAGTCCAAGAAGCCCAGCGGCCGTTGCCAGAGCCTTGGCGGGCCAGCGAGCACGCGAAGCGAGGAGAACAGACGGAAGCGCCAATCGAATGGCGACGAACGATGGGAGCGTGGAGAGCGTCGAGCTTGCGATTGAATGATGGACGCGAGAGGATCGTGGCCGGCACTTCATCGTTTCGAGCCGCTTCCGGCCGCCGGGCGGCGCTCGACGACCGCCCAACCCGCCGAGGAGCGAAACCGAATTTCGGAATTTCATACTGCTTTTCGACCACGGTTGGCAACGGCGGTTTTCAGGCGTTTTCGCCCTCTGAAAACGTGCCGTCGCCGTCGGCGCGAATGGCGAAAACACCCTTGTTTTTAGGGTGAATTCACTTGTGCATGTCCCCGGACATGGCAGGATTTCATGTCGGCGAAGATTCACTTTTCAACTCTTCTCTTCGTGGAGTCACAGCATGAGTACGGCAACCGTGCAACGCAAGATCGACTTGCAACAACCATCCTGGAGGGAATTCTGGGCAGCACCAGATTCCCTTGTGTTTGTGGCCCGAGTGGTTTGACTTGTTTACTATGGGGCGCCTGGCGTCTCGATGCGGCGCGGCAAGTGTAAGGGCAGCGCGGCCGCGCTTGCAAGCTATCCTGAAACGTAGTTGAGCAAGCAATGTGCCTTCCAGCTTCCCGCCGAAAGGTTGGCAACCCTCTTCCCACAAGCAAGCGAATCGGCGGGCGCAAAGTCGCATGACTCTAGCGTAATCGGCGCGAGTCAGAGAGGCTAGAACAATCCGCTTGGATTCGCAATGGGCAGGGCATTTCCCCCTGCCCGTTTCTTTGTGCGCGTGTTGTCCCGCGATCTTGCTCCGCGATTGATTCTTTCCGCGATCTTGCCCCGCGCTCCGTTGCCTTGTCCCCTTGTCCCCTTCGCGCCGCTTGCACGCGCGATGAAAGAGCGAAAGCCGGCATGACGGCAAGGGGGCGGGGTCTATTGCCGTGTTGCTTGCGTGGATTGTGCCGAGAATAGAGTGGGGAGGGTCAGATTCTATGGCTTGACCCAAGGGGAACGGAAAGAAATCTTGGGTTGGTCCCCACTCTCTGCTCGGCGCGCGCCGGAGAAGCCGACGCGGCAGCCGCATGATTCCGTTGTCAACGTGGCCGGCGGTCAGTCCACTGCCGCCAAGCTGCTGTGCTGCATGACACAGCGGGGCCTTGGCACTGGGATGCCTTGATGGCAGGCCATTCCGCCCGACGCTGCTGGGCAAGCCAAGCCAATTATCGTCTCTCCAAGATGCTGACGCCATTCGTCGCCAGCACCGACGCTAAGCACTACATCCGCTTTCCCTTCCGGGACTGCCCCTGTTCATCCCCACGTGTGAAAATAACCTTGCAAGATACATTAAACGCTCCTCGGATTGGATTTTCACCATACCCGCCATGAACTGTAGTCGCCAACTGGCGATTCCTGGAATCCTCCCTAGCCTCTCATCCAAGTAACCTCGAATAGCCGGTGCGCTCGGCCCAATTAACCGAAGCGTAATCGCCCGATCATACTCATAGAAGTCACGGAACATCCACACGGGTCTTACGCCGGAGTGATCGCTGCTCAACTCACCTAGCGCCTCCCAAACAGCATCGTCGTATTCCGGTCCATTATGAAGGAACACATGTGCCGAAAGTGGCTTTCCTTCATCTGAGATCAGACTTGAGAGTCCCTCCTCAAAGACTCTTCCATTAAGCGTCAGCCTCACCCGCGATGCCTGGACACCAGCCACTGACCGTAGTACCGTGACAATATACTGATCGAACAACCAACTGTTACTGACCAAGAAGCAGATTCTTAGCTCCAAATCTTCGATATCGTATGAGAAGTAAAGCGGCTCCACAGCATTGTCACGTGTTCGTTCAAGCCGTGCGCCAAGCTCCTCTATCACAGCCCCCAACCGACCGGGCGCTATAAGAAGATGCACTTCTACAATAATTTGGCTGCTCACTTCCGTAGCCGTCATTGGCAAGTTTCCCCCGCTCCTGAGTATAGGGGAACAGTCATCTGACGCACCTTCCCGCCAAGTCTTGGATGAAGCATGACCATACGGCCGTTCAACCGCATAAGGAGTCGGTTGCCTTGAAGAATGACTCCATCGAAAACGAACGTCTTCTTCCTGGTCGTGTCGTGGTAGTCTACTACAGTAGCCTCAACCGTTGTTTCCGTATGGAGTTCCCCATACGCGCAAAACTTCACCTTCATCCAATCCAACAGAGCAATGTACTCTATTGGAACATTGTAGATCGCGTGCGAAGCCGCCAATACAAATTGGCGCGCTGCATTCACCAACAGCATACCTGGAAGATGGTCAATTTCATGGTCGAAGAAGAAGTCCAGTTGACTTGGATCGAGATTGAATACGCCAGCGATTCTGCGGCCGTCTTCCGAGAGCAACCGAACCCTTTCGACAAGTTGGTTCTTCTCAAGCCGCTGATGACAATGAATGGGATGGATGGGTATCCATTCAGTCGGCGTAGCGATGCTTTTGTTGGCAGTATCGTAGAGCAGCATTTGTCTTTCCAGTACCAGTTATGTAAGGGATTATGACTTTCGGAGCATCGGAGTGCCGTCGATCAAAAAGGTTCGTAGTCCAACGAGCACCGCAACGCTTACTGCTACAATCAGCAGATTCATAGCGTGGCTGTTGTTCCAGGTAACGACAAACGCATCTCCGTTGGGAACCACCCTGAACCATTGGAGACAGAAATGGAGGATCGCATGAATGCCGAGACATATCCAGAGAACCCGCCCCTCCCATTTCCGGCGAATGACGAGAACGGTCGCCGCAATACCAACAATCAGGCTCAGCACCAATGAAATCAGTTGCGTTGGAACGACTGGCAAAGACCATAAGTCCGACCGTGCAGCAAGACCTTGCTGAAAATGATGCAGGAAACACGGGGAACCACATATGTCTCCCTGCATATCGAGTTGCTTTGGAAAGCGAAGAGCGAACCAATTGTTGCTAACGATTCCATAACAACACCCATTTAGAAAGCAACCCACCCGATGCACTGCGATCTCGAAAAAGATCGCTGGCGTCAGGATGTCAAGAACTTGGCAAATGGGCAATTTCATGCAAAGTGATAGTGTCACTGCTGATACTCCTGCCGCAAGAATACCTCCCAATGATGTTTCCCCACCTTCTGTCAAATTGAGGAACTCGCTATACGGCAGTCCATGTTCGATCAAAGATAGCGTTCGTGCTCCGACAAATGCAGCAATGATTAGCACAAGACAGAGGAACCAGATTTTCCAAAAAGGCAAACCGCGTCTCGACGACAGCCAAAGGGCAGTCGCCGCAGAGACAAGCAAGCCTAAACCGTAAAAGAACCAGTAGGCATAGAGGACACGATCATGGAGTATAACAAGGACAGGGTGCATAGTCTGCTACGAATCTGTGGACTGCAATAGTTCTACCAAGACAGATTTTGGATTCATGTCATTGGATTGGGACAACCCGGCCTACCTGTTTCTCCACCACATAAGCGAGCGAAGTGCGCAAGACATTCGTGACTTCGCTTTGTATCCCAATTTCTTGGCTTGGGCGAAATCGGCGTCGGCTTTGGCTTTGTCGCCTTTCTGCCAGTACGAATAGCCACGAGCATAGAATGTGGTCCCGTCTTTCGGATTGATCTGAATCGCCGCTGTATAGTCGGCGATCGCTTTGTCGTAGTCACCCTTCTCGCCGTAGGCGTGGCCACGGTTGGAGTACGCCTCGGCACACTTCGGATTGAGTCGAATGGCCTCGGTGTAGTCAGCAATGGCCTTGTCGTGGTCGCCCTTCTTCAAGTAGGAACAACCCCGCCCATAATATACCTCGCCTTGCTTCGGGTGGAGTCTGACGGCCCCATTGTATTCTGCAATAGTGTCGAACTCGCTCTTTTCTTCATAGTCAGAGGCTCGCCCCCCATCGGCGTTGACACATTGTGGATTGAGTCGAATGGCCTCGGTGAAGTCCGCAATCGCCTTGTCGTAATCACCCTTCTTACCGTAGGTGCAGCCACGGTTGAAGTACGCCTCGGCATCCTTCGGGTTGAGTAGAACGGCTTCGGTAAAGTCCGCAATCGCCTTGTCGTAATCACCCTTCTTGCCGTAGGCCAAGCCACGATTGTAGTACGTCATGGCTTGTTTCGGATCGAGTCTGACGGCCTCATCGTAGTCAGCGATGGATTTGTCGAACTCACCAGTCTTATGAGAAGCATAGGCACGCCCACAATAGACTTCGGCATGTCGTGGATCAAGCCGAATGGACTCCGTGAAATCTGCAATCGCCTTGTCGAACTCGCTCTTTTTTTCGTAGACATGGGCTCGGCCCCAATATGCCTCGGCCCATTGCGGTTTGAGCCGAATGGCCTCGGTGTAGTCAGCAATCGCCTTGTCGAACTCACCCTTCCTATCATAAAGACGTGCTCGACCATAAAATGCTTGAGGCAAATTCGGGGCGAGGCAAATAGCCTCTGTACAATCCGCAAGGGCTTTTTCAACGTCACCCTTCTGCCCATAGACCAATCCTCGGGCATAGTATGCCTCGGCTCGGCGCGGGTCGAGGCGAATAGCCTCCGTACAGTATGCCTCGGCTCGGTGCGGGTCGAGGCGAATCGCCTCCGTGCAGTCGGCGATCGCCTTGTCGAAGTCGCCGTTCGTGGCGTGGGAATCACACCGACAGCAATATGCCTCGGCCATCATCGGATCAAGCTGTATGGCCTTGTTACAGTCGGCGATGGCCTTGTCCAATTCGCCTTTTCGCAAGTAAGCCTGGCCCCGGCTGGAGTACGGCTGAGCGTTTTCTGGATTCAGACGAATGGCCTCGGTGTATACCGCTATCGCTCCATCAAAATCGCCTTTTTCTCGCAGCACATTGCCTTGATTTATTGCTTCATCTTCTAGGCTACCCATAACGAGTTCTCCTTCTCAGGACAGGAACGGCCGCCTATTTCAAGGGTGCATAATGACGTTAGGGATTTGCAGACTGCAATAATTGTCCCAGAACTGATCTTGGATTCATGTTCTTCCACGGATGGTCCAATGGAAGTAGCGACAGCGAGCGTGCGATCTCTGCAACAGCATTCGTGTCATCTCCGCGTTTTCCCAGAACAATTGCATATGCCATATGCACTTCCGGTATGCTGTCGCTCACATTCAGTATCCGTAAACATTCAACCTCTGCATCGTCAACACGGCCTCTCTTCAAGTACAGTTGCACAAGCAAGTAGCGGCAGTCAACGTCCAAAGGCGCTTTCGCTAGAGCTTTCTTGTAGCATTCCTCCGCCTCGTCAACATGTCCTAACATGGCGTGAGCGCGACCCAATTGACGTAGGACATTGCTGTCCGAAATAGGTCCCTGACGCTCAACGTACTCGATCAATTCGCGCCAATCGCGAGTTCCTGCTCAGGTCAGCGACCTGAGTGCGTCGAACATCATCGACATATACGCCTCGTTCGGAACCGAAAGTCGATTGTAGGCCGTATACCTCTCCTAACAACAGGCATACCAGGCTGGTCAGGAGTCCTAGTGCTAATCGGCGGTGGGTGCGTGGGTCGATTCGCAGAGCCATTCTTCCCAGCGCTATTCCGATCAAACCCACGCATGGTACGCCAACGACCTGCGCGAACCGATCGCCTGTACCGAACACAATGATCGCGTATGTCGAAATCGAGACAGCGCAAATGAGAAGCACGTTTCCCTTCATTATGAATTGGTCGATCAGCGGCTTTTGCACATCGGCTTTGCCGACCTTCGCTCTCCCATCGCTAGATTGAAGCGAAACGTCTCGGAATTGACGAACCTTACTCATTGCAAGATCACTCCGCTCAAGACCACCTTTGGCGGTACGCGCCGACTGGCTGTCTAGGATCGCCAAGATCGGCGTAGACTTCTTGCGGGCCTGCCGCCGCGTCTTTTCGCGGAGAGCGTCGTGAAGCCTCTGCCAAATACATCGCTTCGCCATCGTCACTAAATCCCGTAAACCGTACTCCTATTGGGAAAGTTGGAGGGCAGCATTCGCCACCAACAACCCGTTCCCACGACATAGAGGATCGCGTTGACCGCCCGACGCCGACAAAGCGGTCGTCGGCCTCGACGATGCACCGGAGGCCGCGCCACGATCCGTGCTGGATGTAGTTCCCCGCACCACCGACGTGAAAGACCAGTGGACGGCGAGCGGCGATCGCGGCATCAGGATGCAGACCGTTCCCGGTCATGGCCATCATCTGACATCCGTGACGGCCGTAAGGCCCGTAAGGGTCGATCCCTCCGCCACCGGGAGAGCATCCGCCACCAGGTTCTGCCGGATAAAGCGGTGAGCCTGGGGGTATTCGTGGCTCCAAAGGCTCGAAATATGGGTTCATTGGCATAGGCGTTCCAATAGGTTCACCACATCCGCCAGAAGGGTCTACACGGTTGACGGGATTGTTTGATACATATTTGTACAGATTAGTAATTGTCTCTGGCAAGGCCACAGGCAATTTAGCATGGTTATCTCCATTTACTTCTGTCTCACGATCTCGCTCAACGAATCGCCCTGGTTCCGAGTCATAGGCGCCGTAGAGCGCAGGCGGCAGGATGACAGTGATTGTGGAGATCGCGGTCACTGCTACAGTGAGGAAAAATCGTCGTCTCATGGGTCCACTCCTTGTGGTTGAAGCGAATTCTGTCTCAACAAGCACGTTCTCTCGGGAACGGCAAGGAAGTAATTTGTATCGTTTGACCAAGACATGTCAGAGAACGGAGACGCTTGTGTAGACCACCGGGCGCCAGTTGAGACCGGAGGACGGACCACCGACTCGGTGGATGGCGCTCTGTGGATAGATGATTGAGTTGAAACATCTCCTATTGGTCGGTGAGGAGAAGGGGAGCGTGACCTTGCCTTGCGCACCGCATCGGCCAGGAAGGCAAGGTATTCCGGCGATTTGGGAGCCAACTGATGGGCCAGCGCGTACGCCGCCAGGGCTTCCGCCAGTCGGTCGTTATCCTCCAGACAATGGCCGCGAACAGCTAAGAATGCAGCAAGCTCTTCCGATGGCGTGAGCGACACCAGATAAATTCCCGCCTTGACCTCTTCTTCGCTGATCGGGTGAGGCCATTTCTTGAAGTGATCGTCATCACGGCGATGAAACCCTCGGCTGCTGCCTTCGATATTGAACCGTTCCTTGTCGTCTTCCCATCGGCAGAAAACATGTCCCTTGGCCAACGCCAGTTTGACAGGCCAGCCCAATCGCCGCGCCACAGCCGCGTAGAGCACCGGCATACAAACGCATGTGCCCCCATTGCCATCGTTAATCATGCCGTGGATGAAAAGGTATTTAGCGTTCGTGTAGTCCGCGTTAAGAATGCGTTCCTTGCTGTAGTGAACACCGCAGTCCTGTTGGAGGACGGTAATCAGCATCATCATGCAGTATTCCCCCTCGGAGTCGTCATAATCCTTGCGGTGCTGACTGAATTTGTGGTAGTAGCGCTGCGTGTTGAAGCGAACCTTCTCGGCCCACTCATCCAGCGTCTTGAGGTACTTCCGAATGTCCAACTTTTCTGCCCCTGGCAAACCCTGTGCGCAAAGCAGATTCATTTCGGCAACGTCTACACGCTCCAAGTCACGTGGACTCTTGGAGAGCAAGTCTAAGAAACTTGAGAGGCTAGAAACTGCATTCTGAATTCCGCAGCCGTGGCGAATCCGGCTGACATTCGCGTGAAACACAAGACGATTCCTGCCACGCCGACGGCGACACCAAGCACGAACGCAAAGCACGACCATAGGCATACGTAACGATGACTTGATAGCGTTGATCGCATGATTACGGCGGAGTTCGATGAATTTATCTCCATAGTGAGTTCTCCTGAGCCAAAAGCCAAGAACTTAGCGGATCGGCCAGAGAACTGTCACCAGACATTTTTTCACATTACGTATCCAGGCCGGAATTCGCCCTAAACGCCAGAAAAATGGCCTGCGCGTGTTGTGACAGTGGCGAGCGCAGAGAACTGTCACCAGACATTTCTTCACATTACGTATCCAGGCCGGAATTCGCCCTAAACGCCAGAAAAATGGCCTGCGCGTGTTGTGACAGTGGCGAGCGCGAAGGAATACAGCAATACCGCCAATTACGGCAAGCGACAACAACACCGGGTGTTTGCCAGCAACGCCAAGTTTGCCATGCTCATCTACATCTCTGTCAATGAACCGCCCCATGTCACCATCGTAGTCGCCAGCACGATAGTACGCGCTTAGGACTGCCGAATCAATAACTGTCGCATTCAGGATTGGGACAGTCCCATTTTCGTTGAACGACAATTGGGACAGTCCCACACTTGTTCCTACGCCAGTCCTTACAGCCTCAATGGCTATTGGATCATCAGAAGAGTCTGACGGCCATTCGAGGCAAGCCCCGTCCCAACCCCATTGCCCTTCTCGGCTTACGTGACCCAAAACCCGCAAGACGCCAATGTGCGGGAACATTTTTTCCAGGCGCGGGTTCTCGCCAAGGAAGGCCGGTGCCGCCGGCGCGACCTTCTCGATGCTCAGTGGCAAGACCCTTCCGTTCATGGACTTCATTATACAGGAAGCCTGCGGGTGGCCGTCAAGGGGAACGCTCCTTGCGGGCCGGATGCGTGGCCGTGTGGATTTCCTTCAACTGAATACAAGCATCCTGAAGGTCGCAGCCTCACCCAGCGAATCGTTCACCCAAGGCTTGCAGATTCTCCCGGACTTCGACACGCTGCCAGTCGTTCATCACCAACAATTGCGCGGTCGCGCGACCAATCGCCGTCCGACCGACGATTACGGTTCCTTCCCAGGCGAAATGATCCATCCAACGGTCCCGGCGTGGATGAAACAACGGCACAAGCTGGCCGCTGTCGGGATCAAGGCCGGCGATGTTCGGCCCCTTGTGGAAATTGCAGAAGCTACAGGCTAGCGCCAGGTTGTCCGGTTCAGTCGGGCCGCCGTGCTGGCGGGCGACGATATGTTCGACGTGGAAGCAGACGAACCGCGAGGCCGCCTGCGGCAATCGGCAGTATTCACAAACGTCGTCGGCCCGGCGGCAGACCAGCGACCGCAGGGCGTTGTCCATCACGATTGCCTGTGCAGTTGGGAACGGGCCTTGGCTTGCAAGACGGCAATCACGTCGATGGCGTGCAGATACCCGGCGTACTCTTCCCGTTCCTCATCGGTCAGCAAGCCCTCGTTGGAACGTTCGGCCAGGTAGTCGATGCGAGTCTGCATCGCCTCGTCCGCCTGCATATCGGCCACCTTGGCGGCAACGTCCGGCGAGAGACAGCCGGCAAACGGTTCCAGCAAACGATCAAGGTGGACGGCTGCGGTGGTCATAACGTACTCCGGGGAGACAATCTTCGTACAATCCTATTCTACCCTGTGCCGTGGGCTGGGCCTAGCGGAGGGCGCACCAGGCCGCCGGCCCTTTCCCCCAACCGACGCCGACAACGCATTCCACGCAATCCTGGGCGATTCCAGGGCTTCCCAGCCGGTGACGGACATTTGACTTCAGCCATAGGGGAGGGATAATGTCAGTTCTAAGTGGTAATGTCCACGGGTGGTGCCATATTGGAATTGGCCGCCGTCCGGCCACCCGCCGCCCAAGACGACAAGGAACCTTCCCCATGCCCGACACGCTCCCTTTGAACCCACTTACCGACGATCAAAAGCTGCTGGCCCAAGTCATCGACTACTACTGCCGCACGCTCAAGGAAATCACCGAGGGCCTCGATTATCTGCGGAGCCGTGGCGTCACCGTGGGCGAAGCCATCGACCATTTTCGGATCGGCTATGCCAACCGGACGCTGGGCCTCACGCTGCCTACAATGGACTCCAAGGCCG
The DNA here is from genome assembly GCA_963791075.1 of uncultured Planctomycetia bacterium. Taxonomy (GTDB): domain Bacteria; phylum Planctomycetota; class Planctomycetia; order Pirellulales; family Thermoguttaceae; genus CAWBRF01. The sequence continues at coordinate 118,161 of CAWBRF010000028.1, forward strand.
GCAGAGACATCCGCTCACGGTTGCAGCAAGTCGGCCTATTCCGCAGCAGCGGCCATGAACACATGAACGGCTGTATCGTGTTTCCAATCACGGCCGCCGATGGCAGCGGCCAGGTGGTGGACATCTACGGCCGGAAGGTCGGGGCACATCTTCGCAAGGGGACGCCATTGCACATGCACTCGTCGGACCAGCGGCGGGGCGTGTGGAACATCGAAGCGTTCCGCGCCGGCAGCGAGATCATTCTGTGCGCCGGCCTCTGGGACGCCTTGACGTTCTGGAATGCCGGCTACCGCAACGTGACTTGCACCTTTGGCGCTGACGCCCTCACTGAGGATCACCTGACGGCGTTCCATGAGTTCAACGTCCGGCGCGTGTTGGTGACGGCGGCGGCAATCGCGCCACAACTGCTGGCGGCGGGGATCGACTGTTACCACATTATCCTGCCGCCCGGCGTGGACGTGAACTCCTACGCCCTGCACACTGATGATCCATCACAAGCGCTTGGTGCGGTCATTCGTCGGGCAGAATGGCTGGGCAAAGGGGAGGCGATCGCGCCGGCAACAGTGATTCCCATTGGCGACCGTGCCGTGGCTTGGGTGGATCGCTATCTGGTCGAGGTCCGGCCGGGGCTGCTGGTGGGCGACAACTCGGGTGACACGCTTTTCCTAAACAACCACGGCTGCCCATTTTCACGCGAGGCAATGACGCAGCTTGCGCGGGAATACGTCAACGCCGCCGATCTTGGCAAGAAGGGGGCCTGTCATTTGTTCCGGCACTCCTGTGCAACGGCGATGCTCGAAAATGGGGCTGACATTCGGTTTCTGCAAGTCATGCTGGGCCATGTGAAGCTCGAAACCACGGCGATTTACACCCAGGTATCCATCCGCAAGTTGAAGGAAATCCACACGGCCACGCATCCGGCCCGCAAGGAGCGTTCCCCTTGACGGCCACCCGCAGGCTTCCTGTATAATGAAGTCCATGAACGGAAGGGTCTTGCCACTGAGCATCGAGAAGGTCGCGCCGGCGGCACCGGCCTTCCTTGGCGAGAACCCGCGCCTGGAAAAAATGTTCCCGCACATTGGCGTCTTGCGGGTTTTGGGTCGCGTAAGCCCGGAAGGGCAATGGGGTTGGGACGGGGCTTGCCTCGAATGGCCGTCAGACGCTTCTGATGATCCAATTGCCAGTACCACGAACCTCTACTGCTACTGCGGCGACCGGCCGGCAAGCTGGACGGACCCGACCGGCATGGTTGAGGAGCTCGGTGTTCGACCATCAGACGACGGTGCAGTACCATATCAAGGTCAGACTCGTGGTGTTCCAGCGACGGCAAAGGCACCGTTACCAAATACCATAATTTTACGGTAACTACGGTTTGGTACAGGGTAATGGACAACGGGAATACGGCCGTCGGGAGCGGGCTCGTTACAGCGGGCGGGTGGACCGCGGGAGCCGGCGGCACGGTTGGCGCGGGCGCTGGGATCGCTGCTGGGATACCGGGTGGGCAGGGAATTGCCGCGGCGGGGGGCCTGGTATCTGGGGTATTGATCCTTGGTGGGGGTGCAATCGCTGGTGCAGGCGCGGGCGTTAACTCTGTTTTCGGCAGCCCACCAAGTTGGCCGGGCCAGGTCCCAGGCGGCAATGTAGGAGACCTTTATCCCCAAACAGCCAAGGAGGTCGATAACGGCTACTCCTATGTATTCACTGCATGTCCTGCTGCCGGCGGCGGCGGGGGTGGCTAAGGCAATGTGAGGGTGGCGGACCGTCGAGCGCCGGCGGTGGTGGCCCCAGTTCCAGCCCGTGAGTTTGGCCGCTTGGGTGGCCGGGAGCGTTTTGCACGCAGGCTCGTCTGGAGTTTTGTTGTTATCTGTGCTCAATTGCTTGGGTAGCGATATGCAAATGCCGCTTGCCTCTTGGACCGTGGGGGGGCTTGTCGTTGGTTCTATTGAATTCTTGGGCTACTCCCTTGCGGTGGCTGTTCTTGTCGTGGTTCCGTGGCGTTTCATCGGCGACTGCTTCCAGCGAAAGCTGTTCCTTGGCAGCCCCGTTCTTGGTTTCGCCCTCGGTCTCGGGTCCCTCCTTTCTTTGTTGGGGGAGGTCGTATGGTGGAGTTTGGGCCTTTCGCCTTGGTGGCCGCCCGAGGTTCCCCCAATCGTCGCCCGTTGGTGCTTTAATGCGGCGGGGCACCCCCACGAGCCTCAATCACTTTTGTGGTGGTGGTCGCGGCCCGAGCGTTCCCCGATCCTAATTTGGAGCTGCCTTTGGATATACGTAATGTCCTTTCGGATTGGGTGTCTGTGGCTGCTTGAGCGGAAGGGCTGGAAAAGGAGACACCCATAACCGCCACAAAACGGATAGCGGCTCCGGCCGCAATAGCCCGCCACGCCCCCGCATTCGCTTTCTGACGAGCCTCCGCCAGCGTCTTGACGGATCGGCCCCCCGTGTCCGTCCCTGCTGTATCGTGTAGCACAGCGACAGTGGACCGACCTCCGGCCACATCGACAACGGAATCGCGCGAGTGCCGCGTCAGACATCTCCGGCAGCGCCGAGCAGAGAGTGAGGACCACCCCGAGATTTTTTTCCGTCCCCATTGGGGCAAGCCATTGATTCTGACCCTCCCCACTCTACTCTCGGCACAATCCTGTCACGGGGCGCGTCAAAACCGGCCACGTAAGGGCGCGTTATACCGGCCACTTACGAGGAGAGAAGATTCGTCATCTAGCCTTCAACAACCCTTTGCTGAAGGAGAGCTTAGATGACGAAACGACTCACGATGGCCGCAGTCAACACGATCCTTACACTTCATAAAGCCGGACACTCCAACCGCGAAATCGCCGCCCTTCTGGGGGTGAACCGGGAGACGGTCGGCAAACATCTCGTCCGCGTCAGGGCCCAATACCAGCCAAACGCGCCCACCGGGAATCCGACCGACGATCCGAACAACGCGCCCGCCGAAAGTGACGCAGGTGACGGTCGTGCGGGCGACACGTCTGGATACCAGCCAAACGCGCCCACCGGCTCGGCAAGTCCTCCACCCAACGGACCGCCCAGCGAATGCGAGCCGTTCCGGGAAGAGATCCTGGCGAAGATCGAGCAGGGCTTGGAGGCGGTGCGGATTCACCAGGACCTGGCCGAAGACCACCGTGACAGCGCCCCCAGCTACTACAGTGTGCGGCGGTTCATCGCCCGGCTGCGGCATAAAACGCCCTTGCCGTTTCGACGGATGGAGACGGAGCCTGGCGAGGAGGCCCAGGTGGACTTCGGCACGGGCGCGGCAGTGCGCACGGCCGATGGCAAGGTCCGCCGTCCGTGGGTCTTTCGCATCGTGCTGAGCTACAGCCGCAAGGCGTATAGCGAGGCCGTGTGGCGGCAGACCTCGGAAGCGTTCATCGGCTGCTTGGAAAACGCCTTCCGTCATTTCGGCGGCGTGCCCAAGCGGCTGGTCATCGACAACCTCAAAGCCGCCGTGGCCCGGGGCGACTGGTACGATCCCGAGGTTCATCCCAAGCTGCAATCGTTCGCACGCCATTACGGCACGGTGTTCCTGCCCACCAAGCCCTATACGCCCCGGCACAAGGGCAAGATCGAAAGCGGCGTTAAGTACGTGAAGCGGAACGCGCTGAAAGGGCGGGTTTTTCCGGGCCTGGCCGAAGAGAACGAGTTCCTCTTCAACTGGGAAACGCAGGTGGCGGATCAGCGCATCCACGGCACGACGAAGCAGCAGGTGGAAAAACTCTTCGAGCAAGTGGAGCGGCGGGCATTACTGCCGTTGCCCGCCGAGCGGTTCCCGTTCTTCCATGAGGCCCGTCATACCGTGCATCGCGACGGGCACCTGGAGGTGGACAAGGCTTACTACTCGGCGCCGCCGGAGTACGTGGGCCATCGGCTGTGGGTCCGTTGGGACAGCCGCCTGGTCCGCATCTTCAACGACCGTTGGGAACAGGTGGCCGTACACGCCAAGGCGGAGCCGGGGCGTTTCCGCACGGCAAACGAGCACATCCCCAAGGAAAAGTTCTCCGCCGTGGAACGCGGCACGGACGCCATGCTGCGGCAGATCGCGGCGATCGGTCCGCACACGCGGCAGTGGGCGGAAGCGACGACGCAGGCCCGCGGCGTGGAGGCGGTGCGGGTCCTGGTGGGCCTGAAGAATCTCGCGGGAAAACACCCCAGCGAAGCCTTGGAAGAAGCCTGCCGCGTGGCCCTTTCCCACGGGGCCTATCGCCTGCGGACCGTCCGCAAGCTGCTCCAGCGCAAGGGCCAGGCCCAGGAGCAGTTCGAGTTCCTCGAAGAGCATCCGATCATTCGTCCCCTGAGCGACTATTCGCTCGCATCTTTACTCCAGTTCCGAAGGGATCGCAAGCACGATGAACGCCAAACTGGCTGAGTGTCTGAAGAAGTTGCGTCTGAGCGGGATGGCCCAGACGCTGGACGTGCGGTTGCAGGAGGCGATGGCCAACCGCCTGGACCATGCCGAGTTCCTCGAACTCGTATTAGCCGATGAAATGGCCGTGCGCCAGGAACGGCTAATTGCCCGCGGACTGAAGGCGGCCGCCTTCCGCGAGCAGAAGACCCTGGAGGACTTCCACTGGGACTTCAACCGTTCGATCAAGAAGAAGCAAATCTTCGACATGGCGGCGGGCGGATTCGTCCGTCAGCATCGCGACGTGCTGTTCGCCGGGCCGCCGGGCGTCGGCAAGAGTCATCTCGTCCAGGCGATTGGCCGCCAACTGGTCCATGCCGGGTTCACCGTCCTGTATCGCTCGATCTTCGACGCGGTGCGCGACTTCCTCCACGACGAGGCCTTCGAGGGGCACGACCGAATCATGAGCAAGTACCTCAAGCCGGACCTGTTGATCCTGGACGACATGGGCCTGAAGCAATTGCCCAAAAAGTCGGGAGAGTACCTGTTCGAGATCATCATGCGGCGGCATCAACTGCGTTCGACGATGATGACCAGCAATCGGCCCCTGGAGGACTGGGGCAAGCTGATGAACGACGTTCCCGCCGCCACGGCGATCTTGGACCGACTGTTGGCCAACGCCGAGATCCTTCAGATTACCGGCAAGAGTTATCGGCTGGGCGGCGGCGACAAGCCCGAAGACAAATGAACGGCCGACCGCGGGCCGGATCGTGGCGAGGAAAAGGTTTTTTCAGGCATGACAAAGCAAAAGAATGATCCGCAGAAGCGAAAGAGGCCCGGGGCAAAGCTGCCCCAGGCCTGCGGGTTCATTCTCCCGCCTTGGCCTGGCTATCCCTTGTTGGGTTGCTCCTCAGCAGAGCCCAACTCCGTTTCGCCAGGCAACAGGAAGCATACCATGCCAGAGAACCGATTGGGCCGGATACCAGCCAAACGCGCCCACCGGGAAACGTGTCGATCGACGCGATCAGATACCAGCCAAACGCGCCCACCGGCTCCCGGCGATCCCGAAACCAGCAAAATCCGTAAGACCGCCCCTTGCCAACGAGCAAGTTCGAGGAGATAACAGGTAGAAATCCACCCAATCACTGGCTGGTATGAACGCGCCCATCGGTGGCCGGATTCAACGCGCCCCGTGACACAATCCACGCAAACACAACGGCATAGACCCCCGCCCGTTGCCGTCATGCTGGCTTTTGCTCTTTCATCGCGCGTGCAAGCGGCGCGAAGGGACAAGGGGACAAGGCAACGGAGCGCGGCACAAGAGCGCGGCACAAGAGCGCGGAATGAATCGAGCGCGAAGCAAGAGCGCGGGACAACACGCGCGCAAAGAAACGGGCAAGGTGAAATGCCCTGCCCATTGTGAATCCAAGCGGATTGTTCTCGCTTCTCGGACCCTTGCCGATTAGAATAGGGTCATGCGAGTTCACGCCCCGATCAGCTTGCCTTGCGGCGAGAGGGCCGCCAACCTTTCGGCGGGAAGCGGAAAGCACATTGCTTGCTCAACTCTTCCAAGATGGCTTGCAGCGCGGCCGCACTGCCTTTACACTTCCGCGCCGCATCGGAGCGCGGCACACCATAGTAAACGAAGTCAAACCACTCGGACCAGAAACACAGGGGAACTCCGCTGTCCAGAAGGATTCCCTCCAAGATGAGTTGATGCAAGTCGGTCTTGCGTTGCACGGTTGCTGTACTCATAGCTGTGACTCCAAGAAGGATTGAGAAGAGATGTTTCGGACATTGCAAATCTTCCATGTCGGGCGAAGAAGTCAACGCGATTTCGCCCTAAAAACAAGGGGTTTTGCAACATTGCGCACCGACGGCGACGGCACGTTTTCCCAGGGCGAAAACGCCCAAAAACAGCCTTCGTCAACCGCGATTGGAAATCGGCCATGAAATCGCAAAATCGGTTTTGCTCCTTGCCGGCGCGCGGGCCGCGCGTGGAATTTCCGGCCGGGGACTCGGCCGCGTTGCGAATGCCGCCTTGGCGAGCGCCGCGAGTCCATCTTCCCGTCTGACGGTCAACGCGGTCCACGATCCACCGTCATTCGCCGCCTGATTGCCTCCTCCGCTTGCATCTCATAGCGATGCCGTCAGCGGCCCGACAACGCTGTAGCGATGGGCGGCGGTCAGCGGCAAGCTGACCGAGCCCAGCGTACAACGGTGAAGCGTCGGCGGCGTCGGCCGGCCCGTCCGAACGATGCTTGCTCGCCAGCGCCGGCGTCAACATCTTCAGGCCACGTTGTTTCCATCCGCACAGAACGTCGTCGTCATGGCGGCGGCGTAGGCAGAACTCATTGCCGACAGCATCAAAGCCTCTTGCGGGTGTTGACAGTCTGGACCGGCGCGGAAGTCGGCGACGTTGCCCCTGGTCGGAGATCGGCCAGCGACAGCACGGCCGTTGCTGCGGATCGGTACGGAACCTTGCGGCAACGACCCGACGACGGCGGGAGATGGACCGCTCGACAACAGCATCCAAGCAGGCTGAAGATTTTGGCCGCGAGGCGAACAGGCCACGGGGCGGGCAGAATTTTTCCTTATGGCCCAGTTCTTGACCCTCCACCATCCCGGACCCTCCACCATCCCGGACAGGGACCATCCGCGAAAGAGGCGTGTAAACGCGCGCTGTTTCCATGCCGATTCGTCCTGTCTGAAACACGGCCCATCTTCTCAATTCCGTAGCGCTTCTGCTTGACTTCAGCCGTATCGCCAAGCAATGTCGAAATAGAAAGGCGCTTTGAGGTAGAAGCGAAGCTCGACACAACTTTGAGGACCGCAACCATGATTTCCAACAACATCGACCACGTTCCAGGCAACAAGGGCCGCAAGCTGCCTCCCGAGCCGCTCACCGCCGAGGAGGTCAAGGCCCTCATTCGCGCCTGCTCGAAGCGGGCCGCCACGGGCGTCCGCAACCGGGGCTTGATCGTCGTCTTGTATCGGGCCGGCTTGCGCGTCAGCGAAGCGTTGGCGCTGATGCCAAAGGACCTGGACGCCCAGGCCAGCACCGTCAGGGTCTTGCACGGCAAGGGCGACTGCCACCGCGTTGTCGGCCTGGACACCGGCGCGTGGGCCGTCTTGCAACTCTGGCTGGACCGCCGGGCCGCTCTCGGCATCAACGGCCATGCCCCGGTC
>CAWBRF010000029.1:0-265875 GCA_963791075.1 uncultured Planctomycetia bacterium
AGATAACGCCACGGGCAGCCACATTTGACGAGATACAAGACGGCATCCAGGATGCGCCGCCAATCAATGGGTGGGCGTCCGCGTTTGGCGGGTTTAGTGAGCATCGGTTTGAGGTAAGCCCATTGGGCATCCGTCAGACTGGTTTCGTATATGGCGTTTTTCACGCCCCAATTGAAGCTTCGCTTAAAATGAGCCGCCGGAATCCATGCCGGATGTCAACTTATCTTGTTACTATTCTTCATTCGTCATCCAACAGCCCACTCAACCACAACGCCAATCGGCAAAAAATGATTATTCAGACAGACTCTAATGCTGTTCGGGTTAGGCTTCGCCTTTGTGCCTCTCGCTCTCTACGCCTATCTGAATTCCTATGTTTCATGTTTTGGCGACACTGGCCCGGACCGCTGGTGATGATGCCGACGGCCCAGGGCCAGCGGCATTTCGCCATGATGCTTGCCGGCGATCGCGAAGAGAACCTGGCGCTGTGGTCGAAGCTGCCGCCGCTGGAAGGGGCCAACCAGTTTCTCGCGGTTGGCGCCGGGCGCGGTCGTGCTGGCCGACGCCGGCGAGGGCCGGCCGCTGTTGGTCGCGCACAACTACGGGGCCGGGCGGGTGATGGCCTTCGGCGGCGATTCCACCTGGCACTGGTGGATGCGGGGATTCGAGGCCGCCCATAAGCGCTTCTGGCGGCAGATCGTCCTCTGGCTGGCCCGCAAGGACCAGGCGATGGAAGGAAGCGTGTGGGTGGGTCTGGAGAAGCGGCGGTTCGCGCCGGGAGAGCGCGTCGAGTTCATCGTCGGGGCCCAATCGCCCGCCGGCGAGCCGATCTAAGAACGTCGAAGGCAAGGCGGAAATCCGTCTCCCCGACGGCACCCGATCCCCCGTCGCCGTGGTCCATCAGGGAGAGCGGCTGGCCGGCTCATTCCGCGAGACGCAGCCGCCGGGGGATTATACGATCGGCGCGACGGCGGCGGAGAAGGGAAAGCCGCTCGGTGACGGCCGAGGCCCGCTTCACCGTCTTCCCGCAAGACCTCGAATTGGACAACGCCTCGGCCGACGCCTCGGCGATGGAGAGTCTGGCGGCGATGACCGGCGGCGAGGCGGTGGCCCCAGAGCAGCTTCTCCAGCCTGATCGAAACGCTCGCCAACCAGACGCAAAACCTGGAAATCCAGCAGGAGACGAAGAAGACGTTTTGGGACAAGTGGCCGTTTTTTCTCGCCCTGGTCGGACTCTTGTCCGCCGAGTGGTATTTGCGGAAGCGATGGGGACTGGTGTAGGAAAGGAAGGGATTGGGGATTAGGGATTGGGGATTAGAGAGAAGTGGAGCAGGGGAACAAGAGAAAAGAAGAACGAAAAAGAGGCAGTCGCGACTCCCGCCTCCTGCTCCCCTATTCCTCTTTTTCCGCCCTCTCTAATTCCTAATCCCCAATCCCTAATCCCTGCTATATCTCATCCCGTCGTTATTTATACGCCCACCTGCCCAGACACCATGGGCTACCCTTCAAAATGGGGATATGACAGGGCAAACAGTGCAGGAGAAAGTCTGGGCTTGCCGACAACGGAAATTGCGATGCCAGAGATCGGGTATGATGGATTGGCGTCGGGGATAATGGACCGGTTATGAGCTTCGAACAATCATCGCACGACCAAGACGCCGTCAGTCAGGCCAGACGGCAAATCCAGACCTTGGTCAACGAAATCACCCAGTTGACCCGGCAGAACGTCGCCCCGGGCGAGTTCTACAACGAATTCCTCGGCCGGGTGGTTGTCGGCCTTGGCGGCGGTGGGGGGCGCGGTCTGGGCCGTCAACGAAGAAGGCCAGTTCGCCCTGCAGTATCAAATCAATCTTCCAGCTTGGCCAACCTGCACACCAGCGAAGACGCCCAGGCCCCCACGGACGCCTCCTCTACAAGGCGATGTCCGCCACGGAAGGGATGTTGGTCCTGCCGCACTCCGGGACCGGCGAGGACGAGAGCGCCGCGAATCCGACCGATTTCCTCCTCGTGCTCGCCCCCTTGCGGACCGACCTGGAAGTCGTCGGGCGTGGTCGAGGTCTTGCAGCGGAGCGACACCGGGCCGGACGCCCAGCGGGGATACCTGCGCTTCCTCCTGCAAATGTGCGAGCTGGCCGGCGACTTCCTCAAGAGCCACCAACTGCGGCACTTCTCCGACCGCCAGGTCCTCTGGTCGCGGCTGGAGGACTTCACCCGCGCGGTCCATGCCTCGCTGGAGCCGATCGAGACGGCCTACACGATCGCCAACGAGGGGCGGCGGCTGATCGAGTGCGACCGCGTCAGCGTGGCCGATCCGCAAGGGCAAGCAAGTGCGTGATCGAGGCGGTCAGCGGCCAGGACGTCTTCGACAAGCGTTCCAACACCATCCGCTTGCTGGCCCGGCTGGCCTCGGCCGTGGTGGCCACGCGGCGAGGCCGATCTGGTACACGGGCGACACGCGGGACATGGCCCCGCAGGTCGAGGAGGCCGTCCAGGAGTACGTCGACGAATCGCACTCGAAGACGGTGGCCGTGCTGCCGCTGGCCCGCCCGCGGCTGGACGAGGAGGACGATCCGGAAAAGGCGCGCGAGAGCCGCCGAGCCGGCCGTCGGCGCACTGATCGTCGAGCAGATCGAGGACAGCCGCCTGGCCCCGGCGATGGCGCAGCGGGTGGACGTGGTCTGCCGGCACAGCTCCATGGCCATGGCCAACGCCTTGGAGCACCAGAACCTGTTCCTCATGCCGCTGTGGCGGGCGATGGGCAAGAGCCGCTGGATCGTCGGCGCGCGGACGCTGCCCAAGACGGTCAGCATCGGCTGCCGCCGTGCTGGCTGCTGTTGGTCGGCGCTGTTCTTCTGGCCCGGCGACTTCAACGTGCAAGCGAAGGGGACCCTGGAGCCGGTCGACCGCCGCGACGTCTTTGCCGAGCACCGACGGCGTCGTCACCGACGTGCCGGTGAAGGACGGCGACCCGGTGGAGAAGAAGCAGGAATTGGTGCGGCTCCGCAACACCGAGGCGGAGATCGCCCTGACGCAGATCGAAGGAGAGCGGATCGTCAGCCAGGAGAAGATCGACTCCTTGCAGCGGAGCTTGCTGGACGAGCAGCAGATTCGCCCCGAGGAGCGGGCCCGGATGCACGGCGAGTTGGCCGAGGAGCGGGAGAAACTGGTCAGTTTCGACGCGCAGTGGGCGCTTTGCAAGAGCAAGGTCGAGGAGTTGGACGTCCGCAGCCCGATTCGCGGCCTGGTGATTTTCGACTGGGACCATTACAAGCGGCTGATCCACCAGCCGGTGCAACGAGGGCAGACGCTCTTGCGCGTGGCCGATCCCGACGGGCCCTGGCAGCTTGAAATCCACATGCCCGAGGACCGCATGGGCTTCGTCTCCGCCGCGCAAAAGACCCTCGCCAAGGACGGGGCGTTGAAGGTCACGTACATCCTTGCCACCGATCCGGGCACGAAGCATTACGGGACGGTCAGCGAACTGGGCCACAGCGCCGAAGTCCACGGCGAGGAGGGGAGCACGGTGCTGATTAAGGTGGCCATCAAGACAAGAGCGATTTATCCGATCTGCGCCCCGGGGCGACGGTCACGGCGAAGATCTATTGCGGCCGGCGGCCGATCGGCTACGTCTGGTTTCACGACCTGATCGCGTTCGTCCAGTCGCGAATCCTCTTCCGGCTGTGGTGAACGCGGCACAATTTGGCAGGAAACTCCATGAGCATGTTCAAAGCAATTTCGCCGGCCATATTGGCCGTTTTCCTTCTCGCTTCCGCCGCGCCCGCGCAAAAGCCGGACGCGGCGACGATCGATCACTGTTTGATTTCGCTGATCGAGGAGGCGGAGGCGCCCGCCGAGGAAGCCGGCGTGCTCAAGGCCATTCCGAAAAAGGAAGGCGAGGAAGTGGCCAAGGGCGACCTGTTGGCGCAAATCGACGACGCGAAGGCGAAGAGCGAGTTGAACGTGGCCGAGGCGAAGGTCGCGGTGGCCAAGGAGAAGGTCTCCGACGACATCAACATCCGCTACGCGAAGGCGTCGGCCCTGGTGGCCGAGGCCGACTACAACGTGAACAAGGAAGCCAACGACAAGGTCAAAGGGGCGGTGCCCGACATGGTGCTCCGCGCCTTGCTGCTGAAGCATGAAGAGGCGAGCTTGGGCGGCGACAAGGCGAAGCTGGAGATGCGGATCGCCGAGCGGGAGATGGACGCCGCCAAGGCCGAGGCCGAGGCCGCCGCGGAGAATGGTCCGCCGCCACCAGATCCGCTGCGCCGCAACCGGGAGTGATCGTGAAGCTCCACCGCCATCTCGGCGAGTGGGTGCAGCAAGGCGAGCCGGTGGTGCACATCATCCGCATCGACCGGCTGTGGGTCGAAGGCTTCGTCTCCGCCGCCGACTTCCACCCCGACGACCTCCGCGGCCGCGATGCCCGCGTGACCGTCGCCCTGGCCGGCGGACGCCAGCGGACCTTCGACGGCAAGGTGGTGTTCGTCGATTCGATCGTTCAGGCGGGCGGCTCCTTTCTCGTCCGCGTCGAGGTCCAGAACGATCGGGAGAATGGTTCCTGGGTCCTCAGCCCGGGTCTCGGCGCGAAGATGACCATCCCTCTCCGTTGACATGGCGACACTGCACGACAGCCTGGTTTCCAGTTCCGCGCGGAAGCTGGCGATTCGCAAGCGGCCCGACCTCTCGGCGCGGAAACAGCAGTACCTCGGCCGCACGTACTTGGTCGTCAAGGACCCGATCGGCCTGCAATACTACCGCTTCCAGGAGGAGGAATACGCGATTCTGCAGATGCTCGACGGGGACATCAGCCTCGACGAGATCAAGGAGCGTTTCGAGGCCGACTTCCCCCCGCAGAAGATCACCTTGGAGGAATTGCAGCAGTTTCTCGGCATGTTGCACCGCACGGGGCTGGTGCTCGTGTCGGCGCCGGGCCAGGGCGCGAACTCCGCAAGCGCCGCAGCGAACGCCGCCGCAAGGAATGGATCAACACCTTCTCCAACATCCTCTGCATCCGCTTCAAGGGCTTCGACCCGGAGCGGCTGCTGAAGCGGCTCTACCCCTGGGTCGCCTGGTTCTTCTCCCCGCTGGCCGTGACCGTCTGCATCCTTTTCGCCCTTTCCGCGGCGGCCTTGGTGACCGTCCAGTTCGACGTCTTCCGCGCAAGCTTCCCGAGTTCCACCAGTTCTTCAATCTCCACAACGCCTTGTGGCTTTCCGTGGTCCTGGCCGTGACCAAGGTCTTGCACGAGTTCGGCCACGGGCTGTCGTGCAAGCACTTTGGCGGCGAATGCCACGAGATGGGCGTGATGATCCTCGTGTTGACGCCTTGCTTGTACTGCAACGTCTCCGACTCGTGGATGCTGCCCAGCAAATGGCGGCGGGCGGCCATCGGCGCCGCCGGCATGTACGTCGAACTGGTGATCGCCTCGATTTGCACCTACGTCTGGTGGTTCTCCCAGCCGGGGCTGCTGAACAACCTCTGCCTGAACGCGATGTTCGTCTGCTCGGTGAGCACGGTGATCTTCAACGCCAACCCCCTGCTCCGCTACGACGGCTACTACATCCTCGCCGACCTGACGGAAATCCCCAACCTCCGCCAGAAGGCCACCTCGATCCTCAGCCGCAAGCTGGGCGAATGGTGCATGGGGCTGGAACCGCCCGAAGACCCCTTCCTCCCCCAGCGCAACCAGGCGTTCTTCGCCGTCTACTCCGTCGCCTCGGCCATCTACCGTTGGTTCGTCGTCTTCTCGATCCTCTGGTTCCTTTACAAGATTTTTCAGCCTTACCACTTGGAGGTCATTGGCCAGATCATGGTCCTGGCGTCGCTCTGGGGGCTGTTGGTCATGCCGTTGTACCAGGTGGGAAAATTCCTTTATGTTCCCGGGAGGCTCGATAAAGTGAAAAAGACCCGCATGTTCGCCACGCTGGCCGTCGTCGTCGCGCTGGTCGCGGCGGCGCTGTTCGTCCCCCTGCCGCACAGCGTCATGTCGATCCTCGAAGTGCAAGCCTACAAGGCCGAGCCCGTCTACGTCGATGTTCCCAACGGCGGCGTGTTGGACAAGGTCTACGTCGAGGCGGGCCAACGGGTGAAGAAGGGACAGCGGCTCGCCCAGCTTCGCAACCTCGATATTGAACTGGCGATCGCCAAGCTGGTCGGGCAGGAGAAGGACTACGAGGCGCAGTTGGAAAACCTCCGCCGCGAGGGGCTGCACGACCCGCGCGCCTCGACGCGGATTCCCGTGGTCGAAAAGGCGATGAAGGCCGTCGCCGACGAGCTTGCGCAGAAGCGGCGCGACCGAGGAGCGCCTGCGGCTTGTGGCCCCGACCGACGGCACGGTTCTGCCGCCGCCGGCAACCACCGAGCACGAGGACCCGGAAGGCCAATTGCCCTTCTGGTCCGGCACGCCCCTGGAGCCTGCAAACCGAGGCGCCTATCTGAAGGAGAGCGTCATGTTCTGCCAGATCGGCGACCCGCAAAAGCTCGACGCGGTCCTCGTGATCGACCAGAGCGACATCGAATCCATCCACATCGGGCAGAGCGGTCGACCTCAAGCTCGACGCGCTGCCGCACGCCACGCTGCACAGCCGCATTGAAGAGATTGCCCGCGCCGACTTGAAGGTGACGCCGCAGCGGTTGTCGTCAAAGACGGGCGGGGAACTGGCGACAAAGACGGATCCGAACTCCGGCGTGGAACGGCCGCAGAGCACGTCGTATCAAGCCCGCGCGCCGCTGGACAATCCGGACGACCTGGTGCGGTTGGGATTTCGCGGGCGAGGGAAGATTCACGCCGACTGGCTTCCGCTGGCGACGCGGCTCTGGCGGCTGCTGATGCACACCTTCAACTTCAAGCTGTAGACGCGGTCCGGTCCCCTCTCCCTTCGGGAGAGGGTGAGGGTGAGGGCTGGGCCTCCGGTGCGCTGTTTTTCACAATCGCCCGAACGACCGTCGCCATTCCGCCGCCCTACGGCGCCACCCGCCGCACGGAATCCTCGTCGTCCGCAAGGAGGCGAAGCTCGACCGCTGCGGACTTGCCGGCCACGGCGGCGAAAAATTCCTTCGGCGTCCGCACGGGCGCGCCGTCTGCGCGGGCGATGAGCATCCCCCGCCGCAACCCCGCCCGCGCCGCCGCCGAGCCCTCCTCGACTTCGACGACCACCACCGCGTCGTCGGCGTCCGCCCGGCTGGCGCGGACCGCTTGCTCCGATTCGACCATCGCCGAGGCATAATCGACGCGCAGCCCCCGCCACGCCGGTGGGCGATTCGTGACGATCTTCTTGCCCAGCGTCGGATATTTGCCCAATGTCGCACGGATCGAAAGCGGCCGGCCGTCGCGAAGGACCGAGAGCCGCGCCGCCGCCTCGACCGGCAGCCGCCCCACCTCCAAGACCAGCGCGTCCGCGTCGTCGATTCGCGCATCGCCGACGGCGGTGATGATGTCGTTGGTCTTCAGGCCGCATCGCGCGGCGGGCGAGCCGGGCACAACCCGCTCGACGCGAACGCCCCGCGGCCCGGCCCCAACCGCGTCCAAAACCTCCTCCGCCGGCAGGTTCGCCGGCGTCACGCCGAGATAGCCGTACTCGACCTCGCGGCCGTCCGCCAGGGCCGCCAGCGCGCGGCGGAACGTCGCATCGACGGGAATGGCGTAGCCGGCGGAACTCTCGCAGCCGGCGACCGCCGCCAAGGCGACGCACAGCCCGACCATCTCGCCTTTCAAGTTCAACAGCGGCCCGCCGCTAACGCCGAGGTTCAACTTCGCGTCGGTCTGAATGAGCGTGCCGAAGTGGTGCAGGGTTTGCCGCCCCGTCGCGTCGGACCCGTCGGGCGAAAGCGGGGCCTTCCGTGCAAGGTTCGACACGATCCCCCAGCCGGCGCACGGCTGGCCGTCGCGGGCTAGCGCGTAGGGATTGCCCAAGGTCAGCACGATCTGTCCTTTCCGCAGCGCCGCGGCGTCGCCCAGGGCGATCGGCGCGAGGTCCTCCGCGGCAATCGAGAGCACGGCCATATCGCTGCGCGGATCGGCCGCCCGGACACTCGCCCGATACGCCCTGCGATCGTGGGCGACGACGTAATACTCGCTGTCTTCGCCGAGGACGTGATAGGCGGTGAGGATCAGTCCGCGGCGATCGACGACCACGCCGGCGGCATACTCCGTGGGAATGAAGTTCGCGTCGGTCGGCTGCGGGGCCGGGGCAAAGATCAGGCGGCGTCCGAACGGGTCCGGCCGCGATTCGAGGCGAAACTTGTCGCCCTCCTGCTCCTTGCGCACGCGGACGATGGCGACGACGGATTTTTCGCTCCGCGCGATCGCCGCAACGAGGATCTTTTGCATCGTCTCGGCGGCCGCGGCCGCGGAAAGCCCGTCGGCGCGGAGGGGCGCGGCGAGGGACAACAGGAGGATGAAGCAAGTCGTGCGGGTCATGGAATCCTGTCCGGTCCCCTCTCCCTTCGGGAGAGGGTTAGGGTGAGGGCGGTCCACTGGCAGGGTTTATTACTCGCTCTAGCTGGTCGATCCGTCCTTCCAGTTCGCGAATTGAGCGATCACGTTCTTTTCGGTCGTGAGCGTGCGCCCACCAAATCGCGGAAGAACCAAGAGACAAGCCGATGCCGATCCCGCAAAGCAATCCCAAGACAAACCCACGCGATCTCTTTTTCTCTTCCATCGTCGGTCCTCCAACTCGTTGGCCTTCGCGCTCCCGTCGGCATCGTCCGCCCAACGGGAAACCGCCGCCAATCGAAGTGGATGGTCTTCCCCAGCGCCGCCCTCACCCTAACCCTCTCCCGAAGGGAGAGGGGACCGGAACGCGCAAGCCGGCGATCAATCCTCCTCCGCCTCGACCGCCCGGCTCGCGCCGGCCGCTTTGCCCGTCGGATGCGAAGCGCGGGCGAGGACGACCTTGTCCTTGAGCTCCTCGAGCAACGCCGGATTCTCACGCAGGTAATCGCGGGTCTTTTCCCGCCCTTGGCCGAGTTGCAAGTCGCCATAGCGGAACCACGCGCCGGTCCGCACCACCAACTTCTCTTCCAGGGCCAGGTCGAGGATGTCGCCTTCATAGCTGATGCCGTCGGCGTGCATCATGTCGAACTCGGCGATGCGGAACGGCGGCGCGACCTTGTTCTTCACCACCTTCGCCCGCACCCGCTGGCCGATCACCTGCTCACCCTCCTTCAACTGCCCGATGCGGCGGACGTTGATGCGGCAGGAACTGTAGAACTTCAGCGCCCGGCCGCCTGGCGTCGTCTCCGGACTGCCGAACATCACGCCGATCTTCTCGCGAATCTGGTTGATGAAGATCACCGCCGTGCGGCTCTTGTTGATCGCCCCGGTCAGCTTGCGCAGCGATTGGCTCATCAGCCGGGCTTGCAGACCGACGTGCGAATCGCCGATCTCGCCCTCGAGCTCTTCTTCGGCACCAGGGCGGCCACGGAGTCGATCACGATCACGTCCACGGCGTTGGAGCGAATGAGCATCTCGGTGATGTGCATCGCCTCTTCGCCGCTGCCGGGCTGGCTGACCAAAAGCGTTTCCAGCTCGACGCCCAGCTTCTTCGCCCAACTGGGATCGAGGGCGTGCTCGGCGTCGATGAACGCGGCGATGCCCCCCTTGCGCTGCGCCTGGGCGATGACGTGCAGGGCCAGCGTCGTCTTGCCGCTGGACTCCGGGCCGAAAACTTCCGCGACCCGGCCGACGGGAATCCCCTGCCCGCCCAGGGCAAGGTCCAAGGACAGGCTGCCGGTGGAGATGCCGGCGATTTTCTGGACTCTCGCTTCCGCGCCCAAGGGCATAATCGCCCCTTCGCCAAACTGCTTCTCGATTTGGGCAACGGTGGTTTTCAACGACGGATGCGCGTCAAGCATGGCGTTGACGCCGTCGTTTCCGTCCTTTTCCGCGGCCTTCGCGGCGTCGCGGCCTGGGGTTGCTGCTTTCTTCGCCATAGATTCCTTCGCTTTGCGCTTGAGAGTTGCGACCATGGGGACATTCCTTCGGCTGGTTTTTCGGGGAAAATCGTGGACTACCTGATAGTATACACGTGTCCACTCTTTCCCGCAAGCCCCCTTGCGGTCGGCGGGTTATTCTAACATGTCGGGAAGCGGGGGGCGATGGGACCGCGAGACATCGCGAAATCGCAAGCGGAAGCGTCCGTGTTCACAAAACCACCCTCCCTCCGCTTGCGATTTCGCGGCTCGGCGCCTACCCCCACATCGCCGGTCGATCCGCCTTCTCACCAACCTACTGTGCGGCTATGATTTAGGATTCCAATACGACAATTTCCTCAGCCTGGGGTGAGAATATCCATGAAAACGGATGAATTGCGGGAAAAATATCTGGCTTTCTTCGCCTCGAAGGGGTGCGTCCGCCGCGGAAGCGATGTGCTGGTGCCCCGATGGGACCCCTCGGTCCTCTTCACTCCCGCGGGAATGAACCAGTTCAAGGACCACTTTCTCGGCCGCTGCAAGCTCGATTTCACCCGCGCGACGACCTGCCAAAAGTGCCTGCGGACCGGCGACATCGACAACGTCGGCCGCACCGCCTATCACCACACCTTCTTCGAGATGCTGGGCAATTTCAGCTTCGGCGACTATTTCAAGCGGGAGGCGATCAACTGGGCGTGGGAATTTCTCACCGCGAAGCAATGGCTGGGGCTGAACCCCGATCGCCTCTCGGCCACGATCTACCTCGACGACGACGAGGCGGCGAAGATTTGGCTCAGCGACGTGAAACTTCCGCCGGAGCGGCTGCAACGGATGGGCGAGGACGAGAACTTCTGGCCCGCCAACGCCCCCAGCCAGGGTCCCGACGGCGTTTGCGGACCGTGCAGCGAAATCTACTATCACACCGACTCCGGGCAAGTCGAGATTTGGAACCTCGTCTTCACGCAGTTCAACCGCGTCGGGCGACCGCCGGACAATCTGCGGCCGCTGCCCAGCAAGAACATCGACACCGGCATGGGCCTGGAGCGGACCGCCGCCGTGATGCAGGGCGTGGAGACGAATTTTCACATCGACATCCTCCGCCCGCTGGTCGAGGCCGCCGGCGAAGTCTGCGGCGTCGCCTATCAGCCCGGCGAGGAGACCGGCCGCCGCTTGCGCCGCATCGCCGATCACGTCCGCGCGTGCAGCTTCGCCGTCCACGAGAACGTGCATCCGGGCAACAAGAAGCAGGGCTACGTCATCCGCCGGCTGCTTGCGCCGCGCCGTGCTGGACGGCCACCAGATGGGCGTCCGCCGAGCCGTTCCTCCACAAACTTGTCGGCGTCGTCGCCGGGCTGATGAAGCAGCCCTATCCCGAATTGGGCGAGACCGTCGAGCGCGTCGCCGGGGTGATCGAAAAGGAGGAGGCGAGCTTCCTTTCCACCATCGACGCGGGATTGAGCCGCATCGAGCGGATTTTCGACGCAGATGAAGAAGGAGCGGCGGGGAATCGTTTCCGGCGGCCGAGGCGGCCGACATGTTCCAAACCCACGGCTTCCCCCCGGAATTGTTTGAAACGCTGGCCGGTGAACGCAACCTCGCCTTCGACTGGAAGGGCTTTCGCGAGGAGATGGAGCGGCACGGCATCGAGTCGGGCGGCGGGCAAAAAGTCGAACTGTTCGGCAGCGGGCCGCTGGACGCCGCCAAGCGCGTGATCCACGAAACCCAGCTTCGTCGGCTACGACACGCTCCGCGTCGACGACGCCCGGGTGGTCTTCATCATCGCCAACGATCGCCCCTGCGACCTGATCACCGAGGACGACGCCGACGAGCCGATCGTCGTGCATCCTCGACAAGACGCCGTTTTACGGGGAGATGGGCGGGCAGGTGGGCGACGCGGGCGAGTTGGTCGGCGACGGCTTCCGCTTCGAGGTCGTCGATGCGCAAGTCAGCGGGGCCCTGATCCTGCACCGCGGCCATCTCCGCGAAGGCCGGATGGAACTGGGCGCCGCGGTTTCCGCCCGCGTCAATCCGGCCCGCCGCGACGGCATTCGCCGCGCCCATTCGGCGACGCACCTGCTCCACTACGCCCTGCGGAAGCACCTGGGCGAGCACGCCTTGCAACAGGGCTCGAAGGTGGACGACGACCTGCTGCGGTTCGACTTCGCCAATCCGGCGGCGGTCGGCGCCGAGGAGTTGACCGCGATCGAGGACGAGGTGAACGAAAAAATCCTCGCCGGCGAGCCGGTCCGCTCGACGACGATGCCGCTGGCCGAGGCGCGGAAGTCGGGCGCGATGATGCTCTTCGGCGAGAAGTATCCCGACGTGGTGCGAATGGTCTCCATCGGCGAGTTCAGCAAGGAGCTTTGCGGCGGCACGCACTTGGACAACGCCGCGAAGATCGGCCTGCTGAAGATCATCGGCGAAGAGAGCGTGGCGGCGGGGACGCGGCGGATCACGGCCCTGACCGGCCGGGCGGCGCTGGAGCACCTTCGCCGCGCGCAGGCCGCCTTGGTCCGGACGGCCGCCGCCTTGCGGGTCTCGCCCGAGGAAACCGCCGATCGCGTCGAGGCGTTGCTCAAGGAATTGAAGCAGGCGAAGAAGCTTTCCGCCGGCGGCGGCGAAGTCCGCGGCGGGCGGCGTCGATCAACTCCTCGCCGCGGCGACGAAGTTCGGCGAGACAACCGTGGTAATCGCCGAGACCGCCGGCGGCGCCCAGGTCCTGCGACAACTGATCGACCAGTTGCGCCGCAAGGCGGCCCCGATCGCCGTCCTGCTCGCCGCGAAGCAGGAGGAGGGAAAGGTGATGTTGGCGGCCGGGTTGAGCCGCGATCTGGTCGAGCGGGGCCTCGATGCGGTCGCCTGGGTCCGCGGGGCCGGCGAGTTGGTCGGCGGCAGCGGCGGCGGCCGGCCCGACATGGCCCAGGCCGGCGGCAAAAACGCCGACAAGCTGGGCGAGGCCCTCGAGCCGCGCCCGGGCGGACATCGAGAAGCTGCTACGCAAATAAATGTCGGATTTCTTGGTGCTCTGGTGGGGATCGCTTCGCTCGACCCACCCTACTTCCCGCCGAGCGGCGCATACGACAGCGGCGTGTAGATCGGGCCCTGCGGCGTGAGTTCGCTGGAGAAAACCGCCAGCCGCTCGATCCGCGACGCGCCGGCGAAAAAATCAGCCCGCTTTTGCAGAAGCGCGCCGAGGGGAGCCACCGCCGGGCCGCCGGAGCGGACGCGGCCGAGCGTCAGGTGCGGCACAAACCGCCGCGGCTCCTTGCGAAAGCCGAGATTGGCCAGCAACGTCTCCAACGCGGCGAATAGGGCGGCCATTTGTTCTTCGCCGCCGCCGGCGCCCAGCCAGATGGTCTTCGGCCGCGCGGCGGTGGGAAAGGCCCCGGCGCCGCGGATCTCCAAGTCGAACGGCTTCGCGCTGGTGGCCGCCCGGGCCACGGCGTCGCAAACCCGCGGAATCTCCTTCATCGCCACCTCGTCGAGGAACTTGATCGTCAGGTGGAGGTTTTCGGCGGCGACCCATTTCACGTCGGCCCCGGCGGCGGCAAGCGACTCGATCAGCGCCGCGGCCTGCTGGCGGACGGCAGCGCTCGATTTCCACGGCGATGAACGTGCGGACGGTTTCTTTCATACTGCTGCGAGTCCTCGTTGGACGCGTGTGGACGGCCAACTCAAGGTCCCCCTCTCCCCTTGGGAGAGGGCCGGGGTGAGGGGACCCGTCCAAGTCGTCGTTCCACAAAATGGCGTCCTCTCTAGCGCCCCTCACCCTAACCCTCTCCCAAGGGGAGAGGGGACCAGTGTTCAAAAACTCAGCATCCGCCGATACTCCGCCATCCGTTTGTCGAGGTCGTCGCGATCGATCTGCTTGAGGCGGTCGAGACTGAAGTCCTCGAACGGTGAAACTGGCGGCGACGACGCCGTAGCCCATCGCCTCCTTGAGCGTCTTCGGCTCGAAGTTTCCCTGCTCGGCGAGATAGCCCATCATCCCGCCGGCAAAGCTGTCGCCGGCCCCGGTGGGATCGACGACGTTCGGCGTGGGATAGGCGGGGAGGACGTAGATTTCATGTTTGCTGAAGAACATCGCCCCATGCTCGCCCTTCTTGACGACCACCAGCCGCGGTCCCAGGCGGCAGACCGCATGGCCGGCGCGGACGAGGTTTTCCTCTCCCGTGAGCAGTTTCGCCTCGCTGTCGTTGAGCACCAGGCCGTCGATCCGCCGCAGGAGGACGAGGAGGCTTTCCCGCTCGTTTTGAATGTAATAGTCCATCGTGTCGGCGACGACCAAGGCGGCGCCGGGGCACTGGTCGAGCACGCGCATCTGCAACTGCGGCGAGGCGTTGGCGAGGAAGAGAAATTTGCAGCCGCGATACGACTCCGGCAGTGTCGGATCGAACTGCGCCATCACGTTCAGTTGCAGGTCGAGCGTCTCGCGGTCGTTCATGTTTTCCAAGTATCGCCCCCGCCAACGGAACGTCTTTCCGCCGGCGACAACCTGCAGTCCGGCGGTGTCGATGTTCCGTTTGCGGAGCAATTCGCTGTGTTCCTTCGGCCAATCCTCGCCGACGGCGCCGGAGAGCCGCACGGAGGTGAAGTAACTGGCGGCGTAGGAGAAGAAGACGGCCGAGCCGCCCAACAGGTTATCGCGCTTCTGCGTGGGGGTTTCCACGCTGTCCAGCGCGACCGATCCAACAACGACCAAGGGCATGACCAGGGGCCTCTGGGGACTGGGGACTGTCCCAATTTTCGTCCGACGAAAATGGGACTGTCCCCTTCTTATAAGCACGCGATCTATTATGGGCGATTTGGGGCGATTGGCAAGGGGTTCCCGCCTCAACCGATCAGCCCGAGCGCCCGGTCAATCCGCGCCAGGCTGGACGCCTTTCCCAAGATCGCCAGGCAGTCGAACAGCCCCGGTCCGACCGCCTTGCCGGTGACGGCCACGCGAAGGGCGTGAATGATCTGGCCGATGGCCACCCCTTCCGCGGCGACAAAATCGTGCAATAGCTTTTCAATTCCCGCCGGCTGGAAGTCTTCCAGATCGGCCAACAGAGGGCGGAATTTCGCCAACAGTTCCGCGGCGCCGGCGGCCCGCACCCGCTTGTCAAACGCCTTTTCGCCGTAAGCGAACCGGTCGTCGGCGAGGAAGAAGAAATCGGCGTAGGCCAGCACGTCGCCGGCCACTTTGATCCGATCGCCCGAGGCCGCAAGAATCCGGCGAGCTTGCCCTCGGCCTCCGGCGGCGGCGGCGAGGGGAGGAGGCCGGCCGTTTGTAGGAAGGGCGTCGCCAACGCGGCCTTCCGCTCGATCGGCAGGCCCTGGAAGTGCCAGTCCTCGAAGGCCCAAAGTTTTTTGGGATCGAAGCTCGCCGACGCCTTCGTGACCCGCTCCAGGGAAAATTTCTCGATCAACTCCTGCCGCGTAAAGTGCTCCGTCTTGTCGTCCAACGACCAGCCGAGCAAGGCGAGGTAGTTGACCACGGCCTCGGGCAAGTAGCCGACGCTCTCGTAAAACTCGACCATCACCGGATTGAGTTGCTCGGGCGAGGGCGTGCGGCCGAGGGCGGCCAGGACCGCCGCGCCGTGCTCGACCATCTGGGCGAAGTCGCGGTTTTTCAAGTACTTGTCCAGCTTCCGCTTGCTCAGCTTGTTCTTGCTGCCCGGCTCGGCGACGAAGGGGAGATGCGCGTATTGCGGCAGGGGATAGCCGAGCGATTGGATGATGAAGACCTGCCGCGGCGTGTTCGAAAGATGCTCCTCGGCGCGGATGACGTGGGTGATCTCGAAGTCGTAGTCGTCGACCACGCTGGCCAGGTGATAGAGGCACGTGCCGTCGGCCCGCTGGATCACGTGGTCCTGCTCCCGCGCCCACTCGACCTCGACGCGGCCGCGAATCAAATCGTCGATCGTCAGCGTCCCCTGCCGCGGCATTTTCAACCGCACCACGGGCCGCCGGCCTTCGGCCTCAAAACGCGCCGCGTCGGCGGGCGATTCCGCCATAAAGCGGCGACTGTAAAGAAACGGCCGCTTCTCCGCCTGCGCGGCGTTCCGCTCGACTTCCAATTCCTCCGGCGTCGCATAGTCGCGATAGGCCGCGCCGGCGGCGAGCAGCTTTTCCACCGCCGCCTGATGCCGCTGCGCCGCGCTGCGATTGATAATACGGCGCATGCGGACCGCCCACTTCCGGGCCTTCGTCCCAATCGATCCCCAGCCAGCGGAGGCCGTGCAGGATCGGGGCCAACGCCTCCTCAACGTTTCGCTGCTGGTCGGTGTCGTCGATCCGCAGGATGAATTGTCCGCCGTTGTGCCGGGCAAACAGCCAGCAGAACAGGGCCGTGCGCACGCCGCCAATGTGCAGATAACCGGTCGGACTGGGGGCAAATCGGGTGCGAACTGACATGCGGACATTATTCCGCGCCGCGGGGCGGTTGTCCAGACGGCTTGCGGTTTCGCCGCCCGCGCTTACGATCCCCAGTTGCTTCGCGAATGCTGCTGGCGTTGCAGCCGCTCCTGGAGCAGGCGATTTCGCAGCGCCTTTCGCTCGGCCTTGCTCAGCTTCTGCTCCCTGGGGGCGGTCTCAGGTCGCGAAACCGCAAGCGGCGCCGGCGCGGGCGGCGAAACTGCAAGCGGCGCAAACGCCGGGCGGCGGACCACAGGCGGCGACGCCTCGTGCGCGGAATCCACGTCAATCCACGCACCGCCCGCTTCCCCCGCCTTGCCGGCCTCTGTTGGCCCCTTTTTCGCCTCGACCAACCGCCGCGGCAGCAGGCCCTCCGCGTCAAGCAGGACAAAGCGGGCTTGAATCATCATCGCCAGCAGCGTCAGCAGATGGCTCGCCATCAGCGTCCCTTGCTGGATCATGACGCCCAAAGGGCCCGCTCCATAGGACCACCAACCGAAGTGCACCGGCGCGGCGGCGAGATAGCCGCACGCCGCCAGCCCCAACGCCGCGACGGAAAGGCGGCACGGCCACATGTCCATCAAGAGTCTCGCCCCGATCGAGCCAAACAGCAACGCATAGCCGATCACCCACCAGATCGAGCCGTCGCCGGCGATGCGGGCGCCGGTCAAGAGGATCATCGCGTCGCGGAAGCCGCTGCGGAGCCCGGTGGAGAAGTCGGCGGCCAGCAGGAACCAACTCATCGCCGCGAAGAGCCAGACGCGATAGCGCCCGTGGTAATCGTCGCTGCGATGACGGCGGACCCGATAAACCAGCAAAGCGGTCCCCGCGGCGGCCAACAACTCCAGCGACGAAATCCAGGTCCCCAGACTCCCCCGCTGGCCCAACTCGAAGGCGGCGATCCGGCCGGGACGGCCCAGCGCCGCGGCCAGTGCCGGCGTCCAAGCATAGAGGCATTCGACCGCCGCAATCAAGCCCGCCCCCGCGAAGACGAGAAAAACAATGGCCAGCGGCCGGCGGGGGACGAGGTCCAGCAGCGATGGCTCCTGGCGGAGAAACTCCGCGTCGCCGTAATGGCCGCTCTTTGACGGCGGCGGCGCGGCGGCCTGCCCCGTCGCGGCAACGGCAACGCCTTCGCCCGCCAGCGGCAAGCGCTCCTCGGCGAGCAGGCGGCGACGACGCTGGTCGCGCTGGCCGTCGCGGCCAAATGGACTAAGAGACATGGACACGGCAACCTTCCCTGGCAACGGGTGTCTGTGTAGAGTTTCGGCGGAAAGGCGGAAAAGGGATTAGGGATTGGGGATTAGGGATTAGAGAAGAGGGATGGCCGGCCGATTTTCCTGTTTCCCCCTTCTCTCTAATCCCTAATCCCCGATCCTCAATCCCTCTTCCCCCCAGTCGGAAAAGTCGGCCTAGTTGGAAAAATCGCAATTTCGGGAATCCCCGCCTTTGACATCCGCACAGCCATCGCGAAAATGGAAATGTCTCCGAAAACGCCGCCTATGCACGCTTTCCCGGAAATCTTCCGCCTTCGCCAAACCTTGGACGGTCCGCGCGTGGACGACATCCCGACGGCCGTCCACGCCGCGTTGGCCGGCGCGAATCTGGCCGCGCGCCTGCGGCCGGGTCAAACGGTCGCCGTCACCGCCGGCAGCCGGGGCATCGCCAACATCGCCGCCATCCTCCGCGCGACGGTCGAACATCTCCGCAGCCTCGGCGCCCGGCCCTTCCTCGTCCCCGCCATGGGCAGCCACGGAGGCGGAACCGCCGCCGGGCAGCAACGCCTCTTGGAGTCCTATGGCATCGCCGAACCGCTTGTCGGCTGCCCGGTCCGCGCAAGCATGGAGACCGTCGTCGTTTGCCGCGCCGCGGAGGGTTTTCCCATCCATTGCGACCGCCTCGCCTTCGAGGCCGACCACACGCTCGTCTGCGGCCGCGTCAAGCCGCACACTTCGCTCGCCGGCCGCTATGAAAGCGGACTGCTGAAGATGCTCCTGGTGGGGCTGGGCAAGGCCGAGGGCGCGAAGACGCTGCACCGCGCGATCGCCGATTACGACTTCGACCGGATCGTCGGCAGCGTCGCCGACGAAGTCCTGACGAAGTGCCGCGTCCTGGCCGGATTGGCGATCGTCGAGAACGCCCGCGATCAGACGGCCCTGGTCGAGGCCGTCGCCCCGAAAGACTTTTTGGCCCGCGAACCACAGCTCCTCGAACTCGCCCGGCAGTGGATGCCGCGGCTCCCCTTCCCCGCGCCGACGTGTTGCTGATCGACCAGATCGGCAAGAACTTCAGCGGCGTCGGCTTCGACGCGAATGTGGCGGGGCGAAAGTTCAACGACCATCAGGCCGTCGAGGGCGAATGGCCGAAGGTGAAGCGAATCGCCTTGCGCCGCCTCAGCCCCGCAAGCCACGGCAACGCCATCGGCGTCGGCATGGCCGAATTCTGCCGCCGGCAACTCCTCCGCGACGCCGACCCGGCCGCGACGCGGCTCAACGTCCTGACCAGCGGACACGTCTCCGCGGGAATGCTGCCCTTGGACTACGAAACCGACGCGGAGATGCTCGCGGCGGCCTTGGGGGCCCTTGGGCTGGTCGAGCCGCCGGAAGCCCGGCTGATGTGGATCGCCGACACCTTGCACTTGGCGGAGGTCGAGTGCTCGGCGGCCTATTGGGATGAAGCCCGGCGACGGGCGGACCTCGAAGTTCTTACGTCCCCGCGGCCCCTGCCCTTCGACCCCTCCGGCAACTTGCCCGACTGGCCGGACGCCGGTCGTTAGAGGCTCGCGTCGTCCGCGGTCTTTTCCCCCTCGGTCTTCGCCGCGGTCTTCTTTTCCGCCGCCGCGGGCGGCTTCTTCTTCACGCCGGAAAGCGGCTTCGACAGCGTCACCGTCATGTCGTCGGCCACGCACGAGCCGGGACGAACCATCTCGCCGTGAACCTGAACCTTGTCGCCGACGCCCATCAACCGGCCGTCATGGACCGAGACCTTGATCTTCGCGTTCTCGGCGAGATCGAAGTGCAACGGCTTGCCGTGCGCGCGAACCATCCACTGCTTCTCGTGGCTTGGCCCGAGATGGCCGACGATCTCCGTGGCCGCCGATGGGTCCGACAAGTCCGGGGCTTTCGCTGCCGGCGGCTTCACGTTCTTCGCCGACGGGGGCGGCGGTTTGCTGTGCGGCAAAGCGGTGATCGTCAACTCGCCGACCTTGTCCTGCAGGGTCTCCGCCTTGGCGGCGTTTTCGGCGTTGAAGCGCACGGTCAGGCCCGGCTTGAGGTAATCCGCGTTCGCCTCGCCGTTGACGGTGAACGCCGTTGTCGGCTGGGTGACGACGATCCATTTTCCCCGCGGCCCGCGCTTGCCTTTGCCCTTGCCGGGCGGAGCGACCATCACCTCGATCTCACTGGATGAGATGCTCAGGACCGTGCCATCGAGCGTCACCGGCTTGACAGGCGGAGAAGACGGCGGCTGCGGCTTGTGGTGATAATAATAGTAGTAGGGCTCGGCCGAGGCCGCTTGCGGAAGACCGCAGACAGCAAGCAAGACGACGGCCGCGGATGCGGTCGAGAAAAAATGTCGCGTCACGGGGACAACCTCCGCCCTCGCAAAATCAACCTCGCCCTCAAGATGATATTATATTTTACCCACCGGCGGGGAAACCCCCCGGAAGGCGCCGCTGGCCATGCGAACCCCCCTCTTTAGCATGACAACAAAGACGAGGTCTCGCCAGCCGCCAGCCGTCCCCTTGCATGAGCGGAAACCGACGGCTATATTAAACAGCTTATCCATTTTTGGAGACGAATCACCATGACCATGGACAAGAGTTTGCGGGTCCGCGCGGGGATGATCCGCGCCCGAAACGTGCTCACCCGCGACGAACGCATTGCCCGTCTTCAGGCCGCCGATCGCTGGCAAGAGGGCGATAGCCCCTTCGGCTTGGCCAAAGTGCGGGTGTACAAGCTAGCAATCAAGAAGAAGAAAAAGAAGAAGAAGGAAGACGAAGAAGGGGAAGGGGCTGTCGCCGAGGCTGCCGCCCCCGCCGCCAAACCTGCGGGCAAGGCCGCGGCGAAGACTCCCGCCAAGAAGTAGCGTCTGCCGTTGTGCGGCGATCCCCCTCTCCCTAACCCACCGAAGGGAGAGGGGACCGAACAGACCGCCTCTCGCGTCGGCTTGCGGAAACCGCTCATTTCGCGCATTTTTCGTCTTGCCCCAAACCAATCGCTTCGCGTAGAATCCGCCCGCTATGCTGGGTACGCGAACGATCATCGGTCTGGCGCTGCTGGGCTGTTTGGCCCTTGGGCTAAGGGTCTGGGCCGTGGCGGGGGACGCGCCGATCGGCCCCATCCCCCCGTCGTGTCGATCGCCGCGGGAGTGAATCCTGCCGGGGATGCGATGCAGCCCACGGGCGGCGCGGTCCGCAAGATCGTTCAGCTTCTGCAATGCCTCCTCGGCGTCGCCACCGTCTTTGCCCTGGCATGGCTCGGCTGGTCGCTCCTGCCGGACGAGCCGAGCGTCGGTTGGGCGGCCGCCTTTGGACTGGCCGTCTATCCGGGCGACGTTCACGACGCCGTCCAGCCGCAAACGGGACTCTGGGCCGCGGCGGCTGTGGTCGCACTGTTGGCCCTGGCCGGCGCGTCGCGATGGCGAACTATCCCGCGGGCGGCGCTTCTCGCCGGATGCCTGGCGGCGGCGGTTGGTGGGGCATGGCTGGCCGGCGATTTCCCGCTGTTCGGCCCGAGTCGTCTCGACCGTTTCGCCGCGATCGCCTGCGTTGCCCTGGCTTCGATTGGCTTATGCACTTCGTTGCCGCGTTGGCGGAGACTTTGGCCCGCTTACGCCGTCTTCGCCGCGGCCGCGTTGACGTGCCTCTTCGGGAGATTGCCCCTGCGGGCGATGGCGCCGGTCGCGCCGATCGCTTTCTTCTGGGCGGCGACAGCGCTTGCCCCGCCCCTGGCGAGGCTCGTCCCCCGGCGGACCCTCCGCGTTTATCGGCCGGGCGAGCGGGGCGAAGATCCCTTTGGCCGCGGCCACGTGCTCCGCGGTCCGCATTACGACACGCAGGTGCGTCGCCGGGCGGGGTAACCTGCGGCCCGCTGGCGATTCCGCGTTTCCGCGATGCCACTCGGTTGGCGACAACCATTCCCCCCTCTTGTTCCTGTTCGCCGCGGGCCGTATATTTGCTTTTTTGCCCCACGCCTGCCTTTTTCCCCGACAAGCCCAACGCGGAGCACGCCGATGAACCTAAAAGACGCAAGATACAAGGATTTCGCCCTCGTTCACGAGATGCTGGAGACGCCGCAACTGGTGGGCGATTTCGATTTTCAGGCCTCGGCCGATGCGGCCGCGGCGATCCGCCAGGCGGG
Source organism: uncultured Planctomycetia bacterium (assembly GCA_963791075.1). Lineage (GTDB taxonomy): Bacteria > Planctomycetota > Planctomycetia > Pirellulales > Thermoguttaceae > CAWBRF01. The sequence goes on from CAWBRF010000029.1 coordinate 21,669, forward strand.
CCGGCTCTTCCTCACCGGCGAAGGCTCCAGCCGCATCTTCCCGGCGAAGAACTTCATGTATGAGGCCCTTAAACTCGGGGCCCCCTTGGCCGTTGCCACCGACGGCGCCCGGCAGGCGCATGAATACGACCTGAGCGAGTTTGCCGTCTTTGGGGCGAGCAACAGCGGCAAGACGAAGGAATTGATTTCGCTCTTCACCCGCTTGGGCGATCAGCGCCACGCGCGGCGATTCGGATTGACCGCCAACAGCCCTTGCACCCTGGAAACCGTCTCTTCGCGATGCTACACGCTTCGTTGCGGCAAGGAAGATGCGGTGGCGGCGACGAAGAGCGTCGTCGAGCAGGCGTTGTTTTACCGCTCGCTTTTGGCCCCGTGGGAGAAGGCGTCGCCGATGGCCGCCAATCGTCAGGAGGCCGCCCGCGCCGGCCGCGCGGTCCTCGAAGCCGAACTCGACTCCGCGCTGGTGCAGAAACTCGCCCGCGCGGGAGTCGTCTATTTTGCCGGCCGCAACAACGGCGTCGCCGAGGAACTGACGTTGAAGACGAACGAAATCACGCACAAAAAGAGCGATTTCCTCGAAGGGACCTACGCCGTGCACGGCATCGAGGAAATCATGAAGCCCGACGAGGCGATCCTCGTCATCGATCCCTTCCCGGCGGAGGCGGAGAAATTCAAGACGACGCTGGTCGACGGCGTCGGCTTGACGGTCATCGCCGTGGCGGAGCAGGAGACGATCTTCCCGACGATCCGCATTCCGCGGGTGGAAGGTTTTCAGACCGTGCTGCAACTCCTGGCCGGATGGAACATTTTGGTCCAGGTCGGCGTCGCCTTGGGGATCAATCTCGACAAGGCCCAGCGGGCGCGGAAAATCGGCAATGAGTTCATCGCCCCGTGAGAACGACGCCATGGCGAGCCACGCGTCCTACATTCGCCGCAGCGACGGCGGCCTGCTGCGGACGACGCAGATCGCGGAGCTGTTGCCCGACTGGAAGGGCGCGGACGAGCGATGGCTCTTCGTCTCGCCGCACGACGACAACGTCGTCACCGGGGCGGGCCTGACCTTCCAGGTCGGGCTGGCCGAAGGCGTCGCCGTCCACGCCCTGGTGGTCACCGACGGTCGGATGGGCTATTGCCGTGCGGAGCTGCGCGACACGATCACCGCGGTCCGCAGCGAGGAGACGCGCCATTCCTTCCGCATACTCGGCCTCACGGCCGACCGCCTGCGGCAACTCGACTATCCCGACGGCGGCCTGACGGCCTATTGCGGGCGGCGTTTTGCCTGCGACGGCGATCCTGGGGCGTTTGCGGGGGCCGTGGGGCTGCAAAACGCCTTCACCCGTTGCCTGCGGCAGGTGCGTCCCAACCGCGTCTTCCTCGCCACCAACGAGGACCTGCACCCCGACCACCGCATCGTCCACGCGGAGATGCTCATCAGCCTCTTCCACGCCCAGGGGGCAATCTGGCCGGAGTTGGGCGAGCCGATCGCCGAAGTCCCCGCCGTCTACGAGTACGCCGTCTATTGCGATTTTCCCCAGCCGCCGCAGCTCCGCATCGAAACGCCCGACGCCATGCTGCAAACCAAGCTCGCCGCCATCGCCGCCTACGCCAGCCAGGAACAAATCGAAACGGTCGTGAAGATTCAGCGGGAAGTCGGGGCCATCGAGTATTTGCGGGAAGTGAAGTTTCACTTCTACCATCCGCAGCAGTACCAACCGCTTTTCGCGAGGAGGCGCTGATGCCGGCGAAAATATGCTACCTCGGCGATGGCCGCCTGGATGGGGCGGCAAGCTACCTGGCGGGGATCATGCTCCACGCGGGCCTGGACTTCGACCACGTCGCCAGCGACCAGCCGCCGCCCGACGCAGAGGCCGGGGCTTACGCCTTGTATGTCGTCAGCGACTATCCGGCGGCCAATTTCGGCGCGGAGAAGATGGCCCGCGTGGCCCGATGCGTCGAACAAGGCGCGGGACTGCTCATGATCGGCGGCTGGGAGAGTTTTCACGGCCGGCTGGGCGAATATCATCAATCGCCGCTGGCCGCCGCGTTGCCCGTCGTCATGCAGTCGTCCGACGACCGCCGCAACTTCGCCCAACCATGTCTGCTGAACAAGACGGCCGACCACGCCATCCTCGCCGGGCTCCCCTGGGACGAGCCGCCGGGCGTGGGCGGGCTGAACGCCTTTGCCGCCAAGCCGGCAGCGGAAACCCTGTTGACCGCCGCGACTTTCGCCGCTGGCCGCGCCGGGGGACAGTTCCATTTCTCCCCGGGCGAGCGATGGCCGCTGTTGGTCGTTGGCCGGCACGGCCGCGGGCGGACCGCCGCCTTTGCCGCCAACGTCGCCCCGCACTGGGTCGGCGGGCTGGTCGATTGGGGCGATCGCCGCGTCGTGCAGGACATCCCCGGCGGGTTTATCGAAGTCGGCAACTGGTACGCGCAATTTTTCCAAAACCTCCTGGTCTGGACCGGAAGGCTGGATGAGACAAAATCGCATCGGTGACAGGAGTCCTCCCGTGCTTCGCGGCAATGCAATCATCGGTCAGAGCGGCGGCCCAACGAGCGTCATCAACGCCAGCCTGTGCGGCATTATCCAGGCGTGCGCGGCGCAAAAGGCCATCGGCAAGACGCTCGGCATGAAGTTCGGCGTCGAAGGCTTCATGCGCGGCGAGGTGATCGACCTTGGCCGCCAGTCCGCGGCGACAATCGAGGCCCTCCGCGGCTGTCCCAGTTCCGCCCTGGGAAGCTGCCGCCACAAGCTCCAGGACGATGACTTGCCGCGCATTTTGGAGATGCTCCGCAAGCACGACATTCGCTACTGCTTCCTCATCGGCGGCAACGACACGATGGACACGATCCATCGCGTCGAGGAGCACTGCCGCGGGCAGGGATACGATCTTGTCGGCGTCGGCGTGCCGAAGACGGTGGACAACGACCTTTGCGGCACCGACCACACGCCCGGCTTCGGCAGCGCCGCCCGCTACGTCGCGCTCTCCGTGAAGCAAGCGGGCATGTTGGCCCGGGACATGAAGCGGGTGGACCAGTACGTGATCTTTCAGACGGTGGGGCGTTCGGCGGGCTGGCTGCCGGCGGCGGCGGCGTTGGCCCGCTCGACGGAAGACGACGCCCCGCACGTCCTCCTCCTGCCGGAGCGCCCCTTCGACCGCGACCGCTTCCTGGCCGACGTCCGCCGCGCGTACGACCGCTTCGGCTGGTGCAGCGTCGTTTGCGGCGAGGGCGTGTGTTACGCCGACGGCACGCCGATCAGCGCCTCGCAGGTCGTCAACAAGTTCGCCAACGTCGAGTTCGGGGCCATGGGCGGCACGAGCGCGGCGATGATGCTCCACCGCATGATCCACGCCGCTTTCGGTTGGCGGGGCGAGTTCCAAGTGTGCGAGTCGCTGTCGATGTGCGCCGCGGACCGCGTCGCCGCCGGCGACGCCGAAGAGGCGTATGCCTGCGGCCGCCGCGCCGTCGAACTGGCCGCCGAGGGGGCCACCGGCGTCATGGTGAGCATCGTCCGCGAGTCGAGTGATCCGTACCGCTGGTCGCTGGGCGCGGCGCCGCTGGCCGAGGTCGCGCTGGGCGCCAAGCCGCTGCCCGACGGCTACATCAACGCCGAAGGGAATTTCGTCACCCCGGCGTGCATCGACTATCTCAAGCCGCTGGTCGGGCCATTGCCCGAATACGTCCGCCTGGCGGACATCCCCGCGTAAGCCAAGGCCGCTACGGCTGCGGCGGCGGAGGGACCGGGACCGAGCTTGGCGCAGGCGTCGGCAGCGTCTGCGGGGCCGATCCACCCGACGGCGGATAGTAGCTCTGTTGCGGCGCAGGTTGGCTGTAGGTCGGCGCCGGCTGCGGATAACCCGGGGGAGGCGCAACATAGGCCGGGGCCGGGGCTGCGTATACCCCGTAAGGATAGGGGTACGCGTAGGGATAGGCGTATGGGTACGGATACGGGCGATAGTAATAGGGATAGGCATAGGGGTAGGGATACGGCGCCGGCGCACAGAACGGTACGCCGATGCCGATGCCAATCCTCACCCCGCCCGCCTCGGCCGAACTCCACAAAAACGCGATCGCGACCAACGTCGCTGCCAGGACCAAAACGAGTCGTGTTTTCATCGCAGAATCCTCCAGGGCAACTCTCTTTGCATTCTTTATCTTATTTCGGCCAAATCGGCGACGCAGGTTGATCGTAACGTCCGCAGCCGGACCGCTGCAAGGGCAATTTACCCCCATGAAGGGTACACCGGCCGTCCACTACAGTGCGTGCGCTCTGTCAAAATTACGCGCACGCGCCGCGCACGGCGGGGAGACGCTGCTCGTGCCCTTCGCTTTCTCACCTGCTCCTTTTTCCGCTCCCGCCGGGCATCTGGTTGAATTGCAACGAGCGGGCCCCGTCGATGTCGACCCGCCCGCTGCTCCGCCAGAAGAAGATTTTCCGCGCCAACGTCGTAGACGGAACGCTGCCGGCGCTGGCCTGGCGGAACAACTGGGCGTCCGTCCGCCCGTCGCCCTCGAGAATGAGCAGGTCCTTGGCTTCATCGTGGGTCAATCGACTTGCCCGGGCGGTGAAGAGGCTGCCGTTGGAGGCGCCTTCGGCGACAACGTCTCCGGAGGCGAGCAGTTCGATTGCCCGCTGGGCGGCGCCCGGCGGCGTCATGTCGTCAACTTCGAGTTCATCGCTTGTGAGGATGAATCCGCCGCCAACGCCCAGCGTTTGCGGATCGTCGCCTTCGAGGACGGCAGTCCAGGAATCGACCTCGGCGTAGGCGGCGCGGACCTGATCGTGAAGGGTGACGCTGCGGCGGAGAATATTGCCGGTGACGCCGCCTTGGAATTTGACGTCCGTGCAAGTGATCGCCGCGGCTTTTTTTTCGTTGGCCGCGGCCGATGGCGGGACATTTCCCGCCCGCGCCGGCCCCGCAGACGGCAGCCCGCCAAAAAACCTCCCGCCGCGGGGTTATTGTCGCCGCGGCCAACGCGGATGATCCGGCCGGGCCCGCTCGCCCGCAGTTCGCCGGTTCGCCGATTGACCGCCAGGTCGGCGACTTCCATCCGCTCCCGCGAGGAGTTGCTGCTGGGGATCGAGGGTGTGTTCTTCCAAGAGGACGCCGCCGCGGCAATTCAATTGCTCGATCTGCTGCTGCTGCGGCGGCGGTTGCTTGATCTTCTCGTCGGCAAAGCGGATGGGTTGCTGGAGATAAACGTCCATGACGTCGGTTTGCAACCGCTGCGCCGGCGCCGACGGCGGAGACCGATTGCGCGAACGTCGCTTTCACGCCGTCGAAGTTCATCCGCCGTTGCCAGCGGATTTGCACCGGCTGGGGCGCGGCGAGTTGCTGCCCCTGGAGGTCGCGGTCCATGAGGACGTCCATTTGGCCCGGGCCGTCGATCCACAGGCGATTGTCGCCGCGGTCGAGGTTCAGGTTCGAGCCGGTCAGGGCCATGCCGCGGCCTTCAAAGTGGGCCGGCTGCCCGCGGGGTTGTCCGAAAGGCTGTCCGAGGACGTGAACCATCGTGCCCGGCCGGTTGGCGTCGATCACTTGCAAATGATCGCCGGAGATGAAGATCGGTTGTTGACTCGGATCGGACGCCTGCGTCTGGCGAACGCGGACGTTCTCGTCCACATTCAGTTCGGACAATTCGCTCCCCCCTTGGTCCAAGAGCAGGAGCTTCACCCGCAACAGTCGGCCGAAGATCTCGAAATGGTCGCGGCCGGCCGCGTCCAACGTCGCCGGCGGCTGGGCGGCATTGGGCGGCATTGGCGTCCCGCCGGCGATTGCCGGCGCCGCCGTTTGGCAGGCGTTTGGCGCGACGCCCATCGGAGCGGCATTGGGCGGCGCTGGCGGCTGGCGGGCGTTGCTTGCGGACGACGGCGAGCCGGCGACAGCACCGCGCCACGGCCCGGCGCGGCCGGCTGGAACCACGCCTCCAGTTGGTCCACTGCTCCGGAAAGCTGGGGAGAATTCATCTTCACATTGCCGCGGGCCAACATCCGGTCCGGCTGAAGTTTCGGCTGCGCCCCTTGCCCTTGCGGCAGTTCCACGAGCCAGAAGTGGATTTCGTCCGCGTCCAACTGGTTGATCGCTTGGAACTTCAACTGCGCCCCGCCGGTGAGCGAGAGCACCTGGTTCTTCTCTTGCGGACGAAGGAGCAATTGATCGTTCCAGCGGGCTTCGATCTGTTGGCCGGCCCGATTCGTCTGCCGCCCTTGCGGCTGCCCCATCTGTCCGCGAAGCCACCCCGGGCCGGCGGCCGACGCCTGCCCAATGTGGCCCGGGGGACCCGATCGATACTGGAGATTACGGGCGTGGATTTCGTTGGGGCCCTGTTGCAGGAGGACTTCGCCGGTTCCGCCGAGCGTGATCTGATCGGTGGGGAAGTCGTACTGCAATGTTTCGCCGCGGGCGTAGAGTTTGTCGGCGGGGGAGGAAACGATCGCCGGCGCAGCCGATTGCCTCGAGCCGCTGCGGCTGAAGGTCGAATGCCCCCGTGCGCCCCTTCTTCTTCGTGAAGAACACCGACAGCGTGTCGCAAGTCAGCCGGTCGCCGGGCCCGGCGGGGCGAATGCGGTAAACGTCAACCTGATCGCGGAAGACGGCCGTCTGCTGGACAACGTCGAAGCGGAAAGGGCCGCGACAATTGATTTCCACCGGCATGGCCGCCATGCCGGCGGCGGGCGACGAGGCGGCGGCGCCCGCCGGCGGCGTCTTTGCGCGACTGAGGTCCAGGTGCAGCCGCTCGACCGACTGCATCTCGAAGTATTCCATTCCGCCGATGTTCGCCCCGGGTTGGCTGCCGCTGCCGCCCTCGCGGGGCAAGAGGTGGATGTGCATTTGCCGGCCGCGGCCGGAGTGGGGGCCATAGCGGAAATCGACCGTCTTCGCCGCGGCGATGTCGTATTCACCCAGTTCCACGTCGCTCGACTCCACCCACAGGCTGTCGGAATGGTCCGGCGCCTTTCCGCGGCTGCGCATCGTCACGCGTCCGTTCAACTCGCCGCCGAGGAACCGCACGTTCCCCAGCCGCGCAAGGTCCAACGCCTGGTTGAAACGGAGCATGGCTCCGTCGGGCGCCTCCAGCACGATCGCGCGGGCGATGCGGTCGGCCCGGTCGTCCGGGCCGGCAGGGGTGTAAATGATCGTGCAAGGATTGATCCGCACCCGGCCGCCGCCGAGGTTTTGGTAGTCCTGCATCAGGACCTTGAACTGGTCGCTCTCCAGGACCTTTGGGTCTTTCACTTCCCAGGCGTCGCGCGGAAACAGATCCCGCCACTCGTTCAACGGCGGCCTTCGCGAGCGGATCGGCGTCGTCAATGGGTTTCTTCGCTTCGCCGGCGCCCCGGGCCGAGGGCTCGATCAACGGGACCGCCAGCAGGGCATAAGTCCAATACGTCGCGAAGACCACGACGAAGGCGCCGGCGATGTGGGCGAATCGAGGCATTTATCGAGGTTCGTCTGAAGCGTACAACGGCGCTAACATTTCTTCCCGGAAATCGGGCTTCCGTTGGTCGCCTTCGACGCGTAATCCATCCGCGGCTCAATGGTCATCGATACGTCTGAATCACATCGTCCCAACGGCGCTGGGAGCGAAGGATCAATTCCACGACTTCCCGCGCGGCCCCGCCGCCGCCCGGCGCGGCGGTCACGTAATGGGCCGCCTGACGCAACTCGACGCAGGCGTCGGCCACGGCCACGCCCAGCCCCGCCGCGCGGACCACGGGCAGATCGGGCAGGTCGTCGCCCAAATAGCAGACCTGTCGCCATTTCAGCCCCAACTCGGCGAGAATCTGCTTCACGGCGGCGAGCTTTTCGGGAATTCCCTGGCGAATCAACTCAATTCCCAGGTCGGCCGCGCGGATCTTCACGCTGTGCGAACTCCGTTGCGAGACCAGTCCAAACCGGCAGCCCGCCCTCTGCCACAAGCGGACGCCCAGCCCGTCGCGGATGTGGAACGACTTCGCCTCGATCCCCTGGTTGTCCAGAAGGATTCTCCCGTCGGTCAACACGCCGTCCACGTCGGAGAGGATCAATTCGATCGTCTGGCAGCGCTCCTGGGCGTTCATGAGGCGGCGTCCTCGATCCGGGGAAACACGCGGCAGGACGGGGCGTCGGACAAAGCGGCCCCCTCCGCGCCGCTGGACCGCCCGGCGGATTCCTCCGCGGGCAACAGCCCGACCACGTCGGTCACGTCGATCAATCCCACCGGCCGGCCCGCGGCGTCAACCACCGGCAGTTCGCTGATCTTTCGCTTCGCCAAAAGGGCGACGGCCTCGATCATCATCCCCCCGGCCACGACGGCGAGCGGATTGCGGGTCATCACCGACGCGACCGGCCGGTCGAGGCTTTCGTCGCGGCGCTGCTCGAAGAGGCGCGCCAAGTCGCTGTCCGTGAAAATGCCCGATAGCTTCCCGGCCGCATCGACGAGCATCGTCGCCCCGGTTCTGCGTCCGGGCATGCTCACGCGGACCAACACCTCGCGGACCGTCAAGTCTTCCGCGGCGACGCGGCACTGGACCAGCGGCCGCATGTGGTGCTCGACCTTGCTCAGCTTCTGCCCGAGGCTTCCGGCGGGGTGGAAGCGGGCGAAATCGTCGCGGCCGAAATTCCGCATCCGGCTGGCGACCAGCGCCAGGGCGTCGCCCAGGGCGAGCATCGCCGTCGTGCTGCTGGTGGGGGCCAATCCGAGCGGGCAGGCCTCTTCCACGGGACCGAGTTCGAGGACGACCGCCGCGGCCCGGCCCAGGGCGCTGTCGGCCCGGGCGGTGATCGCCACGATCGGCACGCCCAACTCGCCCAGCGGCGGCAACAGCCGCACGATCTCCTCCGTCTGGCCGCTCTGCGAGAGGACGATCGCAACGTCGCCGCTCTGCACGCGGCCCAGGTCGCCGTGCAGGGCGTCGGCCGGATGGAGCCAGTGGCTCGGAGTGCCCGTCGAGGCGAGCGTGGCGGCGATCTTTTGACCGATCAGCCCCGCCTTGCCCATGCCGGAAACAATCACATTCCCGCGACAGCGATACAGCAGATCGACCGCCCGGCAGAACTCGCCGTCAAGCCGCTTGACCAGCGCCGCCAGCGTGCGGCTTTCCGTCTGCACGACTTCGCGGGCGTAGCGGAGTTGTTCGAAAGGGGAAAGGCGAACCGGCAGGAGTGCAGCAGCTTCCGACGTCATCGAATCGTCATCCTTGACTGATGTCGTTTGAATATCGCGCGGCAATGGGGCGATTGTATCGCCGCGGGCGATTGGCGGCAATGCAAGATGGGCGGCAGATGCCCCACATATGGGTGGCTTCTGGCTCTCTAAGAAGATGTGTCAAAGGCTCGTTGCAGCGGCATTATTCTTCTAGAGTATGACACAAATTGCTTGTGGGGTTAGGCGCCGCCCGCGCGTTCACTTGACCAGGTCGCGCCGGTTGCTTAATCTGTGGTTCCATTGAGGCGTCCCGGGTGGATGCGGCCTTTTCGCTTTCGTTTCCCACGCAGCCGTCCAAAGGAATCCAAAATGATCGAGCTAGGGGTCCACGCCGACAACTGGCGCTGCCTCAACGGCAGCTTCAAGACCGCGTGCGAGGCGGCGGTGCGACACGGCTTGCACCATATCGAGTTTGCCGCGATTCACGGACAGAATTTCCTCCAGGCGATGGGTTACGATCCGGGCATCTCGCTCCAGTCCAATCCCCGGGCGTTGCGGCGCTACTGCGACCAGATGGACTTGAAGGTGTCGCAGATCGACGGTTCCTATCCGATGATGGGCCCGGAGGGGTCGGCCTTCGGAGTGCAGTACGTGCAGCAGTCGATCCGCTATGCCGCCGACATCGGCTGCCCGATGGTGGACACGGTGGACGGGGCCTTCGAGATCGAGGGTTTTTCCCGCGACGAGGTGTTCCGCATAACATGCGACAACTACCGGCAGGTCCTGCCTTGGGCCGAGGACTACGGCGTGATTGTCAACGTCGAGCCGCACGGCCCCTATACTTCGGACGGCGACTTCATGGAACGCCTTTTCGGCTATTTCGATTCGGAGCGCTTGCGGTTGAACATGGACACCGGCAACGCGTTTATCGCCGGGCTCGATCCCCTCGAATACCTGAAACGCTTCCGCAATCGCCTGACGCACGCCCACATTAAGGACGTCAGCGCCAGCCTGGCGGCTGCGGTGCGGGGGGAAGAGACGGGCATCGCGGTCAGCGAGACGCCCATCGGCGGCGGCGTCAACGCCGAGAACATCAAGAAATGCACCAACTATCTCAAAGACACCCGTTTCGACGGCGTGCTCTCCATCGAGTGCGCCGGCACGGACGACAACATTCGCCGCAGCGTCGCTTTCCTCAGGGACTTGATCTAGGCGTTTTCCATCTTGTGGCAGCAGCCGGCTGTTTGCCAGTCGGCGATGTTTCGTGGGGGCTCGGCGAAAATGAATGAGTCGCAAACAACCACCCCGTCCTAGAACCGCCCATGCGTTACGGAATGAACCTCCTCCTCTGGGCCGACACGCTGACCGACGAGGCCCTGCCGCTTCTGGACCAAATCAAGGCGATCGGCTTCGACGCCGTGGAGTTGCCGATCTTCGAGCTTGACGTGGACAAGTGCGCCAAATGGGGCAAGCGGCTCGACGACGCCGGCCTGGCGCGGACCGCGGTGACGGTGCGCGGCGTCGAAGACAATCCAATGAGCTGCGATCCAAAGATCCGCCGCAAGGGCGTCGCCGCGAATCGGGCGGCCCTGGATTGCTGCCAGGCGGCCGGCGGCGAGACCCTGGTCGGGCCGTTCCACTCCGCCTTGGGTTATTTCAGCGGCGGCGGACCGACCCGCGACGAATGGAACTGGGCCGTCGAAAGCATGAAAGAGGTCGCCGAGCACGCCGAGCGTTGCGGCGTGACGCTGGGCATTGAATATCTCAACCGCTTCGAGTGCTATCTGTTGAACACGGCCGCCGACGCCGCCCGTTTCTGCCGCGACGTCGCCCATCCCCGCTGCCGGATGATGTACGACACGTTTCATTCGCACATCGAAGAAAAAAACACCTCCGCGGCGATTCGCGCCTTGAAGGACTGCCTCGTGCACGTCCACATTTCGGAGAACGACCGCAGCACGCCCGGCTCGGGCAATGTCCGCTGGGCGGAGACGTTCGACGCCTTGCGGGAGATCGGCTACGACAATCTCATGGTGATCGAGGCCTTTGGGCTTTCGCTGGAGAGGTTGATTCCCGCAACGAAGATTTGGCGGCGGATGTACGCCAACGAGCGTCAACTGGCCGCCGACGGGCTGAAGTTTATGAAGGACGAGGTCGGCAAGCGATGGAAGTAGAAAGATAAAACGCGACGCCCAGGGCCCTGGTTGCCAAGGCCAACTTCCGATAAAATTACACGATTGCACCGAATGTCTCGGGGGCATCCCCCAAAGGAGTAGTCCACGACATGATCGTCACCACGAAAGAACTCTTCCGGCACGCCTACGGCAAGTATGCGGTCGGGGCGTACAACATCAACAACCTGGAGCAGACCGTCGGGCTGTTCCGCGGCAATCTTGGCAAGTCGAAAACAAACGAAGAGCCGAGTCGGCCGGAGCTCGAGTGCGCCGTTCATTCTGCAGATTTCCCGCGGTGCCCGCGGCTACAGCGACAAGCGGTTCCTCGAATCGATGATCCGCACCGCGGACGAGGTCTTTCCGGAGGTGATTTTCGCCGTCCATCTCGACCACGGGACGGAAGACGTCTGCTACGACTGCATCGACAGCGGTTTCTACAGTTCGGTGATGATCGACGCCTCGCACGAGCCGCTGGCGAAGAACATCGAGACCACGCGGCGGATCGTCGATCGCGCCCACGCCAAGGGGATCGTCGTCGAGGCCGAATTGGGCCAACTCGGCGGCGTCGAGGAGGACGTGGTGGGCAGCGTCTGCCTGACCGATCCGCTTCAGGCGGCGGAGTTCGTCGCCAGGAGCGGCTGCGATTCGCTCGCCGTGGCCATCGGCACCTCGCACGGGGCGTACAAGTTCGCCGGCAAGCAGGGCCTCCATTTCGACGTGCTGGAGAAGCTCCGCAAGGCCCTGCCGCCGGGCTTCCCCATGGTCATGCACGGATCGAGCAGCGTGCCCAAGGAATGGGTCGACCGCATCAACGCCGCCGGCGGCAAGATGAAGAGCACCAGCGGCGTCGATGAGAACCAATATCTGCCGGCGGCGAAGCTGGGCGTGTGCAAGGTGAACATCGACACCGACGGCCGCCTCGTCTGGTGCGCGATCCACCGCGAGGCCTTCCGCGACGATCCCGCCAATTTCGACCTTCGTCCGCCAGGAAAGGTCTTCATGGCCGCCTACGCCGACTACATCGTTCACAAGAACACGAAGCTCGGCTCCGCGGGACAATTGGAGTCGGTGCGGAAGACGCTGAAGAAGTAAGACCGACGCGGCGCCACGGCGGCGGCAGGCTCACCACGGAGGCACGGAGAACACGGAGCGAAGGCCAAGTTCTCCAAGCAGCCACAGAGGAAACACAAATGAAACACGGATAAGAAGAAACGACAGGAAAGAAAGCTGGAAACCAGGCAGTCTCTGCATCCTTCCGCGTTCATCCTTTGCTTATCTGTGTTTCATCTGTGTGAATCCGTGGCTTCCGTTTGTCTTGTGCTCCGTGTTCTCCGTGCCTCCGTGGTGAGCTTCCGTGCCGTGATACTACTCTTCCAGCGGAATCGCCGGCGGGGCGACCAGGTCGTCGTGCTGCGTCTGGCTCAGCCGCAGCACGAGGATCTTCTGCTCGACGTGATTGTCCTCGCCCTCGGTGAAGAAGTAGTGCCCCAGGCTGCCAGGCCGATTCGGCAGGCTGCTGAGAATCACCATCGCGCCGGCGCGAGGAACGCGGACATCGTCAGTTCCTCGAACACGCGACGAGGCCGCGCCGTCTCCAGCCGCATTATCGCCTGATCGCCGACGAAGCGCCGCAACGGCTGATCGTGGTGCAGTTCCGGCGAGAGTTCGAAGCGCACCCGCCCGTCGGCCAGCGGAAACGCCCGCACGGCGAGAATTGCTTGCGCGTCCGTGTACGTCTGCCCGCGGAGTTCGCCCCCTTCGCACAGCAGCAGGGGCAATTGCTCGTAGACGCTCGAAGTGACGATTTCGTTGCGATGCTCCGCGCGCATTTGCAGCCGCCGCTGCATCGGATGCTTGTTCGCTTCCATGTCCGCGGCATGGGCTTCGTGAATCTGGTCGCTGCGGGGCGGCTTTTCGCTCAATTCCAACAGCTTCGCCAGGGCCTTGGGCACCTGGCCGCCGATCACGCCCACGCGGAAGCCGTTCCGCGCCAGCCGCTGTCGCAACTCCGCGGGGAAGTGTTGCTCGTCGATCTCCTCCCACATCTTTTCATTCACCGCGCGATCGCCCAGGGGACAACGGACGAAGACGATGTCCACGGCGACGCTGCCCGGCGTCATTTGCGCCGGCTGCAAGGGCGATTTCCCGTTCTTCGTGGCCACCGTTTCGCAGCCCGCAAGCAGGACGGCCGCGAGGACGAGCGACTGGAATCGGGCGTGGGCCGACATATTGACCTGAGAATCAGGGTAAGATAGCAAAGACACTCGCCCGAGATGGGACGCCAAAGACTATCGGCCGGCGATTGCCCTGTCAAGGCGAATTGGAAGGGGGGGAGAAGAAAGGAGCCTGCAAATGGACGCAAAACGAACAGAAAAAGCCACGGATGGAACACAGATGAAACACGGATAGAAGGCAGTTGCTTGTCCTTATCTGTGTTTCATCCGTGTTGATCCGTGGCCGCTTTCCCCGTTGCTCGGCCCTTCTATTCCCGCGTTCCTCTGCGTTCATCTGCGGTTCCCCTTGCCTCAGGCGATGGGCTGGGCAGGGGAATCAGCTTCGGGACGGCGATCTTTCGGCCATAAATGCGGCCGTGCCGCGCGGACAGTTCGCGAAAAGAAAGTCGGAGGAAATCGTAGAGCCCCGCCGGCGGACTCGCCGCCAGCCACGCCGCGACCATCCGCTTCACCTCGGCGTCGTATTTCCGCTGCGAACCGGTGTGGGCGTAGCAGCGGCCGCGGAAGCGGCGAACATCGCCGTCGAACCGCGGGCCGATGTGCCACAACTCGTGGACCACGGTGGTCAACTTCTCCTCCAGCGGCAGATCAAGGAACCGCGGCAGATAGAAGTTGAGAATGTAGAGCATCGTCCGCCCGCCCTCGCACACCCGTTGCAGAGTCCACTGCCGGCCGCGGCGGACGGTGGATTCCCTGCCACCGGAAAAGCGGAGCGGCAAGAGCGAGGCGTACATGCCGTGCGGGCCGCCGTTGCGGGTCTGCGCAATGCTGATCGCCACTTGGCCCATGTCGATGTGGCGGAGCGGCTCGACCCGGGCGACCAAGTCTTCGCAGAGTCGCCGCAGATGCCGGGTGAAATCGAAGCCGGCGGGTTTTTCGGGGACCACAGGGAACTGCCCCCCGGTAATTCTTCGCACCCATTCCGGGCTTAGGCTTCGGCGGTCGCCTCGGCGGCCGGGGTCGCGGGGGTCTGCCCGGCCTCCGGCTCGGCCTCGAAGGACGGTTTGGCCGCGCGGCGACGCTTGCGGTCGTGGACGCCGACCAATTCGAGGATCGCCCGCACTCCGGCGTCGCCCAGCCGCGGCTTGGCCAGGCGGAGCACGCGAGTGTAGCCGCCGGGACGATCGGCGAAGCGGGGGGCAAGTTCGCTGAAGAGGATGCGCACCGCCTGCTTGTTGCCCAGCAGTTGCAACGCGCGGCGGCGGGCGGCAACCACCGGGGCCATCGCCTGGTTCCACTGGCCCCAACGCTCGCTTCGCCGCCATGCGCGCCATTGCTCCGAGTGGCGCTCCGCCTCGGTTTCCAGCGCTTCGGCGGCTTCGATCTGCGGCAGCGCGCGGCGGGCGATGGTGATGCACCGCTCGACCAGCGGGCGGACTTCCTTCGCCTTTTGCAGGGTCGTGATGATCCGCCCCTTCACCTTCGGCTTGTTCGCCTCGTCCTCGGCGTCGCGCTCGGTGAGGATCAGCGCCGTGGCCAGGCTGCGGAGCAGCGCCCGCTGGTGATTCGGGTTGCGGCCGAGTTTGCGTCCTCGTCGTCTGTGTCGCATGATCTTATACTTTCTTCAGCCTCCCCGATCGCATCGCGCGGGGCAGGGGCAAGTGCCGTTGATTCTCAACTACGTCGGCGGCAATCTACAGCGTGCCGGCGGGCGCCGAGGGGAGCCGCATTCCCAGCCGCAGCCCGATGTCGGAAAGCTTCTCTCGCACTTCGTTGAGCGTCGTCTCGCCGAAGTTCCGCACTTCGAGCAATTGGCTTTCCGTGCGAATGACCAGGTCGCGGACGCTGGTGATGTTTTCCGATTCGAGGCAATTCGTCGCGCGGACCGACAGGTCCAGTTCCGCCAGGCTCATGTTCAACTTCGCCTCGACCGCCGGATCGAAGGCGATGCCGCCGACCGCCCGGGCCTCGGCGTGCACCAGCGGGCCGAGCTCCTGGTACTGGACGAACGGATTCAGGTGCTTGCGGAGAATCTTCGCCGATTCGACCAGGGCCATCTCCGGCGTCACCGAGCCGTTGGTCCAAATCTCCATCGTCAGCTTGTCGTAGTTCGTCTTGTGGCCGACGCGCGTCTCCTCGACCTCGTAACGGACGCGGATCACCGGGCTGTAGGCGGCGTCGATGGGGATGATGCCGATCTCCTGGGCCTGCGGCGTGTGCTCGCCGGCGGAAACGTATCCCCGCCCGTTCTCCACCACCATCTCCAAGAGAAACGGCGCGTTCTCCGTCAGCGTGGCAATGCGGAGGTCCTTGTTGATCACCTCGATCTGATCGTCGCTGCGCACGTCGGCCCCGGTCACCGGGCCGGCCGTGTTCTTCTCGATTCGCACGACGCGGGTCTGCTCGCTGCGGTTCTTCACCACCAGCGACTTCACGTTGAGGACGATGTCCGTGACGTCCTCGACGACGCCGGGAATCGTGGTGAATTCGTGCTGTGCGCCGTGCAGCTTGATTTGCGTCACGGCGCTGCCCTCAAGGCTGGACAGCAAGACGCGCCGCAGGCTGTTGCCGACGGTCACGCCAAACCCGCGCTCGAACGGCTCGGCGACGAACTTTCCGTATGTGGCGGACAGCGTTGACCTGTCCGGCGCCACCTGACTGGGCAACTCAAGTCCACGCCAACGAATGCGCATCGCTGAAATCTCCGGTCCAATATGTCTTTGCGGCTGTCGTTACACTCGGCACGGTTTGAAAGGAAGCCAGCCGTCGCGGCACAGCAAGGTTGGCGTCATTCTCGCCGTTGGCAATAAAAACGGTCTTTCCTGGCCCTCTTTCCTGGCCCTGGCGCGTTACTTCGAGCAAAGCTCCACGATCAGTTGCGTTTGCACGGGAATGGAAACGTCCGCCGCCTCCGGGAGGCGAAGAACATGGCCTTCCAACGCCGGGCTCTCGCTCACGGAAAGGAATTCGGGCACGTCCCGCTTGGTCTCCGCGCGAATCGCCTCGACCAGTTGGGCGCTCTTCGGCCGCTCCTTCACGCGGATCACGTCGCCGGGACGCACCAGGTAGCTGGGAATGTTCACCAGCCGGCCGTTGACGGTGATGTGTCCGTGGGTGATCATCATCCGCGACTGCGCGGGAAGTGGCGAAGGACATGCGGCAGACGACGTTGTCCAGGCGGCGCTCCAAGAGGATCAACAAGGCGTCGCCCGTGTGCCCCTTGGTCCGCTCGGCGCGGTGGAAATACTTGCGGAATTGCCGCTCCAACACGCCGTAATATCGCTTCAGCTTCTGCTTTTCCCGCAGGTGCGTGCCGTAATCGGTCAGCTTGCCGCGGCGGGCGTTCATTCCCGGCGGCGACTCGCGACGCTCGACGCCGCACTTGGGGGTGTCGCAACGCGTTCCCTTGAGGAACAGTTTCTGCCCCTCGCGGCGGCACAAGCGGCAGACGGGTTCAATATGACGGCCCATGCTCAATTCACTCCGATCTCTGGAAAGAAGAGAGAAGAAAGGAGTTAGGAGTTAGGAGTTAGGAGGCTTCTGCCCGACGACCCAGCCTGAACGCCCCAACGCCTTCCAGCTTCTTTCTCCCCGCTTCTGCCTTCTCGCTTCTTTCTTCTTCTTTTCACTACACACGGCGGCGTTTCTTCGGCCGGCAGCCGTTGTGCGGCAGCGGCGTCACGTCTTCGATCGACTTGATTTTCAGTCCCGCGGCCTGCAGCGCGGTGATCGCGCTTTCCCGCCCGGAGCCCGGCCCCTTCACCTTCACGTCCACTTCCTTCATGCCGAACTTGATCGCCTTCTCGGCCGCCTGCTGGGCGGACAACTGCCCGGCGAAGGGGGTGCTCTTGCGGCTTCCCTTGAAGCCGCTGGTCCCCGCGCTGGCCCAGCAGAGGGTGTCCCCCTTGGTGTCCGTGATCGTGATCGTCGTGTTGTTGAAGGTCGCCTTGACGTGGGCCACGCCCACGGCCACGTTGCGACGGGTCTTGCGCCGTTTTGTCTTCGCCACCGTTGGTTCGCCCTTCTAAATCCGGGTAAAAAATTGCCGTTTCTGTGTTCGCCGATTACCGCAGGTCCTTCACGCCCTTCTTGCCGGCGACTGTCTTCTTCGGCCCCTTGCGGGTGCGGGCGTTGGTCCGCGTCCGCTGGCCGCGGACAGGCAGCCCGCGGCGATGCCGCAAGCCCCGATAGCAGCCGATGTCCCGCAGACGCAAAATGTTCTGGCTTCGCTGCCGCCGCAACTGCCCCTCAACGACGTAGTCCTTGTCCAAGAGCGCGGCGAGGCGGGCGAGTTCGTCCTCGCGCAGCTCGCGGGCGCGGACCTGAGGATTCACTCCCGCCTTGTGACAGAGGTCGCGGGCGATCTTCGGGCCGACGCCGTAGAGATACGTCAGCGAAATCACCGTCGGACGATCGTTCGGGATGTCAACGCCCAACAAACGCGGCATACTGAAAAACTCCTCGAATGGATGGCGGCGTGCTGAAAATCAGCCAGGCAAACCGCCGCCAGGAAAAAACGAACCCCCCCCTCACCCCCCCGCGGCGACATGCTTCACGACGCTCCTGACGGCCATCTTAACCCTGACGCTGCTTATGGCGCGGATTGGTGCAGACGACGTACACAACGCCTCGGCGGCGGACGATCTTGCAATGCTCACAAATACGTTTGATGCTGGCGCGAACTTTCATGAACTTCCACACACCATGCGGCGAACCGGCAAAGTATTTCTGTATTTCTACCGTACGCGGCGAGCAGTCGTGCGTTTTCCAAGGCGGAACGACGCATTTCAGCCCGCGCAATCTATCAATATACGCGCCGAGAGGCGAACCTTGCAAGGCCCCTCGGAGAAAAATTCCAACCATTGGCCCAGTTTGTGCGACAAACCTCGCGATCTTTGCAATGATCCCCCTCTCCCGTCGGGAGAGGGGGACCTGGAATCGGCAATTTGCACATGTCGTGCTCCGCGAGAATCCGATCACCAACTCTCTCCATTCGGCCCGGCCGTCAGCACCTGCGGCCCCCCCTCCGTGATCGCGATCGTGTGCTCGAAATGGGCGCTGGGGCGGCCGTCCACGGTAATCTGCGTCCAATGATCGGGCTGACACCGCACCTCTTTCCCGCCCATGTTCACCATCGGCTCGACGGCAATCACCAAGCCGGGAACGAGGCGGAAATCGCTGCTGCGGCGGAGTCGCCTGGCGACGAAGTTCGGCACCTGCGGGTCTTCGTGCATCTTTCGCCCAATGCCGTGGCCGACAAACGCCTCGACCACCGAGAATCCGTGTTTCTTCACGTAATCTTCCATTTCCCGGGCGACTTCGCTCCACCATTTCCGTTGGCCGATCAGCCGGATCGCCAGGTCCAAGACGTCGCGGGTGACGTCCAGCAACCGCCGCAGCTCGGGCGAGACCGTTCCGATCGCGTAGCTGGCGGCGGCGTCGCCGCACCAACCGTTCAAACGACAGCCCGTATCGATGCTGACAATGTCGCCTTCCTTGAGTTTCCTCGGACCGGGAATGCCGTGCACCACCTCTTCATTGATCGAAATGCAGGTTGTCGCCGGGAAGGGGACGACGCCGGGGACGCCCTTGAAGAGCGGCTCGGCGCGATGTTCGAGAAAACACCTTTCGATCGCCGCGTTGATCTCCGCGGTGACGACGCCGGGCGCAACAGCGGCCGCGCCGCGTGGTGCGCCTCCCAGACGAGCAATCCTGCTTTCCGCATTTGCGCGATTTCTCGCGGCGATCGTAGGATTTCCACGTCCGGGGCCCTCTAGCCTGCCACAGCACCCGTTCAAACTTCGTCCAACACAGCGCGCGGCGCGGGCGAACACCTCCTCGACCGAGCCCAGTCCGTCAATGCTCTTCAACAGTCGCTTGCCGCGGTAGTACGCCAGGAGCGGCTCCGTCTGGTTGCGATAGGCGACGAGTCGCTGGCGAATGACCTCGGGCTTGTCGTCGGCGCGGCCGCGGCCGGCGAGCCGTTGAAACAGTTCTTCTTCCGGGGCCTGCAATTCGAGGACCACGTCCAGCGGCGCCCCCTGGGCGGCGAGCATCGCGTCGAGGGCCTCGGCCTGGGCGATCGTCCGCGGAAAGCCGTCCAGCAGGCATCCGCCCTGACAGTCGGCTTGTTCGAGCCGCTCGCCGATAATGCCGACGATCACGTCGTCGGGCACGAGTTGGCCGGCAGCCATATACTTTTCCGCCTGCAGGCCGACTTCCGTCTTCGCGTCGCGCGCGGCGCGAAGCAGGTCGCCGGTCGAGAGGTGGGCCATCCGGTATTTCTTGACCAGTCGCTCCGCCTGGGTCCCTTTGCCTGCGCCCGGCGGGCCGATGAATACGATTCGCATGGGAGGATCTCGATGTTGGTGTTTCCAGGGCGACGGAATTGGATTTGGAAGGCCATGCCGGTCCCCCTCTCCCTTTGGGAGAGGGTTGGGGTGAGGGGAAGCTGGAGATGGTTCCGAGTCTTGGAGGCCGGCGTTTTCCCGGGCGCCCCTCACCCCGGCCCTCTCCCAAAGGGAGAGGGGGACTCCATGTGCGCGCCTCCACGGCAGTTGCCGAAAGTCCGCTTATCCCTTTTCCAGCAGGCCGCGATAATTCCGCATCACCAGGTGGCTGTCGATTTTCTGCACCAGGTCGAAGGCGACGCTCACGGCGATCAGCAGGCTGGTGCCGCCGTAGAAGCTCGCCACGGAGTAGTCCACGCCCATCCCTGTCGAGATCAGCGTGGGGAGGATGGCGACGACGGCCAAAAACCCCGCGCCAACGTAGGTGATGCGGACCATGACTTTTTCCAGGTAATCGGCCGTTCTCCGTCCGGGGCGATAGCCGGGGATGAAAGAGCCGTAGTTTTTCAAGTTGTCGGCCATGTCCTTGGGATTGAAGGTGATCGCCGTCCAGAAGTAGCAGAAGAAGTAGATCAAGCCGACGTAGAGGACGTTGTAGATGAACGAACTGCCGCGGGTGAAGGCGTCTTTCAGCCCGGACATGCCCGGATAACGCTGCGCCAGATAGCCGAAGAGGAAGGTGGGGAAGAGCAAGAGGCTGCTGGCGAAGATGATCGGCATGACGTTGGCCTGGTTCACCCGCAGGGGGAGGAACTGCCGCGTGCCGCCGAAGACCCGCCGGCCGCGGACGTGCTTGGCGCTTTGCGTGGGGATGCGCCGCTGCCCCTCGCTGATGAAGACGATGGCGACCACGACGCCGATAAACAGGAGCACGAGGACGAGGACGGTTTCCGGGCCGACCTGCCCACCCTGTCCGCCGCCCAACTCGACGTTGCCCCGGAGCATCGGCCCGATCAAGGCGGCCACCGCGTGCGGGAGGCGCGCGAGGATGCCGGCCATGATCAGCAAGCTGATGCCGTTGCCGATGCCGTATTCGTCGATCTGCTCGCCGACCCACATGAGGAAGACCGTGCCCGCGGTCATCGTCAGCACGGCGGTGATCTGCCAACTGAAAAACAGGCGGCCGTTTTCGTCCATGAAATTGGCGTTGACGAGGTTCATCGCCCGCAAGGTCGCCACCCAGCCCCAGCTTTGTCCGAGGCAGAGCAGTACGGTGGCGTAGCGGGTGTATTCGTTGATTTTTTTGCGGCCGGTTTCGCCTTCTTTCTGGAGTTTTTCCAGGGGCGGATAGACGCTGGCAAGGAGTTGGAAAATGATCGAGGCGGAGATGTAGGGCATGATCCCCAGGCCGAAGATCGTAGCCTGGCTCATATTCGAGCCGCTGAAGGTGGCCACCGTATTGATCACGCCCATGAAGCCGCCGCTTTGGTCGCCGAAGGCCGCAGCCATTTTCTGTTGATCGAAGATCGGCAGGGGAATCTGATAGCCGACGCGATAAATGGCCAAGAAGAGGAGCGTCAGCAGGATCTTCTGCCGCAGTTCGGGGATGGTGAAGACGACGCGGATCTTTTCCCACATAGCTCGATCCTTATGCGGTCACGCGCTTTTGGGAAGACTTCTGCTTGTTTTTGACCACCGGCTTCTTGCCCGGCAGGACGACGGCCTCGCCGCCGGCCTGGGCGATCTTTTCCGCGGCGGTGCGGCTGAAGCGGTGCGCGGCGACTTTCAGATTCTTCGTAAGCGCGCCGTCGCCGAGGATCTTCAGCAGGTCATAGCGTCCCTTGAGCAGGTTTTTGGCCTTGAGGGTTTCCGCGTTGACCTCTTCGCCGGCTTGGAAGCGCGCTTCGAGGTCGTCGAGGTTGACGACGGCGACCAACAGGCCGAACTTGTTGTGGAAGCCGCGCTTGGGGATGCGGCGGACCAGGGGCATCTGTCCGCCCTCGAAGGTCGAGGGGACGAAGTATCCGGCGCGGGACTTTTGCCCCTTGTGGCCGCGGCCGGCGGTCTTGCCCTGGCCCGAGCCCGGACCGCGCCCGAGCCGCTTCCGCGACTTGTTCTTGTGGACTCCGCGATTGACTTCGTTGCAGATTCATGAGAGCGAAACTCCGCGCAGCCGCTCGACGTCGCCCTGGGAACGAAGCTCCTTCAGGGCGCCGATCGCGGCCTTCGCCAGATTGATCGGGTTGTTCGAGCGGAAACTCTTCGTGAGGATGTCGCGAATGCCCGCCGCCTCGCAGACGGCGCGGACGGCGCTGCCGGCGATGACGCCGGTTCCCGGGCTGGCGGGCACAAGGATGACGTGGGCGGCGCCGAAGCGGCCCTCGATCGTGTGCGGGATGCTCGTGCCCTCCATGTGGATGGAGACCATGTTGCGGGAGCCGTCCTTGACGGCCTTTTCCACGGCGGGGGGCACTTCGTTCGCCTTGCCGTAGCCCCAGCCGACGCGGCCGTGGCCGTCGCCGACGACAACCAGGGCGGTGAAGCTGAAGCGGCGGCCTCCCTTGACGACGGCGGCGCACCGCCGGATCTTGATGACCTTGTCGATCAGTTCCCCGCGCGTTGAGGATTCACTGGACGAATGCGACGAAGACGAATGGGACATAAATGTTGCCGTGAAAACGGTGTTGCGGTGAAAACGCTTTCGCTTACAGCTTCAATCCCGCCTTCCGGGCGGCCTCGGCCAGGGCTGCAACGCGGCCGTGGTACTTGTATTCGCGGCGGTCAAAGACGACTTCCTGCACGCCCGCCGCCAGCGCCTTCTCGGCGATGACCTTGCCCACGGCCGCCGCGGCGTCCTTGTTCCCGCCGTAGCGGAGTTGGCCGCGGAGCGGGGCGTCCTTGCGTGCTGGCGGCGGCGACGGTGCGGCCGGCCAGGTCGTCGATGATCTGCGCGTAGATGTGCTTGTGGCTGCGGAAGACGCTCAACCGCGGCCGCGTCGGCATCCCGTTTGATTCGGTTGCGGACGCGGAATCCGCGGCGCTGCCGCTGCAATCCGACTTGTTTTTCGTGTCTCACGATTCGTATCTCGCCAACTGCTTCAGTGTATTGCCGTGATTGCGTCGCAAATTACTTCACGATCGCCTTGCCCTGCTTGCGGCGGACCGGCTCGCCGAGGTAGCGAATTCCCTTGCCCTTGTAGGGCTCGGGCTTCCGCCGCGCGCGAACCTCGGCGGCAAACTGGCCGATCAATTGCTTGTCGATGCCCTGGATGACGATGTGCTGCTGGTCGGGGCAGGCCACTTTCAGGCCGGTCGGAATCGGCACCTGCAACTCGTTCGCCAGTCCGACGCGAAGCTGCAGCGTTTCTCCCTGGACGGCGGCAAGGTAGCCGACGCCAATGATCTCCAGCCGCCGTTCGTAGCCCTGGGTGACGCCGACGATCATGTTTTGCAGGATCGCGCGGGTGAGGCCGTGCAGGGCGCGGCCTTCGTGGTCGTCCTTGGTCCGCTCGACGCGGAGGCTTTTCGACGCCTCGTCGTAGGCGACCGTCGCCTCCGGGCCGGTGACGCCATTGGAGCTTGCCCTTGGGGCCCTCGACGGTGACGGTGCAGCCATCGAGCAGCACCTTGACGCCGCTGGGGACGGCGAGCGGGTTTTTTTCCGATCCGGGACATGGTGGTTTGCCTTTGTGCTTAACGTTTTTCCGCCGCTACCAGATTTCGCAGAGCACTTCGCCGCCGAGCTTTCGCTGCCGGGCCTCGCGGTCGCTGATCACGCCGCGGCTGGTGCTGATGATGCAAATGCCCAGGCCGCCCAACACCGGCTTCAAGTCGGTCGAGCCGCTGTAAACGCGGCGCCCGGCTTGCTGACGCGGCGAATGCGGCGGATCACTTGCTCGCCGTTGGGGCCGTATTTCAGGTGGACGCGAAGATGGTTGCGCGGGCGGATCGGACACCTCTTCCCAGTCCCAAATGTAGCCCTCGCGCTTGAGCACTTCCGCCAAGCCGCGTTTCACCTTGGACAAGGGCATGTCGACGTGGGGCCTTTCCACGCGCACGGCGTTGCGGATGCGGGTCAACATGTCGGCGATGGGGTCGGTCATCATAGTGTTTGCTGTCCCTCTTACCAACTCGCCTTCTTGACGCCGGGAATCACTCCCTCGTCCGCGAGGTTGCGAAAGCAGATGCGACAAATTCCGAACTTCCGGTACACCGCCCGCGGCCGCCCGCAAATCCGGCACCGGCGTACGGCCCGGGTGGAGAACTTCGGCTTCCGCAGCGCCGCGGCGATCTTCGATTTGCTTGCCATATGCGCTTCGGGCCCTCCCAATCATACGATGTCCCAGGCCGTCCAATGTTCTAGCCGTCACGCCGCCCGCAACGGCATCCCCAGCTTCCGCAACAACTCCCGCGCCTCGTCGTTGCTGTCGCGTGCTGGTCACCAAGGTCACGTTCATGCCCTGGGTCTGGGTAAACTTGTCCGGGTTCAACTCGGGGAAAACCAATTGCTCGGTCAGCCCGAGCGTGTAGTTGCCCCGGCCGTCGAAGGCGTCCGGATTCAGACCGCGAAAGTCGCGCACGCGCGGCAAGGCGATGGAAATCAGCCGATCGAGAAACTCCCACATCCGCTTGCCGCGGAGCGTCACCTTGCAACCGATGGCCTGCCCCTCGCGGAGCTTGAAGCCGGCGATCGACAAGCGGCTCAGCGTGATCACCGGCTTCTGCCCGGCGATGACCTTCATCGCCTCGACGGCCTCTTCCAGGTACTTCTTTTCCGCGGCCGCCTTGCCGACGCCCATGTTGATGACGATCTTCTGCAGCCGCGGCAGCGACAGCCGATTGGTGCGGCCCAATTGCTGCGCCAGCCAGGGCAGAATCTCCTTGTTGTACCGCTCCTGGAGCCGGGGCGTGGGGATCGGCTTCGGCGGCGCCTTCGCGGCTTTCTCGCCCTTTTCGCCCTTGGCCGGCTTCTCGCCCTTCCCGCCCTTCTCGCCCTTGGGGCCCTTCTCGCCCTTGCCGCCTTTTTCAGCTTTTTCGCCTTTGGCCTGTTTTTCGCCCTTGGGCTGCTTCTCGCCCTTGGGCGCCTTCTCGGCCTTGGGCTTCTTCTCGCCCTTGGGCGGCTTTTCCCCTGGCCGCCTTTGTCCACAGCCGCCTTCTCAACCGTGGCGGGCTTCGGCCGGGCGGCGCCTGGGCGGCCTGTTCTTCCGGCGCGGGGATTGTTGTTCTGTTCTTCGCTCATGGCATCACGTTCCCTTGCGTGCTTAGCAGCCGCCGCTCTTGGCGACTGGCTACTTCTTCGCTCTTGCTTGGTCTTGGGCGGAGCGATGGCGCCGTTGGCGGCGCCGCACTTCTTGCAGTAGCGCTCTTTGCCGCCGTCGGGGAGGAAGCGGGCGCCGACGCGGGTCGGCCGCTTGCACGACTGGCAGACCAGCGGCCACGTTGGACTGCGGGATCGGCATCTCCATCGAGAGCCGGCCCCCCTGCGGGTTCCGCTGGCTCGTGCGGACGTGCTTGTACACGCGGTTGACGCCCTCGACCACCAGTTTCCCGGCCTTCGGCAGGACGCGAAGCACGCGGCCTTGCGGTCCCGCGATCTTCGCCCGATATCACAGCGACGGTATCGTTTGCTTTAATCCACATCACACCACCTCGGCGGCGAGGCTGACGATTTTCATGAAGTTCCGCTCCCGCAGTTCCCGGGCGACGGCGCCGAAGATGCGCGTGCCGCGGGGATTTTGTTCGTTGTCGATGATCACGGCGGCGTTGCTGTCGAAGCGGACGTAGCTGCCGTCGCCGCGGCGGGTGGGCTGCTTGACGCGGACGATCACCGCGCGGACCACGCCCCCCTTCTTCACGTCGCTGCCGGGGATGACGCTCTTCACGCTGCAGACGATGATGTCGCCCAGCCCGGCCGTCCGCCTGTGCGGTCCCGCCCAACACCTTGATGCACATCAATTCCTTGGCCCCGGTGTTGTCGGCCACGGCAAGTCGGCTTTGCATCTGGATCATAGCGATGGTCCGTTTCTCTTGCGATACTTACAACGAGGCTTGTTCTTCGCCCGCTTCCGCTTGGCCGGCCGCGGCGCGAGCCGGCCAGGTCGATCCCGCGCCCCTTGGCCACCACCCGCACCAACTTCCAACGCTTCGTCCGCGACATCGGCCGGCACTCGACGATCTCGACCGTGTCGCCGGCGTGCGACTCGTTGTTCTCGTCGTGCACGGTGCAGACCGTTCTGCGGCGGAGGTATTTTCCGTATTGGGGATCCTTCACCAGGCGGGCGATCTCCACGCGGCGGGTCTTCGCCGCCTTGTCCCTGGTGACGACGCCTGATTCCACTCGACTGGGCATGTTCGCATTCCCTCGATTGCTTGGCGCGGCGATTATTTCGTTGGCGCCGCCGTCGCGGCGGCATTCTTGGCTGCCGCGGCGCGGCGGCGCTGGTTTTCGATCGTGTGGATGCGGGCGATCAATCGCCGCTGCTTGCGGAGTTCGCTGGGGGCGTCCAGCCGCTCGGTCTGCGCTTGCAGCCGCAGGCGGAAGAAATGCTCCACCGTCTCCTTCAACAGCAGCGCGAGGTGGTCGTCGCTCATTTCGCGAAGTTCGCTTGCCTTGGTCATCGCAAAAGCTCCCCGCAATACAAGGGATTGGGGATTAGGGATTGGGGATTGGAAGAAGTGTGCGAAAGAGCGAAGGGGGTGAAGGGGGCAAGAAACTCAACTCCGGCCTTCTCCGCACTCCCTTTCCTCCTCACACTCTTCATACCCTTTTCCCCTTCATCCTTTATCCCTCGTCTCTCGAATCCCTAATCCCCAATCCCCAATCCCTAATCCCTTACAATGGCCGGCGGCGGATGAACCGCACCTTCACCGGCATCTTGTGCGCCAAGCGGGCGATGCACATCCGCGCCGCCTCCTCCGAAACGCCGCCGATCTCGTACAACACCGTCCCCGGCTTCACCACCGCCGCCCAATATTCCGGCTCGCCCTTTCCCTTGCCCATGCGGGTTTCCAAGGGAATCGACGTAATCGGTTTGTGCGGGAAGACGCGGATGTACAAGCCGGCCTTCGGTGCGCAGGTACTGCTGCGGCGGCGATGCGGCCCGCCTCCAGCGTCTGCGCGCTGACCCAGCCGCCTTGCACCGCCTGCAAGCCGTAGTCGCCGAAGACGACGCGGTTGCCGCGCGAGGCGTCACCTTTTATACGTCCTCTTTGGCTTTTTCGGTGCTTGACCCGTTTTGGCATCAGCGCCATCGCTGTCGTCCTCGCTATACGTGCCTTGATTGATCCAAACCTGGATGCCGATGTGTCCCTGGGCGATCTTCGCCTCGGTGAAGCCGTAGTCGATCTTCGCCCGCAGCGTCGACAAGGGGATCGAGCCGGCGATTTGTTTCTCGCGGCGGGACATTTCCGCGCCGCCCAGGCGGCCGGAAAGCTGGATCTTGATTCCCTTGGCGCCGGCCTCCATCGTCTGCTCCATCGCCCGCTTCATCGTCGCGGCGGAAGCCGGACCGCTTGATCAACTGCTCGCCGATGTCCTCGGCGACCAACTGGGCGACCAGTTCCGGCCGGTTGAGTTCCTCGATCTTGATGTTGATCCGCCGGCCCGTCTTGTCCTGCAGCTCCTTCTGCAGTTCCTCGACCCGCTCCCCCTTGCGGCCGATGAGCAGCCCGGGGCGGGCGGAAAACAGGATCACCTTCACTTCGTCGCGGGTCCGCTCGATTTCGATCTTGGCGATCGCCGGGTAAAGCGGCTTGCCGAACTTGTCCTTGCGCTTCTTCACGAAGTCGCGGATCTTCTGGTCTTCGATCAGCAGATCGGCGTACTCCTGCTTGGAGGCGTACCAGCGGCTCTTCCAGCCGATCATGATGCCGGTGCGAAACGCGATGGGATTGACTTTTTGACCCATAGAGTTACTCCAACGCCACGCGGATATGCGACATCCGCCGATTGAGGATGGAGGCCGATGCCGCGCGACTTCGGCTGCATCCGCTTGAACATCGGCCCGCCGTCCACCCGCACGTCGACGACCATCAAATTCTTCAAGATTCTGTGCCCGGCGGTCCTCGGCGTTGGCCATCGCGCTGCGGAGCACCTTCTCCAGCAGCCGGGCGCCGCGATGCGGCTGGTAGCGGAGGATGTCCAGGGCGTCGTCGGCAAATTTGCCGCGGATCAGGTCCGCCAGAGGGCGAACTTTGCGGGCGCTGATCCGCGCGAATCGATGCACCGCTTCGTAAGCCATGATGCGTCCCTTATCGCTTGCCCCTTAGCGTTTTCCCTTGCCGCCGTGGCCGCGGAAGGTCCGCGTCGGGGCAAACTCTCCCAGCCGGTGCCCGACCATTTCTTCGGTCACAAACACCTTCATGTGGATCTTGCCGTTGTGGACCAGGAAGGTGTGCCCGACGAACTCCGGCACGATCGTGCACGGCCGGGCCCAGGTCTTGATGGGCTCTTTCGTGCCCACCATGTTCTGCTTCTCGACCTTGCGCGAACAGCTTGGGGTTGACGAAGGGTCCTTTTTTCAGCGATCTGCCCATATTTCACCGTTGCTGTGCACCCGTTACCTGATCTTCAACTGGCCGTACCGCCGCGAGCGGCGCCGCCGCACGATCGCCTTGGAAGACGGCTTTCTTCGTTTTCGCGTAAATCCGCCCTTGGCCAACTTGCCCGTGGGGCTGACCGGATGGCGGCCGCCCTTGGTGCGGCCTTCGCCGCCGCCGTGGGGATGGTCGATGGGGTTCATGGCGGTGCCGCGGACGTGCGGGCGGCGGCCCATCCAGCGTTTGCGGCCGGCCTTGCCCAGCACGATGCCCATGTGGTCGGCGTTGCCCAGGGTGCCGATGGTCGCCCGGCAGGCGGCCGGCACGCGGCGGATTTCGCCGCTGGGGAGGTTGATCTGGGCCCAATCGGCGTCGCGGGCGGCCAAGGTCGCCCTCGCCCCGGCCGAACGGCACAGCACGCCGCCCCGGCCCGGCAGCATCTCGATGTTGTGTACGTCCATGCCCAGGGGAATCTTCGCCAGCGGCAGGCAGTTGCCCACCGCCGCCGGCGGCCGTCTCGCCGCTTTGCACCTGGTCGCCCGCCTTCAGCCCTTCCGGCGCCAGGATGTACCGCTTCTCGCCGTCGGCATAGTGCAGCAAGGCGATCCGCGCGGTGCGGTTGGGGTCGTACTGGATCGAATTGACCCGCGCCGGCACGCCGTCCTTGTTGCGGCGGAAGTCGATCAGCCGGTAGGTTCCGCTTGTGCCCGCCGCCGCGATGCCGGGCGGTGATTTTGCCCTGGTTGTTGCGGCCGCCATGGCGCGTGTTTCGGCAGCAACAGGCCCTTGGCCGGCTTGGCGCCGGGCGTCAGGTCGGCAAAGTCGCTTACGGTCGCCCCGCGGCGTCCCGGGCTGGTCGGATTGTATCGGCGAATGCCCATGGATTGTCCCTTAGAAGAAGTCGATCCGATGCTCGGGGTCCAAGGTGACGATCGCTTTTTTCCACACTTGGTCGCCCCCTGGCGGTTCCGCGACCGGCGCGGTTTGCCCTGGCGGTTCTGCGTCCGCACGCAACCACCTTCACGTCGAACAATTCCTCGACGGCCCGGCGAACGTCGTCCTTGCCGGCCATGCGGTTGACCTCGAAGGCATAGGCGTTGCAGCGGTCGCCTTGTGCATGCCCTTTTCCGTCACCAAGGGACGGATGATGATTTGGTGCGGCGCCAGCACAAGCTTGGTTTTGGTTGTATCTTGGGCCATGGGCCGGTTCCTTCTGTCCTCAGGAGCCCTGCGTCGCCAACGCACTTGCCTTCGCCGCCGCCTTTTCGCGCAGGGCGTCCAACGCGGACGTGGTCATCAACAGCCGCTGCGGACGCAGCACGCTCCAGGCGTTCAACTCCGCCACCGGCGAGACCGACACCCCGGCCAGGTTGCGAATGCTCTTGTAGCACGTTGGCGTCGTAGCCGGCCACGGCCACCAACAGGCTGCACGCCGTCGATCTTCAGGGCCTTGAGCATCGCCGCCATCTCCCGCGTCTTCGGCTTGCTCGGAACGTCAAGGCGTCGATCAGCGTCACCTGGTTGTCGGCCAGCTTCGAGGCCACGGCCATGCGCGTGGCCAGGCGGATCGCCTTCTTCGTCAGGCGGTAGGACCAATCGCGGGGGCGGATGGCGTGGATGTGCCCGCCGCCGCGGCGAATGCCGCTGCGCCGCGAGCCGGCGCGGGCGTTGCCCGTCCCCTTCTGCCGATACATCTTCTTCGTCGTGCCGGCCACTTCCGAGCGGTTTTTCGTCCGCGACGTGCCCTGCCGCAGGTTGGTCTGGTACATCACCACCGCGTCGTGCAGCAATTGCTTGCTGATCCGCGGGGCCAATTGGGCCGGATCGATCTCGTACTTGCCGACCTCGTTTCCGCCGCGGTCGTAAATGGGCAAGTTCATCATGATTCAACTTTCCAACAAAAATCCCCAGCTTGCGCCGGGGATGTTTCACTGCCTACAATTTGTTCGTCTGGCGAATCGTCAGGTAGCCGCCGTTGGGACCGGGGACCGCGCCGCGGACCAGGAGGAGATTGTTCTCCAGGTCGATCTTCACCACCTTCAGATTCCGCGCCGTGCGGTTGACCGAGCCGAGGTGGCCGGCCATGCGGTGGCCCTTGAAGACGTGGTGCGGATCGGTGTTCATGCCGATCGAGCCGACGTGGCGATGCACCTTTTTCACGCCGTGGCTGGCCGCTGGCCGGAGAAATGGTGCCGCTTCATCGACCCCCGCCGTGCCGCGGCCCTTGGTCACGCCGGTAATATCGACGGCCTTGACCTGGGCGAAGAGATCGACGCGGACCTGCTGGCCGACCTGGAATTGCCCCCCCTCGGCCCCGGCGACGCGGAACTCGCGGACGAACCGTTGCGGTTCGCAATCCGCCTTCGGGACCGGCTGCGCCCCGGCGGCCGCCAAACGCTTCTGACGCTTGCTGTCCAGACGGGCGACGTGGCCGCGAACGCTGCGGCTGGCAAGACGACGGGGTTTGTCCAGATACCCCAGTTGAACCGCCTCATACCCGTCCGTCGCCGCCGTCCTCAATTGAAGGACGCTGCACGGCCCCGCCTGAATCACCGTCACGGGGATCATTTGGCCGGTCGGGTCGAAAACTTGCGTCATCCCGACCTTGCGGCCGAGTAGTCCAACTGCCATCGCTCTTGCCTTTACTTCGTCGCGTACGGGAACGGACGGTTCGTGACCGGGTTTACCCGCACGGCTTCCGTTGCATAGATTTTGCCTATCAGGGCCTTTTCATTTCGCGTGGGGAGACAAACGAGTTTCGCCGCGCACAGGCGACGCCCACCGCATGCCTCGAATCCCTAATCCCCAATCCCTCTCAATGCCGGCTGGTCGCCTTGATCTTGATGTCCACGCCCGCCGGCAGGCTCAACTTGTTCAACGCCTCGATCGTCTTCGCCGTCGCTTCCATGATGTCGATCAGCCGCTTGTGCGTGCGGATCTCGAACTGCTGCCGCGCCTTTTTGTCGATATGCGGGCTCGACAAGACAGTGTAACGCTCGATGCGCGTCGGCAAGGGAATCGGACCGTGGACAATCGAACCCGTCCTCTTTGCAGTGTCCACGATTTCCGTTGCACTCTGATCCAAAATCGCATGGTCGTAAGCCTCCATGCGGATGCGGATGATTTCAGTTCCGTGGCCTGCCACAGGCGTCCTCCGGTCAAATAGGCATGGGACAGATACGTTCCCACGCCCTTCCATACTCTGCGCGGTGTGAAACGACGCCAACCGTCGCGGGATGGGACGGTTCGCATCATTCGTCGCCGTTCGCAGTAGAAAACCCCGCTTGCCAAGCAGCGTCCGCCCACATGGCGGAAACTACAGATACTACACTTTCGGCATTTGCGCGTCAACGCCCCCCCGGAAACTTTTTTCCAACGAATCTCCTTGTTCGCCATCCAATCAACGTCCTCCGGCCATCGCCCGACAGGATGGGAAGCGTGGGGTGATTTTGCGGAGAGAAGCCGCCGTCAATTGATTTCTATCGCGAAATTTGGGCGGATCGGGCGCGGCAAGCCCCACATAAACCCCTATAAAGCAGGGTGCCATGCCCACGCTCGTCGTGGGCACGTTTTCCCGCGAAATGGGCCGCATGGCCACGGCGCCCCGCTTCACTCACTTGGGATGCACTCTAATATCGTAGAATTGAGCATGGCGGCCCGCCGCGCCGCCAAAAACGTCCCGGCGACAGAGGACTGCGGTCATGGCGAACCAAATCATGGCGATCGCCCCGTACTGGCTTGAGGACGTGGGCACGTGGGTGTTCGACGACCCTGCGGTCGGGCTGTGTCAGGAGCCGTTTGTCAGCGGCGTGCCGGAGATGATCGACTACCTGGTCAAGGACATTCCCCACGCCCGGCGCGGATTCCGGCTATTGTTCTCCGCGGCACCCTTTCCCGGGCATCAGAAGCATTTGCGCTGGCTGCGCGAGGAGTCGGGAGGGAACTGGTACGCCAGCGACGATCCGCCGATGGAAGGCTGGCTCTGCCCGGCGCTGTTTCGTTACTTCGCCGCGGCCCCGGCGATGTTGTACGTGAAGGCGGAAGCGAAGTCGGCCGGCTGAATGCGGCCGTTCTCACGGCCTGTGGCTGCTTGTGTAGTATCTCGTGCAGATCGTGATTTATGGGCGCCATGCCTGCTAAAGTGGATAACATGCCCGCCAGGGCCCCAATAGTTGTTCGAGAGTTGGAAATAGGCTGCCGCGGGGCCCTGCCCCAGCGCAAAGCAGCAGCCTCTCATCGCCAGTCAGAAGCTCCAGCCGGAAAGGGATCCGGCCAGGGCCCCGGCTGGACAAGACGCTAAACAGCTCATTCCGCCGAGCGTTTTGACTTGAGGAACTCACGATCCTCCTCGCTAAGCTTCTCGACTGGCACGCGGAGGATCCGGCCATCGTCGGTTTCGAGCACCGCGTCGCCGTCCTTGACGCCGCGACAGCGAGCCTTGACATTGAAGCGGCCCGTGGCGTCAGCCCAAGTTCGCTGCTCGGGTTTCGGCGTCTCCTTGATCGACGGCTTGACGCCGGCATCGGCGAGTTTCTCGAGTTCCTTGGCCGCAAGCTTGGCCGCTTCACTCTCCGGATATGTCGAAACAATCCGCTGGAAGGCCTCCGCGGCCTTCCCCTTCCCGTGGGGCAACGCCGCCATTGCTTGGGCGCGGTTGACCGCCTCAGCCTGCCGAAACGTGTCGGCAAGGTCCCGCATGCGTTCGTACTTGCGCGACGCCGCGTTTAGCTCCGTCTTGAGCGTGGTCAGCGGCGTATAGACTCGCCTCGCCTTTGCATAGGCCAGCGCCGCGGCAAACGCCTCAGCGCCGGAGGAGAGCTTCTCGTCGGCCTCCTTCAGCGCCGCCTTGCCCTCCTCGGTCAACTGGGCGACGAGCTGATTGGCGTCCACGGCGGGCTTGGCGTAGCTGTTCAGGCCGCCGAGCGGGCCGAGTTTCTTCAATGGCAGCAGCGATCTGACGGCCTCGCCCGAATTGCCTTTCTTGCGGGCCTGCTTGGCTTCCTCAATCGCCTTTTTGAGAGCGGCCCCTTCCTTGGGAGAAAGCAGTCTTCCCGCCATCGCCGCCTTGGCGACCAACAACTCGCGGAGTTCCGCGCTCCCCATGCGGCCACCGTGGCTGAAGAGCACCTCTCCGTCTGCTCGAAGCACGTAGACATAGGGGATTTCCGACGCATTCTCCTTCGGCCTGCCGCGCCTCTTTATCAGAATCCAACCAGTCGGCGCCGCCCTCGGTGACGTATAGGCTCACATACTGTGACGCCAATTGCGACAGCGCGGGCTCTTTTAGGCTTTTGAGCACCGCGACGGTGTCGCCGCAGGTCATGCGGCCCCCCACCGCCAGAATCGGCCGCCCGCTCTGCTGGGAGAGGCTTTCCGCCTCTTCGATAGTCATCGCGGCGCACGCGGCCGACAAGAAGCAGAAAAAGACGATCGCCAAACCAAGAACCGGGAGTTTTCGAGGCTTCATGGTCGTGACCCTCCACGCGTGGTTGTACGCCGCTCCCACGAAAATGTCAATCGTCTCCCGTCGAGAAGTCGCTACGTCGCGATCTTCCGATTGAGAAAGCCGCTGGAACCACCGGCAAGGCGTCGTCGCGGCGACCGTGCGGTCCGCCGCTTTTTGCACGGTCACGCCGTCGCTTCGGTCCCCTGGGTGGTCGGCGTTGCCGTCCAAATCGCTTATTGGGGTCTCTCCGCCAATAACCGCCCAGGGAGTTAGCGCAGGGGCCGCAGATTTCCACGCCCGCCCCCAGCCGCACGCGGGCCTTAGCGAGCGAAGCGAGACGGCAAGCACGTTCGCGGTCCAATCCCGCCCAATCATGCCCACGACAAGCGTGGGCATGGCACCCATCCTATGTAAATTACACAGAATAAAAAACGTTATTTGCGAGACACGACACTCGTGCTCGTGGCGGACGCCGCCGTCGTGCTCCGCGATGAGGACAACGACGGCAAATTGAGCGACGCGTCCGCGGGGAGTTGCCAGAAACCATCTTCCGCGGAAGCGGCGTCCGCGGCGGACTTTCCCACCGGCTCATTGTGGCTGGCCTGGACCACGCCGTCTGTCGCCACGGCTTCGGGGGGCTTCTCTTGCAAGGCTTCGACCTTCTTCGCCGCGGGCGCGGCGACAACGGCAGGGGGCGGCGTGCGCGGCTCGCTGAAGAACGCCTGATCGCGCACTCGACAGCCAACCGGGCGGCGGGTTGCTCGGCTTGGGCGGCCCGGCCGCCAGCTTGCGGTTGCCCTGTTCGCCGGCGTGCATTCCATCGACAATCTGGCCTCGCTGGAACGGTCCCGCCCCCAGCACCCAAAGGTCTTTTACGCGGCTTTCCATCGGGATCAATCCCGATTGCCAGACCGCGCGGCCTGTGCGGCGGTTGTAGGCAAAAAGCGCGATCTTCGCCACGCCCCGCTGTTCCGTCCGCTTGATGAGTGGGAGTTCGGGAATGGTCGCCGGGCCGGCGGTCATCGGGCCGACTGCCGGCACCGTGGTCGCCGGCACGCCGACGAGCACTTCCTCGCGATCGGTGCCGATGGCCCCGCTGCGGACCTCGACAACATAGTCCGATTCTTGCCGCTTCTCCTCGAGCAGGCAACCGTGCGCCGCCATTTGTTGCCGCAACGAACTGGCCAGATAGGGGGCGTCCGTCTCCGGCTTCAGCGCGGACGCATCGAGATAAACCTTCTTCCCGTCCATGAAGTGGAAGTCGAGTTGATCGACCACCCGGTCGATGGCGTCGGACAGCAGCAGTTGCTCCGTGGCGGTCCGTTGCGTATCGGACAGCCGCGTCGTGCCGCAGCCGCAAACGAGCAACGAGATCCAAGCGGTAAGCGGCAACCAGCGCATCGACAGGCGTCTCCATCGGGTCCGATCGGGTGGTCGCGCAATGTTGATTCGAGGTCCCCTAATCCTACGGAGCAGGAGACCGCGTCGCGCGACGAAACGGAGGGCGGATTGTACCGCCAGACGCCCGCGGAGGGAACCCGCGTTTTTCCCCCGGCGGGATTCGGCGCAAGTCGCGGCCGAGACACGAGTTGCGCCTCAGGGTCGATTATCGAAACAACCTGTCCGCCGCGGACGTGTGTTGGGCCTGCTGGGTCGCCGGTTTATCGAGGTAGAAGTGCGTTGTCTGCTCGCTGACCAACCGCGTTCCCAGGGGTTTGCAGTGGATTTCGACGCGGAACACGTGGTTCCCCGCCACTTCGGCCCGGGCGCGAATCTTCAGCGAAACGTCCTCGCCTGCGGGAACCGTCGGCAGCGGATTGAACGCGACCTGGCCGGGAGCAATGTGGAATGTCCCGCCCTCGGCGGCCGTCGGCTCGATCCCTTGCGAGAAGTAGGCGAACACCTGAACGTCCTGGGCGTCCTTCGTGCCGCGGTTGCGGACGTGGAGTTCGTAGACGGCCTCTTCGCCCACGGGGATCGGCCCGTCCGGCTCCTTCACATCCAGCCGCAAGTCGGCCATGGCCTCGACCCGGGTCAGCGCCTCGGCCGATGCGGCGAGTTCATCGTCGGCCGACGAGGCGATCGCCAGGCGGGCGGCGCCGGCCAGCCCGAGGCTGCACCGGAGCGTGAGGACCCGCTCCGCGCCGGGGTCCAGCGACTCCAGAGTCCACTGCACTTGTCCGCCGCCGTCGGCGAGGCGGCCGCCGTCGCTGCTGGAAAGATACTTCCCGCCGGGCGGGACGGCAGCCGACAGCCGTACGTTCCTTGCCGCGGCATTGCCGGGATTCCGCACGCGAATGCGATAGATCGCCCCTGCGCCCACGTACTGCATCGTCGGCGCTTCGACATCGATCTGCAAGGCCTCGCGGCGAATCAGCACCTTCTCCGCCAACTCCGCGTGCGCGCCGCCGTCCGCCTTGATGTCCGCCTGGATGGTCAACGTGCCGGTCTCGCGCGCAGTCAGCTCGACTTCCAAGACGCGTTGCTCGCCGGCCGCGAGCGATGCGATGCGATGCGAGACGGGCCGATTTTCGCCCGTCCCCAACGGAGCAAGCGTCAACATCACGTTTTCCGCCGCCCCGTTGCCCGTGTTCGACAACTTCAGCTTATACACCACCTGCTTGCCGTAAGCGACCTCTCCCGGGCCTTCCAAGTGGAGGGCCAGTTTCGGCTCTTGCACCTCAATCGTGGCTTGCGAGGCCTCCGGCTTGCAGTCCCAACGGACGGCCAGATCGAACGGCCGGCTCTGCCGCGGCACGAGCCGCAAGGACAGCTTCTGCCGCTCCTTGGGCTCCAGGCGGCCGACGCTCCATTGCAGCGGCTCGACGGCGTTGACGCCGCGCGAAGGCGTCGCACGCGCCGACCCGGCACTCGCCTGCACGCCGGAGACGTCCGCCCAACCGGGCAGACTGACGAACACGGTCACTTCCTCGGCGGCCGCCTCGCCCGAGTTCAGAATCGTCACCTCGTAGGCGGCTTCCTTGCCGATGGCGATTTTCCGCGGTCCCTTGGTCTCGACGTTCAACAGCGCGCTTCTGCGCGAACAGCACCCCGGCGTCCGTCTCCGCCGCCGGTTGTGTTGCCGTCGCGATCGGCGCCGGCGGCTTGGCGACCGGAACAAGCGGCTGCGACGCCTCTGTGCCGGCGGAAAAGTTCGTCGCCGGTTCCGGACTGGGCGGAGCCGGAGGAACCGGGCGCTTCGCCAACGTCGGCGTCTGTTCTTTGTTGGCCGCCGACTTCTCGTCGATC
Organism: uncultured Planctomycetia bacterium; assembly: GCA_963791075.1. GTDB lineage: Bacteria > Planctomycetota > Planctomycetia > Pirellulales > Thermoguttaceae > CAWBRF01. The sequence continues at coordinate 58,672 of CAWBRF010000029.1, forward strand.
GTGCTCGCCTCCGGCCGATCCACGCTGTTCCCAACGCTGGAAGGCGCGGCCGATCCGCTCACGCCAAATTCCGATTGGCGAAACCCCTGTAAACGTTCGTGCAGCGACGGCGCCGCCGTGCTCGTTGCCGCATCGTCCCCAGGCGAAACAGGGCCAGCACTGGAGTTGCCGCTCCCAATCGCGGGAACCCGGTCGGCGTCGCTGATGCCAGGATCGGCCGGCGGCTCGTCGGGCAGATCCCCGATCGTCGCACTCGCCGGGGCCTTCGCGCTCTCTCTGGGCGGCGCCAGCGTCGGCGTCGGACCGTTGTCGGCGCCGGCCGGCGACTGCGACCCGTCCTCCTTTTGCTTCACCGTCTTTCCACCGAAGAGAAACTGGCCGAAATCGCCAAGGTTGTCGCCCAAGTTTTCCCCATGTCGGGGAGCCCGATCCGAACCGCCCGATGTGTCCTGTTGGGCAACCGCCAATGCGGAGACCAATCCCCAGATTCCTATTGCCAGAACGGCAGCCACGAATTTGCTTTTTCGCATAATACTCCCCCGACCGAGGGCGAAGATGAAAATCCCCTTACACCATAACTTCATCTAGCGGTATCGGAAAAACTGATTTTGCCTGTTTAGCCAACCTTTCCGGATTACACGATTTTTTGCTTCTGGAAACATAGGCAATCTAGCGTAGACGCATGAAAGATGACTTTTGTCGGTTTCTGGCCAAAAAGTCCCTCCTAACGGGGAATGCAACGCCGGTTCAACCACGTTGAGCCCTGCCGCCTGTCACGGCAAAGGCCGGCCGCAGAAATTGCTCAAGGCTCGGACCCGCTGCACCAGATAGGCCACCACCGACCCGAGTACGACCAGGGCCACGGCAAAAATCACATGGCGATTGACGCCGGGATCGAACTGCGTCTGCAACTCGGGCCGCCAACGGTAGAAATCCACCACCAGCACCCCGTACGACGCAAGCGAAAGCGCCGTCATGAACCAAACGAACCGCACCCGAAACCACAGCGCCGAGGCGACGATCACCAGCGGATAGCCGACCAGCAGGGGGCTGTTCACCCCGTCGGCAATCCGCAGAATCGCCAGCAGCAAGAGCGAGTCGAGCGAGCCCCAGACGAATCGGGCGGGGATCGACCAGCGGCGGCTTTGCAGAAATTGTTGACAAAGGATCGACAGCCCCGCCCAAGCGGCCACGAGCAACGAGATCCTCTCATGCGTCTCGCCAGCCGACGCCGCCTATCGCGTAGTTGGCCAGTTCGACCACGTAAAACACCGTCAACGCCGCCAGCCGCCAGGCCAACGCCGGTTGCCGACGCGTCCAGGCGGCCAGCCGTTGGTTCAGTCGCGGCGGTCGCACTTCGAGCGGCTCGCCCCGGGCGAAGCGATCGAGATCGTCGGCCATCGCCGCCGCCGAGGCGTATCGCTGCTCGGCGCTTTCGCAAGGCACTTCATGCAGATCAATTCCAGCCCGCGAGGGATTCGCGAATCGAGTTGCCGCGGCGGGGTCGGCTCGCGACGGAGGATCTCCAGCAGCGTGTCCAGCGGACTCTCCTCGCGAAAGGGCGGCGCCCCGGTGAGCAACTCGTAGAAGATCGCCCCCAGGCTGTAGACGTCCACCGCCGGGCCAACCTCGACGCCGCGGCCCGACGCCTGCTCCGGGGCCATATAGCTCGGCGTCCCGGCGATCACGCCCGTGGCCGTCGCCTCCAAACTCGCCCGGCAAAAAAATCTTCGCCAGGCCGAAATCGGCGACGTAGGGCTCGCCCTCGCGGTCCAGGAGCACGTTCGACGGCTTCAGGTCGCGGTGCACGACGCCTTGCCGATGGAGATGATCGACCGCCCGGGCGACCACGCTCGCCAGCCGCACGGCCACCTGCACGTGGATCGGCCCCCGGGCGATCCGTCCGGCGAGGCTCTCGCCCTCGATGTGCTCCATCGTGAAGTAGTGTTGCCCATGAAGCTGCCCCACCTCGTGGATCGGCACGATGTGGGAATGCCGCAGCCGCGCGGCGGCGCGGGCCTCGCTCTGAAAGCGGCGGACATGCTCCGGCGAGGCGAGATGGCTCGCGAGGATCATCTTCAGCGCCACGGTGCGGTCGAGGTCCTTCTGCCGCGCCTTGTAGACCACGCCCATGCCGCCGCGGCCGAGTTCCGCGAGCAGTTCATAGGGGCCGAACTCCCGCGGCAATCCCGGCTCGTCGGCCTCCTCGGCGTCGTCCGCCGGCCCTGGGGCCATTCGCTCCAAGGACTCCAGGCAGAGGATCGCCGAGGCCAGATCCGGTGTCGCGCGCAAGGCGCTTCCCGATCCGGCCGCTGGCCCGACTGAAGTTGGGCCAGGTAGCGGTCCAACCGCTCCAGCGCGTCGGCGTCAACTTCCGGTTCTGTCATCTCTCCCCAATCCCTTCTTCCAGCTTCCGCACCGCGCGCATCCACAGCATCTGCACCGCCGGGCGGGAACGGCCCATCCGCTCGGCCACTTCCTGGAACGACAGCCGCTGCAAGTTCCGCAGCACAATCACTTCCTGATAGTCCGGCGGCAACTCGGCCAAGGCGGCGCCGGCACCGCAATTCGGCGTCGATCCGCAGGAACTCCTGACTGGGCGTGGGCGTGTCGGCGGCCGGTTCGGGGACTCCGCCCGCGCCGCTGCTGTCGGCGGGAGTGCGAAAAGCGACTTCCCGTCCGACGCGACGCTTCGCCGTGCCGCAATACCGCCGCACAAAATCGGCCGCGTTCCGCGCGAGAATCCGCTTCAGCCAGGCGAGCCATTCCTGCTCCGTGCCGCCGCGAAACCGCGCGAAGTCGCGATGCGCCTCGAGCATCGTCTCCTGCACCAGGTCCGAGGCGTCAACTTTCATCCGCAACCGACTCTCGATCTGCGCGCGCGCGACAAACCCCAAGTAGCTGCGGCAGAGGCCGAACAGCCGCTCGCGGCTGGCGGCGTCGCCGCGACGGGCGCACTCGATCAATCCGGCCACGTCGAAGTCCGACTTGCCGTTCATCGCCTCACTCCAGCGAGACTTCAAAACCCATGTCGCGGATCATCCGATAATCTTCTTCCGGCGGCTGGCCCTTGGTGGTCAAGTAGTCGCCGACGAAGATCGAGTTGGCCGCGTACAGCCCCAACGGTTGCAGCGCGCCGAAGTGCATCTCCCGCCCGGCGGCGATCCGCAATTCGCATCGCGGCACGGCGAGGCGAAACAGCGCCAAGACCTTCAGACAATAGCGCGCGTCCAGCCGATGCGTCTCCGCCAGCGGCGTGCCGAGGATGGGCTGAAAAAAATTGATCGGCACGGCCTCGGCCTGCATCGCTCCCAATTCCATGGCCAGATCCACCACGTCGTCGTCCTCCTCGCCCATGCCGACGATGCCGCCGCAGCAGATTTCCATGCCCGCCGCGCGGACCGCGCAGCGTCGCCAGCCGATCGTCGTAGGAATGCGTCGAGCAAATCCGCGCGTAGAAGCGGCGGCTGGAGTTGAGGTTGTGGTTCACCCGGTCCACGCCCGCGGCGCAGGCGTCGCGGGCTTGCTCCAACGTCAGCAGCCCGGGCGAAAGGCAAATCTTCAACGCGCATTCGTCCTTGATCCGCTCCACGGCGTCGAGAATCCGCTGGAACTCGCCGTTCGTCGGCCGCCGGCCGGAGGTCGCGATGCAATACGTCTTCGCGTGCCGCTGCCGCGCCAACCGCGCCCCGGCCAGCAGTTCCTCTTCTCCCAGCAAGCTGTACGCGGCGATCTTTGCGGTCGACGCCTTCGATTGCGAACAATATCCGCAGTCCTCACTGCACCCGCCGCACTTGGCGTTCACCAACGAGTTCAAGGCGACCTTGTTGCCGAACCAGCGATGGCGGACGCGATACGCCGCAGCCAATACATCCAAAATCTCCTCGTCGCCGGACTGCAACAAGTCCAGCGCGTCGCGGCGATCCAACGTTCGTCCGGCCAACACCTGCTCGGCCGCTTCCAGAGCGCGAGTCATAAAGGATTAGGGATTGGGGATTAGGGATTGGGGATTAGGGGTTGGAGCGGGCAACGAATCGTCCCCCTCTCCCTTTGGGAGAGGGTCGGAATGAGGGAAATCGCCGCAAGCCGCCGCTCCGAAGTTTCGGCAATGATTATATCGCACCGGGACGAAAGGATGAAGGACCGGCAGACGGACTCAGCCACGTCTCTCTAATCCCCAATCCCCTTCTTTCATCCCTCCAAAAAGACCGCGGCCGGGCGATTTGACTCGTCCGGCCGCTGTGCTCTCTACGAAATTTTGTAAGCAAATTGAGCCGTAACTGGTGGAGTAATTGACCTCCGGGTGAAAGTAAGGATGCCGCACTCGACGAGAGCGCGGCGGATAGCCACACGATCGACTTTGGCCTGGGCCGCTCGGCCCAGGGTTGCTTCCAAGGGAATCTTGTCCGCGATGCGGACCGCTTCGCGGTGGCCGGCGAGTGTGCGGCCGAAGGCCGCTCGCTCGTCGGCGCTGATCGGCAGCCGCTGTTCCCAGACCTCGCGCCGAGTCGGGCCGTGTTCGCCCCAAGGCCGAAAGACATGATTGGCGAGCCATTGGGCGACCTCCAGATCGTCGCAGGTCCAATGCCCAAGCCGCCCCTGACGGGCCGCCTGATGGTCGGCACAGACCTTCATGACGCCGTTGCTGGCCTCCAGACTCCCATTATACTGCGGCGTGAGGGGCGGTGAGAAGAGGGGGACGACGTTCCATCGGTTCAGCAGTTTGAGTGTATCCTCGGCGATAAAAGGCGAGCCGTTGTCGGATTTGAGTACCAGAGGCGGCCCGTAATGATGAAACAGGGCTTCCAGTGCGTAGTCGGCAAGCAGGGCCGATTCGTCTTCCATAGGCAGCCAGGCGAGTTGCATGCCGCTGGCCAGGTCGCGGATGTTTAGGACGTAGCGGTACAGGCCATCGACGCGGCAGAGAGGTTCGGTGTGGTCCATCGCCCAGACTGCGCCCGGGCGGCTCCAATGGAGGACGTGGAGCAGCCGTCGATGTTCTTTCCGCCAGATTCGTCGGTAACGGGCCAGGAGGTTCTTCACCTCGCCGCGAGCCATCGTCGGATAGGCGGCGCGCACGGTGGCCACACTGACCTGGGGACCGACGCCTTCCATCAGATGAATGGCGCCGTTGCGCACTTCAGGATCGCTACGCCGACAGCGGCGGCCCAGGGGTCGAGCTGCAAGTCGATCGTCGCGCCATCGCCGCTGCCAGCGGAACAACGTGCCTGGAACGACGCCAAGTTGCTGAGCGGCGTCTTTATGCCGTAAACCGCGCTGTCGGGCCCAACGGTCGAAGGCCACCACGCGGCGACGGACGGCTCTCTCGTGCGTGCGTTGCTGCCGCTGGAGCAGCCAGCCGCGGTTCAAGGGTTGGGTGACGCCAGGGTTCATGGGTCGTGACTGTCGAGGTTGTCTTACTTTCAGCGTTTCTTGCGTGGTCGGCTGTTGTGAGTCGTTTTTTTCCCCGGCCCATCGGCCGGCCGACACAGCCGCGGGAGCGTTTCGGCAAGTTCCCGGCGAATCTCGGACGCCTGAAGTTGGGTGTGGAGGTTCTGGTTCTCTTCGTCCAATTCCTTCATACGCAGATCTTCGGGCGACGGCGTGTAAGCGGGCCGCCCGAGAGGACGCGGCTCCAGACGGTTTAGGGCCGTCTGGAGCACCTCAGAGCGTACGCGATGGAACATCGACTCCTGAATTCCCAGTTCCTCGCAAACGTCGGGAATCGTTTGCTGCCCGGAGATGGTCTCCAGGATCGCTTTCAGACGAATCTTGGCTCGATCCGAGCCCTCCAAATGCTCCACCAACTGTGCGCCGGTCGGTTTGCGTCCTCGTCGGGTCATGGCATTTTCTCCTCCATGAATCACGTTTCCGACATGGCTGCGGCGGCTGTCGCCGGCGAGGCCGGTTGTGACAGGTCACTTGAGTCAGTCCGTTGTACCACTTCTGCCGGGATCGCTGAAGACGAAACTGCCGGTGGCTCCCCCGTGGCGGGACTGGCCCGCAGCTCCGCCGCTGCCTTCAGCGCCCGCGCCATAGGCCGCCGCTTGCGTTTCAGCTTTCCGGTGGCGTGGACGCCAGCCTTTCCCGTGGCCTTCTTGCCAGATTTCTGGGCGAGTTGCGGAGGCGGCGCTAAGCCGATCGTCCGCTGCGAAGCTCGCACCAGCCCTGTTGCCGCGTGCAGTCCTGCCGCAACCGAACAACCTCCTTCCGAAGGATCGCCATCTCGTGTTGATGATTGGCATACTCCCCCGGCGGCCGCGGCTCGCAGGCCGATACGAAGCCCTCCAATGCCCGTTTTTCCCAGAGGTAGTATCGTGCTATGCTGATGTTCAGCGCGGCGGCAGCGTCCGTCGGCGTGCGAACGCCAGCCAACACCTCCAAGAGGGCCGCCGCAATACGCTGGGCCTCGCGACTGACGGATTGCCGCGGCGTGGGAGGCCGTCCTCGCAACGGGCTCTTCACCACGATGACCTGCCTCAGCAAGGTCTCCGCTGGCTTGGTCACGCCAGCAACCGGAATCGTTGTCCCGTTCATGGTGTCCCTCCGTGGCCAACAGCTTGTGTCTCACAACCTTCCTCCAACATCCCTTCCAGCCGACGCAAACCGTCATCCAAGGGCGATGCACCAGGCATTTCCTCCTCCTCCGGCGGCAAGTCGTTGTACGGCGAGCCATCGGGACAGACAGGCAGCGGCATCTCCGCAGCCCTGTAGTCATCGGCGCCGTCGATCAGCGGCACCTCCGCAGCGCCGGGCCCTGCGAGATCCACCTCCGTGCGTTCTTCCCCTTCACGCTTCAAGATCATCCGTTCGCCTTCAGCATGAACGCTGAAAGCCCGTTCGCCGATCCGGCCAGTGACGTAGAACGGCGCTTTGGGAACGCCGTTGCGGGCCAGTTCCAAGGCATTGGCCGCCACGCGTTTCCGCAGCGTGGCCAACACTTCGGAAGCAGCGCCAAAGAAGCGGTCCGCCGGCACCAGGCCGTCAATCCCCTGGTGCGGACGCTGGAAGTTGTAGTAGTCGATGAAGTGCCCGATTCGGCGGCGGGCATCCTCCAGGTCGAGGAACACCGCCGTTTCAATGCACTCCCGCCATAATGATCCCCAGAAACGCTCGATTTTGCCAAGGGTCTGCGGCCGTTGCGGTTTGGCCACGATGTGCTTGATCCCCCGCTGATCCATTTCACGATGGAAAGCGCTCGTGCCCCGCCAGGTGACATACTGGCTGCCGTTGTCGGTAAGCATCTCCTGCGGGGCGCCGTAGGCGACGATCGCCGCCCGTACAACCTCCAGGACCATCGCCGTCGATTGGCTCGCATGCAGTCCGAAGCCGGTGATGAACCGGCTGTGGTCGTCCATGAAAGCCACCATGTACACGCGGCGATTCTGCCGTTTTAGCACAAAGGTGAACAGGTCGGTCTGCCAAAGCTGATTGGGCGTGGCCCGCTCGAACTGCCGCTGCTTGTCTGGATGCGGACGGGTCGTCACCTCCTCCATCTGGTAACCCGCTTCGTGCAGCACCCGCGCCACGGCCGTCGGAGACGCCGGCAGCGCCGGCCCGCGGAGGAGCATGTCGCTGATCCGCTGGCAGCCCCAGGCGGGATTCGACTGCTTGAGCATGAGAATCGTCCGCTTGGTGAGTTCCGGCATGCGGCTCCCCTTGAGGCCGCGCCGCGGCGGGTCCATCAACCCGCCCGGTCCTTGTTCATCGAACCGCTTCTTCCAAGCGTAAAGCGTGTGCTTCGATATGCCTACCAGGACAGCGAAGTCTCCAGCGGGCAGACCGCTCCGCTGCCAGGTGTCGAGGATCAACAGCCGTTGCTCGGGCGTCATGGACGGCTGCGACGGTTCCTTGGGTTTGACCAGCCGCCGCCCCTTGGCTTTGCCGGTTCCAATCAACCGCGGCTTGTGGAGCGATTCCTCAAAGGGCTCCTCGGGGAACATCGCTTCTTCGGAAGCAGTTTCGGCCGCCACTTCGTCCGCCGAGATTGGGGCCGCGGACCGCCGCTCGATCCCTGGCGAGCCACCTTCGGCTCCTTGAGCCGGAGGCAGCGGAGAACCCTCAGCGGGAACTTGAGCATTCTCTGCTAGCACTGCTAGCTCAAGCATCCCCTCGGGGATGCTTGCCATCGCCTTCTCTTCTCTAATGTCTCTTCGTTCTTCCTCAAACATCTTAACCTCCTCACGCGTTAGAGGAGGCCATTACTCTACCCCTTTATCTCAATTTACCGTTCCCCATTTCGGAAAGGGCAACAATCGTCACCGTGAGCGTCGTTTGGTGCGTGCGCTTGGGCTGGCGATCAGGCCGACGACCGCAACTACAACTAAAAATCCGCAGAACTTAAGCATTGCCGTTTTCATTCCCCCACTCCCTGAAACTTTGAGTAAACTTAGAAATCTCGCGACGACTGGGATTGGCTGCTATAGCCTGCTGACATGGCAGAAAAGCCGGCCCGAACCGTTGACTAGCGCCACTCCACAACCTCTAGGATACCAAAGCCCGCTACGGTGTCAAGAACTTTGTAGGACGCACAGACGGAATTACCGAAAGAACACCACCCCGCCGGTCTCCTCTGCTTTCCAGGAAGTCTTTCCGTAAACGTCATAAGCTGATTCTGCCATCAAGTCGAAAACGCGTCAACGAATTAGTGGGATATTTTACCAATCTGGTGAACATTTGGGGAAGCTCTGGGGAAGCATAACCCGCCTTTGGCGATGCCATGGCGAAAAAACTCTCCAGAGGGGGGGAAACGACGCCGATACCTGTACGGATGTACGACTACTGAACATCGTCGGAGAGTGAACGACAGTACATCCCCCTTGGGGAAGGATTGAGGAACTGTTTTCGGACCGGGATGGCGAAACAGGCCCACCAACCCGGGAAAACGCCGGAAAACCGGTGTTTTGAGGGGGGAGGCAGGGGGCAAAAAAACGGCCAGGGCGTCGCAAGAGATCGCCCTGGGCGGAAACTAAGAGGCGAGGAAGGGGCGAAAACAGGCAAGAAGACAAAGATCGAGGAACTGGCTGCGGTTCAACGCGGACCAAGGCAGGGGATGGCGCAAAAGCCCTCAGGGGCGAAGCGGGCAGAGGGGGGAAAATCGCGGATTTCCGCGGTTTTTTGGCCTGCTTTTGGCCGTCTTTTCCTTTCCGCCGTCGCCCTCCGCGGCGCAGCGCGGCAACTCGTGCGGCGTCTGCCCGGCCATCCCCAATCCGCTTTCAGTTTGCCTGTGGATCGCTGGGAATGTGCTTAATTCTCAGGAGATCGGCCAGGGGCGAGGCGATCGAGGCGGAAATCCGCTCCCAAAGATCGGCGGCGGGGTGGAAAATGAGGTCCCGCGCGGCCGGCAACGTCTGCCAGGCCCCTTGCTCAAGCTCGGCTTCCAATTGGCCGGGGCCCCAGCCGGCGTGGCCGATGAAAATCTTGAACGGCCGATGGTCGATTCCCGCGGGGTTTTCCACGTGCGCATCGTGCTGGACGAGCGCGTCGAGATGCTGCTTTTTCGCGGCAAAATAGAGGCCGGCGACGACTTCGATCTCCGCCAGCTCGGGCGTGGTGTGCAAGGCCATCAGCGGACCGGAAACCGGCCCGCCAAGGTGGACCGGCCGGCGGCAATCGCAGGGCGTTTGGCTGACTTCCCGCCATAATTCGCGGACCGTCTTGCCGGTGGGACGATTGATGATCACGCCCAAGGCCCCTTGCTCGTTGTGCTCGATGAGGAGGACCACCGAGTGGGCGAAATTCGGGTCCAGCAGCCCGGGCGACGCAACCAGGAGGTGGCCTTCGAAGGTGGGCATGAGGCGTGAAAAGGGGATTTGGGACTGGGGATTCGCGTTTTCCGGGGAAAGATCAGCAGTTTGCCGCGTTTTTTGGCCCATTCGGGAGTCGCAATTTTGCAAAGGCGGGCAACCACGGCGTTGTGCGGACCGATCGGGGGGCGCGAACGAGTCGAATCCCCCCAATCCTTGATCCCTCGCCGCACGCACCGGCCGCAACAATGAAGGATAAAGCATGGCGGAAAATAAGGGAAGGAGGAAGGCGAAAGGACGAAAAAATACTCGGGGTTTTTCTTGCAGGCATCGCGGGAGGGGCGATTTCTGAAAAATTCTCCTTGCTTGCACTGCTAGCTGTCTGAAATGCGGAGGTTTTTTCTTGCTAGCAGTGATGGCGTCAAGAAAATAGAGGGACGAGGGCGGAAGGATGAAGGATGAAGGATGAAGGATGAAGGATGAAAACCGAAGGCCCTTCATCCTTCCGCCTTCATCCTTCCGCCTTCCGGCCCTAGGGAGAATCTGCGATACTTCGGCGATGAGAACAGGTCCGACCATCTTCTTTTCCGCGGGCGAGCCGAGCGGAGACATCCACGGGGCCAATCTTATCCGGCAACTGCGGGAAAAATGCCCGACGCTGAAGGCGGTCGGCTATGGCGGGCCGAATATGGCCGCGGCCGGCTGCGAATTGCACGCCGATCTGACGGCCCTGGCGGTGATGTGGTTCGCCCGCGTGCTGGTGAACCTGCACAAGTTCTGGGACCTGGCGAGCCGGGCGGACCGCTATTTTCGCCATCATCGGCCGGATGCCGTGGTGCTGATCGACTATCCGGGCTTCAACTGGTGGATTGCCCGGCGGGCGAAGGCGCACGCGATCCCTGTCTACTATTACACGCCGCCGCAGATTTGGGCCTGGGCGACGTGGCGGGTGGAGAAGATGCGGCGGTTGGTCGATCACGCCTTGTGCAGTCTGCCGTTTGAAGAGGCGTGGCTGCGGCAGCGGGGGTGCAAGGCGACCTACGTCGGGCATCCGTTTTTCGACGAGGTGCGGCGGCTGCCGCTGGACGAATCGTTCCTTGCGCAACGGCGGGGAGAAGGGCCTATGGCGCTGATCCTGCCGGGGTCGCGGACCCAGGAGATCGTCCACAATTTGCGGTGGTTCCTCGCCGCCGCGGAGCGGATTCGCGCGGCGGTTCCCGGCGTGCGGTTCGCCGTCGGGGCGCTGCGGGAAAGGCACGCGGAACTGTCGCGGGAGATCGTGGAAAAGCATGAATTGGCGCGCCGGGCGGGGACAAGGCTGCCGCTGGAGATTTACGTGGGCAAGACGCCGGAGTTGATGAGCGCGGCGGCCTGCGCGATGGCCTGTTCGGGCTCGGTTTCGCTGGAGTTGCTGCACTACGCCGTGCCGACGGTGATTTTGTACTGGATCAGCCGCCCGGCGTATTTTGTGCAGGGGTTTTTTCGCAAGTCGAAGTACATCACGTTGGTGAACCTCCTGGCGGATTACTTTCATAAGCCGCAGGACGGCGAATCGGCGGCAAATGAAAACGTCCTGTTCCCCGAGCATTTGACCTGGGAAGACCGGTCGGCGGAGATCGCCGCCCAGGTGATCGAGTGGCTGACCGATGAGGGGAAGCGGCGGGCGAGGGTGGCGGAGTTGGAGTTATTGCGGGAGAAGGTCGGGCAGCCCGGCGCCGCGGGGCGGGCGGCAACGTTTATTGTCGCTGCGATCGGGGATTGGGCATCAGCGACGAGGAAAGAGATCGCGACAAAGACAGGAGGGGAAACGGGAGAGCCAAAATAGGGGGCTCTGGGCAGTCTTCGGCCATTCTGGCGAGATTTCGCATCTCTAAGCCCACTTTATCCGGGGGCCGTGGGAGGAAAGAGGGACGTTGTTTTGTTGCCGGGCGGCGCTGTGGGTATAATGGAGCCGGCGCCCACAACTTGTCACCCGGCAATCGCGGCGGCTCTCGGCGAGACGTTCCCCAATGCGCATAGGAATCGGCGGCAACCCTCGGGACAGAATGAACGTGCGCGCTCGCTTCGCCATCTGCCGGCGATCGCTCTCTGGGTTTCTGGTAGCGATCGCGATGGCGTTTTCGTTGCTTGGGAGTGCCCCTGTTTACGGCCAGTTCAGCGTCTCCGACTCCAGCTTCAGTTGGGCGAACGTCAACGGGATGAACTTCACCACGCCGATCGTTAATCAGGGCCAGGTGAATACGTGTTGGGCGTTCGCGTCGGCGGGGGTGATGGAGTGCATGTTGAAGATCACCCGCGATGATCCGACGTATCAGCCCTACTTGTCGGAGCAGTACATGATCGATATGAATTACGGGGGCATCGGCGGGAGCCTGTCGCAGGGCGGCTATGTGACCATGCCGCTGACGTACGCCGGGGCAACCACTTCGTGGACGACCACGCCCGGCATCCTTTCGGCGGCGGAGTTGCCCTACACGGCGTCAAGTGCGCCGGCGGGCTGGACGCCGAACACGGCCTTGGCCCCGGGGTGGCAGGATCGCACGGCCGTGCTCGGCGGGTACTTCACCCAGTTGACGAACCCAGCGAATGCGAGCGTCAAGGCGGACTTGCTTGCATACGGCCCCTTGATCGTCACGCTGCTCGCCGACAATGACTGGTATCCTTCGGACACGTCGGAAAGCGGCGACAGCCACGCGGCGGTGATTATTGGTTGGCAGGACAATTCCACCGCGCCCGGCGGCGGATACTACATCGTAAAGAATAGCTGGGGAACCGGCTGGGGAAACAGCGGCTACGGCGAGATCAGCTACGCCACGCTCGCGAACGCCACCACCTACACCATCTCCGGATCCAACGGCGTCTATGATTTCACTCACGAGGTGTATGCCTTAACGGGTCCGGCGTGGTTCAACGGGCCGCTGGTCAGCGCGACGTGGTCGGGGTCGGGCGGGACCTCGTGGTCGGCCGCGCCGGGCAACAGCAGTTGGACCGTCGCCAGCAGCCTCGGCGTCAGCCAGAACGGGTCGCCCACGGCCTGGATCAACGGCGAAACGGCGGCCGTCTTCAACACGCCCGCCGCGGGACCCATCAGCCTGGACAACAACCTCAGCGCCAACAGCCTGACGATCAACCCCGGCGCCGTCGGGTACAGTTTTTCCGGCGGGTCGTTGACCCTCACCAGCGGCGGCATCGTTGCGGGCGAATCGATGACGATCAGTTCGCCGCTGACGCTCGGCGCAACCCAAACATGGACGGTAGCCGCCGGCAAGGTCCTCACGGTCAGCGGACCAGTGGACATGCACATCAGTTCCTTGACGATCGGCGGCAACGGCTCGACGGTGATCTCCGGAAACATCAGCGACTACACGCAAGAGGCGACCTTCGCCGGACTGCTAAGCGGCGTTGCCGCCGGCTCCCCGGGCGGCGCCGGCAGCCTTACGATGAACGGCAATGGCGCGCTGACCCTCGGCGGCAACAACACCTACACGGGAACCACCCTGGTCAACAGCGGCACGCTTGTCGTCGCCAACTCACTGGCCCTGCAGGATAGTTTTGTCGATCTCAACGGCGGCGCGCTCAACCTCAATGGACTCAGCGCAACACTCGGCGGGTTGACCGGCGGCGGGACAGTCGCCATTCCCAGCGGACAGACGCTGACCGTCGGCGACAACGGCGCGATGACCACCTTCGCCGGCATGCTGACGGGCAACGGCGGATCCCTCGTCGTGACCGGATCGGGCGAGTGGAGCATTTCCACGAATACCTTTTCCGGGACGACGCTGATCGCCGGCGGCACGCTGCGACTGACCAATTCGGCTTCCCTCCAGGACAGCACCTTGGACACCAGCGGCAGCGGCGCGTTGAGCCTCGGCACGCTCAAGGCCGTCGTTCTCGGCGGCATTCAGGGCCCAGGCAATCTCCACCTCAGCCATTCCCTCACGCTCACCGTCGGCGGCAACAATGGAACCACAACCTACTCGGGCAATCTCAGCGGCAACGGCGCCTCCGTGGTTGAGATTGGCAACGGCGACTTGACCCTCTCCGGCAGCAACAGCTACACAGGCGGCACGACCATCGCCAGCGGGACGCTCACCATCGCCGCGGACGATTCCCTCGCCTCCAGCGGCTTCGTCACGATCAGCGGCGGCGGCAGGCTGGTCCTGGGCTCCGGCGCAGGCCTCGGCGCGTTGTTGGGAGCGGGGTCGCCGGACGCTTCGGGCCTGCTGGCCTTGCAGCCAACGCAGACACTCCCCGCCGTCACGACGACCTCGTTGGCCGATCTCGGCCTGTTGACCGCCCCGAACCCTTCCGATTCCGCGCTGACGGCCGGAAGCCCCTCCGACTCCTCGCCCGCCGCGGGAGTTTCTTCCTCCCCCGCCGCGGCCGTGCCGGAGCCGGCGTCTTGGGCCCTGGCCGCGGTCGCGACGCTTTGCGGACTCGTCTGGCGGCGGCGGCATTGCCTCCGTGGCCGCAATACAATCTAATGCGGCATTCTCTCGCTGCCGCCAAATTAGGGCGCCCATGGGCAAACGCCGCAAAATCGGTGCTTCCAAACTCCCCGCCCCTGCTTCGCCCGCGCCTCGCACCCGGCGGGGCAATCTCGTCGTCTGCTGCCTCCTCTTGATCGCCTCGCTGTTGGTCTTCGGGCAGACAATCAATCACGGTTTCATCAACTTCGACGACAAGGAATACATCTACGAAAATCCGCAAGTCAGCCGTGGCCTGAGCCTGGAGGGACTCGCCTGGGCGTTCACGCACGTGTACGCCGACAATTGGCACCCGCTGACGTGGATTTCCCACATGCTCGATTGCCAGTTCTACGATCTGCGGCCGGGCGGACACCACCTGACCAGCGTCCTCCTCCACGCGCTGGCGGCGATGCTCCTTTTCCTCGCGATTTTGCGCCCAGCGGCGACTTCTGGCCCAGCGCGATCGCCGCGGCGATCTTCTGCATCCACCCACTGCGGGTGGAATCGGTGGCTTGGGCGGCGGAGCGCAAAGATGTCCTCAGCGGCGTGTTCTTCATGCTCACGCTCAACGCCTATGTCCGCTACGCCAAGGCGCCGTTCTCGGCGGCGAAATGGACGTGGGTCGCCTTGTGGTTTGTCTGCGGCCTGATGTCCAAGCCGATGCTGGTGACTCTGCCCGGGGTATTGCTCTTGCTGGACTATTGGCCGCTTGGGCGGTTTGATCGCCTCGTTGCGGGTCATGGAAGCGACATCGGCACGCCGCTGTCCCGACGGCTCGTGGTGGAGAAGATCCCCTGGATGGCGTTGGCGGCGGCGTCCTGCGCGGTCACGCTGTTGGCCCAGCGAGGAGGCATCGCGCCGATCGCGGCAATTCCGCTGTGGACGCGGATCGCCAACGCCGTCGCCTCCTACGGCGATTATCTGGTTCAATTTATTTTTCCGGTCAATTTGGCCGTCCTCTATCCCCACCCGGGATCGAACCTGCCGCTGTGGAAATTCGCGGCCGCGGCCGTCGTTTTGACAGGCGTCACCGCCGCGGCAGTCCGCTGGAGGCGGCAATGCCCGTATTTCCTCGTCGGCTGGCTTTGGTATCTGGGAATGCTCGTGCCGGTGATCGGACTGGTGCAGGTGGGAGATCAGGCGATGGCCGACCGCTACACGTACCTGCCGCAAATCGGCCTGGTCCTTGCCGTGACATGGGGATGTCGCGACCTGACCAGATCGTGGCCGGGGCGCGAGTTGGTCTGCGGATTGGCCGTCGCCGCCGCGCTTTGTCTCCTGGGGATGTGCGCCTGGAGGCAGACAAGCCACTGGCGCGACTCGGAGACATTCTGGACCCATGTTCTGGCCTGCATCGGCGACAACGCCCGGGCGCACAACAACCTCGGCGTGGTTCTGGGCAAGCAGGGCCGCAACGACGAGGCTGCGGAGCACTTTCAGCAAGCCCTGAAGGTTGATCCCCGTTATCTCGAAGCCTGTTGCAACCTGGCCAATGTCCTGGCCGCCGAAGGAAAATCCGCCGCGGCCGTCGCCGTGTACGAGCAGGCCCTGAAAATCAACCCGCAACTCGCCGAAGTCCACGCCAACCTCGCAACTGAATGACTACCGGCTGGAAGCCGGTAGGTTCGATGCAAATCGTGGCTCGGACTGAAGTCCTTCGCTCACGATTTAGTGAGTTGAAAATTGTCGCCGCCGTCATCCGGCTCGGTGCCGTCTTGTTGTTTCAGGTACTCCATGATTACCTCGTCGGTCACATTTCCGCTGCTCGCCGCGAAGTATCCTCGCGCCCACAGGTGCCGCCCCCAGAACTGCTTCTGGATGTGCTTGAACTCCATCATCAGCTTGCGCGAACTCTTGCCCTTTATGTACTGCATGATCTTGCTGGGCGACAGGTTCGGCGGACACGACAGCAGAAGGTGTACATGGTCCCTTGATACGGCCCCCTGCAAGATTTCAATCTCGTTCGTCCGACATACTTCCCGCACCAACTCACGTAGACGCAAGCCAACCTCGCCCACCAGCACCGGTTTGCGGTATTTGGTAATCCATACGAAGTGGTATTTCAGATCATATCGGGAATGCGGACCGCTTCGGTAGTTTTCCATACCGAACCATTCTAACAACCCGAATGAAGAACCTAAAGGATTCGCCTGACGGCGAGGGTTTTAGTCCCATCGTGGAGACAATCAACAACTGCGCAAGGGGCAAATCGACGCGGCGATCGCCCATTACCGCGCCGCCTTGAAGATCAACCCGCTGCTGACGAACATTCATCACGCCCTCGCCTTGGCCTTGCTGCAACAGGGCAGGCAGGCCGAGGCCGAGGCGGAATGGCGGGAACTGGCGCGGATCGATCCCGCCAACGCCAAGTCGCGAGAAGGCCTCGGCGTGGCGCTGCTGCAAGAGGGAAAGGTCGCCGACGCTTTGAACGCTTGGCGCGAATGCCTTCGCCTCCAGCCGAACAACGTCCCCGTGCTGAACGCGACAGCCTGGGTGCTGGCGACGGCTCCAAGCGTCGTGATCCGGAATGGGCAAGAGGCATTCGAGTTGGCCGATCGCGCCGGCCGCCTCACCGGCGGCCGCGAGCCGGCGATCCTCGACACCGTGGCAGCCTCTCTGGCGGAGACAGGACGTTTCGACGAAGCGGCGGCCATCGCCCAGCGATCGCTGGAGCTGGCGGTCCGCCAGCAAAAGACGAGCCTTGCCAACGACCTTCGCCAACGAATCCGCCTGTATCGAGCCGGTTCCCCCTATCATCAGACCGGCCCGACGGTTACGATTCCCTCGAAGTAGCGCATGGCGCAGAATGGGGAAGAATCCATGTTCCTCAACGAGCCGCCGCCTGGCCGCGGCGAAATCCATTTCGTCCTTTTCGGCTTCCCCGTGCGGGTCCACCCGTTTTTTTGGCTGGCGACCCTGTTTCTCGGCTCCAACAGCGAGAACCTTCAATCGTTGCTGGCGTGGATCGCGGCCGTCTTCGTCGCCATTCTCGTCCATGAACTGGGGCACGCCCTGGTCATGCGGGCGTACGGCCTGCGGCCGGCGATCACCCTGCACGGCTTGGGCGGTGTGACTTCGGATCGGGGGAGCGGACAGTTCGTCCCCCGCCTGTATGCCTTCGAGCAAATCCTCATTTCGCTCGCCGGACCCGCGGCCGGATTCCTCCTCGCCGCGGTCGTTTGCGGCATCCTGGCGGCCGTCGGGCGGCCCGCCATCCCCGAATTCGGCCCGCCCTACGGCATCCGGCTGTTTTCCCCAACCTTCGAGCAATCTCCCCTGCTGGGCGAGTTTGTCGATGCGCTGCTCTTTATCAGCGTCACCTGGGGACTGGTCAACCTGTTGCCGATCTATCCCTTGGACGGCGGGCAAATCTCGCGGGAAGCGTGCTTGGCAATCCGCGCTGGCGACGGCGTGCGGCTGTCGCTGCGGTTGTCGCTGTGGACCGCCGCGGCAATGGCCGTCCTCGGACTGACGCAGTGGAACAGTTATTTCGTCGCCTTCATGTTCGGCTACTTGGCCTTTCAGAGCTTCACGATGTTAAAGTTCTACAGCGGCCGCGGTCGCTGGCAGTGAAGCGGTTTTGCGTCGCCGTTCATGGGGGTCCGCCCTTTCGGCCGGCGAGCCGGCCGTAAACTGGCGTTGCAAAGTTTTCGAAAATGATTACAACTACAGAGAACCCTTCGCAGCCCGTCACAGGGACTGGTTGTTGAAAGGGGCTGAGGATGAATTCTTTTTGGATGGAGGCCCACAATGGCGAAGAAGACGGTAAAGAAGGCGGCGAAGAAGCCAGCGAAGAAGACGACCAAGAAAAAGATGGCCAAGAAGTCCTGCTGCTGCAAGTAGTCGGCCACAGTCGCGCCGCGCGGCATACGGCGGCAGCGGAGATTCCGCGAAGGAAGCAGAACACGACGAACATGGCCGCGCTGGCGCAGCCATGTTCGTTGCTTCCCCGCTTCTCGTCCGTTGCGTCTTCACGCGGTCGGACATTCCGCCGCAGCGCGCCAGCGATCGGCCGCAGCCGGCTTCCCGCCGAGCAAAGGTCTCCAGTTTGCCCTGTTTTCCAGGGCAACGCCCTGGACTGGGCGGTTGGCGGGACATACAATCCTCCGTCGTCATGTCAATGCGCGCTTGCGCGCCGGATCCGCCGCGTGGCGTTGTATTCCCCTTTTTGCCACGCCTGAGAGAGCGGGCGGCGCTCCTTCCAAGGGCGCCGCCGAAACACTGCCCAAAAACCCGGGGACCGGCTTGTGCACAGCCTCGTGCGGCGATTGATCTTCCGCGTCCTGCTCCCGGCGGCGATCTTCGCGCCTGCGCCGTCGCCTGCCGCCGATCCCGCCGCCGGCCTGCCCGGATCGTTTCCCATTCCCACCATGGGCGGATTGCAGTTCTGGGGCGATGAACTGTTTTTTCACCAGTGGCGCATCCAGCGGAACTCGGCAATTGGCCAATGCCGCCTCTTGGACGGCGACAACGTCCAACACGCCTTCGGCTCCTACGAGCACTGCCTGGACGTTCTGAACCGAATCCAACGCCGGCAGCGCCTCCCGCCGATGAAAGGCAAGGCGGTCGTCCTCCTGCACGGCATGGCCTGTTCGCGGGCAAAAATGGCGCCGCTGGCCGCGTATCTTCACGATCGCGGCGGCTATGCAGCGTTCAACGTAAGCTATCCGAGCACGCAGCGCGACGTCGCCGCCCACGCCAGGGCGCTCAAACACATCCTCGACCATCTCGACGGCATCGAGGAGATCAACTTCGTCGGCCACAGCCTGGGCAACATCGTCATTCGCCATTACCTGGCCGACGCGACCGATCCGGCGGCGGGGCGGCGGCCGGATCGCCGCATCAAGCGGTTCGTCATGCTCGGCCCGCCCAACCACGGCTCGGCGATGGCCCAGGCGGCGGCGTTCACCGGCGTGTTTGCCGCGGTCGCCGGCCCGCCGGGCATCGAGTTGGGCTTGGATTGGCGGGAATTGGAGGGAAAGCTGGCCACGCCCGACTTCCCCTTCGGCATCATCGCCGGCGGCAAGGGAAACCGCTGCGGCTTTAACGCCCTGCTGCTGGGCGACAACGACGGCATTATCAGCGTCGAGACGACGCGGCTGGCCGGGGCCGCCGACTTCGCGCTGGTCCCCGTATTCCACCACTTCCTTCCCGACGACGCGAAGGTGCAGGAATACACGTTGCGGTTCTTCCAGCACGGGTATTTTATTTCCCCGCGGCAGCGGCAGCCGATCCCCGCGGCGGAAGCCGGCCTGCGCCGCTGAGTTCGCGCGAGAATCCTCACATTTCCTTCGCCGCCAGTTTCGCCCGCTGCAATTCCAGGCAGCGTTGCGGCGTGTTCCGCGGGACGGCGGCCTGGGCCTCGGCCCAGGTGATCGTCGCCTGGAGTGCGCGCCAACGCTCCGCGGGATCCCAGCACAGCTCGCGTTTTCGCTCCTCGCGACGCTTCAAGTCGTCATCGACCGGGCCGGGCTTTGTCGAAAAATCGGGCCTACCGGGGACTATGCCAGCCCGAAGCGCCAGCGAGGGACGCTGGGACGGCGCTGCCCTCGCTGGCGCTTCGGGCTGGTATTCGGCTTCCCGACAAAGCCCAGCATTCGCCGCCGGCAAAGCGAGTTGGCAGCGGAGCATGTCCGCGTCGGAAAGGCTGACGTATTCGATCTGGCCGCTGGTTCGCAGCACTTGTGCCCGGGCGCGGCAATCCGCCCAGGAATCGAGCCCAGCGACGGACCGGAACACGTCGATTGCGCCGACGGGAGAAGCAAGGCAAAAAATTCCCTGCCGCCGCAGCCAGCCGGGCGGTTTGGAAGCGACGGGCCCCCAATCGCCTTCCGACTCGCCCCATTGGGCGTCGAGTGCCGCCAAGGCCTTTTCGCACCGATCGCAGTTCTCCGGGGCGTCCTCGATCCAGAGGTCAACGTCGAATGTCAGAACCGGCTCATGCCGCAGCATGAAATTGACGCCGCCGATCAAAATGCAGGCGACATGGCAACGCCGGAAGGCGTCGAGGATTTGGTCAATGTTCATGGCCAAGGCCGGCGACACGAGCGAGGACGAGCGATTTTTCGCCCACCGCAACCGCGATTCCCTAGCATACCGCCCCCCCATCGCAGGTGCAAGCCGCCGGGCGGGAAGCCGGCGAGTTGACAGCGGCGGCCGGGGAAGGCATCTTGGTTCTTGATGTGCGACACTGCTTCGCGAGAAAAGCCGCCCGGCCGGATTGCCGGCGTCGATTACGGCGCCGTGCGGATCGGCGTGGCCATTTCCGACCCCGAGCAACGCTTCGCCAGCCCCTTGGAAAACTACACCCGCCGCACGCCGGAACTCGACGCGCGGAGGTTCGAGCAACTGGCGGCCGAGGAAGACATCGCCCTTTGGGTCGTGGGCCTGCCCGTCCATCTCGACGGCCGGGAAAGCCAGAAGTCGCGGGAAGCGCGGCGATTCGGCGAGTGGCTCGGCCGAGCGACCGGCGTGCGCGTCGTCTTCTTCGACGAGCGATTCACTAGTCACCAGGCGGAGGAACTCCTGCTTGCCGCCGAACTGACGAAAAAACGCCGCAAAAAACGCCTGGACATGCTCGCCGCCCAGATCATGCTCTCCGCCTATCTCGAATCCCAAAGCAAAGGCGACCAGCCGCCCCTGGGACTGGACGACCGGCCATGACGAAGCTGATTGTCGGCTGCGGGTATCTCGGCCGTCGCGTCGCCCAGCGGTGGCTCTCGGCGGGCGAAAGCGTCGTCGGCGTCGTCGGCCGCGAGGAGCATGCCGAAGAACTCCAGCGGCTGGGCGTCCGGCCGCTGGTCGCCGACGTGACCCAGCCCGACACTCTCGCGCGACTTCCCTCGGCGGAAACCGTCCTCTTCTGCGTCGGCTACGACGCCCGCGGCGGACAGTCGCGCCGGGAGGTCTACGTTGACGGGCTTCGCAATACGCTCTCCGCCCTGCCCCGCAGCGTGGAGCGGATCATTTTCATCAGCTCGACGGGTGTTTATGGACAGGACGACGGCAGTTGGGTCGATGAGGATTCCCCCTGCCGGCCCACACACGACTCCGGCCGGGCCTTGCTCGCCGCGGAAGAGGCGTTGCACGATCATCCCTTGGGATCGCGCGGCATTGTCCTGCGGCTGGCGGGGATTTACGGGCCGGGGCGCCTGCCGCGCCGCGCCGATCTGGCGGCCGGGGCCCCGCTCCGCGTTCCCGCCAAAAACATGGCCAACCTGATCCACGTCAACGACGCGGCGACGGTCGTCCTGGCCGCCGAAAGCCGCGCCCCGCTGCCGCAAACGTATCTCGTTTCCGACGGCCATCCGGTGCTTCGTCGTGAATACCTTGCCTATCTCGCGGAGTTGTTGAACTTGCCGCCGCTGCAATTCGCCGAGGCAGGAGACGTTCTTCTCACGGGAAAAGAAAATCGCCGCGGCGGAGACAAACGCGTCGGCAATCGGCGGATGTTGGCGGAATTGGGCGTCGCGTTGGCCTATCCAACGTACCGGCAGGGGCTGCCGCACGCGGTCGGAAGGACAGGGGGATTAGGGATTAGGGATTAGGGATTAGGGATTAGGGATTGGACAGCGGCTCCAGTTCGTCTCCGTCCCCTTTTTGCTTTCGTGTTTTCGCTCCTTCGCGTTTTCGCGATGGATTCCGCGTTCGGACCAAATCCCTATCGCGCAATGGCGCCTCGCGAAACCGCAAGCGTTGCACACACCAATCCCCAATCCCTTCTTTCCTTTCAATCTCGGCAATCTAGGCAAAGATTGCGGGCATCGCCTGTTCGTGTCCTACCGCTTTTGCCGGTCTTGCGTCTTATGCCGGATATTCTTTCAATGCCGGTGGTGATGGCTGCCGATGCTCTTTCTATACGTCGCATGGCTCAAAACGACGTGCTTTTGCGCGTTGGGAGCGGCTTGTTTCGAATGAAGGGGGGAACACCATGATCCGTCGGACGATGCTCGCGGGGCTTCTCGTCGGGTGCGCTTTGCAGTTGACGTGCGTCGCCACGGCGCAGGCGCAACAGGCCTACGATCGCCAATGGGGCGGCAACTACACGACCCAAGACTGGGATCGCTTCTACCATTATCCGTACGTGTACTATCCGCAGAACTTCTGGGGACAAGAGTACTACCGCAGCTCGAACAATCTGTACTATCGCTATCCGCCCGAGATGCAGATCCCGGTCTACAACAAGGCCTGGCACAACGAATATCCGCTGCCCCGCCGCTATTACCAGGGGCACGACTTCATTCTCGACGTGTTTTAGAAAGCCGGCCGAGGCGTCTCCCGCCCCTGCCGGGAGATCGCCCGGGGACCTTGAAGGCGCAACGCTTACGCTTCGTCCTTCTTCTCGCCGTTCTCTTCCTGCGGCACGCGCTTCACCGCGACCAAGGCGTCGTCGTCGTCGAGACTCATGATCTTCACGCCTTGCGTGTTGCGGCCGATGATGCTGACGTCGGCGGCGCGAATCCGCTGCAGCTTGCCGCGCGCGGAGATCATCAACAACTCGTCGTCGTCGCGGACGCGGACCACGCCGATCACCGGGCCGTTGCGATCCGTGGTCTTGATGTCGTGCAGGCCCTTGCCGCCGCGACGTTGCGTACGATAGCTCCGCTGCGAGGACACGTTTTCCTCTCCCGCGGCGTCGCCTTCATCTACCGCGGCGTCGCCGTCATCCTCCCTTTCCGCTTCCGACTCGGCCTCGTGGGCGTCCGCAGTCGGCTCTAGAGATTCGTCCACGGCGTCGTCGTCCGGCGGCAATTCGCCTTCCAACTCCGTCTCCAGGTTCGGGCCGAAGGGCGTCCGCTTGCCGTAGCCGTGGGCGCAGACGGTCAACAGCGACGCCTCGGGGTCGGCGACGACCATGCCCACCACGCGATCCTCGCCGACCAGGCGGATGCCCTTGACGCCGCTGGAATTGCGCCCCATCGGCCGGGCGTCCGATTCCTTGAAGCGGATGGCCATGCCGCGGGCGGTGGAAAGGACGAGTTCGTCGCCGGACTTGGTCACGACGACGTTGACCAGATCGTCCCCCTCGCGCAGCTTGATGGCGATGATGCCGCTCTTCAGCGGCCGGCTGTAGGCCTCCAGGGGCGTCTTCTTCACCAGCCCGCGCGCCGTGGCCATGACGAGGAAATGGTCGGGCTTGTCGAAGTCGCGGACGGCGCGGCAATCGGTGATCTGCTCGCCCTCGGCGAGGTTCAGCAGGTTGACGACCGCGCGGCCGCGGCTGTCCCGGGCCAATTGCGGCAGGTCGTAGACCTTCCGCCAATGGACCTTGCCCTTGGTGGTGAAGAAGAGCAGATAGGCGTGGGTGCTGGCGACGAAGAGGTGCTGGATCGGGTCCTCTTCTTCCGCCTTCGCGCCCTTGAGCCCCTTGCCGCCGCGGTGCTGGGCGCGATAGGCCGAGGCCGGCGTCCGCTTGATGTAGCCGTTGCTGCTGATCGAGACGACCATGGTCTCCTCCGTGATGAGGTCTTCCAGGTCGATGTCGCCCAGTTCGTCGCCGCTGATTTCCGTGCGGCGGCGATCGGCGTGCTTCCGCTTCAGCTCGCGGAGGTCCTCGCGGATGATCTCGAGGACGTTTTTGCGGTCGGAGAGAATGCGGTTGAATTCGGCGATCTCTTGCAGCAGCTTGCGGTGCTCGTCGGCGAGTTTCTCTTGCTCCAGGTTGACCAACTGGCCGAGCGTCATGCGGAGGATGGCGTCGGCCTGGACGGGAGTCAAGGAGTAGCTTTCCTGCGGCGTCCGCTCCCGTTCGAAGGCGGCGAAGCCCTCCTCGCCCAGCGCCCGCCGCATCAGCGCCGAGGGCGTTTGGATTTGCACCAGCCGATGCTTCGCCTCGTCTTGCGTCGCCGAGGTGCGGATGACGCGAATCACCTCGTCGATGTTGGCGTAGGCCAGCAGCAGGCCCTCGACGGTGTGCTTTCGCTGCCGCGCCCGGGCCAAAAGGTGCTGCGTGCGGCGGCGAATCACCGTCTCGCGATGGCGAAGGAACTCTTCCAAAATCTCCTTGAAGCTCAACACCCGCGGCTTGCCGTCCACCAGCGCGAGGAAGATCAGCGAGAAGCTGTCCTGCAAGGGCGAGAACTGGTAGAGCTGGTTCAGGACGATGTCCGGATCGGCGTCCCGCTTCAATTCGAGGATCAAGCGGACCGGCTCTTTCAGGTCGCTTTCGTTGCGGATCGCGGAGATGCCGGCGATCTTCCCCTCGTTCACCAGCGCGGCGATCCGCTCCTCGACGCGGTCGCGCGCCTGCTGGAAGGGGATTTCCGTGACGACGATGCGGAAGCGATTCTTCGCGTATTCCTCGACGCGGCTGCGGGCGCGGATGACAATCGTGCTGCGGCCGGTGTGATACCCGCGGCGGATGCCGGCGCGGCCGCAGACGACGCCGCCGGTGGGAAAGTCCGGCCCGGGGGCAATCTCCAGCAACTCGTCGATGGAGACGTTGGGGTCCTCGATCACCCGGATCATCGCGTCGCAGATTTCGCCCAGGTTGTGCGGCGGGATCGAGGTCGCCATGCCCACGGCGATGCCGTTGGCCCCGTTGACCAGCAGGTTGGGGAACTTCGACGGCAGGACCGTCGGCTCCAGCCGCCGCTCGTCGTAGGTGGGAATGTAATCGACCGTGTCGAGCTTCAGGTCTTCGAGCATCAACGCGGCGATGGCCGACAGCCGCGCCTCGGTGTATCGCATCGCCGCCGGCGGCAAGCCGGCAATCGAGCCGAAGTTTCCCTGCTTGTCGACCAACACGTGCCGCATGTTCCATTCCTGGGCCATGCGGACCAAGGTGGGATAGATGACGCTTTCGCCGTGCGGATGATAGTTGCCGCTGGTGTCGCCGGAGATCTTCGCGCACTTGACGCGGCCGGCCCCAGGCGTCAAGCTGAGGTCGTTCATGGCGACGAGGATCCGCCGCTGCGAGGGCTTCAGCCCGTCGCGAACGTCCGGCAGGCGCAGGCTGACGATCACGCTCATCGCGTACGTCAGGTAACTGTCCTTGAGTTCGTCCTCGATCGACTGCTGGACGATCCGGCCCGCCCCATCGGCAGGGACTTCGCCGGCGCCGTCGGCGGGGGATTCCTCGACCGGGAGGTCGTCGTCGTCGGGCGGTTCGGGGGGGAGATTCGCGTCGCTGGCCAAGCCGTATCCTTTCGCATCCGGGAGAAACGCGGATTATAACCTTTTTGCCCGCCGCCGACAACGCCTGCGAGACAAAAACCGTCTCCGCAAGCGGTTGCCCGGCAAGAGGTTGCGCCTGCGGATCGCGAGGAGCAAAACCGTGGTTTCTTTTTGCCCTCGCGCAAGCGGCCGGATGTGAGTAAACTGAAGGTTTGCGTGCGCGTCTTGCAACGCGTAAACCTTGGGGAAGTTGTATGAAAATCGTCGCCGCCAAAAGCATTCTCAAAGCCAACGATCAACTGGCCGCCGAAAATCGCGCCCGCTTCGACGCCGCCGGCGTATTTTGCGTCAACGTCGTCGGATCGCCGGGCTGCGGCAAGACGACGCTCTTGGAAGCCCTGCTCGCCGCCCTCCCCCCGCACATCGCCCCGGCGGTCATCGAAGGCGACATCGCCGGCGACATCGACGCCCAGCGGATCGACGCCCTCGGCCTGCCGGTGGTGCAGATCAACACCGACGGGGCGTGTCATCTCGACGCCAGCATGATCGCCTCCGCCCTGGGCGGCTTCGACCTCAACCAGATCGGACTGTTGGTGATCGAGAACGTGGGCAACCTCGTCTGCACGGCCGGCTTCGACCTCGGCGAGCACCTGCGGATCGTCATCCTCAGCACGAGCGAAGGCGACGACAAGGCGGTGAAGTATCCGGCCATCTTCCAAAGCGCCGACGCCTTGGCGGTGACGAAAATCGATCTCCTGCCGCACAGCGACTTTCGCCTGGAGCGGATCGAAAGCGACATGAAGCGGCTCGCCCCGGAGGCGATGGTCTTTCCCGTTTCGGCGAAGTCGGGCGAAGGGATGCCGGCGCTGGTCGATTGGTTGGCGGGAAAGTCGGAAGGAGGAAGGATGAAGGATGAAGGATGAAGGAAGTCCCCCTCTCCCTCCGGGAGAGGGTCGGGGTGAGGGGAAGTGCCGCAAGACGATCCACTTCACTCCGCATTCGACGCAACCCTTCGCTGATGAAAGTCGTTGTTCTCGTGCGAAAGAAGTTCGTCTCTAACGACCACACGCGCGTGGGATCGCCTCATGGGCCTTGATGCAATCGGCCTCGTTCTCCGGCTTGAAGAGCGATTTGGCGTCAAAATCAGCCCCGAGGAAATGGTCGCGGTGCTGTCCGACACCGCGGGAACCATCCACCGCTGCCTCGTCGGCAAACTGCACGGTGAATCTCGAAAGGCGCCCCGCCTCCAACCATTGTTCGCGGAGGTGTCAAAGGCCGTGAACCGCGCTGCGGGGTGGTGGAGGCTCACCTCGCCAACCGACCTGAACAAACGCCTGTCTCCTGCAAAACGCAAGAAGAGATGGGAATCTTTGGAACAGGCGTTGGGCGTCTCGCTTCCGAAGCTGGAGCAGCCGGCGAACGAGGAATTCCCCAGGATTCCACGAGAATGCGACTCGATCGTATCTCTGGCGTATTGGATAGCCGAGCATCATCCCGGGCGCGTTGAATGGTTTCCCGTCAATTGCGAACGAACGGGAATAATGGCAACGCAGCAATGGAGTGACGACGAAATCTGGGCGATTTTGCGCGAATGCATCTGCGAAGAGCTTGGGGTGAAGCGTGAAGAAGTGACCTACCACGCCCGGATGGTCGAAGACTTGGGGATGAATTGACGATTCAACGAGTGAAGTGGATGGCGAGTCCGCACTTCCCCTCACCCCAGCCCTCTCCCGAAGGGAGAGGGGGACTCATTCATCTTTCATCCTTCCGCCTTCATCCTTCATCCTTTGTATGAAGCCCGCACTCGGTCTTCGCCGACCCGCTCCAGCGACCGGCCCGCTCGTCCTCGCCGGAGGCGACTGCCCGCGTGCAGG
Source organism: uncultured Planctomycetia bacterium (assembly GCA_963791075.1). Classification (GTDB taxonomy): domain Bacteria; phylum Planctomycetota; class Planctomycetia; order Pirellulales; family Thermoguttaceae; genus CAWBRF01. The sequence continues at coordinate 85,876 of CAWBRF010000029.1, forward strand.
GCCAGCAGCCGATGCTCGGATACCCCTGGTCGTGCAGCGGATTGTACGGCACGCCCTCCTTCATGATCCGACCCCGAACGTCCTGCTTCGTCCAGGCGGCCAAGGGACTGATCTTCACCAGGCCGAATTTTTTGTCCCAGCGGACGATCGGCGTGTCGGCGCGGGTGGCGCCCTGGTCGCGGCGAATGCCGGTCGCCCAGGCGTCAAACTCCGCCGCCACGCGATGCAGCACCGCCACCTTGCGGTCGTGGCAGCAACGATCCGGATTGCTCTTGTACACCGGGCCGCCGTGGACCGCTTCGTACTCCGCGACGGAAAGCTCCGGCCGTTGCAAGTCGATCGTCATCCCGTACTTCGCGGCGATCCGGTCGCGAAGCTCCAGCGTCTCGCGGAACTGATAACCGGTGTCCAGATTGAAGACGTACACCCGCGGCTCGATCTTCGCCAACATGGAAATGATCACGCAGCCCTCCGGCCCCAATCCCGTAGCCATGGTGAAGCGGGGGAAATAAGTCGCGACCGCCCAGGCGAGAATTTCCTCCGGCGAGGCATTTTCCAACGAGTGGTTCATCCGCTCGATGTAGTCCAACTGGTCCGCCTGGGGAGTGCGGACATCCACCCCCGTTCGGGCGGCCGGAGAAACGTGACGGCTGCCGAAAGGCGTTTCGAAACGTGTTGTTTCCATCTCTGCGACGCTCATTGTGTTCGTCTCCCACATGCCGCTAATATACCGGGCGAGCAGAAAATAGTCAATAGTACCATTATCATCAAACTGATATTTCTCGCCCAAGATACTTTATCGACCAACTGGGGCAACAGCTTCATTCGGCGTTGTAAGATGCCACGTTTGGGTGGAACATTCCCGGCCAATGCTTCCGCTGGGCGGCGACCCTTAACGACGCCGCTTCATCGCCGGGGAAGGTCGTCGGAGCCCGCCGCCTTTTGCGCGTACCATTGCTTCCAGCGGCGAATTTGCTCCGTCGTCCCCAGCAACGCGCCGGTGGACTGTTCGGCAACGTCGCGGCCGACAACCTTTGGCAGATTCACCAAGGCCGCGCACGCGACGCCGACGCGAGGATCGTCCAACATCCGCACCAGGGCGGCGGCCAACGAGGGATCGCCCAGCGCGCCGAGCGCGTCGGCGGTCCGCGCGCGGATTTTGGGGTCGTCGCTGTAGGTCATTCGCTCCAAGGCCGGCCGGCCGGTCGGATCGCCCAGCCGCGCCAAGGCGGACGCCGACTCCAGGACGACTTGCTCGTCGTTTGCGGCGAGCATCTTTCGCAAGGGCCGCGGATCGTCGAGGCGTCCGAGGGCGCCCAAGGCGCGGATCGCGGAAAGCACAACCGCGTGGCTGCGGTCTTCGAGCGCCAGCACGAGCACGCGGCGATGTTCCGGCCGGGGATGGGCGGCCAAGTGCTCGCAGGCCCGGCGACGAACCTCGTCCGCCGGATGACTCATTCCCGCACAGGCCAATCGCCCCGCCGGCTCGCTTGCATCGCAGGCAATCGCCGCCAGGGCGCTCTGCCAAACAACCGGGTCGGCTTCCGTCGCGACTTGCTGGGCCAACCGCTCGACGGCCAGTCGTCCCAGCGGCCCTTTCTGGCTCAAGGCGATCAAGTCGGCCGCCGCCAGACGCCGCTCGGCCAGGTCCGGCGACGCCAGCCGGACCAACGTCGCGAAGACCGGCTGATACTGCGGCAGCACGTCGCGATAGACGGGCTCCGGCAGCGTGCGGAAGCGGTCGACGACGAGCCGTTCCAGGGCCTGCGGCAGCCCGGGGCCAAAATCCTTCATTCCCTGAAAATCCTGCCGATCCAGCAGTCGTTGCACGCGCTGGATTGCCGCGTCGTCCGGCGGCCGCTCCTTGAGAGGATTCGCGGCGGACGTTTGTTCCGCGGCAAACTGCTGATGGAAACGGACCTGAAGCTGATCGAGGATTTCCTTCCGTCGCGGCGGCGGTCCGTCGGCGACGAACTGGGCGGCCGGTTCCCAACGCGCCGCCAGCTCTTCCGCCGCCGCCTTCCGGGTGCTGAAGGCCAACTTGCCCATCGCCTCCAAGAGCAGCGGTCCCGCCGCCTCCACAGGCCAGCCAGACAGGGCCAGCACGGTCTTCCGTTGGACCTCGGCGCTTTGGTCGTCGAGCAAGCGTCTGGCCACCGCGGCGGCGTCGCCGTCCGGCCAGGCCGCCAGCGCGCGCGCGACCTGCAATCGCACGCGCCACGAGGCATCGCCGGCCGCTTCGAGAACGACCTGTTTTGCGCCGGCATGGGCCAAGGCGGTCGCGGCCGCGGCGCGAATCCCGTCCACGCGCTCTTTCAACAACTCCCGCAGCGCGGCCTGCGACGCGGAATCGCCCAAGCCGCCCAGTCCGGAGATGGCGGCCAATCGCACCGGCAGGGCGACGTTGCGCAGCGCCTCGGCAAGCCATTCTTTCGCCTGCGGATGGCGGTGAGCGACGAGGGTTTGCAGGGCGGCGGCGCGGACGCGCGGGTCGCTGTTGTTGCGGAGATCGGCCGCGGCCGGCGGGAGGTCGCCGTTGCGGCTTGCCGCCCAAGCGCGGAGGGCCTCGATGCGGACGGCAGGGGCGGGGCTGGCCAGGGCGGCGGCAATCCGCGGCTCTTTGTCCGCATCCACCCGGCGCGCCAGTCCACGAACCAGCTCGGCGTGCAGGGCGGGGAGATAGGGCGAGGACGGCGGACTCGCGGCCGCCGCCGGGCGGGAATTGGCCGGCAGGGGCTTCTTTTGCGGCTTGTATCCATATTGATCGGCCAATCTGCGGAGCAGTTCCAGCGATGCGGCGTCGGGAAGGGCCGCCAAGGCCTCGACGGCGGCGCAGCGCATCGGCAGCCGCATCTCCCGCGCGCGGACCGTTGCCGCCAGCCGCTCCGCGCCGCCGGCATCGCCCTGCCGCGCCAATCCGATGGCCGCGTTTCCAGCCACCACCGGGTCCTTGTCGGCAAGCAGCGGCCGGAAATCGACCCGATCCGCCGTAGGCCGCCCGAGGAGGTCTTCCAGCGGCGGATGCCGCCAGTGGAATGAGGCGTCGCGAAGGGGTTCCGCGTCCTCCGCCTCCGCGGAAAATCTCTCCACGGCCTGGATCCATTCGCCGTGCGCCAGCGCGGCGCGATCCGCCGTTGCGGCCGACGGCGGCGGCGTGGAAGCGGCGGGGTTGGCCATTTTGGCCGCCGCGCCCTTGCTCAATCCGCTGCTCGGCGGATCCTTCGCCAACGGCGAGGCCCCCTGCTTGGCGTCCGTGGCCAGATCGTGACAACCAGCGGCCGCGAGAAGAAGGGCCAGCAGCGCCAAGGCAACACGAGCGGCACTGCTTCTGTGAAGCAGTGGCACGCGGCGACACGCTCGTGCCGCCCGCGACTCGACCGATCGTTGACGAAAGAAACAGGACACGAGGGGCAAATCCTTTTGCCAAGGCGTTTTCAACGGTTTTCCCGCGTCTTCCGCGGGGCGTCAGCCTCCGTCCGCTTTCGGGCCGTCGGAATGGGAGAGCCGGGAATCTGCGCCGTCGCCGTTCTTTTTCAACAACTTCTCCAATTTCTCAATTCCGTCGCTAATCGCTTGGGCCATGGCCGGCGTGATGTCCGCGTCGTTGTTGTCGGGCAGGACGGCGTGGACCTTGTCCACCTCGTCCTTGATGCCTTGGAGAATCGGACGCTGGGCGTCGTCGGCAGCGGGAATCGCGGCAGTCAGGCCGGCCCCAACGCAGTCCAGCCGCCACTTCAATCGATCGATCACGCAAATGGAGCTTTCCGCGGCGGCGCAGTCGCGGGCTACGCGTCCAAGGGCAATCGCACAATCGCCGATATAGGGGCCCTTGGCGAATGTCAGCCGCCCGAGTTGGCGGGCAGCGTCGCAGCGGGAGTTCAAGGGCGCTCTCTTGTCGCCGACCACGGCGGCCAAGGCGGCGGCGATTTCCCCTCCAGGGCCGACCGATCCGGAACTGTTCAGGCGCCTGAGAACCTCGCCGGCCTGGGTCTGAAGCCAGGCGTGGCCGTCGGCGCTTTGTCCCTCGGGCAACGGCGACTTCAAGAGTTTCAACATCAAGGCGGCGATCTGCTTCTGCTCCGGCTCGGCGACGGCTCCCAAGGCCAAGTGACGCAGGATTCCGACTACGGCCGCGATCTTGACGGCCTCGATCTGCTTGGGGTCCTCCGCATTCTTCATCAGCACCGGCAGAGCATCGGGCATCGGCTGCGCCGCCCTCGCTGGGGGCTCGACTTCGTTCAACTCGCCAATCATCAGCATGGCGTTGAGCCGCACGATCGGATGAAACTTCGCCGCGCGATTTTCCGTCGGATGGCGGTCGTTGGCCAGCGCATTCATGAAATCCAGGACGATGGCGTTGAGCCGCTCATGGACCTGCGTGTTCGGCGAGCGACCGGCGGAAATCAGCGCCTGACGGAGTTTCTTCCGCAGTTCGACGAGCTGCGGATGATTGTCTTTCAGCGTCCACCGCGGGAAGTTGTAAAGGTTGAAGAAATCGGCGAACTTCTCCTCCTCGCCGGGGCCGAACTTCCCCTCCCGGAATAATTGCAGCACCGTGAACTCAAACTTCTTCTGGTGCTCGTCCGGCTTGATTTCGTCGAAGGAGATCTCCTTCACCTGCGCCACAGCCGGCAGGCAGGCAAACCCGAACAAACAAAATGCCGCCAAAACGAGAGGAGCGGACCAGGCGAGGCGGGCACAATTGCGGCAGGGTTTCACGACAGAAACTGACCCTAAAGGAGATGGCGCCGACGAAGCTGGGAAATCCAGCTACAATGTATAGGCTACCAATGACAAACACGGCTTGTCAAGCTGGATCGACGCGAGGCCCTTTCGGGGGGAAGCCATGACTCTCCTCTACAATCACCCTTGTTTCCTCCAGCACGAGACCGGCCATCACCCGGAACGGGCCGAGCGGCTCCGCCGGATCGCGCGGCGATTGGAGGAGACGGGCCTGGCGTCGCGGTGTTCGCGGCCCGAATTCCTCAGCGACGACCGGCGACAGTTGTCCCGCTTCCACACGCAAGCCTATATCAATGAAATTTGGGCCCTGGCGAAGACCGGCGGCGGCTACATCGAAGGCGACACGATCGTCAGCCCCACGTCCTTTTACGTCGCCCAACAGGCCGTCGTCTGCGTCTGCGACGCCGTCGGCCGCGTGATCGGCGGCGAGGACGCGCAGGCCCTTTGCCTGGTTCGCCCCCCAGGCCATCATGCCCTGTTCAACCAAGCGATGGGCTTTTGCCTGTTCAACAACGTGGCGATTGCCGCTTTGCGGGCGGTCGACGAGCTCCGCCTCGATCGCGTGCTGATCGTCGATTGGGACATCCACCACGGCAACGGCACGCAGGCCGCTTTCTGGGAGGACCCCCGCGTGGGATTTCTCTCGATCCACCGCTGGCCGTTTTATCCCGGCACAGGCGACGCCCACGAGACCGGGGCCGGGCGAGGGCTGGGGACGACGCTAAATTTGCCCGTCCCCTACGGAATCGCCCGCAAGGAGTACCTCGCCTTGTTCAAAAATCGCCTCGACGCCTTTGCGACGAAGATCAAGCCGCAATTGGTCTTAGTCAGCGCCGGCTTCGACGCCCATCGCAGCGACCCGGTCGGCGACCTCGGCCTGGAGAGCGAGGATTTCATTCCCATGACCGACGCCGTTTTGGACGTCGCTGCCGCCTATGCGGGCGGGCGGATCGTCAGCGTTTTGGAAGGCGGCTACCACCTCGACGCCCTTGCCGAGAGCGTCTCCCTCCACCTGGGGCGGATGTTGCAGCGGTCCTGGGACTAAGTGTCTCCAGTCCCAGAAGGGCTGGTCTCTTCGCCCTCCTGGCCACCCGCAATAATTGTTTCGACAGCTTGGCTTGACATTTTCTTTAATAGTAATACGATTCGTTATCGTGAGGCGGGGCTGATGTCGGAATCGAACTTTCAACGCAATACCCGGCAGCGGGAGGTGATCCTCGATGAGTTGGGACGCAGCCATGCGCATCCGACCGCCATGGAACTGTACGAAACTGTGCGGCGGCGACTCCCGCAGATCAGTCTGGGCACGGTCTACCGCAACCTCGATCGGCTGGCCCGTTTGGGTATGATTCATAAGCTCGATCTGACCGGCGGCGAGGCCCGCTTCGACGGCGACCTCCGCCCGCACGACCACGTTCGCTGTGTTCGTTGCGGTCGGGTGGACGACGTTGCCGGGCCGGCGATGGAGATCCCCGCCGAGCCGCGGCAGGAGTTCGGCGGCTACCAGCTTATGGGGCATCGTTTGGAGTTCGTCGGCGTTTGTCCGCGGTGTCAATCTTCAGAATCCCTGCCGTCAAGTGTTACCGATCAAAACCCGCAAAAGGAGAAGCGAACGTGTTGAAGCCGAAGATTCAAGAGGCGTTGAACAGTCAGTTGAACGCGGAACTGGCGTCGTCCTATCTGTACTTGTCGATGGCGGCGTTCTTCGAGTCGAAGAACTTCCGCGGCATGGCCAAGTGGATGCAGGCCCAATCCCATGAGGAATGGAACCACGCGGCGAAGATCTACAACTTCATTGTCAGCCGCAACGGGCGCGTGACCCTGGAGACGCTCGACGCTCCGCAGCTCGATTGGGGCTCGGTCCGCGAGGTCTTCGACGACGCGTATCGGCACGAGTGCAAAGTCACCGGGCTGATCGGCGGCCTGGTGAAGCTGGCCGCCGCGGAAAGCGATTTCGCCACGGGGATTTTTCTCCAGTGGTTCGTCACCGAACAGGTTGAGGAAGAGGCGCAAGTGGAATTCATCGTCGAGAGGCTGAAGATGATGGGGGAAACCCCCGTCGCCCTGTTCATGCTCGACAAAGAACTGGCCAAGCGAGGGGCGGCGTGAGCCCCTGCTTTCCAGCGGCGCAGGGCCGCAATTCAATCATTTCCCCATTGTGAAAGGACGACGATCATGTGCACGTTGGTGACAAAGGCAGCTCCCGATTTTACCGCGACGGCGGTCATGCCGGACGACTCTTTCCAGGAATTGTCGCTGAGCGGCTATCGCGGCAAGTACGTGGTGCTGTTCTTCTATCCGCTGGACTTCACGTTCGTGTGTCCCTCGGAAATCATCGCTTTCGACAAGGCGTTGGCGAAGTTCAAGAAGAAGGGGGCCGAGGTGCTTGCGGTTTCCGTCGATTCGCACTACACCCATTTGGCGTGGAAGAAGACGCCCCGCGCCGCCGGCGGCATCGGCCCGATCAACTACCCGCTGATTTCCGACCTCGATAAGAACATCGCCCGCAGTTTCGGCGTATTATTGGATAAGGGCATTGCCTTGCGGGGTTTGTTCCTCATGGACAAGAAGGGCGTCGTCCGCCACGCTTTGATCAACGATCTGCCCTTGGGGCGGAACGTCGACGAGGCCCTGCGGCTGGTCAACGCCTTGCAGTTCACCGAGACCCACGGCGAGGTCTGCCCGGCCAACTGGCGCGAGGGCGAAGAGGCGATGAAGCCGACGGCCGCCGGCGTGGCGGAGTATCTCGGCAAGCACGCGGTGTAGCGCCGGACGGCTCAAGCCGCCGGCTCGGAACCGGGAAGAAGGCCGTTGGGGCGACAGCCGCGGTTGCCGCCCCAACGTTCCGTTATGTTGAATCTGGCGGGAAGCATTCTCTGGGAAAGTTGGCTCGTGCTCTGCGAGCTTGCCCCCTATCTCCTTTTCGGCTTCCTCATCGCCGGAGGGCTGTCGATCTTCATCTCGCCGCAATCGGTCGAGCGGCATCTGGGCCGCGGCGGTTTCGGCCCGGTGTGGAGGGCGGCCGTTTTCGGCATCCCCCTGCCGTTGTGCTCTTGCGGGGTGATTCCCGTCGCCGCGTCGATGCGCCGCCACGGGGCCAGCCGGGCGGCCGTCGCCGCGTTTCTCCTCTCCACGCCGCAGACGGGCATGGACAGCATCGCCGCCACCTACGCCCTTTTGGGCCCAATCGTCGCCGTATTTCGCCCCATTGCCGCCTTGGCCACGGGACTGCTCGGCGGCGCGCTGGTGCTGTTGCTGGGCGGGTCCAACGGGCGGCAGGCCGGCGAAGAATCGCCTCCCCCTTGCCAGGAAGAATGCTGCTGCGGCCATCGCGCCCAGTCGGCCCCGGTACGCGCCTTAAAGTACGGCCTGGTCACGCTGCCCCGCGACGTGGCCTTCTCGCTCCTCTTAGGCATCATGCTCGCCGGGGCGATGTCGGCCCTGGCGCCGGAGTCTCATCAATTGCACGCCTACTTGGGCGGCGGCATCGTTTCGATCCTGATTTTGATGGCGGCGGGCGTGCCGATTTACGTCTGCGCCACGGCAAGCGTGCCGATCGCCGCCGGATTCATGCACATGGGGGCCTCGCCCGGCGCCGCCCTGGCCTTCCTCATCTCCGGCCCGGCCACCAATCTCGCCACATTCACCACCGTATGGAAGCTTTTGGGGGCGCGGAGCACGCTGCTCTATCTGACGGCCGTGGCGGCAAGCGCCGTCGGCTGCGGCTTGGCGCTGGACAAAATCGTTTCGCTCGCGGCGGCGGCCCTGCCCGCGATGGACGCGCACGCCCACGAAATGACCCACGCCGGCTGGCTGTCGAGCGTCTGGGCAGTCGCCCTGTTGGCGGTGCTGGGCTATTCCTGCCTGGCCGGATGGCGCGACGAGCACGAACACGAAGAGGCATAGTCGTTCAAGAAAAGCAAAAAAGGGCGGCAGGACCACTGCCGCCCCGACTCGGGGGACGCTCGCACGTCGCTCAAGTTTTTCTCAGGACCGCCCGCCTCGCAGTTGGGGCGGTCCGGGCAATCAGAACTTATACGTCAGGCCGGCAAAGGCCCCGTACAGGATCAGGCTGCCGTTGTGCTCGATGTCCTGCATCGCCGGGATGTCGTTCAGCCAGGATGGAAACTGGTTGTCGGCCAGGGCAACCCCAGTCGCCGCCATCACGCGATAGCCCACGCACGCGCTGAGGCACGGCGTGATCTGCCAATCCACGCCCACGTCAACCTGCGTGAGGAAGGCAAAATCGTTGCAGTGCGTCTGGACCGGATAGCACAGGCCGGGATAGGTGTTCTGCGTGCCGACGCAGTGGCTTCCGTCCGTGCCGTACATGTCCGCGCCGAAGTTGCTCGTCATGTAGTTGTCGTAGATGCCGAACTCCGGCCTGACGAAGAAATTCACGCGATTGCAGACGCAATAGTTGACGTTGAAGCCAAGTTGGAAGCCGACGAAATTGTTCGTCGCGCTGTCGCTGAAGTACGCCCACGACTCGTCGCCCTCGTTTTGCGCCAAAGCACAGATTGTCGCGGAAACGGAAGAAGCGAATCCCCGCCAACAGGTCGATGCTCAATGGGCTGCAACAATCGCCGCAGAGGCGGTTGCGCACGAGGTTGATCTCGAGGTCGTTGACCTCGTCGGTGCGGTTGAGCGTGTGCTGCAGCGCGCCGTCGAACCAGTTTTCGGCGGGCAGGCCGCCGAAGTACACCAAACCGGTGTTCAGCGGGCTGCTGACGTAGCCGCCGGGGATCGAGCAGCACGAGCTGCCCGTCATGTCGCTCGTCAACCAGTAGGTCGCTTCCAACGACCATTGGCCGCAGCAGAACGTGCGGCCGAAGGTGATTTCGCCGCCATATCCCCAGCCGGCGCTGGCCTGCTGCGTGTTCATCATCTGGTTCGCCGGGTTCGGCGGGTTGCCGCCCTGGTAGGTGGTCCAGAGCTTATTCGCCTTGTCGCGGCTCAGGGCCAGCGCCATGACCGAGGCGTACCACTCGCCGGCGGTCCAATCGCTGCAACCACAGCCCGCCAGGCTCACGCCCGTTGCGTTCTGGCCGCCGCAGCCGCCACCGCCGCACGTCGGCGCGCAAGGCGGTTGGTAGCTGGGCGTGCAGCAAGAGGAATATCCGGGATCGGCCGTCGGGGCCCGGGACGGCGTCGGCGCGTATGCGGCGGGGATCGGCGGCACAGGCGCGTTGCTGGCCAGCGGCGCCGTCGGATCGACCGGGCCCGGGGCAAACGCGCTTGTGACCATCGGCCCCTGCTCCGCCTGGTAGGCGGAAGGCGCGACGCTGTTGGCGGCCAACGCCGGCGTCGGCTGCAATTGCAGCACGTCCGGCGCGCATACAATCCATATTGGGCCCAAGCAGGCCCAGCGGCACAAGCCGCCAGAGACACACAAACCGCAACTCGCAACAGTTTCATACGAGACTCCTTTCCAAATTCAAATGCCCATTCCGCATCACTCGTAAAAACGGATCGACCCAAGCGACATGGCAGATTCGGCGAATCCACACCGCGGCGGACCATTTTTCCCCGCGGCGCCCCGAGCAATCGGCGCGACCGTCGCCGCCGAAAAATGCCTTGTTTCGGCCACGCCGCGGCTTTTCGACAAAAGCGGAAAAAGCCCGTCTTGCAAAGCGAAAATCCCGCACAATCGCCGACCAGTCGCGACAGTTGTTCGCGAGACTCCTACCGCCCCAAATGTATCGCTTATGCCGAACGAACAACCGCGCCGCGAGGCACTTTCCAATCGCGTGCATCCCGGACTTTCAAGCAATCCCCCTCTCCCTTCGGGAGAGGGGGACCTTGATTTCGCAATCGACCGCCCACCCAGCCAACCCACCAACCCCCCAAGTTTCCAAAAATTTGCCGTAGCGTCGATTTTGGATTTCGCTTATCATCCGCGCGCTTGTGTCGGTACGGGCAGGCATCCGAAGCGAAAGATTCGTCAAGGAGGACGATCGTGAATTCATTGAAAAACCTGCTTTTTCTGGGGATCTTGGCGGTAGTCGCCTGGGGCGTCTATTATTCGCTGAATCACCAGGAAGCGGCGGGACCGCCGCCGCCGGGCGGCGCAGCTAACGGAGCCGACCGCGCCGACGGTGGACATTCCCTCCTGGCCCGTCTCGCCTGCGGAAGCGCCAGCCCCCGGCCCGAGGCCGCAGGTTTCCACGGGCACGGTGTCGGCGCCGGCGCCGGCGTATGCCGCCGTCCCCACGCCGCCGACGCCGACGCCACAGCCGCCGCCGCCGTCGTTTACTCCCCCGGCCTCGACCGCGCCATCGTTTACCCCGCCCGCTCCGCCCGCGCCGCCGCCGGCCGCCCAGGCAACGACGTTGCCGGCCGCGAACTTGCCCGCGCCGCCGACGTTTCCGGCCTCTGTTCCAGCGGGCAATTCCCTCGCCGACAATCGCGGCGTAGCCGAAGATTATATGGCCGTCTTGAACAAGGTCCACGCCAAAGAGGACGAAGGCCACTTGGCCGAGGCCCATCGCTTGCTCAGTTCGCTCTACCGCAACACGGCCGTGCCGCCGGAGGCCGTTCGCACAGTCAATGAAGTGCTCGACCAGATGGCCGGCGCGGTGATCTATTCGCGGCAGAATTTGCTCGAAAAGCCGTGGACGGTGCAGACCGGCGACACCCTGAAGATCATCGCCGACGCGTACAACGTCCCCCCGCAATTGTTGGCGCGGATCAACGGCGTCCACGAGGCCGACGGGCTCCGTCCGGGCGCGAGTTGAAGGTCGTCCGCGGCCCCTTCAGCGCCGTCGTCAGCCTGAAAAACTACGACTTGACGCTCATGCTCAAGGACCGCTACGCCGGGCGATTTGCCATCGGAATTGGCGATCGATCGCCCCAGGAAGGAATCTATGTCGTTCGCGACAAGCAGCCTGCGGACCGCCCCCCCCAGGGGATCGTTGATGGCTGCGTGCCCGCAAGCAAGTTCTGGATCAGCTTAGGCAGTGGCATCTATATCGAAGCGTGTGCGGACCTGCGGCAGATTCACACCACCGGCGGGCCGGGCTCGATCCTCCTTAGCGAGCGCGACGCCGACGATGTCTGCGGCATCCTCTCGATCGGATCGAAAGTGACGATCCAGCGGTAGGGCGGTGCGTCGAAATTGGGGTGAATTATTCCGCGCTGGGCACACGCTGACGGTTTCGCGAGGCGCGGCCGCGCCTCGCGAAACCGTAAGCGAACCGCGCGGTCCTCATTCATCCTTCATCCTTCCGCCTTCATCCTTCCCCCGCGCCCCCCTCTGCGTGCCGTTGACGCCGGAAGCGCGAAGACGTAAACTACTGTCGGGAGGCTTTTTAGCATATTGCACAGTTAAAAATGCGCGTGTCGCCACGCGATACCAAAAAATGGCCGTTGACGAAGAAGAACTCTATCAGGACCATATCCTCGATCATTATGAGGAACCCTACCATCGGGGGCTGTGCCCCGGCTGCACCCACGCACACCAGGGCGACAATCCCCTCTGCGGCGACCGCATCCGCATGGAGTTGAAGATCGACGACATCGGCACGATGAAGGAGGTCTACTTCCACGGCGACGGCTGCTGCATCAGCCAGGCGGCCGCGTCGATGTTGGTCGAGAAATTCAACGGCAAGCACATCGACGAAGTGAAGAAGTTCACCGCCGCCGACATGCTTGAATTGTTTGGGGCCCGGCTGACGCCGAACCGGCAGAAATGCTGTCTCCTGGCTTGGCGGGTGTTGCAGGCGGCCATTTACGCCCCCGTGGCGGCGAACAGGCCGGGGCACTCCCCATGACCACGAGCGCAACCACCGCGACGTTCGACGTGGAGGCTTGCCGGGCCGACTTTCCCATCTTGAGCCGCTCGGTTCGCCCCGGCGTGCGCTTGATCTACTTCGACAACGCCGCCAGCACGCAACGTCCGCGGCAGGTCATCCAGGCGATCGTCGATTGCTACGAAGGGCATTACGCCAACGTCCACCGCGGCATTCACCAACTGGCCCAGGAGTCGGATGAGTTGTTCGACGACGCCCGGGCGAAGGTTCGCCGGCTGCTCAACGCGGCGTCGATCGAGGAGGTGATTTTCACCTCCGGGGCCACGGCGGGGATCAACCTCGTGGCGCGGAGTTGGGGCGACGCGAATGTTCGCCCCGGCGACGAAATCCTGTTGACCGAGATGGAGCACCACTCGAACCTCGTTCCCTGGCAGCAGTTGGCCCGGCGCAGCGGCGGCGTGCTCCGTCACATCCCGTTGACCGACGACGGCCTGCTCGATCTGAGCCGCCTGGACGACCTCCTCAACGAGCGGACGAAGTTGCTGGCCGTGACGGCCGTCTCCAACGTTTTGGGGACGATCAATCCGTTGGCGGAGTTGATTCGCGCCGCCCGCCGCCGCGGAACGCTCGTGTTGGTGGATGGGGCCCAGAGCGTGCCGCACTTGAAGACCGACGTCCAGGCCCTCGACGTCGATTTTCTCGTCTTCAGCGGGCACAAGATGCTGGGGCCCTCGGGCGTGGGCGTGCTTTACGGCAAGCGCGAATTGCTCGACGCGATGCCCCCGTTCTTGGGCGGCGGCAGCATGATCCAGCGCGTCGCCTTGGACGATTTCGAACCGGCGGACCCGCCGCAGCGGTTCGAGGCCGGCACGCCGCCGATCGTTTCCGCGATTGGATTGGGCGCGGCGATCGACTATCTCAGCGGCGTGGGCATGGACGCCGTCGCCCGGCACGAGCGGCTTCTGACGCGCCGCGCCCACGAGGTCTTGCAGGCGGTCGATGGCCTGCGGATTTTGGGCCCGGAGCCGGCGTGCAAGGCGGGCATTGTCAGTTTCACGCTCGACGGAATTCACGCCCACGACATCGCCGAGGTGCTTGACCGCCACGGGATTGCGGTTCGCGCCGGGCATCATTGCGCGATGCCGCTGCACGCGCGTTACGGGGTGTCGGCGACGGCCCGGGCGAGTTTCTATTTCTACAACACCCTGGCCGAGGTCGAGCAGCTTGGACCCGCCTTGGAAGACGCGCGGCGGATTTTCCATCGTCGGCGGCCGTAGCCCCGGGGCCTATCCCCCTCCGCCGGGACGTTGGTAGAATGGAGCGTTCGTTGGAAGCCCCTGTAGCTCAATCGGATAGAGCACGGGATTTCTAAAGCCGTCAACTCCCTCTTGGCTTCACTTCTTTTCGCCATCGGTTTCCCATCGGACACCCTCAGATTCTCCGGGGATTTCTCGCTTTTCCAATCGGAATTTCATCGGTAAACCACTTGCCCCCGATTGCCGATTGTGGTATACTAGTGGTATACCTTGCGGGTCACACTTTGGAGGGCGAGTATCATGGCTTCACTAGTCAGAGGACCATCAGGCGTCTACAACATCAAATTCCGCTGGAATGGACGCCAGTTTCTAAAGTCTACCAAGGAACACGACAAGCGAGCAGCACGCAACGTACAGGCGTTTGTTGACGACACACTAAACAAGCTTCGCACTGGGCGAACCGATGCCAGCGAACCACCGCAAGGCGTCGATGCTGGCGATTGGATTCTATCCGGCTGCAAAATGTCCGCTCCCGTGGATTCCATCGCCCTGGACGCCGCTAGCGATGCGTATAAAGCCGACAACATCGGCAAGGCGTCAGACGCCGCAGCCGAGGCAACTCTTCGTCCAGACGTTTGCGGCGGCCCGCATTGCGAGCGGCCACCAGCTCTTGCAAGAATCGCCCATAGGCTTCACGGCTCTCGAAGTCCCGGCTGCCACGCAGCAACAGAGTCTGCTCCACGTACTCCTTGAACCGCCGATGCGACTGCTCCACGTCGCCGTTCTCGTTGGCCTCCTCGGGCTGGATCTTTTCCATCTCCATGCCGTAGTAACCCAACAGCGCCGTGTACCGCTCGGTGAACTCCTTCTCGTTGGAGGCGTTGTTCACCGCCAGGCTCATGCGATCCGTGCGGTGTCGTTGTGGCACGCCGCCCAATTGCCACACGGCGTTTTGAAGTCCCTCGCTGAGGCTCTCAAAACTCTCCGAAAAACAGATCGTGATTGATTCCCAATTCGAGTACGTCAGCACCCAGTGGTAGACGAGGTGGTCGAACGGCTGGCCGCCGATCGTCACGGCCAGGCTTTTCATGTGGGTGAAATCCGAGGCGCACAACCGCCCCGGGTGATGCACTTGGCTGAAGAACACCTCCTTGGCCGGACCCGCCGTCGCCCGCCATCGCTTCACGCCACGCTGAAAGCTGCGTAACTGCGAGTCGTCGAACTTCCCTGGATGGTTCGTTTGCAGCCATGAAAACAGCGTCTTGGCCTCCAGGCCGGGGGTCTCTTTCAGTTGCGCATGAACTTCCGGCCAGACCTCGGCGAACCGGTCTTCCCGTGTCCGCCACGTCCGCTCGGGGGCGACTTCGCTGGGAAGCATCCCAAGCCGCCTATACTTCCTGGCCGTCTTCTCGTCCATGCTCGCCCTATCCGCCGCCTGAGCCAACGTCTTCCCCGACGCCAATGCCTGCCACAACCGCTTCGCTTGCTGATCCGTAAGCATCGCAAGTCCCCCTCCTACGGAGACTTGCGATAGTCTACCCGACCACCTCAACCGGGAATTCTAATTGTCGTCAGACTGGAAAAGTAATTGTCGCTATACATCCCCCTACATCACATAGGGAAATGGGGCGTCGTGTCCATACGGCAAGTATTTGGCGGAATAACGGTGCGGCGTTGCTTGTTGTGAGTGGATGGCCTTTAATTGGGCGTACTGCCCACAGCAATAGCAGGAGAATTTCATCATGTGGTGTGTTATCATAAGAAATAACTGGTAATTGGAGGTAAAGTAAACGAAATGATTAAGAATAGTGAACGGCGAAAAGCCAGACAGTGGAAGTGGAGTGAAGGCCATTTAGGCGACAAGCAAAGGGACATAGCAATTGCTGAGGGGGCAACCGACGTAAAACGGTTCGTCTACGAAGTGGGCTATGACGTGGTTGTCTGCTGGTTTCCCGACGGTACGGCCCGCATTACGATAATCGACCCGAGTTGCAAGCATCGGTGGTCGGATTATCAGGGAATCAAGAACGATTTATTGGGCGAGAATTGGGAGGGATTAGAATTGTATCCCTCGACTGACCGGCTTGTAGACACGGCCAACCAGTTCCACCTATGGTGCAAGCCTGGGAAGCTGCACGTCGGTTGGTTTGGCGAGGCGACAGTTACGGCAGCGTGCCTAAATAACACCGCTGCTTAACCTAGCCGAGCGCCGCTTTCGCCACCCGTAGGCAACGAAGCCGACAACGCCAGCGCACAGCAGGCCAATGGTGGAGGGTTCGGGCGCGACATAAGGGGACGGAGTGCTGAAGCCGTCCAGTTCCGCGATTCTGGGGCCTTCGTCATTGTAAGCTACAAACTCCGCTCGGAAACGCTCCGATAGCGTTGGAGTAATATCTGCTGACAAGCCAAAAAAGGAGGTATTACTGAAACTGAATGTATTCGGTGGCAGAAAAGTGCTGGCGTAAGGGATGGATGGGTCAATGGTGTAAACATTGTCCCACTGCGCAGTTGCCGTATCCCAGCAGAAAAGCGAGAAGCGGGTGAAGCTACGGCTATAATCCCCGTCTGCTATGAAAAAAAGGTTGAAGCTTCTAATCGTGACGGGTTGGGGCGTCTGCCATTCCACCCAGTCAACAGCCCCCACTTGGCCGTCGGCAAATAGCGTCATAGTGTCTTCGGGCGGGTCCGTTGTGAACACACCATATGTGCCGCCGAACATATTCCTAATGTCAGAAACATCGAATCCGTAGTCCAGGACAGGGCTATTGCCCGTTACCGTTGCCCCTTGGCTAATGTCCCATAAGTCCGTGTAAGAAGGCGTCGGGACATTCTGCCGCCCTCGCTTGCCCGGTCAAACCAGCAAGGAACGCGACAGCCGAAAGGATTCCGAAACTGCGGTACATGGTGGTTACTCCTCTGGTTATGTGGTGGGGCGCAAAGCGGCCCCGTTTGGGGTTGCGCAAACTGGGAACGGCGTCCGACAGAAGGGCTAAAAGCCGACAGGATGAGGACGCCGACGCTGCCTACTATACTGGGCAAGAACTGGGGATGAGGCGTAGTATATCAGGGGAACGCATTCTTTGTCAAATAGTTTGTGGCAGAAAAAGGGGTCTGGTGGCCCCGCTTTCAATAAAAGTGGTCATATCAGCAAAAAATGCCCGCTTGCTTTGCAAGCATCACCGGCAGCGCACCACCCATCCGTAGGGAGTCACAAGCAGAACAAACAATGTCCCATCATATTATGGCATAAGCAGTTACGGCGACTAAATAGTAAATGCAAGCGTCGCTATCGGGGGGCATAATGCCATCATTGGAAATCGGGGGGGTGGCACTCCGGCGAGTGATTCCTAATGGCGGAAGAGGTTATGGGCGACACTTTCCTCTGGACAACCGTATAGGCAGAAATTCGCGGGTGAATCGGCTATGTTAGAGGTGGAAATTGACCCTGCTAGGTATATCTACGGTATACATGAGGCACTGGTATACAGGAATTCAATCGCAGTAAGTGTTTGTTGTGAAACAACTTAGCCCCTGTAGCTCAATCGGATAGAGCACGGGATTTCTAATCCCGGGGTTACAGGTTCGAGTCCTGTCAGGGGTGTTTTCGATCGCGCTGTCGCGCCGCTTCGATCGCCGCCGCCCGCACATAATCAGGCAGCGCCGCGGCAATCACGGCGCCGCCTTGACCGCCGCGGCGGAGGGCGGCGGCAGGACGTCGGTCAAATAAACGTTAACCTGGGCGTCGTCGCCCGATCCCGACGCCCCGCCCGACGCGCTCCCCTCGACCACCGCGATCCGCAGCCGCCGCGGGTCGATCTGCAGCGACTCCAACGACGCGACCGTCTGGCGGCAGCGGGCGTAGGCCAAGTCCCAACGGTCGCGATAGGGCGAACCGGCGGGCAAAGGACGCGGCGAGGCGTGGCCCAGGATCTCGACCTCCTGCGGCTTGCCGACAAGCTCGCCGGCAATCACCTTCAGCCGGGCTTTTTGCTCCTCGGCCAGGGCCAGCGAGGCGTCGGCGAAGAAGACGATGCCGCCGATGACCACCCGGTCGCCGCGGCCGGGAATGCGTATCCGCGCCTGCTCCTTCCTCAACACCTTGATGTCGCCCGCGGGATCGCTCGGCGGACGCACGATGCCCCCGGGCGGTTTCTTCCCGCCGGCGTTGGGCAGGATCGAATTGCCGGGGACAACTCCCCAACTGGCGAAAGGCTTCCAACTCGGCCCGAAGCGATACTGGAGCGACTCGATCGCCGCCTGCTGCTCCGCCGATCCCTTCTTTCCCTTGGCCGCCTGGTTCGAGGCCAAGGCGAACATGATGACGAAGAACGACATCATGATCGTGATCATGTCGGCGAAGGAGACCATCCATTCCGGCGCGCCATCGGGCTTTTCTTCCGGCTTCGCGGACATGGCGGTCATGCGGCCTCTTCCAGGGCCTGCTGCCTTTGCTTCGGCGGCAAGTAGGTGTCGAGCTTCTGCCGCACGATGCGGGGATTGTCGCCCGCCTGGATCGCCAGAATCCCTTGATGATGATCTGCTTCAGCGAGCAACTCTTCATGGCTGAGGTAGCTGAGCTTCTCGCCCAGGGGGATGCAGATCAGGTTCGCCATGACGGCGCCGTAGAGGGTGCCGATCAGGGCCACGGCCATCGACGGGCCGATGGTGTCCGGGCTGTCGAGGTTGCCGAGCATGAGGATCAGGCCCAAGCAGCGTGGCGATCATGCCGAAGGCCGGCCCGCAACGGCCCGACCAATTCGAGAATCTGCTTCGCCTCGCGATGCCGCCCCTCGAGGGCGTCGACTTCCGTGCGCATGATTTCCTCGACCACCTCGCTGCGCGTGCCGTCGACGGAGAGTTGAATGCCCAGGGTGATGAACGGGTTTTTGATCTCCTGCGTCTTGCCTTCCAGGGCCAACAGGCCGTCCTTGCGCGCGGTTTCCGCCAGGCTGACGATCTGTTCGATCAACTCGCTCGGCTGGTCCGCCTTGGCGAAAAACGGCTTCTTCAGAATGCTGAAGATGTTCATCACCTGTTTCAAGGGAAAGCCGACCAGGGTGACGGCGATCGCCCCGCCGAAGACCATCATCATCGCCGGCGGGTCGATGAACTTGGTCAGAGAAACGTGCGATTCGCCGACCATCAACACGCCCACCATCATGGCGAAGCCGATGACCAGGCCGAGGACGGTGCTGATTTCCATAAGGCGGGCTTTCTTCGCGGGCGGCGACTGAAACTCAATGCGCGCAGTCTCCCTGCGACACCCTAGACACATTATCGAGTGCGGCGCGCGACAGGCTTGACCCGGCGACCCGCGAGAGGGTGGAGAAAAGAGATTCGAGATTAGCGGTCGCGCAAATTTGGCCGCAGCGGGGAACTTTGCCGTCAAGTCGGGGGATATGGAGAAGGAAACAGGGGGATCACGCGGAGGCGCGGGGACGCAGGGAAGGCAAGAGAGACAGAGTCAAGAACATGCGAGAGCGCTCGCAAACCGACATCTCGCGATGACGCCTCGCGAAACCGCAAGCGCCTGCGCGGGCCAATCCCTAATCCCTCTTCTCACGGCTCGCACGCTTCGCCCCAAAGCGGATAGCCCGCGCCGCGAATCGGAAATCCCAGCCGCTTGTCGCTCAGGAAATTCACCAACGGCAGGCCGGCCTGCCAACGCCGCAGGTTGCGACAGAAGAGATGCGTCATGTTGTCGATCCGCCAACTGCTCTGCCCGCCGACGTGCGGGGTGATGATCACGCCGGGCAGGTCCCAAAGCCGGCTCGTCGGCGGGAGCGGCTCGATCTCGGCCACGTCCATCACCGCGCCGGAGAGCCGCTTGCTTTGGATCGCCTCGACCAGATCGGCCTCGACCACCAGCGGCCCGCGGGCGACGTTCGCCAAGACCGCCGCGGGCTTCATCCGCCGAGCCGGGCGGCGTCGATCATCCCCCGGGTCGAATCGTTCAGCGGCAGCGAGAGGACGAGAAAATCGACCAGCGGCAACAAATCGTCCAACCGCTCGGCCGGCCAAAGCGTCTCCACCTGCGGCGGCTTGTCGATGGGGAACATGTCCGTGGCGAGGATGCGGGTCTGGAAGGGGGCCAACAGTTGCGCCAGGCGGCGCCCCACTCCGCCCAGGCCGACGATGCCCACCGTGCTGCGGGTCAGGTCCCGCGTCGGCCGGCGGACGAATTCCTTCTGCTGCTGCGCGCGAAAATAGACCCTCAGGCTGCGGCACCAACCGGTCAAGAGCGCGATGGCATGCTCGGCCACCTGGTCCGCCAGGACCCCGGAGGCGCTGGTCACGGCAATCGGCGACTCGATGACCGACGGGAGCAGACAATGGTCCATTCCCGCCGCGGACGACTGAATCCACTGCAATCGCCCCTGCCGAACGACGGCGTCCCAATCGACCGGGACCTTGGCGTGGCCGCAGAAGATGTCGGCGCGAAGGATTTCCGCGGCGATGCGTTCCTGGCCGGCGTCAACCAGTTCGGCCTCGGGCACAACGGCGGCGATTTGCTGGAGGTGTTTTGCTTCGACGGGATAACAGAGGACGATTCGCATGGCGACGAGTGGGGTGTCGGGGAGGTTCAGTTGTGGGGGGAAACGGCGAATTCTGGTGTAGTGCGTCGTCTCGCCGGTTGGCGCTTTTCGTGTTTTTCTCGAACCATCGTGGAGGGCGACGGGCGAAACCGCAAACGTTGCGCGACGCTTGCGGTTTCGCCTGTCTGCCCCACACGAACACTGGCGCAGTCGGCGCCACCCAGCGATTTTTCAACAACAACCGCCCCCATCGTACTCAAATTACCACGCTGGTGGAAGGATGAGGATTCGGCTAGAATAAAGGGCAGTGAGCGCGCGGCGATTTTTCCCACCTGCCGCCGCCCGTGCGGCGTCGCCACCGATTCTCCCCATTCGCACAGAAATGTTACTGACTCTCGCAACATTGAGAGGCTGCCGGACGTGATTGCCGTGTTTCACTCGCCCATTCGCGTCGCGCTGGCGACGATCGCCATTTGGTTCGTCGCCTTGGAATCGCCGCCGGCGATGGCTGGCGATGCGATGGCGCCAATCGACTTTCGCCGCGTCCAGGTCGGCGGCGAGATAGGGCGTCGCATCGACATCACGATCAACAAGAATCTGCTCAAGCTGGACACGGAGAGGGAGTTTTTGGCGCCTTTCCGGGCCAAGACTGGCCCCAAGGGAGATTTGGGAGAGTATATAGGAATCGGCCAATTGATTGAGGCGTCCGTTCGTTTTGCCGCATACGCCAAGGACGAAAAACTGATCGCCTGGAAGAAGCGGCTCGTCGAGGAAACGATCCAAGCCCAGGAGCCCGACGGTTACTTCGGCATGATGGCAGGCGCGGATCGCGTTACTCGGCTGTGGGACGCTTCCGAGTCGGGCTATCTCATCCTCGGCCTGCTGACCGACTATCAGTATCTAGGCGAAAAACGGTCGTTGGAAGCGGCGCGGAAGCTTGCGGACTATTTGGTCCGCCGCTGGTCCGGGCCGCCCGCCAAATGGCCCAAGGTGAGTTTGATCAACAGCAGCATCGGCCTGGAGTACGCCATGCTGCTGCTGTACCGCGAAACCGGAGACCGGCGATACCTGGATTTTTGCGTTCAGAAGCGGTCGTTGCAGGACTGGGCCGCGGGCCTTGCGGTCGGACCGCGATCGCCGATTCGGGAACATGCGTACGGTTACGTCGGCAATTGCCTGGCCCAGCTCGAATTGCACCGCGTCCAACCATCGGACCGCCTGCTTCAGCCGACCCGGCAGGCAATCGCTTTCCTAACCGCCCAGGATTACGCGACGATCACCGGCGAGGCGGGACGCGACGAGCACTTGATCGATGACCAGGACGTGCGGGGGCCCGTCGGCGAGACATGCGCCACGGTATACCTGATTCGATTCTACGACCATCTCTTGCAGATGACTGGAGACTCGCGATTTGGCGATCTTATGGAGCGGACGATCTACAATGCCCTGTTTGCGGCACAGTCGCCCGATGGTCGGCGTCTCCGCTACTTCGTACCGCTGGAAGGCCCGCGCGAGTATTTTCGCGTCAACAGGTATTGCTGCCCAAATAATTACCGCCGCGGCGTTTCCGAACTGCCGACGTTGATCTGCTACCGCTCCGGGGCGGGAGCGGCAGTCAATCTCTACGCACCGTCCGAGGCGGCGATTGACCTTTCCGGCGGAGTATCGCTGAAGGTCCGCCAGGAGACCGATTATCCCACCTCCGGTCGCGTCGTCATCCGACTCGATCCGTCGAAACCGGCCAAGTTCCTGCTACAATTGCGCATTCCACGTTGGTGTCGGAAGGCCTCTGTGGCCGTCAATGGGCAGCCATGGGACAGACCGGTCGCCTCCGCCGCCTTCCTCACCTTGGATCGCGAGTGGAAGGCTGGCGACCAGGTGACGCTCGACATGCCGATGACCTGGCGGTTGGTGCTCGGCAGCAAGATGCAGGCGGGATACGCCGCCGTGATGTGCGGGCCGATGGTCTATTGCCTGAACCCAACGCGGAACGCGGCGATCAAATCGATGCGGGCCGGCGACTTGAAGGAGATCAAGATTGATCCGGCCTCCCTGAAGGAATTGCCCGGCGACAACGCGGTCCGCCCCGGCGGAATGGCCTGCCAAGTCCGCGCGGAATGCAAGAAGTCTGCCGCGGTGCGCGGCCGAGCTGTCCCTGAAGCTGACCGAGTTCCCCGACCCGGACGGCACGTGCACCTACTTCCGCCTGACCGACCAAACGGCCGCGAAACCGGACGAACTTTTTTCCAACTCCGGCAGCCAATTTGGCAGCGGTTTGAACGGCCAGACTCCTTGACGGACGTCCGTCGGGCATACCGGCGCACACCGGCCGGACGCGCAGGACGCTCAAATTGCCCCACTGGTGGAAGAAGAGGAAATCGGCTAAAATAGACGACAGTGAGCAACCGGCGGTTTTTCCCCACCTGCCGCACGGCCTCGTTGCTCGCAGTGGGAATGTTCCCGCCCTTGGGCCGTGCGCAATGCGACGCTGAGCCGAGGAGGTGTTTTCTTGGACAAACGACATTTCCAGATCGGACTGGCCACCGTGCTCCTGTTGGTGGCGTTGCGGTTGGCCTTGGGCTGTCACTTCCTCTACGAAGGCGTGTGGAAGATCCGGCATCACGACGAGTTCACCGCCGAGCCATTCTTGACGCAGGCGAAAGGCCCCTTGTCGGGCGTTTTCTACGCCATGCTCGACGACATCGACGGCCGGCGGCGGCTGCAAAAGGACCTGACCGTCGCCGCCGCAGGCAAAGAAAAACGGCCCGGCGACGCGCTGGCCGCGGTGAAAGACGCGCCGCTAGACGATCGCTGGGACGGCATTCGCAAAAAGTTTCTCGGCTGCTATCGTTCCGAAGCAGACGATTTGGCGGCGAAGGCCCAGAACATTTTCAAGGCGCACGCCGCGGCGATGGAAAAATACCTTGCCGAGGTCCTGCCCGACATCCAGGCCCATTTCGCCGCCGTCGATCGCTTCGAGGCGGCCGCCGCCGGTTCGCCCGACACAGCGTTCCAACGGGAGCGCCGCTGGAAGGAGATGCAAAATCTGCGCGCGGAGGCGAAGGTCTGGCTCAGCGAACTCGACGCCCGCGAAGACGCCTACAAACACGCCCTGCTCGCCTTGATCCCCGAAGAGAAACAGAAGGAAGGCTGTCTCGGCGAGGGCTGGAACCCGCTCTTCTGGAGCCGCATCCACCAGATCAACTTCGCCGTGACCTACGGCCTGACGGCGATTGGGTTGTGCCTGATGCTCGGGCTCTGCACGCGGCTGGCGGCGTTGGGCGGGGCGGCCTTCATGTGCTTCGTCGTCTCGACGCAGCCGGCCTGGCCGGGGATTTATCCGCCCGATCCGGCGGTGGTGGGCCACGCCCTGCTGGTGAACAAGGACTTCATCGAGATGCTCGCCCTGCTCCTCGTGGCGAGCACACAGGTGGGACGCTGGGGCGGCTTGGACTATTTTCTCCATCACCTCGTGCTCAACCCGTGGCTCTCGAAACGCTGCTGTTCCCGCCGAACGAAGGAGGAATCCAAGTGATGATGAACTTCACGCCTCAAGAACGGGCGGACGGCGAAGACGCGGGGGTCTCCCGCCGCGATTTTCTCAAGGCCGGGGCGGCCACGGCGGCAATCGCCGGCGGCGGCCTCGGGGCCTTCTATTTCGGCTATGAAAAGGCGGTCGGCGCGCCCGTCCGCGTCGGCGTCGTCGGGACCGGCGACGAGGGGAGCGTGCTCATCGGCGCGCTGAACCCAAGTTTCATCGAAGTAAAGTCGATCGCCGACATCCGCCCCTACAACCAGTTCCGCGCCTTCTACGGCGATTACGGCGTGCCCGTCCGCCCGGGGCTGATGTCGATCTACGGCTGGAAGAGCGAAGGCGAGGCGAAGCGTCGCGTGCAGGTTTACGGCCGCTACGAGGAGTTGCTCCGCAACGCCCAGCGCGACGGCGTCGAGGCGATCGTTATCGCCCTGCCCTTGCACCTGCACGCCCCCGTGGCCATCGCCGCGATGAAACAGGGCCTGCACGTCCTTACCGAGAAGCTCATGGGCCAGACGGTCCACGCCTGCAAGGAAATGGCCCGCATCGCCAAGCAGACCGATCGC
The DNA here is from genome assembly GCA_963791075.1 of uncultured Planctomycetia bacterium. Classification (GTDB taxonomy): domain Bacteria; phylum Planctomycetota; class Planctomycetia; order Pirellulales; family Thermoguttaceae; genus CAWBRF01. Next base: position 110,263 of record CAWBRF010000029.1, read on the forward strand.
TATCTGGCCATCGGGCATCAGCGGCACTACAACATCCTCTACTGGGAGGCGATGGACAAGATCCAGCGCGGCGTGCTCGGCGACGTGCACTCGATTCGCGCCCAGTGGCACCGCAGCAACCTGCCGCCGCCGGACAAGGACAGTTGGAAGATGCCCCTGCCGCCGGGCGGCAAACACGAGGAGGCCACGGCGAAGCTGGTCGAGGAAGCGAAGAAACTCCAATCCCAACTGGACAACTCCTACGGCCTGGAGGCGGACCTGTGCCGCCGGCGGCTGCGACAACTCGAAGCCCAACTCGCCGACAAGATCCTCAACGAAAAGGACGAGTCCGGCCGCACCATGGCCGAGGTCCTCGGCTACAAGGCGAAGGAAGTCAAGGACGCCGAGGGCAACCCGGTCTATCATTGCACGCCGCTGGAAGAGCTAATCCGCTGGCGGCTTTGGGACCGCACCGGCGCGGGCATGATGGCCGAGCTGGGCAGCCACCAACTGGACGCCGCAAGCATTTTCGTCTCCGCGATGCACAAGGACGCGAAGGAGCATCCGCATCCCTTGCGCGTGGCGGCGACGGCGAACCGGCCCATCTTCGGCTTCGACCGCGACATCGAGGATCACGTCTATTGCCTCCTCGAATTCCCCGCCCCGGGCTACGATCGCAACGACCCGAAGACGCGCCGCAAGAAGATCGGCGTGCAGTATTCCTCGATCAACGGCAACGGCTACCTGGGCTACGGAGAACTCGTCTTCGGCACGAAGGGGACGCTGGTTCTCGAGCGCGAGCAGGACTTGAAAATCCTCAAGGGCGAGGGCGACGAGGAAGGCGGCGAAACGACCATCAAGGTCAGCGGCGGCGGCGGCCCGACCATGGACACCCAGGCCAGCGGTCCCAGCCACAAGGCCGCGGGCGGCGCCGGCGGCGGACCCGTCAGCCGCGGCTACGCCGAGGAATTGGAGCACTGGGCCTGGTGCATCCGCCACCCGTCGCCGGAGAACCAGCCGCGCTGCCGCCCCAAGGTGGCCATGGCCGACGCGATTATCGCCCTGACGACGAACATGGCCGCCGAGCAGGGCAAGCCCATCCGTTTCCAAGAGGCGTGGTTCGACATCGACAAGGACGACACGCCCGAGGGCATCGTCCCCGACATCAAACGCTACAGTTGAGCCAAGACCGTCGTTCCCTTGCGGCTCGCCGTCGCGGGGACCGTGCGAAGGAGAATCGCCGATGTATCTGCGTTCCGACGAGAAAGAAATAGGCAAGGTAAACTTTCACGCTGCCGCGGGCAGCAAGCCCATACGCCGCGAGTTTCTCTTGAAAGCCATCCGCGCCGGCCTGACGCCGCGAAGCGGCCTGGGCGGCTACTATTTTCACTACGACAAGTCGCTGGAGAAGCCGCTGGCCGTCGGCGTGATCGGCACGGGCCAGCAGGGATGCCGCTTGCTGGCCGCGGTGAACCCCGCCTTCATCGCCGTCAAGGCAATCGCCGACCTTCGCCCATCGAGCCGGAAACGCGGGCTGGAAAAGCTGCAAAGCGCGTACAAGAGCAAAGGATGGAAATCCGTCGAGGAGGTGCAGCGCAACGTCCGCGTTTACGACGCCTGGCAGAAGCTGCTCGACGCCGCCAAGGCCGACGGGCTGGAGGCCGTGGTGATCGCCCTGCCTTCGCACCTGCACGCCCCCGCGGCCGCGGCGGCGATGAAGGCCGGCCTGCACGTCTTTGTCGAGACGCCCATGGCCCTGCGCGTCGCCGACGCCAAGAAAATGGCCCGCCTCGCCAAGGAAAAAAAGCTCTGCCTCGCGGTCGGCCAGCAGCGCCGCTACAGTTTCGCCTACGACAACGCCTTGGAGATGGTCCGCAAGGGGCTGCTTAGCGACGTGCACTACATCCGCGCCCAGTGGCACTTGACGAAGGACGGGAAAAAGAACGAGAGGAAAGTGGATTGGTGGCGAGAGACGCCGAAGGAGGACGCCGAGGCGCCGGCAACGGACAACGGCTACGCCAGCGTCGAAGAGTTGGTCCGCTGGCAATTCTGGGAAAAACTCAGCGGCGGCATGGTCATGGAGCTGGGATATCACCTCTTCGAGGCGGCCTCGATGTTCCTCGCGGCGATGCCGAACGCGCGACGAGGAGTGGACCTTCCCGCTCTGCGTCGCCGCTTCCGCCGGCCAACTGCTGCCGGACGCGGAGGGCGACATCGACGATCACGTCTCCTGCGTCTTCGAGTATCCGCTGGCCGGATTCGTGGACAAGGGGCCGCGGAAAGCGCAGAAGAAAATCGGCATGCAGTTCGACATGATCGTCGGCAACGAATTTGACGGCTACGGCGAGACGGTGCTGGGAAAGCACGGCTCGCTCGTCATGGACTGCGAGCAGTGCGGCAGGATCTATCGAACGTCGGACGTCGACAAAAAAATCCGCGTGCTGCCGGAGAAGGACAAGCAGGGCAAGCCGTTGCCGGGCGTTGTGCTCGATGTGCCCAAGGACGCTGCCCATGCGGGCGACGAGGAATCGGCGGCGATTGGGCAGTTGGCCCTGTCCGGCGCGGACCCCGGCTTCGCCGCGGAACTGGAGCATTGGGCCTGGTGCGTCCGCAATCCCTCGCCGAAGAACAAGCCCCGTTGCGACGCCCAAGAAGGCCTGGCGGCCACGGTGCTCGCCGCCGCCGCCGCGCAGGCCGTCAGCCGCGGCACGCGCATCGACTTTGAAAAAGAATGGTTCGACGCCGACAGCCCAAAAACGCCCGAAGACGTCAAACCAGACGCGGAAAAAGACAAATCGTAAGGCGCCCGTGATGGAAAAGTGGCCATTAGGAGTCTTTGCCAGCATCGACGCGGGACTGGGCGTGCAATTGGAGGTCGCCCGGGAGTTGGGCGTTCCGACGATTCAGCTTCACGCGCCGCAGAAATCGGGCCGCACGCCCGAGCGGGCCGATGAGTTTCTCGCCCGGTTGAGCGAATTGGGCATCCGCATCAGCGTCGTTTTCGGCGGGTTTGCCGGCGAGAGCTACGCGGACATCCCCACGGTGTCGCGCACCGTCGGCCTCGTTCCCCCGGAGACCCGCGCCCGCGGTTGGTGGAAATGAAGGAAATCGCCGATTTCGCCCGGCTCTTGGGCGTCGACGCCGTCGGGCTGCACCTCGGCTTCGTCCCGCACGACGCCGCCGACCCGCTCTATGGGCAAGTGCTCGCCGTCGCGCGCGAGCTTTGCGACCATTGCCGGCGGCAGCGGCAGCGGGTGCATCTGGAAACCGGCCAGGAGGCGGCCGACACGCTGCTTGCCTTCCTCGCCGCGGTGGATCGCGACAATCTCTTCGTGAATTTCGATCCCGCGAACATGATCCTTTACGGCTCGGGCGATCCGATTGAGGCGTTGCGGAAGGTCGGCCGCTACGTGCGGAGCGTTCACTGCAAGGACGCGAAATGGGCCGCCCGGCCCGGCGTCGATTGGGGTGCGGAAGTTCCGCTGGGCGAAGGCGACGTGAACGTGGAGACTTTTCTCCGCACGTTGGCCGAGGTCGGTTACGCCGGTCCGTTGACCATCGAGCGGGAGATTCCCCAGGACCCGCTGCGGCAGAAGGAAGAGATCGGCCGCGGCATGGAGTTGCTCGCGCGGCTGAAGAAGAAAATCTTGGACGCGGCTTGACAGAAGACGTTTAGACGTTTAAAATCCGGCATATGGCAGAGCGGGATGATGAAAACGTTGAGCGTCGTCCGCCGGGGCGCGTTCGCGACGCCATTTTTCATGTCTTGGCGCGGGCGGCGGCGCCGCTGCCGACAAAGGAGATCGCCGAGCGGGTCTCCGACCTGATCGGCCCCACGCCGCCCTCCTCGGTCCGCTCGTATCTGCGACTGAACACGCCAACCCGTTTTGCGCCTGGAGCGAGGAAGTTATTCGGTTCGCCGCCAGGCCGGGGCAAGCCGCCTTCCGGAGGCGCCGACCGGCGAGGCGCGCGCCGCGGCCGACGAGGAGGTCTTTTCCACCGGGAGGGCGAGGCTCCATCTCGCCGACTGCTTCGGCTGGCTTCGTCGCCAAGCCGATTGCGGCATTCACGCGGTGGTCACCGATCCCCCTTACGGTCTTCATGAGTACACGGAGCGGCAGCAGGCGAAGCTTCGCAGCGGCAAAGGGGGAGTCTGGCGGATTCCGCCGTCATTCGACGGCCATCTGCGTTCGCCGCTGCCCCGCTTTACGACGTTGACTGTCGATCAGCTTTCCGCGCCTGCGCGATTTCTTCTTCGCCTGGGGATCGCTTCTGCTGCCGAAGCTCGCGCCGGGCGCCAACGTGGTCGTCGCCTCGAATCCGCTCTTATCGTACCTCGTGGCGGACGCGCTTGCCGACGCCGGCCTGGAGCGCCGCGGCGAACTGATTCGGCTGGTCATGACGATGCGCGGCGGAGACCGGCCTAAGGCGGCCCACCGGGAGTTCTCCGCGGTAAGCGTAATGCCTCGTTCGATGTGGGAGCCGTGGCTTGTCTATCGGCGGCCGATCGAGGGCCGCGTGCAGGACAACCTGCGGAAATGGAAAACGGGCGGGTTCCGCCGCCCCGCCGCCGAAAAGCCTTTCGGCGACGTGATTCCTTCGGCGCCGACGCAAAAGAACGAGCGGGCGCTGGCGCCCCACCCCAGCTTGAAGCCGCAGGCTTTCCTGCGTCATGTCGTCCGCGCCGTGCTGCCGTTGGGAGAGGGGGTGGTGGTCGACCCCTTCGCCGGCGCGGGCTCGACCCTGGCGGCGGCGGAGGCGGTCGGATACGCCAGCGAGGGCGTGGAAAAAGACCCTCACTATTTCCAGATGGCCATACAAGCCATACCGGCCCTGGCCGCCATGCCGGTCCGCGGCGGGAATCACAGCCGGTAGACTCAGTTGCCTCGCAGCTTTCGCAGACCTTCCTTGTGCAGGGTCGCGGTCCTCGTGCCCAATTCCCCGCGGGGATTCTTGCGGAAGTCCTCAATCGAGACCCTGCCCAAATAGACTTCCGTAAAGCTGACCGCGCGGCGATCCCGGACCGGCTCCGCGTCGTTGTCCACCTGGTACACGAAGGCGCACATCCACTGTTCGCGCGCCCCATGCGTGTCCACCGCCCCGCCCGCCTTCCGCGTCGTCTTGATTTCGATCCCCTGGTCGCCCGCCTGGACGCTGTTGTCCGGGTAGACGCCTTGAACCACCAAATCGGGACGCCCGTTGAAATGCCCGTTCTGAACAAGCGTCCGCAAATGCTTTGCAAGGCTGGCCGTGAGCATGTCGGAGAGCACGCCGGACATAATCGCGGGCCGAAGCATCTCCGTCGAGGCGCTCCAACCCCTTGCCCGTTACGAGCGTGTTCACGTCGTAGAAAAAGTCATAGATGTCCTGAAGCGCGATTTGGAAGTCCTGCAATCGCAGTTCAAAGGGCAAATTTGCCGATTGATTGAACTTGCCCGAATCGACCTGATTGCGGAGCACGACCATCGGATATCCTCCCTCCCGCCGTTTCAGGCAAGGCTCGCGCGCGCCAACGCTCACTTCAGCGGCAGTGCCGCCTCGCGCCGGCCGTTCTACTGCGCACGGGCACTGCTTGACAAGCCGACTGGGCGCCCGGCGCGGCCCTTCAATTCGCGATATTGCCGGTCCGTTGCTTTCCTCCATCGCCGCGTGAATATCAGCCGCCACGCTCGCCGGCCGGGGAATCATCGCCGCGCAAGTCGGTTGGGTTCTCGGCGAATTCCCCTTGCTGGCCTGCCGCAAGCCCCGCTTAACCATTCGCGGCTGCTTTCGTTCACCTCTTCCCAATTCGGGCTGTCTCGCAGGTTGCGCGGCTGGCTTGTCGAGAGGCGTCGGTTGGAGGTATAATGGCCGGCGCGACCATGGCGCGGTTGAACATCGAGAACCAACACGGGAGCACACGACGATGAAGACGACATTCGCAATGCTGGCGGTGTGTTTGGGACTGGCGGCGGCGGCGCGGGCGGACGAGATCGCTCCGCCGAAAACGCATCCGGATTCCAGCCGCTGGCGGGACCTGTTCGCCAAGGACCTTTCCGACGCCATTTATCCCAAAGGCGTTTGGTCCGTTCATGACGGCTTGCTCTCCGCGACCGAGGACCAATTCATTTGGACCAAGGAGGAATACGAAAACTTCATCGTCAACGTTGAGTTCAAGATGGCCCCGGCGTCGAACAGCGGCGTGTTCGTCTACGGCAGCAACCTCAAGGATGCGGTGGCAAACTCCGTGGAGATTCAGATCCTCGACGACGGCGCCCCGAAGTGGGCGAACGCGCCGAAGAGTTGGCTCTGCGGCGGCGTCTTCGGCCACGAGGCGCCCGCGAAAAGCGCCGGCAAGAAGCCCGGCGAGTGGAACCGGATGACCGTCGCTTGCCGGGGGCCAAAGATCCATGTGCTGCTCAACGGCGAAATGGTCGCGGACATCGACATGAAGCAGTGGACTTCGCTGAAAAAGAATCCCGACGGCAGCGACATCCCCCCTTGGTACACGAAGACGCTGGCGGAATTGCCGACGAAAGGTCACATCGGTTTGCAGGGAGCGCACGGCGGCATCCCCACCTACTTTCGCAACATGAAGCTTCAGGTCCTCTCGCCCCGGTAATTCGCTTGGGTTTGCCCGCCGGAATCGGGCGTCCGTCTCGCTTCCTCCGGCCGGTCAGGCCTCGCCGGCCCCGCCGCCGTGGAGCGAATCGGCGTTGCTGAGCGCGGGCCAGGCGAAGCCGTAGAGCGCGACGCACGCGAAGCAGAGCAACGGCACGATGAAACCGCGGGACATGTCGAATTGGTCGGCGACGCCGCCCATGATCTTCGGCAGGACGGCGCCGCCCATGATCGCCATGACGATAAAGGCCGACGCCTTTTTCGCCTTCGCCCCGAGGCCAAAAATTCCCAGGGCGAAGATCGTCGGGAACATGATCGACATGAAGAAATAACTGAGGAAGACGCAGGCCACGGAGAGCCATCCCAGCTTGAGGAAGACGAGGAGGCAGGCGACGACGTTCAGGAGGCCGTAGAGGCCGAGGATTTTGTGCGCGGAGTATTTCCGCAGCAGGCCGGCGCCCGTAAAGCGGCCGGTGAGGAAACAGATAAAACCGAAAGAGGCGAGAATGGCGGCGCCCTTGTCGCTAATGCCAAAGACGCCGTCCTTGTAGGCGAGTGTCCCGGGATAGGCGTCCGCCAAGAGGAGGCGGTTGAGGCGAGCGGAATTCTCTCCCTGCGGATTCTTCAACAACTCCCGCGTTTTCTCCCCGAAGCTGACTCCGCGGAAACGCTGCGGATCGTAGAGAACCTGGTCCTTCTTCCCCTTCGTCGAATCCTCCTCGGTGCGCCTCGGATTCGGCTTCCCATTTTCGGGATCCTGCTTCACGATCTTGTTCAGGTCCTGAACCAAGGCGGACAGCAGCGGTTTGGAATCGGCGGCGGAGCCCTTGTAGTCCGCCAGGGCGAGGTTGGTTTCCGCGGACAACTGACTGCTCAAGAAGGCCGACACGGCGTCCGGCTTTCGCTTCAATTTGTCGGCAAGCGAAGGCAGGTCCTTAATGTCGTCTCGCGTGAATCTCGTCTTGTAGCCGATCCAGTTCTTCGTCGCTTCCGCGCCAGGGGGCGGGAATCGGCGGGGCCTCCTCGGTCATGTAGTTGATGAGAAAGCTGAAAATGCCCGCCTGCGCGGCAACATAGAAAAACTGCGTCAAGGTGGCCGCGGAGAAGTGCGGGTGCGACCACATGCTGTGATGCGAGATCCGCACGGCGGTGGGAATCAGTACGACGGCCGCGAGTGCGAAAAGCACGCCCGCCGCCGCGCAAATCAGCGCCAGCAGCGAATTGTCGGCGGTGATCTTCATGCCGGCGGGGTGGGGAATCCGCGAAGCCGCGTCCAGAAGATGTCCGCCGACGCCGGCGGCGGAGAGGATCAGCCACATGATCATGCCGCAAATGCCCACCAGCACCATCGTATTGAACAAAAGCAGAAAATAGACTTGCCAACGGTTCACCGTTCGGTCGGCGGCGGACTTTCCCCCGGCGGCGTCTTTCTCGCCTATCTGATAATCGTCCTCGGCTTTAATGTCCGGAACGTTGGCAAAGTAAAACACCACGGACAGCGCGAGAACGACGCCGGCGACGACGACATAGGGAATATAAAGCGTCTGGCTGCCGGTGCTCTGCCCCGCCGCGTTCGTGGAATAGAAGAACAGGCCGCCGATGATCGGGCCGCAGATCCAGCCGACGCCGTTGCAGGATTGGGCGAGATTGATCCGCGTCGCCGCATAGCGCGGCGGGCCGAGCACCGTGGTGTAAGGGTTGGCCACCGTTTCCAGGAACGTCAGTCCCGCCGCAATCGCGCAAACCCCCGCGAGATATCCGATGAAAGCGGTGCTGGGCGACACCGTGCCGGCATGGGCCATGGCGTTGATGTGCGTCGCCGGCAGGAACCAGAATCCGCCCGCCGCCACCATCAACAACCCGGTGATGATGCCGCCTTTGTAGCCCAGCTTGCTCGCCAGCCAGCCTGCCGGCATCGCCATGAGAAAGTATCCCAGGTAGTGCGCGAACTGCACCCAGGCCGATTGCGACTTCGTCAGGCTCAACTCGTCCTGGAAGTGCTTGTCCATCACGTCGATCATGCCATTGCAGACTCCCCAAAGGAGAAACAGCGAACTGACGAGGATGAACGTGAACAACAGGCTCTTCCCGTCGCCGCCGATGAACATGCCTTTTTTGCCGTTGCTCATGCAAATGCCCTGTGTGCTAAATGCCCTGTGTGCCGATGGTGTTTTGGCGTCGCTGCGACCGTCCGCGTGCGCGCGGCGACTCGCCGGCCCCGCGCGGAAGGCAATTCGCCGCGCATTATCCTCGCCGCCGCCGGTCTTGTAAAGCCTGCCGGGCGTGAATTCCCGCCGCCTCGGCCACAACACTGGCAAAGTCGGCCCCGCCCGGCCTATAATGGGCGTTTTCATCGCCTCCGTCCCGAGAAGGAAAGCCAGTCGTGCCGCAACTGACCATCGAGGTTCCCCATGCCCTGGGCCGGGCCGAGGCCCTGCGGCGGCTGAAGGACCGGCTCGACGCCGCCCGCGTCGCCTATCAGGGCCTCGTCCACAACTTCGAGGAAGAATGGAGCGCGCAGCGGCTCCGCTTCCGCTTTCGCGCCGTTGGCATGGAGGCGTCGGGCACGATGGACGTCGAGGACGCCGCCGTGCGCATCGACGCCGAACTCCCCTGGGCCGCGATGATCATGCGCGCCGCGATCGAACAGCGGATTCGCGAGGAAATGACAACAATCTTGGCGTAATGGCCGCGCACGCATTGGGACAGACGCCGATCCACATCGTCTTTCGCCGCTTTCGCGAGCCGGAAGAGCCGACCGACCTTTGCTGTCGCGGTCTCGTCGGCGTGGTCGAAGCCTGGCGGCTGGAGGACGTTCTCCCCGGGCTGATCGCGGTGGAGGAGGCCGTCGACTCGGGGCTCTATGCCGCCGGACTGATCGCCTACGAAGCGGCGGCGGCGATGGACGCGGCGGCGCGGACGCGCCCGCCCGGCCCGTTGCCGCTGCTCTGGTTTGGCCTCTTTCGCGAGATGGTTTCCCAACTCGTCCCGCCGGCAGGGCCGGCCGGCGACTTCTCCGTCCGCCCCTGGCGGCCTTCGATCCCCGAGTCGCAATACCACGCCGCGATCGACCGCATCAAGAACTACATCGCCCGCGGACACACCTACCAGGTCAATTACACCTACCGCCTCCGCAGCGAGTTTGCCGGCGATCCGTGGGCGTTCTTCCAGCGGCTCTGCGATGCGCAGCGCGGCGCGCATGGGGCCTTTTTGGACATGGGCCGGCATGTCGTCTGCTCGGCTTCGCCGGAGCTGTTTTTCCGCCTCGACGGCGACCTCTTGACAGCCCGGCCGATGAAGGGGACCGCTCCGCGGGGATTGACCCTGGAGGAAGATCGCCGTCGCGCCGCCGCATTGGCCGGCTCGGCGAAGGATCGGGCGGAGAACGCGATGATCGTGGACATGATGCGCAACGATCTCGGACGGATCGCCCGGCGGGGGAGCGTCCGCGTCGCCGCGGCGTTCGCCGTGGAAAAGTACCCCACGCTGCTGCAAATGACCTCGACCGTGACCGCGCGGAGCGAAGCGCCGCTCGCGGAAATTCTCCAGGCCGTCTTCCCGCCGGCGTCGATTACCGGAGCCCCGAAGCTCCGCACGATGGAGATCATCCGCGAGTTGGAGCCCGATCCCCGCGGCGTCTACACCGGCTGCATCGGCTATCTGGCCCCCGGCCGACAGGCGTCGTTCAACGTGGCGATTCGCACCGTTTGCATCGACCGGGCCACAGGCGCGGCGGAGTATGGAGTCGGCGGGGGCATTGTCTGGGATTCCAGCGATGCGGGCGAATATGCCGAGTGCCGCACGAAGGCCGCCGTGCTGACCGCCGAATTCCCCCGCTTCGAACTCCTGGAAACGCTCCTCTGGGACGGTCGCGACGGCTATTTCCTCCTGGAAGGACATCTGCGGCGACTGGCCGATTCGGCCGAGTATTTCGCCTTCGCCCTCGATCTGGACGCGGTGCGGCGGCGATTGGAGGAATTTGGGACGGCCCTGGCCGACGGACGGCATCGCGTGCGGCTTTGCGTCAACCGCCAAGGAGCGGCGACGCTCGAATCGGCCCCGCTCGCCCTCCCGCAAGCGCGCCTGGGTCTATCGGCTGCGGCTCGCCGATCGGCCGATGGATCGCTGCAACCCGTTCCTTTATCACAAGACGACGCACCGCGGCTTCTATCCCGCCGCCCTGCCGCCCGATGATTTTGTGCTCTGGAACGAGCAAGGGGAGGCGACGGAGACGACCATCGCCAACCTCGTGGTCGCGCAGGACGGACGGCTGATCACGCCGCCGGTGGCCAGCGGCCTGCTTCCGGGCGTTTTTCGCCGGCATTTGCTGGAAAGCGGCGAAATCGCCGAGGCCGTCGTGACGCTGGACGACCTCCGCCGGGCGGAGCGGGTCTTCGCCGTCAACTCCGTCCGCAAGTGGATGCCCGCAACGGTGCTCTGGGCGTAGGCCGGGCGGCGCTGGCTGTTCCAGTGTTTCTCCTGCGGCGCGCCAAGCCGCAAGCGTTGGGCAACGCTTGCGGTTTCGCCCGTCGTCTGTCCTGATGTTGCGACAGCCATGCCCTCTACGGCTGCGGGCTTCGGAATCGGCACCATTTCGGGCGTCCGCGGGGGATGTTCTCCCGGCGCCGTCGGCAGCGGCGGCATCGGAAGCGCTCTGGCGCACGTTGCGGCGGGGCGACGTCGGCAGCGGAATCTGTTGCTGGCAGCAGTACGGATCGGGGCACGGCGGCGTGCATGCGCCGCGAATCTCCCAACCCCCGCCCAACCCGCGATAGGTCTGAATCAATCCCTGGGCGATCTGGCCCTGGGCCTGCGCCAGGAGTCCTGTTGCGGGATCAGGGCCTGCACGATCGTCGCATAGCGATTGAAGTCGACTTCGCCCGTCGTATACTGGAAGACGACCAGCGCCACGGCCTCGCGCCCGCCTGCACGCTCTCACGCAACAGTTTCGCCTCCACCTGCGCCTTGAGGAAGGTGACGATGCCGTTCTCCGCGTCCTGGCTGGCTTGCAGGACCTGGGCCTGGTAGGCGACAACCAACTGTTTGAACAAGGCGTCCTGATAGATCATGTTGCCGCGGATGCGGCCGTAGTTGAGGATGTTCCACTGGAACTGCGGACCGATGCTGCCGTTAAAGGCCTGGCCGGAAAACAAGCCCGAAAACGTCGATGCCTGCCAGTCCAGCGTGCCGTTGATGGAGAAGATCGGATAGAATTGGGCCTCGGCGATGCCGATCTGTTCGGCCTGGGCCGCGGCAAGCCGCTCGGCCTGCCGCACGTCCGGCCGGCGGCGGACCAATTCGGCGGGGATGCCGATGGCCACTTCCGGCGGCGCGGTGGGGATGTTGCTGTCGCCCAAGATCCCCTGCAAGTCAACCACGGGGATGCCCAGCAGCGTGCAGAGGCTGTTGGCGTTCTGCCCGCGTCGATCTCCAGCGGCACGATTTGCGCCTGAGTCTGCCGCAAGTTGGCCAGGGCCTGCGCGTAGTCCAGCTTGCTCACCTTGTATCCGGCCCTTAATCTCGCCGCGATGTAGTTGAACACGCCCTGCTGGCTCGTCACGCTGTCGCGCAACAGGGCGATCCGCTCCTGGTCGGTGCGAATCTGCACGTAGTTCTGGGCGATGTCGGCGAGCATCGTGACCATTGCCTCGTCGTAGCCGGCCACGTTCGCGTCGAGCGTGGCGTCCGCGGCGGCGATCGCCCGGCGCAGTCGCCCCCAGAAGTCCAGTTCCCATTGCAGATTGAAGCCGAAGTTCCAATTGCTGATGTAGATCGGCGGCCCCAGACCGGGCGCCGCGGCAATCCCATGTTCCGCCTCGCGCATGTACGACCCGTTGGCCGTCTGCGTTTGCGGGAACAATTCGCCGCGGGCGATGGCCAGTTGCGCCCGCGCCTGGAGGATGCGGAACGCCGCCTGCCGCAGCGTGAGGTTCTGCGCAGGCGACCGCAATGAGCCGATTCAACGTCGGATCGTTGAAGACACACCACCAATGCGACAAGTCCGGCGACTCGCTGCGGAGTTGGGCGTCGGCAACGTCGATCCAATGGGCCGCCACGGGAGCGGGAGCAGGGCTATAGTTGGGGCCAACCTTGAAGCCGTTGCGGACATATTCCAGCGGCCCCGTACAGCCGCCGACCACGGAAACCACGCCGGCGACCATGAGCATCGCCGTCCAACGATTGCGGGCCACCTGCAACATGCTGCTCTCCTCCATGCGATGGGAAAGGCAACGCCCTTCCCCCCGCGCTCCGCTCGCGACTCATAAACCTTACGACAGCAATAATCTTAATTTTGGGAAAAACCGTTGCCCTCGGCTTCCTTCCTAGAATCGGCGGAACCGATTTTTCCGTAACAAGCGAAATTCTCCGGGCGAAAATAACGGCGCCTTGCGCATGTCGCGCCAAGCGATTCTTCTTCGCCAGTCGATAGGGTGCCTGGAAAAATGTAACGATTGGAAAAGCGCAGGGCGGGCGTTGCCCAAGAGGAACGTCTATGACGATTGTAGGGGCGAACAAGGCGAGCCCCGGACGCCAACGCCCGCGGACCGCGGTCCCCAGAGGGAGGGGAAGCGGCGGCGCGGGGGCCGCCGCGCCAGCGCGTTTGCGGGACGAGGCGATCATGGTAGAATCGTCGCTGTCGCCCGCCAATCCTTGCAAATGCGGCAGGACCGCCGTGATCGCCTCGATCCTCAACAACAACCTCTACAAGTTCACCATGCAGCAGGCCGTTTTGGAGCTTTATCCCGAGGCCGCGGCAACCTACGAGTTCATCAATCGCCGCGAGTCCGACCGTTTCGACCAGCGATTTTTTCAGGCGCTTGTCGAGGCGATCGGCGAATTGCCGCAATTGCGCTTGCAGCCGGCACAGCGCGAGTTCCTCACGCGGCGCTGCCCGACGCTCAAGCCGGCGTATCTGGAATACTTGCAGAACTACCGCTTCGATCCGAACCAGCTCGATGTGCGGCTCGACGGGCAAGGCCGGCTGTCGATCGCGGTCGCGGGGGCGTGGCATCGAGCCATTCTCTGGGAAGTTCCGCTGCTGGCGATCGTCAGCGAGTTGCACGGCCGGCTGCTGGATGTCGGCTGGAACCGCAAGGGACAAGCCGAACGGCTGCGGGAAAAGGGGCAAACGCTGCTCCGCGCCGGCTGCCGCTTCGCCGATTTCGGCACGCGCCGCCGCCGCGACTTCCAGGCCCAGGACCTCGCCGTCCGCGTCCTCCGCGACCATCCCGGCTTCCTCGGGACCAGCAACGTCCACCTCGCCCATCGCTACGACGCGCCGGCCGTGGGGACGATGGGCCACGAGTGGATCATGGCGGCACACGGCGCTGTGCGGCCTGCGGCACGCAAATCGCTTCGCCCTGGAGGCCTGGGCGCGGGTGTATCCGGAAAAGCCGGGGACGGCCTTGACCGACACCTACACCACCGCCGCCTTCTTCGCGGACTTCGACGCCCCCTTGGCGCGGCTCTACGACGGCGTGCGGCAGGACAGCGGCTCGCCGTTGGATTTCGCCGATCGGGCGATCGAGCACTATCGCAAGCTGGGCGTCGATCCGGCGTCGAAGACAATCGTCTTCAGCGACGGCCTGACGCCGGAGTCGGCCGCGAAGATCCGCCAACACTGCGCGGGGCGAATCGCCGCCGCGTTCGGCATCGGCACCAACTTGACCAACGATTTCCCCGGCGGAAAGCCGCTGGATGTCGTCATTAAGCTGACGCTTCTCGACGGCCGGCAAGTGGCGAAGCTGACCGACGATCCGGGCAAGGCCAGCGGCGGGGCCGACGCCCTCCGCGCGGCGCGGGAGACATTTCTCGCCGCCCCGTTGGATTGAGAAACAGCTCGACGACTGTCGCCTTCCCGGCGGCAAACGTTGCCGGGCGCAGTAATCGTTTTCGGCCAAGATGGACGAATTCGTAGGGTGGGTCAAGGCAGCGAGCCCCACCCACAGCGCATCGCCGATTGTTTCGGGTGGGGCTCGCTGCGCTTGACCCACCCTACGTTCAATCGCCGACCGCTACGGCGGCGAAATCCGTTGCTGCAACCGCGTCGCCGGGGATGTTGCCAAGCGGCGCTTCGAGGGACATAATGGATTGTCGCCGCAGTCGGGCCGCAAGGCGTCGGACGCGCCGGAACGGACCCCTTGAGCGGCGTTTGAGGACCTCGATGCGATGAGCGATTCCGGCGGCAAGTTCCCTGAGGCGTCGGCGATGGCCGATCTCTCCGGCCGGACGCTGGGCAACGTGCAAGTGCTGCGGCGCGTGGGACGGGGGGCAATGGCCGAGGTCTATCTCGGCCAACAGCGACTGCTCAATCGCCGCGTGGCGGTCAAGGTCCTCAAGCCCGAACTCGCCGACAACCCGGCGTATCTGAAGCGCTTCGAGCGCGAGGCGCAGGCGGCGGCCGCCTTGGTCCACGCGAACATCGTGCAGATTCACGAGGTCGGCCACAGCGACCGTCTGCACTACATCGTCCAAGAATACGTCGGCGGCCTGAACCTGCGCCAATGGCTCGCCCGCCACGGACCGGCCAAGCTCGGCCGGGCGCTGTCGATCATGCGGCAGACCGCCGCCGCGCTGGCCAAGGCCGCCGACGAAGGCGTCGTCCACCGCGACATCAAGCCGGAAAACATCATGCTCACCGACGCCGGCGAGGTCAAGGTCGCCGATTTCGGCCTCGCCCGCCTCACCCGCGACGACGAAAGCCTCGACTTGACGCGCGCGGGCATGACCATGGGCACGCCCCTGTACATGAGCCCCGAGCAGGTCGAGGGCAAGCCGCTGGACTCCCGCAGCGACATCTATTCCCTCGGGGCGACGTGTTACCAGATGCTCTCGGGCAGTCCGCCGTTTGTGGGCGAGACGGCGTTGGGCGTGGCGGTGCAGCATTTGAAGAAGGAGCCGCAGTCGCTCGAATCGCTTCGCCCCGACTTGCCGCCGGCGCTGTGCCGCGTCGTTCACAAGATGCTCGCCAAGGACCTTGCAAACCGTTGGCAGTCGCCGCAAGAACTGCTCCGCGAGTTGCGGCGGATTCAGCAGGAATACTGCCCGGAAGGCGCCGCAGACCTCGGCGAGTGGGAGGCGGCCGCTGCGCCGACCGCCGATCCCCGCCTGGAGGTCACGCGGCAACTGGCGGCGGTGATGAAGGCCGGCGGCGGCGAAAATGGCCGGCGGCGGCCGTGGCTTGCGGCCGTCTGCCTGGCGGCGGCCCTGGCCGCGAGCGGCGGAATCGCCTGGCTGGTCCGCCAGAAACCGCTGCTGGTCGCCTCCGACAGCGGACACGTGCAGATACCCCGCCAGTCCACGGCCTTGCGGCAATATTTTTGCGCCAGCCAAATCGGCGCCGAAGAGGCCTGGCGGAGCGTGATCGAATATTTTCCCGAAAAGAAAGCGGTCGTCCGCCGCGCGAAGCAGCAACTCGCCCGCATCGCTCTCCGCCAGCGCAACGACGCCCAGGCGATGGCCCTTTTCGACGCGCTGGCCGCCGATCCCGACGAGGACAAGGAGTTGCGCGCCTTCGGTCTGGCGGGAGAGGTCGGGCTGTTGACGCTGCAAGGAAAGTACCAGGAGTCGGCCAAGGTCCTCGACGAACTGCTCCCCATTCGCGACGAGCTTCGCGACGAGCCGATGCGGAAGATGCTCGACTACGCGATCAAGGAGAACCGCGACAAGCTCGGGCCGCAAAGCCGCGCCCAATGGGACAAGTGGCTGCAGAGCGAATTCCCCGCGGGAGAGTGAGCGGCCGGACGGGCGCCGACATGGCGATACGGACAGGAAACATCGCGGCGCCTTCGCGGTCTGCGGTGGCTTGCCGGCGGGGGTTGCACAAATACGGGCGGAAACAAGGCGTCCAGATTGTTATCCTTTGAAAAAGGGCCTGAGAACCTGTGCCGACAAAAACCCTGGCCCTCATTCTTCCCGGGTCTTCATGCCCGTTTACGGGCATTTTCCGCCGAAGGCGGTCATAGGCCCGGCGTTTACGCCGGGTTAGCGGTTCGACGGGGACGTACTGGTCGTGCTGCATCCTGTCAGGCCCGTTTACGGGCCTCCTGACGATCGCGAAAATCCCATGAGCCACAACTACTACAGCGAAATCAATCTGCATGTTACTTGGCACTGCAAGGATAGCCTGCCGCTTCTGCCCCCCCAGGTAGAGCCCCTGGCCCATCGTTGCGTGCGGCAAAGAATCGCCAATATGCCCGGAGCGTTTTTTCACGGAATCGGGGGTACGGAATCCCACGTGCACGTTGCGTTGAGCGTCCCACCAACCCTCGCGATCAGCGATTTCATCGGCCAACTCAAGGGAGCGTCGTCGCATGAGGTCAACGATCAAGTCGGCCAACGGGGAAACGTGCTTCAGTGGCAGGCCGGCTATGGAGTCGTGAGTTTCGGGACCGGGGACTTGGAGTGGGTCATATATACGCAATCAGCGTGAGCATCATGGCAAGGGCACGATCCACGACCGCCTGGAGCGAATCACGGAACCCGAGCGCGCGTGCGAAGGCGGGAGCCCCGTGAACGGGGCTGACACGAGGGGTTCACGAGGAAGACAAACGACCGACGGGGCCTTGTGAACCCGGCGTAAACGCCGGGCCTAGGACCGCCTTCGGCGGAAAGGGGCGTAAACGCCCCCTCAGCGTGCCCTAAGACTGTTTTGGAGAATCCAGCAGCGAGTTGACTTCATCGCAACGGCGACATGAAACTGAATTCTTTTCCAGGAGGCAGTTGTGCCGAACGAAGAACAGTTGAAAGAAATCGCGGAGGAGGTCTCGTATGAGTGGGAGATGTTACTCTGGGCGTTCGGACCGCTTTGCCGGGAAATGGGCGTGGAAACAGCGAGCCCTATTCTCACGGAAATGTGCTTTTACGGCACAACTGTGGACAACTGCATAGGTTCTGCCTTGCTGGAAGTGTTCTTGCTCCACGTTCGGAACATCAGGGATTTCTTGTATGAGAAGGATCGCCCGCGAGATGACGATGTGCTAGCTACCCAATTCTTCGTTGGCACCGCCACCGATTGGCCAAAGATGCGGCCAGATATGCGCGGCTGCTACCTTGACAGCAACAGAGGGCGGCTCGACAAGTCGCTTGCGCATATTACCTATCCTCGGCTTAAATACCGGGAGGACAAGACATGGAAGGTTGGACAGATCAAATGCGATCTCGACGCGCCTTGGAACGCATTCCTCAACGCTTTGCCCAAAGAGAGGCGTTCTTGGTTCCGCGGGCTTCGCACATCATTTTGACCAAGTCGCCCCCGGCCCCCTGCTACCTTTTCGGCCCCTCGTCCTCCTCCATGTTGTCGATGTACCGCCGCAGCCGCTCCAACTCGTCGGTCACGTGCCGAAGCTTCAGCATGATCTCCACCCGCTTAATCAATTCGAGCTTGTTGATCGGCTTGCTGAGAAAATCGTCGCAGCCGCAGGCGACGGCCCGCTCGATGTCGCCCAACTCGTTCAATGCCGTCACCATCAGCACCATGATCTGGCTGGTGGCCGGGTCTTGCTTCAGTTCCTTGCAGATCTCGAAGCCGCTGACCTTCGGCATCATGATGTCCAGGAGGATAAGGTCGGGACGGAACTCGGCGACCTTGTCGAGCGTCTCCCGGCCATCGACCGCCACGGCGATGATGCAGTCCATGTCGCCGAGGTAAGCCTCGAGCAGTTCGACGTTCGCGGGGTTGTCGTCGGCGATGAGAATTCTGCTTGGCATGGCCTAATCTCCAATCCCGGGAACGGGAAACTGCCCACACACCTCGCCCACGGCGCGGCCCACGCGCTCGATCGTCTTCGCGTCGTCCGGCGCGCGGAGGGCGGCGAGAATCCAGCCGCCAATGGTCCGCATTTCGCCGCACTTCATCCCGCGCGTGGTCAAGGCCGGCGTGCCGATGCGAATGCCCGAGGGGTCCATCGGCTTCCGCGGATCGAAGGGGATCATGTTCTTGTTCACGGTGATGCGGCAGCGGCCGAGGGCTTCTTCCGCCTGCCGGCCGGAGAGGCCCAGGGAGGAAACGTCGGCGAGCATCAGGTGGTTGTCGGTCCCGCCGCTGACCAGGCGGAGGCCGCCGGCGGAAAGGACCTCGGCCAGAGCCTTGGCGTTGTCGATGATTTGCCGGGCGTATTCCTTGAAGGCGGGCGTCAGGGCCTCGCCCAAGCAGACCGCCTTGCCGGCGACGACGTGCATCAGCGGTCCGCCCTGCGTGCCCGGAAAGACCGCGCGGTCGACGTCCTTGGCGTAGGCATCCTTGCAGAGGATCAAGCCGCCGCGCGGGCCGCGGAGCGTTTTGTGCGTCGTCGTCGAGACGTAATCGGCCAGGGCGCCGGATCGTCGTGCAGGCCCGCGGCCACCAGCCCGGCGTAATGCGCCATGTCGACGAACAGCTTCGCGCCGCAGTCCCGGGCGATTTCGGCGAAGGCGGCGTGCGGCATTTCCCGCGGATAGGCGCTGGCCCCGGCGACGATCATCTTCGGCTTGTGCTCGCGCGCCAACGCGGCGACCTGGTCGATGTCGATGCGATGGTTGTCCGGCCGCACCCCGTAGGCGAAGAAATGATACAGCTTGCCGGAGATGTTCAACTTCATGCCGTGGGTGAGGTGCCCGCCGTGGGCAAGGTCCAGGCCGAGCACCACGTCGCCGGGCTCGAGCGCCGCGAGGTAGACGGCGGTGTTCGCCTGGGCGCCGGAGTGCGGCTGCACGTTGACGTGCTCGGCGTGGAACAACTCCTTGGCGCGATTGCGGGCGAGATCCTCGACCTGATCGACGAACTCGCAGCCGCCGTAATACCGCTTGCCCGGATACCCCTCGGCGTATTTATTCGTCAGCACGCTGCCGACGGCGGCCATGACGGCCGGGCTGGTGTAGTTTTCGCTGGCGATCATTTCCAGTCCGTCGCGCTGGCGGCGGATTTCACCGGCGACGGCGGCCCACACTTGGGGGTCTTGGCGTTCCAAAGGGTTCATGGACGGTCTCGCGGGGATAGCGTCGAGCAAGACCCCTATTCTCCGCGGGCCGAGGCGATTCGTCAACCGGGCCAGTGAAAGGGAGAACGTCGCCGCCTGCCGGCCGGAATTGCCGTCCGCATGACAGATCACGACGTGAGCATTAGGCAGATTTTCGACGCAGTGACGGGCGGCAAGTATAAGAACGCGCCCTAATCAAATTCTGGGCGTTGCCCGAAGCATCGACAGGCTCAGGTTTCACGAACCGATCTTGCCGCGGATGGGGTCCGGAACAAACTCACGGTAAGTCATTAAGAATCTCGTCGATGGTGCTTCCGCGGCCATCACGGGCCGCCTGGCGGCGAACCTTTTGGGCAAGCCGGGCAAGATGGACGTTCACGGCGACATGGTCCAGGACATGCACGACGCCGGCCGGCTGGCCGAGATTCACGACTACTGCCGCTGCGACGTCTTGGACACCTACTTTGTTTTTCTCCGCAGCCGGGTGATGGTCGGCCAATTGGCGCTCCAGGCCGAGCAGGAGATCATCGCGGAAACGAAGAAATGGCTCGAAGAGAAGGCGGGGCAGATGTCGGCCTATCGGCTCTATCTCGATCATTGGGGCGACTGGCCGAATCCGTGGCAGGAAGAGCGTCCGCAGGGGTGACGGGCGGCGCCGGCAATGCCCGTGCCGCCCAACGCCCAAAAGAAGGTCCCCGGCCGCGCGGCTGTCCGGCTACACGTATTTCACCGTGTCGTGGGCGCCGGCGAGGAACACGGTGCGCAACTTATTCGCGATCAACGTGTTCGAGTTGCCAAAATCGGTCACACTCTTGCCCATCGCCAGGGACTTGTAGGTCAATCCCGTGGACGGAGGCGAAGACGGCGACGAAGGCCCGGACCGAGAGAGGGGCGAACGCGGGACGTTGACGCCGCGGACCGCAGGCTTCGGCGCGATGCTGGCGAGGATCGACAGCAGGGCCTGATCGTTGGCGTCATAGATGGTCGCGCCGCCGACCAACACGCCCAGGCCGGAGCCGCCTTCGAGGGTGCTCGTGCCGCTGCCAGCGATCAAGAGGCATGTTCCGGAGCCGCCGATCAGCTTGCTGTCGCCGCTGCCGTTGATTAACACGGTGTTGCCCGTCCCCGCCTTGAGGACGTCGTTCCCGCCGCCGCCCCAGATAATGCCGGTCCCGCGCCGCCGGTCAGCGTGTCGGCGAACGCGGTTCCGACAATGTTCCGAAACACCCCTTTCAGCGAGAGGGTCGTGCCCCAGGGGGCGATCGGCTGGGCCTGGCCGCCGCTGAGGCCGAGGTTCAGCGAAATGCCCGCCGTATCCTGGGAAAAATCGAGCGTGTCGGTCCCGCCCGAATTGACCAGGGTGAGGGCGGCGGGGCTGGAAACGAGCGTGTAGTAATCGCTGGCGGTCCCGCCGTCGAGCCGAATTTCTTGCACGTCGGCGAAATTCACCACGAGGCCGTCGGCGACCAGGGCCGCGCCGTTCAGGTTGAACGTGTTGGCAACATTGGCTCCGCGAACGATGAGCGAATCGGGCGGGGCGCCGGCCCCGGCGGCGAAGGTCACGCCCAAGGGCAGAGTGAAGACGCCGCCGTAGGCGAAATTGACGGTGAGCTGCTCGGCCGTGTCGGCCGCGCCGACAATTTGCAATTGAGACATCGCGCTGAGCGGCTGATTGAACACCACGGCGCCGCTGGAATCGGCGACCACCTGCAAATTGGCGCCGCTGCGGCGCAAGCTGAACTGCGCGGCCGTGCTCGGCAGAGCGACCGTTAGCACGGGCTCGGCGGCGACGGTCACGTCCACGGCCGTCGAACTTGGCGCTGACCAGAATGGTACGCGTCGCTGCGGTTCGGGACGTTCGTGACCTTGCCCAAGACCTCTTGCGTCGCCGTGAACACGTGCTGCCCTTCCGACAGCGTCACTCCGGAGTTCGTGGTGATCGTGACGCTCGTCGGATAGGCGGCGAGGGGATTGGCGGTAGCGCTGCCAACCAACTTCCCGTCGGCAAGCAGTTCCACCTCCGCCCCGGGAAACACCCCGGCGATATCGAACGTGAGCCCCTGGTCGATGGTCACGGCGCTCGTTCCGGGAACGGTGGTCATTGCCAAGATGACGCTTGGGGCCGTGGGAGTGACGAAAACAGGAACATACTGGCTGTCGTAGTTGCCCGTCGAGTCTTGCGAACCGTCCACGCCCACCAAAACCTCGGTCTGGCCGGCGAAATTGTAGGCCGCCGTAATCGTCGTTTGGCCGGTCGCCGAGCTGAACGCGGAGAACCGGCAACTGCCGTCGCCGGGAACGTTGTTGGCGTAGGCGAAGTGCGCCGTATCGCCGGCCACGACGTCGCCGGGCGGAACGTAGGCCGACAGGTTCAAGCTCGCCGCTCCGCCGCTGACCACGTGAACGTCGGGAATCGGCAGCAGATAGGGCAGCGGCGGCGTCGGATCTTGCACCACGCTGACGGCCAGCGGATATTGGACCGAATCGGCTGGATTGCCGTCGCCGATGACGACGTTCACCGTGAAGGTCTTGCCGATCGACGATGTCGGCGCACTCAACTCCAAAACGCCGTCCTGGGTGTCCGTGATCAAGCTGACGCTGTCGATGACCACGGGATCGTTGGGCTGCAGCAGGTCCGTCGACGTGTTCTCCGTCGTCGGCAAAGCGGCGATCGTCTGCCGAAATGCGTCGCCCTCGGTCATGACGCCGAGGATCGTGTAGCGGAAGTCCCATTTCCGCTCGACCGCGTTGGTGATGAAGAACTGGGAATTGTTCTCGTCGTTGCCCGGCTTGGCCATCGCCAGGACGTCGTCGCTGGTGTAGACGAGGTTGGGATTGTAGGCGTCGTCGATGCTCGTGCTCGCGGCGCCGCCGCTGTTGGTGTTGTTCGTGCTGCCCATCTGGAGGACGTCGGAATCGTCGCGGAAGATGATCTGCTTTCCCCCGGGGGCATTGGGGTCGTTCGGCGCGCTGTTGTAGAAGTCCGAAGTCACGAGGTTGGCGAAGTAGTTGGTCGCGCTGGGGACGTAGTTGTCCATGAGCATGAAGTCCATGACGCCGGACTGGCTTACGAGGCCGTTCTGGGGCGTGGTGTCGCCGGCGGCGTCGGTCGTCGTGTGCGCGGCAATTTGCACGGTGCGGTTGGTCGAGGGCATCACGCTCGCGGCGAGTTTGCCGGGGCTGCTGCTGCTGGCCGTGAAGCTGAGATTGGCGTTGCCGGCCCCGGTCAAGGCGAGCATCAGCGGCGCCCCGGCGTCGATCGTCACCGAGGTTGGAAACGGGTTCCCATTGTCCGTGATGGTCAAAGACAAAAGCTCCCGCGACTCCAATGTCTCGAATCGAGGCCGGCGGGATCGCCGCGTCGGTTTCGCGTTGCGGAAGGAGGGCAGAGCGAAGGTCCCCATTTCAATCTCCTGAAAGCGAAGTCGCGCACGCGCGATGGCCGAGGCGGAGGCGTCGCGTCCGAAACACCCATGTTAACTTGACACTGCCGATTTTGCCAGTATTTTGTCGCTGGGGGAGATAAATGCAACCAAGAGGTGTCTGAAATCGCCCTCTTGCTTCGCTCGCGCGACAGGAAAACGGCCTTGCCCCTACCGCAGTTCGCCGCGCAACTGCCGGCAAACGTCAACGATCCGGCGGATCGCCTCGTCGATCTCCGCCTCGGTCGTCGTCGCCCCGAGACTCAAGCGAATCGAACTGGCCGCCAAGGCGTTGGAAAGCTGCATCGCCCGCAGCGTCGGCGAAAGCTCGCTGGAACCGCTGGCGCAGGCCGATCCAACGGAACAGGCGACGCCGGCCATGTCCAAGGCCAGCAAGAGGACCTGTCCATCCAGGCCGGGAAAGGCGATGCTCGTCAGGTGCGGCAGCCGCGCCGCGGAACGGCTGTGAATGACCGCGTCCGGGCAGCCGGCCACGAGCCCGGCCTCCAGCCGCGCGCAGGGCCGTCAGGCGTCGCAATTCGGCGTCCTGCTCCGTCCGCCAGAGCTCCAGCACCGCGGCCATGCCGACGGCCAGGGCGACCGGCTCTGTGCCCGGACGCAGGCCGTGCTGCTGATGGCCGCCGAAAAAGATCGGCTGCACGGCGACGCCGTGACGAACCAACAAAGCGGCAATGCCCACGGGCCCTTGAAACTTGTGCGCGGCGACGCTCATCGCGGCCGCGCCAGGCCGCGAAAGTCGAGGGGAAGTTTGCCCGCCACGGCGACTGCGTCGGTGTGCAAGGGGACGCCGCGGCGAGTGCATATCGCCGCGATTTCGCCGATCGGCTCGATCACCCCCGTCTCGTGATTGCCCAGGGTCGCGCTGACCAGCCGGGTTTCGTCGCTCAACAGCCCCGCGAGGCGATCCGTGCAGATCAGCCCGGCGGCGTCGACGCCCAGGGTGTCGAGCCGCCAGCCCTGTTCCAGCAGCCGCTCGGCCGGCTCGATCACGCTGGCGTGTTCGACGGCGGAGATGACGATGTGTCCGGGGGCGGCCTTTTCGACCGCGGAGGCGGCGTTTTGCCCGGACGCAGCGTTTTGAGCCTGGGCAATCCCGAGGATGGCGAGGTTGTTGGCCTCGGTGCCGCTGCTGGTGAAAATGAGCCGGTCCGGCTGGAGGTCGCTGAGATTGGCGCCGAGGATTTCGGCGATTTGCTCGCGGGCGTTTTCCAGCCGGCGGCGGGCGCGCTGGCCCGGCTGATGCTGGCTGGCGGGGTTGGCGTGGCCCTCGGCGAGGCAGCGGGCAATGGCCTGAACGACCTCCGGGCGGGTCGGCGTCGTGGCGGCGTGGTCAAGGTAGATCGGCTTCATTTCCAAATTATTGACGCAAGTTGTTGGTTTAGCAAGGTTTGTGTTGCGAGGATATTGCTGTTGCCGAGAACTTGCCCTGCCTAGTATCATGCGTGGCGAACCTGGCGGCCGCGGGCCGGAGCGGCCGAGGCTGCGAATCCGTGAACAAGGAAAGTTCCTGCAAAAAGCGAGGCGTTGGTGTCTGAACAGTCTTCCGCGGTCGTACTCCTCCGTGCCCTGGTCATGATGGCCTGCCTGATCGCCATTCCCCTGGCGGCGCTGTTCGGCGGATCGCTGCCCGACGCCCTGAAGGCGATTAAAGAGGGGCGTTGGCCGACGTTGCGCGCGCGGCGCAGACGTTGGCCGAGTCGCGGAATTCGTCCGAGGAACCGGGCAAATTCGAGCCGACGCCGCAGGCGGCCCCGGTCCCCGGCGCAGCCGCAATCGCCGTCTCCTCGACCGCAGGGGCAAGCGAGCCGGTCCAGCTCGCGTCGGCGACGTGTCCGCCGCCGATGCCGGCCGCCTGGCCCAAGGAAACATCGCCGCCGCTGTCGCCGGCGGTTCCCGCCAGCGTCGGGGGCGCGGCCCAACCCATGGTCCCGCTGGACGCCCATAGCGAAGCATCCGCCGATCCTTTCATCCGCATCCAGGACCGACTGCGCAGCCTTGGGGCGGAGTATTACTGCCTCGAAGCCTGGGGCGGGCAGCAGCAACTCTACCGCTTCTACTGCAAGATGGCCGTGGGCGGAAACCGCGATTACACCCGCTATTTCGAGGCCATCGAGTCCAGCCCTTTACGGGCGATGAAGGCCGTCTTGCAGCGGGTCGAGGCGTGGCAGGGGGAAAAGAAGTAGCCCCCCGGCGGCAAATTCCCCGTTCTCCAGGCGATGCCCCTTGCCAAGCAGCCCACTGCGGGCATAGGCTAGTTTCGATGGGCGTCGAGCAGCGGAGCAGCGGCGTGTTATTGGGCAGCGTGTCGCAACGCTACCGGCAGGCCGGCATGTGGCGAACGGAGCGTCATAAGGGGGGGATGTTCGCGCGAGAAACCCATCCAGCGAGGGGAAATAGCACAAGGGAAGGACCCTCTTCGCCCCGCCCCTTAAGGGCAGCGAAGTTGGAGGCGATCCTCTTCCTGGCGAGACAGCCGTTGGGGAGTCGGAAATTGGCCCAATTGGCCGGCTTGGCGGACGGCACAAAAGCGCGTACACTGGTCCGAGTGCTGAACCGACGGTATGATGCCGAGGGGAGTGCTTTTCGCGTTGAGGAGGTGGCGGGCGGGTTCCAATTGATGACGCGGTCGAAGCTCGCGCCTTGGCTGCGACGATTGCACCCGCCGCCGGCCGAAGTGCGATTGTCCGCCCCGGCCTTGGAGACCTTGGCCGTGGTGGCCTATCGGCAGCCGGTGCTGCGGGCGGAGATCGAAGCGATTCGCGGCGTGCAGTGCGGCGAACTCCTGCGACAACTGATGGAGCGCGACTTGGTGCGGATTGTCGGGCGGTCTGAGGAACTGGGGCGGCCGTTGCTGTATGCAACGAGTTCGCGGTTTTTGCAGATCTTCGGGCTGCGGCATCTGGAAGATTTACCTCAATGCGACGTTGTGCCGATGAGCAAGCGAGTTAACCAGGATTTCGGCGCGAATCCAGCCGATCCGACAAAGGACTTGGAAAAAAGCGACCTCGCGGTTTCCGAAGGGGCTGCTGGTTCCGACTGCGCACGCTCGCGATTGCGTTGCCCGAGAATCATGCGAGCCTCCGGCTTGTCCTTTTCCAAGTCCTAGGGAAGCTTCGAATCAACCCCATAGTTCCTGCGAAGTGAAGGAGGAGACGAATATGAAGACTCTGACCGCGACCCAAGCCTTGCCGGCCGAACTGGTGGACGGCGGCCTCCCCGCCGCCTTGCTCGCCCAGTCCCGGTTCCAGCCGGACTTCCTCAACGCCGTCCGCCGCGACGAGGAAGAAGAAGATGAAGGCGAGGACGAAGAAGAGGAAGACGACGACGAAGACCTCGACGACGAGCCCTGGGAAGAGGTCGATGACGACGACGATGAAGACGAGGATGACGACTGGGACGACGACGAGGACTGGGACGACGAAGACCTCGAAGACGAAGACCTGGACGAGGATGAGGACTGGGACGACGAAGACGACTGGGACGACGACGACGAGGAAGAAGAGGATGAAGAAGAGGGCGAGTGACGCCCCCGCGCTGCCGCGCAAATCGCGATTGTGCGGGTCTCCTCGCGCGGCGCGGCGACTGGGGCGGCGGTGCGTCGCTTTCGCGTGAGATCACAACCACCGCGCTTGGCGATACCAGCGGACCGCTTGCTCCAGGCGGTCGGCCAAGGGGAGCGGCGCCGAGAAATCCAATTGCCCGCGCCTTCTCGCCCGAGCAAATCCACGATCCGGCGATTGCCTCGCGCATCTTGTCGATGGAGAACAGCGCCGGCCGGCCGCTGAGGCGGGCGAGCAAGTCGTTGGCGGCCGCCGCGCCCCAGGCCGCGGGCCGGCGGAAGCGAATGACCCAAGTCCGCCGCTGTCCCAGGGCCCGGCCGATCAGCCGTCCCACCTCCTCGTAGGTCGGCTGCTGCCCGGCGTCGGCCATGTAGTATCCGCGGCCGTTCTTGGCTTCCCCATCGCCGCCGGGCGGCGGCAGCCGCTCGCCCCGCGCCGCGGCCAACATCAACAGCCGCGACAAATCCGCGGCGTGAATCCAGGAATGCCGCGTCGGGCTGCGGCCGGGCACAAAATGGATGTGCGACATGTTCACCGAGCGATAGATCGACAAGCAATGCGGATCGGCCTCGCCGAAGACGATCGCCGGACGCACGATCGTGATCGTGCGCGATCGCCCCACGCTTCCGCCGCCAACTCGCCCGCCCGCTTGCTCCGGCCGTAGTGCGAGACCGGCGCGGCGGGGTCGCCTTCCTCGCTGGGGCGGCCGTTCCGCGTCGGGCCGATCGCGGCCATCGAGGAAAGCGCCACCAGCCCCGGCGGCGTTTCCTGCCGGGCGCACGCCGCGCAGACCGCCGCCATCCCCTCCCCGTTGACGCGATGGAACTCGGCCGCGCGCCGCGCGGCGACGCAGCCGGCCAGGTGGTAGACGAGCGACTGCCCCGCCACGGCTGCGGCCATGTCCTTCGCGTCGAGCACGTCGCCGCCGCGGAAGCGGACTCCCAATCGATCGGGCTCCCACAACGAGGGCGGCCGCCGGTCCATCGCCGTCACTTCCTCGCCGCGTTCCACTAGCGCGCGAATCAAATGGAAGCCGATGAACCCGCTCGCGCCGGTGATCAGGACCTTCGCCATGACAAAAAAACTCTCTATTCCCAAAGAGGCTTTTCCTATAAGCTTAGCGGCGGCGCCTTCCGAATGCTACGCCATTGCGACCATTTGCCAAATGTGACCACCCGAAATGAGCGGCGGCGACAAAATCCTTGTGACCGGCGCGACCGGGTTCATCGGAACACGGCTCGTCGCGGCATTGACGGCCCGCGGGCGGACGGTTCGGGCGATGACGCGTCGCGGGCGGCCGCAACCGCCGCCGGGACTGGCCCAAAACGGCCGCGGCCCGCTCGACCACGAACTCGTCGAACTCTTCGCCGGCGATCTGGCCGATCGCGACTCGCTGGCCCGCGCCGCCGAGGGTTGCACGGAAGTCTATCACCTCGCCGGCTACGCGAAAAACTGGTCGCCGCGGCCCGAGGCCTACGACGAGCTGAACGTGCGGGCGATGCTCGCCGTCCTCGACGCGGCCCGTCGGGCTGGAGTGCGACGAATCGTCTGGACCTCCTCGCAACTCACCTCCGGCCCGACGCCGCCGGGTCAGTTGGCCGACGAAGCCATGCCGCGATCTTCCGACCATTGTCTGACCGACTACGAGCGAAGCAAGCTTGAAGGCGAGCGGCGGGCCGTGGAAGCCGCCGGGCAAGGCGCGCCCGTGGTCATCGTCAACCCCACGCGGGTCTATGGCCCCGGCTATCTGACCGAAGGGAACTCGGTCACGCGACTGATCGACATGTACGACCGCGGCCTGGTTCCTTTCCTGTTGAACTTCGGCCGCAACGTCGGCAACTGGGCGCTCGTGGACGACGTTGTCCTCGGAATGATCGCGGCGATGGAGCGCGGCCGGCCGGGCGAGAAGTACATCCTCGGCGGCGAGAACGCCACGGCGCGGCAGTTCTTTCGGACCATCGACCGCGTGACCGGCCGCCGGCATCGGCAAATTCCCGTCCTCCGTTTCACGCCGCTTGTCTTCGCCCAATTCCAGCAGAAGCGGGCGGACTGGTTCGGCGTTCATCCAACGATCACGCCGGGCTGGATGCGGACGTTTTTGACCGATTGGCCGTGTACGTCGGCAAAGGCGCAGCGGGAACTCGGCTATCGCGCCGGTTCGTTGGAAGAAGGAATTCGCGTCACTTGGCAGTGGCTTCAACGCGTGCGGAAGGAAAATCTATGACCGGCAACGAATCCAGCCACCGCCTGCTTGCGGAAACGCGCGGCGAAAACTTCCGCACCGCGGTCATTCTCCTGCTGTCGGCGATCTTGCCGCCGACGTGGTTCTATTTCGGCTCGACACGGTTCTACCTGGAGCATTGGGGCCGCCTCTCAATGCCTTGGGGCGACGCCCAGGCCGCCGCCGGGGCCTATACGTTTCTCACGGCCTTCGTCCTCTTCGGCCTGATTCCGGCGCTGGTGGTCAAGTGCGTCTTTCGCCAGCGGCTTGCCGACTACGGCGTCGGCCTGGGCGACCGCCATCTCAGCGTGCGATCGTTCCTGGTCCTTGCGCCGGCGATCGTGTTGATGGCGTGGCTCAGTTCGCGGCTGCCGGCGATTCGCGCCTATTTTCCCATCAACCGCAGCGCCGCCGCCTCGCCCGGCATGTTCGCCTTCCACGCCGCGACGCTCGTGTTGTGTTGCCTGGCGTGGGAGTTCTACTTTCGCGGATTCGTGCAATACGGCCTGCGGACGTTGCTGGGCGGCGCGTCGGCCATTCTCGTGCAGACGATGGCCTCGACCTTGCGCACCTCGGCCGGCCGTGGCCAGAGACCTACGCCTGCATTGCCGCGGGACTGGTCTGGGGATTTCTCGCCTTTCGCACCCGTTCGCTGCTCTCCGGCTTTTTGCAGCACGCCTTGCTGGCCGTGGCCCTGGACTGGTTCATCTGCTACGGGTGAGGCCGTCGCTACTGCTTGATCACGTCCCGCACCGTCATCCCCGAGGGAATCATCGGCAAGACGTGCTCCTGGTAGGGAATCTGCACGTCGAGGAGAAATGGGCCGGGCGAATCGATCATCTCTTGCAGGGCGTCGCTCAACTCGGCCTTCTCGCTCACCAGCCTGCCGCCCCAATGGAAGCCGCGGGCGATGGTCACAAAATCGGGATAGCGCTCCTCCGGCGTGATGCCGTTGCCCAAGCCGATCGCCTCGGGATGGTCGATCGGGCCAAGATAGGTGTGCGCGCGGTTCGCGGCGTGGAAGCGGTCCTCCCATTGCACCACCATGCCCAGGTGCATGTTGTTCAGCAACATCACCTTCACGGGGAGTTTTTCGCAATAACAGGTGGCCATTTCCTGGATGTTCATCAGGATGCTGCCGTCGCCGTCGATGTCGACGACCAAGCTGGCGGGATGGGCCGCCTGGGCCCCCAACGCCGCCGGCAAGCCGAACCCCATCGTCCCCAGCCCGGCGCTGGAAAGCCACTGCCGCGGGCGGCGGAATTTGTAGTGCTGCGCCGTCCACATCTGGTGCTGGCCCACGCCCGTGGCAATCAGCGTCGGCCGCTCGGCGGTCAGGCGATACAACTCGCGGATGGCGTGTTGCGGCAGGATGCCCTCGTAATCGCGGTCGTAGTCGAGCGGATCCGCCTGTTTCCAGGCGGCGATCTTCCGCCGCCATTCGTCCAGTTCCGGCGGCGGCGCCGCCGCTTTGTTCAACTCGCCCAGCAGGTATTTCAGGTCGCCGGTGATCGCCAGGTGGCACTTCTTGATCTTGTTGATCTCGGAAGGGTCGATGTCCACGTGGACGATCTTGCCGTGCGCGGCGAACTCGCTCACCTTGCCGGTCACGCGGTCGTCGAAGCGGACGCCGAAGGCCAGGAGCAGATCGGCGTTGTCCACGGCGTAGTTGGCGTAGACGCTGCCGTGCATGCCGAGCATGTCCAGCGACAGGGGGTGATCACCGGGAAATCCGCCCAGTCCGGTCAGCGTCGTCGCCACGGGAATGCCCATCTTCACCGCGAACTCGGTCAACTCCGCGTGCGCCGCGGAGGAGATCACGCCGCCGCCGGCGTAAATCACCGGCCGCTTTGCCGCGGCAATCCAGGAAAGGAGTTGGGCGATCTCCGCCGCGGTGGCCCGATGTTCGTCGAGACGATAGCCGGGCAGGTTCATGCGGACGTCGTAGTCGGGAACCGCCTTCTGCAACTGGACATCCTTGGGAATGTCGACGAGCACCGGCCCCGGGCGGCCGGTGGTCGCCACGTAAAACGCCTCGCGCATCACGCGGGCGACGTCGCGGACGTCGGTCACCAGATAATGGTGCTTGGTGACGCTGCGGCAGACCTCGACGATCGGCGTTTCCTGAAAGGCGTCCGTGCCGATGACCTTCGTGGGCACTTGCCCGGTGATCGCCAACAAAGGGACGCTGTCCAACTTGGCGTCGGCGATCGAGGTCACCAGGTTGGTGGCCCCCGGGCCGCTGGTGGCCATGCAGACGCCGACCTTGCCGGTGCTGCGGGCGTAGCCTTGGGCGGCGAATCCTCCGCCCTGTTCGTGCCGGGGAAGGATGACGCGGACCTTGCCGCGGAAGCGAGTCAACGCCTGGTGCAGCGGGATGCACGCCCCGCCCGGATACGCGAAAATCGTGTCCACCCCGTGGTTGACCAGCGATTGCACGACGATGTCCGCGCCGCTGGTCAGTTCCGCCGCCGGCGACTGCGGGGGATTTTTCACACGGGTCGAGTCTTCTAGCTGATTCTTCACGGGAAACACCTGCGGCTCTCACCCAACCCGCGGGAGGGGGCGACGCGATTGGGCAAACATTCTAAGATACGTCTGACGCCCGCGAAATTCAAGCGGCGGTCGGCGTCGGGAAGGGGCGGCAGACAAGTTCTCCGCACTTGGACCCTCTCCCTCTATGCAAATACTGAGCTTTCGGCAATACTTACCCCCGCCGTGGTTCTTTTTCAGGGGGTGGTTAACAGACTTGGCTTGACAGGCGGCGGTAATCACAATATTGTTATATATGTGACACATGCCAGCGACCGAGGTTCGAGCATTCCGAGGCGAGGACGGAAAGGTTCCGTCGCAGGATTGGCTTGACGATCTTGAGCGACGCGAACCAAAGGCATACGCGAAGTGCCTAGCCCGTATTCTTGAATTGGCGGACAAAGGATACGAGATGCGACGCCCACATGCGGACTTTCTGCGCGATGGGATTTACGAATTGCGGGCATCGTTCTCGGGCATTCATTATAGGCTGCTGTATTTCTTCTTCAGGAAGGGCGCCATTGCTGTTTCACATGGCACCACGAAAGAGGACAAGGTATTGCCAAAGGAGATCGATCTTGCCGTAACCCGCATGGCTCTGATTAAGAAACACCCCGACAAATACACCGCGGACTTCGATATTTAGGCGCTTTTATGGCAACCACAAAGAATCTAGCTGACTCGATACGTCGCAAACTGGCGTCCGATCCCGATCTCGCCGCCGCCGTAGATGCTGAGCGCTTTAACATAAACGTGGGGGCTGAGATCTTTGAAGCTCGAAAGAAGGCCGGTTTGACCCAGAAGCAGTTGGCCGAGATTGTCGGCATGCGTCAATCTGCAATCGCGAGGGTTGAGGACGCCGACTACGATGGCCACTCACTCAGAACTTTAGAGCGAATTGCATTCGCAATTGGCAAGCGACTGGAGATTCGATTTGTCGATGGCGCCCCAGAAAGCGTGGTCAGTAGGTGCAAGGAGTTTGCCGTTGAGTACGCGGGCGTTAATGAACATCGGGAATGGACGCCGCGTATTACCAGCAGCGTCCTTCCATTCATCATCCCTGAGTCGCTCGGTGCTTAGATGGCCGAAAAGAAAACCTCCATCGCCTCTTCTTTAGCCGCGCATCAGGCCAGAATCGCAGACAGAATACACAGCATTGACCTGCGAGACCTTCGGTTGCTGCGCGGGTTTTGCAATATTCCAATTCCGTCGGAAAAGAAGCTGCTCCCAGAGTTAACCCAGTCGATAGGCATCAAAAGCGATAGCGCTGACACTCGCAATGTGGTTGCAGTTCAGATATCTTTTTCGATTTTAGGTAATTATGAAAATGGAGATGAGGGGCTGCGAGTCGAGGCAGTGATTGGCCTGTTATACGCTGTCAATTGGATTAACCAAGCGACTGAAGAGGATATTGCCGCATTTAGCCAAGCGGTTGCAGTAAATAACGCTTGGCCATATTGGCGGGAGTTTGTTCAGTCGATGACGGTGCGCATGGGTCTTCCGCCGCTTCGTATTCCCCTACTGCGTATGGACCAGTTGCATTTCACACAATCCGAGCGCAAGGCAAATCCAAGGCAAGAGGCGGCAAACGGTCTCCCAAAAAAATCGAGAGACGAAAACGAGCAAGCATGCCTTAATCGCCCCGTCGTCTTTCCCCTCCTTTCCCAGCAATCTCGCTCCGCGGCCCTGGCGTGAGCCTGGGCCCCGGCACGGGATCGAGAATGTTCCCAGCGAATTCGGACGGGTCTTGATAACGTCTTGACTGGGGCGTACCCTGACAGACACTACCAGCCCGAAATTGCCATGCCGTCCACATCATTGTATACTGACCGCCATGCGACATCCCGTCTCCGAATAGCCCCGGGGACGGTCCCGAATTTTCGCCGGACCAAAAATGGGACTGTCCCCTTCGTTGGATTGAACCCTCGGGGGAACGCGTGAAACCCGTATTGCAAGCCCTCGTCCTCGCCGAACACGTCTACCAGGACGTCTCCGGCAAGAAGATCATCGCCGGGACCTTCAACCGCATCCGCTTCAGCCGCAAACAGCCCGTCCAGGAGATCACCCTCGCCGACGGAACGAAAAAGACCATCGTGCCGGGCGGGGTCCACGGGGGCTCGCCCTTCGCCTACATCAGCCTCACCGACGTCGTCGATGGCACGAAACTGACGCTGCAATTCGTCAGTCTCGAAAAAAACGTCACCCTGCTGGGGACGGACGTCGTTGTCAATTGCCCCGATCGCCTCAGCAGCGTCGAACTCGTCGTCCCCTTGCCGCCGCTTCCCGTGCAAGAGGCCGGCAGCTACGCCCTGGAGGTGGTTTGCGAGGGGGAGATTGTCGGTTCGCATCGAATCAACGCCGAAGAAGTGGACCTTGGCCCGTCGCCGTCATGAAGCCTCACGTCGAGATCGCCTTTGACTGTCTTCCGCTGCGGTCGGTCGGCCGCTTCGACCCGCCGTTGGACGCCGCCGACGACATGGTGGAATTCTACGACCGTCTGCGTCGCGCGGCGGCCAAGCACGGCGTGCTCAACGCCTACTACATCCACCGGGCGTCCTGCGTCTTTCATTTGACCAACGATGCGGAAATCGGCATGGTCGAGTTCGCCTTCGAGGGCGTGGTGCTGACCGACGCGGACGATCTGAAGACACGCCAATGCGACCTGGAGGTTCGCCTCGTGCGGGAAGTTTGCGACTGGCTCAGCGGCCCGGCGGTCGCCTGGCTGGCGGAGACGGTCAAGCGGGCGGCGATGATCGAGTTCGACCGCTACATTGCCGCCGGCGATTTGAAAAAGACGATTGCGCGGATCGATCGCCTCCGGGCGGAGACCGAGGCCAGCGGCGGTTTTCTGGGAATGGGCCTGTGAACGGCGAAACAACCAATCTCGGCAGGGTCTATCTCGCCGGCGCCGGACCCGGCGATCCCGGGCTTCTCTCGCTCCGCGCCGCCGAATGTCTCCGCCGCGCCGACCTGGTCCTCTACGACTACCTGGTCAATCCGGCGACGCTCGCGCACGCCCGGCCCGGGGCCGAACTGGTCGGCTTGGGCCATCACGGCACGGGCCGGCACGTCTCGCAAGAGCAGATCAACGCGGAGATGATCGCCGCCGCCCGGCAGGGCAAAACCGTCGTCCGCCTCAAGGCCGGCGACCCATGCGTCTTTGGCTGCCTGGCCGAAGAAATCGCCGCCTTGCGCGCCGCCGGCGTGCCGCTGGAGATCATCCCCGGGGCGACCGCCGGATTGGCCGTGGCCGCCTACGCCGAGCTGCCCGTGACGCACGCCCAGGCCGCATCGGCCGTGGCCTTGATCACCGGCCATCAGCGGAAGGAGAAGTCGTCGCCGCCGATGGATTACCGCGCTGGGCTCCTTTCCCGGCACGCTGATTTTTTACATGGGCGTGACCAGCGTCGGCCAGTGGAGCGAGGCGTTGATCGCCGGGGGAAAATCGCCGGACACGCCGGTGGCCGTCGTCCGCCGCTGCTCGTGGCCCGATCAAGAGATCGTCCGCGCGACGCTCGCCACCGTGGCCGCGACCTTGGCGGCGCGCGAAATCCGCCCGCCGGCGGTGTTCGTCGTCGGCGAGACGGCCGCCTTGGCCCCGGAGTCGTCCTGGTTCAGCCAGCGGCCGCTGTTCGGCGTCGGCGTGCTCGTGACCCGGCCGGCCGAGCAGGCCCACGAACTGTGCGACCGCCTGGCGGACCTCGGGGCCAACGTGTACGTGCAGCCGGCCGTGGCGATTGGTCCGCCGCCGGATTGGGCGGCGGTCGACGCGGCCTTGGCGCGGTTGGATCAGTGCGATTGGCTCGTGTTTTCCAGCGGCAACGGCGTTCGCTGGTTCCTCGATCGCCTCCTGGCCGGCGGCGGCGATTTGCGGCGGTTGGGCGGCGTGAAGTTGGCGGCCATCGGTCCCGGCACGGCCGCCGAACTGGCGAAGTATCGTCTCCAGGCCGATCTCATGCCGGAGGAGTATCGCGCCGAATCGCTGGCCGAGGCGCTTTTGGCCCAGGCCCCGCGTGGACGATTTCTTCTCGCCCGCGCCGACCGCGGCCGCCAGGTCCTGCCGGAGCGGCTGCTGGCCGCCGGGGCGACGGTCGATCAGGTCGTGGCCTACTCGACGCGCGAGATTGCCCAGGCCGATCCAGAGATTGCCGCCGCGCTGACGGAAGGCCGCATCGACTGGGTGACGGTGACCAGTTCGGCAATTGCGCGATCGTTGGCCGCGTTGTTCGGCGCGGCGCTGCACAAAGTACGATTGGCCAGCATCAGCCCGATCACTTCCGGGGCGCTTGGCGAATTGGGCTACGCTGTCGCGGCCGAGGCGAAAGAGTACACGATGGCCGGCGTGGTCAAGGCGATTTTGGCGGCCCAGCGGGAAGAGCAGACGCTGATATGACATTGATGGCCGACATCAAGAACCCGCGACTGCTCTACGCCAAGCGGTTTCAATCTCATTTCCGCCGCCCCTGATCTCGTAAGCACGGAGAGCGTTAACCTGGCGTCAACTTAATAATAATAGTAGTGATGGTAACGCCAGTAGGGATCGCCTTCCACGTAGACGGCCGGCGGCGGCACAGGGGGCGATTCCTGCATCGCCGTGATGACCTGCGAACTGACGCCCGCCTGCTGTAGCCGCACGATGTCGCCCGTCTGCAGCGGAACGACCATGCGATTCGCACGGACTTGATTGATGATCACGGACTCGTCCGTGCGCTGTTGCGTCAGGACGATAACGTCGTCAACGGTCACGGTTCCGACGGGGCGCATGGCGGCGGCCACCGCCTGATTGTGGGCGTCGATCGCATCGGCGCGGCTTCCCGCGGAGGCGCCGGCCAGCGCCGATGCCGGCGCCGATGGCGGCCCCGGCCCCAGCGTGTCCGCTGGCGCTTCCGATCAATGCGCCCAAGCCTCCGCCGAGCAGACCGCCGCCGACGGCGCCTTCCGTGGTGTGGTCGGGCGTCGCACAACCGGCCATCGAGACGACGCCCAGCAGCAGCAATCCGAAGCGATTGTGCAAGGTGCGGTGAATGTTGTGCATTTTGTGCATGTTGTGCATGAAAAGACCCTCGCCGGCTGTTGGCATTGCGGAGATTAGCAAACCCACAGCAAAGCGCCTAGGCCGAATCGTTCGGCTGTCTGTTCCCGTGGCGCGAGACGGAGCGGCATTTTTGCTGGCATCCCAACGGCTTCTACAATCGGTATCGCCGGTCTGAGACTTGAATTGGTGCGACGGCTGTCACGACGGGGAAAGAGTGGCCGTGTGAGCAGATTAGGTAGGGTGGGTCGAGCGCAGCGAGCCCCACCCAAAAAAACTGCCGCTTGCGATGGTGGGGCTCGCTACGCTCGACCCACCCTACCTTGATTTCCCGCATTCAGACCAGGTGGCGCCCGCCGCGCGGCGATGGAATTCGCGTTGACACGCCCGCCCCAAGGGTTTATCTTTCCCTCCCCCATGGAGAGAAGCGGCGCAAGCGGCGTCGCCAGCGGAATCCGCGTTCGCAGGGAGAGAAGACGAGCGTGAAATCCAGCGGCAGAAAACTCGCGATTGCTTCCCTCGTCGTCGTCGTCGCGACGGCGTACATGGCCTATCTTGGCGCCGAGCTCCAGTTGGCAATACTACATGACCGCCGACGAGTGTCTGGCCAACGTTGCGGAAGTGGCCGGCCGGCGCGTGCACGTCAGCGGCAAGATCGTCCCCAAAACGCTCCGCATTGCCGCGGACCGCCTTGGAGCAACGTTTTCCCTCGCCGGCGGCACGGGCCAGTTGCAGGTCGTTTGCGCGGCGCCTTGCCCGACAACCTCGCGCCGGCCGCCAACGTCGTCGTCGAAGGGCGGATCGACGCGACCGGGTTGCTTCGCGGCGACAAGGTGCTCACCCGCTGCGCCAGCAAGTATCAGTCGCCCGCCGGACGAGAAGAAGCGTCGAAGGTGAATCGATGACGAGTCTCGGTCAGGTCTGCCTGCTGGCGGCGATGGCGGCCTCCGGCTACTCGGCCTTCGCCTGTGCGGCAGGCGGCCTGCGTCGCCATCGTGGCGTTTCGCACAGCGGCGTCTGGGCGGGAGTGGCTGCGGCCGCCGCGCTGACCGCCGCGGCGGGCGTGTTGGCCTGGGCGCTGGTGCGGAAGGATTTCCGCTTCCAGTACGTCTTGCAATACTCCGATTCCTTGCTGCCGTGGCAATACTCGCTTTCGGCCTTCTGGGTCGGCCAGGGCGGCTCGCTGTTGCTATGGGCGTGGCTGGTCGCCGTGTTGGCGTTGGCGTATTTCCTCGCCGCGGAGAGCGAGCCCGCCGGGTTCCGCGAGTTGGTCTTCGGGCTGTTGATGGGATCGTGCTGTTTTCTCGCCGTGGTGATCGTCTTTGCGGCCGACCCGATGCAGCCAAGCCCCGTCGTCCGCGCCACGGGCGACGGCCTTTCCGCCAGTCTGCAACATCCGGCGATGCTGATTCACCCGCCGGTGATTTTTCTTGGCTATGCGGCCTGGGGCATTCCCTTTGCCGCGGCGCTGGCCGCATTGCTCAGCGGCCGCTTGGACGGCGGCTGGATTCGCCACGCCCGCGGCTGGGCCCTGGCGGCCTGGGCGATCCTCGGCGTGGGCATCCTCGTCGGCGCCGATTGGGCCTACGAGGAACTCGGCTGGGGCGGATACTGGAGTTGGGACCCGGTCGAAAACGGCTCGCTCATGCCTTGGTTGACCGGCACGGCGCTGGTCCATTGCATGATGACCTGGCAGAACTCGGGCATCCTCAAGAAAACGACCCTTGCCCTAGCGATCGTCACGTTTGCCTTGTGCAATTTCGCCGCCTTCCTCACCCGCAGCGGCGTCTTCAGCAGCCTGCACGCCTTCAGCCAATCGCCCATTGGCTGGATGTTTCTCGCGTGGATGGCGGTCTTGCTGCTGGGCAGCGGTTGGTTGATGCTGCGTCGCCGGGCCGCGCTGGCGGCGGAGCGGGCGATCGCCGCGTGGTCGAGCCGCGAGGGGCTGATCGTGCTCACCGCCGTCGCTCTCGGGCTGCTGACCGCGGTCACGCTGCTGGGCACGTCGATCGTGCCGCTGTCGCGTTTCGTGTTTGGTCGGCAGATCGTCGTCGGCGCCGCCTTCTACAACGACGTGTTGGCGCCGATCGGACTGCTGCTCTTGGCCGCGGTCGCCGCGACGCCGCTGTTGCGATGGGGCGGCCCGCCCGGCGGATTGCAGAAGAAAATGCTCTTCGTCGCCGCCGCCTGCGGGCTGATTGCCGCCGCCGTCGCTTGGCTTTGCGGCCAGCCGCGCCCGCTGGAACTGGCGATTCTCGCGGCGGCCGCGGCGGCGTTGATTGCCGCCGCGGAAGCGTCGCTCTTCGACGCCCTCCGCCTGCCGCCGGGCCGGACGATGCCGCGGCCCGGACAAGTCCTTCGCTCGCGACGCCGCAAATACGCGGGAATGCTGATCCACCTCGGCTTCGTCAGTCTTGCCGTCGGCATCGCCGGCTCCGCGCTGGGAACCCGCTCCCGCGACGTCGTCGTCCGTCAGGGCGAAACGATCCGCTGGGAGAATTTTTCCCTCCGCTGTCTCGGGCTGAATCAAGCCGATTTTCCGGACAAGACGATCGTCTCGGCGGGGTTGGAGGTTTTCGAAGGGGATGGGCCAAGTCTCATGGAAATAAAATCGGGACAGTCTCCCGCCTCTTCGCCCGCGACGATCGCCCCGCGCGGTGCTATTACAAGCAACAGCGGCAATGGGCCGGCCGCGTGGCGATCCATTCCACCTGGCGCAGCGACCTCTACGCGATCCTCCGCAGCCACGACGATCCGGAGCGGATCGGCCTGACGCTTGTCGACAATCCGCGGATGCGTTGGCTCTGGTTGGGCGGTTGGCTCGCCGGCATTGGGGCGATCGCCGCCCTTTGGCCGGCCAGGCTCTCCTTTTTCTTCCTTTCCGTCTTTGCGTCTTTCCGCCTTTGCGTGAGAACTCCTGCGGCAGAGCCTGTCGAAAAATGTTCTCCCCGCCAATTGTTTCCGGGATCGCATCCATGACCGAGCACGCTCCCGCCATTTCCGCGCGCCGCCTGTCGAAGCATTTCGCCGCCCGGGCCGTGCTCGACGCGATCGACTTGGATATCGCCGCCGGGCAAAGCGTCGCGCTGACCGGGGCCAATGGGGCGGGAAAGACGACGTTGCTCCGCTGCCTGGCGTCGCTCGTGCGTCCCAGCGACGGCGAGGTGCGGTGGTTCGGCGAGTCCTCCGCGGATCCGGCGGCGAGAAGGCTGATCGGCAT
The DNA here is from genome assembly GCA_963791075.1 of uncultured Planctomycetia bacterium. Taxonomy (GTDB): domain Bacteria; phylum Planctomycetota; class Planctomycetia; order Pirellulales; family Thermoguttaceae; genus CAWBRF01. The sequence goes on from CAWBRF010000029.1 coordinate 149,806, forward strand.
GGTCGCCCACGAAACCCGACTTTATCCGCATTTGACGCTGCGAGAGAACCTCGTCTTCGCCGCGCGGATGCACGACGTCGCCGGGCCGCGCCGGCGCGCCGACGAGATGCTCGCAGCCGTCGGCCTGGCGGCGCACGCCGATCGGTTGCCGCCGGCGCTTTCGCGGGGAATGCGGCAGCGGGGGGCCGTCGCCCGGGCGATAATCCACGAGCCGCCGATTTTGCTCCTCGACGAGCCCTTCGCCGGGCTGGACGCGGAAGCCGCCCGTTGGCTCTTCGATCGCCTGATGGACTTTCGCCGCGGCGGCGGCGCCCTTTGCATGACGCTGCACGACGAGGACCGCGCCGCCCGGCTGGCGGACGTTGTTTTGCTCCTCCGCGGCGGACGCCTCGGCCGGGCGGAAATCACGATCGACCCGCACGTCGCCGCGGCGCGGCGCCGCGCGGCATAACTGGGGAAAAACACGTGCTGGGAAAGCTCTGCTGGATCATCGTCAAGGACCTGCTTTCGGAGCGCCGCGCGCGGCGGGTGTGGCCGGCGATGCTCCTGTTTGGGGCCTTGACGACGATCCTCCTGGCCGTGCAAATGGACCTGCCCGCCGAGGGCCGGCATCGCATCGCCGGCGGGATGCTCTGGCTGGCGGTCTGCTTCGCCGGCATGTTGACCCTGGACCGTTCCTTCGCCGGCGAGCGGGAAGACGGCTGCTGGGAGGCCCTGCTGCTCTATCCCGTTTCGACGACGACGATTTACTTCGCCAAGCTTGCGGTGAACGTCGTCGCCCTGGCCGCCCTGCAATGCGTGTTGGTCCCGCTGTTTGCGGCGATGGCCGGCGTGCCGCTGTTGGCCCATCCCGGGGCAATCGCCTTGACGTTGATCTTGGGAATCCTCGGCATTGCGGCGGTCGGCACGCTCTTGAGCGCCCTGTCCGCGGGGATCCGCCAAGGGGCGAACCTTCTGCCGCTGCTGGTCCTGCCGCTGGTCATTCCCGTCGTGCTGGCCGCCGCCGAGGCGACGCGGCTGACCGTCGCGGGCGATTTCTCCGCGCCGTGGCAGAACTGGATTCAACTCTTGGCGGCCTTCGCGGCGATTTTCACCGCCGCCGGGGCCGTCTTGTTCGATTTCGCCATCGAGGATTAAGAGAAAAGGAACCGCAAATGAACGCAGATGAACGCAGATCGAACAGAGTAAGCCACGGATTGAACAGAGATGAAACACAGATAGAGGGCAATTCTTTGTCTTCATTCTGTGTTTCATCCGCGTCAATCGGCGGCTGCCTTTTTGCCGGCGTGGGGCGCCGCCGCCGTCGCCGCATCGATCGCGGCGATCTTCTTCGTCGCCCCAATCGAACGGACCATGGGCGCCGCACAGCGGATTGTCTACATCCACGTCCCTTGCGCGTGGCTGGCCCTGGCCGGCTTCCTCATCATGGCCGCCGCCGGGGCAATGCACCTCCGGCGGCGCGAACTGGCTTGGGACGCCTGGGCGGAGGCGGCCGGCGAACTCGGTTGGGTCTTCTGCTCGCTGACCCTGTTGAGCGGCTCGCTCTGGGCCCGCGCCGCCTGGAACGCCTGGTGGACGTGGGACCCTCGGCTGACGACCGCGGCCATCCTTTGGGCCCTGTACTCCGGCTGCTTTTTGATTCGCGCCGGCGTGGACGACCCTTCTCGTCGCGCACGCGTGGGGGCCGTCGTCGCCATCCTCGGGGCGATCGATGTTCCCTTGGTCTTCATGGCCAGCCGCTGGTTCCGCGGCATCCATCCCGCCTCGCCGAGCATGGAGCCGCGGATGCGCGTGGTCTTGCTGTTGAACGTTTTCGCGATGAGCGTCTTTTTCGCCCTGTTGCTCGTGTGGCGGCGCAACCGCCTGCTCCACGCGCGCCTTCGCGAAACGCTCGCCGCAGAGGATGACGCATGAACGGGCTGGCCGCTTCCTTGCTGCTTCTTGCCGTCGCCTCGCCCGCCGCGCCGCCGCAAAACGGCAGCGTCCAAGGCACGGTGGTCAACCTCTCCGGAGCACGGCCGCGGGCGTGCCAAACGGAGGTCGTGCTGCGGATCCTCATCGATGGAAAATTCGCCCCCTTTCGCATCGCCAAAAGCGACGCCCAGGGGCGATATCGCTTCGACCACTTGCCGGTCGGGGCCGATTTCAAATACTTGCTCGGCGCGAATTGCAACGATGTCCTATATCCCGGCCCGAGGCTGCAACTGTTCGACAAGTTGCCGGACGCCACCGCCACGCTGGCCGTCTACGACGCGATTGCGGAACCGAGTCCGCTGCGGCTGGCCCGCTTCTGCGCGACGATCGCCGTCGAAGCGGGGCTGCTGCGGGTGACGGAGTCGCTGGAGATCGACAACCCGTCCAAGCGGACGTACATCGGCAAGCCGCACGGAAAAGCCCCCGCCACGACCCTGTCGCTGGCCATCCCGAAGGAGTTCGCGCGGATCACGTTCGACAAGGAGTTTTTCGGGCGGCGGTTTGCCGTGGTTGACGGGCGGGTTTCCACGGGCATTCCCTGGACGCCGGGGTCGGAGAAGATCGAGTACACCTACGTCCTGCCCAACGAGCAGGCGCGGCGGATTTGGCAGCGTCCGCTCGACTTGCCCTGTTCCGACGTCGAAATCCGCGTCCACACAACCGCCCCCGGCGATGTGACCGCCAATCTGCCGCAGGGCAAGGGCGCCAACCCGGGCGAACTTGTCTTTCAATCCCGCGACGCGCCCTTGCCCGCCGGCCACGTGCTTCGCGTCGAGCTAGGCCGCTTGCCGCTGCCGTGGATGGCCTATGCGCGGTGGGCGGCGATTGGGCTCCTGGCCGCGGCAGTCGCCGGCGTCGGCGCGGCGATGATGAGGAAGAAAAGGGATTAGGGATTGGGGATTAGTGGAGAGGTCCCCCTCTCCCTTTGGGAGAGGGCCGGGGTGAGGGGAATCGGCGCAGACTTCGACTCCCCGCATTCCGCGTTGTCTTTTTGCTATTCGCCCCCGAGGAACGCCGCCGAAGATGGTTGCGTCCGGAGCGAGGCGACGCCATGAAGTGGAACGCCAGCGGCACTTCCCCTCACCCCAACCCTCTCCCGAAGGGAGAGGCGGATGTGTATTCATCCTTCATCCCTCATCCTTCATCCTTTCACAGTAGTCCCAATTGCCGCATCTGCAACAGCAACCGCTGGGCGACTGGGCCGGTCGCGGCGGCCGCGTCGCCGGCGTGCTCCAGGACGATGACGAAAGCGAATCTCGGCTCAGCGGCGGGCACGTAGCCGGCCAACCAGGCGTGATCGCGGCGGCCTTCGCCCACGGAAGCCGTGCCCGTCTTTGCCGCCACGGCGAGCGATTCGAGCGTCAAGGCGCCGTAGGCGGCCCCCTTCGGATCGGCGACCGCCCGCTCCAAACCGCGGCGAATCGCGGCCAGCGTTGCCGGCCGCAAACCTTCGATCGGCGCCGCGGCGCGGGGTTCGGCCGCCACGTGGGGGGCGATGAGTTTGCCGGTGGCCACCGCGGCCGCCAGGCGCAGCACTTGCAGCGGCGTGGCGGTCAAAACGCCTTGGCCGATGGCCATCATCTGCGTGTCCGTGGTTTGCCAATCGCGGCCGGCCAGGCGGTGCATCGACTGCGGCGTTGGCACGATCCCGGCAGCCTCGCCCGGCAAGTCGACGCCGGTGGGGCGTCCGAAGCCCAGCCGCGCGGCCCAACGCACCAGCGGTTCCGGCCCCATCCGCGCCGCGTGATGGAAGAAATAGACGTTGCAGCTTTGCGCCAGGGCGTCCGCCAGCGTCACGTCGCCGTGGCCGACGCCTTGACGAACAAAGATCGCACAACGCATCTCCGTTGGCTTGTACAGATAGCCTTGGCAGTGAAACGTCTCCTGCGGATCGACGCCGCCCGACTCCAACAGGGCGACGGCGGCGAGTAGTTTGAACGTCGAGCCGGGCGGCAGGGCCATCTGCACCACACGGTCGAACAAGGGATGGTCCGGGGCGTGAAGAAGCGTCTGAATGCGTGCGGCGTCGCCGCGCGATAGGAAAAGGTTTGGATCGAATCGCGGCGCGGAGGCGGCCGCCAACAGTCCGCCGTCGCGGAGGTCCAGCACGGCGACGGCGCCGCCGCTCGGCTCGTCCGCGCCCGGCTGCATCGCCCTCCGCTCCAAGGCGTCGTCGAGCAGTCGCTCGGCGGTCTGCTGGAGCTTGGGAAGGATGGTCAGCCGCAGGTCGTCGCCGGCGCGAGGCTCGGTTTCGCAATAGGTCTTCAAAACGCGGCCGGCGTGATCGGCGAGTTGGACGCTCGCGCCGCTGCGGCCGCGGAGCCGCTGGTCGTATTGCCGCTCGACGCCGTCGCGGCCGGCCGGCTCGCCGTCGCGACCGTCCTCGCCCGGGCCGACATAGCCGAGGACGTGCGCGGCCAGCGTTCCGCAAGGATAGGAGCGGCGAAGGCCGCGGACGATCTTCACGCGGGGATATTTTTGGGGATGGCGTTCGATTTCCGCGGCGGCGGCGGCCAGCGGGCGGTCGCACGCCAACACAGTCCCATCGGCGGCGAGGATGCGGCCGCGCGGAGCGGGCAGGATCGTCGTCCGCCGCAACGGCTGCGCGGCCGCCGCGCGAAAGGCGGCCCCTTGCGTCAATTCGAGTTGCACGGCGCGGGCCAAGAGGATCGCCAGCAGCGCCGCCATGCCGGCCTGCACAAGCCGCAGCCGCCGCCATGGATCGGCCGCGGCCGGCGACGCCGGCGGAGGGTGAAATTCGCGCCAATCGTTGGTCATGTGAGGCACATTGGGTGGCATACGGCAGAATAGCCCACCCTCCGGCGGATTGCAATCCCGACCGCACTTGACAGATTGCTCCGCGGACGAGCACAATGGGGCTTCTCCATAGACGCAGAAGGGGACAGTCCCGTTTTCGTCGGACGAAAATTGGGACAGTCCCCAGGCAGGGCGTTTTCATGCGAACATTCCTGGTAACGGGCGGGGCGGGCTTCATCGGTTCGCACATCGCCGAGGCCCTCGCGGCCCGCGGCGATCGCGTCCGCGTGCTCGACAACCTCAGCACCGGACGCCTGGCGAACATCGCCGGCTTTCGTCAACGGATCGAGTTCATCGAGGGCGACCTGCTCGACGCCAAAGCGGTCGCCGCGGCGGTCGAGGGCGTCGAGTGCGTCTTTCATCACGCCGCCTTGGCCTCCGTTCCCTTGAGCGTCGAGCGGCCGTTGGACGTGCACGCCGCGGGCGTCACGGGAACCGTCGCCGTGCTCGACGCCGCGCAGCGCGCGGGGGTGCGGCGGGTGGTCTACGCCGCGTCGAGCGCCGCTTACGGCGACCAGCCGACCAGCAGCAAACGCGAATCCGACCTGCCCGCCCCCATCTCGCCCTACGCCGCCGCGAAGTTGTCCGCGGAACTCTACTGCCAGGCGTTCGCGGCGACCTACGGGCTGGAGACCGTCGCCCTGCGGTACTTCAACATTTACGGGCCGCGGCAGGACCCGAACAGCCCCTATTCGGCCGTCATTCCTTTGTTCATCACGGCGATGTTGGCCGGGCGGCAGCCGTTGGTTTACGGCGACGGCCGGCAGTCGCGCGATTTCTGTTATGTCGGCAATGTCGTGCAGGCCAACCTCCTGGCCGCCGACGCCGACGCTGCCGCGGCCTCGGGCCGAGTGATGAACGTGGGCAACGGCCGCAGCGTCGATCTGCTGGCGCTGGTGGACGCGCTGAATCGTCTCCTGGGCACGCGGTTGAGCCCGCGGCACGAGCCGCCGCGGATCGGCGACGTGCGCGAGAGCATGGCCGACATCACCTTGGCGCGAACGCTGTTGGGCTACGAGCCGGCGGTCGATTTCGCGGAGGGATTGCGGCTGTCGATCGACTATTACCGCGCGATCGCCGCCGCAGCGGTCAAAAAAGCGTGTAAATAAACGGCGCCGCCCCGGCCAGGTATCCAAGCGCCAAGAGAGCGCCACCAGCAGCAAGACGACGATGATCGGCGCGAGCCACCACTTCTTGTTCGTGCGGAGAAAGTCCCAGAACTCGCGGAGCAGGCCCGGCTGAGGCTGCGCGGCCAGCCGGGCGAATTCGGCCGCCTGTTGGCTCGCGGGGGAATCGTTTGCTTCCGTGTCGTGCGACATGGCCGGGCCTGGGCGGATGGGGACAGTCCTTCTTCTGCACGCCTTGGTTGGCGAAGTCACGCCCGCCGGGCCAACAGCATCTGCAATTCCCGGCCGCCGGAGAGGCAATAGGCGGCCGTGTAGACCGCCGCGCCGCAAGCGACGGGCAGGAGCACGCGAAGCATCGTGTTGAGCAGTCCGGCGGAAGGCGGAATCGCGCGGAGCGCGACCAACACGGCCACGGTCATTAGCGCGGTGGCCCCGGCGGTGCGCGCCGCGGTCAGGGCGAGTGCGCGCCAACGCAATGGGGCCCTGCGGCGGGAGAAGATCACGGCCAAGGCGAGCACTTCGACGGCCGCCGAGAGCGCTGTGGACACGCCCAAGCCCGCCTCCTCCAAGGGCCAGATCAAGGCGAGGTTCAAGGCCAGGTTCAGCGCGACCACCGCGGCGCCGATGCGGACCGGCGTCGCCGCGTCGCCGAGGGCGTAGAAGCCGCGGACCATGACCGTCGAGGCGCAATAGGCCCAAACGCCCCAGGCGTAGGCGGCGACCATCCGCCCGGCGCGGAGGGTGTCTTCCGGGGTAAAATCGCCGCGCTGGAAGACCAGCTTTGCCAAGGGCTGGGCCAGGACGATCAGGCCCACGCCCGCCGGCACGCTCAGACACAACACCAGCCGCAGACCCAAGGTCAAGTCGGTTCCCAGGCGGCGGCGGCGTCCGCGGGCGGCGTGCCGGCTCAACAGGGGGAAGATCGACGCGGCCACGGCCAGCCCGACGATCCCCAAGGGGAATTGATAGAGCCGTTCGCCATAATAGATTGCCGCGGCGGCCCCTTGCCGAAGCGGATAGCGGATTGCCCCGCCCAGCCAGGGAATCAGCCGCGGCCCCCCCGGCGCCGCCGCCAGTCCCCAAGCGATGAGGCTGTCGGTGAAGGTGTTGATCTGCGTGATCGCCAGGCTGAAGAGCATGGGAGTGAGCGTCCGCGCGATCCGCCAGGGCAGCCCGGCTGGCAGACCAGTTGTACTCGAAGCGGAAGCCGAGCCGCCGCAGGGCGGGCAATTGCACGCCGAACTGGAGCGCGCCGGCGATAAGGATCGATGCGGCGACGACATACGCCTGGGCATGGCGGTCCGGGGAAAAGTGCGGCGCAACGACCCAAATGGCCGTTATCCAGCAGAGGTTCAGCAGCGTCGGCGTGAAGGCGGGAACGGCGAACTGGCCGAGGGTTTGCAAGGTGGCGGTCGCCTGCGCGGCCAGGCAAATCAAGAGCATGTACGGCAAGAGTGCGGCGCTGAGGCCCAGCAGCAGATCCATGCTTGGGCCGCCGCCGCAGAGGAGCCAGAGCCCGGCCAGGACGGCCTCGCCCACCAGCACCAGGCCGCAGAGGATCGCGGCCAGCCAGACCATCATCGTGCTGGCCAGTTGCCAGGCGCTGCGGCGGTCGCGTTCCAGGCAGGCGGCGAGCACGGGCAGGTATCCGGCCGTCAAGGCGCCTTCGCCGAACAGTTCGCGAAAGAGATTGGGGATGCGGTTGGCAATGACGAAAGCGTCCATGACCCCCGTCCCGCCGAACAGGGCCGCCATGGAGATGTCGCGAACCATTCCCAGCAGGCGGCTGAGCAACGTTCCCAACGCCGTGATTCGCGCGCGGCGACAAGACGATGTTGCGGGGACATAAAAGGGATTGGGGATTGGGGATTAGCGATTAGGAAGGATGTGCCCCGTCTGCACCGGCACATTATGCAACAGCAGGCGGGGGAGAACCATGGCGCCCTGCGATAGAGGGGGGTGGGGACGTCAAACTCGGGAGACAATTGCGTAGTTTACCGCGAGGGCATAAAATGTACCGGTTGTGGCACGCGAGCAAACCTTGCCGACGCCGACAGTTCGGTTTCCCCCAAGCGTCAAAATCAACCGAAGCGATGGTAAGGGCAATAGCGGCTCGATGAATGACCTCGATTGGACTCCCTTGGCGGAGTCTCGCCGGGCGTCCCGTCGTAGAATCCCACTCGAATGGCTTAGGGTTCGGAAGAGAAGTGGATCACCTGGATCAACTGCCCGGCACGTTCTTCGGTCCCTCGACGCTGGTCGAAATGGCACGGCATCGCGCCCGGTGCCAGGGGAACGAGATTGCCTTCACCTATTTGGTCGACGGCGAGAATGAGCAGATCCATCTGACCTATGCGGAGTTGGACCGCAGGCCAGGGCGATCGGAGCGTGGCTGGAGTCGCTGGGCCTGGTTGGTCAGCGGGCGCTGTTGCTCTATCCGCCGGGGCTGGATTTCATCACGGCGTTTTTCGGCTGCCTCTACGCCGGCGTGGCCGCCGTGCCGGTCTATCCGCCCCGCCGCAACCGCTCGATGGCCCGCATTCAAGCCATCGCCGACGACGCCGAGGCCAAGGTCGCCCTGACGACCGACGTCGGTCCTGAATCGCGTCGAGGGGATCATCGACGAGACGCCGCACCTGAAAGAACTCACCTGGCTGGACACCTGTCACGTGCCCGGGGGACTGGCCGACCGCTGGAAACTTCCCGACATCCACGGCGACACGCTTGGCTTTCCTGCAATACACGTCGGGTTCGACGGGCACGCCGAAAGGAGTCGTCCTCAATCACGCCAACCTGGTGCACAATTCGGCCTTGATCGCCTACGCCTTCGAGAACACGCGATCGGGCAAGGGCGGTGTTTTGGCTTCCCAGCTATCACGACATGGGACTGATCGGCGGCATTCTCCAACCGCTGTACGTGGGCCGCCCGAACGTGCTCATGTCGCCGATGACCTTCCTGCAAAAGCCGTTTCGCTGGCTCTCGGCGATCAGTCGGTTCGCCGGCACGACCAGCGGCGGGCCGAATTTCGCCTACGACCTCTGCGTGCCGCAAGATCACCCCCGAGCAGCGAAAAACGCTCGACCTGAGCAGTTGGAGTCTCGCCTTCAACGGGGCCGAGCCGGTCCGCGCGGAGACGCTCGACCGCTTTGCCGAAGTCTTCGCACCGTGCGGATTCCGTCGCGAGGCGTTCTATCCCTGCTACGGCCTGGCCGAGGCGACGCTGATTGTCTCCGGCGGATACGTCGGCCGGCCGCCGGTGGTGCGGGCGTTCGACGCCCAAGCCCTTTGGCAAGGCCGCGCCGTGGCCGCCGCGCCGGGGGCCGATGGGGCGCGGCGATTGGTCGGCTGCGGCGGGGACCTGCCCGACCAGAAAATCGCCATCGTCGATCCAGAGCGATCAACGTCTTGCCCGACGGGCAACGTCGGCGAAATCTGGGTCCACGGGCCCAGCGTCGCCCAGGGCTATTGGCATCAGCCCGAAGCCACCGAAGCGACCTTCCGCGCCTACGTGAAAGACACCGGCGAGGGGCCTTTCCTCCGCACCGGCGACCTCGGCTTTATCGATGACAACGGCGAGTTATTCGTCACCGGCCGGGCGAAGGACCTGATCATCGTCCGCGGAGTCAACTATTATCCGCAAGACATCGAGTTGACCGTCCAGCACAGCCATTCGCGGCTGCGCGTCGATTGCGGCGCGGCGTTCACCGTCGAGCGGGACGGCCGCGAACTGCTGGTCCTGGTCCAGGAAGTCGAACGGCACAAGCAGGACGAATTCCTGCCCGTCTTCGCGGCGATCTGCCGGGCGGTTTCGCTGGAGCACGATCTCCGCTTCGACGCGATCGTCTTCGTCAAGGCGGGGAGCGATTCCAAAGACCTCCAGCGGCAAGATTCAGCGTCACGCCTGCCGCAGCGGCTACCTGGACGGCTCCTTGGACGTCGTCGGCCAATGGCAGAGCGGCGAACCGCTGCCCGAGCCGCCGCCGGAGGAAACCGCCGAGGAAACGAGCGCCGCCGCGCCGCCGACGCCGAGCGGCCCGCGATTCCCGCCCCCCTCGCCCGCCGCGGAAGCCCCGGGCTCGAAAAACGGCTTCCGCGCGGCGACGCGGAAGGGAAAGACGGCGGAACTGGTCGTCGAGGAGATTCGCCGCGTGGCGAAGGAGCGGGCGGCCGGCATGACGCTCGATTCGCCGATCGTCGAGACCGGCCTCGATTCGCTGGAACGCATGGAGATCCTTGCCTCGCTGGAAGAACGCTTCGGCGGGCGGTTTCCGCCGGAAGCCTGCCGGAGTTGGAAACGACGCGGCATGTCATCGAAGCCGTCGAAAAATACCTTGGCGGCGAGCCCCGCCAGCGGACGGCGGCGGCGGAGACGGAAATCCCCGCGGAAGCCTATCGCATCGAACTCTTCCCCGAATGCCGGCAACTCCGCCAGCGGCTCGACATGCTGGAGGCTTCGGGCGTCGGCAATCCCTACTTCACCGTCCACCAGGGGATCACCAACGACCGCACGACCATCGGCGGCCGCCAGTTCGTGAATTTCACCAGCTACAACTATGTCGGCATGTCCGGCGATCCGGCCGTGGCCAAGGCCGCCAAGGCGGCCATCGACCGCTACGGCACGAGCGTTTCCGCCAGCCGCCTGGCCTCCGGCGAGAAGGAGTTGCACGGCGAGTTGGAGCGGGCGATCGCCCGATTCCTCGGCGCGGAGGCGGCCTTGAGCTTCGTCGGCGGGCACGCCACGAACGAGACGGTCATCGGCCATCTCGTCGGTCCGGGCGACCTCGTCTTGCACGACGCCCTGGCCCACAACAGCATTGTCCAAGGGGCGATCCTCTCCGGGCGCGGCGGCGGCCGTTCACGCACAACGACCCCGAGGCCGCCGATCGCGTCCTGGCCCAGTTCCGCGGCGAGTATCGTCGCGTGCTGATCGTCATCGAGGGCGTTTACAGCATGGACGGCGACATCCCCGATCTGCCCAGGCTGATCGAGTTGAAGAAGCGGCACAAGGCCCTGTTGATGGTCGACGAGGCGCATTCGTTGGGCGTTTTGGGGCAAACCGGCCGCGGCATCGGCGAGCATTTTCACGTCGATCCCCGCGACGTCGACGTCTGGATGGGGACGATGAGCAAGACCCTGGGCAGTTGCGGCGGCTACATCGCCGGCGGCAAGGAGTTGATCGAGTATTTGAAGTACACGGCGCCGGGGTTTGTCTTCAGCGTCGGCCTGCCTCCGGCCAGCGCGGCGGCCTCGCTGGCGTCGATCCGCTTGTTGGAGGCCCAGCCGCAGCGGGTCGCCCGGCTGCGGGAGAACGCCGCCTTGTTCCTCGCCCTGGCCAAACAGCGCGGCCTGAACACCGGCAACAGCCAGGGAACCGCGGTCGTGCCGCTGATCTTGGGCAATTCGATCCTCGCCTTGCGGCTGTCGCAGGCGCTGTTCGCCCGCGGGATCAACGTGCAGCCGATCGTGCATCCGGCCGTGGAAGAAAGCGCCGCGCGGCTGCGATTCTTCCTCACCTCGCTGCACACCGAGGCGCAGATACGCAGCACGGTGGCGATCTTGGCCGAGGAGTTGGAGAAACTCCAGCTTCCAGCGGCGGCCGTGCCGTCGCGCTAACGCGCATTTCTCGCCGCCCGGCCGCCTAGCAAACAGAGGCGCCCGACATCAGACCCCATCTGCCTGACGCACCGCAATAGCATCGGCGCGGTGTGATGAAAAATAAGGATCGAGGCCGCTGGAAACGGCGTGCAGGATTACAAGAGAGAGATTCGCTGCGTGGTCTCGTCGTAGGCGAAGAGCCCGCCAAAACGCGCCCAGCGGATGAATGTGTTGAAGACCCTCTCGTAATTCTCGTAGGGCATGCACATGACGATCGTTTCGAGGACGAAATCGGAATCCACCGCGCGGGCGGGCTGCCGCTGGAGGAGTTCATGGACTTCTTGGAAGAGGCGAAGCGTCAGCAGCCGCTCGCGCCACAGGGTCTTGCGCTCGTCCGCCGTCGCCTCGACGAAGCGTCTTCCTTCCGGGGTCAAATCCACCATGTGCAGCGGCGTGCTGACAAAGCCGAGCAACTCCGCGGCGTTGACGATGTAGACGATGCGGGCCAACTCCCGATTCGTATTCTCGGCGATGCGGACAAGCGCCTCCTCGTCGCCGCGCTGATGCAGGTACTCCAAGAGTTCGACGACTTCAACGGCGGATACGTCGGGCAACGGCTCCGCCGGTCCGGAGGGAACGCCGCGGGCGGGCCGCGATTCGGGAAGCGGCGGCACGAAGATGCGATAGAATGCCGGCGTGATAAAAAGCGTGAACAGCGCCGAGCCGCTCAGCCCATAGATAATCACGGTGGCCAACGGCCGCTGCACGTCCGACCCCAGGCTTGTCGCCAGCGACGCGGGCAACAGCCCGAGGATCGCCACCAACGAAGTCATCAGGCCCGGCCGCAGGCGGTCGATTCGTCCGTGAACGATGGCCTCGTCCACCGACGCGCCCTCGAGGCGATGCTTGCTGATCCCCTTGAACATCAACACGCCGTCCATGATGGCGATGCCGAACAACGTGGCGAACCCCACGCCCGTCGAGACATTGAGGTTCATGTGGCGGAGGTGCAGGGCCACCGCGCCGCTGGCAAACGCGAACGGAATCGGCAACAGCAGAATGAACGCCGCCCGAAACGATCCATAGGCCACCACCAGCGCGAGAAAAATGATCCCGATGGTCGTCGGGATCAGGATCATGAAGTGCTTGTAAGCGCGCTCGAGGTTCTCAAACATCCCCAGCCACTCGACGCGATAGCCGGCGGGAAGGGCGATCTCGCGGGCGAAGCGGTCCTGGGCTTCCTGGACAAAGCCGCCCTGGTCGCGGCCGACAATGTCGCAACGGACCGTCATGCAGCGACGACTGTTGACGCGGGCGACAAGCGTCTGGCCGTCGCGCACCTCGATCGTCGCCACCTGCGCCAACGGAATCGGAACGCCGTCCGCAGTGTAGACGGGCAGTCGTCCAATGGCGTTGGGCGACTTGCGCGACTGCTTGTCGAGGCGGGCGACAATGTCGAATCGCCTTTCCCCTTCGTAAAGCGTGCTCACCGGTTCGCCGCCGATGGCCATGTCAACCAGCTTCATCACGTCTTCGATGCGGACGTTGTAGCGCGCACACAGCGCCCGGTCGGGTTGAATCACCAGTTGCGGCTGCGGCCCTTCTTGCTCGATGCTCACGTCGGTCGCGCCGCGCACGCGCTTCAACAGTTCGACCGTCCGCCGGGCGAGGCCAAGCAGCGTCTTCGAGTCGGGGCCGCTGAACTCCACCGCCAGGTTCGCCGACGTGCCGTTGGTGTCCTCGACGAGCATGTCGATGATCGGCTGGGTGAAGTTGAAGCGGGTCGTCGGGAATTTCTCCCGATAGCGTGCGCTCAGCGAGTCGATCAATTCCTGTTTCGTCCGGAATTGCTTCCAGAGGTCGCGGGGCTTCGGGTCGATCATCATCTCGATCCGGCTGGGCGGGAAGGGATCGGTGCCGTCGTCATTGCGGCCCGCCTGGACAATGGCAAACTTGATGTCCGGGAACTCCAAGGCGATTTCTCGCAGCCGACGCCCATAGTCGCTGGTCTGTTCCAGAGATGTCCCCTCGGGGAAATTCGCCCGCACCCAGATTGTCCCCTCGTCCAGATAGGGCAAGAACTCGGTCCCCAGCCGGGGAACCACCACGGCAAGCACCAAGACCAATGCGGCGATTGACGCCGCGGCAACCAGCCAGCGCAGATCGGATCAATCCGCGAATGATCCAGGCGTAAATGGGCGTGAACCAGCGCAAGAGCGGGTTTTCCCACTCCTCGTAGCCGTGCCGAAAGAGAAACGACGCCAGGACGGGCACAAGGACCAGGGCGAAGATCAGGCCGCCGAGCAAGGCAAAGAGGATCGTCATCGCCATTGGCCGGAAGAGGAGCCCTTCGATCCGCGTCAGCGACAGCAGCGGCAAGAACGCCACCATGATCAGCGAGACGGAGATGAAAACCGGCCGTTGCATGTCCAGGGCCGCGCCGCGAATGATGGCCAGCGATCCGCGGGCGTCGCGGCGGCCGGACTCGCCGAGGTGGCGGGCAATGTTCTCCGCCATGATGACCGCCCCGTCGACGATGATCCCGAAGTCGATCGACCCGACGGACAAAAGGCCGATGGGGATTTTCGTCAAGTACAGCAACACCAAGGCGAAGACCAGCGCAAACGGGATCGTCATCGCCACCAGCAGGGCCATCGACGGCCGGCCGAGGAAGAAGATCAGCACGAGCACCACGAGCGTGATCCCCATGGAAACGCTGTGCGTCACCGTGTGCAGCGTCGCTTCGATGAGATACGTCCGGTCGTAGAACGGGACGATCCGCACGCCGGGCGGCATCTCCGTCTCGTTCAGCTCCTTCACGGCCTCCTGAACGCGGCCTAACACCTGCGAAGGATTCTCCCCCTTGCGCATGGTGACGATGCCTTCCACGGAAGGCTCCTGATAGTCCTTGCTGAAGATGCTGTTGGGGACTTTGGCGTCGATCGCGATGGAGGCAATGTCCTTGAGATAGACGGGCGTGCCGCCGATGGATTTGACGAAGATGTTTTGAATCTGATCGAGGTTCTCGATCTGGCCTTTGCCGCGGACGACCATCGACATGCTGCCGCGCGAGACGACGCTCCCGCCGCCCGCGGCGTTGTTCTTCGTGATCGCATCCTCAACGTCCCCCAGCGCGAGCCCGTAGCGATTCAGTTGCGCCTGGTTGAAGGTGACGGCGAATTGTTTCTGAAAGCCGCCAAAATTCGCCACCTCCGCCACGCCGGCGACGCGCAGCAGCCGGCGGATCACCACCCAATCGTTGAGCGTCCGCAATTCGATCAGGTCGTGCGCGCCGTCGGAAACCAACTCGTAGCGATAAATCTCTCCATAGCCGGTCGCCAAGGGTCCAAGCTGCGGTTGGACCCCGTCGGGCAAGGTGATGTCGCCGAGTTGCTCCGTGACCCGCTGCCGCGCCCAGTATGCTTCCGTGCCCTCCTCGAACTCCATCTGCACCAGGGAAAGGCCGAAGATCGTCCGCGAGCGGACCGTCTCGACGCGGGGGACCCCGAGCATCGCGTTCTCGACGGGGATTGTGACCTGGCGCTCGACCTCCTCCGGCGCCCGGCCGGGGAAGACGGTGATGACTTGCACCATCTGCGCGGAGATGTCCGGGTAGGCGTCGATGGGCTGTTGTTGGAACGCCCAGACGCCCCAGCCCACAATTCCCAGCGCCAAGAGCAACACCACCCACCGCAGGCGGAGCGCAGTTTCAATGACGAGGTTCATCGGCCGTCGCCTCCCCGGCCACGGCCAGCCTGCGGGCGGCGGCCGGTCGCGGCGGTTTGGGAAGGCGAGTCCGCCGATTGGAGGCAGCGGACGACGACGGGCTTCAGGAGGATGGCCCCTTGGCCGAGCACGCGGTCGCCGGCCTTCACGCCGGAGAGCGCCTCCACGTCCGCGCCGCGCAACTCGCCGATTTGCACCTCAACGATCTTCCACACGCCCGGTTCGGCGGCCACCAGGGCGTAGTCTTTATCCTCAACGTGCAACACGCCGTCCGCCGGCAGGAGGAGCGACTGCCGCTCGTCCGTTCCCAGCCCGATCTGCGCGAACATGCCTGGGCGAACCGCATTTTGCGGGTCTTTGACGATGAACTGCACGTTCAGCACGCGCTTGTCCTTGGAGATCACCGGCGAGATGCAGGAAACTTTCCCGGTAAACACGCGATCGGGCAAGGCGTAGAACCGCACTTCGCAGGTCATGCCGAGTTTCACGCGATCCATGAGTTTTTCGGGCACTTCGGCGACGACGATTTCGCCCTCGGCGGCGGAGGAGCGAAGCATGGTCGGCTCCAGGCCGGCCTGTTGAAGCTGCCGCGCCAGCGTGGCCTCGGTCCGTTGCGCCACCTCGACGTTCGTCTCCGCCTCATGGATGTCCTTGCTCCCCTGAATCTTATCTTGGATGAGGTTGGTCCGCTCCGCGACCAAGTCCTTTTGCGTGTCCGTCCCAGCGGCGACGAGCTTCTCCATCCGGTCCACAACCTCTTGCTGGGCGCTAATCTTGGCCTCGTTCAGCTCGCGGATCGCCTTGAGTTGGGCCGCCTGGAACTTGGCGTCCACCACCGCTTTCTGCCAATCGGAAAAGGCGCTGAGCAGGTCGGGAGTTGCGAACTGCCAGGCGTCCTGCGACAGTTCCTTGCCGGGACGCAAGCTGGCCGCCGCGGCCCCGGTCACGGGAAGGAGCGGGGCGGTGAGCCAGGCAGTCCTTACGGCGGCGACGTGAAGTTCGCTGTCCATCGCCGTGCCCGAGTGGACCCGGATCGACCTTGGGCCGACAATCTGCACGACTTCCTCCGGCCGGCGGGGGCGTTTTTGTTCGTCCGGCGAGGAAGCGTTCCTGCCGCCGTACAACAAGTAGGCCAGGATGCCGCCGGCAATTGCCAGCGATAATGCCAATTGGACCGCGAGAGAGAGGTGCTTCCGCAACCCGCCAACCCGCGTCTGGGGCGGCGACGGATCCGCGGCGGAAACCTGTTGCTTTTCCGTAGGGGCGTTTGTCATGGGGTAGAGGCGCCTGTTATTGAGTGACCTGTTTGCCGATCGCGGAATTGAACTTGTAGACGGACCGCCAATAGTTGGCCCGGCTGGAAATGTAGAGCCGGTAGGTGTCGCGGTAAGTGCGCTCGGCGTCGAGCACGTCGATCAAGGGGCGACCGCCGGCGTTGTATGCCTTGGTGATGCTGTCGCGGACCTCCGCGGCCAGTTTTAGCTGCTCCTCGGCGATCGATTTTGCGTTTTCGTAGGCGGTGCTGAAATCCCGGACCACCTCCTCGATTTCCGCCCGGAGATCGACCATTCCCGCTTGTAGATTATAACAGTTTTGCGCGGCGACGGACTCGGCCTTCGCCCGATTGCCCTGGTTGCGGTCGAACAGGGGCAACGGCGCGGTGATCTGCGCCACCCAGGAGTCCGCGTCGGGAGAGCCCAACGGCGTCTCGAACTGCCGCGTGTAGCCGAACAACGGCGTGATCTGCGGATAGGCCTTCCGCTGCTCGACGAGCACGTCCGCCTGGGCCTTGCAAACCTGGGCCCGCAAGGACTGAATGTCGGGCCGGTTCTGCTCCGCCAGGGCAAATGCCTCCTCGATGGGCAGCGGCTCCGCAGTCAAAGGCGCGTCGAGATTGCCGGCCACGTCGAAGGACGGATCGGCGTCGCAACGGCCGAACTGCGCGCGAAGCTTGGCCTTCGCCACGGCTAGGGCCGCGTCCGCGTCGCGGAGGTCTTGTTGACTCTTCAGGAGATCCAAACGAACGCGGCTGAGGTCCACTAGGGGATGTCCCCCGGCGTCCACGGCCTTCCGAGTGGCCGCCGCAAGTCGCGTCAAGTTCTCGGTGTCCTGGCGCGCCAGGTCGAGGAGGGATTTCGCCTCCAGGACATCGTAGTAGGCTGTCGCCGTCGCGGTCACGCGCTGTCGGATCAGGTCGGCGTAATCGGCCTCCGACTGCCGCACGCCCAGGCGGGCGCTGGCCATCGCCGCCGCGCGCTTGCCGAACAAAAACCAATCGATCGGATACCCCACTTGCACGTCGAACTCCGTGGGGCCGCCGGGCTGCTGGGGAGTGAACGCGCGCAGCGGAAGGTACTGCCCCTCGACGACGAGCGTCGGGTTGGGAGGCAGCGAACTGGTCAGCAAATCGCCGTTGGCCTGGTGGATCGCTTCCAATCCAGCGCGAATCTTCGGGTCGGCCAGCAGCGTCGCGCCGATCGCCTGGTCAAGCGACATCCCCGCCGGGGCCGGGGCCGCCGCCGGCAACGTCTCTGCCAGCGGCGCCTCGGGCGCCGGTTCGGACGTTTCCTCCGCCGCCGAATACTGCACCTGGATGACCGACGGGCTGGCCTGCGGCGACGAAGCGAAACCCATCGGCGCGGCCCGGACAACTTCGCCCTGGGGCACATAGGCCGCGGGCGCAACGCCTCTCCGGCCACTGCGCCCGGGGACCGGGCGCCCTGGCCAACGGCGCACCCGGCCAGCGCCATGGCGAGCCCGGTTGTGACGACGCCAAGACATAGCCCGCAGGATGTCCTTGGGAGCCGAGCATCGCTCACAACGTGTGGCAGGAAATGCATTTTGTACCTCTGGACATCACATGGAGCGGATGACCGCAACAACCCCGGTCATGCTCCCGAGCAAGCAATGTTGTTTCCCAAAGTCAAGGGGAGTGGTCGTCAACCCGTCGCGACCGGGCGCACGTGGTCCCGTATAAATCTTGTCGGCACGTTCGCTATGGCCGCTACAGGCCCGCCAACGCGGATAAAACTTACGCCCAAAACCACCAATATAATCGGAAAATCCTACCCAGACTAACGCCTGTCCCGGCCCTCGGCTGCTGTTGGGCCGCCAGGGGGCATGGCGGGCATGTGGGCGTTTCGCATCGCGAGGAAATCGGCGCTGCGATCCGGGCGCGGAGTTGCAATTGCACGGAATCCTTCAGGGGAGATGCCAGTCACAGCAGAGCTACTCTGGTTTGGCGGGCTGCGGAGCCATCGGCGGCGGCAGAATCTCGGCGGCGGGCAGTTCACGCGGATTGTACGCCGGCGGGACGGGCGCCGGCGACTGGCCGCCCGTGGCAACGGGCTCTGGGGACGGGCGATGCTGTTCGGGCAGGCGCGGCTCTCCATCCCCCGCCGAGCGCTTTGTAGACGGCGACCAGGTTCACGCCGACCAAGCCCCGGCTTTGGGCCAGGGCATCCTGCTGGAGCACCAGCGCGCGCTCGGAATCCAACAGCGGCTGGTAGTCGATCATCCCCTTCTCATACTGCAACATCGCGATCTCCACGGAGCGGGCCGCGGCGCGCGTGCCCTTGTCGAGCGACTTCACCCGCTCCTGCTCGTTGAGAAAGCCGACGATGCCGTTCTCCACTTCCTCGTTGGCGTGAAGAACCGTATTGCGGTAGTTAAGGACCGCCTGCTGGAAGCGGGCGTCCGCGGCGCGGACGTTGTTCTCGATTCGTCCGTAGTTCAAGATGTTCCAGCTTATGCCGGGGCCGATCGCGCCGACAAGGCTGCTCGATTCGAACAACTGGTTGAGATGCTCGGCCTGAAGACCGATCGTGCCGGTAATCGCGATGTGGGGATAGAACTCCGCCGCGGCAATTCCAATCCGCGCGGATTGCGCCGCGGCCTCCCGCTCGGCTTGTCGCACGTCCGGCCGGCGGCAGAGCAACTCGGCCGGAATTCCGACGACGACTTCTTGCGGCGGAAGCGGAATCGAGCCGGGAGATTTGACCTCCTGCGCCAGTTCGTGCGGCGGTTCTCCCATCAAGACACAGAGGCGGTTCTGCGCCACGCGGCGGCCGGTCAACAGCATGGGAATCAGCGACTCCGTCGCCTCGAGGTTCGCAGTCGCCTGTTGAACGTCCAGTTCCGTGACCAGGCCTTGCTTTTCCCGCAGGGCGGCGATCCGCAGCGTTTCCTTCTGAAGCTCCACGTTTCTTTGCGCAAGATCGAGACGCTCCTCGTAGGACCGCATTTGGATGTAGTTTGCGGCCACCTCGGCTTGCAGGAGCACGAGAACGTTGTCGTAGGCCGCCGCTTGAGCGTTGAGGTTGGCGTCGGCGGCCTCGACCGCGCGGCGGAAGCGCCCCCAGAAATCGAGTTCCCAAGCGGCATTCAAGCCGACCGACCAGTTGTTGTAATAGTATTCCGGCAAGGGGATGACGTTGAACGGATAAGCGTTTTCGCTCATCGCGTTGCGGGTGTATTGGGCGGCCGCATTCTGTTGCTGGGGGAAGAGGTTGCCCGCAGCGACGCCGCATTCCGCCCGGGCCTCCAAAATGCGGCAGCCGGCCATTTTCAGCGTGAGGTTCTGCTGCGACGCCTCGGCCACCAGTTGATCCAGAATCGGGTCGCCAAAGGCCGTCCACCAGTAGGCATTGTCGCGCTGACTGCCGCGGAGGCGGGGGTCGCCCCCGTCGATCCAGGTTTCGGCAACGTCGGCCCCCGGAGGGCAGTAGTTCGGGCCAACTTTGAAACCGTTGTTCCACCACTCTCGGACGGTTGAGCACCCGGCCAACGCGAAAACGCAGGCCAGCAGCATCGCCCTGGAGGCAGCCAAACACCGTGGACCGACCCGTGCGCAGCGACGCATTATTAGCACAACTACTTGTTAAATAAATACTTGCGTCACACGCCCTGGACAACCCACGTGGCTGTGACGGCCGCGACAGACCGTCCTTGCGGTTAGAATCCACAGACCCCCTTCAATCCATTCGGTTGTCAATTTCCGAAGAATCAGGAAAAAAGAAACCCGAGGAGTATCTGTATCAGACTATCGGCAGCGCGTCCGAAGAGGCGGCGAAGGAGTGCGTCGGCGTGTTCCTCGACGCCGCCCGGCATGGGCTTTCGGTCCACGTTGAATAGGACCGCGGCGGCTAATTTTCGTGGTGCTCGATCAACGGGAAGTAGGTCTCGAACTTGAAGTCGGGGCTGTTGTCGCCGTCGTGGCAAGTGTAGCAGTTCTGCTTGCCGGAGCGCGAATCGGCCGCCTCCTCCTTCGTGATGCGGACGGTCTTCTGCATCGCCTTCTGCAAATCGAGGTCCTTGCCCTTCTCCGCCAGGGCGTGCCGCCCGCCCGGCCCATGACAGTCCTCGCAGCCGACGTTCGTCAAATGGGGCGTCTTCTTCGGGCTGAGATATCCGCCCTGGTAGGGGAAGAACTTGCCGGGATTCCAGCCGACGACGTGGCAACTGACGCACTCGGGGTCGTAGTTTCGCGGCGGATCGAGCTTTTCCAGCGTCGCGTACGCCTCGGCGTGGGCGCTCTTCCGCCACACCTTGTTCGAATCCCCCACGGCATCGTCGTGGCACTCGACGCAAACCTTCGTCCCCACGTAGCCGCCGTTGACCTCCCGCAGCGGATGCGGGACCAGCCGCGCCGAGCCGCTCGAACCCCATCTGCTTCAACTGCTCCTGATAGGCGGTCATCAGCAGTTTCATCTCGTGGGAAGGGGGGAACCGCGAATCCAACGGCACGCGCTGATAGCGGATCGGATGCTGCGGATCGTCGAACAGCCCGAGGACAACCGCGTTCATCCCCTTCTCGCCCATCGGCACGAGCACCGTCTTCCCGTTGTTGAGCAGCGTCGCTTGGGCGGGCGGCTCCGCGAGTTCGCTGGCCGTAAGCACCAGGTCGAATTCGGGGAATTCCTTCGCCAATCGGGTCGATTCCTCGACGGGGGCGTTGGAAAGCAGGACCAGGTAATCGGCCTTGTCCTTCATCTCCGGCACGATTCGCTTCAAAGCCGTCCGCGGATCGGACATCGCGATTTCGTTGTTGATGATCTGTTTTTGATTTCTTTCCCCAATGACGGCGGTGATGGCGATTCGCTTGCCGCCAGCCGTGACGACGCGATACAACGACATCACCTTGGCCTCGAAACCGAAGAGGCCCACATTCGCCGAGATGAAGGGGCTATCAGGCGGCGCGCCCACCACGGACGTCAGCACGCCGGCCGGCAGCCGCAGGTCGCTCGGCCCCAGGGTGATGCCCGCGTAGCCGGCCTTCATCATCCCCTCGACCGCCGTTTGGAACTTGATTTCCGCTTGCGGGCCGAACCCCTGGGCGATGTCGCCGACGTCGAGGCCGACCACCGGCCAGCCGCTGTCGCGCAACGCCCGGAAGAAGGAGTATCGCCGGCTCATGCCGCCCTTCATGCGGTCCAATCCGGCGCAGCCGCACGGCTCGAGGTATCCGTTCTGCCGGCCGGTCATCACAAAAACCACTTGCGGCTTGGGCCAATCGACGAAGATCGGCCCGTTTTCCTTGATCGGGTCGAAGGGAGCGGTGGCTTTATTGCTTGGCCGCCGCCGCTTCGCCGGGGCGATGGGCTGCTTCGTCTCCGCTGCGGCGTCGCCCGGTTTGGGGACTTCGCGAATGGTCAGTTCGGAGCCGTGTTTTTCCGCCGGGTTGGGCGGTTGCGGCGACGATTCAGGAATCGGCTCGAGTTTTGGCGGCGGCCCGGGCAGGGGCCTCAAGTCCGCGGTCGACGGCGGCTCTTGCCGCTGTGCATCGCTGGCCGGAGCGTCCGCGGAAACGACCTTTTTTCCCGATTCCGGCTCCGCATCCGCAAAGCCGGCAGGGAGGACCGGCGACCGCGGCTGGAGCGGTCCCGGCCGCGACAACCGGGGCAACGTTTCCTCC
The DNA here is from genome assembly GCA_963791075.1 of uncultured Planctomycetia bacterium. Classification (GTDB taxonomy): domain Bacteria; phylum Planctomycetota; class Planctomycetia; order Pirellulales; family Thermoguttaceae; genus CAWBRF01. Next base: position 171,959 of record CAWBRF010000029.1, read on the forward strand.
GACTCCTCCGGCCGGCCGTTCTGGCTGCCCGCGGCAGGGCTGCTCGGCTTTTCCGACGCGCTCGAATCCCACCGGGAACAACCGACGCAGAGAACGAAGAACAGACAAGCGGCCGGGAGGGAAACACTGGCCAATCCAGCGGCGCACTTCCACAGTTCAGCCCGAGGCGCCGCAATAGGCAAAACTCCGCTGGGCAGAATCATCCGCAAGTCATTCCCCTTCAATCAGGAAGCGTATGTAAACGGTGAATCGGGGCGTGCCGGGATAGTTCGTCTCAAAGACGATCTTCGCCAGCTTCGCTTGCTCGCTGCCGACGCGATTGAGCGGCCGGCATCCCTTGGGAATCTGGACAATCAGCGGGGTCTGCGTGGCGTCTGTCGCGCCGATCGGCGTCGTTTCTCCCACCTTGACCTGGAGAAAATCGGGATCGATCTCGACCGGCTTGAATTTCACGCCCTTGGCGTGCGGGCCGTGAGCGATCAACATCAGCCGCCGCTGGGCCCCGGCCTGGCTGCTGACGATGCCGAAGGAGACGATCCCAAGGTCCTGGTTCCATCCTTCGCCGGCAACGCTGATCTCGCTGCCCACCGTGCCTTGGATGTCCAGCGAAAGCGGGGGGACAGACTTGAGGTTCGTCGTCAGGGACAGCGTTTGTTTGAGCGGACCGGGCGGCAATCCCGCTCCAATGGCGATCTTCAGCAAAAGGCCGCTGCGGGCGTCGGCGGGAAGATGGAAGCCCGCCGGCAGCGGTTCCACGGAGACGCTGAACAGCTTCGCCAGCGCCGCGTCGGAGAAGTGGTAATCGACGATCTTCAGCCGCTCGGCGAGCCCGCAATACAGCCGCACCTCGCCGGCGACCGGCTCGGTGTGCGAAATGCGGCTGAGCACCAGTTCGTTGGGATCGGCCCAGACTGCGGCCGCCACCCGCCCCACGACGAGCAATTTGACCTCTGGATGGGAGGGGTCGGTGGTGTAGATCGTCGCGGTCTGGCGGTATTGGCCGCGGAGTCCGCGTCCCTTCCACGTCAGGGCGACGGTGGTCGATTGGCCGGGGTTGAGGTGTTCGTCCTTGATTTCGCTCACCGTGCAGCGGCAGGTGGTTGGGCCCTTGGTCAAGCTCAGCGGCGACCCGCCGACGTTCGTCATATGGAACGCGTGGCTCATTTCGCCGTTGGAGTCCATGACGCCGAAATCGTATTCCTCCTCGTCGACGACGACTCGCGGCGAGTTGGAGGCGCTCTTCGTGGGCGCGACGCTCGCCGTTTGGCCTTGGTTGACGGGAACGCCTATCCAGGGCGCCTGGCGGATTCGCCACACGGCCAGCCCCGTCCCCAAGGCGGCGCCCACGGCCACAGCCAAAATAATTGCCAGAAATACTCTCATGGCGTTTTCGTGTGGGAACGGCCCCAATTTTCGTCCGACGAAAAAGGGACGGCCCCCTCTTGCAAGCGGGGTTGGTTTTCCAAGTCCTTAGTTTACCCCATGTCGGGTCGGAACGAAAGACGAATGGCCGGCGGCGCCGCCAGCGGACTGTTCCCGATGGGGCGGCCTACAACCCGCGCGACAGTTGCCGGCGGATGTCCGCGGGCAATTTCTTTTCCGCATGAGGCATCCGCCGATCCAAGTCGAGCGCGGCGGCCAGTTCGCGGCGAAATCCGGCATAGTCGCCGCATTTTCGCAGCGCCAAGGCCAATTTGGCATGGCACAGGGCGTTGTTGGGATCCAACGCGACCGCTTGGCGATACGCCCGTACGGCCTTGATTTTTTCCGTCTTGTCGCCGGTTTGGGCAGAAATATCCCGCCAGCAGTCGCCGGCCCAGCGCCAGAGTTTTGCACAGCGCGGCGCCCGGACAAAGGCCTCGGCGATGCAGTGGTCAAAACGGTCAGCCGCCCCCGGCGAGGGATCGTGTTGCCACCGCTGGAAGGCCAACTCCGCCGCCAAGCGCCAGGGCTTGACGGCGTCCGGATCGGCGGCGGCGGCGGCGGCGATGTCGGCTTCGGCCTCGATCGGCCGCCGGTCGAGCAAGTCCCGCTCCGCGGCGCGGAGCCAGCCTTCGCAGCGGAGTACGGGAGAGTAACCGAAAATGAAGCAGGCCAGGGCAAGGCCGATTGCCGCCGCGAGCGTCGCCGCGGCAATCGGGCGCGGCAGGGAGCGGGGCGAGCCGCCGTGCAACCCCAGCGCCAAAAGGAGCCAGAACGAGCCGGCCACGCCCGGCTGGCCGATCCCCCCGGCGAACAGCAGGTTGACCAGCATCACGGCGGCGCCAACGGCGGGCAGCCAATGGGGCAATCGTCCGCGGCGGACCCAGGGCGTCAAGGTTGCCAGGCACGCGGCGGCCAGGGGAAGCCCCACGAGCGTTGCGGCGATGCTCGGCGGCGCCGCGGCAAGCTGCTTCAGGGCAACGGCGAGGAGGAACCCGGCCAGTCCGCCGGCGAACACCGGCCAGGGGAAGGTTTCTTCGGGTCCGTCTTCGGCCCAAGAGCAAGCTGGGGACTGTCCCGAGTTTCGTCCGACGAAAATGGGACTGTCCCCTTCGGAAGCCCGGCCGTTTGCGGAAGCAGAGGCCGCAAAGAAACATGCCAGCATGGCGAGCATCGCCAACATGGCCGGGACGCCGGCGGTCGCGCAAACTTCCAACAGGAAGTTGTGCGGATCGGCGACTTCCTCGCTGGCCTCGGCCAATTTATAGGCGGTGTAGGCGTCTTGGAAATTGCCCGGCCCGCAGCCCCACAGCGGATGCGCGGCGATCAAACCCGCGGTGGCCTGCCAGTATTGCACGCGGAATCCGAACGACTTGACGGCCTTGGCCACGACGACGCTTTGCCGGTGCGTCGCGGTCCATGCCGTCGCTGCGGCGACGACGACGAGCAGAAAAACCGCGGCGGCACAGCGAAACATGGTCCCCTCTCCCTTCGGGAAAGGGCCAGGGTGAGGGGAGGCTGGGGAAGGTTCCATCATTCGGCTGTCGGCGCCAACGAAACTCCCCCTCACCCCGACCCTCTCCCAGAGGGAGAGGGGGACTTCATGCACGAGCCTCCGCGCAACTTTCAAGAGCTCATTTCTGTTAGAAACGGCGATCATGCCGAGCCCGGCCAAGGCGGTAAGAATGCTGCTGCGGCTCTTCGTCAGCGCGAGGCAAATGGCGATCAGTGCGATGGGCCAGCAGGCAAAACAAGCGGCGGCGAATCGGCGTGCGCCAGTTCTTCTCCCCACGGCGACGCCGACGCCCAGCACGAACCACGGGGCCAGCATCGCGGCCAGCGAATTCGTCAGCGCGAAGGTGGCGATCGGCTCGTTGTTTTGCAGGCGGTCCTCGAAGTATTGTCGGTCGGGCGAGCCCGGCGGGGCCACAATGCCCGCGTCGCGCAAGGTCCCTTCCACGTCGGCGGCGTAGGCGGCCCGCGCCGCGGCATCTCGACCGCGCGCTGATACAGGCCATATCCGGACAGCCCCGCCGCCAGGGCGATCATCACGGCGACGACCGCCCGGGCCTGCCGCTGGGCATCGAGCAGTTGACGCGCGAGGAAGAAGGCCAGCCCGAGGGCGATCCATTCCCAAAGCATGTTCAGGGCTGGCCGAGGGCTTTCGTGCCAAACGGCGTGGAGGGCGGCCAGAGAGTGCAGGCCGATGAGCAAGAGGGCCGCGGCGTCGGTCCAACCGAAGCGGAGCCGGAAGCGCCGCTGCCCGGCGGCGTGGGCCAGCCAGGCGACGCCCAGCAGCAGCCAGAGCATGACCGCCGTCATCCCGTCGCCGTGGACCGCGGCCGCTTCGCTGGGGAACAGCGGCCTTGCGACCCAGAGGGCCATGGCCGCGGCAAGCAGCCACGGCCGCAGCCGGTCGGACGAATTCTTCGCTGGGTCTTTGGAATCGCTCACCTTACGCGCCCGCCTTACGCCTTTTCGCTGGGCGCCATGCCCACGCTTGCGTGGGCATGTTGCTGCGTTCTCGGCGATTCACATGCCCACGCAAGCGTGGGCATGGCACCCGCATTCGTCCCCTCTTCATTTTGCATTTTGCAATTTTCATTTTGAAATTCTTCCTTTCCGCCGGCCCGCGGTCTCCAGCACGGCAACCAACACAAGCGTACACGCGACCGACAAGAGGACGACGCCGGCCCCGAAGCGATCGACCTGGTCCAAGAGCAACCCGCCCAGGCCGCAGACGGCCGTTGCCAAGTAAATCGTCAACACCGCCTGCGTCGGCGTCATGCCCAGGGAGACGAGGCGATGGGAGAAATGGCTGTTGTCGCCGATGAACGGGCTGCGTCCTTGGCGGAGGCGGATGCAGACGACGCTGGCGGTGTCGTAGATCGGCACGGCCAAGGCGCAGAGCGGGGCCAAGGCGGCGTATTGCGGGGCCCCGCCGCCGGAAAAACTGCCCGTCAACGTCGCCATCGCCAACAGATAGCCCACCAGGTAGCTGCCGGCGTCGCCCATGAACAGCCGCGCCGGCGGGCGATTGTGCGCGAGAAACCCCAGCAGCGAGCCGAAGATCACCAAGAGAAACCCGGCGACGAACAATTGCGGCTGGTGATTGTCGGGCCGCGGCGCGAGGAACATGACCACGGCGAGCATGAGCGCGGCGATCGCGGCGACGCCGGCGGACAGTCCGTCCATGTTGTCGAGCATGTTGAAGGAATTGACCAGGCCGACGATCCAGAGGACGCTGACGATCGAGTTCAACGCGGGGGCGGCCTCGATCAGGTTCACCCGCCAGCCCAGCGACGTCATCGCCGCGGCGACGAGGGTTTGCACGCCGAGGCGGAGCCGCCAGTCCAGTCCGCGGCGGTCGTCGGCCAGCCCCAAGAGCAACACCACGGTCCCGCCGGCCAGCAGAATCCAGAGCTTCGACGCCTGGTGCAGCAATCCCGGCAAGTGGGGAGCGATGAAATCGGGCAGTCGGATCCAGGGGGTGGCACTGGCGTCTCGCCAGTGTTCGCCCGCCAACAGCAGCCACAGGGCCAAGTTTCCCAACGCCAACGGCGCGACGATGCCCAGCCAGATGGCCAGGCCGCCGCCGGTGGGCGTCGGCGTGCGATGGAGCTTGCGATGCCCCGGGCGATCGAGCAGTCCCAGCCGCGGCGCGAGCCGCCGCAGCAGCCAGGCCGCCGCCCAGCAGACCGCCATGCTCGGAACCACCGCGCCAAGGACGAGCCAGGTCATGGGGCCTCCCGCTGGAGGAATTCGCGGCACTCGCTAAAGAACCGCTGATAATCTTCGCGGCGATAGTCGGTGAAGGTGAACTGGTGATGCTCCCAGCGATGATGGCGGTAGAACAGCGTCACTTCGGCGTAAATGCCGTCGCGAAGATAAACGCGATGGGCGAAGTCCTTCGTCGAGGCCAGCACGAGCTTGCCCAGGCTCAGGCAGCCCGGGTCGAGATTCAGCGGCCGCGGCTCGGGGTGGTCGCTGGCGCCGGCGTATTCCGCTTCCCAGGCGTTGGTTTGCAGTTTGCGGTCCGCCAGCCGGGCCATGTCAAACGGCGGGGCGAAAGCGAAGAAAACTTTTTGGATTCCCGCCCCCATTGTCGGCTCATAATAATCGGTTTCGTGAAAATCGAAGGCGGGGCTTTCCAAGGCGATGCGGCCCCAGGCGTCGGCGGCGCGTCGCCGGGCCCAATCGCGCGCCGCCGGATGACGGCTGAACGCCGCCAAAATCAGCATCACAGGGGCTTGGGGGCCGATCCGGCCCATGGCCTTGCCTCGCTCACGGGGACCAGTCGCGGAAAACCTTATTCTAGCACGGATAGGCTTCGCGTGGGATTGGCATTTCGCCGGGTTAATGGCCGAAAAGCGAACGCCAGATGGCCGGGCCGATAGTCGGCGCCGCGGCGACAAGGTTGATCCCCACGCCGGTCAGCGACTCGCCGGCAATCAGGCCCGACGACCCGGAAACCACGTAGTCTTCCGCGCTGCGGCTGTGGGCCTTTGTCCAGATCCACGCGGCGAAAGCGCCGAGAAACATGGCGATCGAGTTGTGCGCGGGAATCACGCCCGAGAGCCCCAGCCCGGTCGCCGAGGGGAGCCACTTGACGGCCTTCCTGGGGAGGAATTCCTCGAGGATCGCGATGACGACGCCGAGGATTCCGCCGATCAACATGCCCCAGACGCTGTATTTCGGCAGCTTCTTCACGCCTTCGGACAAGAGCTGGGCCACTTTGTACCAGACGACGACGGCCGGGGTGGGAAACTGGTTGGACATGAGGTTGGTCTTCGTCAGGTCGTCTTCGACATTGATGCGCGCGGTTGCGGCGGGCGTCTTTGCGGCCGCCTCCTGCCGCTGCGGATCGAAGGGGGGCGTGCGGACGATGATCGTATAAATCGGAACCGCAACCAGCACGCCCATCAAGATGCCGAAGAGTTGGCCGATTGCCTGCCTTCGCGGGTTGGCCCCGACGAGATAGCCGGTTTTCAGGCTGGAGAGCAGGTCGGCGGAATGCGAGGCGGCGCCGGCGGTGATCGACGCCGTCATCAGGTTCGTCGTCATGTTGCCGGGAGCGATCACGCCGTAGGTGAGCTGGGTGATCTTGCCCATGGCGCCGATGGGAGTCACGTCCGTTTCTCCCGTGGCCCGGGCGGCGACGATCGAGAGGACGAAGGTCAACAGCACGGCCAGCGCGCCCATCCAGGGGGTGATGCGAAACAGCAACCACCCGAGGACAACGCAGGCGGTTCCCGTCGCGCCGACGCCGATGAGGAACCAGGAGGTGGGGACTTCGACATGCGCCGCGGCCGACTTCTGCTTCGAACGCCCACCGAAGATCGAGCCGAGTTCGCCCAGCGCCCGGGCGATGACCCGCCAGCGCAAGGCAAGATTGGTGAGTCCCGCGGTCACCATCAAGGCGACCGCCGGCCAGAGGGTCCAGGTGGTGATGCCGCGGAACGCCTTGCCGCCCGGCTCGATCGCGATGATCCCGTGCGCGTCGAGCAGCGGGGCGAGAACGCCGAAGAAGACGACCGCCCCGAGCAACATCGAGGCGCCGACGCGAATTCCCATCAGCGCGCCGGCGGCGAGCATGATCGTCGAGCCTTCAAAGCCGATGGTGCCGTACGCGTGCAGTCGCCGTCCGATCTCGCCGGGAAAGAGGGGGAAATCGTCGGGCAGGGCGATGCCCGCCAGTCTCGCCGCCGCTGCATGAGAAAACTTGAGTTTGTCGGCCATCCAGGAGACCAAAGGGTCCCAGCCCTCGACCCAGAACTTCAGGGCGGCGCCGAAGAGGCCGCAGTACAACAGCGTCTTCGCCTGCTGCATCGCCTTCGCGCCGGAGCCGTGCAGGCCCTTGAGGGTCTCCGCCGTCGCCGTGCCGGAGGGAAACGGCAACTGGTCGATGTCGATCAACTGGCGCTTCAGCGGGACCGCCATGCACAGGCCCAGCGAGGCGAGGCACAGCAGCCAGGCCATCATTTGCCACGTGCCCAGCGGTTGGCCGGTGCAGAGATAGAGGGCGGGGATGGCCGAGACCAGGCCGGCGGAGGTGATTGCCCCGGCGGCGCTGGCCGTGGTCAGGACGGTGCAATTCTCCAGCATCGTCAGGGGATTTCGCCGCAGCCCGGGGAGGATCGTCGCCAACGACTTGAACACGGCGTAGGCGATCACGGCGGCGGTGACCGTCACGCCCAGGCCCCAGCCGGTCTTCAAGCCCACGTAGAGGTTCGAGATCGACATCAAGCCGCCGATGATCATCCCGCCGACGATCGCGCGGACCGTCATCTGCGGCATCCGCTCGCCCTGGTAGAGGTTCTTCATCCACCAGTCGGCCTGTTCGTCTTCGGAGAGTCCGGCGGGCGGGTGCGGCAAGGCGGCCGCCTCGGCGGCGGCTTCCTCCGCCGTCTCCGCTTCCGTCTCGAATTCATCTTCCGGCGGAAAGGCGTCCTTGGCTTTCATGGGCGGCGGAAGAATATCGCGAGTGTCTGGAATCGGCGCCTCCACACCTTAACACGCCTTGCCGGACGTTGCAACGGGCGCCATTTCTTCGCCGCGGCCGGCCGCCGCGGCTTTGTCGGCGGGACGGCGGCGGCGTACAATGGCGGACAAGGAGGACCCGGCAGTGGACTTGCCCAAGAACGAAACCCTTCGCTCGATCCAGCAACGGCACAGCGTCCGCGTTTTCACCGACCAGCCCGTGGCGGAGGACGAACTGGCGCTGCTCTTGGATGCGGCGAACAAGGCCCCCTCGGCCCACAACCAACAGTCGTGGCGGTTCGTCGTCCTCGGCGAGGCGAAGAAGCGCGCCCTGGCGGACCTGGTCAATCGCCGTTCGACCGACTTCCCTCGCCCGTCGAGCACGCTGCTGCGGATGGCCTCGCGGACGATCCAGAGCGCACCGGCGGTCGTCGCCGTGGCCAACACCGGCGATTTGATCCGCCATGGAGAGGAGTTGTTCCACGTCGATAAGGAACTGGCCCGCGACTTCTTCCGCACCATGGAAATCCAAAGCTCTGCGGCGGCGGTGGAGAACCTGCTGCTGGCCGCTACGTCGCTGGGCCTGGGATCGGTGTGGCTGGGCATCCTCTACTTGCTCAAGCAGGAAATCTTGGCGTTCCTCGGCGAGCCGGACGGCGAATTCATGGCGGTCGTCCCCGTCGGCTACGCGGCGAAGCAGAGCGAGGGGCCAAAGAAGCGGCCGTTGGAGGTGATTGTCAAGCGATTGGACTGAAGGAAAGGATGAAGGCGGAAGGATGAAGGATGAATGTGGAATGCGGCGTTTGTGTTCTTATTCATCCTTCATCCTTTCGTCCCGTTATATTTCCACCGCTTTTTTCGCCATGATTCTATGACGCCTTTCCTCGCCGATCCGCCTTCCCGCCGCGTCGTCGCACTGGCCGCGGCGGCGGGCGCCGTCCTCCCCACGATCTTGACGTGGACCTATTTCGTCGCCCTGCGCAATTCCCCGACGGCGGTGCAGCAGACCGCCTACGCCTTGGGCAAGGGCGCGGAGATCGCCCTGCCGTTGCTGTGGATCTTGGCGTTTTGCCGGCAGGCGCGGCCGCGGCGATTGCTGGCGGCCGAAGGCGTCGTCGAGGGGCTCGTCTTCGGCGGCGGCGTCGCCGCCGCGATGCTCCTGGCATATCGCTTCTGGCTGGAGCCCGCCGGGCTGCTGGCCGCGGCCGGCAAAGAAGTCGCCGCGAAGGCCCGGGGACTTGGCGTCGGCGGGCCGGTCGGCTTCGCCGTGTGCGGGGTTTTCTACGCGGCGATCCACTCCCTGTTTGAGGAGTGGTATTGGCGGTGGTTCGTCTTCGGCCGGATGCGGCGGCTCGTGTCGCCCGCGGCGGCGATCGCCCTGTCGAGCGCGGCGTTCGCCGCGCATCACGTCGTTGTCTTGGGCGGCTATTTTGGTTGGACAAGTCCGGCGACGGCGGCATGCACGCTGGGCGTGGCGGCGGGCGGGGCGGCCTGGGCGTGGTTGTACGAGCGCCACGGCTCGCTCCTCGGGCCGTGGATCTCGCACGCCCTGGTCGACGCGGCGATTTTCGCCGTCGGCTTCAGCCTGATCCACGCCGCCGCGCAATGATCGGATTGTCGCATGTGGGGCGGTTGCGCCGCCTGCAACTGCCTCTGGCGGGATTTCCCGCTGCGCGGTGCGACAAATCGTCGCGCCGACTCCTCCGGACAAGGGCCTGTCGAGCTAGGCTTCATTAGGCGGCAGTTGAATTGGCCCCTTTCGAGTGATCCATGAGCCAACTCGTCCCCCGGGTGCTTCTGGTCGACGACGATCCGGCGATGCTGCACTTATTGGCGGCCTGGCTGGAAAAGGCGGGTTATTGCGTCGATTGCGCCACCGACGGCCGGCAGGCGCTGGCGGCCATCGAAAGCCAGTGCCCCGATTATCTCATCACCGACTGGGCGATGCCGCATCTGGACGGCCTGGAACTGTGCCGCCGCGTGCGGAGTCTGCCGCTGCCGCACTACGTCTACATTTTCTTCCTCACGGCGAAATCGGAATCGGGGGAATTGATCGAGGGCCTCGACGTCGGCGCCGACGACTTCCTTTGCAAGCCGGTGCTGAAAAATGAATTGCTCGCGCGGCTTCGCTCCGCCGCCCGCGTGCTCAACCTCGAACGTCGCCTCAGCCAATTGGTGCGCACCGACTCGCTCACCGGGCTGATGACGCGGCGCGCCTTTTTCGAGGTGCTCGCCAAGGAATGGCAGCGCGCCGACCGCAGCAAGACGCCCTTGTCCTGCGTCATGATGGACCTGGACCTTTTCAAGCGGATCAACGACACTTACGGGCACCTGGCGGGCGATGCGGCCCTGCGGACGACCGGCGAGATCTTGCTGGCCAATTGCCGCGTCAGCGACTGCCCCTGTCGCTACGGCGGCGAAGAATTCTGCATCCTCCTGCCGGAAACCGACGCCCAAGAGGCGTCGATCTGGGCGGAGCGGATTCGCTGGCGGCTGGCCGCCGCGCTGATCAACGTCGGCGGCGAGGAACTGCACGTCAGCGCCAGTTTCGGCGTCGCCCAACGTCACGCCGACACCGCCGTCGCCGAGCAACTCGTCGATATGGCCGATCAGGCCCTGCTCTGCGCGAAGCAATCGGGGAGGAACTGCGTGATCCCCTTCGAATCGCTCAGCGACGCCAACGAACTGGAGTTGGCCGACGGGCGGAGCCGCGAATCGATCTTCCACGGCATTGTCGCCCGCCATGTCATGAGCCCCTTGAACGCCTTCCTCAAAGAAAACGATTCGATTGGCCGGGCGGCCGACGTCCTCTTCCGCCGCCACACCAGACTCCATGCCCGTGCTCGACGCCGCCGGGCGGTTGGCCGGCGTGGTTTCCGAGAAGGAGCTGTTGGCCGCCATGGTCTCGCTCGACTGTTGGCAGGAGCCGGTCAGCAGCACGATGAGGCCCAGCGTCATCTGCTATGAAGAGGACACGCCGATCCTGACCATCTACGAGTTCCTTTGCCGCGTGTCGATTCATCGCGTCGTGATTACCAGCGGCGGACGGCCGACGGGCACGATCAGCCGCGGCACGCTCATTCATTGGTTTCGCAACTTCGTTGCCGGGCGAAGCTGCGTCCCCACCGGCCGTGGGGAAGGGGCGGACCCGTAGAGCGGTTACATACCTGTCTTTTCGGGTGGTAGTGGAAGTTAAACGCCTTTCGCAGAAGTTTTGCGTTTTCAACACTCCCGGCCCAGGACCGCCAGCGATTACTACACGTTCGTTTCCAGCCCCGCCGCCCTCACCCTGGTCAATTCGGGCGGGACCGACACGCTCGATTTTTCCCAGGATACGGCGGGCATTTCGCTAAACCTCGGCCTCAGCGGCGGCCAGGCCCAGTCGATCGCCCCCTGGGGCACGACCCTCTCGCTGAAAGGGGTGTTTCGGAACATCGTCGGAACCGCGTTCGCCGACACGCTGACCGGCGGCGCGGGGACCGGCATTATCTGGGGCGGCGGCGGGAACAACGTCCTCAAGGCGGGGACGGGCAACACCGTGTTAATCAACGGCAGCGGCGACAGCAAGCTGATCGGCGGCTCCGGAACATGCCTCTTGATCGCCGGCAGCGGCACGAGCACCCTCAACGGCGGCTCCGGCCTGGGCGTGTTGGTCGGCGGCGCGACCATCTATGACGCCAACGATCAGGCCCTGCTTTCCATCCTCGCCAGCATCGCGCCGAAGCCTGCGGTCCGCGGCGTCAACGTCCCGCGTTTGCCCCTCTCTCGGTCCATGCCTTTGCCCACGCCTTCGCCTCCGTCCACGGGATTGACCTACAAGTCCCTGGCGATGGGCAAGAGCGTGACCGATTTTGGCAACTCGAACACGTTGATCGCGAATAAGTTGCGCACCGTGTTCCTCCCCGGCGCCCACGACACGGTGAAATACGTGTAGCCGGACAGCCGCGCCGCCGGGGACCTTTTTTTGGGCATTGGGCGGCACGGGCATTGCCGGCGCCGCCCGTCACCCCTCCGCGCGGCCTTCCTGCCACGGATTCGGCCAGTCGCCCCAATGATCGAGATAGAGCCGATAGGCCGACATCTGCCCCGCCTTCTCTTCGAGCCATTTCTTCGTTTCCGCAATGATCTCCTGCTCGGCCTGGAGCGCGAATTGGCCGACCATCACCCGGCTGCGGAGAAAAACAAAGTAGGTGTCCAAGACGTCGCAGCGGCAGTAGTCGTGAATCTCGGCCAGCCGGCCGGCGTCGTGCATGTCCTGGACCATGTCGCCGTGAACGTCCATCTTACCCGGCTTGCCCAGGAGGTTGGCCGCCAGGCTCAGGCCGCCGTGGAACCGCGTGCTGCCGAAATTGGTCAGCAGCTCGCAGAGGTCGATGTGGACGTTGATGTTGTAGCGGCCGCGGGGCTGGTCAAACGCCTTTCCCGTGGCCGCAAACCACCCCGGCACGGACAATCCATAGCGAAAGGCCATCAATTCCAACAGCGGCAGGTCGAACCCCCGGCCATTGAAACTGACCAGCGTCGGCCGGCGATAATGCTCCCAGCCGCGCCAGAAGTTCTCCGTCATCACGTGGGGGCGGAACTGCGGCTCGTCGAGCAACACAACGTCGCTCAAGCGAAAATCGGCGTCCACTTTGCCCACGGCCACGGTGATTGGCAAGTGGAAGGTGTAGGGGATAAAATCGTTGTCGTGCTTCGCCATCAGTTCCGCCCGATAGCGCCGCACCGCTTCCGCCGGCTCGATCGATTGGCCGGGAAAGTGGATTTTGGCGACCAGGGGGGCGTCGGCGACAGTTTCGATGTCGAAGACGAGGTAACGGATCGAGTTGGCCATTTTTGGAATCGCGTGCTAAAGAAAGGACGTGCTACAGAAAGGATGAGGATGAATTCCCAGCGATTGTTGCAGCGTTTCCTTCGCTACGTGCAGATCGACACCACCGCCCGGCCGGACACGGACGATTATCCCAGTTCGCCGGGGCAATTGGAATTGGGACGGCTGCTGGTCTCCGAGCTTTTGGCGGCTGGCGTGGCCGACGCGCGGCAGGACCCGCATGGCGTGGTTTTAGCAACAATTCCCGCCGTGGGCAACGCATCCCCCCCGGTCGTCGCGTTTTGCGCCCATTTGGACACCTCGCCGGAGACGACCGGCAAAGGGGTCAAGCCGCAGGTGATCCGCGGCTATGCCGGCGGCGACATCGTCCTGCCCGGCGACGCGAGCAAGGTGATTCGCCAGGCCGACAATCCGGAATTGGCCGCGATGCTCGGCCGCACGCTCGTCACGAGCGACGGCACGACGCTCCTGGGGGCCGACGACAAGGCGGGCCTGGCGATCATCATGGAGACGGCCGAGCGACTGATGGCGCAACCGGAGATTCCGCATGGCCCGCTGCGGCTTTGCTTCACCTGCGACGAGGAATTGGGCCACGGGGTCGATCATCTCGATCCGCGGCAGATTGGCGCGACCGTCTGCTACACGGTCGACGGCGAGGGGAGCGACGTGCTCGACGCGGAAACGTTTTCCGCCGACCTGGCCGAGGCGACGATTCGCGGCGTGAACATCCATCCCTCGATCGCCAAGGGGCGGATGACGAACGCCGTCCGCGCGGCCGCCCGCTTCCTCGAACAATTGCCCCGGCAGAGCCTCTCGCCGGAAAGCACCGACGGCCGCCAGGGCTTTCTGCATCCCTATCAGATTTCCGGCGGGGTGGGCGAGGTCAAGCTGCACGTGCTCTTGCGCGACTTCGACGCGGCGGCCCTGGTCGAGCAGGCGGCCTTGCTCCGCCGCGCCGCGGCGACGGTCAACGACGAATTTCCCGCCGCAACGATCGACCTGAAAATCACGCCGCAGTATCGCAACATGGCCGAGGGGCTTCGCCGCGAGCCGCGCGCCTTGGCCTACGCCCAGCGGGCGCTGGAGCGGCTGGGCCGGCAGGCAAAATTGACGATCGTCCGCGGCGGCACCGACGGCTCGCGGCTGACGGAATTGGGCCTGCCCACGCCAAACCTCTCCTGCGGCGGCCATGCGGCCCATTCGCCGTTGGAATGGGCGTGTCTGGAGGAGATGGCCGGCTCGGTCCAGTGGCTCGTCGCCTTGGCGCAGGTTTGGGCGGAAGACCGTTCCTAATCGCGCGTCCCGCAGCTTATTCTCCCAATTGCAGGATTTCCATGCGATGATTGGCCTGCGGGCTTCCCGTGCAGGGGCCCTGGACTAGCAGCGCCAAGCGGCCGGGCAGGCCCTCGGAGCAAATCCAATCGCGGGCGAACGTCGTCCACTCCGTCGGCAGCGGATTCAAAAACAGCGGCTCGATCCCGCAGGAAAACTGCAATCGCCGCATGACATCGAGGCGATCGGTGGGAGCCGCCAGCCAGACGGGAAGGCGAAACCGCGCGATCGCGCGGGCCGTCTCGCCGGTCCGCGCGGGCGCCACCACCGCCGCCGGCGCCGCCGCCGCCATCACCGACTCGACGCTCAAGGCAAGCAGGTCCGCCGTGTTGCACTCGATTCCCTCGGGCAAGGTCTTCAGCACTTCCCATAGATTCGCCCGCGTCCGGTGCGGCTCGGTGGCCGCGGCGATGCGGGCCAAAGTTGCCACGGCTTCCACGGGGAAGTCGCCCGCCGCCGACTCGCCGGAAAGCATGACGCAATCGGCGCCGTCGAGCACGGCGTTGGCCGTGTCGGTGGCTTCCGCCCGCGTCGGCCGGCTGTTGTGGGTCATCGATTCGAGCATCTGCGTGGCGATGATGACCGGCTTGCCCAGGCGGACGGCCTTCCGCACGAGCATTTTTTGCAGCACGGCGATCGCCTCGATCGGCGTTTCGACGCCCAAATCGCCGCGGGCGACCATGATCCCGTCGGCGGCGGCGAGGATTTCCTCCACGCGATCGATCGCCCGGGCGCGCTCGATCTTCGCCAGCACCATCGGCGCGCGGCCAAAGGACCGGGCCGCCGCGCGCACGGCCTCGATGTCGGCCGCCGACTCGACGAACGACTGGCTCACCGCGTTGACGCCGTGATCCAGAGCGAACTTCAGGCACTCGCGGTCGCGGTCTGTGAAGGCGGAAATGCCCAGGTCGATTCCCGGCAGGTTCAGCCCCTTGCGGGACCGCAACTCGCCGCCCACGCGGACGCGGCAGTGCACGTCCTCGCCGGCCGCCCGCTCCACCTCCAGTTGAATCACCCCGTCGTTGAGGAACAGGGTGTCGCCCGGCTTGACGACCGCGGGCAGGCGGGCGAAGGTCATCGAGGCTTTTTGGGCGTCGCCGACAAGGTCTCGCGCGGTCAGCATGAACTCGCCGCCGCGGACCAATTGGATCGGCTCCCGGGCCAGTTGGCCGATGCGCATTTTCGGGCCGGGCAAATCGGCCATGATCGCAATCTGCCGGCCGGCGGCGGCGGCGGCGGTCCGCAAGCGATCGATGCGCGAAGCGTGTTCGTCGAAATCGCCGTGGGAGAAGTTCAGCCGGGCGACGCTCATGCCCGCGCGGATCATCTCTTCGAGCACGTCCGGCTTGTCGCAGGCCGGCCCGATCGTGGCGACGATTTTGGTTTTGTGGGGGCGAAGCATAGGGATTAGGGATTGGGGATTAGGGATTGGGGGTTGTTTCTTCAACGGTGGCAAGCGTTTGCGTTTTTTCCAGTGGTAGAAGCGGGCGTTTTGTTTGCGGCGGTTGAGCCGGGTGGCGCGAGCGCAGAGATGTTGCAAGGTGTTTGCTTGAAGTTCCTCATGCAGCAATTGTCCAAGGATCTGGCGTACCTCTTGGAGCGGACAGGCACGGGGCCGCCTTTTTCCCCCGCCGCTTCTCTTGCGTTAGGAACCAGGTGGCGATCAAAGTGAGCGACTGATGATGATGCCATCCTCTCCACGTACGAACCTGGTACTCCGCCAGCCCGGCTTCCCCCTTGGCCCGTCGCAGGCATTCTTCGATGCGATGCTCCGCGCAGAACACCCGGGCGAATTCTTTCAGCGGCGTGTCGAAGGGCGCATTGGACAAGCCGTAGTCGTGCTTGACCGTCTTACGGCCCTGTCGCTCGCGAAAGATGACCAACGTCTCCTCGGGGCCGTTGCGACGCCCGCGTTTAGTTTGCACCCGGGCCTTGAGCACCTCGACCACCAACGGCCCCTTCTCGCCCGGCCGAACCTCGATCCGCGTCCAGTTCTTCGCCGCCTTCATGAGCGTGTCGGCGCGTTGGAAGGGAACTTTCGGCGGCCGTCCCGTTTTGCCCGGCGGGCGGCGGAGCCGCGTCCAGAAGGCGGACCAGCGTGTTCGATGGCACGGCCAGCAGATACTGCTCGTCCAGCGCCTGCAAGGCGTCGCGAAAGCCGCCGCTGCGGCCCATTTCGTCATCTCCGGTGATCCAGGCGTGCGGCAACACGGCGCGGTGCTCTCGAAGCATCCCCAGCGCCAGCTCGTGACGCGTGCGAAAGCCAACGCCCTTGGGGATTCCCGCCCGTTTGCACCGCTTGCGGTCCTTCGTCCATTCCTTGGGCAAGTACAACCGCGTATCGACCAAAGCCTGTTCCTTGCGCGTGACGTAACCCAAGTACACGCCGACTTGGCAGTTGTCCATTTTGCCGGCACGCCCGCACCATTGTCGTGCCACGCCCACCGACGCCTTGCCCTGCTTGATGACCCCCGACGGATCAATCACCAGCACGCCGTCGGATTCGCCCAAGGCCGTGCCGATCTGGCAGGCCAACTCCGCCGATCATCGGTTCCGATGGTCCCAGGCCTTCTGGCCGATGAACTTTTGCAACGGCTGCCGGTCCTGTTCATGCAAATAGGCTATGGTTTCGATGTTCTTGCGTTTGACATTGGAGACCAAGCCTGTCACGTATTCCTCGGTGTGCTCGCGTTGGGCAGGGTACAGCAGAGTTGCTGCGAAGGGTTGCACGAACGTCCTTCAACCGCTCCAACACACCCGCCAACGCCTCGGGCTTGACCTCGGCTTCTGCCAATTAGGGATTGGCGAAAGGATGAAGGTGGAAGGCGGCGGTTGTGTTCTTTTTCATCCTTCATCCTTCCGCCTTCATCCTTTCTTCCCCTGGTCCCCCTCTCCCTTCGGGAGAGGGTCGGGGCCAGGGCTGACGCATTTATCCAGGTAAAGTGGGGTATTCAGAGAACCGTCTTTTTGGTAAGCCATTCCCCCGGCACCCCCAAGCATTCACGGAGGAATGGACATGGATGGCGACGCAGGACACGAGCCGACACAGGTAACCATTATCCAGTATTTCGCGGACTTGGAAGACCCCCGGGTCGGTCCGCACACGCTGCACAAGTTGATCGACATTCTCGTGATAACGATGTGTGCGGTCATTGCCGGTTGCGAGTCGTTCCACCAAATCGCCGAATATGGGCGGTACAAGGAGGCGTGGTTGCGGAACTTTCTGGAGTTGCCGCACGGCATCCCTTCCCATGATACCTTCGCACGGGTATGGACCGTGATTGATCCCGCCAAGTTTCAGGAATGCTTTATGCGCTGGGCCGCGGCGTTGCGCGACGCGACCGGCGGCAAGGTGATCGCCATCGACGGCAAGACCCTGCGGCGATCGTTCGATCAGACGGAAGGGTTGAATCCACTGCATTTGGTCAGTGCTTGGTGCAGCGAAAACCACATTTCCCTCGGACAAGTCGCCGTTGATGCGAAATCCAACGAAATCACGGCAATTCCAGCCTTGTTGGGGCTTTTGGCCATCAAGGACGCCATCGTCACCATCGACGCCGCTGGCTGTCAGCGGGCCATTGCCAGCCAAATTCGCAAGCAAGAGGCGGACTACGTTCTCGCCCTTAAGCAGAACCAAAACTCGTTGTACGAGGATGTTACCACGCACTTCGAGCAACAGAAAATGGAAGGCTTCCCACAACCACAGTGCAGCAGTCACGAGACGCACGAAAAGGCTCATGGGCGAGAAGAGCATCGCACAACCCGTGCGGCTCCTGTGCCGGAATCGCTTCGCAACCGGGAACTCTGGCGGGACTTGAAAAGCCTGGGCATGGTGGAGAGCCGACGCATCATCGCCGGGCGAGAAGAATCCTACACCCGCTACTTCATTAGCAGCTTGGAGCCCGACGCCGAGCAAATGGCCCATGCGGTACGCTCTCATTGGAGTATCGAAAACTCGTTGCATTGGGTCTTGGATGTAACGTTCCGCGAAGACGACAACCGAACACGTAACCGTTATAGCGCCGAAAACCTAGCCACCCTGCGGAGGCTAGCCATTACCCTGTTGAAGCGGGAACCCACGAAACAAAGTCTTGTTACCAAACGAATGATGACCGGCTGGGATGACGCCTATATGTTCCAAGTCCTTATGGCTGCTGGGAAAACCTAAATGCGTCAGCCCTGGGGTCGGGGCGAGGGGAAGCGGCAGACGTTGCCCTCAGCCGGCCCAGACAGAGCGCAAGGAAACGGTTTCCGCGGCCCAGGAGGTGATTTCGGGCGTGGATGCTTGCCAAGAGACACAGCATCGCGGCGGAAAAATGCGGCCGAGGAGAAAGGGCCAGCGAAAGGCACCTGACGGCGAGCCACACGGCGATCATGACCGCCTCGCCGCCAAAAGGATCGGCCAAACGCGGCCGCCCTTTTCATTCCCCGCGGCGGCAGACCTGAATCCCCACCAAAGGCCGGCGGCAAGCCCAATAAGCCCCCACTGCACCAATAGGGCCGCGGCAGGCACGAGGATCGCCGCCATTTCATCCCGCGGCGGCAACTGCAAAACATTGAACCAAACGAAGCCGAGAAATTCGGCGGGCGAGTTCAGTATCCTGTAGAACACGTGCACGATTTCGGCGACGGCTGTGTGGCGGCAGACCCTCAAAATTCTCTTCGCCACGTCAACTTCAAACGGCGCGAAGCTCAGACCCAAGCAGAGTCCCGCAACTGCGCGTGCGGCAATTCGCTTCATGTTTCTTCTCCCCTTGTCGGTAGCCGGCCGTATTTATGGCGCAAGGAAGGCCCAGTATTATCGAGCCGTATCCTGGCAGCGCTACCATTTGAACGCGCAGATTTCACATGGTTCCCCTCACCCTAACCCTCTCCCAAAGGGAGAGGGGACCGGACAACCGAAAGTTACTTCTTCCCCTCCAATTTCGGCTTCAGCACGATCGTCACCGGCGTCTTCGCCGGCGGCATCTGATCCAGCGCGCCCTCGAAGAGCCGCGACTCCATCGTCTTTGTGCTGTTGATCGGCAAGTCCAAGGTCGCCGTCGGCAAGTTCGACACGGAAATAAAATCGCCGCTGTCGCCGAAGTATCGCTGCTGGCCGGTCTCCGGGTCTTTGCGAAAACCGCTGCCGGCGAATACCCAGTTGACGTCCAACGCCGCCTTCGTCCGCATGTTGCGAATCCACTTCTGCGCCGCCGCGCTCTGCACCTTGCCCTTGTCGTCCTTCCAACGCACCTCGATGGCGATCTCCGTGCCTGTGGGCGGATGGAAGTCCGCGTTGAAGCGGACGGGGTGGCCGGGCTTGGCCCCCAAGGCCAACAGGCCGGCGTGGACGAGGCTCGGCTTGGTGGTCACCACGACCACGGCCTCATAGGCGCGGTCCGGCAAGGTGGCGAAAAACTCCAACGGATAGCCGGCCTTGCACGCCTCGCCCAAAAGAATCAACGCTTCGTGCTTCTTGTCGATCCACATCGGCGAATTGGGGTCGAGCTTTTTCAGATCGTCCATATTGTCGACCAGCGGCAGGTTGTCCGCGGTCTTTTTCGCCTCTTCTCCCGCCGACTCCGGCTCGGCCGCCCGGCATCCGCACAAGGGGAGTAAGCCACCCATTAGGGTGATCGTCGCGACCAGACTGGCAATGACACGGAAGGTTCGCATGGTCCACGGCCCTCGGAATACAGGGTTTCGATAATCTCTGGGGGGAAGACAAGCGTCTTCCGTTGAGTTAACATAGCCGTTTTCCCGTGGACTGTCCAACCTGCCGCAGGCCGAGGGCTTTGGACCGTAGGGTGGGCCGAGCGCAGCGAGTCCCACCAGAACGCTGAATGACGCTTGGTGGGACTCGCTGCGCTCGGCCCACCCTACAGGTTGGCTGCCCCGATTCCATGCCCCCCACGACGAACAATTCCCTGGTCCTGCCCGCCGGATTGCAACGGCTGCTGGAAAAACGCGATAAGAAGACCGGCCGCAGGGTCCCCTCCGCCCATTGCGAGCGCCAGTCCGCGGCGCTGCTCCGGCCGAGCCGGCTGGCGTCGAGCGATCGGCTGACGGTCCTTTATCCGGGCCAGTCGGTGAACATCGAACTGGCGGCTCTCGGGCGGACGCTCTGCCTGGGACAGTGGCTTTGCGAGGTCCGTTGCAACAATGAGTTGCTCGCGCCGGTCGGGGCGTGGCGGGAGGTCTGCTGGTTCTCGGACAAAGACGTCGATTACCTCGAGTTGGAGATCAACATGGCCGGCGGCCTGATCCTCCAACGCCATTTCGTCTTCGCCCGGAAAGACCGCTTCCTCCTCCTGGCCGACGCCGTCTTTGGCCGGCAGACGGCGAACCTCGATTACCGCGGGCGGCTGCCGCTTGGCCGGGGCGTGCAGGTTCGCGCGGCGGCGAAGAGTTGGGAGCATTGGCTCGTTTGCGGCGGCTCTCGGGCGGCCACTGTGCTGCCGCTGGCCCTGCCGGAATGGCGGAGCGTCGCCCAATGCGAAGAATTGAGCGTCCAGCGCGGTCCGCGGGGGGCGGCCGAGGCGATTCACCTGCGGCAATTCGCCCCGGCGCGGCGGCTTTTCGCCCCGCTCTGGTTCGATTTGGATCCGCGCCGCGCCTCTCAGCCGCTGACCTGGCGGCCGCTGACGGTGGCCGAGTCGCGGCAGGCCCAGCCCGCCGACGCCGCCGTCGGCTTTCGCGTCGTCATCGGCAAGCGGCAGTGGCTCGTCTATCGGTCGCTGGCCGCCGCGGCCAACCGCACGGTCTTGGGCCACAACCTATCGACGGAAACGCTGGTCGCGCGGTTTCGCAAGGACGGGCGCGTCGAGCCGCTGGTCGAGGTGGAGTGAGATCGTGGCCCCCTCTCCCAAAGGGAGAGAGCGAAGGTGAGGGGAATCGCCGCGAACCGCCGCGATGGCAACAGGGGATGCCAGCCGGAATGGACGGCCCTGCGGCACTTCCCCTCACCCCGACCCTCTCCCAAGGGGAGAGGGGGACCATCGCGCCCACTCTCCACTCTCCACTCTCGGCCTCTCAACTCTCCGCTCCCCTCAATAATTCGGCGTCGGCGGCCTATAGTGCGAGAGGTCGATCGAGCGAAACCACTCGATCGTCCGCTTCAGTCCCTCGCGCAAGGGCAACGTCGGTTGCCAGCCCAGCCGCTCCTGGGCCAAAGTGATGTCCGGCCGACGCTGCAAGGGATCGTCCTCCGGCAGCGGCTGCTGGATCAGCTTCGACTTTGCCCCGGTCAACTCCAGCACCATCTCGGCCAATTGGCGAATCGTGAACTCCCCCGGGTTGCCGAGGTTCACCGGGCCGGGAAAGTCGTCCGGGCCGTCCATCATGCGGATGACGCCTTCGATCAGGTCGTCGCGATAGCAGAACGAGCGGGTTTGCGCGCCGTCGCCGAAAATTGTGATGTCTTCGCCTTGCAGCGCCTGGCGGATGAAATTCGACACCACGCGGCCGTCGTAGGGGTGCATCCGCGGGCCGTAGGTGTTGAAGATGCGGACGACGCGGACATTCACCCGATTCGAGCGGCGATAGTCCATGAACAGCGTTTCCGCCGCCCGCTTGCCTTCGTCGTAGCACGCCCGGGGACCGATCGGGTTGACCGAGCCGCGGTAGGACTCGGGCTGGGGATGGACCTGGGGATCGCCGTAGACTTCGCTGGTCGATGCCTGGAGCACTTTCGCCCGGCATCGCTTCGCCATGCCGAGGACGTGGATCGCCCCGAGGACGGAGGTCTTCATCGTCTTGATCGGGTTGTACTGATAATGGCCGGGGGCGGCGGGGCAAGCGAGGTTGTAGATCTCATCCACTTCGAGGAAGATCGGCAGCGTGATGTCGTGGCGGAGCAGTTCGAAGTTGCGCGGCCGAGCAAGTGGCTGACGTTCGATTTCTGGCTGGTGAAGAAGTTGTCCAGGCAGATGACGTCGTGTCCCTGTTCGACCAACCGCTCGCAGAGGTGCGAGCCGAGGAACCCGGCCCCGCCGGTCACGAGGATGCGTTTGAGAGTTGACACGCGGCGGTCCTTTTCACGTTACAGGAGTTGAGAGTTGAGAGTTGAGAGTTGAGAGTTGAGAGTTGAGAGAAGGCAGGATGAGGAGTGTAAATTGCAGAACAAACGGCGCCACGGACGCGCGGCGGCAGCGTTTTTCGGGAATAGTCCCAATCCTGCGATTTTCTTTCTCTCAACTCTCAACTCTCAACTCATGGCCTCGGCGATCCGCTGGCGGTTGACCGGCCGGATCAAGCCGCGATCGCAGACGATCGCCGCAATCAACTCCGCCGGCGTGACGTTCGAAGGCCGGATTGTACACGTCGATGCCCTCGGGCGCCGTCTGCCGCCCGAAGCCGTGGGTGACTTCGCGGGGGTCGCGCTGCTCGATGGGAATCTGTTGTCCGCTCTCCAAGCTTAGGTCAAAAGTGCTGCCGGGCGCGGCGATGTAGAAGGGGATTTTGTGGGCGGCGGCCAAAACGGCCACGCCGTACGTGCCGATCTTGTTCGCCGTGTCGCCGTTGGCGGCGATGCGGTCGGCCCCGGTGATCACCGCACCGACGCGGCCCTCGCGCATGACCTGGGCGGCCATGTTGTCGCAAATCAGCGTCACGTCGATCCCCCGCTGCTTGAGTTCCCAAGCGGTCAGTCGTGCGCCCTGCAAGAGGGGCCGGGTCTCGTCGGCGTAGACGCGGAGCCGCTTGCCCGACTCGACGGCGGCGAAAATCACCGCCAAGGCGGTGCCGTAGTCGGCCGTGGCCAGTCCGCCGGCGTTGCAATGCGTGAGCACGCCCTGCCCGTCACAGAGCAGTTCCGCCCCGTGGCGGCCGATCGCGCGGCACATCCGCCGATCCTCCGCGTGAATCGCCTTGGCTTCGGCCAACAGCGCGGCGGCGATTTCGCGCACGCCGCCGCCGCGGAGCCCAGCGGCGACCGCCTTCATGCGATGCAGCGCCCAGAAGAGGTTCACGGCCGTCGGGCGACTGGCGGCCAGATAGGCGGCCGTCTCGTCCAGGCGGCTGAAGAAGGCGTCCGCGTCGTCGGCGGCGGCCGTCTGCACCCCAACGCACAGGCCGTAGGCCGCGGCGATCCCGATCGCCGGCGCCCCGCGGACCCGCAACGAGCGAATCGCCTCCCACACCGCCTCGACCGTGCGGCACTCGGCATGGACGAACTCGACGGGCAAGCGGGTTTGATCGATCAGCCGCAGATATCCGTCAATCCCGCCGATCCAGGAAAGCGTTTCCAGGTCCTTCATCAGTTTTCCGCTCTTCCCTCTCGAATGCCCTGTTTGCGAAACCGCAAGCGTCGCCCCGGCCCTCATTTCATCCTTCATCCTTCATCCTTCATCCTTGCTTGCAGCGCGGCGTTCTTCGCGTTGACCGCGTCGATCAACTTATGCCGAAAGGCGATGAATTTCTCTTGCAGCGCGGTGTCCGAGAGGGCGAGGATCTGCACGGCGAGCAGGCCGGCGTTCCGCGCGCCCCCCTTGCCGACGCCGACGGTGGCCACGGGCACATCGCCGGGCATCTGCACCGTCGAGAGGAGCGAATCGAGGCCGCCTTGCAACTCCGTCGGCACGGGAATGCCGATCACCGGCAGGACGGTGTGCGAGGCGACGACGCCGGCCAAGTGGGCCGCCCCGCTCGCCGCGGCGATCATCACCCGCAAGCCGCGGGCCGCGGCCATCGTCGCATATTGGCGGACGATTTCCGGCGTGCGGTGGGCGCTCATCACGTGGATTTCGTAAGGAACGTCGAATAGATCGAGGGCCTCGACCGCGGGACGAACGTTCGGCCAGTCGCTGTCGCTGCCGAGGACGATTCCGACCAGCGGGGCGATGTTTTCGGACATTTTCAAAACTCCTTAACGCGACAGCACAGGTTCACCACGGAGGCACGGAGGACACGGAGAGAAGACGGACGGAGAGATTAGACTGAGAGAGTGCAAATTGTAAATTGAAAAGTGCAAATTGGGGGAGGCGATTCAACGAGGCTCGATGGCCGCCTTTCATTTTGCAATTTGCAATTTTCATTTTGCATTCCTCCCTCGCTCATCCCCGCTTTCATCTTTCGCCGCTCCGTGATCTCCGTGCCTCCGTGGTGAATTCAGGGCGGCCGATTAATACTACAGCGCTAACTTGAGTTCCATTTACAGACGGGAGTGTTTGTCAACTTGACGCCCATTCTTCGCAAAACTCGGCGAGTTTGCTTGATGTGGCAACGGCGCGCGCAGGCGTTGCGACGCTGCGCCCGCTGGATCAACGCGGCGGTGCGATCCAACAGCCGCGCCGACACCCGACCGTCCATCCACCACGAGCGAATCAGCGCCGAGACCGCGGTGTGGACCTGGCAAACTGTCGATTCGGATTTTTTCCCCCCGCAGCCGCTGGTTCGTCCGGGCCAGGAACAAGTAGCTGATCGCGCTGAGGATCAAATGGCGTTTGAGCCCCGGATAACGCCGCCCCTCGTAATGGTCCAGACCGACCTCGCCTTTGTCGTCCTCGAAGCACCGCTCCACACGCCAGCGCGAGAAGGCCGCCAAAAGAATCGTTCCCACCGACGCCTCCGGCGGCGCATTGCTCACAAAGAATTTCACCTCCGTGGGATCGAGCGCATTGCGCGCGACCACCAAATGCCAACACGGACCCGGCAGACCGTCCGGCCCTTGCAGATGGAACCGCACTCGCTTCACTTCCCAAAGCATCGGACCCCTCTCGCCGTCCTTCACACGCCAACGTTGCCAGTCTTGTTCCGTCAGCGCCGGATGCCACTTGAGGAGTCGCTCGACGCTCTGCGGCGGACGGCTGCCCGCCACGATCCGCGGCGTCTTGCGGCCACGGCCGCGACGACGGCGAAAGGGTCGTCGCGTGACCCGCGGCGGATCAATCCAGCCCATCAAGGTCCGCGGCACTTCGGCCACGAATTGCTGCGGACGCTGGTCCAACGCCTGCAAAAACGCCGGTTTTCCGCCATACCACTCGTCGAACGTCAACCAGGCGAAGTGGATGCCGTTGGCTCGCGCCCGGTCGTACAACTCCAAGGCGATCTCCGTCTTCGGGCGGTAGGTCGTCCCTTCGGGAATTTTCGCCTCGCGGCAGCGCGCGGGATCGCGGGCCCAACTTTCCGGCAAGAACAACTCGCCATCGACCAGACAGTGAAAATCATCGGCGGCGTAGGCCAAATGCACAGTGACGACGCCGTTTTCCTGCTTGCCCACCGTGCCCAAGTATTGTCGTTGCACGCCGGGAGTCTTCTTCCCCTGCTTGACGAAACTGGTTTCATCAATGATGCCAACGGAATGGGGATGGGCGTGTTCCTCGGCGACGATCTGCTGCAAGCGGTCTCGCGCCAGGTCTTCTTGCCAACGATGCTGGCTGAGAAACTCCTGGAGCGTTCGCACGGGCACGTCGGCCGCCAAGGCGATCGGCTCGACGCTTTTGCGGGGCAGGTCGGAAAGTTGGCCGTTGACATAGACGGAGAGATGCGCCCGCGTGTCTTTGCGTGCAAAGCAGTCGTCGAAGCGTTTCAGAAACTGGGCGAGCATCGGTCGCAATCCACGAATCTGTTGGGCATCCATGCCTGGACCTCCTTGACTGGGCAGGACGATAGTTTCGCCAATTTACCCAAACAAGGCAATATCAACTTAGCGCTGTAGTATTAACTACCGCCCAAACCTCGGGTTGTACGCCATTGCGAATGTTTCCGCAACGGCCCGATTGACGACCTCGCCCTGGTAAATGTTCATCGCGCGGCTGATCGGCGGCAAGGCCTCGGCGGCGGCGGGCAAGCCGCGATTGGCGATCTGCAACGCCCAGGGGAGCGTCACGTTGCACAAGGCGAAGGTGCTCGTGCGGCCGACCGCCCCCGGCATGTTCGTCACACAGTAGTGGACAACGTCGTGGACCACAAACGTCGGATCGGCGTGCGTCGTCGGGCGGCTCGTGGCCGAGCATCCGCCTTGGTCGATGGCCACGTCGATCAGCACCGCGCCGGGCTTCATCACGCGCAAGTCGTCCTCCTCGATGAGCACGGGGGCCTTGGCCCCGGGCACGAGCACGGCGCCGATGACCAGGTCCGCGCGGCGCAACTGCTCGCGGATCGTGTGCCGGTCGCTGAACAGGGCCGTGACGTTCGGCGGCATGATGTCGTCGAGATAGCGGAGCCGGTCCATGTTGACGTCCAACAGGCCGATGTTGGCGCGGAAACCGGCGGCGATTTTCGCCGCATTCGCCCCGACCACGCCGCCGCCGAGAATGGTGATGTGGGCGGGCTCGACGCCCGGCACCCCGCCGAGGAGGATTCCCCGGCCCATCTGCGGCCGCTCCAGGTATTTCGCGCCCTGCTGGATGCTCATGCGGCCGGCCACTTCGCTCATCGGCGTGAGCAGCGGCAACCGGCCATGGTCGTCGCGGAGCGTCTCGTAGGCCACGGCAATGCAGCCGGCAGCGAGCAGCGATTCGGTCAATTTGCGGTTCGCCGCCAAATGGAAATAGGTGAAAACGATCTGTCCCCGCCGCAACAGCTTCACTTCCGCCGGCTGCGGTTCTTTGACCTTGACGATCATCTCGGCGCGGCCATAGACCTCCTGCGGACCGACAACCAACTCCGCCCCGTGACGGACGTACTCCTGATCGGTCAATCCCGAGCCGAGGCCGGCCCCGGACTCGACCAGCACGCGATGACCCGCCCGAGTCATTTCCTCAGCCCCCACCGGAAGCAGACCGACGCGATATTCGTCCGGCTTTACTTCCTTGGGCACGCCAACGATCATGACAAAGTCTCACCGGTACAACAACAAAAGACGGATCGCCATCCAAGTCACCGCAATGTTAACCCGAAAGCCGCACAGGCACAAGGAAGGGGGTTGGGTGGACATCGCCCCTCAATCGGCCGGGGCGGCGCCGGCTTTGCAAGTGGTCCTCGCGCGAAACCGCAAGCGTCGCGCAACGCTTGCGGTTTCGCGCGCCCGCCTCAGAAAAGCCGTAAATGGCCCTGGGCTTGTCTGTTGTGACAGATTGCGGTAAATTTGCGGCGCTGGGGATGCTCGAATCCCCTCTTGTGGATGGAGTTTCAGTAGTCGGCGGGCGGTGTTTCGACAGGTTGTGGTGTTGGCGTCGGGGGCGATTTTCGCGTCGCAGCGGGATCGGTTGGAGTTCAGGCTTATCGGGACGCCTTGGAAAGGATTCCGGAGTATGCAGGCAACTCTCGCGCAGTTGGCAGCCATGGTCGATGGCCATCTGATTGGCTGCGGCGACCTGATGATCGACGGGGCCGCCCCGCTGCGCGACGCTCTGCCCGGACAAATCACCCTGATCGACGGGGGCGACAAGCAACCGAGCCTGGAAACGTGTCGGGCGGCGGCGGTGATTGTCCCGCAATCGTACACGCCGCTGGGGATGCCGGCGATCCAGGTCGAGGACGCGCATCGGGCGTTCGCCGCCGTGGTCGCTTTCTTCCGACCGGGCCGCCGCCGCCGCCGCATCGGCGTGAGCCCCTTGGCCGTGGTCAGCCCCACGGCGAAGCTGGGCGAGAACGTCAACGTCTATCCGCTGGCCACCATCGGCGACGACGTGACGATCGCCGCCGGTTCGACGATCCACTCCGGGGTGCGCATCATGGCCGGCGCAGATCGGCGAGGGCGCGACGATCTTTCCCAACGCCGTGCTCTACGAAAACACGGTTGTCGGTCCGCGATGTCTGATCCACGCCGGCGCGGTCCTCGGGGCCTATGGGTTCGGCTATGAACTGGTCGACGGCCGGCATCAGTTGTCCGCCCAACTGGGCAATGTCGAGTTGGGCCCGGACGTCGAGATCGGCGCCGGCACAACCATCGACCGCGGCACCTACGGCGCGACCGTCGTCGGCGAAGGGACGAAGATCGACAACCTGGTGATGATCGCCCACAACTGCCGCATCGGGCGGCACAACATGCTCTGTTCGCAGGTGGGCATCGCCGGCAGCACGACAACCGGCGACTACGTGGTCATGGCCGGCCAGGTCGGCGTGCGCGACCACGTTCACGTGGGCAAGGGGGCCGTGCTCGGGGCCATGGCCGGGGTGATCAACAACGTCCCCGACGGCAGCCGCATGATCGGCATCCCCGCCACCCCCGAACGCGAGCAAAAAATCAAGCAGGCGGTGATGACCCGCCTGCCGGAGATGCGGCAACAATTGAAGCGATTGCAGGCCGCGGTCGCCAAGCTGCTCGCCGAGCGGGGCGCGCCGGGCCTGCCCGACGACGAGCCGCCGGCCGAATGAGCGACGGCGGGTCCACGTCCCCATTCCTTCGGCAGAGGGCCAACGCGAGGACAAGGCGGCGCCAGTGACTTCTCCATCCCGCGAAGCGTCTGACGTTCGCCGCGTGGGCATGATGGCCGGCTGGGGGCGCTATCCGCTGCTGGTCGCCGCGGCCCTGAAACGCCAGGGCTGCCAAGTCCACTGCCTCGGCGTCCGCGGCATGGCCGACCCCAAGCTGGCCGACGTGTGCGACGACTTCCAATGGAGCGGCCTGGCCCGCTTCGGCGCGGCAATCCGCTACTTCAAGCGGCGCGGCGTGACCGACGCGGTCATGGCGGGCAAAATTCACAAAGTCGTTCTCTTCCAGCCGTGGCGATGGCTGCACATCGTGCCCGACCTGCGGACCATCCGCATGTTCGGCCCCCACTTTTTCACCAGGCGCAAGGACTGCAAGGACGACACGCTGCTCGGCGCGATCGTCAAGGAGTTCGCCGCCGAGGGCATCCGCTTCGGACCGCCCACCGATTACGTCCCCGAACTTCTCGTGGGGCGGGGGCAACTGACCGTCGCCGGGCCGTCGCATGGCCAATGGAAGGACATCCGCTTCGGCTGGCGGCTCGCGAAGGAGATGGGGCGGCTCGACGTTGGCCAGAGCGTGGCCGTGCGCGACCAGGCGGTCATCGCCGTCGAGGCCGTCGAGGGGACCGACGAGTGCATCCGCCGCGCCGGCGAACTCTGCCGCGGCGGGGGATTCACCCTGGTCAAAGTGGCCAAGCCGGAGCAGGACATGCGTTTCAACGTCCCCACCGTTGGCCTCAGAACGCTGCAAACGATGTCCGCCGCGGGCGGCCGGGTGTTGGCGATCGAAGCCGGCCGCACGATCCTCCTCGACGGGCCGGAGGTCATCGAGTTTGCCGACCGCCATCGCTTGGCGATCATCGCCCTGACGGCGGACGAAGTCGCGGATTAAGCGTCGCAAACGTTCACGCTTGCCCAGGCGTCATGCCCGCTCCGGGCGCTTCCGGAGGGAATACGGCTCCGGTCCTCTCCGGCAAAGTTTGGCCCTTCCGCACGCCCGGCGCGCGAGGCGCGATTCCGCGGGGGGATTCCTCGCGCCGAGGGCCGATTTCACTTGCACACCGCGACGGATGGCGCAGAATTTCCCGTGCTCCGGCCCTCGCCAGCGGAGCGCGACTGCGAACGGTCAAGAATGACACGAACCTTCCTATTTCCTGGCGGTTGCCGCCATGTCCAACCGCCAAGAGCAGAACAACCCAGAATAGGAGACCCCAGCGATATGAAAAGGCTACTGATCTTGTTGGCAGTTTTATTTTTGCCGCTCGGCATGAGCGGGTGTAGTTCATGTGGGAGTTGGTCCTTCGGGAAACCCCGCGCGCAACCGATGTGCGAGAGTCCCTGCGAGTGCTGCCCGAGCTGTCCCACCTGCCCGTCTTGCTCGACGTGTCCGTCTTGCGCGACGTGTCCGTCTTGCGCGACGTGTCCGACCTGCCCCTAGGCAGGGATTAGCGGTTAGGGATTACGGATTGGCGGAAGGAGGAGGAGCATCGACCATTCATCCTTCCGCCTTCATCCTTTTATTAGCAGCCGTGTTTCTGCAGCGTATCCGGCAGCGTCTCGGCGGTGAACGGCTTGTCGAGACAATCGAAGACGCCGGCCTGGATGGCTTGCAGAACACGGCTTTTTTCCGCCCTCTTCCGCAGGAAGAAAGCGGGCGTTGACGCGGCTGTGGGGAAGCAATCGTCGCCTAACGCCGCGGCCCGGGCGACATCGCCGCGAAGCTGAGTTTCTTCAGCTTCTCGCCGTTGGCAAAGCGTTGCCCAGTGCAGGCCTCAACCACCTGGAGCAGGTCGCCGTAGGGCAGATCGTCGCTCACTTGCAAGACAATTTGGCGGAAGGGGCTTCCTGGGCCGCCGATCGCCTCCTTCAGCCAGCGCTTCAATTCCGGGATGCTTCGCGTCGATCGCTCGCCGAGCGAGATTGCGTCGATGCCGCCGCTGCGTCCGGCGATTGTGATGACGAGCGTCTCCACGTTCCTGACGCCGCGATCGACGGGCTTTTCCCCCGCCGGCGGGGCGCTTGGCCGGACTGCACCGCCGATTGGCTGGGCCGGCGGCAGCGTCATCCGCAACTGCCCCTCCAAGGGCGGCGGCCGGAAGGTGAGGATGAAGAACGCGAGGAGTTGAAAGGCCATGTCGAGCATGGCCGTTATGTTCAACTCCACGTCGCCGATCGATTGCCGCCGACGCATGGCAGCGCCCTTTCTCTGCAAGAGTTGGCCGGAGGAAAAACCCGCTGGCCTTTCATTCGCAGTTTGGGGCGTCAATTATTCCGCCCGGCTCACTTCGGCAGCATGAAGCCCTTGATGAACCAGCCGTCCGGCTCACTCACCGCGCCCATTCCGCCCAGCCCCAGCGAACGCCGCACGACCTGATAGTCGGGCAAGTGGCGGCCATCGATCCGCTGCGACCGCAGCACGCCGCTCTTCGCCGCTCCGGACACGGTGTTCAAAACCCGCGCGAGCATCGACTCGCTCTCCGGCATCTTCCCCTGGCGAATCAACTCGTAGGTGGTGCGAAACGCCTCGTCGGTCCGGGCGAATTGCCGGATGCAATGCTTCGCCAGCCCCAGCTTGTCAACCATCGCCGCGGAGTGCTTGTACTCTGGATTCTCCGCCAGGCCCTGGCCCTTGGGGATGGGCTTGAGAACTTTCAAGAGGAAATCGATGTGCGAAGCGATCAGCAGACGGCCGTAGGCCACCGTGACCGCGCCGTGGGGGAGGAAATGGCTTTCCTTCTCTTCGCTCTCTTTTTCCTCCGCTTCGTCGCCCGCCGGGGCCTCCTTCCGCTTCCCCGCCTTGGCGGAACCGCCCGACTCCTTCTTCGCCACGAGCGCGGGGACCTCGCCCAGCGAGATCGAAGGGACCTTCGGCTGTTCTTCTTCGACGATTTCCCAGATGACGCGGCCGTTAACGACGCGTCGCTTCACCGTGGGGTCGTTCTTCATGCACTTCTCGATCGCTGCGGCGACGGCCTTCTCGTCCTTCGCCTCGATGGCGAAAAGCAGCCGCTCGCTGGTTGTCGTGATGGGCAACTGGTAGTCGGTGAGCATGGTGATCCGCTGCCCGAGGTGGAGAATCAATTCTTTGCGGAGGTTGAGGTGCGGCCCGTTGACGTCCTTTGCCATGCTTTCCAACACGTCCGCCCAGACGCCCTTTTCGCCCTCGCCGAACAATTCGTCGAACAGCGGTCCGAAGTTGTCGAAGGCGTTGACGATGTCCACGTAGAAGGTCGTGTAGGTGGCGATGTCGCGCGGGGCCCAGGGCTCCGGGGTAAAGTCGCCGCCGTTGGGCAAGACGAGCATTTTCATCGAGTTTGTGTACGGCGGCGGGGCATAGATGGCCGTGCGATGGACCACTTGGTAGTTGTCCACGGCCAGATCGACGAACCCGCCCACCCCTTGAACCGCCCCGAACCCTTGATTGCGAATCACTTCTACGATCGTCTTGCCGCGGCGGAGCTTGTCGGCGGGCGTCGCCGCCCGGGCAGCCACGGCATAGCCCAAGGGATAGACAAACCAGCGAACCTGATGCTCCGCGGGCGCCCCGGCGTCGGCCGCGCAACGCTTCATGACCTTGGCGAAGCCGGGCACTTCCGCCAGGCTCCCCTTCGGGCCATGCGCCAGACGGCCGAGAATGCCGGTCGTTACGGCGACGTTGTCCGAGGCGATCAGCAGGTTTCCCGCCAGGGCGTAGACCGTCCGGTCCGGGGGCGTCGCTCCGGCTGACGAGGACGCTGCTGTTGTCGCCGCCGGGGCCGCCGATTGGTCGCCCGCGCCCTGCGGAAGCTGGCTTTCTTTGGAAGGCGGGAACTCGAAAATGGCGACCTTGACCCCCTCCACGTCGCTGCTGCTCTGCGTCGCCCCCTGCTGGAGCATCGTCGCCGTGGCCTTGGCCAGGACGGCCTCAACTTCTTTGCGATGACCCGTCGTGTCGGCCACCACGGCCGTGGCCGCCTCGCCAGGGGCCGGCTCGATCATCGCGATCGCCACCTCGCCGCCGGCGACCGTCCGCAAGTCCTCGATCGTCAGGCCGTATCTCTGCCGAAGGGACGCCCAATGCTCCTGCGCACCGCTTGCGATTGTCTTTACGAAACTGCTCCATCACGGGGTCGTTAAAGAGTTGCCCCATTTGGGTGCTATGCCAATGTTTATCAAAACGATCCACATTGGTCACGGCGAGGAAACCGACCGTGGTCTTGGGAAGGAGTTTTTCGCTGGGTTGAGCAGCCCAAGTTGCCGATGTTGCCGCAATTAACAGTCCACAGGCGACCCAGGACCGAGTGCAATGATTCTTCCAACGCACGACAAAGCTCCTTCAAGTTTTCCTGAAAAGCAACCAGGCGGCAGCGCCCCGCGGTCCGACCATTAAGAACCAAAGTTTAGTCGCCTGGACGGACTTATGCTAGACTGATTTGCGAATTTGGGGAAGTCTGATTGAGTTTGCCGGTTCCACGGAATTGGCAGGAACCGAGCGGGGACCCCGCCGCCAGCGAGCACATCCCCAACCCCCACCGCTCACTTCCACGCGATTCCCACCCACGACGCAGCTTGTCCCGCCTCATGGACGCATCGCCTGCCTGCGGGCATAATACGGACATCCGCCCTGCTGGAACCGGCATTCTTCCCCGATGCGTGATTTTCAAAACGAAAGCCTCAGCCACGACGCCGTCCACGGATACATCCCCTTCAGTTCGCCCAGCGGACTGCCCGAGGGAGAAATCTCCGAGCAGCGATTGATCGACGATCCCTGGGTGCAGCGGTTGCGGCAAATCCACCAGTTGCAAACCGCCTGGTGGGTCTATCCGACCGCCGAGCACACCCGCTTCCAGCATTCCCTCGGCGTCATGCACCTGGCCAGCCGGGCGACGGCGGCGCTGGTGGACAGTCTGCGGGAGGTTTGCCCCGAGTTGCCCAGTCGCGGCCATGTCGAATCGTTGATGCGTTTGGCCGGGCTGCTGCACGACGTGGGGCACGGGCCGTTCGGACATTTTTTCGACGCCTTCTATCTCGCCGATTACGGCTTGAATCACGAACTCGTCGGCGGACACATCATTCGCAACGAGCTGGGCGAGCTGTTGCGACGCATTCGCCGCAATCCCGCCGGCCGCCTCGACGACCGCGAAACGATCGACCCGGAGCAGATCGTTTTTCTCATCACTCGGCCGCGCGCCGCCGAGGCCGAGCACGGCCCGCGCTGGCTGCGGCTGCTGCGCTGCCTCTTCAGCGGCCTGTACACGGTGGACAACATGGACTTCGTCCTCCGCGACGCCTACATGTCCGGCTACAGCGCGCGGGCGTTCGACCTCGACCGCCTGCTCCACTACAGCTTTTTCACCGCCCAGGGGCTGACCATCCACGAGCGCGGGCTGTCGGCGTTGGTGCAGTTCATCTCCGTCCGCGCCGAGTTGTTCCGCACGATTTATTTCCACCGCACCGTCCGCGCGATCGACCTCGCCTTGCAGGAGCTTTTTCTGGCGAGCAAGCGGTGGATTTTTCCCGGCAATCCCCTGGAGCACTTGGACGAATACAAGCGGCTGACCGAGTGGTCGCTGTTGGTCGAGGCGGGCGGGTGGCATCGGAGCAAGGAGCCGGCGTTGCGGGCGTTGGGGGAGCGATGGCGGGAGTTTTTGGGCCGGCGGACGCGGTGGAAGATGGCCGTCGAGCGGACCATCTATTTCGCCCCCGGCGAGGCGGAGCAGAGCAGCGTTTTCAGCAGCGAAAAGGCGTTTGAAATGGCGATACGCGAGCGGCTTCCGGCCGACTTGCGGGACTTGCCGATTCGCGTCGACGCCGCCCGGCACGTGCATCGCCCCGGCGCCCAGGCCCCGGCGGCGGGGCAGAATTTTTTGCTCGATCAGGCCACCGGCAGGATTCGCAGTCTCGACAACCGCGAGTTGTTTCGCCGTCTGGCGGTCAGCTATCGGATTTGCCGGATTTACGCCGAGGATCACCAGCACAACGCGGAATTGGCTGCGGCGATGGATCAGCTTGCCGGCGGGGCCGCGGACGATTCGACGAATATGTGAGGAAAAGAAGAAAGAAGAGAGGAGTGAGGAGTTAGAATGGCGGAACGGCAAACGTCCGATGCTCCTGGCGCCTGCCCGCGGAAATCTCTCGCTGGCGACAAATCTTCGCGAAACCGCAAGCGGCTTGGCTTCCGCCGCCGGCAGCTTCCGAATCGGCACACGAACTCCGATCTCCTGCCTTCCGACTCCAAACTTCCAACTTCTAGCTCCTAACTCCTTTCTTCTCCCCATGACCAACCACAATCAATACGAAAATCCCTTGATTTCCCGCTACGCCTCGGTCGCGATGAGCGCATCTGGAGTCCGCAGCGGAAGTTCAGCATGTGGCGAAGGCTGTGGGTCGCCCTGGCCGAGGCCGAGGCGGAATTGGGCCTGCCAATCACGCCGCGGCAAATCGCCGAGTTGAAGCGGCATGTCAACGACATCGACTTCGAGGCCGCCGCCCGCTGCGAACGCCGCCTGCGGCACGATGTCATGGCCCACGTCCACGCCTACGGCGAGGTCTGTCCGGAGGCCCGGCCGATCATCCATCTCGGGGCGACAAGTGCGTTTGTCACGGACAACACCGACCTGCTGCTGCTGGGCGAGTCGCTCGAGTTGGTTCGCGACCGCGTCGTCGGCGTGATCGCCGCGTTGGCCGAGTTCGCCCGCAAGCATCGCGACCTGCCCTGCCTGGCCTACACCCATTTTCAGCCCGCCCAGCCGACGACGGTGGGCAAGCGGGCGTGTCTCTGGGCCTACGACTTCGTCCTCAACCTGGCGGAAATCGAACACCGTCTCGGGCAGCTCAAGGGCCACGGCTCGAAGGGGACCACCGGCACGCAGGCCAGTTTCCTCAGCCTCTTCCACGGCGACCACGCCAAGGTCCGCCGCTTGGAGGAGTTGATCTGCCGCAAGCTGGGCTTTGCCGAAAGCTATCCCATCGCCGGCCAGACCTATCCGCGAAAGATCGACGCGCAGTTTTTGGCCGTGCTGTCGGGCGTGGCCCAAAGCGCCCACAAGATGGCCACCGATCTGCGGCTCCTGGCGCATCGGAAGGAAGTCGAGGAGCCGCTGGAGGAGGAGCAAATCGGCTCCTCGGCGATGGCCTACAAGCGCAATCCGATGCGGAGCGAGCGGATCTGTTCGCTGGCGCGATTTCTCATGGGTCTGGAGGCGTCGTCCGCGCAGACGGCCTCGGTGCAATGGCTGGAACGGACGCTCGACGACAGCGCCATCCGTCGGCTGGACCTCCCGCAAGCGTTCCTGGCCGCCGACGCCGTGCTGATCCTTTGCCAAAACGTGACCGGCGGGCTGGTCGTGTATCCGAAGGTGATCTCGGCCAGTCTGGAGGCGGAGTTGCCCTTTATGGCCACGGAGAACATCCTCATGGCGGCCGTGGCGGCCGGGGGCGACCGGCAAGACCTGCACGAGCGGATTCGCCGGCACAGTCAGGCCGCCGCGGCAGTGGTCAAGGAGCAAGGCGGGAAGAACGATCTGTTGGAGCGTTTGGCCGCCGACGCCGCCTTCGCCCATGTGGACCTTGCCGCGGTGGTCGATCCGCGGCAGTTCATCGGCCGCGCGCCGCAGCAGGTGGATGAATTTCTTGACGAGGTGGTCGCGCCGATTCTCGCGAGGCATCCCACGGCCGGCCGCGGGGATGTGGATGTGAAGGTGTGAAAAGCGGTCCCCCTCTCCCTTCGGGAGAGGGTTGGGGTGAGGGGAATCGCCGACAGACTGTCCATTTTCGTCGACGCCTGTGAGGGCATGGAAGTATGAACTGCGGAAAAAGAGTCGCAGCCATTCACGTCGAAAGAGTCGTTTGTAGAGCATGAACGCCGCTATCTTATCGCTGATCTTGGCGGGCCTCCTTGCTGGAGGAGACATCGCCGTGGGCGACGACGCCTCGCCGTTGCGAGATTTGAAGCAGAACCCTGCCAAGAGTCCGGCTGCAGCCGGCTGGTTTGCTGGCCTATCCCTTGGAAAGAAGAGGGAATACGCCGAACAGATCGGCCAAATCGTGTTGGAGGCTGACAGGGGCGGCAAAGACGAAAACTTTGTCGTCGCGTTCGGCTCCAGGGAATCCCCGTCTCCATGGGCGTTCATTGTCGGCAAAGATCGCCTCGATCTCTGCGAGGGGAACGCGTTCGATTACATGTTAAGGGATGACAAGTGGGTGAAGAATCAGTGGGGAGTTTATTGGGTTGTCTCGCAAAGTTACGACGCGCGACCCGCCGAAGGCCGTGTAGTGTTCACGAAACGCCGGAAGCGGAAGGGAACGGCGGGCTGTGACGTTCTGGACGCCTGCTGCCGGCTGGAAGTCCGTTGGGCCAAAGTTGCCGAAGTCGAATCGCGTTTTGCGGGCCACCGGCGCCGGTGCGCAGCGTTGACCAAGCATCGCCAGCCGTGGTACGGCGGCAAAGGGTTCGACGGGATCTCGCGGCGATTCCCCTCACCCCAACCATCTCCCGAGGGGAGAGGGGGACTTTTTTGCCCTCACCCACTCTCCCTCCATAGTGGGGGTAGTGGAAAACCGCGCTGCGCGTAATTACCCTGGATAGATAGCCATCGTGTCTAACCATGGGAGAAAGTCATGGGCGCGTTTCCGCAAAATTGGCGCCGGTCGAACTGGATTCCGCTGGGTTGTTTGATTGGATTGGCGGCCTATCTGGGCTGCGAGGCCAAGTCGCCGGAGGCGGCGCCCGCTCAGGCCGAACACGTCGGCGAAAGCCAGTTCATGGCCGATGGCGCACGGTTCCTGGCCGAGGGCAAGCTGACGGAAGCCGTCGCTGTCTTCAACAAGGAGATCGCGGCCCATCCCAAAAATGCCGAGGCATTCTTCGATCGCGCCGATGCCCGCCAACGACAACAGCAGCCGGACGAGGCGATCGCGGATTATACGGCCGCGGTGATTCTCGATCCGACAAACGCCGCCGCTTTTTACCGCCGCGGGGCCTTGTATCTGGCAAAGGGTTTTCCCAAAATCGCCATTGACAACCTGAGCGACGCGATTCGCCTCGACCCCAAGTCGCCCGACGCCGCCCGCCTGCGCGCTCGCCCTGGCTGACGGAGGAAAGATACGCCGAAGCCGTCAAGGACGCTTGCCTGGCGATTCGTTTGCAGGCAAATTGCAGCGACGCTTTCCGCACGCTCGGGGAGTCGTTCTTGCATTCGCCGGACGAACAACCCGACAGCGCCGTCGAGTGCTTCGAGGAAGCGATTCGCCTCGAACGAGAAATTGGCGACGGAGGTCAACCCCGAGCTTGCACAGGCGTATTTCGACTGGGGCGTCCGCCTCAACAAGGCGGCAGCGCAGACTGAAAGCCGAAAAAGCCTTCAGCGAAGCGATTCAACTGGCGCCACAGTTTGCCCAGCCCTACGACGAATACATGGCGAAAGCGCATCCGTCGGGTCCGCCCGACCTCGCAATCCCGCTTCAGCAAGCGTTTGATTCCTTGAATCAGGGGCAGTTCGACAAAGCCCTCGGCGAGTTCAGCGGCATCCTTCGCCGGGACGACAAGTCCGCCGCGGCATGGTACGGACGCGGCTCTGCGTTTCTGGAGAAGGGCTTTGCGGATTCGGCGATTCAGGACCTCGATCGGGCGATCAAATTCGGCCCGGATTCCGCAGAGGCGTACTCTCAGCGCGGCCGGGCCTATGTGAAGATGGGCGATTACAATCAGGCCATTGCGGACGCCACGGAAGCGATTCGCTTGAAACCCGATTTCGGCCCAGCCTACTTCCATCGCGCCGTCGCCTACTTGGCGAAAAAAAGTCTCGACCTTGCCCTCGCCAACCTCAACGAGGCGGTGAAACTCGACCCGAAACTGGATAAGGCAAAGTCCACATACGCGGACATCTACGAGGGCCAAGGGGTCAACCAGATTGCCGCGCAGCGTTGGCGCGAGGCGATCGCCAGCTTGGAGAAGGCGATCGACCGCGACAACGACAGGGCAAAACGAATTCAACCCCTGCTGGTTCAAGCGTACGGACGGCGGGGATTGGATTACGCAAAACACGGCGAATTCGCAAAGGCTGTTTCTGATGTCAACAAGGCCGTCGAGTTGGACGGCAGCGGCGCCCAGGGCCAGCGTTTCTATGGGCTGATGTCTTGCGAATGGGCGAAGAACTGTCATGATCGCCGGCTGATCGCCGACGAGAGGGAGCAATGGAAATCCGCTGTCCGCCACATGAAGCGGGCGATCTGGCTTGACCCGGAGATAGAGCATCTCTTGTGGCGTCCGCTGGACGAGGCCAATCGCAATCTTGATGCGATTTCCCCGCCGGCCCGCCTGGTGCAATCCGCTGGGCTCTGACCTTGCCGGGAGGCGAGGACATCGAAGTGAAATTGCGAGAAACGATCTCCTCTCCCGAACGGAGATGGGACCTTTTCACTTCTTCGTCCGGCACTGGGCGCACACGCCGGTGATGAACATCCGATGGCCGGACGCCGCGAAGCGAAGCCGGCGGGCGACCTTCGCGCAAATCCGCTCCAATTCCGGGCTGTGAAACTCGATCAGGCGGTTGCAGACCTGGCAGTAGAGATGGTCGTGGCTGGG
This sequence comes from uncultured Planctomycetia bacterium, assembly GCA_963791075.1. GTDB lineage: Bacteria > Planctomycetota > Planctomycetia > Pirellulales > Thermoguttaceae > CAWBRF01. The sequence goes on from CAWBRF010000029.1 coordinate 210,886, forward strand.
ATAGCCGTACTGGTGCTCATACACGCCGCGGGCGTCCAAAACCATCTTCCGCAACATGCCCGCCTCGACCAACTCGGACAAGGTGCGATAGACCGTCGGACGGCTCAAGCGGTGCTGGGCGATCAGCCCTCGCAGATGCGCCATCAGCTCGTCGGCGTCGAAGTGGTCGTGATGGCTGAAGACCTGCTCGACGATCAGCCGCCGCTGCTGCGTCAGCCGCTTGCCGCGGCCGGAAAGAAACTCGGAGAATCGCTGTGCCGGCGGGAGCTTCACCGGAACCGACCGCAACGAAAAACTCTTCGACATGAACTTCGTCCGGCGTTCACCAGGTGCGAAGCGCCAGCGAGGGACCGCGGCGTCGCACACCCCTCGCTGGCGCTTCGGGCTGGCATTTGATCTTCCGACAACGCGCTACCCGATTTCGTCCAACAGCCGCGAGACGGCCGTCTCGAGCCGGTCGGGCGTTTCGTAGGTTCCCTGGGCGATCTGCGCGGATCGAAGCGACGCGGTCCTGGCGGATGTCGGGAATCTGCTGCACCTGCTCGACCAACTTCGCGGCGTCGGAGATCTGCACTTCATCGCCCACCGCCGGCGCGCTCGTGCTCGCCGCCGACTGGGCCGGACGGACGGCGTGCGGCGCGGCGATGGCCTGGGGGCCGTGCAGATGAGTGGGTCCGTAAACTTGCATCCTGTTCTCCCTTCGACTCGTTCGGCGCGGGGTTCCCTTCCCGTTCTATTCTACCCTCGCTCCGCGTTTGTCGCACGGCCAATCCGCCGCCGGCGTCGCCAACGTCCCTTCGGCAGTCGTGTCATCGGCCCTCGGCGGCGCGCCGGTTCAAGGAAATCGCAAACGCTCGACTCCTAGCGATACGCGTCGTTCCCCGAGTTGTAACGCCTGTGAGGCCGGCAAGTTGCGTCCCGGCGATGCCCCGCGGCATCGTCCGGGCGAGCAAGCAACATGCCTCGTTGAAAACGTGCAACTCCCGCATCCTACGCCGGGCGGGCGACAACAGTTCTCCGAATTTTGCCGATCTTCGAGGAATCGCCGTCGACGGCCAGCGGGTCGGATTATAGGCAGCCGCCGGAAATTGGACAAGATCGGTTGTGCCCCGCAAATGACGCCGTTGGGGGGTAATGTCGCCGCGCTTGTGGTTTCGCCGTGCGCACGGCTGCTGGGAAAGTCTGCCTGCAAAGCCCGGCGGCAAAGTCAACGCAGGCAAAGCACCCGCTAAGTCTAACGGACGCCTCAAACGCCAGGGCAAAAACGGCCGACTAGTGTAGTGTCTCGAAGGGGCGAGCCTTCTTCCGGGAGTTTCGCCAACCCGATGACATATCCCCATTTGCGCCATGCGCAACTCGGGTCAAACGGCACGAACCTAAACCAACACCGCGTGTCTTACGTAATATTAAAGTAGGGGCCGAGGACAGAGAAAGAGGCAGGGCCGTGAACACTCCCCAGCAGAATTTCGACTTCAGCGGCGCGCTCACCCGGGAACACTGGGACGTGCCGATCCGCGTCCGCCTCTTGCCCTATGTCGAATTCAGCCGTTGGCTGGACGGGGAGTTGGACAAGCTGGTGACTCAATGGGCGGGCTACGCCTCGCCGAGTGCGAGAAACCAGCGGCGCGGCTGAGGCGTCAAGGGCCGGGAAGGCGCCTCTCTTCTTTCCGCGCCCATCTGCAACTCACGAGCCGAATTCCGGTCGCCGCCGGCCAAGCTGACTCTGAAGCCGCTGCACGATCGAACTGTGCATCTGGCTGACGCGGCTTTCCGACAGGTCGAGCGTCGCGCCGATCTCCTTCATCGTCAACTCTTCGTAGTAGTAGAGGATGATGATCAGGCGTTCGTTGCGGTTGAGTCCCTTCGTGACCAGCCGCATGAGGTCGTTCTTCTGAATCCGCCGCGTCGGGTCTTCGCCCTTCTTGTCTTCAAGGATGTCGATCTCGCGGACGTCCTTGTAGCTGTCCGTCTCGTACCACTTCTTGTTCAGACTGATGAGGTTGACGGCGTTGGCGTCGAGGATCATTTTCTCCAGTTCGGGCACGGAGATTTGCAGTTCCTCGGCCAATTCGTTTTCATTCGGCTGCCGTCCCATCCGCGCTTCGAGGTTCTTCATCGCCTCGTTGAGCTTGCTGGCCTTCGAGCGGACCAGCCGGGGGACCCAGTCCATGGTGCGCAGCTCGTCGAGCATCGCCCCGCGGATGCGCGGCACGCAGTAGGTCTCAAACTTGACGCCGCGCGTCAGATCAAAGGCGTCGATCGCGTCCATCAGGCCGAAAACACCGGCCGAAATCAGGTCGTCCAACTCGACGCCTTCCGGCAATCGGGCCCAAATCCGCTCGCCGTTGTACTTGACCAACGGCAAATAGATTTCCACCAGGCGGTTGCGCAATTCCTGGTTGGTCAAGTCTTGTTTGAAGTCCGCCCAGAGCTGTTCGACTTCTTCCGGCGCGACAGCAGTTGCCATTCCATCCTCCATGAAGGCGCCGATCGGCGCCGGCTATTGGAGATCCTTCTCCAAACTTCCTTGTCTCGAGAGAGTTGAGAGTTGACAGTTGGGAGTCGAGAGCCACAGCCCTCGAACCGCCGGCTTTCAACTCTCAACTCTCAGCTCTCAACTCTTGACTCCCTGTGCGGCAATCTCGGCTTCGATTTGTCCGTTGATGGAATCGCGTACGACGCCTTCGGCCAACCAGCCAATAACTCCGCCGGCGAGGGCGAAGGCCAACAGGCTGCACCAGGCTGTGTAAACCACCGATTCCACCCCGCCGCCGTTGGCCAACCCCCGCGCCAACACGGTCAGGAAGGCCAAAGACCCGAGGATGCCGGCGTAGGTTCGTGCCACGACTGCGTCCCTCGATCGCCGTTAAACTTTCCGCAATCGGTGCAGTTTGACAGCACATCGACTGCCGATAGTACTCCTTTTCTATCGGCTGGCAGCGGGGCAAGATTCAATCCTTTCTTCGTCTTTCGCAGGAAATAAACTTTTTTCTGTCGCGGCTGCGGGGACCGCTGTGCAGCCCGCCGCACGCGCGAACAACCAAGGGACGAGTTTCTCGTGTGCCAGGCAGGAGCACGCCCGGCTGAAGCGGCGGCCGATCGCCGCGGCTGCGCGGAAGGCCGTCGCCCCGCGTCGCTTGTTTTGCGGCGCGTCCGGCGAGGTCGCGCATTGCTTTACCAGCTCGCGTAGTTGGTTCGCTTGATCTTGCATCGTCGAATCGCCTTGCCTTCTCGTTCGCGGTTCGTTCCGTTTCACGCCGCGCGCGCCGCGACGGCCGGCTCCATGTTCAGGATCAGTCGCGCCAGCCGCTGGGCATTGGCGGTTTCGATGTCGTCGGGCACGTTTTGCCCGTTGGTCAGGTAGCTCAAGGGGAGCTTGCTGAAGCGGAGCAGCGAAAGGAGGTTTCCCAGGCTCGAGGCCTCGTCGAGCTTGGTGAGGATCAGGGCCGTGGCGCCGACGGCCGCAAACCGCTCCGCAGTCTGCTGCAGCGTTCGCGCCCCGGTCATCGCGCTGAGGACCAGGTGAACCTCGTCCGCGTCGGCCTCGCTCACAAACGCGCGCAGCTCCTGGATGCGGACATCGTCTTTCGGGCTGCGCCCGGCGGTGTCCAGCAGGATCAGGTCGAGGTCGGCCATGCGGCGGACCGCCTCGCGCATCTCCCGCGGCGTGGAAACCACCTGCATCGGCAAGTCGATGATGTCGGCGTAGGTCCGCAACTGTTCCACCGCCGCGATGCGATACGTGTCCACAGTGATCAGTCCGACGCGGCGCTTGTCGCGCAAGCGATATTGGGCAGCGAGCTTGGCGATCGTCGTCGTCTTGCCGACGCCGGTGGGGCCGACCAGGGCGATCAGCCGGCTGCGTCCGGGCGTCAACTGGATCGGGCCGGCGACGGCGATTTCCGCCTCGATCATCCGCGCGATGCGCGTCTTCGCCAGCAGCAGGTCGTCGAGCCGGGCCCCGCGGCTTTCGCTGCGGACGCGATCGACCAGCTCCCGCGCCGCGTCCTCGCCGAGGTCTGAGTCGAGCAGGTCGGTGAACAGGCGGAAGAGTTCTTCGGGCAGGTCGGGGCGTGCGCCGGAGGAGCGGCGGCACAACTGCTTCATCATGACTTGCAACTCGCTCAACTGGCCCTGCACCTGCTCTGCGGCGGCCGGCTCGAAGGCCGCGGCCGCGGCGGACGCCTCGTCGTCGGAGAACATGCCGCCGCACACTTCCTCCGCGCGCTCCGGGCTCGCCTCCAGTCGGCTGGGGACGTTGACGTTGCAGGAAGCGACGACTTCAATCATCCGCGGCCCGCCCAGCCAGCCGAACCAGCGGCGGGGGCGAATCTCCCGCGTGTGCAGCACGGCCGCGTCGGCGCCCAACGCGCGCTCGACCATCGCCAACGCCTCGTGCATCGTCGAGGCCCGAAATGTCTTCAGTTCCATAGGTCGCTTCCTTGCGAAAAAGAACGGCTGCGCCGTAAGGAGTTAGAAGTTAGGAGTTAGGAGCTAGAATCGTGAGGCGGGCTGGTGGGATTGTCCGACCTCGTTACAGTGATCGCGTAGATCAAGCACAGCTTATCGTTGTCTATGTTGATGAACGGGATGGGACAGCGGACGTAGAATTTCGATGGCCTGCCGAGCGTGAGCCGTTTCACAACACGCTGGGAGCTCGTGGCGACGAAAGCATCCCCGTTTTCTTCGAGCGGGTAAAAGGCCGCGGAATCGGGCCACGGCAAAATGAGGGGATAGGCCAACGACGCCGTCGCGTCCAAGAACGACTCCCCATCTTTGCAGAGCAGTTCGGCGTTTAGCGCGGCGCCGGACGCAAGGGATCCCGCGGTTTCATTGACGATTCGACGTTTTGTCCCTCCCAAAAGCTAATTGGCTTTCCAACCACCGCCGCCGCCGAGTGTTCGAACAGTTTAGTTTCTGTCCCGTCCGGCGTGTGCTCGGTCACCTCCAGCCGTATCTCGTACCGGGCGGACGCCGGGCGATCGGCAGAGGGCGAACGCCGGTTTTCTGCACCCTTTGCGGCGCTCATCGCCGGCGGTTTTCCCACCGGCCCGACCTTCTCCACCACGATTTCCATTTTTTCGCCTTGACCGGAGGGCGCGGACACGACGACCGCTTTGCCCGCGGTGATCGCTCCGAAAAACTCCAGCCCGGTCGTCGCAATGCTAGCGCCGTCCGGATTGACTTTCGCGGACTCGACAACGCTCGCTTTGGCGCGCGCGTAGAAACGGTTTCCTTCGACTTTCAACACGATCGCGTCCGCCGTCGTGCCAAGCCGAAAACCGAGCGGCGTGTCCGCCGGCGCGGCCGGCGGGCCCTCGGCCTGGAAGTGCGCCGGATGTCCGAGCAGCGCCACGAGGTTCGGCTCGCAAATCACCGCCTGCTTCCCATCCTTGCCGGTTCGCGTCAACTTGATGCGGATTAGCACTTGGGGAATCGACGCCTGCGTGTCGGCGGCAGCGGCCGGGAAGCACGCCAGGGCGCAAAACGCCGCGAAAATCAGCGGGAAAAATGCTTTCCATTTCATGGGCCGGGTCCTTTCGATTCCAAGCTCGCTAGTCGGGAACAACTTTGCCGTCTGGAACAGGGAGGCGGGATTGTCAGGCACGGCGTGCCTGACTTACATGTCCCTCCTAACTCCTAACTTCTAACTCCTGCCTTCTTTCCTTATTTCACGTCGGAAACCATGGCGACCGATTCGATCTTCGTGTCGCGGGTGATCTCGTTGTAGCTCAGCACCGCCAGTTGCGGCAGGTGCGGCGAAGTCATTTGTTTCAGCGCCGCGCGGATCGGCGGACTGACCAGGACCACCGGCGGATGGTTGGCCATCGTCAACCGCTCGACCGATGCGGCGATCAGCCGGCAGGTCATCTCCACCGCCTGCGGCGACATGCGGATCAACATCCCCTTCTCGTTGTGGTCGAATCCCGCGCGGATGCGGTCCTCCAACGCCGGATCGAGCGTGACCACGTAGAGACGATTGTCGGAATTGCGGTAGCGGTTGCAGATCGTCCGCGCCAGGCGGTGGCGGACGTATTCGGTCAGCAGGATCGGGTCGCGGGTGCGCGGCCGTAATCGCCCAGCGTCTCCAGGATCGCCCCCAACTGCCGGATCGGCACGCCTTCGCGAAGCAGCATTTGCAGGATTTGCTGCACCTCGGCCAGCTTCATCACGCCCGGGGATCAACTCGTCGACGACCGTCGGCGAGGTCCGCTTCAATTCGTCGATCAGGTGCTTGGCGGCGTCGCGGGTGATGATCTCGTCGGCGTGCCGGCGGACCGTCTCCGTCAAGTGCGTGGCGATGACGCTGCCCGACTCGACCACCGTGTAGCCGAACATCTCCGCCTGCTCGCGGACGCCGGGTTCGATCCAGACGGCGGGCGTGCCGAAGGCGGGGTCCTTGGCGGCCAGCCCGGACACCTTCCCCGTCGGTCGCCCCCGAATCCATGGCGAGGAACTTGTCCGCGATGGACCGCGCCTTCGGCCACGGGCATGTCGGCGATCTTGATGCGATATTGGTTCTGCTCCAGCCGCATGTTGTCGCGGATGCGGACCTTGGGGAGGATGATGCCCAGGTCGGCGGCCACGTTCTGCCGCACCCGCTGGATGCGCTCCAGCAGGTCGCCGCCGCGGCGCGGATCGGCCAGGCGGATCAGCCCGACGCCGATCTCGACTTCCATCGGATCGACGGCCAGATAGTCCTCGACCCGCTGCTCGGGCGTTTTCGTCGCCTCGGCCTGCTTCTTCGCCTCGGCGCGCGCTTTGGCCTGCGTGTTTCGCCGCGACAAGCGTGGTGGCCATCGCCGTGCAACTCGCCGCCGATGGCCAACAGCGGAATCCGCGGCAGGCTGGTGAAGATCGAGGATGCCAGAGGAACCCCGCCGCCACGGCCATCGCCTGCGGACGCGAAAAAAGCTGCTTGAGGAACTCGGCGGGCAGATCGGTGTCGTTGCTGCTGCGGGTGACCAGCAAGCCGGCGGCCAACGAAATCAGGAAGGCCGGCACTTGCGTCACCAGGCCGTCGCCGATGGTCAGCGTGGTGAAGAGCGACGCGGCGTCGCCCGGGCTCATGCCGGCTTGGATCACGCCGATGAACAGCCCGCCGACGATGTTGATTAAGCGTAATGATGATGCCGGCGATGGCGTCGCCGCGGACGAACTTGCTGGCACCGTCCATGGCCCCGAAGAAGTCGGCCTGCTGGGTGACCTCGCGGCGGCGGCGCTGGGCCTCGCGCTCGTCGATCGATGCCGGCGTTCAGGTCGGCGTCGATGGCCATTTGCCGGCCCGGCATGCCGTCCAAGGCGAAGCGGGCGGCCACTTCGCTGATCCGCGTGGCGCCCTTGGTAATGACGACGAACTGAATGATCACGATGATCGCGAAGATAATGAGTGCCGACGACGATCTTGCCGTTGCCCGCCGCCCCGCCGGTGACGAACTCGCCGAACGTCTTCACCACCCCGCCCGCCGCCGTCAATCCCGTCCGAACCGCCCTTGGTGAGGATCAACCGCGTCGTGGCGACGTTCAACACGAGGCGGAACAGGGTCGTGGCCAACAGCAGCGAAGGGAAAATGCTGAATTCCAACGGCGTGCGGACGTAGATCGTCGTCAACACCATGATCACGGCGATCGCGATGTTGCACGAGAACAGCAGGTCCATCAGCGAGGCGGGCAAGGGGACCAGGATCACCAGCACGCTGGCGATGATCCCCACCGGCAGGACGAGGTCCTGCAAGCGGGACAACGGTCCCGGGCTCGCCCCGGTTCGCGGCGCCGCTACAGAAGCCATCCGTATCTCCGCACGGAGAAGAACGTCGAACGAACTCACGGCCGGGAGGCAGCTTCCTCGCGCACCCTCACGCCGTGCCGATAAGAGAGGGGGAGAGTAGCCAGAAATGGCCCGACTGTCCAGTCCGATTTTGTCCCAAACCACCAGTGCTGGGGGAATGCCGTGAACCCTGTCCAGTTGTGTTGCCCCCTGGTCCGAAGAAGGTATCATGGAGCGTGAGTTCCGAGAATTGCCCGTTCAAGGTCCCCCTCTCCCTTCGGGAGAGGGACGGGGTGAGGGGAACCCTGGGAAGACGCCGCCTTCCAAAAATTGGAGCTTATCCAGCTTCCCCTCACCCTAACCCTCTCCCGGAGGGAGAGGGGACCAAATATGCGAAGTCTGGGAAGGATAGAAAATGACTGTCGTGGAGGAGAAGCGTCGGCCGCAGCAGAGCGAGGGGTCGAAAGATCGGCCTTGGATCCCGCGATTTTGGGACGGCATGGGGTTTTCGACGTGGATCGCCCTGTTGGTTCGCAATCGTTTCGCCGTCGCCCCGTCGCGCGTGCCGATGGCGATCATCGTTACCGCGGTCAGCCTGATGAACTCGTTTTTTTGGTTGGTGCAGTTCCTTCTCTACGGCCGCAAAATCGCCGCGACCAAGGTCCAGGAGGACCCGATCTTCGTCATTGGGCATTGGCGGTCCGGCACGACGCTGTTGCACGAACTCTTGATCCTCGATCCGCGGCACACCTATCCGGACACCTTCGCCTGTTTTGCGCCGACCCATTTTCTCGTGTCCGGGTGGTTGTTTCGGCCATTGTTGCGGCTGTTGCTGCCGGCGAAGCGGCCGATGGACAACATGGCCGCCGGCTGGGACCGGCCGCAAGAGGATGAATTCGCCCTGTGCAACATGGGCGTTCCCTCGCCGTACCTTTCGATCGCCTTTCCCAACCGCCCGCCGCAATGCGAAGAGTATCTCGACCTGGCCGCGTTGTCGCCGCGGCAGCGGGAGCGTTGGAAGCGGGGGCTGATGTGGTTTTTGAAGTGCGTGACGCTGCGGCAGCCGAAGCGGATCGTGTTGAAGTCGCCGCAACACACCTGCCGCATCAAGACGCTGTTGGCGATGTTTCCCCGCGCCCGGTTCATCCACATCGTCCGCAATCCGTACGAGATCTTCCCCTCGACGATCAACCTTTGGAATCGGCTCAATCGCGACCAGGGATTGCAGATTCCCACGGGCAAGGGTTTGGAAGATCGCGTCTTCGAGACGTTCAACCGGATGTACGAGGTATTCGAGCGCGACCGCGGCCTGATTCCCGCCGGGCAATTCTGCGAAGTCCGCTACGAAGACCTTGTGAAGGATCCCGTCGGCCAGATGCGTCGGGCGTATGCGGAATTGGCCTTGGGCGAGTTCGACGCCGTGGCGGAGCAGGTGCGGCAGTATTTCGCGGAGAAGTCCGACTACAAGAAGAATCGCTTTGAGATGACGGAGGAGAGGCGGGCGGAGATCGGCCGGCGCTGGGCCGCGCGCTGGAGCGATTCGGGTATGCGGAGCAGACGGCGTAGAGCGAGCTCGCTTTACTCGCAGCCGCCCGGGGAGTCGTTCGCGGGAGATCGTTCCCTCCAGCATGGGCATCAGCCGCGATCAAACTGGCTTCCCCGCTTGATCAAACTTGGATATACTGTAGAGAGGGGTGTCGATGACCGATGTCCTGAGGCGGATCAAACGAGCAATTTTGACGGGTGAGTACGCTTTTAGCGAAAAGGCGCGGATCGAGATGGAGGCCGACCAGATTACCGAACTGGACGTCGCCGAATCAATACTCAATGCAGTGGCGATTTACAAGACCGTCCGTTCGGCCAGTCCCCATCAAGGTCGCCGCCGGGAGATGTTGTACATCATCCAGGCCACGAACCTGAACGGCTTGGCGATTTACAGCAAGGGAAAGCTCGTCTCCGACGCCGGCCAAGACACCTACTACTTTCTGCTCTCCTCGAAAAAAGCTTTATAGGCGGCCATCATCATGAAAAAGATCACACAATGTCCGTCCTGCGGCAGCGCGAAGATCAAGCGAGTGCGGCGGAAGTGGTCGGGAGAGCACCGGGGCCGACGCTACACTGTTGACAACCTCGAATTCTACGAATGTCCGGACTGCGAAGAGAAAGTTTATGATCCCGAGGCCATGCGGGCGATCGAGGCAAACTCGCCGGCCTTCACAAAATCCGCCGCGACGTGATGTGAGACCGTTTTAACACTGGCTGGACCGCCCGCGTTCGGCTGCCTCCTGTGCCTGCGGCGCCCGATAGCGAAGGTATCGGGGAACGCCCGCCTGGTGCACTTGACCAACCCTGTTGTTTCGTTGGCGGAATTGAGCATGACAAAGGCGAATTCGGCATCCTCCCAGCCCCGAAGGCTTTCCGCAGACTGGCTGCGGTCGCTCATGCTTCTAATGTTCTTGGCGAGCGGGCTCATTTTGCTTGTCATAAAGAGTCCAGCCGCTTGGCGGCAGAGGGAGGCGGTCGATGAGATAGAGGGGCTGGGCGGCGGTGTAAGCTACGACGTGCCCTTCGGCTGGCTGCGGTATTTTCCGAATACGCCGGGAAAGGATTTTTTCGCGACCGTTATTGAGGTAAGTTTAACCTGTACGTCGGTGCCGGTTACCGATGCGGACTTGAAAAATCTGGCGGGGCTGACGCAAATTCGGGTTTTGTCTCTTGACGGCAGGCGGCTAACGGATGCGGGCATGGAGCACCTCAAGGGGCTGACGCAGCCTCCAGGAGTTGTACGTCGGCGGCGCACCAGTCACCGATACGGGTCTGAAGAATCTGAAGGGACTGAAGCAGCTTAAGTCGTTGGGCCTCGAGAGCGCGAAGGTCACGGGTACGGGCTTTGAGCATCTGAACGGGCTGAGGCAACTCCAGTTTTTGAACCTCCGCAGCACACTGGTCACGGATGCGCGTCTTGCAGCGCCTTAACGGGCTGACGGAGCTCCGGGATTTGATCCTCGATAACACGCCGGTCACGGACGCGGGCTTGGAGCATCTAACGAAACTATCGAAACTCGACACGCTGTTCCTCCGCAACACGAAGGTCACGGCCGAGGGCGTGAAGAGGCTCGGTCGGGCGATGCCGAGGTGCAAGGTCACTATCCACGAGCCGTGGTATGACCAGATGTAAATGGTCGCGCACGACGCTCGACGCGTGCGTCGGTACGTGGGACGGGGTAGGTTACCGCCGTGGCTGCCGACGCGGCGAAGTGCTCACGCGAGCGCGGGCCATGGCACCTGGCGCGAGAACGCCCCTCACCCCCTCCCGGCGATCTTCTTCCCCTTGAGCTGATACACGTAGGCCAGCACCTCGGCCACGGCGGAGTACTTGTCCGGCGGAATCGGCTGCGTCACTTCGACGTGGCGAAAGAGGGCCTGCGCCAGCGGCTTCCGCTCGACGATGGGCACCCCGTGCTGCAAGGCCAATTGGCGAATCCGCGCGGCGATCACGCCCGCCCCCTTGGCGATCACGATCGGGGCGGCCATCGTCTCCGGCTCGTAGTGAATCGCCACGGCCAACTCCGTCGGGTTGGTCACGACCACGTCGGCCTTGGGCACGGCGTCGGAGAGGCGGTGCATCGCCAACTGCCGCTGCACCTGCCGCCGCCGCGCGATCATCTGCGGATTGCCTTCGAGGTTCTTCAACTCTTCGCGCATTTCCTGCGTCGTCATCCGCAAATCGCGTTCGTTCTTCCAGCGTTGAAATCCGTAGTCCAAAATCGCCAGCACGAGCAGGGCCACGCCGACCTTCAACGCGGTCCAGAGCAGCACCTGCACCATGAACAGGGCGATCGGGCCGACCGCCAGGCGGCTCAGGCCCAAAATGGCCTCCCGCTGGTTGTACAGGCTCACCCCGGCCACGGCGGCGACGATCGTCAGTTTCAGCAGCCCGAAGGCCAGTCGCATCAGCGCTGGGCAGCGAGAAGATGCGCCGCAAACCTTGCAGCGGATCGATCCGCGTGAAGTCGGGGGCCAGTTTTTCGGGGAGAAAGAGAAAGCCGACCTGGGCCAAGTTGACCGCCACGGCCGCGACAAACAGCAAACCGAACAGCGGCAACAGCCGCGGGGCCAGTCCCAAAAACGTCTTGTTCCAAGGAAGGACGCCTGCGCCGCGTCGATCGACAGCCAGGCCTCGCCGCCGAGTTGTTGCCGGCCAAAGTCGACCACGTAAGCGGCCAGCGCCGCCGCCAAACATGAGCAGCGTCGAGACCCCCAAGACCAGCAGCGCCGCCGAGGCCAGGTCTTGGCTCTTGGCGACGTGGCCCTCTTCGCGGGCCTGCTGCCGGCGATGCGGCGTCGCTTCCTGGGATTTTTCGCCGTCGTATTCCGCCATTGTAAGGAGTTAGGAGTTAGAAGTTGGGAGTTAGAAGTTGGAGTGCCGGCCCGTGTGGCCTTCTCACTCCTAACTCCTTTCCCTTTTTCTTCCTTGCTACCGAACCACTGGGACTGCATGGGAACCTTGACCATTTCGAGCAGCATGGCCATGGCCGGCTCGAGATGCTCCTGAAACACCAAAAACGCCGCCGCCCAGGGAAACGAACATCATGGCGAAGGTCAACAGGGCGTTCAGTCCGAAGCCGACCGCCATGGACGTTCAATTGCGGCAAGCGTGCGGCCGATCAGGCCGAGGACGAGCGTGGCCAACAGGGCGGCGACCACCACCGGCATGCAGACGCGGACGCCCAATTGAAAGCTCTCGCCGATCAGCGTCAGCAAGGTCGCCGCCAGGGCGTGCGAGGAAGGCGGCGTGCCCCGCCGCGCCGCGGACGGGGAGCGAAGATGGCGGCGAGGCCGCCGCCGGGCGGAATCGGCGCGAAAGGTGTCCAGCAGGCCGGCCATGACGACGCGATGCCCGCCCAGGCAGGCGAAGACCGCCGTGGCCAGCAACAGGAAAAGCCGCGAGAACAGGGGCACGTCGGCGTTGAAGGTGGGATCGAAGAGGTCGGAGAGCGTCAGCCCGCCGGCGCGGCTGATCAGGTCGCCGGCCATCTGGAGGCCGGAGAAGAGCGATCGTGATTCCCAGGCCCAGGCACGCCCCGACGAGCAGTTCGCCGCCGATGAGGACCAGGTAGCCGACCGTTGTGCCGGGGATTTCGACGTGGACGCCCCACTGGCTGGGGGTGATCAGGACGGCCAGGGCGACGGCCAGCAGTGCGCGCACCTGCGCCGGGGCGTCGCTGCCGCCGTAGATCGGCGCCGTCATCACCAGCCCGCTCACCCGCGTCAGGACCAGGGTGAACAGGAGAAACTTTTCGGCGTCGAAATGGCGAAGCGATTCCATGCGGGGAAGGAGCGCATGGCGGGACTCGCTGCCTCGGCCCACCCTACGTTCCGCCTTCATCCTTTCATCAAAACTTGCCCGGGATGCCGGAAATCAATTGCGTCGAATATTGCAGCAGTTGCGCGAGCAGCCAAGGCAGCGAAAGGCCGAAGACCACGGCCATGGCCACGATCTTGGGGACGAACGCCACGGTCTGCTCCTGAATTTGCGTCAACGCCTGGAGCAGGCCGATCACCAGCCCCACGACCAGCCCCGCCAACAGCACCGGCGAGGCGATCAGCAGGCTGGTCCAGATGGCTTCGCGGGCGAGATCGACGGCGGCTTGTACGTCCATCGTCCTTATTCCCCGCTCACGTAAACGGTTGAAAGCTTTCCATCAACATCTGCACCACCAGCCGCCAGCCGTCGACCAGCACGAACAACAGGATCTTGAAGGGCAGCGAAACCAAGGCCGGCGGCAGCATCAACATCCCCATCGACACCATCACGCTGGCGACCACCATGTCGAGGATGAGGAAGGGCAAGTAGATCTGGAAGCCGATGAGGAAGGCGGTCTTCAACTCGCTGAGCATGAAGGCCGGCAGCAACGCTTGCAGGGGCACTTCGTCGTAGTTCTTCGGCGTGGGCTGGTCGGGCAGGTAGGCGAGGAACAAGCGGACGTCGTCGCCGTTGTTGGTCCGCTCGATCTGCATGCTCATGAAGCGGCGGATCGGCTGCACGCCCGCCTTCCACGCCTGCTCCAGGGTGATTTGATGGTGCGTGTAGGGCACGATCGCCTGGTCGTAGACCTGCTTCCACACCGGCGACATGATCAGCAAGGTGATGAACAGGGCCAACGACGGTGATCACCTGGCTGGGCGGAAGCTGCTGCGTTCCCACGGCCTGCCGCAACAGGCTCAGCACGACGATGATGCGGACGAAGCAGGTGGTCATCAGCAGCACCGCCGGGGCCAGGCTGAGCACCGTCAACAGGAGCATCACCTGGAGCGTGGAGCTGAGCCCTTCGGGACTGGTCCAGCTTCCGGGCCGGCCGCCAGGCCCTGGCGGCGCCTGGATGCGACAAGGGGCGATTGGGGGCCTCGTCGGCACGGGCCGGGCCCAGCAGGCTCAGGCAGCGCCAAGGCCACGGCGGCATAGGCCGCCAGCAGACCGCCAGGCGAAGACGGGTGCCACGGTGGCTGTCACCGTGTTTCTCGGCACTGCTGGCAAGCGAGCAGCGGCACGGGTAGCTGCCGCGGCACCCCGTTGCCGGTAGGGAAGCACGATCAGACATTGCGGCCCTCCGATCGAGTCCCGCAGTTGTTGGAACACTTGGCGAAACGCGGCCGTGGCGCTGTGCGGATGGGCCTGGCGGCACAGCCCGGCCAGCCGATCGACCTCCGACGGATCGGTGACTTCGGTGAGCGTCTCCGCGCCGGCCGGAGTGACCGAGACCAACAGCAGCTTGTTGCCGCAGCGGAGCAGGTGCATCTGCTGCCGGCCCGCCAGCGGGGCGCGGCCGAGGACCTCGACCACTTCGCCGGGCAGCAGGGCGGCCGCCTTCGGCGCCGCCCGCCGCATCACCCAGGCGACGGCCAGGAAGAGCCCCAGCACGACGGCCAGGCTGGCGGCCATGGGCCCGAGCGATGGCAGCCCGGCGGGCGTCCTGGCCGATTCGCGCGTGCCGGCGGATCGGCACGGGCGGCGGCAAGCGGGATCGCGGCGGCCGGCCGGCGTCGCCCGGCGGTCGCTCAGGGACGGTCGCTGGCGTAGCCAGTGGCGACCGGCGCGGCACTGGCAAAGCCAGTGGCGCCGCCTGGCAGGCCACGGCAGAGCGATCAAGGATAGACCAAGCGACTTTGCGCAGCGGAGGCATCCTTGCACTTCCTTCAGAGGGGACGTCATCCTATAGAAAAGGCGGATGCCGTCTTTGCAGGCCGCTAGGCTTACCAATTTACCCGCTGTGAAGCAATACCGGCTTTTGTCGTCGCACGGAGTGGGGGCTGTAGGTAGTTCGGATGCCGTTGCGCAGGCGCGGCCAAGAAAATCGCCGCTCGGCCGTCGATCCTCTGCCCTTGGCGGACATTTTCCGCGTCATCTAGGCGACGTTGGCGCCGGCGATCAATTCGGCGACGCGGACGCAGAAATTGTCGTTGAGCACCAGCACTTCGCCGCGGGCGATCAGCCGTCCGTTGACGTAAACGTCGACCGGGTCGCCCGCCAGCTTGTCCAACGGAACGACCGCCCCTTGCGGAGCTTGAGCACGTCTTCGAGGTACATGTTCGTGCGGCCCAATTCGATCTTCAGGTCCAGCTCCACGTCGCGGATCAAGTCCAGCGTGGCGTTTTCGCTCGAGGCGGCGCTGCCGGTGAACTCCTCCAGGCGATAGGAAGCCACGCCGCGGGGCAGGTCGCCGGACGAGGCGGCGTTGATCGACTCCAGCGCCTGTTCCGCTTGATTGAAGAGGAACTCGATGTCGCCGGCGGTGAGGTTGCCGTCGCCGGCCAGCGGCGGCGGCGGCGGCAAGCCTTGACGACGCCGGGGCCGACGGCCGGCGGCGTCGCGGCCGGCTGGCCGCGGCTCGTCCGCCTCGCCAAGCAGCTTTTCGACTTCGTCCTGCCCGGCGGGCGGGCGGTCGTCCTCGGCGGCTGCCGCGTCGGGCGGCGGCCGCGGCGGCGCACCGCTCTGGGCCGCGCGTCCTTCGTCTGGCCCAGCAGACGCTCGATCTCATCCTGACTCATCAAAGGTTCGTCTGCCATCGGAATCCATTCCTAGCGGGGCAAGTGCGGCAGGGTGAAGGCGCGAAGATAGAAAAGCTTGCGTGACGCCGTCGGAATCCATTTCTGCCTGGAAATGGGTTCGACGCTTGTTATTGTTCGACGAAGGAGAAGTCGCTGACGACGACGGTTTGCAGCAGGGGTTTGCCGAGCGTGTGATTGGCGCGGTCGAGGAGTTTTCGCTTCATCAGTCCCAGGCCGGCGTCGGTCAGATCGGTGATTTCGGCGCCCCGCACGGTGACCAGGACCTGCTCGCGGAAGCGATGTTTGTTCTCTTCCATGAGCTTGAGGAATTCTTTCTGGTTCTCGGTCTTTCACGGTGCCGAAGAGGTGGAAGTCGATGCGCAAGGTGGTATTGGAGATCGATTGAAAGGCGGTGACGCAGAATTCGCCGAGGTCGACTTCGATTTCGTCGGGGGCGGCGTCGTTCCTCGGCCGCGTTTGCCGCGCCGGGCGCTTTTGGCCTTGGCGTCGGCTGGCGGCGGCGAGGCCGCCGGCCATGGCGGCGGTCTGCTCGGCGGAGGGCAGACAGAGGTAGGCGGCCAGGCACTCCACCACGACGAGAACCGCGACCAGCGCGAGGATCATCAGTTTGGCCAGCATGGAGAAGCGGCCTGGCCGGCGGCGGGCGGGCCGGCCTCGGGGGCTTCTCGGTTGCTGGGGGTTTCCGCCATGAAAGGGCCTGACTTGCTCCGGGCAGCTTCGTAGGTCTGTCAACCGTCGCTGGATCGGTGCAGGGCACGGCCGCCGGTGTAAAATTCTAGGACGCCGTTGGTTGCCGCGGCCGCGCGCGGCCTTTCCCCGCCGCGGCAGGGCCTGCCGCGTTCGGTTTATGACGATTCTTCCGTCTCTGAGGGTCTGCATCCTACTGGAGCCGGCCGTCCCGGGGAGGCCGGAAGGCTCAGTTTCCATAGCAAGCGTCAGGATCCGCGCTGCGCCGGCGGCGGCACCAGGTGCTTGGCCTGCTGGTAGGCCACCGCCCGCCGCACCACCTCGTCCATCGACTCGGCGACGACCAGGCGCTCGCCGGTGGTCAGGGTGATGAAGGTGTCGGGACGGGCCTCGACGTAGCGGATCAAGTCCGCGTTGAGAACGAAGGTTTCTCCTCCCAATGGGTGAGTTTAATCATGGTCCGATCGTCCAGCACTAGATCCTGATTGCTGCAGCGAGAGCAGGTCGTTGAACAACTGCTGCGTGGTGGTGATCACGCGGCTGTTGGCCTGGTACATGGTCGAGGCGGTGATCAGGTCGATGAGGTTCGTGCCCACGTCGGCGTTGGACAGTTCCAGTGGCCCCGCCCACGATCGTGCCGATGCCGTTCGAGCCGGGCGCGCCGATCACCGGCAGGCCGGAGTTGACGCCGGCAGTGTACATGTTTTGCCCTTGTTGTTCCAGGCCGGCCGGGTTGCGAAGTTGGCCAGCGCGATTTGTCCCAGGTCGCGGGTGATGCCGTTGCTGAACACGCCGCTGATGATGCCGTCCTGGCCGATCTGGTAACTGGACAGCGTTCCCGGCGCGGAGCCGTCCTGCGAGGTGACCGCCAGGCTGGGCGTGCTGGTGGCCAGGCCGGAAAATTGCTGAAATCAAGTTGGAACTGCATCGGATTGACCGACGGCTCGTTGCCGCGGTCGATGGAGACGGTGCTCGTTGGTGGCGGAGAGGAAGTTGCCCGATGCCGTCGAACGGACCAACCCCGTGCCCACGGCGATGTTCGGCGCCGGAGGCCGGAGTTGTTGCTGCCGCAGTCGGCGAACCAGCGGTACTCGGTGTAGCTGCTGGTGGTCGCCTGCAAGACGCGGTGATGTTGACCGACAGCGGTATGCCCAGCGAGTCGTAGGCGACCACGTCGGTCGACGCGCTCTGGCCCTGGGCCTGTCTGGTCGGCGTTGAAAGGCAGCGAAATGACCGCTTGCGCCGCGCGTGCTGCCCGTGGGGACGAATTGCAGGCCGGAAAGATTGATCTGAATGGCATTGTCCGTGCCGTTGTTTCCCACCAACTCCAACTGGCTGTTCGGTGACGTATCCGCCGGGATAAAGCCCGGTGGCGGAGTCCGGCGGGAATGGGATTGTTGGGGTCGGCCGAACTGCTCTGGATCCCCATCGCTTGCTGCATGAAGGTCAGCAGGTCTCCCACGGTGCTGTTGGCGGTGACCTGGAAGTTCTCGTCGTCAGGTCCTCGCCCCCCATGTTGCCCGTGAACTCGAGCGTTCCGGTCGGGGAAAAACGTTGTCGTAATTGCCGTCGCTGTTGAGGCTGATGAGGTTGGTCAGCAGGGTGGCGGTGGTGATCGGCGGTCCGTTCATGTTCGTCAGCGTCGCGCCGGCGTCGACCTGGGCGTCGGTGAGGTTGTCGGTGAACGTCCGGCCCGTCTTCACGCCTCCGGTAATCTGGTCGACCAGGTGGAAGGTGTTCGGATCGGTCGAATCGTTCGGTAGAGGTTCACGTTGGCCCATTCCACTGATTGGCCGCGCTGTCGGCGGGAATGGTCACCTGGATGTTCGCTGTCGTCTGGTGACGCTGATTGGCAGGCTGATGGGGCTGGGACGGCTCTCGACGGTCCCGCTGCTTGGTATAGGTCACGTAGTATTGGTACGTGCCGGCGGGGACCGACCCGGCGCCGGCGTTGGTGACGGTGGCGGCGGTGGCGGGGCCAGTGTACTGGGCGTCGCCGAGGACGCCGGTCTCGAGGATCGAGGCCTGGTTGGCAAGGTGGCCCGTGGGCGGAAGGCCCCTTGCAGGACCACGTTTTGCGTCGCCTGGGCGACCGTGGCCGTCCCCAGCGGAATCGACAGCGGCGTCAGCGTCGTGGTGTTGATGTTGGAACTGGTTGTTCACTCCGTAGCCGAGCAGGAGTAGCCGCTGGCGTTGACCAACTGGTTGTCGGCGTTCATCGTGAACTCGCCGTCGCGGGTGTAGAGCTGCTGGGCGTCGGGGCCCTGCATGATGAACATGCCCGTCGCCCTGGATGGCCAGATCGCTGGGGGTGGAACTGGTGGAGATGGTGCCTTGGCTGAAATTCGGCGTGATTCGACGAAACGATCGTGCCCAGCCCGATCTGGGTCGGGATCGGTGCCGCCGTTGTCGGCCGAGGGGGCGGAGCCGAGGGTCAAGCGTTTGCAGAAATTGCGTGGCGAAGTTCGCCGTCGATTCCTTGAACCCGACCGTGTTCGAGTTCGCCAGATTGTTGCCGATCACGTTGATGGTCGTTTCGGCCGCGCTCATGCCGGTCAGCGCCGTGCCCAGTGCGGAAGCTAGACCCATGGGTCGTCTCCTTCTCCTGTGTTGTCCTTTTCGCAGCGGGCATTGCGCGCCGCGCGAGTCAAAATCGTTTTCTATTTACATTCGCCCCCTGCCCCACAAGGAGAGGGGACGTTGCACACTCCGTGAAGTCAGTCACATCGGCTTTAGCCGCCTTGGCTGGCCGTGGTCGCCGTGCTCCCCGGCGGCAGGATTTCCGTGACGTTGCTCAGCGGCACGGATTGGCCGCCAACGTTGAGCGTCGCCACGCCGTTGGCAATCGAGACGCTGCTCACCGTGCCGCTGACGGCGTTCCCCGCGGCGTCCGTCGCCGACACCGTCATGTCCAACAGGCTGCCCGCGCTGGATATGTTTTGTCCCAGGAGCACCGATTGCAGCGTCGTGTTGAGCTGTTGATTCGTGGAGATGTCGTCGATCTGGCTCATTTCCGTAACGATTTGCGAGCTGTCCATCGGCTGGGTGGGGTCTTGGTTCTGGAGTTCGGCAACCAGCATGTTCACGAAGTCCTGCGGCTGCAGGCGCGGCGAATCCGGTGGCCGCCGAGCTTGAGGTGGTGGACGACGAGGAACTGCCCGCACTCGAAACGCCATTGGTGGACATGATCGCAATCTCCTTCGGGTTCGCTGATTGACTCAAACGACAATATTCAACTGGCTTCCTTCGCCCGCCGCGCCGGGGCGCCCGCGGCCGGCGCCGAGGCGGCCTCGCCGGCTGACGCCGGCGCCGCGCGGTTGTCGCCCGGCGAGCCCGACCAATCGGACGACGAGAACGCCTGCCCGGGCGTCCCCCCCTCCCCGCGTCGGCCACGTCGACGTCGAACGACTGAATCTTCATGTCCTGCTGGGCCAGCCGCTCGCGAAGCGCCGGCAAGTTGTCCAGGAGCAGGTTCTTCGCCGCCGTGGTTTCCGTCTCCACCCGCGCGGTCATCGTGCCGTTGCGGACCGTGATTTCCAGCCGCATCGATCCCAACTCGGGCGGACTGAGCTTCAGCCGCACCGTGCCCCCGCCGGAGTTGATCGACTGGAACGCCTGCTCCACGCGCTGGACGAACCGCACGCGGTCGGCTTGGGCGACGACGCCGGATTTCGGCGCGCCGAGCGAAGCGGACGCTTGCGACGGCTGGCTTGCCGACCAGCGGCCGGCCGCGCCGACGGGATTGGGCCCGTCGCTTGTTGCCGGCTTCCCCGCGGCGGCGGCGTCGGTTGCGTTGGTCCTCTCGGCCGGGCCGGTCTTCGTCGAGGCGGGAGAATCTCCCTCGGCGACCGCGGTCGCCGCCGTCTGGACTGCGGCGGCGACGTTGGACGCGATTGCGGCTGTGGGCGGCGGAATTTGCGCCGCGGGAACGGCGGCGGCGGCGAAAACATTGTCGATTGCCGACGCGGCGTCGGCCCCGCTCGGAAGTTGACGCGCCGCCCCGCCGAGGCCGGGCGCGGTCGCTTCGGCGGGAACGATCACGGCGGCCGCGGCAGTCGCCGTCGCCGGCACGGACGCCGTCGTCTGCGCGATGGTTGTCGCGGACTTCATTCGGGCGGGACCTTGCACGGCCTCGCTGGTCCGCTGTGCTTGGTTCGCCGCGACCGGAGCGGTTGCGGGAACCGCCGCGGCGGCCGTCTGTGTCGCAACCCCTGCGACCTTCATGGGTTGTGCCTGAAGCGAACACCCTTTTCCATGCGGAACCGAGCCGGGCCGCCCGCCGCCAGCTTGTGCGGAATCGCTCTGCTGAGTCATCGCCAAGCCCAAGGCGCCCTGGGCCGACGAGCCGGGCGCCGCGGTTTGCCCGCCTGCGGCGCCTTTCGCATTGGCCTTCGCCGCTGAGGACGAAAAGCCGGCGGCCTGCGCCGCCACGGCCGCCGCCGACAGCTCCACCGTCGTTGCCGCTGCGTCGTTGCCGCAATCTCTTTCCTCCGTAGAGGTCGTTTGTCCTTTTCCCGCCGCCGCCTGGTCCCCTTGGCTGCCGCTTGGGTTCTGCCCTTGCGACGCGGACTGGCCTTGGTCGGCCGGCGCGTCGGCCTTGGACGGGAAAGTCCGCGGGGCGGAGGCGAAGTCGCCGGCGTTGTCCTCGCCTTGCTGGCCCGTCGCGCGACAGGCCGCGCCCTGGGCGGCCGGCGGCGCGTTGGCCGCGCTCGGCGAACGCGCCGATCGCAGGCAGTCCGCAAACGACGCCGCCGACGGCGCCGCCGACGCCGTTGGCGGATCCTGCGGCGGAAGCGAAGAAAGACTGTCCAGCGCCAGCGGCAACATGCTATTGTCCCATCTTCTGTTCGGCGGTTTTCGCGACGCGGGCGGCGGGCTCGCCGAGGCGAATGCGGCGAAGCACTTCGCCAAGCGTGTCCACTTCGCCGGGCGACTTGAACTCGGCGATGATCTTCGCCCGCTTGCTCTCCGTCATCCCCTCCAGCAACACCGCCACTTCGTCCATTTCGTTGTGCTCGAGCATTTGCACCAGCAATTCCTTGGCTTGCTTCGGCTTGATGGCTTCGAGCGTGTGGCGGGCGTCCTCGCGGCCGCTGGCCGACCGCGCCTTTTCCAGGGCGGCCAGATCGCTCTTAAAGCCTTCGTGCAGTTTCGCGAGCCGCGTCTTCTCCTCGGCCAGCTTTCGCCGCTCCGAGCCGACGCGCTCCAGGGCGCTGCGCAGCGATTGCTCGCGGAGTTCAAGGTTCCTCGTTTTCATCGCCCGCGCCTCCAACAACTGGCCGTACGAAGCCTGTTCGGTCGAAATCTCCTCGCCGCTGCCGGGCGGTTGGCGCAGCGCCGCCAGGTCGATCCCCTGGGCGACCGCCAGCGTCTGGATGAGCCTGGGGCGGTCGATGCGCCATGCCCGGCGACGCAGACCGCAACGATCAACTCGGCGATGAGCGTTGCGACGCACGCGGAAACGATCAGCGAGACGAGCGCCCGCCACAGTTTGCCGATCATGTTGCCGCCTCCCGCAGGACTTGTTGCAGCGCCGCTTCATCGAGGCGCTTTCTTTCCCGGCCTTCTTCTTCGCGGCGATGTTCCGCGGCCTGTCTGTCGCGGAGGTTTTCCAGCACGCGGACTTCGCGAGTCGCCTCGGCCAGCGCCTGGCGGCGGCGCTCCATCTCGGCCTGCACGGTTTCCCGCTGGATGAGGATTTCCTGCCGCTGCACCAAGAGGGTGAGTTCGTAGCGTTGGGCCTCGACGAGCCGCTCGACGTCGATCTGGCCCGGCTTGGCGGACGCGCGGCGGCGGCCGCGGAGCGACAGCAGATCGGCATCGGGGCCTCCAGCCGGTGCGCAGAAGGTCGTCGACGCGGTAGGCCTCGGCCAATTGCCGCCGCCGCTCGTCGCGCGTCGTCTCGCGGAGCCGCAGGAGCGTCGCCAGGCGGAATTTGAATTTGCTCATGGCCGCTGCTTCGCCGCGAATTGTTGATGAAGTTGGATCAGGGCGTCGCGCGTGGCTTCCATGCCGGAGCGTTCCTCGACGCTCTGCCGCAGGAAGCGATTGATGTCGTCTTGCATGTCCATGGCCGCGTCGACGATGCGGTTGCCGCCGCGGCGATACGCGCCCACGGAAATCAAGTCCTCATGATCGCGGTAGGCGGCCAACAGGGCGCGGAGCGACGCGGCCGCCTGGAGGTGCTCCGGCAAAGCGACGTCGGTCATCAAGCGGCTGAGGCTTTCCAGCACGTCGACGGCCGGATAGTGCCCGCGCGAGGCCAGCTTCCGCGACAGCCAGGCGTGCCCGTCGAGCAGCCCGCGCACGGCGTCGCTGATCGGCTCGTTCGGATCGTCGGCCTCGACCAACACGTTGAAGAAGGCGGTGATGCTTCCCAGGGGACTGCGGCCGGCGCGCTCGACGAGCTTCGGCAGCAGGGCGAACACCGAGGGGGGATACCCGCGCGTGGCGGGCGGCTCGCCGGCGGCCAGGCCGATCTCCCGCTGGGCCAGGGCAAAACGGGTCAGCGAGTCCATCATCAAGAGCACGTCCTTCCCCTGGTCGCGGAAGTGCTCGGCGATCGCCGTGGCCGTCAACGCCGCCTGCACCCGCACCAGCGCCGGCTCGTTGCTCGTGGCGACGACGACGACGCTTTTGGCCAATCCGTCGGGGCCGAGGTCCCGCTGGATGAACTCGTTCACTTCGCGTCCGCGCTCGCCGATCAGGGCGATGACGATGACGTCGGCGGAAGTGTAGCGGGCCATCATCCCCAAGAGCACGCTCTTGCCCACTCCCGAGCCGGCGAAGATTCCCATGCGCTGCCCCTTGCCGCAGGTCAACAACCCGTCGATCGAACGCACGCCGGTGGTCAGCGGTTCGTGGATGCGCGGGCGGTCGCAAGGATGCGGCGGCTGGCGTTGGAAGGAGACGCGGTCGGTCAGGGCCGGCCCGGGGCGACCGTCCACGGCCTTGCCCGACGCGTCGATCACCCGGCCGAGCAACTGCTGGCCGACGCGGAGCCAGCGCGTCGTCCGCGCCAGGCGGACGCGATTGCCGCGGCGAATGCCCGCCAGATCGGAAAGCGGATAGAGCAACGTCAGGTCGTCGCGGAAGCCGATCACTTCGGCCAACAGCGCGCCGCCGGCTTCGCGCTGGATCTCCGCCATCGCGCCCACGGGGGCGGGAAAGCCGGCCGCGGCGATGGTCATGCCGACCGTTCGCGCCACCGTGCCCGTCAGGGCCGTGGGCATCACGCCGTCGAGTTGTTCGGCAAGGTCAGGCATGGTTTTGTAAGGAGAAGAAAGGAGAAAGGAGTTAGAAGTTAGAATCGTGACGCGGCAGGTGTGGAATGCTCCTAACTACTAACTTCTAACTCCTTTCTTCTGTGTTCTTTGTTTCCTAGTTAGGGGTGAGAATGGCGGAGCGGTAGGCGTTCAGCAGGCGGCCGACCTCGTCGGTCACTTGCCAGAGCGGCCGCTTGTCCAAATGGCCCAGGTCGTGAGCGAGGATCAGGTAATAGCGGCACTCCTCCAACGAGCCTTCGGAAATGTTCAGGAACCGGGCCTTGTCCTGCTTCGACCGCTTGCGGAAGCCTTCGGCGATGTTGGCCGGAACGGAGACCGCCGCGCGGCGGAACTGCGACGAAAGCCCGTACAACTCCTCCTTGGGAAAACGGCGCGTGGCCGCGTAGACCTGCAGCACGAAGGCGTGCGCCTTCTGCCAAAGGATCAAGTCTTGGAACGACTTTGCCGGTTCTTTCATGCCGATTCCTCCCTCCTAACTTCTAACTCCTATCTTCTGCCTTCCATCTCCCTCGGTTTTTCCGTCAGTTCTTCTTCGATTCGGGCCAACTGCGCCTCGAACTGCTGGTCGATCGTGCCGAAGCGGGTTTCCACGCGGCAGCCGCCCCGCGACACGCCGGCGTCGGCGATCACTTCCGCCCCGCCCAATCCCGACATCTCCTTCACCAGCAACTCGACCTGGCCGCCCAACGCCTTGTGGTCTTCCGGATGGAGGTGGAGGCGAATCTGGGCGCTTCCCGCAGCCAACTCCAGGGCCTCGCGAATCAAGGCCATGGGCGCCTCCGGCTGGCGGGTCAACTCGCGGCGGAGCAGCCGCCGGGCGATCGCCGCCGCAAGGCGAACGCCGCTGGCCTCCCAATGGCTCAGCCACGCCTGCTTCGCGTGATGGATTTGCTCGACCGCCTGCCGCATCGCCGGCAACACGTCGGTCAACTGCTTCGCCACCATCTGCTCGACGGCCTGGAACGCCGCCTGTCGCCCTTCCAGTTCCGCCCGCTTCCGCACCGCCGCGGCCTCCGCGTGCGCCTTCGCGACGATCTTCGCCGCCTCGGCCTGCACCCTTTCCAGGCAGGTCTTCGCGTGGACGGTCATGTCGTCGAAGTTGAACGCGACGCCGGCGGCGAAATTCTGATCGGCGGCTCGGATTACAACAGTCATAGGAAAACCGAAAGGTGTGAAAGGGTGGAAAGGTGCGAAAGGTTAAGGTGTTGATCGGTTACTCGGAGATTGTCTGCCGCTTGCGGTTTCGCGCCCCCATCATCTCGCGCTGCGCCGCGGCGGCCAGGCGACGCCGAGCCTCCTCGACGTCGCGGAGCCGGATCGGGCCGGGGGATTCGATCTGCCGGCGCATTTTTTCCGCCTCGGACTGCGAAAGCCGGCCGAGGAACCGCTCCCGCACGTCCGGCGTCGCCCCGATCAAGGCGGTCGCCAACACGCCGGCGTCCACCGATCGAGCCACCGCCGAAAGCACACTGGGGTCGGCGTCGGCGAGGTCGTCGAAGTTCATCGGCCGGGAGCCGAGCCGCTCGGCCAACGCGCGGTCGTAGCGGGCGAGATTGTCGAGGATCTGCGTTCCCGCGCCGCCCTCGGAGGCCTCAATGATTCCCGTCACCGCGGCCAGCCCGGCCACGCGCCGACGCTGCATCTGCACTTGCTCCACCAGCCGCGACTGGAGGGCGTGCTCCACCTCGCGGAGGATTTCCGGATCGGTCTCTTCGAGGTCCACGAGCCGATGAACGACCACGTTTTGCAGCGCCGGCTGCAGCCGCGCCAAGACGCTGCCGGCCTGCTGCGGCGGCAAATGGGAAAGGACCAGGGCAATCGTCTGCGGCCGCTCGCCGGCCAACACGCGCGCCAACTTGTCGGCCTCCGCGTCGCGAAGGCAGCGGAACGGCTCGCCGCCGCCGCCCGGCGAGACGCTGGCCAAGCCGCTGCCGCCCGGCGCCGCGGGTTCGTCGCAGCTCTCGCGCCCGGCAGCATCGCCAGCCGCCGCGCAAGGCGGTCGTCCAATTCGATGCCCGGGGGCGACTTGCCCGGCAGCAGCGGCCCGATGCGGGAGAACTCGTCGAACACTCGTTTTTGCTCGCGCGGGTCGATGTCGCCCAAATCGACGACGATTCGCCGCACTTCCCGCGCCTGCTCGGGGGTCAAGCAGTCGAGGACGGCGTCGGCGGCGGCCTGATCCAGGCTGGAGACGAGAACGGCGGCTTTTCGTAAACCGGGACTCAAGGCTTTCATCAGTTTTGTCCGCCTAGCTCACGTTTCCAATCCACGACCGGAGGATGTTCGCGGCCGTGTCCGGGTCTTCTTGCACGATTTCGGAAAGTTCGTCGCGGAGCGAAGGGCCGCCGCCGCTGAGGCGTTGCAGCCGCCGGGCGATGGCAGCCTCGGGCGGCTCGTTGGCCGCGGGCTCGGGCTCCGCTGCCGCATGGGCGTGCACGGCGGCCGGCTCCGACGCGCCGGGCGCGCCGCGAAGCCCCGACCGCAGCACCATCAGGCTGACCAGCCCCAGCCCAAGCATCGCCAGCGTCGTCCAGTATTGCGTCAGCCAGTAGAGCGCCTTCGGACCGAAGCCAGGCGCGGGAATGTCCGGCGGCTTGATGTCCGGAAGGCTGGTGACTTTGACCAGTTCCGTTGGGTCCGGGATGGGGCCCTTGGTCGGCGTGGGCAAGAGGATGGCGACGCTCTGTTGGATCGACGCCGTCACCTCGGTGCGAATCTGCTCGAGGGCCGCGGCGTCGGGGGCCTTGGCCTCCTGGCCCGCCGGCGGCGGATTTCGCCGCCGCCAAACGTCCTCGAAGTAGCTGTTGGGAATGCCGACGGCGACCGTCGCCCGCTCGGGCGTCAGGCCGACGTTCTCTTTTTCAACCTGTTGCGATCCCGGCAGGTTGGTCTCTTGCGTCTGCGACTCTTCTTCTTCGTCGCGCGTGCCTTTTGATCCGCCGCCGGCAAGGGATTGAGGGGTGTTGGCGCCGCCGTTCGCCGCGACGCCGGGCCGCCCGCCCGGGGCGCTGCCTTCTCGCGAATGCGTGCTGCTCTTTTCGCTTCGCGACAGGGGCACGCCCTTGGTGGGAGTTGTTTCCGTTGTGCGTTGGAACTTCTCGCGGTCCAATTGGACGTTGGCCTCGACGGTGAGGTTGGGAATGTAGCGAAGGGCGGCGAGAATCTTCGCCTTTAGCTCCCGCTCCCAGCGGGTTTTCACCGTCAGGTAGAGGTTCTCGCCGGTTTGGCCGCCGTTGAGCATGTCGCCGGTCGAGGCGGCGCCGGTGTTCAGATCGAGGACGGTGACGTTTTCCGGCTTCAAGCCGGCGACGGCGGAGCCGACGAGATAACGGACCGATTTGACCTGATCTTCGCTGACCGGCTCGGAGCCGGCGGCCTTGACGGCAACGGAAGCGGTCTTCAACGGCTTCTCGCCAAACGGCGTCTTCGAGTCGGCGTCGATCATCACCGAAGCGCTCTCGATGCCCGCCATCGAGCGAATGATCAGCGACAGCTCCTCCTGCACGGCAACCTGATTGCGCCGCTTGCGGACCTCCGGATCGTCGAGAATGTTGCTCGCTTCCACGGAGCCCTGGAGGAAGGAGCCGAAATTCGGCGGCAGTGCCTTGGCCTCGGCCAGGGCGCCCATGTACGTCCCCTGCTGGCCGCGAGGGACGCGAATCCGCGAACCCTGGACCTCGTAGGCGTCCAAGTGCGCCTTGGCGAAGGCCGCCTCCATCTTCGGAATCAGGCTCGCCGGGATCGGCTCGCCGTTCATCAAATACGCGTCCGCCGCGGAACTCTCGTAGCGGAAGAGATATCCCAGGCTGACCACGACCACCGTCAGCAGCAGTCCGGTCGTGACCCGCGCCGCCGGCGTCATCGAGCGAAACAGATCGCTCAGTTGGGCAACCGCCTTGTTGAACATGTCCATCCTTGGAGCCTACGGAAGAAAAGGGATTAGGGATTAGGGATTAGGGACAGGGCTTTGAAGCTTTCAGTGCTAGCACGCGACTGTGGTTTGCTCAGCGTGCCGTTTACGGTGTAACATGCCAATGTGCTTAGCTTTACGTTCTTCTGAGCAGGGTGGCATGATGATTTACAACGAAGTTTTCGAGTTGTTTTCCCATGAGAGCCCGGTCACGGTGATGATGCGGGCCACGCTGGAAAATGTGTTCGCCGCTTCGCGGCTGGATCAATGGTTTCGTGATGCAGCCAGTCGGCAATATGAGGGCGAACTGTTGTTTTCCACCGTGGCCGACCTGATGAGTTTGGCAGTGACCAAGGTACGCCCCTCCGTCCATGCTGCCTACCAGCACCGCAAGGAACGGGTGGACGTGTCGATCAAGGCGGTCTACGACAAACTCAACGGCATCGAGCCGCAGGTGTGCCGTGCCCTTGTGACCCGGAGCGCCGACAAGCTGGGGGAGTTGATCGCGGCGATGAAGGCCGAACTGCCCGAACTGCTGCCCGGCTACCGGGTTAAGATTCTCGACGGCAATCATTTGCGGCGCACGCAACGACGTTTGAAGGAGTTGCGGGAGATCAACGGGGCCCCGCTGCCCGGACAGGCGTTGGTTGTGCTGGACCCGGCGCGGATGTTGGCGATCGACGTGTTCCCGTGCGAGGATGGCCATGCCCAAGAGCGTTCCCTGTTGGGGCCCGTGCTGAAAACCGTTCGCCCCGGCGACCTGTGGATCGCGGACCGCAATTTCTGTACGGTGGGCTTCCTTTGCGGCATTGTCCGGCGCGAGGCGCATTTCGTGATCCGCCAGCACGGGAACCTTCCGTGGCGGCCGGAAGGAAAACCCAAACGCGTCGGCCGCTGCGCCACGGGCGTGGTGTACGAGCAACGGGCGATGGTGACGGAGGCCGATGGAACAGAACATGCCTTCCGCCGCATCACGGTGCAACTCGACGAGCCGACGCGAGATGGCGACACGGAAGTCCATGTGTTGAGCAATCTTCCGGCGGAGATTTCCGCGAAAACGATCGCCAATCTGTACCAGCAACGCTGGACGGTGGAGACGGCCTTCGGAGAGATCGCCACGACGCTTCGCGGGGAAGTGGAGACGTTGGCCTACCCCAAAGCCGCGTTGTTCGGCTTCTGCACCGCGTTGACGATGTACAACTTGCTGAGTGTAGTGAAAGCGGCAATCCGGGCGGCACATCGCATCGGCAACGACAAGATTTCTGCGTACCACCTTGCCGACGAAATCGCAGCGACGTATCGAGGCATGATGATCGTCTTGCCCCCGCCGGCCTGGCGAGAGCAATTTGCGGAACTGTCGATTGCGCGCATGGCTGCCGCTTTGATCCGCCTGGCGAAGTTGGTGCGGCTCTCGCAGTTCCGCAAGCATCCTCGCGGACCGAAGCATCCACCGCCCAAGCAATTCAACAAGAAGCACCGAAGTCATATCTCCACCAAACGCATCCTGGACCAACGGGAGGTTGTTTCGTGACTTTTTCACACCTTCAAAGCCCTGGGATTAGGGATTAGGGATTGGAGAAGGTGGAAACCGCAAAGATAACGTCGAGTGAGGTAAACAACTGTGTTCTCTCCCATCTGTGTTCGATCCGCGTCCATCCGTGGCTCCTTGTTTCTCTCTAATCCCCAATCCCCAATCCCTCTCACACTCTTATGTTTTGCACGTCCTCGAACGCTTGCACCAGTTTGTTTCGCACCTGCATCATCATGTGGAAGGCGAGGTCCGCCTTCTGCACCGCCGTGAGCACCTCGACGGGACTGACGTTGCCGCCGGCGCCGAGCTGCTCGACGGCGTGGTCGGCGGCCTGCTGCATCGAATTCACCTCCTGAATCGATTGCAGCAGGTAGTCTTTGAACGACGTCCCCTCAACCGGCGCGTTGGCCGCGGCGGGCTGCGCCGGCGAGAGATTCGGGGTCTGGATCGCTCGGATTGGGTTCATTTGACGACGGTTTTTGGTCTTGGCTTTTAGGTCTTGGGCCTTGGGCGTCGGGCACGCTGTCTTCTCTAAGAGCTAAGACCAAGACCTCTTCAGTACCACAAATCGATGACCTTCCTCATTAGGCGAGAATTTTCAGTGTTTGTTGTTCAATGTCTTTGCCGATTTCCATCGCGCCGATGTTCGCCTCGTACGCCCGCGAGGCCTCTAAGGCGTCGGTGAACTCGGCCATCATACTGATGTTCGGATAGGCGACGTAGCCTTTGTTGGGGCCTTCCTTGATCGCGTCCGGATTGCCCGGATCGTATTTCAACCGCGGCTCGACCTGGTCGGTCTCCACGGAACCGACCTTCACCCCGTCGGCGCCGTTGGCCCCGACGCTGTCGTCGGCCTGAAAGACGACGAACCGCGGCTGATAGGGCGTCGCCTCGCCCCGCTCGTTGTGCGTCGTCGAGATGTTCGCCAGATTGCTGGAGATCGCCGTCATGCGGATTCGTTGCGCCGCCAAACCGCTGGCGCTAATGTCCATTGCCGGGTACATGCTCATTTCGCTGCTCCAGGGGGAGGAGAAGAAAGGAGAAAGAAGAAAGAAGTTAGGAGTTAGAATGGCTGAACCGTTTGCCTTCCATGCTTCTAGCTTCTAAATTCCAACTCCTCGCTCCTAACTTCTAAATTCTGTATTCTTTCCCTACGCCTTCTCGCTGATGACCGCTTGCAATTCGTGAAACTGATTGATCAGCAGCGAAAGGGCGAGGTTGTGCTGCATTTGGTTCTTTGCCATTTCCGACGCCTGCGATTCCATTGCCACGTTGCCCAAGTCGTGCCGGAGCATCGTCTGCGACGATTTCGCCACTTCGGCCAGCGGCTGGGGCGGTTGATAATTCGGCTCGCCCGGCGAAACCGAGGGCGCCGTCCCCCGCTCCTCCTCAATCGCCGCCTTCAGCCGCTGTTGAAAATCCTCGAACGGAAAGGTCTTTCGCCTGGTAGCCGGGCGTGTCGATGTTGGCGATGTTGCCCGCCAAAACGGTGTGCCGCGCCTGGGTGAAGTTGACCACTTGCTCCAGGGCCGTCACCGTCGTCGATTGAAACAGGCTCTCCAACATCATTTTCGTTTTCGTCTGCGAAGTTTCGCTGTCTGGGGGACTTGCACAAGCAATCGGCGCACCGCAGTTTGTCGCGGCGAGGCGGCCGGGCGCTTGTGGGGCGTTCCTGCCGCGATGCTAATGTCTTGTGCGATTTGCTCTTATCGCTCCGTTTTTCTCATTGCCTCATTCTTCCCAAGTTCAATCGGCCACGGGCCGCAACCGCCGGCAAGCGGCAATTTCTGCGCCTCGCCAATCGGCAGATTCCGCCGACAATCCGTTCCCCCTCTCCCTTTGGGAGAGGGTCGGGGTGAGGGGAATCGCCGAGAAACGCGGCCCTCACCCTAACCCTCTCCCGGAGGGCGAGGGGACCTTTTCTATCCCGCCTCCTTTCCGCAGCCCGAGGGGACCTCGCGCGGGGCGTATCCATATTGCCTCAGTTTTCCCGACAGGGTGCGAAGGCCAATGCCCAGGGCCTTGGCCGTCTTCGCGCGATGGCCGGCGAAGTGCTCCAGCGTGGCCTCGATCAGCCGCCGCTCCATTTCTTCCAGGCTCAATCCGACAGTGACGCCGTCGGCCGCCGGGCTTCCCATCCGCCGAGGAATCGGCCTGGGGAACGATCAGCCAGCGGCGGAGTTCGTCGGCGGCCACCGGGCGGCCGGCATGGAGGACGCTCGCGCGGGTGATGATGTTTTCCAGTTCGCGGACATTGCCCGGCCAATGATATTCCAGCATCAGGCCTTGGGCCGAGGGGTCGAGCGTGCAAGGCTCGCGTTGCAGGCGCTGGGCGCATCGTTGGAAGAAGTGTTCGACCAGGGCGGGGATGTCCTCGCGGCGCTCGCGCAGCGCCGGCACGTGCAAGGGGAGCACGGCAAGGCGGAAATAGAGGTCCGCGCGGAATCGGCCCGCGTCCACCTCGCCGCGAAGGTCGCGGTTGGTGGTGGCCAGCACGCGGACGTCGACCTACCTGGGTTTGGCTGGAGCCGACGCGCTCGAACGACCGCTCTTGCAGCACGCGGAGGAGCTTGGCTTGCAGGGGAAGGTCGATCTCGGTCACTTCGTCGAGGAGGATCGAGCCGCCGTCGGCCATTTCGAAGCGTCCCGTCCGCGGGGCGTCGGCCCCGGTGAACGCCCCGCGCTCGTGCCCGAACAGCTCGCTTTCCATCAGGTGGGCGGAGAGGACGGGGCAATTGAGGCTGACCAACGGCGCGGCGGCGCGGTCGCTCTCCGCATGGACCGCCTTCGCCACCAGCTCTTTGCCGGTGCCGCTTTCGCCGGTGATGAGGATCGTTTCCGGGGTGGCGGCGATCTGCGCGATCCGCGTGCGAAGGGCCTGCATGGGGGCGCTGGAGCCGATCATCGCCGGCGGCTCGGCCCGCGGCGGACGGTTCTCGCCGGCGGGCTGCTTCAACAATCGCCCATGCGAATCGCCTGGGCGACCAGCCGCTCGATCTGGTCGGCGTCGAAGGGTTTTTCGATGTAGTCGAACGCCCCGTGCCGCATCGCCTCGACGGCCGAGTTTGCACCGATGGCATGGGCGGTGACCATGACGATCTGCGCCCCGCAGCGGCGCTGCTGCAACTGGACGATGAACTCCAGCCCGTTCATCCCCGGCATCTTCAGGTCGGTGATGACGCAGTCGTAGCGCTCCTCCTGCAGGACGTGGAGGGCCTCCGAGGCGCTGGAGCAGCAAGCGACGCGGTGGCCCGCCTGGCGGAGGACGTCGGCCATCGACTCGCGGGCCTGGCGGTGATCGTCGACCACGAGCACGCGGCCGGCGCCCGCGGCGAGGTTGTCGTTTTGGGCGGTGACCATCATGCGGCCTCCCGAGTGGATTGTCTTGCGGCCGGCGGCTGGGGAATGCGGAGGGTGAAGACGGCCCCGCCCGCCGGACGGTTCGCCGCGGAGACCTGCCCGCCGTGGGCTTCGGCGATCCGCGCGACGATCGCCAGCCCCAGCCCGGTGCCGTTCTGCTTCGTCGTAAAGAAGGGTTCGAAGGCGCGGGGAATTACCTCGTCGGGCAAGCCCGGTCCGCTGTCGGCGATCGCGAGTTCCATGCCGCCGGGGACGCCGCGGCGGAGAAGATCAGTTTGCCGCCGTCGGGCATGGCGTCCATCGCGTTTAAGGCCGCGTTCAGCACGGCGCGGCGAATCATGTCCCGGTCGGCGGCGACGCTCAAATCCTTCGCCACGTCGATCGTCGCGCGGATCGCCTGCGCGGACCATTGCGGCGCCAGCGAGGAGCACACCTCCTCGATCAGCTTCCGCAGCGGGAAGGTCTGCCAGCGGGGGTCGCGGTCGGAGGTGAAGTGTAACAGGTCGTTGACCATCGCGTCCAAGGCGGTGAAGCCGGCGGCGATCTTGTCCAAAATGTCCACGCTGCCGGGGTCGCCCGCCACGCGCCGCCGCAGGAGGCTCAAATAGAGCGTCACGGGGACGAGGTTGTTGCGGACTTCGTGGGCGACGTGCGAGGCCATTTGACCCAGCCCGGCCAGCCGGTTCTTCCGCGCCAATTGCCGGTTCTTTTCCTCCAACTCCTTGGTCAACTCCTGCACCTCGCGGCGCAACGACTGGTGCGTCTGCTCCAGCCGCACGGTGGCGCCGTGCCAGGCCGACAAGACCGTTTGCAGGTCGGCCTTTTCGTCCAGCAGCAGCGGATCGGCGTTGATTTCTTGCTTGTTCATTGACGTTATCGCAGCTTTCCGCTCTCAACCCTCAACTCTCAACTCTCAACTCTCAACTCTCAACTCTCAACTCTCAACTCTCAACCCTCAACTCCCATCACCCACCGGACAGCAGGTTGAGTTGGCTCACGTCCATGCGTCCGGAGGCGGCATAGGCGCCGCGGGCCTGCCCCGCCGCGTGCATCCCCTGCAAGCGAACGGCGGTCTCGTCGCGCCGCCGCGAGAGGATTTCCTCGCACTTTTTCTCGCGCTCGAGGATCTCCCGCAGCAGCCGGTCGCAGGCGTCGATGTCGCGGCGCAGGCGTCGCGGGCATCGGGCGAGAGCCAGCGGCGCTCGGCGGGGTCCTGTGCGCGAAAGGGGTCGATCGCCCGTTGCACCCGCTGCAATTCCGCCAACGGCCGCTGCTTCGCCGCCAAGAGGTCCAACAGTCCCGTGAGGTTGCCGGCGTCGATCAATTCCAATTGCCGCCGGCCCAAATCGTGCAACTGCGTCAGGCAGGCGCGTTTGGCGCGGATCAATTGGACGAGGATGTCGGTTCCTAAGGAGGCCATTGCGGTTTCCGTTTATCATCCCTTCCCGGATGGAAGCGAGAGCGAGGAGCTTTCCGCTTTCAAAAGTTCATTCCATTGCTTCTGGTCGTAGTTGGTCGTGTCGTCGAGGCGGGCGTCCTTGCCCATGCGGATCAAGGCGGTTTTGGCGCGCTCGAGGGCGTCGCGGGCTTCGTCGCTTCGGCCCAGGCGTTGGCACGCCTCGGCGAGGCGGACGTAGGCGTCCAGCGATTCGGCGCGTCCGGCGGCCGTGGCCGCGGCGGCCGTGTAGGCGTTGGCCGCCTCCTCGTATCGCGCCAGCGCGAAGCAGACCTCGCCGATCGCGAAGCGGCTGTTGCGGAGCGTCGCCTTGTCCACGGCGGTCAACTGCGCCTCGTTGCGGCTTCCTAATTCCTCGACCACGCGGCGATGCTGCAGCAGGGCCTGCTCGAAATACTTTCGCGCCTGCGCCGCCGACGCCTCGCGCCGCGCCGCCGACGCCTCCCGCGCGAGCCCTTCGCCGATCGCTTCCGCGGCGCGGCGGCAGGAATCGGCGAGGAGATAGCGGGCGGTCGCCGTCCGCGGCAGGTCGCCGTATCGCTCGACCGCCTCCTCCAGGCGGACGATCGCCTCGACGTCGCGCCCTGGGCGTGCAGCAACTCGCCCAGGGCCAACAGCGAATCGCGCCATTCGCGGCTCTCCGGCGTCAGACCTTCGCCTTCCAGGTTCTCCCGCAGGAGGGTCTCGGCCGCGGCGAACTGGCTTTTCTCCACACAGGCGCGGCTGGCCAGCAGGCGGGCGCGATAGGCCGTCGGGTCGTGGGAATATTCGGCGATGCACTCCTTCAGCGCCGCCAGCGCCTGGTCCGGGTCGTCGAGGCAGAGCAGGGCTTCGCCCAGCGCGACCAGGGCCTGCGGATGCCGTTGCCGCGATTGGTTCTTCAGGTAGAGGCGGAGCACGCGCGCCGCGTTGCGGTAGTCTTGTCCCTGGAAATACGCGATCGCGCAGTTCCAGAGCCGGTCGGGATACTCGCGCTCGGCGATCTCCAGTTGGGCCAAGCGCGTAGGCGACTCCCGCCTGCCGCCATTGGGCCCGCGCGAGCCGCCGCAGCAATTCGGCCTTGCCCGGCGACGCAGACTCCGCCTCGATCGACGCCGTTTCGCCCCAACGCGAATACGCCTCCGCCGTCAACTCCAAGACCGTCGTCTGCGGCAGCAGCGAACGCAGCCCGCGCAAGCCACAGCGCCGATTCAAAATCCTTTTCGTCCACGTCGGCGCGATAGGCCGCCAACGCGCGGCGGCGCAGCTCCTCCAGCGATACCCAGGGATTGTGGAAGGCCTCGACGTCGCGAACCGCCGCCAGCGCGCGGCGATAGGCGGCCAGGGCCTCGTCGTTGCGCTTCAGCCGCCGCAACAGATCGGCCTGCTCGATCGCCGCCGCCAATCCTTCCGGCTGCTCGGCGAAGAGGCGGGACGTGCGGTCCCATTGGTCCAGCGCCGCCCGATCGTCGCCCAGGTCCAACAGGCACAGGCCCGTCAGGTACATCGCCTGCCGGGCGGCCACGTTGCTGACCGTGTCGCGGCTCTGGGCGAGGCGGAAGGCTTCGACGGCCGCTGCGTATTTCCGCCGCGCCGCGCGGCGCTGGTCGGCCGTGGCCCCGGCGCGGTTGGCGATTTGCTGCGCTTCCCGGCGAAGCACGCGGCCATGAAGCACGATCGCCTGGGCATAGGTCTCCGCCTTCCGCGGGATCTTGTCCAAAGTCGCCAGGCACGCGGCCAACTGGTCCAGGCCGAATTGGCATCGCGCGGCAAGAGCAACGCCTCTTCGCGGTCCGCCGGCGTCAGTTCCGCATCGGCCAACCACAGATCGATTTCCGCCAGGGCCTTGCCGGGGTCGGGCTTGGCGTCCTCGGCGTAACCGATGGCGAGCAAATGATGGATTTCGGATTTTCGCTGGGGATTGATTTTCAAGTCCGCCTGCAACAGCGGCCGCGCGGCGGCGAATCGGCCTGCCAAGGCAAGACACCTGCCCAGGGAGAAAAGCCCCTCCGGCTGCCGCCCCTTGGGGAATCCGCGGCGATCGGCTTCTTCGAGATAACGGGCGGCGAGGAGATAGGCGGCGGACCGATCGCGTTGGGCGGCCTTTGCGGCGTCGCACTCGGCCGCCGTGCCGAGGACGTAGGACGCGCCTCCCCACTGGTCCATCGCCGGCAGTCCTTGCCGCTGAAACTTTTCCGCCAATCGCTTTGCCTCGCCCAGCGCGCCGCGGTCCAAGGCCGCAAGCGTTTCGTCCAAAGTGACCGGCTTTTCCGGCGGCTTTCGCGTCGCCAGATAGACCGCCGCGGCGCCGATCAAACTGATCAGGACCAGACCGCCGACGGCAAACAAGATCGCGCGAATCCGGCTGGCCGCCAACCATCCGCGCAAACGGCGCGCAGCGCCGGCCGACGCATTCCCCGGCAACGCTTGGGAAGCTGGCGATGATTCTTCGGATTTGGCGGCTTTTTGTGGCATCGACATGTCGCGGACAACGGCAACGCGCCGTCGCCGCAGGGAGCCCGCGAGGCCCCCACCTTTGGGGAAAACGGCGCGAAACGAGGAAAAGTGGGGCGTTTTGTACCCGAAACCCCGCGCCGCTGTCAATCCACGTTTAGTCGCTCTCGCGCGACCACTCGGGGTCCGATTCCGCCTTCGCCGCGGAGGAGGAAGAAACGAGCTGATCCATGATCCAGCGGTTCACGTCCATGAGCATTTGCGGGGCCAGTTCGTGGCCGCAGGGATACTCGCGCAGAGTAATGGATAGCCCGGCGGCATGGAGCAGCCGCAAATCGTCGCAGACGGCCGCCGGCGTGTAGAACCCACTGTAACGACCGACCGCCATGAAAATGGGCAAACGGCGCGATTCGGTCAATTTTGCCAAAGGGGTTCTTCCTGTCGGAAAGGCCCCGCCCAGGGAGAGCACCCCGGCAAATGAGGCGGGCCGGCTCATCGCCACGCGAAAGGCCATCGTCCCGCCGCTGTCGAAGCCCCCCAAGAAAACCCGTTGTCGGTCCACATGGAACCGTTGGGCCGTCAGCTCGATCGCGTCGAAAATCCGCTGTTCGGCCTCATGGACATGTTCTTCGGACTGTTGCCAGCCGTAGCACTCGGCGGGCGACGGTCCCTGGCCGGCGACGATTGTGCCGCGCGGGGCCACGGCCACGTAATTTCTCATGCTCACCAGCGGCATCACACGCAGGAGATGCCTCTCGTCGCCTCCATGACCATGAAGCCAAACAATCAGCGGGTAGGCGTACCCCGATTCGTAGTGCAATGGGGCAAACAGGGAATTTGTGGAGTCATGGGAAGACGGGGTAAAGAGGGCCGACTGCGCGTCGGAATTTCGCTTCGGGGATTGCCAATTCGAGAGGACGAAGGGCCATGTGCGGTTCATGATCGTTTTCTACTCTGCACGGTTTGAAATGGCGTCAACCGTCGGGGGATAGGAAGGTTTGCACTCTTTTTGACCGTCCGCAGGATAGGTTCCTGTCGGACCAAAGACGAGGCCAATCCTCAGACTTTACGCATTCTCCCGCGCGCTGTCAACCGCAGCCCAATGGAGAAGAATCCGCAAGCTGGGCGCTGGCGGCGATGACCCCGCCGAGAAGGTTGCGACACATGGCGCACAAGGCAGATGGAAGCCGCCTCGGCTGGTGCCGCGCTTGCGGTTTTTGAAGTGGCTACGGGGTTGTGGAAACATGGCACACAGAGGAGAAACGCCCCGCTTTCTAGGCTGATGCCCCCGCTTGCGGTTTAACGCGCGTCGCCGCGGATCGCGATCGTCTGTTGCGCCTCGCTACACCGCTTGTCGACGAGCCATCCGAACAGCAAACGCCTTCCCCCGTCCACCGGAAACAAAATCGTCGATGCCGTAAAACCGCAAGCGATGAGGAACGTCCGCGAGCAGTTCCGAACCGTCGTCCACCTGAAGCAGAACCGCTCCGCGCAGCGCTTGCGATTGGCCGCCTCCGCGGCGTCGCGCCGCTGCTCGACCCTCTCACGAAGGAAGAGGGGACCCTGAATGGGGAGTTTGCCAGCGCCACGATCAGCGCGTCACCTGCATCAAAGCCGCTTTCCGCTGCTTTGAGCGGTTGTAGGCTTCCACGGCCTGCGTGGTGGGCAAGACTTCGAGGCGAATCGCCCGCCGGCTCAAATACTGCTGGGCTTCGTCGCTCAGAGCGACCTTTCCGTCCTGTCCGCCGCCGATGAAGAGGATTTCCGGGCCGCCGCGGCAGATCTTCCGCAGTTCCTTGGGACGAATCGGACGCGGCTGGCCATGCCGCGGCTTGCCCAGCGATTTCGCCCGCTTCCTCACCTTGCCGTTGACGTGGATGTAGATGTCGCGGCGATGGGTCTTCCGTCCGACGGTGATCTCGCCGCCGCCGGCGGAGAGGATTTCCGGATACCGCGGGGCGACGTGGAAGCGTTTCTTAAACGGGCTGCGGCCGACCCGCTTCCGCGCCAGGGCCACCGCGCCGAGGACCACGGCGTCGTCGCCGAGCGCGGAGAGGCGGACTTGTCCGCCGTCGCGGGCGCCGGGGAGGCGGTCGTTGCCGACGATGTGCTCCACGATCGGCATGAGGAAATCGCTGCACGCCTCGACGACGCCCCCGCCCAGCACGATGACCTCCGGGTCGAGGAGGTGGCGAACGGTCATACAGGCGTAGCCGAGGACTTCGGCGGCATGGCGTAAGATGTCGCAGACCAGGGCGTCGCCGGCCTGAATCGCGCGGCGGATCGAGCCGCTGCGGATGACGCTCAAGTCGCCGCCGGTGATTTCGGTCAGGACGCTGGTTCGGCCGGCGGCCAGGGCGTCGCGGATGTCGCGTTCGATGGCCGTGCGGCTGGCCAAGGCCTCCAAGCAGCCGCGGTTGCCGCAGCCGCACTCCGGACCGCCGATCTGCATGACGATGTGGCCGATCTCGCCGGCGGATTCGCGGGCGCCGCGCCACAACTTCCCCTTCAGCACCATTCCCGCCCCGATCCCCGTGCCCACCCAGATCCCCAGCGCGCTGCCCGCGCCGCGGGCGGAGCCAAGCCAGGTCTCGCCCAGCGTGCCGAGGTTGCCGTCGTTGCCCACGGCGACGGGCACGTGAAAGCGGCCCTCCAGGTGCGCGCCGATGGCCACCCCGGTCAGGCTCATGTTCGGCGTGACGACGACGCGGGCGGAATCGGGATCGACCACCCCGGGGACAGCGACGCCGATGGCGGTCAGCTCGCCGGCGGCGACCTTGCCCTTGTTGAGCACGTCTTCCATCACCTTTTCCACGACGGCGAGGACTTGTTCGGGCCCGCCGGTCCGCGGCGTCGGCTGCCGCTCGCGTTGGAGGATCCCCCCGATTCGCGGACCAACGAGGCTTGCACCTTGGTGCCGCCGATGTCCACGCCCAGATAGAGCGGATTCTTTCGGAATGTTGCGTCGTTCTTCATGTCGCTTACTCTATCGCTCGGCTTAATGGATGACAAGATGCTCCAGGCCCTTCTCCGGCGGCGGAAATCGCGGGTCCATCGTTTCCAGGGTTTCGCGCAAAATGCGGCTGACCTGCAAGTTGCGATGCCACTTGTGGTCGGCGGCCACGATATGCCAAGGGGCGTACTCGCGGTTGCACTCGCTCAGGACCGCTTCATACGCCCGCTGGTATTGATTCCAATGCTTCCGCTCGCGCGTGTCCGCACGGGAGAACTTCCATCGTTTCTGCGGATCGTCCAGCCGCGATTGGAGCCGCTTTTTCTGTTCTTTTTTGCTGATGTGGAGGAAAATCTTCACCAGCGTGGTTCCGCCTTCGACCAGCAGCCGCTCGAAGTCGTTGATCCGTTGGTAACGGGTTTTCCACTCCGCGGCAGGGGCCAACTCGTGGACCCGGACCACGAGCACGTCTTCGTAGTGCGAACGGTTGAAAATGCCGATGGCCCCGCGGCGGGGGACCGCCCGGTTGATCCGCCAAAGAAAATCGTGGGCCAACTCTTCCGCGCTGGGCTGCTTGAATGACGTGACCTGACAACTTTGCGGATTGAATCCCTGCATCACGCGGCGGATCGTCCCGTCCTTGCCGGCGGTGTCCATCCCTTGCAGCACGAGCAGAAGGGAGCGGCGATTCTCGGCGTACAGCCGATAGCCGAGGTCGGCGAGGACGGCGATGTTCTCGGCGAGTTCCTTCGCCGCCGTCCGCTTGTTTTTGATCCCGCCGGTGGATGCGGCATCGTAGTCTTTCAAGCGAACTTTGCATCCCAGCGGGACGCGTACGGGCTGTTTCGCCATGGGGGCGGCCTCCTCTGGGAAAGTATAGGCCAAGGGAAATGCGGGAAAGGGGAACCAGGGCAACCGCAATTTCGCAAACTGCCGCCTGCGGGAGGGGGGGCCGGAAATCGCCTACCGCTTCTGCTCTTTCAGCCAGCGGGCGCGGAGGGCGTTGCCGTAAGCGGAGGGCGACGAACCGACGGCCTGGTACTCTTGGATCGCTTTCTCCCGCTGCCCGGTGGCTTCATAGGCGCGGGCGAGATTGTAGTGGGCGCCGTCGGCCCAGGGACTGTCCGGGGCGACCGCCAAGGTCCGATTCGCGAAATAGTCGATCGCCGACGGATAATTGCCCCGCTCCATCGCAAGCTCGCCCAGCCAATAACTGGCGTAACACTTGCCGATGGAATACGCCTCCCGGAAACCGCCAGCCACCTCCGCGGCGCGGATTTTGGCCTGTTCCTGCAAAATTTTTGCCTGTTCCGGCGGCAGCGATCGCTGCTTCGCCACCTGCTCGACATAGCCCAAAAACTCCTGCGCGGCCCGTTGCGTGTCGCTCTTCAACATCTCGTCCATTTCCTCGTTCGACGGCCGCGCCATCTGGTAGAACGAGGTGGCGCCCCAGCCGGTAAAATCCGGCGCGAGCGGCCGGCCCTCGGCGTCGCGGGCTTCCGGGTTGTACGGCCGGACGCTCGACTCGTCCGTCATTTGCCCCTTCAAGTGCAATATCCGGCCGCGGCACAAGGGCGAAAAACGCATCATGTAAAACGGCAGCAAGCTCCGCAGATGCTCGATAACCTTCGGCGGACTGACTGCATTCGCCGCTGCAAGGAAATGTAGGGGAGGAGCCAGAGTTGCGCCGAGGCCTTGCCGCCGGCGGCCGCCAGCAATCGCTCGGCCGTCGCCGTGGCGCGCTGGTCAACGCCGTCTTCTGCTTCCCCGTCAGCCGCGACTCGACCAGTTGCATCCGCTTCGCCAAATACTGCGGCGAGCCTTCGACGAGAAACACGAGGCGATCGAGGTCGGCCGACTTTCGCGGGTAGGGCATGATCGCGGTCAGGTCGAGCCGCCGCAGCAGCCCGTCGTCGGCGGCAACCTCGGCCAGCGTCGCGGGACGAAGGTCCAGCCGGCCGTCGCGCTCCAGGCCGATCTTGCCGGGGGCGGGAATCGGCAACCCCAAGGCCGGATCAAACAGGTGCAATTTCCCTTCGATCAGCACGGCGACCGCCCACGGCCGCAGATTGGACAGCGAAACGGGGGCCTTCGCAGTGCGGTCGCGCGGCGGCCGACGCGTCGATGGCCAGCATCGCGGCGTCCAGGCCCTGCTGCCGCGCCATCACAATGAACAGCCACGCCCGCTCGCTCGCCGTGCCGCGGCCGAGCATGAGCATTTCCCAGGGAAGAAGCGGCGTGCGATCGCGCCAGTCGCGTTCGAGCTGAATGTTGCGAACGACCCAGTCAAACATCCGTCGCGTTCGCGCCAAATCGTCCACACTGTCGCCGCGGACCCAATTCGACAAGTCGCGAAGCCAGACGGCCTCTTGCAGGGCGAAACCGTCGTAAGACGAAAATTCCATCTTTCCCAACGATTCGACCTGCGGAAGCTCCTTGACCGAGGCCGGCAATTGCGCCGCCATCGGATCGAGTCGCCAAGCGCTCGGCGGCGGTTGCGTCGGGACCCATTGGTTCAAACGGTTGACGACCTGCCGAAGCATGTCCGGCTCGGGCCAACTGGCGGCAAGACCGTCGGTCTTCGGGTCCCAGGACGCCGCGTCTTGCCGTTGCAGCGCCTCGATCCTGCGGACGATCTGCGGCAGCATGTCGCCGGCGTCGAACTCCTCCAGGCGATTGAGATTGTTCACCGCGTAGGTCAAGAGCTCGTCGTGCCACTGGGTCGCGCCCTCGTCGACCGCGGCCGTCTCGGGCCCGGCCGTGCGCGCGGGCTGGTCGCTGTTGCCGCAACCAAGCGTCGCCAACAGTGCGATCAACATTCCCAACAACGGACGCCCGTGCTTCATCACAGTCTTTCTATCGTTTGGCGAATGGTCAGCAGCCGCCGCAGGAGGTCGGAAAACTGGTCCAGCGGGATCATGTTCGGACCGTCGCTCGGGGCGGCGTCGGGGTCGGGATGGGTCTCGAAGAACAAGCCATCGACGCCCAGCGCCACGGCCGCCCGGGCCAACGGTTCGACCATTGCCCGATTTCCGCCGGTGGCGGCCCCAAGACCGCCCGGCTCCTGGACGCTGTGCGTCGCGTCGAAGACGACCGGGACCCCAAGGGCCTGCATCTGGGGAATGGATCGCATGTCGCTGACCAGCCGGCCGTAGCCGAAGAAGGTCCCCCGCTCGCCGAGGAGGATGCGGCGACAGCCGGCGGCCTCGAGCTTGGCGACGACGTGCGCCATGTCCCAGGGGGCGAGAAACTGTCCCTTCTTCACGTGGACCGGCCGGCCCGTCCCGCCGGCGGCCGCCAAAATGTCGCTCTGCCGGGCAAGAAAGGCGGGCACTTGCAGCAGGTCGCATACCTCGGCGACCGCCGCCGCCTGTTCCGGCAGGTGGATGTCCGTCGTCGTCGGCAGGCCGGTGGATTCTTTCACTTCCCGCAAGACCGCCAACCCCCCAGCCATGCCGGGTCCCCGATACGAATCGACGCTCGTGCGGTTGGCCTTGTCGAACGACGCCTTGAAGATCAGCGAAACGCCCAGCTCGTCGGCGATCTGTCGCAATCGCCTTGCGATGGCCAACGTGCCGGCTCGGTCCTCGATCACGCAAGGGCCGGCGATAATCAGCAACGGCTGACCGCGGCCGCAAACGTAAGGTCCGATGGCAACAGGGTTTTCAGCCACGAGCTTGTCAAGCGAGGGAGAGCGGGACTGGGAATACCCGTAACTACAACTACGCAGCAACGCGGGGAAAGGTTTCACCGATTCTAACAGGCTGGGAGTCTCAATGTAATGCACCCGCTGTTGCAAGATGATACACACTGGCGGCTGGCCGGCTTTAGGGACCGCTGATCCGCGAATCGCAGGCATAGATCACAATACATTACGCAGCAAGAACTTATGACGCGACTTCGCCGATCGAGCCGTGACTTGGCGCGATTGGCACGTCGGATGCGTTACGAGGACGCGGCAAGCTGAGGTTTGCCAATGAGCAAAACTGGCCCGTGGGGCCTCCGACGTATTAAAGTCATTCTGGTTACCTTGCCCTTACCGGTTGGCTCGCCACTACGGAACGTGGCACGTTCGAGGCCCCAATTTTATTTCTTGCTCGTCTTCGGTTCCCTCTCCCCCGGGAGAGGGTTATGGTGAGGGCTGGAGCGGTTCTCACCCCGTAAGCTAGACTTTCGAGGCCCGCGGACTGGCCGCGTCTGCCGTTTTGCTCCAATCGCCGGGGAAATCCGATGGCGGAAAAACCAACCAAAAAGTCGGAAGAAGATGCGGAACCGACCGAACAACCGGCCGCAACTCCCAAAACATCGCTCTTTCCACGCTCCGTCTCGCTGAAGTGGCTGCTGGTCGTCGTCGGCCTGTCGCTGGCCCTGCACGCGGCAACCTTCGCCTATCTGCGGCTCCTGCCGCGGGCGGAACCGCCGGCCAGCCCGGAGGTTGCCCTGGGGGAGTATCATTTCGAGGCCGATCGGTCCGAGGGCGGCCGGATCGCCCGGGCCGACTTCTCCTTGCACGTCGCCTTGTTGGAACCGCCCGACACG
This sequence comes from uncultured Planctomycetia bacterium, assembly GCA_963791075.1. Taxonomy (GTDB): domain Bacteria; phylum Planctomycetota; class Planctomycetia; order Pirellulales; family Thermoguttaceae; genus CAWBRF01. The sequence goes on from CAWBRF010000029.1 coordinate 254,879, forward strand.
GCGGCCCGATGGCGGTTGAACGCCCACAAACGCCACATCCAGGAATCCGTCGAAGAACTGCTTCGCAAGGCTCACGGCGGCGACTTCGACGACCCGGGCGTACACGACTTGAAGCGGCAACTGCTGGAGCAAATCAACGAGGCGATGGGGGCGCGAACCATTTCCGAAGTCATCGTTACGGACTTGAAGTTGCAGCGGATCGACGAACCGAAGCCCGCGGCTTCGCACACGGTTCATTTGCTTCCCTGGGAGGAATCGCCCGTGGGCCGCTCAGGCGAGGAGAAGCGCCCGGCGGCAGCGAAACCCGCCGGTCTGGCCGACGCCGAGAAGCGGTAGGCGAGGGAAAAAAGTGCAGGAATCGGCGATTGGACCGGGCGATTCCGACGCCTCCCCCCCATTTTGTCGTGATTGACTCCGATCTTCGCCGCCGAATAATTCCCCTGTAGCGGCCGGAGATCTTTCGATCCCCGCCGCGCCTGCGAAAATTTCGACGAGATGACATCCATGCGAATTTATCTCATTGCCGCATTGTTGTTGGTTTCCACCTGGGCGCCCCAGGGAATTGTGCCCGTATATGGCAAGTCGAAGGAATCGGCGAGCGACCCGTCGCAGGTTTGCCCGGTGACGGGCCGGCCGATCGACCGCTCGGTGTCGATTGATTACGAGGGGGCGAGGCTGTATTTCTGCTCCCCGAAGTGCATTGCCGTGTTTCAGGCCGACCCGGCCCGATACGCGGTCAACGCCAATTATCAACTGGCGGCGACGCATCAGGCGAAGCAGGTTGCGTGTCCGTTCACGGGCAAGGCGCTCAATGCGAGCATTCCGACGATCAAGGTTGGCGTGATCGACGTTGGCTTCTGCTGCACGGCCTGCCGGCAGACGGTCGCCAACGCGGAACCGGATGCCCGCTTCGGTCTGGTCTTCGGCGACGCCTTTTCCAAAGGCTTCGTGGTGGTGAAGAAGTGAAGGGGTAGGAAGTCTTTTCGCGGAACAGTGGCGGGTGCCATGCCCACGCTTGCGTGGGCATGAGGCTGGATGTGAGGAACATGCCCACGCAAGCGTGGGCATGGCACCCACGAGGACGCTACGGCGCCGTGCGAAAATGCTCTAGCGATCAGGGCAGTCCCTCGTTCCTCTTGCCTTCGCCGGCCGGCGGCGGGACAATTGTCCGCATGGCCAGCAAGCAGGCAACGCGTCGGGAAGGAACAAACTCGACATCGTTGGCGGCGCGGCTGGCGGCGGACTTTCATGCCAAGTCGCCGATGACCTGCCAGGCGGTCGAGGCGCTCGAGCGGCGCGGCGGCGCCGGCTCTGCCACTGTTCCCGCGGCGCCGCTCGCTTTGCAAACTTGGTATCTGCTGGTCGTGAAATTGGTCACTGCCGAAGGCGTGGCGATCGTCAGCGGAAAGCCCTCAGTTGCGGCCGCGCTGAGCCAGGCCCAACGGCAACGGCGGCTGCGGGCGGAAATCGAACGGCTGGAGTCCGGCCCCCTGCTGCGGAGCTTGCTGCCCGACGGCAAAGCGTGCGGCGAATTGTCCGCCTCGCATGCAGCGGCGTGGTCGGACGAAATCGAGCAGGCCGTCGGCAAATTGGCCGGCCAATTGGAGCGCTGTCCCGGGGAGATGTTTCTCCGCGCCGCGCGCGAGGGTCGCGATGTCTTTCGGCAGTTCCACCAGGCCCTCTTCCCGCGAAAGCTGCGGCACGCCCTGGGAGAATACTACACGCCCGACTGGCTGGCCGACCACGTGCTCGATCGGGTTGGCTATCGCGCTGGGGCGAGCGGTCGGCTTTTGGATCCATCGTGCGGATCGGGGACCTTCCTGATGGCTGCCATCCGCCGCTTGCGGGAAAATTCAGGGCTCGATCGGCGGATTCTCGACCGCGTCGTCGGCCTCGATCTTAATCCCTTGGCGGTGATGACCGCCCGGGCGAACTGCTTGCTGGCCACGGCCGACCTGTTTCCCGCCGATGCGGCGATCGAGCCGCCGGTGTTTCTGGCGGATGCAATTCTGGACGGCGTCGAGGAAGCGGCAGGGAGTTTCGAGTATGTCGTCGGAAATCCGCCGTGGATCGCCTGGGACAACCTGCCCGAGCCGTATCGCCTGGCGACCAGGCCGCTGTGGGAGCGTTACGGACTGTTTTCGCTCTCGGCCTCGGCGGCCCGGCACGGCGGGGCCAAGAAGGACCTGTCCATGCTCGTGCTCTATCGGGCCGCCGACCGCTTCCTCGCCGCCGGCGGCCGCCTGGGGATGGTCGTCACGCAAACCTTGTTTCAGAGCAAAGCGGCCGGCGACGGCTTCCGCCGCTTTCGCCTCGGGCCGGAAGGCGCGCCGCTTTGCGTCGATCGCGTTGAACGACATGGCGGCGATCAAGCCGTTTCCCGGGGCGGCCAATTGGACTGCCACGATCGCCTTGACGAAGGGCTCGCCGACGGAGTATCCGGTCCCCTACGTCGTCTGGACGCCCGGCCCGCGCGGCGGCCCGCCGCAGCAGCGCCGCACGACGGCCCGTCCGATCGATCGCGAGCGGCCCGGCTCGCCGTGGTCGATTCAGCCGGAAGCGGTGGACGCCGCCGATCTCTCCGCGGGACCGTCCGATTACACGGCCCACCTCGGGGCCAACAGCGGCGGGGCCAACGCGATCTACTGGCTCGAACTGCTCGCCAACGAGGGCGACGCCGTGCGCAGTGCGCAACCTCGCCGCAAGGGCGAAGCGGAACGTCCCCGTCGGCGAGCATCTCGTCGAGCCGGACTTGCTCTATCCGCTCCTCCGCTGGGGCGACGTGCGGCGGTGGTCGGCGCGGCCGCGGCGCATATCCTCCTTGCCCAAGACCCGCACGTGCGCGCGGGCATTGAAGAAACGGTGATGCGGCGGGACTACCCCCTCACGCACCGCTACTTGCACGAGTTCAGGGCGACGCTCGTCGCCCGGGCGGCCTACCGCCGCTATCAAGGGCGGCACGCCTTTTATTCGATGTACAACGTCGGCGAGTACACGCTGGCCGCGGTGAAGGTGGTTTGGCGGCGGATGGATCGGCGGATCAACGCGGCCGTGGTCGAGGCGATCGACGATCCGCTCTTGGGCCGCCGGCCGGTCGTTCCGCAGGAGACGTGCGTTTTGGCGGCCTGCGGATCGGCGGACGAGGCGCATTACTCTTGCGCCGTGCTCAACAGCGCGGCGATCGGCGCACTTGTCGCCGCACACAGCGTCCGCGGCGGCAAGGGTTTTGGGACGCCGAGCGTGTTGGATTATCTCGGCATTCGCCGTTTTGACGCCGCCGACCCGCGGCACACGGCGCTGGCCGAGTGCAGCCGCCGCGCGCACGCGGTCGCGGCGAAATTATTGGATCCGTCGGCGGAGGAGGCGGAAATCGACCGGTTGGCGCGCGCGGCGTAGGTTGCACGGTGGCCGATCGCAACGAGCCCACCAGAATCCGCGAAGAAACCCGCCGATTGCCTCGACATTCCCCTTGCCAAGCGCGTCCGCGGCTGCTACCGTGGCGAAAGGGTCAGCACGAACGTAGATACGCACATTACCGCCCCTGCCGGCGGCGGTCGCTCGACCCTGGCGCTCTGAGGAAAAAGATGAAAGCCATAATCGTGGCCGGTATTGCTCTTCTCGTTGCGGGCCGGGGGGTTGCTCAGAGCGATCTCGACGATCTCAAGCTATGCATCACCAGTCGCTATCACGGGAGGTGCTACGAGTCCTCGGTAACCGGAGAACTGTTCAAGAAGATTCCAGCGTGGAATCCCTTGGGCGAGGAACCAATTCCCGTCTCTCCCCAGAAGGCGACTCAGATGGCGCGGCTGGTTCTTGAATCGCACGTCGCGCAGGGCGATCGTTCAAACTGGATTCTGAGATATGTGAAGCTAGAGCATTTTACTGAGGGATACCCGCCGAAAGACTACGCCAGGATGGGGGAGCAAAAGTGGTATTACGTTGTCCACTTCTGGAACAAGAACAATCCGGAGGTGGCGGCTGCCCCAACGCCCCTTGCCATCCTGGAAAAGCAGGAGGTGTTCAACATCATCGTGCTGATGAGCGGCAAAGCGTGTGAATTGGCGCCGAGAGGCCGATAACAGAACTCCTAATCGAGGAGGCGATTAGGGTGGAAACGGGGGCGTACGTTGTTCTCGGGCGAACGGTTACGCAAGATGCAAAGGCCTCGCGATCTGGAAACGCCAATGTGTGACGGCGGGTGGCGTCCTGCCGCACTGAAACGCTGGAAAACCCCGAGTTGTTATTCCCCCGCGCCCGGCGAGTGATAGTCGGCGTTGTTGAGATAGTCCATCACCGCGTGCGACTTCTCCCAGACCTCGCGCATGAATTGCTCGTGGATCAATTTGCGGACGGCGTCCTTCTGCGGGCGATTCAAGGAAGCGTGGCCGGTGACCGCCGTCAAGATGCGGTCGTCGTTGCGATCGAGATTCGTCATCGCCCAACGCTGGGCCAACTGAAAAACGACGATTCCGACCAGATGCCGGCCATCCGCGCCCGCCTTCAGCTTCAACTCGATCAGCTTGAAATTGCCCTCCTGAGGGAGTTGCTCGGGGTTGCGCGCGGCGCTGGCCAGGCCGGCGTCGGTCTTCAACATCCACCCCTTGCCGTTGTTCTCCCAAACGGCCGCCACCCGGGCGGAGTCGCAGATCGCGTAGTGATTCTGCCGGTCCAGCCGCGCCGGCCTTTGCAGCGGCGGAAGGCTGCCGGCGTCAATGTCGTGAACGGCCGGCGGAGGGGAGGCGTCGGCCGGCGCCGTCGGGGAAGGGGCAGCGGACGGCAGGGCGGGAATTTCCACCGGACCGCCGCACTTCGGACACTTTACCGTCCGACCGGCGAGACGATTCTTCGCCTCCAACTTGCTTCCACAGCCGGGACAGATGCAGGCGATCATACGGAAGCCTCCTCAGCGACAAACCCGACCGCAGGGTAACGGCTCGTCCCGCGGAAGTCAAGCGGCGGACGCAGGGGTGTGTGACCAAACTTCCTGGCGGCCTTAAACGGCGGCGGGGCAGGCGTTTGGCCACACTTGCCGCCATTGGCCGTTTCGGTCCAGGGCGTCCAAGGCCGCCACCGCCGTGGCGTTGGGACGGTCCCAGCGGCGACCGTAGCCCTTGAGCCGTTTTGTGCAGAGCTTGCACTGGGATTCGGTCGGCCCGCTGCCGATCTGCCAACCGCGCTCCCGAAACGCCGGATAACGAATCATCTCCTTCCGCAAAGAGACGAACTTCATCAACCGGTCCGCCGCCTCGCGCTTCGCCTTGCCCTTCAAGGCGGCTCGCCACTGGACAATTTTTTCCCAGGCCGCCGAATAGCCCGCGTGCTTGAACAGGTGCATCAACTCGTCGGCCCATGCCCGCCCCTCGGGCGCCTCCTCGCCGAAAACCTTGCGCCGCGCGCGGTGCACGTTTTCGCTCAAGTGATAGAAGTCCAAGCCCAAGGCGTCCAACTCCGCGAAGTGGAGTTCCATCTGGTCGCGAATCCAGACCGCTCCGTCCACCAACCCCACGCGCTCGTCGGCCTCGCGGAACCGCAGCCTGTCCGCCTCGCGGCGCAGGAGCGTCCCCGCGTTGATGTGATTGCCGTGCGTGAAGGCGACGTGCTGATGCTTGGCGTCCTCGCTGTAGAAGAACGCGACCTTGAACTCCTTCCAGGCGTTGTCCGCGCCGCGCTTTCGCGGCGGCAAGGGCCGACGCTTCTTTCCCGCGCGGCGCGCTTCGCCTTGACCTTCTCGCGGCGCTTCACCTTCTCGGCTTCGGTGACGACCGGGACCATGACTCCGTCGCAGCCCGTGTAAACGCGGGTTTTCTTGCCTGTTTCGCCCTCCTCCGGCAGAGCGCAGTCCTCCGCACGCCACGCCGCCTTGATGGCGTCGCTCTGCTGCGCCTGCAAGACGCGGCGTCCGGCCGCTTCGACCTCTTGCCGCAAGCGCTCGCCGCTGAGCTTCACCTGCGCCGTGCGCTCCAGCACCGCGGCCGCCTTGACGAAACTGCTGGCCGACAAGTTCACGCGGCAGGCCATTCCGATGACGCCGGGCGTGATCGTCGCCCCGCGGCGATCGAGAATCTCATCCGCCGGCGCGACGCTGCCGCTGCCGCGGCCGAACCACCAGCGTCGCTGGGTTTCGATCTTGCCGTTGATCGTGACCACGCTCCGCGACTGACGGCCTTTATCCGCCAGCCGCTTCCCCGTCGCCGGATCGTGCGGAGGGGGGAAAAGCGGCTTCCGCCGCATCGATTCGCTTCTGCACGGCCTGCTCGAAAATCCGCTGCCGCATTGCTGCGGCAATGTCGCGAACCTGCTCCTCGCTGCCGGCGATCCACTCGCCGTCGGACGCCTGGTCGACGGCCTCCATGACCTGCTTGAGATACTGTTCCATCTCTCCTCGCATTGACTCGACGAACTCTTCGGGCGGCACTCGCGGCGACTGGCTCATCCGGCGCTCCTTGCTTGGGACCGAGGGTTGGAAAACGACTACCTCGGCATTTTACCCAAACCCCGCAGATCGCGCCAGTCGAAATTGTCAGACCCACGCAGGGGCAGGGATTAGGGACTGGGAATTAGGGATTGGCAAGCCGAGTTTCGCACTGACTTTTGGGCACAGCTTCACTTGCCGGGAGACGGAAACATGCGCGTAAATTCCGCCGAAACTCCAACCGCCCGCCATGCCGCGCAAGACAAAAACATTCACCGTTGCAATGCCTGGGCCAGATCGGCGATCAGGTCCTCCGGGTCCTCAATGCCGCAAGCAAGCCGGATCATGTTGTCGGGAATGCCAAGTTCGCTTCGCCGCTCCGGGCTGAGTTCGTAGTAGCTCAGCACCATTGGCTGCTCGACGAGCGACTCGACGCCGCCGAGACTCGCCGCCAAGCGGAAAATCCGCAGCGCGTTCGACCACGTCGGCGGTCCGCCGCCAATCGGCGCCCTTCACGTTGAAGGTCACCACGCCGCCAAATCCCCGCATCGTCCTTGCCGCCAACTCGTGTTGGGGATCGCTCGGCAGACCGGGATAATAGACCCGCTCCACGCGGGGGTGGTTGTGCAAGAACTCCGCGACCGCCTGGCCATTCTCGTTGTGCCGCTGCATCCGCAGGGCAAAGGTCTTCAGTCCGCGGGTGAGGAGATGCTCGTTGTGCGGGCTGTTGATCAAGCCGGCCAGGCCGCGAAACTTCCGCAGCGGCGCCAATTTCTCCGCCGCGCCCAAGACGGCCCCCGCCAGCAGGTCGTTGTGCCCGCCCAAATACTTCGTGCAGGAGTGCAGCACGAAATCGACGCCGAACTCCAGCGGCCGGACGTTGTACGGCGTCGCCAGGGTGGCGTCGACCGCCGTCTCGACGCCCCGCCGGCGGGCAATCTCGACAAATCGCTCCAGATCGACCACTCCCAGGTGCGGATTCGTCGGCGATTCGCTGAACAGGAGCCGCGTGGCCGGCGTAATTGCGGCCTCCAAGCGGCCGTAGTCGCCCGCCGGGACCAGCCGCGTGACGATGCCGAGGCGAGACAATTCCTCCAGACAAAAATCCCGCGTGCGGATATAGCACTCGTCGAAAAGGACAATTTCGTCTCCCGGGCGAAGCTTGGCCAAGAGCAGTCCGGCAATCGCCGTCATCCCGCTGGCGTAAAGGACGCACGCCTCCGCCCCTTCCAAGACCGCCAGCTTCCGCTCGACCGTCTGCTCGTTGGGGTTTCCATAGCGCGCGTATTCGTTTCGCGGCTGCTTCTGGACGATGAACTCAATCAGCGACGCCGTGTCGGCGAAGGTGAACGTTGAGGAGGAAAAGATCGGATCGGTCAGCGCATCATGCGGCTTGGCGTGATCCTCGCCGCCATGGACGGAGGCGGTGGACCAGCGAGATTCCTCCCCCTGGGCGGCAGGCGGTTTCTTATCGGCGTTCATTCGCGATGATTTCCTGTAGGACAGTGCTCGGGGAGACGCATTATTCTACAGTATGTTTATCTAGAAAGACAAGATGAATGCCGACGGCGGGTGCAGTAACGGATTATTGGCGATCATGGGTGGCCCCGATAGCTTGCCTATCGGGGCGGCGAAGCCGCAGGAGGCTTCTCAGCCGTCGCGGCAGCCCTCTTGTGCCTTCGGCACCCCGATAGCCGAGCTATCGGGGCCACCCTCGAATTCTCGCGGCGATTGAGAATCGCCAATCCCTCTTCGCTACTTCCCCGCGTCCAGCCACCACTTCAAGAGCATGCCGACGACGGTGCCGGAGATCGTTCCGGCCACGCCGATGCCGGACCAGAACAACCGGCCGCCGATTTCGCGGACCGACTTGAGGACCATGATTTCCATGCTCAGGTCGGCGATTCGCTCGCTCAATTCCTGGCGGGTTTCGGCGACGTTTTGCTGGACTTCGCCGACGCGATCGGAGAACGAGGGCCGGCCGTCGCCGCCGAGGACGAAGGGGCGGCACGATTCGCAGGCCGCCAGGCTTTTGGCCACGGTCCCGTTGAGCTCGCCGAGCTTTTCCACGAGTTCGTCGATCCTTTGGTGCAGACGGGCGATTTCGGGCGTGGTCATGGGGAGATTCTTTCGTTGGCGTGCAACCGTTTACCGGGGAGTGTCCATGTTTGATCTCAGAGAGCAGCGGCGCCACGCCGCGGCGCGCAAGCCTTCAGACGCGCCGATCGCGCCAGATTTAGGACCCAAGGCAGGATGCTCAACCTCGGTGGCCGCCCCATGTGCAACTGCCGCAGATTATTTCTCATGCACTTCAACCCCCGCCGGCGCGTCGTATGTGCCCTCTGGCACTTCGATTTCAAGGCTAGAGCGGACCCTGCACTCCGCCAGTTTCTCGCGGCTGTCGCCGCACAGCACGGTCCACTCGCTTTCCAGCCGATACCGTCCCGATTCGAAAAACGTCATCGTGAACGAGCCGCCGATTTTCTCCCCGGGTGTAAGGATTTGCGGGTTTGGCGGGCCACCGTGTCCGGAGAAACCGCCTAACCATGAACCGCCGGGAAGCGAGGTTGGCTCCCTCGGCCTGACATAGCGCGTCAGTTCACGGCGGCCGCCGACAACGCGCCACTCCCCCGTGACGGACAGACTCGCGACTCCAGGACTCCTTCTCAACGAGAAGCGGGCGCCGCGACGTGTTTTCCAACTCCTCGGCGATCGTTACGATATTCGGCTGCTCGTCGCCGTTCGGCAAGCGGCGAATTTGCAACCGCAGTCCCGCAGGAGGCGCCGGGGAAATTGCCGGCTTCACCGCCGCCGTACTGTTGCAGTCGAAAAGGCAAAAACACAGCAGCACCTTAAGTCCGAGACGTATAGTCGCTAGACGCCGCGCCGGAGGCCGTGAATCCGCTTGCCTCGCGGTCGATAAAGGATTGAACGGCGCCATATGTTGCCCTCGGCCCGAAGGTCAGCGTTTTTCCTTCCGCAGCCCCGCCGCCCGTTCACGGGAATACGGAACCAGTTCCTCCGGCCCAAAGCCGCTGAAGGGAACGGATTTCTTGGACTTTTGGAGGGACCCGATTTGGGCCTCAATGGCGGCGAGCCACGCCCGCCGCCTTAGGCCGGATACCCAGTGGCCAAAATCGGCTGCGTTCAACTCGGCAATCGCCCATCGGCACATTTCAATTTGCAGTTCGTACAGAGGCTTCTTGGCCCGTTCCCCACACCACGACTTGAGCTCCTTCCTGTCCCGCGCAATCTCCGGCCGACCAAGCCTGGCGTAGACAATAACTGTCAAGGGACGAAGGTTCTGAAAATACGCCTTGGCCAGATTTCTCCCAACAATTCGCGACATATCTCGCCCACGGTAAAGTTGTATGTGTAGTCATCCACTGTGATCGCAGTCGTGCAGTACCGCTCGTCATCGAGGTGCGCGACAAGCTCGGGCCAGGCGTCTTCGGCGCGGTCAACGAGCGCGGGGATCGCCTTCCGAATCCTTTCTTGTTCCGACCAGTCGTATTTCTTGTCAAAAACCGGAATCGAGTGATCCGGCCCGGCAAGCTTCGGAACTGGGTTGTGGTTGGCCAGGGCCTCGACCATCGCGTCGGCGTTGAGGGCCCCTTTCTGGGATGATTTCACGATGCGCGATTCGTGCTTCGCACCCGAAGCAGGCTGCTGGGCCGGTAGGGAAACAGCGCAACAATTTGCCGCCAGGAGCAGCAGCGCCGGCAGGCCAAGACGCACTGCCCCTGGATGCCCCGTCAGGCATCGTGCGCCCGCTTGCACCGCGACCGATAAGCGACTGAATTGCACCATTTGCTCCTCATTACTGTAAGCAGGGCGGAAACCTGGGGCGGTAACGCTGCGTGAACTTGTAATTGAGAATGTTCGAATCCTGCCTGCTGGCTGGCGAATACCCCTGGACGGTCGTTCGCATTTGGGACGGAGTTTCCACCGTGGCGCCGTCCATATGCACGAACAGCGGCGTGCCGTCGCCGCCCGTTCCCGCGTAAATCACATTCGACCCCTGAAGACCACTGGCGTCCACGCCGGGAACGAATTTGTGGTTCGGCATCCGAACGCGGTCTCCGGGAATGAAGCTCGCGGGATCGAGCCCAGTGGCTTCGTTTTCGCTGTAGCTCTGAAATTGGCTGCTCCGTTTACTTGGAAACAACTCCGCCAGGCTCTTGCCGGCACATGCCTTGTCCAAGTCCGCGGCTTTTCCAAGGGTCTTCGCAAGTTGCGCAAGCCCTCGAGCATCAGCGTCTGGACCGCGCACTCACACCCGGTATTGCTGCCCACACCGCTGATGTTATAAACACGGTTGTGCCCGCGTCCGCCACCAAGCCCGGCTTGAGACGATACTGGTCCGTTTTCGGATCGTAGTCGAAGTACGCGGGGTTTGTTCTTTCGTTAGCATCGAACCCCATGTTATGGCCAAGCGCCGCCTTGATCAAGTTATACCGCAGGTCGCGTTCCTCCTTCGACATTATACCGCGGGCGACCAATGCGTCGAGCGCTGTCCCGGCTCATTGAGCAACCTTTGCCTCGCGGGCGAAAGCGGGCGAGGGCCGTGTAGAACTGCGTTGTG